>NZ_JACARC010000017.1 GCF_013386825.1 Pseudomonas sp. IPO3778
CATCGCGGCGGCCCGCGCAACCGGGCCGGAGTGCGGGCATGCCGAGCCTAGGCGAGGCACCGAGTGGTGGGGCAAAGACCTTTTGGTTACTTTTGGGGCGTTTGCCAAAAGTGACCCGCTGTAAGAGCGGAACCATAAGCCGCCGTTACCTAAATAACGGATATGTACTCAGTCAGGCGTACATATCTCCCCCCCCACCCCACCTACGCAACCATTAGTTACAAGTTGGTGATAACCTCAGTTTCCCCCCACCCAGACCTGCCTCCCCGATGCCCAGTGAACCCGCGCTGCTGTTACGTCACCACCGCCCTTTCATCGCGTTCTGGCTGGCGCGGATCTTTACCGCCAGCGGCTTCCAGATGCTCACCGTGGCCATCGGCTGGAACCTCTACCAACTGACCGGCAATGTACTGGACCTGGGCTTGGTCGGCCTGGTGGAGTTCGTGCCGCGAGTGCTGTTCATGCTGCACACCGGCCATGTGGCCGACCGCTATGAACGGCGCAAGGTCGCGGCCATCTGCCAGACCGTGCAGGCCTTGATCGCGCTGTCCCTGGCAATTGGCGGACTGACCGGCAACGTCACCCGCGAGATGATTTTCATCCTGGCGTTCCTGCTGGGCGCAGCGCGCTCGTTTGAAATGCCCACCACCCAGGCCCTGCTGCCAAGCATCGTGCCCACCGCGCTGTTTCCCCGCGCAGTAGCGTCGTCGCAGTCGGCGCAACAATTGGCGACCATCGTGGCGCCGGCCCTGGGCGGTTTGCTCTACGCCTTTGGCAGCGTCTGGGTGTATGGCCCCACCGTGGTGCTGTACCTGATCGCCTGTGTGCTGACCCTGAACCTGCCCGCCCGGCAAACGCCGCTGAACAAGGCCAAGGCCACCATGGATTCGCTGCTGGCAGGGATTCGCTTTATCCGCAGCCGGCCGGACATCCTCGGGGCGATTTCCCTCGACCTGTTTGCCGTACTGCTGGGCGGCGCCACGGCGCTGCTGCCGGTGTTTGCCAAGGACATTCTGCTGACCGGGCCGTGGGGGCTCGGGCTGCTGCGTTCGGCGCCGGCGGTCGGGGCGTTGATCATGTCGTTGTGGCTCGCACGGTTCGCGGTGGACCGGCATGTGGGGCGGATCATGTTTACCGCCGTCGGCGTGTTCGGTGTCGCCACCATTGCGTTCGGCCTGTCGACCTCGTTCTGGTTCTCCCTGGCCGTGCTGGTGGTATTGGGCGCGGCGGACATGATCAGCATGGTGATCCGCGCCTCGTTCGTGCAACTGGAAACCCCGGATGAAATGCGTGGCCGGGTCAGTGCGGTCAACGGCCTGTTTATCGGCGCGTCGAATCAGTTGGGCGAGTTTGAATCCGGGATCACCGCCCACTGGTTCGGCACCGTGCCGGCGGTGGTCATGGGCGGGATCGGCACGCTGGTGGTGACCGGGGTCTGGATCAAACTGTTCCCGACCCTGGCCAACCGCGACCGCATGCATGTGCCGATGGAAGAACCCAAGGTTTAGAACACCTTGTCGAGGGTGACGGGAAAGTCCCGCACCCGCTTGCCGGTGGCGTGATACACCGCGTTGGCCACCGCCGCCGCTACCCCGACAATCCCGATCTCGCCAACGCCCTTGGAACCCAACGCGTTGACGATTTCGTCGCGTTCTTCGACGAACAGCACGTCAATCTCGCCGATATCCGCGTTTACCGGAATGTGGTATTCGGCCAGGCTGTGGTTCATGTAGCGGCCCAGTTGATGATCAATCTGGGTCTCTTCATGCAACGCCATGCCAATCCCCCAGACCACCCCGCCAAGGATCTGGCTACGGGCCATTTTCGGATTAACCACCCTCCCCGCCGCAATCGCACTGACCACCCGGCTGACCTTGATGGTGCCCAAGTCCTCATCCACCCGCACTTCGACAAACACCGCCGAATGCGTGGCGCAGGCATAGCCTTCTCGCTGTTTGCCCGGCTCGCAATCCACCTGCACTTCCAGCGCCTGTTCGCCGCTGTCCTGCACCAGTTGCGCGAGGGAGATGTGCTGGTCACCGGCATGCAACTGGCCATTTTCAAACCGCGCCGACTCAGCGTCTTTAAAGGCCGGGTAAGTCCTGCGCGCAATGTCCAACAGCGTGGCATTCAACGCCTCACATGCCTGCTGCACCGCGCTGCCCACCGACGACACGGTAAACGAGCCACCCTGCAACGGTGCCGTCGGCAGTGATGAGTCACCCAGCAGAAACGTCACGTCTCCCACTGGAACGCCACTGGCCTGGGCGGCAATCTGGGCCATGACCGTGTAAGTGCCGGTGCCAATATCCGTTGTGGCGCTGCTGACCGTGAGTTTGCCGAGGTGGTCGATGCGCGCCTTGGCGCTGGCCTTCATTTGCAGGGCTTCCCACACGCCACCGGCCATGCCCCAACCAATCAGCTGACGGCCATCACGCATGCTCCGCGGCTCCGGGTTGCGCTGGCTCCAGCCGAACCGTTCGGCACCTTCGCTGTAGCATTCGCGCAAGGCCTTGCTGGACCAGGGCTTGTCTTCGTTCTGATTGCGCTCGGCATAGTTGATCAACCGCAACTGCACCGGGTCGATGCCCAGGGCGCAGGCCAGTTCGTCCATGGCGCACTCCAGGCCGACCACCCCGAGGGCGGCACCCGGCGCACGCACGTCCAACGGCGTGAACACATCCAGCGGCACCAGTTTGTAGGTCAGCTGCACGTTGTCGCAGTGATAAAGCATGCCGCTCCATTCCACCACGTGTTCGCTGAAGTCCTCGAAGCGCGAGGTCTGGCCGATGGCGGTGTGGCCCAGCGCAAGCAAGCGGCCATTCGCGGCAGCACCCAATTGCAGGCGCTGCAAGGTGCGCGGGCGATAGCCGAAGGTGAACATCTGTTGGCGCGTCAGGGTGACGCGCACCGAGCGTTTCAATGCCAGCGAGGCCATCACCGCCAACGGCAGTTGGTACTGCGGGCGCAGGCCGGAACCAAAAGCACCGCCGACGAATGCGGCAAAGATCCGCACCTGGCTTTTATCCAGACCAAAGACTTTTTGCACGTAGGCCTGGCAATTCTGCGGGCCCTGGGTCTTGTCGTGGATATGCAGGGTGCCATCCGGCTGGTACAGCACGGTACTGGCGTGGGGCTCCATCGGGTTGTGGTGTTCGATGGGCGTGCTGTAGTGCAGATCCAGGCGGGTGGCAGCGCCGGTCCATTCAGCCTGGAAGTTGCCCCGCGGCGTGGGCGGTGTTTGCGGCGACAGGTGCGCCTGGCCCTGCAAGGCCAGCAGGTCGGTCTCGGCGGGCTCGGCTGCGTATTCGATCTGCACCAGGGAACCGGCGTGGCGGGCCAGTTCGAGGTTGTCGGCAATCACCAACGCCAACGGCTGGCCGCTGTAGAGCACGCGGTCGTTATACAGCGGGCGAAACGGCGAGCCGTCGGCGGCATCGGCGTCGGCGTAGCTGTCATCGTAACTGGCCAGTTTCGGGCGGTTGAGGTGATCGAGCACCATCACCACACCCGGCAGCGCCAGGGCTTTGGACGCATCGATGCGAATGACGCGCCCCTTGGCGATGTTGCTCGACACCACGCTGCCGTGCAGCAGGCCATCTTCGGCAAACTCACCGGCATAACGCGCTTGCCCGGTGACCTTGAGCAGACCATCCACCCGGTCCAATGGTTGGCCGATCGCACTCATGATGTGGCTCCTGCAACAGCGGCATCGCTCAGGGCGCGAATGATCGCGCGGCGTGCCAGTTTGATCTTGAAGCCGTTGTGTTCCAAAGGCTCGGCGTCTTGCAGCATGGCTTCGGCGGCGGCGCTGAAAGTTTCGCGGCTGACGGACTGGCCGATCAGCGCCGCCTCCACTGCGCGGTCCCGCCAGGGTTTGTGGGCGACGCCGCCCAGGGCCAGCCGGGCATCCACGATCGCATCGCCGTCCAACTCCAGCGCTGCCGCAACGGATACCAGTGCGAAGGCATAAGACGCCCGGTCGCGGACTTTCAGGTAGTGGCTGTGGGCAGCCAGGTGGTCGGCGGGTAACTCGATCGCCGTGATCAATTCGTCGTCGGCCAGCTGGTTATCCCGCTGGGGCGCATCGCCCGGCAACCGGTGGAAGTCGGCAAACTCGATGACCCGCGCACCGCCTCGGCCTTGCACATGCACCCGGGCATCCAGGGCGGCCAGGGCCACGCACATGTCCGAGGGATGGGTGGCGACGCACTGGTCGCTGGCGCCGAGGATCGCGTGGATGCGGTTCAAACCGACCCGCGCCGGGCAGCCGCTGCCGGGTTCGCGTTTGTTGCAGGGCACGGCGGCGTCATAGAAGTAGTAGCAACGGGTGCGCTGCAACAGGTTGCCGCCGGTGCTGGCCATGTTGCGCAATTGCGGCGACGCGCCCGCGAGGATCGCCTGGGACAGCAGAGGGTAGCGTTGTTCGATCAGCGGGTGCCAGGCCAGGTCGGCGTTGCTCACCAAGGCGCCGATCATCAGGCCGCCCTCGGTGGTTTCTTCAACGTCGCGAAGGGGCAGGCCGGTGATATCGATCAGGTGTTCGGGGCGGCTGATGTTCTCTTTCATCAAGTCCAGCAGGTTGGTACCGCCGGCGATAAAGCGCGACACCGGGCTGGCCAGATGCACCGCCTCCTGCACATCGGCCGGTTTGCTGTAATGGAAGGGATTCATTGTTCACCGCCCTGGGTGCGGCACGCCGGCAAGGCTTCTTCGATGGCGTCGCGAATGTTGTTGTAGGCACCGCAGCGGCACAGGTTGCCGCTCATCAGCTCCTGAATTTGCGCCGTGTTGCAGGCTCGGCCTTCACGGGCCAGGCCCACCGCCGAACAAATCTGCCCCGGCGTGCAGTAGCCGCACTGGAAAGCATCGTGCTTGATAAAAGCCTGTTGCATCGGGTGCAGCCTTTCACCCGAGGCCAGGCCTTCGATGGTGGTCAACTCGGCGCCGTCGCACATCACCGCCAGTGTCAGGCAGGCGTTCACCCGCTTGCCGTTGAGCAACACCGTGCAGGCGCCGCACTGACCGTGGTCGCAGCCCTTCTTCGTGCCGGTCAGGTCCAGCTGTTCGCGCAGCAGGTCCAGCAGGGTGGTCCAAGGCAACACATCCAATTGGATGTCTCGGCGATTGAGCATCAGGCTTATCGGATGAGTAACAAACGGCTTGGCCGCAGCAACGTCGGGGGTCGCGCTCATAAACACCTCACGGATTGGTGTGCAATCGCGGCGTTCAGGAAAGTCGCCGTCTTAGCGGTACGACTGGCGGGGGTTATGAGCGTTCAAGACAATTGATGGGTGGCGATCAACGAATGCTGAGGGTCGTCACCAGCTGGTTGCGCGGTGCGTTGATCGAGGTGTTGCTGTACTGGAACGTGCCACCGGCTTCGATATCCACCTGGAATGCATAGATGTAGCCCATCAACCTGCCGGCGCCACTGCACGCCTGGCTGATGGAGCCCACCTGGCAGATCGGCGTCCGGCTGCCCGACAGCGAGGCGCCATCGAAGAACGCCTGGGAGCTGTTGCCCAAGCCGACCTCCATCACGTACACGAGCGTTTGCCCGCGGTGCGTGCACATCTGGGTGCTGGCCGCTCGTTCAGGGATGGTTTCCGTGCACGTGGCCGACTGCACCTTGAATACCCGCACCTCGCTCAACGCCGGTGCAGGCGCGCCCCAAGCCGGTGCTGCGCCGAGCCACAGGCCGATACAACCGAACAGAGCTAGACTCCAGGCGCTGGCTTTTTTCATGCTGTCGATGACCCTGTAATAAACGTCGGCGCAGTATGCCTCAAGGCCATGATCAAGCCTATGCGCCACTGGCCCTCGGCTGCTGGTATGATGCGCCGCTTTTTCCGATCCTCTCTGGAACCACAGGCGCTTGGCGCAGTTTGTGCTTTGACTTAGAGGTCAACAAATAACGACGCAAAATAGCGTCACTGGGAGCAGGCATGCTGGAAAAGCTGTTTCAACTCAAGGCACACAATACGAATGTGCGCACCGAGATTCTTGCGGGCGTCACCACCTTCCTGGCCATGGCCTACATCCTGTTCGTCAACCCGAGCATTCTCGGCGAGACCGGCATGGACAAGGGCGCGGTCTTCGTTGCGACCTGCCTGGCGGCCGCCATCGGCTCCACCGTGATGGGCCTGATCGCCAACTACCCGATTGCCCTGGCACCGGGCATGGGCCTCAATGCGTTCTTCACCTACACCGTGGTCCTGCACATGGGCCATACCTGGCAAGTGGCGCTGGGGGCGGTGTTCATCTCGGCGGTGCTGTTCTTCCTGCTGTCGATCTTCCGCATCCGTGAATGGATCATCAACAGCATCCCGTTGCCGCTGCGCTCGGCGATTGCGGCGGGTATCGGCCTGTTCCTGGCGCTGATCGCCCTGCACAACGCCGGCATCGTGGTCAGCAACCCGGCCACCATGGTGGGCCTGGGCGACCTGAAACAACCGGCGCCGATCCTAGCCACCCTGGGTTTCGCGCTGATTGTTGCGCTGGAAGCCCTGAAAGTGCGCGGCGCAGTGTTGATCGGCATCCTGGTGGTGACCATCGCCTCCATCGTGCTGGGCTTTACCCCGTTCGGCGGCGTGATGTCGATGCCACCTTCGCTGGCCCCGACCTTCCTGCAGCTGGACATTAAAGGCGCGCTGGACATCGGTCTGGTGAGCGTGATTTTCGCCTTCCTGTTCGTCGACCTGTTCGACAACTCCGGCACCCTGATCGGCGTCGCCAAGCGCGCAGGTCTCATGGGCAAGGACGGCCACATGCCGAAGATGGGCCGTGCGCTGATCGCCGACAGTACTGCCGCCATGGCCGGCTCCCTGCTGGGCACCTCCACCACCACCAGCTATATCGAATCGGCGGCAGGCGTGAGCGCCGGTGGCCGTACCGGTTTGACGGCCGTTGTGGTCGCGATCCTGTTCCTGCTGGCGCTGTTCTTCTCGCCACTGGCGGCCAGCGTACCGGCCTTCGCCACCGCGCCGGCGCTGCTGTTTGTGGCCGTGCTGATGACCTCGGGCCTGGCCGAAATCGACTGGGACGACATCACCGTCGCCGCACCGGTGGTGATCACCGCCCTGGCGATGCCATTCACTTATTCCATCGCCAACGGCATTGCCTTCGGTTTCATCGCCTGGACCGCCATCAAGCTGCTTTCGGGCCGCTACCGTGAGCTGAACCCGGCGCTGGTGATCCTGTCGATTCTGTTTGTGATCAAGCTGGGCTGGTTCAACGCATGACTTTTGACGCCGCAAGCTACACCGTTCAACTGCAAGACAAGGTCACGCGCTTGCGTGACCTGCTGGCGCCGTTCGACGCGCCGGAGCCTCAGGTGTTCGACTCGCCCTTGCAGAACTTCCGCCTGCGGGCGGAGTTCCGCCTGTGGCGCGAAGGCGGTGAGCGCCACTACGCAATGTTCTCCCAGGATGACAAGCGCACGCCGATCCTCATCGAAGAGTTCCCGATTGCCAGCCTGCGCATCAACCAGTTGATGCCGCAGCTCAAGGCCGCCTGGCAAGCCAGCGCCGCCCTGAGCCACAAGCTGTTCCAGGTGGAGTTCCTCACCACCCTGGCGGGCGATGCGATGATCACCCTGTGCTATCACCGCCCGCTGGACGAGCATTGGCACACCGCCGCGAACAAGCTGGCGGCTGATCTGAATGTCAGCATCATCGGCCGTTCCAAGGGCAAGCGTGACGTGATCGGCCGCGATTACGTGGTCGAGAAACTCGACGTTGGCGGGCGCACCTTCAGCTACCGCCAGCCCGAAGGCGCGTTCACCCAGCCCAACGGCACGGTGAACCAGAAGATGCTCAACTGGGCGTACGAAGCCCTGGGCGATCGCCGTGATGATTTGCTGGAGCTGTACTGCGGCAACGGCAACTTCACCCTGCCCCTGGCTACCCGCGTACGCAAAGTGCTGGCCACCGAGATCAGCAAGACTTCGGTGAACGCGGCCCTGAGCAACCTCGATGAAAACGCGGTGGATAACGTCACCCTGGTGCGTTTGTCTGCTGAAGAACTGACCGAAGCCTTGAACGAAGTGCGGCCGTTCCGACGCCTGCACGGCATCGACCTCAAGGGCTACGAGTTCGGCAGCGTGTTCGTCGACCCGCCGCGTGCGGGCATGGACCCGGACACCTGCGAACTGACCCGGCGCTTCGAAAACATCCTGTACATCTCCTGCAACCCGGAGACGCTGGCGGCGAACATTGCGCAACTGCATGACACGCACCGGATTACCCAGTGCGCGATGTTTGACCAGTTCCCGTGGACCCACCACATGGAATCGGGCGTGTTGCTGACCCGGCGTTAAGTACCCAGGCCACTGAACGTATCCAATGTGGGAGCTGTCCAGCCCTCACATTGGTACTCATGTCTCAGTTGAATCACCGTCTTCCAGCACCTCCTTGCGTGGCCGCCCGCCCTTCTTGCCATTGGCTCGGGCGGCAGCGGATTTGGCGGCGCTGCTCTTGCGACCGTTGTGGGAGGCCACCAGGCTTGTCGCCAGGGCCATTAAAGGCGCGCTTGTGGCGATAAGGCCCGTGATGGAAACATCCAGGTCCCGGGCCTCACAGCAAACCGCCCTGCCACCAAACCCGACGTCCAACTGCTGGAAATCCTGCAAGGTAAACCCGTCGAACTCCGGCAGGCCCGCCACCGGCAACAGGATGCGACTGCCGTCGCTGAAGCCAATGGACAGGCAGTCATTCTCATAACGCACGTTACTGGCGTTGGCGTACAGACGCTTTGACCTGCGCCCCCGGTCTATCGCCGCGTCGATATCGGCCTCGGTGATCGGTACGTACGGTAGAACGTTGGCTTTTACGATTTTTTTCATAAGTCGATCTCTACAAAACCCGGCGCCCTGACCAGATTCAGAATGGTTTTCTGCCCCACGACGTCGTGCCGGGCATGTGCGATCACATAAACACCCCGCTGAATGATCAACCCGGGTAACACCTCACCGGCGTCCCAATCCCAGGAGTGATTCTCCAGACACACTGTTTGCAGCTTTTCCCACCAAATCCTGCGTGCCCGCGCCAGGTAGTGCCGCTGCATTATTGCCTCGCGTATTCCCTCCAGGACCGCTGTCGTTGGCCGCCTCCCTTCAGGGTCCACATCCCACAACTCCACCCGGCCATCCAGAAAGCTAAAACGAAACCTCGCATTCCATTCCCTGCCAGCCACATGCACATGGGGTGGGCAATGCTCATCCCTGAGAAACACCGCAATCACATGTCCTTTGTAAGTGCCTACTTTCATCTTAACCCATCCGTTAGGTTATTTTCTGCCAGGTAACACTTTCCTCCTGCAGCCCGACAAGCGGCAGCGCCTGCTGGAGTTATCGCCACAGGCTAGTCGCAGGCCCCCATTCGTCGAACGCCGTGTTGTAACCGTTCATGGAAACAGTGCCCAACGCCCAACGCGCGAGAATCCTCGTCACACCCGCTTTCAATTGGCGTTCGATAATCGCCCGTTTCCCACCCCGTCGATTGACCAAACTAACCATTCAGTACATTTTAACTCCACCGACAAAAACAACAGTGGAGACCCCTTTATGCCGCCCATCGTGCTGGTGCTCAACGGCCCCAATCTCAACCTGCTCGGCACTCGCGAGCCCGCCACCTACGGCCATGAAACCCTCGCCGACCTCGCCGCCCTGTGTGGCCGCAGCGCTGAACAGCTCGGGTTGAAAGTCGAGTTCCGCCAGACCAACCACGAAGGCGAACTGCTGGACTGGATCCACGGCGCCCGCGCCCGTTGCGCCGGCATCGTGATCAACCCGGCGGCCTGGACCCACACCTCGGTGGCCATCCGCGACGCGCTGGTGGCCAGTGAAGTGCCGGTAATCGAAGTGCATTTGTCCAACGTGCATGCCCGGGAAGCGTTCCGTCATCACTCGTTTGTATCGCCTATCGCCAAGGCCGTGCTCGCCGGTTTTGGCAGCCATGGTTATCACCTGGCCCTTGAACATTTCAGCAAGACCTTGAAGGGATGAACCCTGTGTCCAAACGTCGAATCCTCGCCGGCCTGATAGGCGCGGGCATCCAGGCCTCCCGCACGCCCGCCCTGCACGAGCACGAAGGCGATGCCCAGGGCCTGCGTTACCTGTACCGCCTGATCGACCTCGATCAGTTGCAAACGGACACCCGCGCCCTGCCCGACCTGCTGATGGCGGCCGAGCAGATGAACTTCACCGGCCTGAACATCACCTACCCCTGCAAGCAGGCGATCCTGCCGTTGCTGGACGACCTGTCGCCCGAGGCGCGGGGCATCGGCGCAGTGAATACCGTGGTGTTCCGGGATGGTGAGCGAATCGGACACAACACCGACTGCCTGGGTTTTGCCGAAGGCTTTCGCCGGGGCTTGAGTGACGTGGCTCGCAAACGCGTGGTGCAGATGGGCGCCGGCGGTGCCGGGGCGGCGGTGGCCCATGCGCTGCTGGGGGAAGGTGTGGAACGGTTGAGCATTTTCGACATGGACGCCGAGCGCGCCCGCAGCCTGGCGGACAACCTCAACCAGCACTTCGGTGCGGGCCGGGCGCAGGCGGGCAATGACCTGGAAAGTGCCATGGCCGAGGCCGACGGCCTGGTGAACACCACGCCGATGGGCATGGCCAAGCTGCCGGGCATGCCGGTGCCACTGGACACCTTGCGCGCCGATGTGTGGGTGGCCGAGATTGTGTATTTCCCGCTGGAGACCGAACTGCTGCGCAACGCCCGCGCCCTGGGTTGCCGCACCCTGGATGGTGGCCACATGGCGGTGTTTCAGGCGGTGAAGGCGTTTGAGTTGTTCAGTGGGGAAGTGGCGGATGCTGAGCGGATGCTGGCGCACTTCCAGAGCATGAACCACTAACTGCAGGAACCGGATCAAAATGTGGGAGCTGGCTTGCCTGCGATGCAAGCACCTCGGTACTTCAGACAAACCGAGTTGATCCTATCGCGGGCAAGCCCGGCTCCCACATTTGTTCAGTGTTAAATTCAAGCCTGCAGGTAGCGCAACACCGACTCGCAGATCATCGCCCGGTGCCGCTGCTTGACCGCCTCATCCGACAACTCGATCTGAAAGATCTCGCTGAAGGTGTGGCGGTTGGACACCCGGTAAAAGCTGAACGAGTTGATCAGCAGGTGCACGTCCAACGGCTCCAGCCCTGCGCGGAACACACCCAACTCGGCGCCCCGGCGCAACGTGGTGCCGAGGGCTTCGAGGATGTTGCTGTTCATCGCCTTGATGGACGTCGACTGTTTTACATACTCGGCGTTGTGGATGTTCTCGATGCTCACGATCCGCACAAAATCCACGTTCTGATCGTGGTGATCGAAAGTGAATTCCACCAACCGCCGGATCGCTTCCCGCGGCTCCAGGGCCGTCAGGTTCATCCGGGTTTCGGTGTTGCGAATATCGCCGTAGAGCTTCTCCAGCACCTCGACGTAGAGCTGCTCCTTACTGCCGAAGTAGTAATAGATCATGCGCTTGGAGGTCTGGATGCGCTCGGCGATCGCGTCCACCCGAGCGCCGGAAAGGCCCTGCGTGACGAACTCGACGATGGCTTCCTGCAGGATGTTTTCGCGGGTCTTTTCCGGGTTGTTCTTGCGACTCTTGCGCGGCGCAAGGGCCGCGGCGGGAAGCTCGGAAGTCAGGGTCATGGTGCGCTCACGGCCTTAGGTGCAGGCGGTGATTATGGGCCGCGCTGCACGCCGAAGGAAGCGCCGGCACCTTACAACCTGGCCTGGCGCGCCGCACCGCTGCGGGACTTGGCCATGGCTGCCAGACGCACCGCCACGTTGGCCGCACCGTAACCGGCATAACCGTTCTTGCGCTGAATGATCTCGAAGAAAAACCGGCCTTCAAACGGTTCGGTGTACACGTGAAACAGCTCACCGCCCTGGGCATCACGGTCGTACAGCACGTTGTAATACGCGAGCTGGCTGAGGAACTCGTCATCAAAATCAAACCGCGCCGCCAGATCGTCGTAGTAGTTCAGCGGAATATCCAGCAGCGGTACGCCGGCGTCCTTGGCCCGGCTGACCTCGGCGAAAATGTCCGCACAGTCGAAGGCAATGTGGTGCACACCCGAGCCGCGATAGCTCGACAGCGCGTGGGAAATCGCGGTGTTGCGGTTCTCGGAAATATTCAGCGGCAGGCGAATCGAGCTGCACCGGCTGCGCAGTGCGCGGCTTTTCACCAGGCCGTAGGGGTCGGGCAGCACCACTTCATCGTCGGCTTCGAAATCCAGCAGGCTCTTGTAGAACAGCACCCAACTGTCGAGGCTGTCGGCAGGCAACGCCATCGCCATATGGTCGATGCGCAGCAGGCCGCCGCTGGCCGCGCGCGCCGGTTGCAGGTTGAAATCGGTGTCGTAGAGCCCGCCTTCATGCTGGTCCACCAGGTAAATCAGGCTGCCATCCGGTGCACGCACCGCCGCCAGTTCCAGCTCATTGGGGCCGACCAGGCCGCGGTACGGCTGGCCCTTGTAGGCCACCGCCCGCTCCAGGGCCTTGGCGCTGTCTTTCACGCGGATCGCCGTGGCGCACAACGATGGGCCGTGGGCCTCAAAAAAGTTATGGGCGAAGGAATAGGGTTCGCAATTGAGGATCAGGTTGATATCGCCCTGGCGCAGCAGGCTGACGCTCTTGGAACGATGCTGCCCGGCCTTGACGAAGCCCAGGCGCTCCAGCCATGAGGTGAGCTTGGCACCGAGGTTTTCATCCACGGCAAATTCCAGGAACTCGATGCCGTCGTATTCGCTGGCGGCCGGGGTTTCAAACAGAATCTCGGGGGCCGGCGGCGCCTCTTGCTCCAAACGCTGGCGCGTCTTCTCTTCCAGGTACAGCAGCGAGCGCAGGCCGTCGGCGGCGTTGGCCCGGGTCGGTGCGGCGCGGAAGCCGTCGTTGAAAATCTCCAGGGACAACGGCCCGGTATAACCGCTCTTGATGATCGGCGCGAGGAAGCCCGCCAGGTCAAATTCGCCCTGGCCGGGGAAGCAGCGAAAATGCCGACTCCACTCCAGCACGTCCATCGCCAGGATCGGCGCGTCGGCCATCTGCACAAAGAAAATCTTGTCGCCGGGGATCTCGGCGATGGCACTCGGGTCGCCCTTGAGGGACAGCGTGTGGAAGCTGTCGAGCAACACGCCGAGGCTGGGGTGATCGACCTTGCGCACCAGGTTCCACACCTGTTGCCAGGTGTTCACATGCCGCCCCCACGCCAGCGCTTCATAGCCAATGCGCAGGCCACGGCGGCCGGCGTGTTCGGCCAGCAGGCTCAAGTCATCCAGCAGAATGCGTTCATCGCCGACGGAATCGGCTGACGCGTTACTGCACACCAACACCAGGTCGGTGCCCAGTTCCTGCATCAAGTCGAACTTGCGCTCGGCTCGCTCCAGGTTGCGTGCCAGGCGGTCGCGGCGGCAGCCTTCAAAATCCCGGAACGGCTGGAACAAGGTGATGGCAATGCCGAGGTCGGCGCACATCTGCCTGACTTCCCGCGGGCTGCCGTCGTAATACAGCAGATCGTTTTCGAAGATTTCCACGCCATCAAACCCGGCCGCCGCGATGGCTTCGAGTTTTTCCGGCAGGGTTCCGCTCAAGGAAACGGTGGCGATGGAGCGTTGCATGGGGCGACTCCCGGTAGTGTGGCATGCCTTATTTACGGCAAATTATTGGCCGCCAAACCCCTCACAGCAATTGAAATGTACGAACCAGTTAGTTTTATGGGCGATTATCGAACAGAATGGCAATCCGCGAATTGACGATTTTTTAGCCACTGCGCACCATCGACAACACATTGAGTCCCGCTCCTGTTGAGCGGCCTCGGTTAACCAAGACCCTGAACACACCATAAAAATTTCAAAAAAACGGGTACTTCCTCATGCCTTCGCAAACTCCCGCCGTGGCCGTGCGCCACAGCAATTCCCCTAGCGGCATCGGCGACAAAATCCGTGGCGCCATGGCGGTCGGTAAAACCCGCTGGGGCATGCTGGCCCTGGTGTTCTTCGCCACCACCCTGAACTACATTGACCGCGCCGCACTCGGCGTCATGCAGCCGATCCTGGCCAAGGAAATGAGCTGGACGGCGATGGACTACGCCAACATCAACTTCTGGTTCCAGGTGGGTTACGCCATCGGCTTTGTGCTGCAGGGCCGGTTGATCGACCGGGTCGGCGTCAAGCGCGTGTTCTTCTGCGCGGTGCTGCTGTGGAGCCTGGCCACCGGCGCCCATGGCCTGGCCACCTCGGCGGTGGGCTTTATGGTCTGCCGGTTTATCCTCGGGCTGACCGAAGCCGCCAACTACCCGGCCTGCGTCAAGACCACCCGCCTGTGGTTCCCCGCCGGCGAACGTGCGGTGGCCACCGGGATCTTCAACGCCGGCACCAACGTCGGCGCGATGATGACACCCATGCTGCTGCCGCTGATCCTCCACGTGTGGGGCTGGCAGGCCGCGTTCCTGTGCATGTCGGCACTGGGCGCCATCTGGCTGGTGTTCTGGGGGTTGAAGTACTACAACCCGGAAGAGCATCCGAGCGTGAAGCAATCGGAACTGGACTACGTGCAACAGGAAGTCGAACCGGAACAACCCCGCGTGCCGTTCAGCCGTATCCTGCGCATGCGCGGCACCTGGGCCTTCGCCCTCGCCTACTCGATGACCGCGCCGGTGTTCTGGTTCTACCTGTATTGGCTGCCGCCGTTCCTGAATCAGCAGTACAACCTGGGCATCAACGTGACCCAGATGGGCATCCCGCTGATCATCATTTACCTGACGGCGGATTTCGGCAGCATTGGCGGCGGGATTCTGTCTTCGTTCCTGATTGGTCGCGGGATGAATCCGATCAAGGCGCGGCTGTTATCCATGCTGTTGTTCGCCTGCTGCATCGTCGGGGTGATCATGGCCGCCGGTTCCAGCCAACTGTGGGTCGCGGTGTTTGCCATCTCCCTGGCCATCGGCGCGCACCAGGCCTGGACCGCCAACATCTGGAGCCTGGTGATGGACTACACGCCCAAGCACATGATGAGCACGGTGTTTGGTTTTGGCGGCATGTGCGCGGCGGTCGGCGGGATGTTCATGACCCAGATTGTCGGCCATATCCTGACGGTGACAAACAACAACTACACCGTGCTGTTCACCCTGATTCCGGCGATGTACTTCATCGCGCTGATTTGGATGTACTTCATGGCGCCGCGCAAGATTCCGACCGTCGAGGTCTGAGTTTCCTACCTGCGCCGCTGCTGCCAGGCAGCGGCCAACCCGCTCAGGCAAATCACCCCGATCCCGACCACGGTGGTCAGGTCCGGGGTGTGGTTGAACACCAGCCAGCCCAACAACCCCGCAAACACGATCTGGCAGTAGCCGAACGGTGCCAGCAGTGCCGGCGCCGCGAAGCGGAAGGCCTGGGTCAGCATCAAGTGTGCGGTCATCCCGCACGTGCCCAGCGCCAGCATCAACACCCCATGCCACAGGCTCGGCACTTGCCAGAAGAACGGCACCAGGGCACTCATC
This sequence comes from Pseudomonas sp. IPO3778, assembly GCF_013386825.1. Lineage (GTDB taxonomy): Bacteria > Pseudomonadota > Gammaproteobacteria > Pseudomonadales > Pseudomonadaceae > Aquipseudomonas. The sequence continues at coordinate 15,505 of NZ_JACARC010000017.1, forward strand.
ACCAAGGTGTTGCACAGCCCGGCGAAGAAGTTGCTGGTGGTCGGCGTGTCGTACTTGCTGAGGATGCGCGTGAGCAGTTGGTAAAAGCAGAAGAACAGCGCGGAGGTCAGCGGCAACAACACCGCCGGCGTGAACAGCTCACCCCCCGGATGCACGATGATCAACACCCCGATAAACCCGCAAATCACCGCCAGCCATTGGCCGCGGGTCACGTGTTCGCCCAGCAGCGGCACCGACAATGCAGTGACCAGGATCGGCGCAAGAAAGTTGACCGCCGTGGCCTCGGCCAACGGGATAAAGTGCAGCGCCGCCGTGAAGAACAGGCTGGTGCCCAACAGGCACAAGGCGCGCGCCACTTGCAGCAACGGCCGTTTGCTGCGCAGCACCCGCAGGCCTGATTGCGGCAGGAAGATCCCGGCCATCAACAGCGTGTGCACCAGGTACCGGGCCCACACCACCATCACGATCGGGTAAAACCCGGCCAGGTATTTGGACAGCGCGTCGTGGCTGGAAAACAGAAAGGTGGCCACCACAATCAGCAAAATGCCTTTGAGCGGGTGGTTGACGCCGGAAAGTGGAGTGCTGAGGGTCATTGCATTCTCTTGAGTGGCAGGCTGAAATGACCGCCGCATACCGCGGCATAATCTAGAACGTGTGACGCGCCTCGCTCAAGAGCATAACCAAACACTGTTCGAACAGCGCACTAAATTGCGGTTATCCAGTCCAACGCTCCACGTCCGCCCGTCCATTGCGCGTTTTTTAACCAAGGCCTTCGCACCATGAAAAAAACCCTGTTTATGCTTTCGACCCTTGCCCTGCTCAGCGCCTGCGATAAACACCCGGAGCCCGCCAAAACACCCGCCCCGCCCTCCATTCAGGCAACGTTGGTACCGCAAGTGCTGCCCACCGACCAATGGGTCGGCAAGTGGATCGGCGTCGAAGGCCTGAACCTGACCATCGCCAAGGACGACAGCATCGGCCGCGGCCACTATGTACTGACCATGAAATATGGCCTGGATGACGATGATTCCGGCACCTTCAAGGGCGAAGCCGCTGAAGACGGCATCACCTTTGAACGCCCCGACGGCCCGCAAATCCTGAGCGCCGGCGACGGCGAAGCCACCGGCCTGAAATGGCTGGCCGACAAGAAGGATTGCCTGATCGTCGACACCGGTGAAGGGTATTGCCGCGACTGACACCAACAACTCCCCGCCGGACACCCCTCACCTGTGGCGAGCGGGCTTGCCCCGCGTTGGGCTGCGCAGCAGCCCCATAACAGGCCAGGGTGTTCTTTTTGGAGGAATTCGGTGTTCTTATTGGGGCTGCTGCGCAGCCCAACGGGGGACAAGCCCCCTCGCCACCGACAGCCGGACTGGCGCCAACCCGACACACCAACAACACTGAGCTGCAGGTTCATCAAGAGGATTGCCACATGCTATGGAAAAAAGGCCGACGCAGCGACAACGTGGTGGACGCCCGCGATGACAGTGGCGGCGGTGGCGGTGGCATGCGCTTTGGCGGCGGCAAAGGCCTGAGCCTGACGGCGATCGTGCTGATCGTCGGCATCGGCTGGCTGACCGGCCAGGACCCGATGCAGATCCTCGGGCAACTCAGCGGCCAACTCACCGAGCAAGCGCCCTCCGTCAGCCCGCAAACCCGCCAGGCGCCGCCGGCCAATGATGAACAGGCCGACTTCGTGCGCGCCGTGCTCGGTGACACCGAAGACACCTGGGCCCAGGTGTTCCAGGAAAACGGCCTGACCTACAAGAACCCCAAATTGATTCTGTTCCGTGGCCGGGTGAATTCCGCCTGCGGTGGCGCCACGTCTGCCAGCGGGCCGTTCTATTGCCCGGCAGACCAGCAGGTGTACCTGGACCTGGATTTCTTCCGGGAAATGTCCCAACGCTTCAAGGCCGCCGGCGATTTCGCCCAGGCCTACGTGATCGCCCATGAAGTCGGGCACCACGTTCAGACGCTGCTGGGCATCTCGGCGAAGATTCAGGCCGCCCGCCAGCAAGGCCGGCAGATGCAAGGTGACGGCGGCCTGCTGGTGCGCCAGGAACTGCAAGCCGACTGCTTCGCCGGGGTGTGGGCCAACCGGGCGCAAAAGCGCCTGAACTGGCTGGAGCCCGGCGATATTGAAGAAGCACTGAATGCGGCCAATGCCATTGGCGATGACCGCTTGCAGCAACAGGGTCAGGGCCGTGTGGTGCCTGACTCGTTTACCCACGGCACCTCGGCACAGCGGGTTCGCTGGTTCAAGACCGGCTTCGCCCAGGGCCAGATCACTCAATGCGACACCTTTACCGCCAAGAGCCTTTAAATGAATAAACGACTGGGTCTGCTGTTAGGTTTGTTGATCACCTGTTCCTCCTCCACCTGGGCCGCCGAGCATGGCGTCAAGGTGGTCAGTCCCGATCGTTTTCACCTGGATGCCGGCGACCTCAGCGTCGGCTTGAGCCAGGACTGGCGCCAGCCGCTGCCTCAGGTCACCCGTGCGCTGATCATCGTGCATGGTCGCTTGCGCAACGCCATGACCTACCTGGAAAGCGGCGAAAAAGCCGCCGAAGCCGCGGGGCAAAACGCCAACACCCTGGTGATTGCACCGCAGTTTCTCAACCAGACCGACCTCAAGCGTAATCAGATCGACAGCCAGACCCTGCGCTGGAACAGCAATGACTGGATGGCCGGCGAGCCGTCCACCGGCCCGGGCCAGATCAGCTCCTATGGCGCCCTGGACCAGATCATCAAGCACCTGGGCAACCGCAAGCTTTTCCCGAACCTGAAGGAAATCGTGGTAGCCGGCCATTCCGGTGGCGGCCAGGTGGTGCAGCGCTTTGCCTTGACCGGCCATGATCACCCGCTGCTGCAAACCGAAGGCATCAGCCTGCGTTATGTGGTGGCCAACCCGTCGTCCTACGCGTACTTCAGCCCGCAGCGTCCGGTGAAATTCGACGTCGCCAGTTGCCCGGGTTTCAACGACTGGAAGTACGGCATGCAGAACCTGCCGGACTACGCCAAGGGGCAAAGTGCCGAGCAGCTTGAGCAGGCGTATGTGTCGCGCAATGTCACCTACCTCTTGGGCCAGCAGGACACCGACCCGAATCACCCGGCACTGGACAAGAGCTGCGGGGCTGAAACCCAGGGCGCGTATCGCTTGATTCGCGGGCACAACTACTTCGACTACCTCAAGCAGCGGCACCCGCAGTTGGGCCACAAACTGGTTGAAGTGCCGGGGGTTGGGCATAACGGGGACGGGATGTTTACGTCGCCTGAAGGGCAGAAGGTGTTGTTCTCCCGCTAACTGACGAAACCGGATCAAAAATGTGGGAGCGGGCTTGCCTGCGATGGCATCCGCTGGGTGTTACTGATACACCGCAGTGTCTGCATCGCAGGCAAGCCAGCTCCCACATTTGATCTTCATTGCCTGGGGTTAGAGCATCCGGCGCAACACCGCGCAATCCTCGGCATGCCAATCCGCCAGTTCCGGCCACGGGTTTTCCGGCAGATTGACCAGCACCGTCTTCGTGCCCGCCGCCCGCCCGCAATCCAGATCAAACCGGTAATCACCGACCATCACCATCGCTTGCGGCGCCACGCCCCACGCTTGCGACAGTTTCAGCAACCCACCCGGATCCGGCTTGGGCGGCGCATCATCACGCCCCAGCACATCCTCGACCGCAAAGCAGTCCGCGAGGCCGATCGCCTGCAACGTCACATGGGCCAGCTCCCGCGCATTGCGCGTCAGGATGCCCAGGCGATAACCCCGCCCGGACAATTCCCGCACCAACTCCACCGCACCGACAGCCGCCACCGAGCCCAGCGCCAACTCGCGCTCATGCTCCAGCAACCAGGCATGTTTGGCGGCGGCTTCATCAGCAGGCAACGCCGCCAGGTGGGTCAGAATATCGTCAGTCGCCGGAATACCCAGCGCCACGCGAATCGCCGCAAAGTCATGCACGGCCACCGTCAGGGTGCCGTCCATGTCGAACACCCAATGCTTCACTTCCGCCAGGCTCATGCCCAGTCCTTGCGATGACGAATCAAGCCTTCCTGCGTGACCGACGCCACCAATTGCCCGGCGCGGTTGTACACGCTGCCCCGGGAGAACCCACGGGAGTTGCCGGCCCACGGGCTGTCCATGGCGTAGAGCAACCAGTCATCGGCACGCAAATCGGCGTGGAACCACAGCGCATGGTCGAGGCTGGCGACTTGCATGTCTTTCTGCCAAACCGTCTTGCCATGGGGCAGCAACGAGGTGGTCAGCAGGCCGAAGTCCGAGGCGTAGGCCAACAGGTATTTGTGCAGCGCCGGCGAGTCGGCCAAGGCGCCATCCGCGCGAAACCACACGTACTTGACCGGGTCGGACGGCTGCGGGTTGTACGGGTCTTTCTCGGTCACCGGCCGCACTTCGATCGGCTTGGGGCACAGCAGCTTTTCGCGCATGTGCTCAGGAATCAGGTGCGCGCGCTGTTGGGTCAGCTCCAGCTCCGACGGCAGGTTTTCCGGGCCGACCACCACCGGCATGGTGGTCTGGTGCTCGAAGCCTTCTTCGTCGTACTGGAACGAGGCGCTGCAGGTGAAAATCGGGTTGCCCTTCTGGATCGCCGTCACCCGGCGCGTGCTGAAACTGCCGCCGTCGCGCACCCGGTCAACCGAATACACCACCGGCAACGCCGCATCGCCCGGGCGCAGGAAGTAACCGTGCAACGAATGCACATGCCGGGTTTCTTCAACGGTCTGGCTGGCCGCCGACAACGACTGGCCCAATACCTGGCCGCCGAACAGCTGGCGAAAGCCCAGGTCCTGGCTGCGGCCGCGAAACAGGTTTTCCTCGATCGGCTCCAGGGTCAGCAGGTCCACCAGATCTTCCAACACTTGGCTCATAAAGCATCTCCTACAACAATCTATTGGGCATTCCGGGCTGCTTATCCGTGCAGCGTGTCCAACCATTGGGCGCGGGTGATGCGATACAACACATGATGCCGCACCGGGTCATCGGCTGCGACCTTGGGGTGTTCAAAATCTGCCAGGGGATCGTAATGCATACCGATGGCCTGCATGACTTTTTGTGATGGCAGATTGGCTTCAGTGGTAAACGCGACGACCTCGTCCAGCTTCAGCCGGTCGAAACCACAACGCAGGGCGGTCCAGGCGGCCTCACTGGCGTAACCCAGGCCCCAGTGCTCCCGGGCCAGGCGCCAGCCAATTTCCACCGCCGGGGTGAACGGGGCGTAGAAGCTCACATTCAGCAAGCCGGTGAGGCCGATGAATTCGCCGCTGTCCTTGCGCTGCAAGGCCCACAGGCCAAAGCCGTACTCGGCGAAATGGCCGCGAATGCGCCCGATCAGCGCGGCGCTTTCCAGGCGGCTCAAGGTGGCCGGGAAATACCGCATCACCTGCGGGTCGGCGCACATGCGCGCAAACTCCGGCAAGTCGGCATCGCTCCATTGGCGCAGCACCAGGCGTGCGCTTTCCAATTCCAGTATCGGCTCCATTGATCCCCCTCCCTTGCCATGTGCGTGAGTGTAACGCGCTGTTAAGATCCGTCGCTGGTTCCCGTCAGAAATCGCCATGCCTTTGCCATTGATCTACCACGACGACTACAGCCCCGAGTTCCCGGCGGACCACCGCTTCCCCATGGACAAGTTCCGCCTGCTGCGTGACCACCTGGTGGAGAGCGGCCTGACCCGGGACAGCCAACTGCTGCGCCCGCAACTGTGCCCAGCCGAGATTCTGGCCCTGGCTCATGAACCTGGGTATATCGAACGCTACATGAGCGGCGAGTTGTCCCGCGAAGACCAACGGCGCCTCGGCCTGCCGTGGAGCGAAGCCTTGGCCCGGCGCACCGTGCGCGCGGTGGGCGGCTCGTTGCTGGCCGCCGAGCAGGCGCTGGAACACGGCCTGGCCTGCCATTTGGCCGGCGGCACCCATCACGCCCACTACGATTACCCGGCGGGTTTCTGCATCTTCAATGACCTGGCCGTGATCAGCCATTACCTGCTGGCCAGCGGGCGGGTCAACCGGGTGCTGATCTTCGACTGCGACGTGCACCAGGGCGACGGCACCGCACGTATCCTGCACAACACGCCGGACGCGATCACCGTGTCCCTGCACTGCGAAAAAAACTTCCCCGCCCGCAAGGCCGAAAGCGACTGGGACATCCCGTTGCCCATGGGCATGGGCGACGCGGATTACCTCAAGGTCGTCGACGACGCCCTCAACTACCTGTTGCCGCTGTATCAACCCGACCTGGTGCTGTACGACGCCGGCGTAGATGTGCACAAGGACGACGCCCTCGGTTACCTCAAGCTGACAGACCAAGGCGTGGCCGCCCGCGATGAAAGCGTGATGCGCCACTGCCTGGGCCGCGATATTCCGGTGGTCGGCGTGATCGGCGGCGGCTACAGCAAGGACCGCCCGGCCCTGGCCCGGCGCCACGGGATTTTGCACCACAGTGCACAGCGGGTCTGGACGTCATCAGGTTGTCACTGAGGCACGCGCGCCCTCCAAAAAGCCTGTCCGTGTGAATCATTGTGCAAATTGCCCCCGCCCCCGCACACTGAAACAAAACTGCCAAAATCCAGGATCACCCTGAACGTCTTTCCGGTTCAGAGCACTCGCGCATGGCAACTTACAAGATCGGCAGCGGCCCCACCCCCGACAATGATGACGCGTTGAAAAAGGTCGCAGCGACCTTCGACATGGCGGTAAATCGCGCACTGTCCGGCCAGAAGGAACCGGCCAACACCCGTGATTTCAAGGTACTGGCCAGCACCGGGGTCACCGACAACACCCGGGACCAGAAGATCGCCGCCGTCAAAGCCAGCGGCGACCCGGTGGCAATCGACCACCTCAACGACCCGAACCTGGCCGACATCAGCAACACCGGGGTGCCCCTGGCCGACATCGCCAGCATCACCAAGCTCTCCGATAACGTGCTGGACCTGAAGACCCGCGAAGGCCAGGACATCATCATTATCAAACAGATGACGCCTTATCTGTTTGATGGCATGGCCAGCAAAGTCGACGGCGTCAACGCCCTGAACCAGAGCAAGGCCGACGGCTACCGCATCGCCCAGGCCGGCGACACCGCGCCCGGGCTGGACACCTACACCGAAATCGGCCCGCCCGATGAAGTAGGCCCGGGGTTTATCCGCTACGAAACCTTGTCAGGCGACAAGGTCATTGTCAGTCGGGAAGTGAACCCCGCCCTGTACGATCAAGTGAAGTCCGACGGTGAAACCTGGGGCCTGATCAACGACAGCAAAAACGCAGGCTACCGCCTGGCCGGCGCCGACGAAGCCGGCAGCGTGAGCCTGGTAGGCACCCCGGAAGAACTCGGCCACGGCCTGATCCGCTATGAAACCGCCTCCGGCGATAAAATCATTGTGTCCCAGAGCATGAGCCCCGACCTGTACGCCTCGGTGGTCAAGGAGTCGAACGGCATCTTCGGCACCGGCGGCGCGGTCGACACCAGTTGGATCGACAACTCCCCCTACGCCAGCGGCGCCAAGGACTGGGACACGATCGCCGGCAACACCGGCAGCGCGCCGACCCAGGAAGAGCGCGACCTGGACCGCCCCCACGCCGCCGCCAAAATGCTCAGCGACAACTGGACCGCGTGGGGCCTGCACGACCGCCCCATCGACTTTTCCAACCCGCCCGCCGACCTGCCGCCCGAGGCCCAAGCGTGCCTCAAGTACCTGGCGGGCAGCCCGAGCCTGATGAATGCCCTCGACAGCGGCGGCCTGGGCAAGAGCGACGGGGTGATTACCCACGCCGATGTGGACAAATTCATCAGCCAGTCGAACAAGGACCTGTCGGCCGCCTCCAGTTCCTACAGCAAGTTCCTCAGCAAGAACCCCGACGCCAGCAGCCTGGCCAAGGAAAACGCCAAGTCCGCCGCCATCGTCATGGCCAATATTTCCCTCGTCAGCAGCGCCGGCCCGCAAATGCAGGGCGACAACCAGCGCGCCAACAATGGCAGCCTGAACGCCACCAACCTCAACGCGATCAAGGATGACGCGGGCCTGAGCACCGAACTGACCGGCGCCGCCGGCTATTGGTCCACCCCCGGCATGCTGCGCACCCTCGACATGGCCGGCGACCTGCCCGCCACCGCCACCGCTGACGGCATCGTTCAGCAGAAAAACCTCGGCGCCTGGCTGGAAAACCAGGCCCCCACAGACGACCACGGCGTGCTGATGATGCTCAGCAACGCCTCGGTGCGCAGCGCGGTCGCGGATGTCGACACTTCCAAGCTGACCCAGGACGTGCTGCAACATCCCGAGAACTATGACGGCAAGACCAAGGCCGCGGTGATGATGGAAATCAGCGACGCCCGCGCGCGCATGGCCGCCAGTGACAAGGTGGGTGACGGCGACCTGTACGCCGGGATCGAGGCCGACAGCGTCTACCACCTCAACCCGACCAAGTCCAAAGTCACCGACCAACTCGACGCCGCCATCGGCCAGCTGTCCGCTGACCCGGACGTGAAGACCTTCCTGTCGCAAAACCAGGCCTCCGGCATGCGGGATATTGCCAACAGCGACCCGGCGATCAAGCACGAACTGCAGGCCTACCAGGACAGCCAGATCAACAGCGGCAACGTGATCAACACCGCCCTGGGCACCCAGGACGCCGACGGCAAACCGCTGTCGCTGATGGACGCCCTGAGCCTGGCCGGCACCGACGCCACCCTGACCGACCTGGCCCTGGGCGGCGACGGCAATGTCGACCTGTCCGCCATTGCCGACAAATCCGGCAAGTCGGGGGACATCCAACAGTACTTCACCGACCATATCCTCAACGGCAAGGACCTGGACGATGCCCTCGCCCAACCGAACGCCGACCCGATGACCGCCATCGGCCAATACGCCGCCCACGCCGCGCTGCTCAAGGAGTTTCTTGGCGACAAGGTGTCGGCCCAGGACGCCTCGACGGTGCAGCAATACGTCAATCAGGCGGTCTCCGACACGTTGGTCAACGGTGCCAGCGATGACGTACTCAAAGGCGCCTTCGGCGACGACAACGGCAACTTCGACGAGGCCAAGACCGAGGCCATCATCGACAAGGCCATGGCCGACGACCCCGACCTGTTCAAGGACGCCACCGGCGCGCAGATCAAACCGCAGGACGTGATCTCGCTGATCCGCTCGATGTGGGACGTAAACCGCCAGGGCCAGAAGATCAGCGACGTGCTGCCCAAGGCTGTTGATGGGCTCAAGCTCAACGCCAGCGATGCCTATAAACAGGGGCTGCTGCACATCGGCAGCGCCCTGCTGGCCGGCGGCGTATTGGCGGCGCGTTCGGCCACCGGCGGCAACAGCCCGGCCGACAACGCCGGGCGCGTGGCGGCGGGCATGCAGTTTGCCGGCCTGCTCACCGAAGGCGGCACCAAATACGCCAAGGAAGCCGGTTATGGCATGACCTGGAAGCCCACGCCGATCGACCCAAGCAAGCCCCAGGGTATCGGCGACTTCCCCACCGGCAAGATGGTGCAGAACACCGACGGCCTCAACCGCCTGGGCAACCTCGGCAAACTGGTGGGCGGCACCGGTAGCTTTATCGGTGGCGTGTTCGGCCTGATCAGCGGGGTAAACAGCGCGTTTGCCGGGGACAAACTCAACGCCGGCTTCTCGCTGACCGGCGGCGCACTGGGCACGGGTGCGGCGGTGGCCTCAATCATCGAAGGCGGCGCAGGGCTGTTCGGCGTGGCCGACGCCGCCGCCATCGCCGGGACCTTTGCCGGCGTGCTCGGCTGGGCGGCAGCGGGTGTGGGCATCGTTACCGCGTTTGTGTTCCCGATCATCGAAGTGGTTAAACGGGAAAAACAACAGGACCAGTTTTTTGGCGACCTGGTACCGGTCCTGGATAAATACGGCCTGACGGGCGGCCCGATCACCCAGCAAGACCGCGACGACGAGTACCCGCCCATCACCAACACCGGCTTTGCCTGATAGCGCCTGCACAAGGGCGTCGCATTGCTTACAATGTGCGCCCTTTCCTTATTGACCAGGCCCGCTGATGTCCGCCACTGCCACCCCCCGCGTTGCCATTATCGGCGGCGGCCCCGCCGGACTGATGGCGGCCGAAGTGTTGAGCCAGGCCGGCATCCAGGTGGACCTGTACGACGGCATGCCGTCGGTGGGGCGCAAGTTCCTGCTGGCGGGCGTGGGCGGCATGAACATCACCCACTCCGAGGCGTACCCGGCATTCCTCTCGCGTTATGCCGAGCGGGCGCCGTTTATGGCGCCGTTGCTGCGAGCGTTTGGTGCCGAGGCGTTGTGTGAATGGATTCATGGGCTGGGCATTGAAACCTTTGTCGGCACCTCCGGCCGGGTGTTTCCCACCGACATGAAAGCCGCCCCGCTGCTGCGCGCGTGGCTCAAGCGCCTGCGGGACCAGGGCGTGGTTATCCACACCCGGCATCGCTGGCTGGGCTGGACCGCCGACGGCAGCTTACTTATCCACAGCCCGGACGGCGAAAAAACGGTCCACAGCGACGCCGTGCTGTTGGCTTTGGGTGGCGGCAGTTGGTCGCGACTGGGCTCCGACGGGGCCTGGCTCACGTTGCTGGAAGACAAGGGGGTGCCGTACACCCCGCTGCAACCGAGCAATTGCGGCTTCGAGGTGTCGGCCTGGAGCGACCTGATGGTCAGCAAATTCGCCGGTGCACCGTTGAAAAACGTCGCCATCGGGTTGGCAGGCGACAAGCCCCGGTTGGGCGAATGCGTGGTCACCGCCACCGGTATCGAGGGCAGCCTGATCTATGCGCTGTCGGCGCCGATTCGCGAGGCCATCAATCGCGATGGATCGGCCACCGTGCATCTCGACCTGCTGCCGAGCAAGCCGCTGGACAAGGTGATTGCGGCGCTGAGCAAGCCGCGCGGGTCACGCTCGATGAGCAAACATTTGCACAGCCAGTTGGGGTTGGATGGGGTGAAGGCCGCTCTGTTGCGCGAATTGGCACCGGCGGAGCACTTCAATGATCCCGCGCAATTGGCAGTCGATATCAAGGCGCTGCCGCTGACGCTGGTGAAAACCCGGCCGATGGATGAGGCCATCAGTACCGCTGGCGGTGTGCCGTTTGAGGCGCTGGATGAGCGGCTGATGCTCAAGCAATTGCCGGGCGTGTTTTGCGCGGGCGAGATGCTCGATTGGGAAGCACCGACGGGCGGGTATTTGCTGACGGGGTGTTTTGCCAGCGGGCAGGTTGCCGGGCGTGGCGTACTGGAATGGTTGAACGCTAGCTGATTACCTGTGGCGAGGGAGCTTGCTCCCGCTGGGCTGCGTAGCGGCCCCAAAAAAAGCGGGAGCGCTGCGCACTCCAGCGGGAGCAAGCTCCCTCGCCACAGTGACCTTACTTCTTCTTACGCGGACCCGTATTAAACGCAGGCACCTTACGCACTGGCTTGATCGAAGGCTCCGCCACCGACACTTCACCACTTTCCACCCACTTGCCCAGGTTGCGCTTGCCGCCACCGGACGTCTTGGGTTTCTTCGGCTTTTTCGGTTTCTTCACCACTTGGCCCGTGGCATCGGTGTCCGGCACGCGATGCTCCGGCTCAAAGTCCTGCTCCATCTTGCGGGTCAATGTCTGGCGGGTGAGCATCTCAATGGCCGACAGCATGTTCACTTCATCGGCACACACCAGGGAAATCGCCTCGCCGGTGTTGCCCGCACGACCGGTACGGCCGATGCGGTGGATGTAATCCTCGGCGACGATCGGCAGGTCAAAGTTGACCACCAGTGGCAAGTCTTCGATGTCCAGGCCACGGGCCGCCACGTCGGTGGCCACCAGGATCTGCACGTCGCTGCTCTTGAAGCGATCCAGCGCCCGCTGGCGCGTGGCTTGTGGCTTATCGCCGTGGATCCCGTCGGCATTGATACCCAGGCCCTGGAGTTTTTCCACCAGTGCATCCACACCGTTACGGGTTTTGGCGAACACCAGCACCTGCTTCCAGCGGCCCTTGCGCATCAGGTGCACAAACAGCTCCGCCTTGCGCTTCTTGTCCACCGGCACCACCCATTGCTTGACGGTGTTGGCGGCGACGTTGCGCGGGCTGACTTCGACGGTCAGCGGGTCGTTGAGCATCTGCCCGGCCAACTGGCGGATCTCGTCGGAGAACGTCGCGGAGAACAGCAACGTCTGGCGCTTTTTCGGCAGCATGCGGTAGATGTTCGCCAGTTCTTCGGAGAAGCCCAGGTCGAGCATCCGGTCGGCCTCGTCCAGCACCAGGGTTTGCAGCTGATTGAGTTTCAGCGCGTTCTGGCGGAACAGGTCGATCAGGCGGCCAGGGGTGGCCACCAGCACATCGACACCCTTGCGCAGCTTCATCATCTGCGGGTTGATGCTCACGCCGCCGTACACGGCGTACGTGGTCAGCGGCAAGTTTTGGGCGTACTCGGCGACGCTGGCGTGAACCTGCTCGGCCAGCTCGCGGGTCGGGCACAGGATCAGCGCGCGTACTGAGTTGGGGGTGACTTTCGGCCCTTCCATGGTCAGCAATTGCAGCAGCGGCACGGCGAAACCGGCGGTCTTGCCGGTGCCGGTCTGGGCCGCGGCCATCAGGTCGCGACCGGCCAGCACGGCCGGAATGGCTTGGGCCTGCACCGGCGTCGGGGTCTGGTAGCCAAGCGTCTCAAGGGCGCGCAGCAAGGGTTCGATCAGGCCAAGGGTGGCGAAAGTCATGGAATTACCGTAGGAAAAGTTCAGCGCAAGGTCGCAATGCGCCGCAGTTTACCCTAAATCCGGTTTCGGCTTTCGCCACTGTGGCAGGCTGATCAGCAGCACCGCGCTGATGATCACCAGCATCGCCAGGGCTTCTTCCTTGCCGATGGTCTCACCGACAAACACAATCCCGAGCAACACCGCCACCGCCGGGTTGACGTAGGCATAGCTGGTCGCCGCCGCCGGGCGCACGTGCTTGAGCAGGTACATATAGGCATTGAAGGCGATGATCGAACCGAACACCGTCAAGTACGCCAGGGCCAGCCAGCCTTCCAGCGGCGGCATGGCTTGCAGGTGCTCGCCGCTGACGGCACTGAGCACCAGCAGCACAAACCCGGCAATCAGCATCTCCGCCGCACTGGCCATGGCACCCTGGGGCAGCGGCAAATGCTTGCTCCACACCGAACCAAAGGCCCAGGCCGCCGCCGCAAAAATCAACAAGGCCGCGCCACTTGGGCTCGATTGCAGGTTGGAGCCCATATTGAGCATGGCGATGCCGATAATCCCCAGCACTACGCCGGCCCATTCCAGACGGGTATTGCGTGCACCCCAGAAATAGCCACACAGCAAGGTAAACAACGGCACCGTCGCCACCGCCAACGCGGCCACACCGGACGCCACGCCCGTATGCTCGGCCACGCTCACCGCACCGTTACCAAAGGTCAGCAGCAAAATGCCAATCTTCGCGGCGGCCTTCCACTGAACCCAGGTCGGCGCCGGGGCCCCGCGCCAGCGCAGGAAGCCATACATCAGCGCGCCTGCCGTCATGAAGCGGATCCCCGCCAGCAACAGCGGCGGCCAGTACTCCACACCAATGCGAATCACCAGGTAGGTAGACCCCCAGATCACGTACAACGCAAAAAAGGCGGCGATCAACGGTAAGGGAAAGCGACGTGGGCCAGGCATTGGGCAGCTCTTGCGGCAGGACAAAGGAGCGTTATTTTAGGAATCTGCGCCTATAAACATAAGTTACAAAACCTGTTTAAAGCGCCCGTACACTTTTCAAAGCATGGTTATCAACGCTATAAACCGTGCATTCGAAAGCCACGTATTCCCGGAGCCTTATCATGGACAAATACGACCGCATGCTTCTCAGCGCCCTGCTGGAAGACGGCCGCGCGTCCTACGCGCAATTGGCGCGCACGGTAAACCTGTCGGCGCCCGCCGTGGCTGAGCGAGTGGCGAAACTGGAAGCCAGTGGTGTGATTACCGGGTACCAGGCCAAGGTCGACCTGTCGAAGGTGGGGTTGCCGATCCAATGCGTGATTGAGTTACGGTTGACCAATCATGGGAGCCAGAAGGTGTACGACGCGCTGGCGGAAATTCCTGAGTTGACTGAATGCCACCGGGTGACCGGCGATCCATGCGTGATTATGCAGGCGGCGGTGGGCTCGATGCCGGAGCTGGAGAGTTTGATCAACCGGGTGGCTAAGTTCGGGTTCAGCAAGACCTCGATCATCTTGTCGAGCGCGATAGAGCGGCGGGTGCCGTTGGGGCAGTTGGAAGGGAATGGGAAGAATGGTGGCTGAACACGCCGCTCGGCAGCTCGTTCCCACGCTCTGCGTGGGAACGCATCCGGTGACGCTCTGCGTCACGACTTCAAGAGCGGACGCGGAGCGTCCAAGGCGGCATTCCCACGCGGAGCGTGGGAACGATCGCCATTTCCTTCCTCATACGCCTACTTTTTAAGGGCCAGCAAGACTGATCCCTTTCATTTACAGGACCTTTCCTAGAAAATCCCACGGCCTTGTTTCGGCCGGACCACGTAGCTAGTCTCGCTCGGTCATCGAACAATCGGTGACCGGACGTGCAAGTCCGATTCGCCAAGGTGCACACGTACCAACCCCCTCAACGTCTGGTTTTGATGCTAGGCGTTTATCTGTTATGGCGGCTGTGTGCGGGAGGCCTTCGGGTCTGCCGGGTTCCCTTTGCCCGGTCTTGCACACCTGCGTACAGCTGCCACCTTCATTCGCGTGCAAGCGAACGGTGATAGCTTCTTACCTCAAAGGAGTTCCACCATGGTCAAAGTCACACCCGATCCACCAGAATTTCGCAGCGACAGCCCCCTCACCCGCCGCGCCATCGATTACTACCTCAAAGCCTCCGCCCCGGACGGCGCGCCGTTCGTGCTGAACGACAACATGAGTTTTGAAGACGCCCTGGCACGGGCGGCCGACTTGCTGCATTGCGCCGTGGCAACCGCACAGATATCCGGCGAGCCTATGAACGGACAGCAGCGGGCGGTGATGCATTGGGTGGAGATGGCGAAGGTGGTGGTGGATCGGTCGCTGGACTGCCTACAGCCTCGATAACCGTGCTTTCTGTGGCGAGGGGGCTTGTCCCCCGTTGGGCTGCGCAGCAGCCCCAGCAGGCTCACCGAAGTTTTTCAGACAGATAGCGGAGTTTTTGGGAGGGGCTGCTTCGCAGCCCAACGGGGGACAAGCCCCCTCACCACAGAGAGCCCCTCTCCAAGAAAGTACCCAGCCACAGGGAACGGTGCAGGAATCAGAACCCGCGATGCTTCTTCAAATGATCATTGATCTTCGCCGCCGGAACCTTCTGCAAGCTGCACAGCAACTCGTGTGACAACTCCCGCAACCCGTGGGTGCGGCGCAGCTCCTCGGCCAGATGCGCGGTGAGGTTCGCCGCCATCTCCGCATCCGCCATCGCCCGGTGAGCCTTGCCGGTGTGGGGCAGTTGGGCGAATGAGGTCAGGGTACCCAGCTTGTGGTTCGGCGCCGCCGGCATCAAGCGTCGCGCCAGCAACAGCGAACAAGCGAACTTCTGCAAACGGGTACGCCGGATCAACCCCAGCTCGAAATCCCAGAACTTCTGGTCAAACGCGGCGTTGTGGGCCAGCAGCGGCGTGGTGCCGACAAACTCGTTCACCTCGTTCATCACCCGCTCTGCGGACGGCGCCGTGCGCAGCATGGCGTTGCTGATGCCCGTCAACTGCTCGATAAACCCCGGCACGCGCACACCCGCATTCATCAGGCTCTGGTAGCGGTCCACGATCTGGCCCTGCTCCAGGATGACCACGGCGATTTCCGTGGCCCGGCAGCTGCTGCTCGGCTGGATGCCGGTGGTTTCAAAGTCGATGACCGCTATACGTTCCAAACCTGTTCCAACTCCGTCAAAAATCTATTTAAGCAGCAACGCGCCTTCGATCGGCACGTAGCGGCTGGCGGCGCGTATCAATGAGTTGGCCGTCAACCCCGGAACGCCGTAAGCCACTGCCTCCACGCCGTGCTTGTGGATGATGCGGTCCAGCAGCATGTCGAAATCACCGTCGCCAGAGGCCAGCACCACCTCGTCCACATGGGCGGCAGCGTCCATGATGTCGATGGTGATGCCCACGTCCCAGTCACCCTTGGCCGAGCCGTCGCTGCGCTGGATGTAGGGCTTGAGCTTCACGGTAAACCCGAGGTTGCGCAGGATCTGCTGGAATTGCTGCTGCTTGCTGTCGCCACGGTCGATGGCATAGGCGTACGCCTCGACAATCTGCCCGCGCTGGCTGATGTCAGCCCACAGGGCGGCGTAGTTGAAATGACAGCCGTACGCCTGGCGCACGGTGTAATAGAGGTTTTGTACATCGGCGAACACGGCTATCTTTTTCACCGCAAATCCTCATGACACGTGCATGGACCCCGGACTCAAAGGCCCGGAAAGGTTGCCAGTATGCCAGCCACACGGAAGTTTCCGAGAAAAATCAGCCCGGGGCGACGAAGCGCCCCGGTTGAGTGTGGATCAGACGAAGGAATCGTCGTCGCCAAAGGAGGAGGAGTCGTCGGAATAGTCGTTATCAGCGAAGCTGTCGGATGAATTGTCGCTGCCCCAGCTGTCGTTGCCGGCGTATTTCTGGTCGTCGTTGCCCCAGTTGCCGTTGTCACTGGCCGGTGCCGGCTCTTCGCGGATGATTTCTTCAACCACTTGCGGCTGTTGCGAGTTGTGGCTGAACAGGCTGCTGATGCCTTCTGCCAGCATCACACCACCGGCCACGCCGGCTGCAGTTTTCAGTGCGCCGCCGAGGAAACCACTGCCAATCGGCGCTGCGGGTGCCTGTTGCGGCTGTTGGTAATTCTGCTGCGGCGCGCCGTAGTTCTGCTGCGGCGCAGGTTGCCCGCCAAACGACGGACGCGCCGGTTCACGCCAGCCACCGCCCGACGATGCCGGTGCACTCTGGGCCGGCTGCGGGTCGCGGGAGCCACCACCAAAGATGCTCGACAGGAAACCGCCGCTGCTCGGTGCAGGCTGCGCCGCCTGGGACCTGGCCTGTTGCAGTTGGTCCTGCAATTGCTGGATCTGCTCGGCCTGCTGCTTGTTCTGCGCATCAAGGCTCTTGATCGCATGCTCTTGCACCAGAATCGACTGGGTCATGTAGTACGCAGCGGCCGGCTGGCGAGTGACGTGTTCCTTGATCCGCGCTTCGGCCTGGGCGTCGCGGGGGGCTGAGTCCGTTTCGGCTTGCTGCAACCGTGAAAACAGTCCATCGATCAGGGTTTGCTCTTCGCTGTTCATGGCGACCTCGTTAGATTGCCGGTAGAAATCTTCGCCTTGCGCACGATGTGCAAGGTACAGCCTAGTTATGGGGCTGTTACCGATTGTTTCAATAGCCTTTACGTAAGGTTTACGTTTGCTTGCATCTGGTCGTGATCGGTTAAAGTAATGCCCTTGCTTTTTGGCCTGTGAAGACCCTGATGAATCCGTTAGACGTACTGCGCGACTCCTTCTTCTTTTTCAAGCGCAACCTGGGTGCCATCGTGCAGTTGTGCCTGCCATTGGTGATCCTCGAGGCCCTGCTGCAACAAGTACTCGACCACACCCTCGGCCCGGATGCGTTTCCCGGCTACAGCGTGATCGTCGGGCTGCTGGTGTATCCGCTCTACACCGGCGCACTGATCCTGTTCCTCGACGCCCGCACCCGTGGCGAGTCGCCGCGCACCCTGAACGTCCTGGCCATGGCCTTGAGCCTGTGGCCACGCTTTGCCCTGTTGACGGCGGTCAGCACGCTGCTGATCCTGCTGGGCCTGTCGCTGTATTTCCTGCCGGGGTTGTGGCTGATGGTGGTGCTGGCCTTTGCCGAGTATTTGCTGGTACTGCGGGGCATGTCGGCACTGTCGGCCATGAAGGAAAGCCTGCGCCTGACCCGTGGGCATTTCTGGCGCATCCTGGTGTGCCTGCTGTGCGTGATGACCCCGCTGTGGTTGCTCAAAGGTGCCAGCCTGGCGGTATACCCGGATCCGAACCCACTTTTGGGCCTGCTGATCGACAGCGCGCAAAGCTTCCTGCAACTGTTCACCAGCGTGGTGTTGTTCCGCCTGTTCATGTTGATTGGTGGCGACGCCGACGCGCGGTGATATGCTCCGGGGCTGTCCTGCAACGCCATAAGCCGAGCCGATGACCCGATTACTGCGCATTACCCTGCTGGGCCTGCTGATCCTCGCGGCCCTGCTGACCGGCTTGATCTACAGCCTGACCTGGCGCCCGGCCGCCAAGGAAACCCTGCCCATCCGCTGCGTCGCACCCCGTGCGCCGACCCTGTTGCCGGGCCAGGCGCTCAAGGTCATGACCTGGAACGTGCAATACCTGGCGGGCAAGAACTACGTATTCTGGTACGACACCCCGGACGGCAGCGGCCCGGACGACCGCCCCACCGTTGAAGACATGGCGTCCAGCCTCGACGAAGTGGCGCGGGTGATCCGCGACGAGCAGCCAGACATTCTGCTGCTGCAGGAAGTCGACGAAGGCGCCAAGCCTTCCAGCTACCAGGACCAACTGGCCTTGCTCCAGGAACGGCTGGCCGATTTTTACCCGTGCAGCGCCGAGGCGTTCGACTGGAAAGCCGACTTTGTGCCCGACCTGCACATCTTCGGCAGCGTCGGCCGCAAGCTGGTGACCATGAGCCGCTACCAGATCGAACACGCCGAGCGCCAGCAATTGCCGGTGGCCCGGGCCAACCTGATCAGCCGTCAATTCCAGCCCAAGCCCGCGTTATTGTTGACCTACCTGCCATTGAGCGATGGCGGTCAACTGGCCGTGCTCAATACCCGCCTGGACGGCACGGCCCCCGGGCACAACGCGGTGCTGGAACAGGTGCAGGCCACCGTCAAGCTGGTGGATAAATTCGAAAGCCGTGGCACGCCATGGCTGATGGGTGGGGATTTCAACTTGTTGCCGCTGGGGCAGTTCCTGCGCCTGGATCCCGGCAAACGTGGGCAATATTCGCCGGACAGTGAGCTGCACCTGCTGTGGGAAAAGTACCCGATGATCCCGAGCAACAGCCAGTCCAGCGGGATTGACCGGGAAAAATGGCTGACGTACTTCCCGAATGACCCGACGGTAGACGGGCCGGACCGTACGCTGGATTACCTGTTCCACAGCTCGCGGATCAGAAAGGTGGAGAGCAACGTGCGGCAGAGCGATACGGTGCGTATCTCCACTCACATGCCGGTGATTGCGCGGTTCCTGTTGCCGGCGGCGCAGTAAGCCACGCGGCAAAACAGTGTAGGAGCTGGCTTGTGTGGGAGCCGGGCTTGCCCGCGATGCAGGCACCTCGGTCTAGCCGACAGGCCGAGATGATGCCATCGCAGGCAAGCCAGCTCCCACATTAGATCTGCGATGTACTTACTTTCTCGGCTTGATCCGAGCCGTAGGTTCAGCAATCAACGGATCATCCGGCCAGTAATGCTTCGGATACCGCCCTTTCAAATCCTTCTTCACCTCCGCGTACGTGCTGCGCCAGAAATTGGCCAGATCCTGCGTCACCTGCACCGGACGCCTTGCCGGTGACAGCAGATGCAACTTGACCACCTGCCGCCCGCCGGCAATCCGTGGTGTGTCTGCCAGCCCGAATAATTCCTGCAAGCGCACCGCCAGAATCGGCGGCTGCTCGCTGTAGTCCAGCCGCACCGACGAGCCCGACGGCACTTTCAAATGGTGGGGCGCCAACTCGTCCAGCCGCTGGGGCAACGGCCACGGCAGCAGGTTGTGCAGGAAGCTGGAAATATCCAGATTGGCGAAATGGCTCAGGCGCGAGACCTTGCCCAGGTACGGCATCAACCAGTGTTCCAGGCTGATGAGCAAGGCGCGGTCGCTGACGTCCGGCCATTCACTGGCCTTGCCGGTATCCAGCTCACGCAGCAGCATCACCCTCGCCTGCCATTGGCGCAGTTCCGGGGTCCAGGGCAGCAGTTCGAGGCCTTTGCGCCGTACCAGATTGACCAGCGCCTGGCTGCGGGCAGACTCGTCGAGGCCGGTCAGCGGTTCGCGGCTGAGCACCAGCTCGCCGACCTTGCGCTGGCGTTCGGCCCGCAGCACGCCTTCGCGCTCGTCCCAATCGAGCTGGTCGACGTTACGCACCTGCTCGGCCAGCACCGAATCAAACAGCGCCGGATCGAAATCCGCCGCGAGGTAAATCCGTTCTTCGCGCTGGCCCTGGCGGCTGCCCAAATCGGCGATCACCAGCCAAGGTTGTTTCATCAGGCTGTCGGCTTCGGCGAAGAGTGCAGCACGACCGTTGGCGAGGCGGTATTCGGCACCGCCGGCACGCCGTTGCTGGGCGACGCGGTCCGGGTAGGCCAGCGCCAGCAAGGCGCCCAGCCAGCGCGGATGATCGGGATCAGCCACCGGCTGCTCGGCCTTGCCTCTTAAATAGCCACGGTATTGCCGCGCCAGTTGCCGGGCACGCTGCACACCACCTTGGGTGCCACGGGCCTTTTCTTCGCCGGAGAGCAACGCCAGGCGGCTGTGCAAATCCGCACCGGCACCGCGCAGGATATCGCGTTCACCCAGCAGTGCTGCCACGTCACAGGCCATGTTAGCCAGGCCCAGATCCTGGCCACGCAACAACAGATGGGCGATGCGTGGATGCGCCGGTAGCCCGGCCATTTTCTGGCCGTGGGCGGTCAGCTTGGCGTCGCTCAACGCGCCGAGGCGCTCAAGCAAATCCTGCGCTTGTGCATAAGCGGCGGTAGGCGGTACGTCGAGCCACACCAACTGAGTAGGCGCCACGCCCCAGCGGCCCAGTTGCAGGGCCAGGCCGGAAAGATCCGCCGAGAGAATTTCCGCACTGGAATACGCCGCCAGCCCTTCATGCTGGTCCTCGGACCACAACCGGTAACACACCCCCGGCTCCAGGCGCCCTGCCCGGCCGGCACGCTGGGTGGCGCTGGCGCGGGAGATGCGCTGGGTGTCGAGGCGGGTCATGCCGCTGCCCGGGTCAAAACGCGGAACCCGCGCCAGCCCGGCGTCGATCACCACGCACACGCCGTTGATGGTCAGGCTGGTCTCGGCAATGTTGGTGGCCAGTACCACTTTGCGCTGGCCGGCGGGGGCCGGGTCGATGGCGGCGCGTTGGGCGGCCAGGTCCAGTTCGCCGTGCAGCGGGCACAGCAGCACCTGGGTGTCAGGGCCCAGCGCGTCAGCCAATTGCTGATGGACCCGACGAATCTCGGCCTGGCCCGGCAGGAACACCAGCACGCTGCCGGTCTCATCGTGCAGGGCTTCAAGGATCGTCTGCACCAGCCGTGGCTCGATAAATTCGCCGGGCTGGAACGGCCGGCCCCAGCGCATCTGCACCGGGTACATGCGCCCTTCGCTGCGCAGGATGGGCGCATCGTCCAGCAACCCGGCCAGGCGCTCGCCTTCCAGGGTGGCGGACATCAGCAGGATTTTCAGCGGCTGCTCGTCGCGAAACAGGTCCCGGCCATTCAGGCTCAGGGCCAAAGCCAGGTCGGCGTCCAGGCTGCGTTCGTGGAACTCATCGAAGATCAGCAAGCCCACGCCGTCCAGCGCCGGGTCATCCTGCAAGCGGCGGGTGAGGATGCCTTCGGTGACCACTTCGATCCGGGTGTGGGGGCCGACTTTACTGTCCAGGCGAATCCGGTAGCCGACGGTCTCGCCGACCTTTTCGCCCAGTTCGCTGGCCAGCCTTTCTGCTGCGGCGCGGGCGGCCAGCCGCCGGGGTTCAAGCATCAAGATGGTTTGCCCGGCCAGCCAGGGCTCATTCAACAGCGCCAATGGCACCCGTGTGGTTTTACCGGCGCCGGGCGGTGCTTCGAGCACGGCTTCATGGCGCGTCGCCAAGGCGTCACGCAGGGCGGGTAAAACATCATCGATTGGCAACGAATTCATACTGGCTCCAAAGCAGAGCGGCGAGTATAACGGCGAACTGCCGGGTGTCGGTGGTGGTCTCAACAACACGGCCCCGTCCTGACTGGAATGCGGTCAAAGGTGGGAGCTGGCTTGCCTGCGATAGCGGTGTGTCAGCCAACACACCTGACACTGAACCACCGCCATCGCAGGCAAGCCAGCTCCCACATTTGATCATCGTCGCCTTGTAGACTGGCTTATAGTCACTTTCATTATTTTCAAGGAGAGTCCCATGCGTGTTGCTTCCCGTGTCATCGGCGGTGTTCTGGCCGTCACCCTGCTGAGCCAGTTGACGGCGTGCGGCTCGATTTTCTACCCCGACCGCCGGGGCCAGATCGACGGCAAGATCGACCCGGCGATTGCCGTGCTCGATGCGGTCGGCCTGCTGTTCTACATAATCCCGGGCCTGATCGCCTTCGGTGTCGACTTCGCCACCGGCGCGATTTACTTCGAGCCCGGCAAGACCGCCCAGGTGGCCCCGGAAAAACTCCAGCAAGCCATCGGCGCCGACGGTAAGGTCGATAACGCCAAGCTGCAAACCATCATCCAGAAAGAAACCGGGCATAACCTGCCGCTGGACGACCCGCGCATGATCCAGTTCAAGGGCAGCGTGCAACAGCTCGCCACCCTGGGCCTGCAACCCGCCGCTTAAGGACTGACCCGCCCCATGACCACCAGTCCCGAACACGCCCGGCTGTTGCGCCTGGCCACCCGCGCGTCCGTCGGTGTGGCCTGTGTGCTGATTGTGACCAAAGCCATCGCCTGGTGGCTCAGTGGCTCGGTGAGCATGCTCGCCGGCCTGACCGACTCCCTGCTCGACGGCGTCACCTCGCTGCTTAACCTGTTGGCCGTGCACTACGCCTTGCGCCCGGCCGATGACGACCACCGTTATGGCCACGGCAAGGCGGAGTCCCTGTCGGGCATGGCCCAGGCGCTGTTTATCGCCGGCAGTGCGGTGTTGATCGCCTTCCAGGCGTTCCAGCGTTTGCAGCATCCGGAACCGGTGGGCGCGCCATGGTTGAGCATCGGGGTGATCGTCCTGTCCCTGGCGCTGACGGCGGCGCTGCTGGTCCTGCAGCACCGGGTAATCCGCGAAACCGGCTCCAACGCCATCCGCGCCGACTCGCTGCACTACCGCTCAGACATGATGCTCAACGGCAGCATTCTGGTAGCGCTGGTGCTGGCGGCGTTTGGGTTTCATCAGGTGGATGCCTGGTTCGGCCTGGGCATCGCGGCCTACATTTTGTGGAGCGCGATCCAGATCGCCCGGGAAAGCTTTTCGGTGTTGATGGACGAGGAGCTGCCGCCGGATGTCAGCCAGCACATGCTGGAACTGGCGTGCAGTGTGCCCGGCGTATTGGGTGCCCATGACTTGCGCACGCGGATTTCCGGCAGCCACTGGTTTGTGCAGTTGCACCTGGAATTGCCGGGGGAATTGAGTCTGTCAGTGGCCCATGGCATCAGCGACCAGGCCGCCGATGCCATCCACAACGCCTACCCGCGAGCCGAAGTGCTGGTGCACGCCGACCCGCAGGAAGTGGTCAAGGGCGCGAAGGCCTAGTACTGCACCTGATACCCGCGACTGGTCAGGCAGTTGCCCTGGGCCTGGCGGTAGGTTTGCACCACCGCCGGGTCTGGCGCGTAGGTGACGGTCCTGGGGTCGAACCCACTTTGTTGCACGGCCCAGCGATAGCAGTCATAGCCGTCCTGCTGGACTTGCGCCGGTGACTGGCCGTTGGCCGGGTACGCGACCACGTCATAACCATTGCCTTGGGGCACGGGTTGCGGCGCTGGCGCGGCCGGTGGGGGCTCAACCACCACGTACTGCTGGCTGCTTTCTTCGTAGGTGTAATAGGCACCGGCCGCGAGGAAAAACAACGCGCTGCCCACCCACACTTCCCGCGCGTAGTCCGGCAGGTATTGCACGCGAATCCCGTACGGCGGCGTCACGACGACGTAGCGCGGGCCTTGCGGGCGATACCAGTAGCCACCCGAGAAGAAGTAGTCCTGGCCGCGATACGGCACGCGGTAATTGCGGTCGGGGAAGCGGTCGACGATGTAACCCGGACGGTATTGCGGGCCAGGGCCCCAGCCGTTGCCGTGCCCGTCGGGGCGGCCTGGCCAGCGGTGATCGTTGGGGTGGTTATTGCCGCCGCCATTACCGCCATTGAAGCCAGGCCGGCCCGGACCACCCTGGCCGCCATTACCGGCTTGCCAATGCTGGTTGCCATCATTACGACGCGGAATGTCCTGGTAATTGCCGGGACGCGGTTCCTGGGTCTGGCGCACGGTGTCCGGGCGCCCCTGGATCGGCAGGTTATTGGCCGGCTGCGGTGCTTGAGGCTGCGGCGCCGGGTGCGGCTGTTGATTGCCTTGCGGGTGACCCTGCCACTGGCCGCCGCCATTCGGGCGCTCGAAATTCTGGTTCTGCGGCCGTGGCTGATTATTTTCGAAATGCTGATTCTGCGGACGCGGCTGATTACTCTCGGGACGAGGGGCTTCAGGACGCGGTTGATTGTTTTGCGGTCGAGGCTGGTTGTTCTGCGGCCGCGGCTGGTTATTGCCCGGGTGCCCTTCCGGGCCTCTTTCATGCTGACCACCGCCTTCCTGGCGTGGCGGGTCGTCGGCCATCACTTGCGCACCAACACTCATCATCAGCAAACCAACACCTGCCAAACGCCAGATGCGCTTCATGCTATTCCTCACTGCGGATTAGGGCCTACACGTAAGACTGGAAAACCGGGGCCCGGTTCTGCGACAGGTTATCAGTCACGAGAACTATTTTCGCAGGCAATAAAAAGGGGCGACCCGTCGGTCGCCCCTTGAGAACTTCGTCCTGGCTCAACGCTTTTGACGTTGGCTCACCTCACGCCGTCTTGTGGACAGTGTGCAGCCCGGGGGCCGGGGCAACCCGGTGGGGTTGGCGGCCGCAGCCGGCGGTATGAGCGGGCTGCAGTGGACTGTATGTCCGGGCGGTGATTCTGTTGATAACTTTACGCCCCAAGCCCGGACAGAGGATTGCGAAGATTGCGTCAATAAACAGTGCTTGCGCAATTTTTAACCCTGGATAGATAATTCGCCGCAATAGTTACGACAAAGGCCAGCCCCATGAGCAAGCTTGACCGATACGACCTGAGTATTTTGGCGGAATTGCAGCGCGACGCGAGGATCTCCAACCAGGAGTTGGCCGAACGCATCGGCTTGTCGCCTTCGCCGTGCTCACGCCGGGTCAAGCAATTGGAAGATGACGGCTACATCGCCCGCCAGGTCGCCTTGCTCGACCGCAAGATGCTCGGTCTCAGTCTCACGGCCTACGTGCTGATCGGCATGGACCGACATACCCCCGAGCGTTTCGAGAATTTCGAAGCGGCCATCCGCACCTTGCCGCAGGTACTGGAGTGCAGCCTGGTAACCGGGATGGATGCCGACTATCAATTGAAGGTGGTGGTGCCAGACATGGATCACTATCAGAAACTGCTGCTGGGGCACCTGACCCGGATCGAAGGCGTCACCAGCGTGCGCTCAAGCTTTGTGTTGAACCAGGTGCTCAACAGCACCGAATTGCCGCTGACCCACCTGCGCACTTAAGACCAGCGCGGAACAAATGTGGGAGCTGGCTTGCCTGCGATGCAAACGACTCGGTCTTTCCGAGACACCGAGGTGATGCAATCGCAGGCAAGCCAGCTCCCACAGACCGACGCAGGTCAATGATGGGCTTATGATGCTGGCGTATACTTGCGGCCCTACCCCGCCGGAAACCACCCGATGAACTCGATTGATCCCGCCGTGTTTGAAGAATGGATGATGACCGGCCTGGTCAGCATCCTGATCATTTTCATGGGTTTTATCGTCTGGGACCTGGCGAAGAAATCCAAGGCCGGGCGCTTTGGCTCGATGATCCTGTTCTTCGTGCTGGGCCTGGGCGTCGCCGCGTTCATCATCAAGAGCGTGGTGATCGGCCTGATCGAGTCCGGCGCCTTATAAGCGCGCCGGCACTTCCTTCCATTGGCCTTGATCCAGGCCGTCGATCGACCAGTCACCTATCCGCACCCGCACCAGCCGCAACGTCGGCAAGCCCACCGCTGCCGTCATACGTCGCACCTGGCGGTTACGCCCCTCACGAATCACCAGCTCCAGCCAATGGGTCGGCACGCTTTTGCGAAACCGCACCGGCGGGTTGCGCGGCCACAGTTGCGGCTCGTCCAACTGCCGCGCTTCGGCGGGCAGGGTCATGCCGTCGTTGAGTTCCACACCGTCGCGCAAGCGCTGCAACTGTTCCTCGGTCGGCTCGCCTTCCACCTGCACCCAGTAGGTTTTCGCCAGCTTGTGCTTGGGGTCAGCGATGCGCGCCTGCAATTGGCCGTCGTTGGTCAGCAGCAACAGGCCTTCACTGTCACGGTCCAGGCGCCCGGCCGGGTAGATGCCGGGGATGTCGATGAAATCCTTGAGGGTCGCCCGTCCGCCTTCGTCGCTGAACTGGGTCAGCACATCGAAGGGTTTATTGAACAGGATCAGCTTGGGCTCGGCCGGTGGCGCCTTGGCGACACGGCGCGGGGCTGACGAAGTTTGTGGGCTTTTCACACCGGGGCGGCGGGAAACGGGACGGGCAGGACGGGACATGGCAAGGAACATCTAACGGTCAGGACCGACAATGCTAGTGGCCTGACCGTTAAATAACCATCCCAACCGTTTAGCGGAACGGCGGCTCGTCGAAGCTGCGCAGTTTGCGCGAGTGCAGCGAGTTGAGTTCGGTGCGCAACAAATCCACCGCCTCGATGCCGATCTTCAAGTGCTGGCTGACCGCACGTTCATAGAACGCGTTGGCCGAACCCGGCAGCTTGATCTCACTGTGCAGCGGCTTGTCCGACACACACAGCAACGTGCCGTACGGCACCCGCAGGCGGTAGCCCTGGGCGGCGATGGTGCCGCTTTCCATGTCCACCGCTACCGCGCGTGAAAGGTTGATCAGCGGTCGTTCCTGGGCCCAACGCAGCTCCCAGTTGCGGTCGTCGTAGGTCAACACGGTGCCAGTACGCAGGCGCTTTTTCAGCTCTTCGCCCTTTTCGCCGGTGACGTTGGCGGCCGCTTGCTGCAAGGCCATCTGCACTTCGGCCAGGGCCGGGATCGGGATGTTCGGCGGCACTACCCGGTCGAGAATCCCGTCGCGGCGCATGTAGGCGTGCGCCAGCACGTAGTCGCCAATGGTCTGGGACTGACGCAGGCCGCCGCAGTGGCCAATCATCAGCCAGCAATGCGGGCGCAACACGGCCAGGTGGTCGGTGATGTTCTTGGCGTTGGACGGACCCACACCGATGTTCACCAGGGTCACACCGTGGCCATCGCTGGCCTGCAAGTGGTAGGCCGGCATCTGGTAACGATGCCAGACCACGCCTGCAGCGATGGCAGACGCTTCGCCGTGGTCCATGCTCTTGTCGATGATCACGTTGCCCGGCAGCACCATGCGGATAAAACGCGGGTCGCTGCGCAACTGCTCCAGGCCGTGCACGATGAACTGGTCAACATAACGGTGGTAGTTGGTCAGCAAAATCCACGGCTGCACATGGCGCCAGTCGCTGCCGGTGTAGTGCACCAGGCGGCGCAGGGAGAAGTCGACGCGGGCCGCATCGAACAATGCCAGCGGCAGCGGATCGGTGTTTTCCCAGTCGTAGAGGCCATCGGCAATGCCATCGGTGGCAGCCGACAGGTCGGTACTCGGGAACACCCGCGCCAGCGTGGCGGCGGTGACACCGGAGCCGGCGAGTTCATCGCCCTGCTCCACCACGTACGGGTAGGGAATGTTCTGCTGGCTGACGCCCACTTCCACCGTCACGGTGAAGTCGTGCATCAGCGGCACCAGTTGCTCCAGCAGGTATTTGCGGAAGGCCGACGGATGGGTGACGGTGACGCTGTAGGTCCCCGGCAACTGGACCTTGGCATACGCCCGGGTGGTTTGCGGGACTTCGCCCTGCACCAGGTAGGTCAGGCGAAGTTCCGGGTAACGAAACATCGCGCGTTGTTCGGCGTCGGGTTCGACGCGGTCTTTGAGGTAGCGCTTGAGGGCTTGATTGAGTGCGCCAGTGGCACGCTCATGGAGAGCCGCCAGCCGATCCACGGCTTCTTCGGCGGTTTGAACGACAACAAAAGCTTCGGTCACGGTAAGCATCCTGTGTTCTGACTTGCAGGCCTTCATCTTGCCTGTATCCCTGGCGCACTGGAACACCGGAATTGGAATGGGATCAATGTGGGAGCGGGCTTGCTCGCGAAAGCGGTAGGTCAGTCAGCCCATGTATTAGCTGGCCCATCGTCTTCGCGAGCAAGCCCGCTCGCACATTTTGACCGCATTCATTCAGAGGATTTGAGGGGTCGACCGGGCGACAATGGCCTCCACCTCCACACCGCGCGGCAAGGTGCCATACACCCGGCCCGACGACTCGCCCAGGCGGCTGGCGATAAAGCCATCACTCACACTGGCATTGCCCGCCTCCAGCAACAGCTTGGCCTGCAACGCCACCGCAATGTCTTCGGTGAGCTGCCGGGCTCGGTATTGGATGTCCTGGGTGTCCATAAAGGCCGACTTCAACTGCCCGATGTGTCGTGCCAGGTGCTGGTGACCGTGGCCGTCGCCCAGTTCGACAAACAACACTTCCAGCACGCCCGGCTCTTTCGACAACGCCCGCAGCACATCCAGGCACTGCACATTGCCGGAACCTTCCCACGTCGAGTTGACCGGCGCCTCACGGTACAGGCGCGGCAGGATGCTGTCCTCCACATACCCGGCACCGCCCATGCACTCGGCGGCTTCGTTGATCAGTGCCGGGGCGCGCTTGCAGATCCAATACTTGCCCACCGCCGTCACCAAGCGGGCGAATTTGGCTTCCTGTTCGTTATCCAGATGGTCCAGCGCCCGGCCCATGCGCATGCTCAAGGCCAGGGACGCCTCGCTTTCCAGGGCCAGGTCGGCCAGCACGTTTTGCATCAGCGGTTGCTCGCTGAGCACGCGGCCGCCCACCAGGCGATGGGCGCAATGATGGCTGGCCTGGGTCAGCGCCTGGCGCATCAGGGCGCTGGAGCCGACCATGCAATCGAAACGGGTCATGGCCACCATTTCGATAATGGTCGGTACGCCACGCCCTTCCTCGCCGATCATCCAGGCCAGCGCACCGCGAAACTCCACTTCGCTGGAGGCGTTGGAGCAGTTGCCGAGTTTGTTTTTCAAACGCTGGATGTAGAACTCATTGCGGGTGTCGTCCGGGCGGTGCCGGGGCAGCAGGAAACAGCTCAGGCCCTTGTCGGTCTGGGCCAGCGTCAAGAAGCCATCACACATCGGCGCCGAGCAGAACCACTTGTGCCCCACCAACTCATACGCCTGGCCCGGGCCCCCGCCGCCCACCGGATACGCGCGGGTGGTGTTGGCGCGCACGTCGGTGCCGCCCTGTTTCTCGGTCATGGCCATGCCGATGGTGGCGCCGGCCTTATGGGCAATGCCGACGTTGCGCGGGTCGTATTCGGTGGCGAGGATTTTCGGCAGCCAGGTGTCAGCCAAGTCCGGCTGCAAACGCAGGGCCGGGACGCAGGCGAAGGTCATGGTCAGCGGGCAGCCGGTGCCGGCTTCGGCCTGGCTGTGCAGGTAGGTCATGGACGCGCGGGCCACATGGGCGCCAGATTGCGGGTGGGCCCACGGCAGCGACGGCAAGCCATGCTCGACGGCGGTGCGCATCAGTTCGTGGTAAGCCGGGTGAAACTCCACCAGGTCGATACGATGGCCAAACCGGTCGTGGCTGTTGAACACCGGCTTGTTCTGGTTGGCCAAAAACCCGGCTTCCATCAGCGGCCCACCCGCCAGTGCGCCGTAGGTGTCGATGCGCTGCTCGGCCCAGCCGGCGCCGAAGCGTCGGGACCACTCTTGCAGCGGCAAATCGATACGGTACAGGTTGGTGCCGTCCAGGGACGGTGGCTGGTTGGTAACGTCGTGGGTTTCGGCGAACTGGTGCAGGTTCATGGCAGCCTCCTCGAAAAAGTCGGCCTGCTGATTCAAAGGCCTGTTTCTGAGTTAAGCACCACCGCCGCAGAAAGAAAAAGGGGATAAATGCCTAAATGTCGGCACTTTCGCCCTTTTCTGTTGACAGCAACCGAGCCTGCAACATCGCTTGCAAGGCCTCAAATCGCACCGGTTTGGCCAGCAGATCCGTCATGCCAACGCCGTGGCAACGCTCTCGCTCGGTGCTTTGCGACGAGTTGCCGAGGGCAATCACCGGCAGTTCGCCACCGCCCGGCAACGCACGAATCTGGCAGCACAGAGAGAACCCGCCCTCCGGCACATCCAGCAGCACCGCATCGAAGGTTTCACTCTGCAACAGCGCCAGCGCGGCCGGCCCGTTATCAACGGTTTTCACGCGGTAACCGAGCTTGAGCAACATCCCGCGTACCACCAGTTGCGCCACGCTGTTGTCATCCACCAGCAACACCGCGCACTCCTGGGGCGTGCGTTGCGGCTGAGGCGCTCGCCGTACGGGCGCGGGCTCGGCCTGCACCGGGATGACCTCAAGCTCCAGTTGGAACCGGCTGCCGCGCCGTGGCTCGGAATTGTGGGTAAGGCGCCCGCCGAGCAATTCGATCAATTGCCGGCAGATTGCCAGGCCGATGCCCATGCCGCCGTATCGACGCGTGGTCGAGCCGTCGAGCTGGAAGAAGCGCTGGTACAGGGTCGCCTCATCGAGATAGGCAAACCCGATGCCGGTGTCGGTGACAATAAAGGTCAGGCGCAACGTCCCGCCAGCCTGGGGCACGCCCACCACCCGCACGCGCACCGAGCCTTCGTGGGTGAACTTGAAGGCGTTGTCCAGCAGGCAATCCAGGCACTGTGCCAGCTTGCCGGGATCACCGTTGATGCGGTCCGGCAGTTCATCCGCCAGATCAATCGAAAACGCCAGGCCCTTGCTCTGGGCGCTGGTCGCGAACTGCTGGCGCAACGTGTCGAGTAACTCACGCAGGCTGAACACCTGAGGTTGCGGGCTAAGGCGCCCGGCCTGCAATTCGGTAAGGGTGAGGATGCCGTTGACCATGCGCATCATCTCGCGGGCCGAGCCGGCGGCGGTTTGATGGTACTGCGCGAGGTCGCCTTGCAGCGGCTCGGTCTGCATCAATTCCAGGGAGCCGATCACACCATTCATCGGCGTGCGCAATTCGTGGGTCAAGGTGGCGAGAAATTCGTCCTTGAGCTGATTACTGCGGGCCAGTTGCGTGTTGAGCACTTCGAGTTTCTGGCTGGCATCAAACAGGATCTGCGCCTGTTGTTCGCGCATCGCATTGATGCGGTCGGCCAGGGCCAGGGACAACAAGGCCACTTCAAGTGCCGAGCCGATCTGGCTGGCGTACATCGTGAGGAACACATTGGGCAGGTAACCCAGCACCATCATCGTATTGACCACGCCGCCCAGCAGGAACGCGGTCCAGGCAATGATGAAGTAACGCGCCATCCGCTGGCCGCAATACCAGGCCTTGATGGCCGCGACGAAGATGGTCACGGTGAACACCAGCGCCAAACCGGTGGCCAGGCGCAGGGCCAACGCATAGCTGGTGAACAGCGCCAGCACCATCACGGCAGCGCCGCTGACCGCCAGCGCCAGCAACAACCGGTTGATCCAGCGGCTGTAAAGCGCGGTGTGCAGGAAGCTGCGGGCAAACAGGCTGCCGAACAGCGCCGCCGAACCGATCAGGAACGGCACCGCCGCGTTCGCCCACCACGGGCTGTCGGGCCAGAAGTACTGCACCGCCACGCCATTGACCGAGAGTTGATACAGGCCGAACGAGGCAATATAGAAGATGTAATAGAGGTAGCTGGTGTCGCGCACGCTCAGGTAAATGAACAGGTTGTAGACCAGCATGCCGAGCAACACACCGTAGATCACACCCAGCACGTAGAGGCGTAATGGCTGCTCTTCGAGGTACGCGGTGGTGGACCAGAGGGTCAGCGGCGCCTGGATCGAGCCTTGGCTTTGCAGGCGCAGGTACAGGGTTTCCTGCTGGCCAGGTACGAAGTCGAGTTTGAACAGGTAGTTGCTCTGGCGAACTTCACGGCTGGAAAACGGCAGGATGCTGCCGGTGCGCGAAATCAGTCGATAGTTGCCGACATTGTCAGGCAGGTACAGCTCCAGCTGGTTCAGTGGCGGGTAGGCCAGTTCCAGCAGCCATCGGCGCGGGGCATCCGGGTTTTCAGGACGGTAATGAAGGTCAACCTTGAGCCAGAACACCGAGCGCGAATAGCCGGCATTCAGGGTGGCTTTGTCATGGGGTTTGAAACGACTGGCGAGGACCGGCGAGCTGATATCGCCAATCGTCAGGGCGCCACTGGGGTCTTCAAGCACCTGCATCACTGTGCCCAGGGGCAACCGGCTTGTGGTCTCGTTGAACTCGACTGCGCCGGCCAGCATTGGCAGCCCGGTCAACAGTAACATCAGCAAATAGCGCATAGAGCCCCAGCGTGGCCTGTCCGGTTATGTCAAAAGCCTCCATTCCTTTTGAGCAGACGTAATCCGGCGATACAGTTATTGGTTTGGATCCACTCTAGCATAGCCATTACAGGCCAAAAGACACCATTGAAATAATTTTTTGAAAGGCTCTAGAGCGGGCATTGCAGCGCATTTGACCTGCTTTTCAGGATGATAGCAAACCGCCACTTAACTCGGTTCATCAGGTAAAAATTCAACCCTCGTCCAACAGCCACCCAAAAAGCGTTTGGTGGTAAGCTCGCGCACCATGAATATCTACAGCTCTCGCCCCGTTGTCCTCTGTCTCTCCGGCCATGATCCCAGTGGTGGCGCCGGCTTGCAGGCAGATATCGAAGCCCTGCTCGCCCAGGGTTGTCATGCGGCCCCGGCCGTCACCGCGCTGACCGTGCAGAACACGGTCAACGTCAGCGATTTCCGCGTGCTCGACCGCGAGTGGGTGCTGGCCCAGGCCAACGCCGTGCTCGGCGACTCCGAAGTCGCTGCGGTGAAACTGGGCATGCTCGGTTCCCTGGAAATGGTCGACACCGTGGTCGAACTGCTCAAGGCACACCCGCATTTGCCGGTGGTCTGCGACCCGGTGCTGCGCGCCGGCGGCGGCGGCAGCCTGGGCAAGGACGAGGTCGGCTACGCGATGCGCGAGCGGCTGTTGCCGCTGTCGCTGATTGCCACCCCCAACCTGCCCGAAGCCCGCATCCTCGCCGAGTTGCCCGAAGGCACGGCGGACGAATGCGCCGCTAAGCTGCTGCCGTTCATCAAGCACCTGCTGATCACCGGCGGCCATGGCGACGAGCACGAAGTGCACAACCGCCTCTACAGCCGCGACGGCACGCACCAGACATTCACCTGCCAACGCCTGCCCGGCAGCTATCACGGCTCCGGCTGCACCCTGGCCAGCGCACTGGCCGGTCGGCTGGCACAGGGCGAAGGCCTGGTCAGCGCAGTGCAATCGGCCCTCAACTACACTTGGCGCACCCTGCGTGACGCTGAACAACTCGGCCAGGGGCAGTTTGTGCCTCGTCGTCTGCCGTTGGATTTCTGCTCGTAACACCAAGAGGCCTGCCCGATGAAACTACGTGGCCTTTATGCCATTACCGACAGCCAACTGTTGGCCGGCAAGTTCCTGGCCTACGTCGAAGCGGCGTTGGACGGTGGCGTGACCCTGCTGCAATACCGCGATAAAAGCAGCGACGAAGCGCGCCGCCTGCGGGAAGCCGAAAAGCTGCGTGAGCTCTGCTCGCGCTACAAGACACAACTGATCATCAACGATGACGCCGAACTGGCCGCACGCCTCGGCGTCGGCGTGCACCTGGGCCAAACCGACGGCCCGCTGACGCCGGCCCGCGCGCTGCTGGGGTCCAAGGCGATTATCGGCTCCACCTGCCACAGCCAGATCGAACTGGCCGAGCAGGCCGCGCGTGAAGGGGCCAGCTATGTCGCCTTCGGCCGCTTCTTCAACTCCAACACCAAGCCCGGCGCGCCGGCCGCCACCGTTGAGCTGCTGGCCCAGGCCCGCGCACGGTTGCACCTGCCGATCTGCGTGATCGGCGGCATCACCCTGGAAAACGCCGAGCCATTGGTGGCCCACGGTGCGGACCTGCTGGCCGTGGTCCACGGCCTGTTTGGTGCCGACACCCCCCAGGAAGTCACCCGCCGCGCCCGCGCCTTCAACGAATTGCTCAAGCCTCAATAATCGATTTCAGAGAGCCCGATCATGTCCCGTTCCGAAACCCTGTTTGCCAATGCCCAGAAACACATCCCCGGCGGTGTGAACTCCCCCGTGCGAGCGTTCAAGAGCGTTGGCGGCACTCCGCTGTTCTTCAAGCATGCCGAAGGCGCCTACGTCACCGACGAAGATGACAAGCGCTACGTCGACTACGTGGGCTCGTGGGGCCCGATGATCCTCGGCCACAGCCATCCGGACGTGCTGGACGCCGTACGCCAGCAGCTGCAGCACGGCCTGTCCTATGGCGCTCCCACCGCCATGGAAACCGAGATGGCTGACCTGGTGTGCTCCATCGTGCCGTCCATGGAGATGGTGCGGATGGTCAGCTCCGGCACCGAAGCCACCATGAGCGCGATTCGCCTGGCCCGTGGTTTCACCGGCCGCGACAGCATCATCAAGTTCGAAGGCTGCTACCACGGCCACTCCGACAGCCTGCTGGTCAAGGCCGGCTCCGGCGCACTGACCCAGGGCGTACCGAGCTCCGCCGGTGTGCCGGCCGCGTTTGCCAAACACACCCTGACCCTGCCGTTCAACGACATCGCCGCCGTCGAGCAGATGCTGAGCGAAGTCGGCCAGGACGTGGCGTGCATCATCGTCGAGCCGGTGGCCGGCAACATGAACTGCGTGCCGCCGGCGCCGGGCTTTCTGGAAGGCCTGCGGGAACAGTGCGACAAGCACGGCGTGGTGCTGATTTTTGATGAAGTGATGACCGGTTTCCGCGTGGCCCTCGGCGGCGCCCAGGCGCACTACGGCGTGACGCCCGACCTGAGCACCTTCGGCAAGATCATCGGTGGCGGCATGCCCGTGGGCTGCTTCGGCGGCAAGCGCGAAATCATGCAACACATCGCACCGCTGGGCCCGGTGTACCAGGCAGGTACGCTGTCGGGTAACCCGCTGGCCATGGCCGCCGGCCTGACCACCCTGCGCCTGATCAGCCGCCCGGGCTTCCACGCCGAGCTGACCGACTACACCACCCGCCTGCTGGACGGCCTGCAACAGCGCGCCGATGCCGCCGGCATACCGTTCGTGACCACCCAGGCGGGCGGCATGTTCGGCCTGTACTTCAGCGGCGCCGACGACATCGTCACCTTCGACGACGTGATGGGCAGTGATGCCAATCTGTTCAAGCGCTTCTTCCACCTGATGCTGGAAGGTGGCGTGTACCTGGCACCGAGCGCCTTTGAAGCCGGTTTCACCTCGATCGCCCATGGCGATGCCGAACTGAAACTGACCCTCGATGCCGCCGAACGCGCCTTCGCCGCCTTGAAATAAGCGGATCAAACATCTGACGTCGCCCTTGGCGGCGTCAGATTTGCTACTTTGCTTACAGACATTTCCGTCTTTTTTCGAGAATTCACCTGCAATCCGGCAGATAACTTGCCCACGCAGCAGAAAAACGAGTAAAGACTTTGTAAGCAGGTGCCTGCTTATTTCATAATGCGCGCTTATTGGATCCCCCCGTGGGTCCCGCGCCCCGTCAGAGGTAAGTCGATTCCCATGAAACGCACCGGCCGCACCCTGGTTCTGGGCTGCCTGTTGCTCCTTCAGCCACTGCTGGCGTTTGCCCAAGCAGGCGGCAACTCGTTGTTAATCCCAGCGATGGGTCGTTGCACCCTCAATACCCAGCCAGAAAGCCAGGCCGAAGCCCTGAGCGCGTGCCAGAAACAGGCCGACGGCGGGGATGCGCAGGCGCAATACGAGTTGGGCGAGTACTTCTACGACAGTAAAAATCCCGCACGCGACCTCAACAAGGCCTTGAGCTACTTCGAGAAAGCCTCGTTGCAGGGCCACGCCCAGGCGCAGTTCCAGCTGGGCACCATGTTTTTCCACGGCGAAGGCGTACCGGCCAATAACGTTCAGGCGTATATCGTGCTGAAAATGGCGGCGGTCAATGGCGCTGAAGATGCACTGGACACGGCCGATGAAGTGGCCGAGCACATGCAGCGGGACGAACTGGAAGTGGCGACCCAGGTGCTGGGGCAGATTTTCCGCAACTACCTGCAGGAACTGCAGAGCGCAGATGGCAGCTCGCCATTTTCGCCACTGCCCTGAGTTTTGTAGCGCCTTTACTGCCGCCTTCGCGAGCAAGCCCGCTCCCACATTTGACGGCATTCCAAAAGTGGAACTCGGTCGAATGTGGGAGCGGGCTTGCTCGCGAAGGGGTCGACGCGGTCTTAAGCCTTACTTCTCTGGCATCGGCATCGGAAACGGCATGACGTTGCTCATGCCCCGGGCCTCGCTGATTTTCGGCGTACCCAGGCGCTCGACTTCATCGATGCGCACAATCGAATGCATCGGCACAAAACTGCGCACCACGCCTTCGAACTGAGCCTTGAGTTTTTCCTCGCCCGGGTCGACGACCAGCTGTGTGCGCTCGCCAAAGACGAACTCTTCCACTTCCAGGAAGCCCCACAGATCACTTTGATAGATCTGCTTGGCGTACATTTCGAACACCTGGCCCTGGTTAAGGAAAATCACCTTGTAGATTGGAGCTTCACGTTTGGTCATGGTGGGCGGGTAACACATCGGGGGATATAAAAGAGGGCGCGAACTATAGCATGGCGTCCGATGCACAGTGCTAGGAACCTATCGGCATGCCCCCTATAATGCGCGGTTCTTTACCACCAGTTGACGATCCCCATGGCCAAGAAGCTTTACATCGAAACCCACGGTTGCCAGATGAACGAGTACGACAGCTCGCGCATGGTCGATCTGCTGGGTGAACATCAGGCCCTGGAAGTCACCGCTCGCGCTGAAGATGCCGACGTGATCCTGCTCAATACCTGCTCGATCCGCGAGCGGGCCCAGGACCGGGTCTACTCGCAGCTGGGACGCTGGCGTGAACTGAAACTGGCCAACCCGGACATGGTGATCGCCGTCGGCGGTTGCGTGGCCAGCCAGGAAGGCGCCGCGATTCGCGACCGCGCTCCGTACGTCGACGTGGTCTTCGGCCCGCAAACCCTGCACCGCCTGCCGGAAATGATTAACGCGGCGCGCATCACCAAGCTGCCGCAAGTCGACGTCTCGTTCCCGGAAATCGAAAAATTCGACCACCTGCCCGAGCCGCGCATCGACGGCCCGAGTGCTTATGTGTCGGTGATGGAAGGCTGCAGCAAGTACTGCACCTTCTGCGTGGTGCCCTACACCCGCGGCGAAGAAGTCAGCCGCCCGTTCGACGACGTGCTCGCCGAGATCATTCACCTGGCCGAAAACGGCGTGCGTGAAGTGACCCTGCTGGGGCAGAACGTCAATGGCTACCGTGGCCAGACCCACGACGGCCGCTTGGCCGACCTGGCAGAGCTGATCCGCGTGGTGGCGGCCGTCGACGGAATCGAGCGGATTCGCTACACCACCTCGCACCCGCTGGAATTCTCCGACAGCCTGATCCAGGCCCACGCCGACGTACCGGAGCTGGTCAAACACCTGCATTTGCCGGTGCAGTCGGGCTCGGACCGCATTCTCTCGGCCATGAAGCGCAACCACACCGCCCTGGAATACAAATCCAAGCTGCGCAAACTGCGTGCGGCCGTGCCGGGAATCTGCATCAGCTCGGACTTTATCGTCGGCTTCCCGGGCGAGACCGAGAAAGATTTCCAGCAGACCATGAAGCTGATTGAAGACGTCGGTTTCGACTTCTCCTACTCCTTCGTCTACAGCCAGCGCCCGGGCACCCCGGCGGCAGACCTGCTCGACGAGACCCCGGAAGCGTTGAAGAAAGAGCGTCTGAACGCCCTGCAACACCGCCTCAATCAACAGGGTTTCGAAATCAGCCGGCAGATGGTGGGTTCGACCCAGCGCATCCTGGTGACCGACTACTCGAAGAAAGACCCTGGCGAATTGCAGGGCCGGACCGAGAACAACCGGATCGTCAATTTCCGTTGCGATAATCCGACGCTGATCGGGCAGTTCGCCGATGTGCACATCGACGCGGCACAACCGCACTCGCTGCGCGGCTCGCTGGTTAACTGAGAGCCCGGCTTTCAAGGCAAATGAAGATCAAATGTGGGAGCTGGCTTGCCTGCGATAGCGATATAACAGGCAGCCTCTCTTTTGGACCTGCCGGCCTCATCGCAGGCAAGCCAGCTCCCACACTGGATCGCCTTTGTTCTTGAGAGCGGGTCCGGGATATATAAGTGCTTTCGCACACCGCCTGCTGGCGTTATCCTTGATTTCATCTTAATTGCCCCAGGGCGGCTAAAAACGACCTTGAACGCACCCATAGAACCACATCGTTTCCTCCTCGAGCCCTTTGAGGCTCGCCGTTTCGCCAATCTGTGCGGACAGTTCGACGAGCACCTGCGCTTGATCGAACAGCGCCTGAGCATCGAGATCCGCAACCGCGGCAATCAGTTCGAGCTTATTGGTGAACCCCAACACACCACCTCGGCAGAAAACCTGCTGCGCCGCCTCTACCGGGAAACCAAAGGTAGCGAGCTGTCGCCGGAAACCGTGCACCTGTACCTGCAGGAATCCGCGGTGCAAGACCTGGCCAACAACCCGGTGGCCGAAGCCAGCGTGGCCCTGCGCACCAAGAAAGGCATGATTCGCCCTCGCGGCTTGAATCAGCAGCGCTACGTCAAAGAGATCCTGGGCAACGACATCAACTTCGGCATCGGCCCGGCCGGTACCGGCAAGACTTACCTGGCCGTGGCCTGTGCGGTCGACGCCCTGGAGCGCGAGCAGGTGCGACGCATTCTGCTGGTGCGCCCGGCGGTGGAAGCGGGTGAGAAACTCGGTTTCCTGCCTGGCGACCTGGCCCAGAAGATCGACCCGTACCTGCGCCCGCTCTACGACGCGCTCTACGAGATGCTCGGCTTTGAATACGTGGCCAAGCTGATCGAGCGCCAGGTGATCGAGATCGCCCCGCTGGCCTACATGCGCGGCCGTACGCTGAACAACAGCTTCATCATTCTCGACGAAAGCCAGAACACCACCGTCGAGCAGATGAAAATGTTCCTGACCCGGATCGGCTTTGGCTCCACGGCCGTGATCACCGGCGACGTCACCCAGGTCGACCTGCCCAAGGGCACCAAGTCGGGCCTGGCCCAGGTGATTGACGTGCTCAAGGACGTGCCGGGGATCAGCTTCACGCATTTCATGCCCAAAGACGTGGTACGTCACCCGCTGGTGCAGCGCATTGTCGAGGCCTACGAGCGCTTCGAACACCGCGACGACCAACCGGCCAAGGACACTCGCCGCGATGCTTGAGCTTGACCTGCAACTGGCCACCGACGCGCCCGCCCCCAGCGAAGAACAGTTCCGCCAATGGTGCACCTTGGCCCTGCGCCAGCGCACCGCCGACTCGGAACTGACCATTCGCCTGGTGGACGAGCCCGAAGGCCGTGAACTGAATCACACCTGGCGACAAAAAGACTACGCGACCAACGTGCTGTCCTTTCCCGCCGACGTACCCGATGAGTTACTGGATATCCCATTACTGGGCGATCTGGTTATCTGCGTCGAGGTGGTCGAGCGCGAAGCCAAGGAACAGGGCAAGGAACTTGAGGCCCATTGGGCCCATCTAGTCATCCACGGCTGTTTGCATCTCTTGGGTTACGACCATATAGACGATGAAGAAGCCGAAGAAATGGAAGCACTGGAACGAACGTTGCTTGCAGAATTGGGTCATCGCGATCCCTATGCAGACGACGAAACAGAAACTACACCTAACTGACACAACAAAGGATTTAGAGTAATCGCTATGAGCGAAGACCGATCGAGCAACGGGCAAAAGTCATGGCTGGGGAAACTCACCCAGGCCTTTGCCCACGAGCCGAAAAACCGCCAGGAGCTGCTGGAGCTGCTGCGCGAGGCACATCAGAACAAGTTGCTGGACAGCGAAGCGCTGGCCATCGTCGAAGGCGCCATCCAGGTCGCTGACCTGCAAGTACGGGACATCATGGTTCCGCGCTCGCAGATGATCAGCATCAAGGCGACCCAGACACCACGGGAATTCCTCCCGGCCGTGATCGACTCGGCGCACTCGCGCTACCCGGTGATCGGCGAAAGCCATGACGACGTCATGGGCGTCCTGTTGGCCAAGGACCTGTTACCGCTGATCCTCAAGGAGAACGGCGACAGCTTCAACATCAAGGACCTGCTGCGTCCTGCCACCTTCGTCCCTGAATCCAAGCGCCTGAACGTGCTGCTGCGCGAGTTTCGCGCCAACCACAATCACATGGCCATCGTGATTGACGAATACGGCGGCGTGGCTGGCCTGGTGACCATCGAAGACGTGCTGGAACAGATCGTCGGCGACATCGAAGACGAACACGATGTCGAAGAAGACAGCTACATCAAGCCGCTGCCCAGCGGTGACTTCCTGGTCAAGGCCCTGACGCCGATCGAGAACTTCAACGAGTTCTTCGACAGCGAATTCTCCGACGATGAATTCGACACCGTCGGCGGCCTGGTGATGAGCGCGTTCGGGCATCTGCCCAAGCGTAACGAAACCACCGAAATCGGCGCCTATCGCTTCCGCATCCTGAATGCTGACAGCCGTCGTATTCACTTGATCCGTTTGACACCTATTGCCCGCTAAGGACTGACATGCGCCGTATGATTGCACCCGGCTGGCCCGGTAACCTGCTGGCCGTGGTGGCCGGCGCCCTCACTACCCTGGCGCTGGCGCCGTTCGACCTCTGGCCATTTGCGCTGGTGGCGGTCGGTTTCTTTTATGCGGGATTGCGTGAACTGACACCACGCCAGGCCCTGGGCCGTGGCTGGTGTTTCGGTTTCGGCCTGTTTGGCGCCGGTACCAGCTGGATCTACTACAGCATTCACCATTTCGGCGGTGCGTCGGTGCTCCTGGCCGGCATGCTGATGCTGGCGTTTACCGCAGCCATTGCCTGGTTCTTTGCCCTGCCCGCCTGGCTGTGGGCACGCTGGTTGCGCCGCAATGAAGCGCCACTGGCCGATGCCCTGGCCTTTGCGGCCTTGTGGGTTGGCCAGGAAGCGTTTCGCGGCTGGTTCCTCACCGGCTTCCCGTGGCTCTACTCCGGCTACAGCCAGCTTGACGGCCCCCTCACCGGCCTGGCGCCGCTGGGTGGCATGTGGTTGATTTCCTTTGCCCTGGCGCTGACTGCGGCCTTGATTTTCAACCTGCCGCGCCTGCTGGCGGGCAAGCGCAACCTGTTCATAGGTGCTGGTTTGTTGCTATTGGTGGCGCCATGGGCCATCGGCCTGGCACTCAAGCATCACGCCTGGACCACCCCCGCCGGCGCCCCACTGACGGTGGCGGCCGTCCAGGGCAACGTCGAACAAAGCATGAAATGGGACCCCGAGCAGCTTAACGCGCAGCTCGCGCTGTACCGCGACATGAGTTTCAGCTCCAAACCTGTGGACCTGCTGGTGTGGCCGGAAACCGCGGTGCCGGTGCTCAAGGAATCCGTCGAAGGCTACCTGGCCATGATGGGCAAGTTTGCCGCTGACCGGCACACCGCACTGATCACCGGCGTGCCGATTCGCCAGGAAGTGCACCACCACAAGCGCTTCTTCAATGGCATCACGGTAGTGGGGGAAGGCGACGGCACCTACCTGAAGCAGAAGCTGGTGCCGTTTGGCGAGTACGTGCCCCTGCAGGACATGTTGCGCGGCCTGATTGCCTTCTTCGACCTACCGATGTCGGACTTCGCCCGCGGCCCGGCCGATCAGGCACTGCTGCAAGCCAAGGGTTATCAGATTGCGCCATTCATCTGCTATGAAGTGGTGTACCCGGAATTCGCCGCCAGCCTGTCGGCCCGCAGCGACTTGCTGCTGACCATCAGCAACGACACCTGGTTCGGCCGCTCCATCGGCCCGCTGCAGCATTTGCAGATGGCCCAGATGCGCGCCCTGGAAGCCGGTCGCTGGATGATCCGCGCCACCAACAACGGCGTCACCGGCCTGATCAACCCGTACGGGCAGATCACCGTGCAGATTCCGCAATTCGAGCGCGGCATTCTCTACGGTGAAGTGGTGCCGATGCACAACCTCACGCCGTACCTGCAATGGCGCTCGTGGCCGCTGATCATCCTGTGCCTTGGGCTGTTTGGCTGGGCGTTGCTGGCGGGCCGGATGTCGAAAACGGTTTAAGAGGCATACTCGGATAGTGTGGGAGCGGGCTTGCTCGCGAATGCGGCCTGTCAGTTAAAGCACCAGCGACTGACACACTGCATTCGCGAGCAAGCCCGCTCCCACATTTGCCCCGCGGTGTTATCGGTAAAATAACCGGTAACCCACCTGCCCCACCGCTTCATTCAGCAACAGCCCGCTCTCCCACACCGACTTGAACTCCGGCATCCAGCCACCCAGTGGCCGGGCATTGTCCAGGCCCAGAAACCCCACTGGCGCCGGAACGACCGTAAATCCGGCCTTTTCGAAGCTCCAGCGCGAACGCGGCATGTGCCAGGCCTGAGTCACGACGACGACACGCTTGATGCCTTGGGGTAACAGAATCCCGGCACTCATCTGCGCGTTTTCCCACGTGGTACGGCTGCGCTCTTCCTTCCAGCGCACGCTCACACCGAAGTCATCCTGCATCGACACCGCCATCAACTCCGCCTCGCTGGGCGGCGTACCGTAATGCAAGCCTCCGGTGGTCAGCACCGGCAAGCCCGACGCCTTGGCCAATCGCGCCGCATAACGCTGGCGCTCAAGGCCGATACCGGTCGGTTGATCGGCGCCCCACGCCGGGTCCCCACGCTCGCGCCCCGAACCCAACACCACGATGGCATCAGCCCGCTGCGCCAGGGTCGCCCATTCATCCAGGGCCAGGGGCGGCTCGGTCTCCAGGGCTTTTGCCCCCCACTGCACCACCACCGGCAGGCTCATCAGCCACATCCCGCCGAACCCCAGCGCAAAGCACACTGCCGCCAGGCGCGGGCGACTGCGACGAAACCACCAGGCAAGGGCCA
The DNA here is from genome assembly GCF_013386825.1 of Pseudomonas sp. IPO3778. Classification (GTDB taxonomy): domain Bacteria; phylum Pseudomonadota; class Gammaproteobacteria; order Pseudomonadales; family Pseudomonadaceae; genus Aquipseudomonas. Next base: position 58,516 of record NZ_JACARC010000017.1, read on the forward strand.
GCAACAGCAACAGAATGCCGGGCGGCAACAGCAATTGTTTAATGAAATAACGAATAGGCATCGGGCATCTCCAAAGATGCCCGAAGCCTAAGGTGTAACGGGGTTTAGCGACAATCTTTAAAACAACACGCGTTGAGAAGGCTAACGATAACGCGGTACTTCACTTGAAACGCACGGACCGAAGTTTTTCCGGGCCGCGACCGGCCGACAAATCCTTCAGCCATACCACCTTGGCCGAGCGCGAAAACTCCTGGGCTGCCGGGGAGGCCATGCCATGGGGCGCGCGATGCTCATTTAACTCCAGATACACCCTGATCACGTCCAGCTCTGCCTGGCTCAAGCCACGCAGTTCCAACTCCAGAGGCCGCTCATCACACAATCGGCCTGCGGTTTTTGCTGCATCCAGCGCTCGACCCAAACGGTCGATCAGTCCTTCGTACACCTGCGGTTTCGTTAAAGTTCGCTGCGAATCAACCATCCCTCACCTCATTGAAGATAAGACTCACTCCCCACTAAACAGCGTAGTCCTGCTGGCCCTGCCTGCCTGACGCCGCGACCAACGGCCTCGGCGGCGCAATCAGGGTTTCCCTCGATAGAGTGGGGTCATGTATGCTACGGCGCTTCCTGTAACTCCACTTCCCGCAGGGTTTGGGCACGGACGCGCCGCTTTTTGGTGTCGATCAACCTGAACGTTGCACCGAAGAGGATTAGGCCACCCCTATTCAGTTCAAAAGTAGCCATGCACGAACAATATCAGCCCCGTGAAATAGAAAATGCCGCCCAGTCGTTCTGGGATGAGCAAAAGTCCTTTGAAGTCAGTGAACAGCCAGGCAAGGAAACTTTCTATTGCCTGTCGATGTTCCCTTACCCCAGCGGCAAGCTACACATGGGGCATGTGCGCAACTACACCATCGGCGACGTCATCTCCCGCTACCAGCGCATGCTGGGCAAGAACGTCCTGCAACCCATGGGTTGGGACGCCTTCGGCATGCCGGCAGAAAACGCCGCGATGAAGAACAACGTGGCGCCCGCCAAGTGGACCTACGAAAACATCGCCTACATGAAGACCCAGCTGCGCAGCCTGGGCCTGGCGGTGGACTGGTCCCGCGAGGTGACCACCTGCAAGCCTGATTACTACCGCTGGGAACAATGGCTGTTCACTCGCCTGTTCGAAAAAGGCGTGATCTACAAAAAGAGCGGCACCGTGAACTGGGACCCGGTGGACCAGACCGTTCTGGCCAACGAGCAGGTGATCGACGGCCGCGGCTGGCGCTCCGGTGCGCTGATCGAAAAACGCGAAATCCCGATGTACTACTTCAAGATCACCGCCTATGCGGATGAACTCTTGTCGAGCCTCGACGATTTGCCGGGCTGGCCCGAGCAGGTCAAGACCATGCAGCGCAACTGGATCGGCAAGTCCCGTGGCATGGAAGTGCAGTTCCCCTACAACGTCGATTCCATCGGCGCAGAAGGCGTACTGAAAGTCTTCACCACCCGTCCGGACACCCTGATGGGCGCGACCTACGTCGCCGTGGCCGCCGAACACCCGCTGGCCACCCAGGCCGCACAGAACAACCCTGAGCTGCAGGCGTTCATCGCCGAATGCAAAGGCGGCAGCGTCGCCGAAGCCGACGTCGCCACCCAAGAGAAAAAAGGCCTGCCGACCTCGCTGTTCGTGGAGCACCCGCTGACCGGCGAGAAGCTGCCGGTATGGGTCGCCAACTACGTGCTGATGCACTACGGCGATGGCGCGGTAATGGCTGTGCCGGCACACGATGAGCGCGATTTCGAATTCGCCGTCAAATACAACCTGCCGATCAAGTCTGTGGTTCGCACCAGCTCGGGTGACACTAACCCTGTGCCGTGGCAGGACGCGTACAACGAACACGGCACCCTGATCAATTCCGGCGCGTTCGACGGCCTGGATTTCGAAGGCGCGTTCGACGCCATTGAAGTGGCGCTGATCAAGAAAAACCTCGGTGCCTCGCGCACCCAGTTCCGCCTGCGCGACTGGGGCATCAGCCGCCAGCGCTACTGGGGCTGCCCGATCCCGATCATCCACTGCGATACCTGCGGTGACGTGCCGGTGCCGGAAGACCAACTGCCCGTCGTGCTGCCAGAAGATGTGGTGCCGGACGGCGCCGGTTCGCCCCTGGCACGCATGCCTGAATTCTACGAGTGCACCTGCCCGAAATGCGGCGCACCGGCCAAGCGTGAAACCGACACCATGGACACCTTCGTGGAGTCCTCGTGGTACTACGCCCGCTACGCCTCGCCGCACTATGAAGGCGGCCTGGTAGAAAAATCCGCGGCCGACCACTGGTTGCCGGTGGATCAGTACATCGGCGGTATCGAACACGCCATCCTTCACCTGCTGTACGCGCGCTTCTTCCACAAGCTGATGCGTGACGAAGGCCTGGTCAGCTCCGACGAGCCGTTCAAGAACCTGCTGACCCAGGGCATGGTGATTGCCGAGACTTACTACCGTCGCGAAGCCAATGGCGCCTACACCTGGTTCAACCCGGCGGACGTCGAGTTGGTGCGTGACAGCAAGGCCAAGGTGATCAGTGCCAAGTTGATCTCCGACGGCTTGCCGGTGGAAATCGGCGGCACCGAGAAAATGGCCAAGTCGAAGAACAACGGCGTCGACCCACAGTCGATGATCGACCAGTTCGGCGCAGACACCTGCCGCCTGTTCATGATGTTCGCCTCGCCGCCCGACATGAGCGCCGAATGGTCCGACTCCGGCGTAGAAGGTTCGCACCGTTTCCTCAAACGCGTCTGGCGCCTGGCGCACGCCCATGTCAGCCAGGGTTTGCCGGGCAGACTGGACGTGGCAGCCCTGAGCGACGAGCAGAAAGCCATTCGCCGCAGCACCCACCTGGCCATCAAGCACGCCAGCCAGGATGTGGGCCAGCACCACAAATTCAACACTGCCATCGCCCAAGTGATGACGCTGATGAACGTGCTGGAAAAAGCCCCGCAGGCCACCGAACAGGACCGCGCGCTGGTACAGGAAGGCCTGGAAACGGTCACCCTGCTGCTGGCTCCGATCACGCCGCACATCAGCCACGACCTGTGGAGCCGGTTGGGCCACAGCGGTGCCGTCATCGACGCCGGCTGGCCGGTACAGGATGACAGCGCCCTGGTACAGGACACGCTGCAACTGGTGATTCAGGTCAACGGCAAACTGCGTGGCCAGATCGACATGCCCGCCAGCGCCAGCCGTGAAGAAGTCGAAGCCGCCGCACGTGCCAACGAGAACGTGCTGCGCTTCACCGAAGGCCTGACGATCCGCAAAGTGATCGTGGTGCCCGGCAAACTGGTCAATATCGTCGCTAGCTAATCGGATCGGGCGCCAGGGCATCACCCTGGCGCCGAACAAAACCTCCAGGGCCTCGATAAGGCCCACATGGTTTCAAGGGGAGCATCAAAATGATTAAACGCAATCTGCTGGTTATGGGCCTTGCCGTGCTGCTGAGCGCTTGCGGCTTCCAGCTGCGCGGCACCGGCACCACCGAACTGGCGATCAAGGAACTGGACGTCACCGCCCGCAACTCCTACGGCGAGACCGTGCAACAGCTGCGCCAGGTCCTGGAAAGCAGTGGCGTCAAAGTCTATTCAGGCGCCGCTTATAAACTGAACCTGACGGATGAAAAAGAAGAGCAGCGTAACCTCAGCTACGCCAGTGCCGGGCGCTCTTCGGACGTCGAGTTGAGCACCACGCTCTTCTTCGAAATCCAGGGCCACGACCATCTGCCACTGATGGGTGACAAGATCCAGGTACAAAAAGTCGTGAGCCACGACGGCAACAACCTGGTGGGTTCGGACTCCGAAGCCATCCAGGTGCGCAAGGAAATGCGTCGTGAACTGGTACAGCGCATGGTTCTGCGCCTGCAACTGATCACCCCTGAAAAACTGGATCAACTGCAGCAGACGGCAGATAACAAGGCCAAGGCAGATGCCGATGCGCTGAAAGCTGCGCAAGAGTATGAAAACAGCCAGCCGAAACAGTCGCCTGTTGAAGTCCCTGCCGAGTAAGCCAGACGGGGCGCCCCAGGCGCCCCGTTCGCCCCGCCTATGAAACTTGCCCCCGCCCAACTCGCCAAACATCTGCAAGGCAGCCTGGCGCCCGTCTACATCGTCAGCGGTGATGACCCGCTGCTGTGCCAGGAGGCTGCGGACGCGATTCGCACTGCCGCCCGCCAACAGGGCTTCGATGAACGCCAAGTGTTCAGCGCCGACGCCAGTTTCGATTGGGGTACGCTGTTGCAAGCCGGGGCGAGCATGTCGCTGTTCGCTGAAAAACGCCTGCTGGAACTGCGGCTGCCTTCGGGCAAACCGGGTGACAAGGGCGCGGCGGCCTTGATGGAATACTGCGCACGCCCCGCCGAGGACACGTTGCTGTTGATCAGCCTGCCCAAGCTTGATGGCAGCGCGCAAAAAACCAAGTGGGGCAAGGCGCTGGTAGAAGGTGCACAGACCCAGTTCATGCAGATCTGGCCAGTGGACAGCAGTCAGCTGCCACAGTGGATTCGTCAGCGCCTTTCTCAATCCGGGCTGACCGCCAGCCAGGACGCCGTAGAGCTGATCGCGGCGCGGGTCGAAGGCAACCTGTTGGCGGCCGCCCAGGAAATCGAAAAGCTCAAGTTGATGGCTGAAGGTGGCCAGATCACCGTCGAGACCGTACAAGGCGCCGTGGCGGACAGCGCGCGCTTTGACGTATTTGGCCTGGTGGACGCGATCCTGAACGGCGAACCCGCCCACGCCCTGCGCATGCTCGAAGGGCTGCGCGGTGAAGGGGTCGAGCCACCGGTGATTCTCTGGGCCCTGGCCCGGGAGTTACGCCTGCTGGCCAATATTGCCCTGCAATACAGCCAGGGCATCCCACTGGACAAGGCCTTCAGCCAGGCCCGGCCACCGGTGTGGGACAAGCGCAAACCGCTGATCAGCAAAGCCCTGCAACGGCACTCGGCGCAACGCTGGGCGCAATTGCTGCTGGAGGCCCAGCGCATCGACGCGCAGATCAAGGGCCAGGCGGCGGGATCCCCCTGGATGAGCCTGAGTCGTTTGTCACTTTTGATGTCAGGGCAGCGCCTGGCATTGCCCGCTGAATAGTCCTACGCATCGCTGGGCTGGACAGAATCCACACTTCGGCCGATGATTCGCACCGCATCATCAACCCACCGGAGAGTACCGATCATGAGCAAAAAGCCATCCCCGCATGGCCCCAACAAGGCCAAATCCATCATCGCCCAGCCGTTGTTCCGCAGTCGCCAGGAACGAGCCGGCAAAGGCAAAGGCAGCTACCGCCGCGAAGCCTTCCAGTCTAATAGCTGGGAGGCTTCATACTTTCTGGCTGCCTGAAGGCAAGCGACCCTCTGGCATGATAAGGTCTGTACCTGATTCGTATTCCCTGGACCTGTGCATGCCCTCTAGTCTTTCCCGTCGTTGGCACCTTCGCCAACTGATCGCTGCCTCCAGCCTCATTCTGTTAGTCGCCTGCGCGGAAAAACCCACCGCCGCCGATGCTCAACCCCTGCCCCCACTCCAGACTGCACCGGTAGCTGCGCCTGCCGTCGTTGCGCCACTGGCGGTAGACAATCTTGATATCCAGCCCACCCAGACCTTTGCCGAATGGCAGGCGGGCTTTCGCGTGGAAGCCTTGAAGGCCGGCATTACGCCTGCGGTGTTTGATAACGCCTTCTCTAACGTTGTGCCCGACCTGGCAGTGATCCGCGCCGACCGCAGCCAGCCGGAGTTTTCCCGCCCGGTGTGGGAATACCTGGATGGCGCCCTGTCACCGCTGCGCGTGCGCAATGGCCAAGCGCTGCTGGTGAAGTACGCCGACACGCTTAAAAGCATCGAGGATCGTTATGGCGTCGACCGCCAGGCGCTGGTGTCGGTGTGGGGCATGGAGAGCAACTTCGGCCAGTTCCAGGGCAACAACTCGGTGATCCGCTCCCTGGCGACCCTGGCCTACGAAGGTCGTCGCCCGGCGTTCGCCCAGGCGCAACTGCTGGCGGCGCTGCAAATCATCCAGCATGGCGACATCGCCGCCGACCAGATGAAAGGCTCCTGGGCCGGGGCCATGGGCCAGACCCAGTTCATCCCGACCACCTATAACACCCACGCCGTGGATTTCGACGGCGACGGTCGCCGCGATATCTGGAACAGCCCAGCCGACGCCCTCGCCTCCACCGCGCACTACCTGCAAAGCTCCGGCTGGCAGAAAGGCCAGCCGTGGGGCTTTGAGGTGCAGCAACTGCCATTGAATTTCGATTACGCCCTGGCCGATGGCAGTGTGCGCAAAACCGTTGGCGAGTGGCTGAAACTGGGGATCCAGGTGCCGCCTGGCGCCAGCGTCCCGCCCAACGTGGACCAGCTTTCCGCAGCCCTGCTGTTGCCGGCCGGCTACCGTGGCCCGGCGTTCCTGGTGCTGGACAACTTCCGCGCGATCCTCAAGTACAACAACTCGTCGTCCTACGCATTGGCAGTCGGCTTGTTGTCGGAACGGTTCGGTGGTGGAGGTGTGATTCGTGGGAGCTGGCCGAAAGACGAGCTGCCATTGACGCGCTCACAGCGGATGGACTTGCAGTCGGTGCTCAGCGCCAATGGTTACGATGCCGGCAACCCGGACGGGATCATCGGCGCCAATACCCGCAAGGCGATTCGTGCCGCGCAGCAGTCACTGGGCTGGCCGGCGGATGGGTATCCGACGGTGAAGTTGCTGGAGTCGTTGCAGAGCCGCTAGATAGCGGTATGGCTGCTACCGTCTTCGCGAGCAAGCCCGCTCCCACACTTCGACCTTATTCCTTCAGGGAGTACACGGTCAAAATGTGGGAGCGGGCTTGCTCGCGAAGAGGCCCTCAGAAGCCACAGAAGTCTCAGGCCTTAAACACCACATCCTGCTCCAACACCAACCGCTTCTCCCCCGCATCCAACCGCACCCTGGCGCCCATCGGCAACGTAAGGTTCGGGTTGCAGTGCCCGCTGCGCCAGCCGGACAGCACAGGGATGCACAACGGCTCGAAGGTCTGCTTCAGCAATCGCTCAAGCGCAAGGCTATCAACCCCCGCCACATCCCCCACCACAACGCCCGCCACCTGAGCGAGCTTGCCCGCCAGGCGCAAATGGGTGAGCAGCCGGTCGATGCGGTACAGCGGTTCGTTAACGTCTTCGATAAACAGGATGATGCCCTCGGCATCCATCTCGTAAGCCGTCCCCATCACCGCCGCGATCATTGATAGATTGCCACCCAGCAGCCGCCCGCAGGCGATGCCTGGCTCGATGGTGGTCAACGGGTAAGCCACCGGGTGGGTGAGCTGGCTACCGGCCTTCACTTGCCCGCGCAGCAGGCTGAACAGTGACGACTCAGTCGGCTGCAGCTTGTCGCCCAACAGGTCAGCGTTGAACATCGGCCCGTGGAAAGTGACAAAACCGGCATACCGGTGGATCGCCAGGTGCAAGGCGGTGATGTCGCTGTAGCCGACGAATGGCTTGGGGTTGGCCCGCAGCAGGTCGAAGTCGAGGCGGTCCAGCAGGCGCGGCGTGCCGTAGCCGCCCCGCAGGCAAAATATGGCGTCGATGGACGCGTCGGCGAACGCCCCGTGCAGGTCATTCAGGCGTACATCGTCACTGCCGGCCAGGTAGCCATCACGCTGCCTCACGCCCGGAAAAATCCGCAGTGTGTAGCCTCGGGCACGCATCCATTGCGTGGCCTTGTCGATATCCAGCTCGGCCGGCCCGGCAGGGGCAATCAGGCCGATCACGCCTTCGGCGCGCAGCGCAGGTACCGCACAAGTGGTTAATTGAGTCGTCATCCATGGTTCTCCTCGTGTGGATTGCCCAAGGCACTCTAAACAGCAATGGTTGCAAACAGAAGAGGATGACTTAACCGCAACATGTAGGAGCGAGCTTGCTCGCGAAGGTCGTCAACGATAACGCGCGCGTCCTGGACGCGCGCGGTGCTCTTGAGTTCTTCGCGAGCAAGCTCGCTCCTACAGTGAGGGCGAGGCTTACGAGACCAGGCTGGCCTTGACCAGTTTCGCCTGCTCGTCGGCGTGGTACGAGGAACGTACCAGCGGGCCGGAAGCGACGTTCTTGAAGCCCATCTTGTAGCCTTCTTCGGCAAACCAGGCGAACACGTCCGGGTGCACGAAGCGCTGTACCGGCAAGTGGCTGCGGGACGGCTGCAGGTACTGGCCGAGGGTCAGCATGTCGATGTCGTGTTCGCGCATGCGCTTCATGACTTCGATGACTTCTTCGTCGGTTTCGCCCAGGCCCAGCATCAGGCCGGATTTGGTCGGGATGTGCGGCATCATCTGCTTGAACTTCTGCAGCAACGTCAGCGACCACTGGTAGTCCGAACCCGGACGCGCAGCCTTGTACAGGCGCGGCACGGTTTCCAGGTTGTGGTTGAACACATCCGGCGGCTCGGCGGCGGTGATTGCCAGCGCGACGTCCATCCGGCCACGGTAGTCCGGGACCAGGGTTTCGAGCATCACGTTCGGCGACAGCTTGCGGATCTCGCGGATGCAGTCGGCAAAGTGCTGGGCACCACCGTCACGCAGGTCGTCGCGGTCCACTGAGGTGATCACTACGTACTTGAGTTTCAGGTCGGCGATGGCGATGGCCAGGCTTTCCGGCTCGTTGACGTCCAGTGGCTTCGGCCGGCCGTGGCCAACGTCGCAGAACGGGCAACGACGGGTGCAGATGTCACCCATGATCATGAAGGTGGCGGTGCCGCCGGAGAAGCACTCGCCCAGGTTCGGGCAGGAGGCTTCTTCGCACACGCTGTGCAGCTTGTGTTTGCGCAGCAGGGCCTTGATACGGTCGACTTCCGGCGAAACCGGGATGCGCACGCGAATCCAGTCAGGCTTTTTCGGCAGTTCGGTGGTCGGAATGATCTTTACCGGAATGCGTGCAACCTTCTCGGCGCCGCGCAGCTTGACGCCGGCTTCCACCTTGGCACGCGGGGCCGGACGCTCGGTAACATCCAGCGTCGGGATCATGGTTTGCACTGCATCAGTAGTCATAATCAGTCGATTCCGCCCGTTAGGGTCGTCTGCTCAGCATAGTCGAGGTGTTTGACGAGCTGCGCGCGCAGCCGGGCACTTACCTCGGCAAATTCTAGTGGTGTTGCATGATCGCTCAACTGGGTCATCGCCAAACCGGCGTAACCACAGGGATTGATCCGTCGAAACGGCGCCAGGTCCATGTCCACGTTCAGGGCCAGGCCATGAAAGGAGCAGCCGTGGCGAATCCGCAGGCCCAGGGAGGCGATTTTCGCGCCATCGACATAAACCCCCGGTGCATCCGGCTTGGCCACTGCGGTCACACCGTAGCTGGCCAACAGCTCGATCAGGCATGTCTCCATGCGACTGACCAGCTCACGCACGCCAAAACCCAGCCTGCGCACGTCCAGCAACAGATAAGCCACCAATTGGCCAGGGCCATGGTAAGTCACCTGCCCGCCGCGGTCGACCTGCACCACCGGGATTTCTCCCGGCAGCAGCAAATGCTCGGCCTTGCCGGCCTGACCCTGGGTGAAAACCGGCGGGTGTTCGACCAGCCAGATTTCATCCGGGGCTTCGGTGCCGCGCTCGTTGGTGAACCGCTGCATGGCGTGCCACACCGGTTCGTAAGCCATTTGGCCGAGCTCGCGAAAGCCCAGGGTCTGTGACATCACAACACCATGTGCACGAAGCCGGTAGCCCGCAGTTCGCTGTTGATGTTGTAGAGCTGGTCCTGGTCAGTCGCAACGATGTGCAACTGAATGGTGGTGTACTTGCCGGCAGAGCTTGGGCGCTCGTCCACGCGGTTATCGTTGATCGTCGCGTGCTTTTTGACGATTGCGATAATCGCGTCCTTACGGCCCACACCGGTATCGCTGATCACCTTGATGGGGTAATCAACCACCGGGAATTCGATTTTTGGCGCCTTTACTTCGGTATCGGTCATGGCGTAACGGCCTCGTAAGCGTAAGCCGTGGCGACGGGCATAACCCCGCGCCGGATCAGCGCAGGGTCATGCAGGTGCACACTATCAGTTGAACAAGCTGTAGAAGAATAGACGGATGCTATCCCACACGCGTCGGAAGATACCACCTTCGTCGACGGCGTCCAGAGCGATCAGGTCGGCGCTGTGCACCACTTTGTCGTCCAGCTTCACTTCGACTTTACCGATGACGTCGCCCTTGGCGATCGGTGCGACCAGTTGCGGGTTCATGGTCATGCTGGCAACGAGCTTCTTGAGCTGGCCTTTAGGCATGGTCAGGGTCAGGTCTTCAGCCAGGCCGGCCTTGACTTGATGGGTCGCGCCTTTCCATACAGGGGCTTGAGCCAGCTCGGTGCCTTTCTGGTAGAAGGTCTGGGTTTCGAAGAAACGGAAACCATAGGTCAGCAGCTTCTGCGTCTCGGCCGCACGGGCCTGCTCGCTGTTGGTACCGAACACCACGGCAATCAGGCGCTGACCGTCACGGACAGCAGACGACACCATGCAGTAGCCGGCTTCTTCGGTGTGGCCGGTTTTCAGACCGTCGACGGTCTTGTCACGCCACAGCAACAGGTTGCGGTTAGGCTGCTTGATGTTGTTCCAGTAGAACTCTTTCTGGGAGTAGATCGCGTAGTGCACCGGGTCGATGCGGATGATCGCGCGCGCCAGGATCGCCATGTCGTGAGCCGACGAGTAGTGCTCCGGGTTCGGCAGACCCGTCGGGTTCATGAAGTGGCTGTTGGTCATGCCCAGGTCAGTCACGGTTTTGTTCATCATGTCGGCGAACGCGTCTTCGCTGCCGGCGATGTGCTCGGACAGGGCCACGCTGGCGTCGTTACCGGACTGGATGATGATGCCGTGCAGCAGGTCGCTCACGGTAACCTGCGAGCCCACCTTGATGAACATCCGCGAACCGCCGGTACGCCAGGCGTTTTCGCTGACGGTCACCGGATCGTTTTCACCGATCTGGCCGCGACGGATTTCCAGGGTCGCGATGTAGGCGGTCATCAGCTTGGTCAGGCTGGCTGGGGGCAGGCGCTGGTCACCATTGTTCTCCACCAGCACGTTGCCGCTGGCGGCGTCCATGAGGACCCAGGCCTTGGCAGCCAGTTGCGGGGAAGCCGGCACCATTTCAACCGCCCAGGCGGCCGGGGTGATGATCAGCGAAAGAAGCAGGCACGTGCGTTTGGCTAAGGTGGTGATGTTCATCCGTCTCTCGAAATTGCTTATGGAAACTTGCCCTCGCGGGCAAAACTATTCAGACAGCCCGTCGCCAGACTGTCGCGTGTTCGGTTGTACGCCCACCCCTTGCCCCTGGGTTTTTATTGTTCAACGAGCCAACAACCAAGGCTCAAACCCGCATGCGAGCCTGAACCATCAATCCTTTGTACTGCTTATTCGGCGGTGACCACGCTGGGTTGCCCCAGGTTGGCCATGCGCACACTGTTCTGCACTTGTGCCACTTCGCCAGGCGTTCCGATCGGGCCCATGCGCACACGGTGCAGGGTCTGCTGGTTACGCACAATAGAGCTGATAAACACCGGCGCGTTGACCATCCCGCTGAGCTTGGACCTTAACAGTTCTGCCGCGTCCGGGTTGGCGAAAGCGCCAACTTGCAGGTATTGCCCGCCCGCGGTAGACGCGCCCGGTGCTGCGCGCGGTATGACGACCGTGTCCGGAGCGTGCTGCGCCGGCGGCGGCGTCCATTGCTCGATCTTGCCGGCCGATGCGGTGACTTGCGGTTGCGGGGTTTGCGGCTCGTTGAGCATCAACGGTGCTGGCTTGCCACGCTCGGCCCAGTACTGGGCCGGGTCGATACCTTCAACCTTCACCCGCGCCGTACCGATCTCGGCATACCCGAGTTTCTTCGCGGCGGCGTAGGACAGATCGATGATCCGGTCCGAATAGAACGGCCCGCGGTCATTGACCCGCAGGATCACCGTGCGGTTGTTGTCCAGGTTGGTCACCCGAACATAACTGGGCAGCGGCAGGGTCTTGTGGGCCGCGCTCATGCCGTACAGGTCATACACTTCGCCGTTGGCGGTGTTCTGGCCATGGAACTTGGTCCCGTACCAGGAGGCCGTGCCCGTTTGAACGTAGGTTTTGGAGTCTTGCAGCGGGAAATAGTTTTTGCCCAACACGGTATAGGGGTTGGCCTTGTAAGGACCGGTGTGCAGGGTTGGCGTGGCATCCGGGATTTTCGAAACATCCACATCCCACCACGGCGCGCCGTCTTTGTGGGCACGGTTGATGTCCAGGCCCGGCTGCGAGCGGATGGCCGTACCACCGGACTTTTGCACAGGTGCGCGACTGGTGGAACAACTGACCACCAATAACGACAATGCGGCGTATGCCACCAGCTTCAGGGGTTTGTACATCGGTGATACCGGCATTACTTGACGCCCCGTGCTTGGACCAGCATGTCTGACAGCTGATGCACGGCCATGGCGTACATCACACTGCGGTTATAACGCGTGATTGCGTAGAAATTCTTCAGGCCCATCCAGTATTCCGGGCCGTTCTCGCCTTCGAGGCGGAACGCCGTAACCGACATGTCATCGCGTGGCGCATTCTGACTCGACCAGCCCAGCGCCCGCAACTCCCCGACGGTCTTGACGGGCTCGATACCTTGGGTCAGGCCCTCGTCGGCACGGTCACCGGTCACCTCGGCGCGGATCACCACCGGCTCACCGGCTACCCAGCCGTGACGCTTGAAGTAGCTGGCAACGCTGCCGATGGCATCGTCGGGGTTGCTCCAGATATTGATATGGCCGTCGCCGTCGAAATCCACGGCATACGCGCGAAAGCTGCTGGGCATGAACTGTGGCAAACCCATGGCTCCGGCGTAGGAACCCTTGAGGGTCAGCGGGTCGACCTGCTCTTCACGGGCCAACAGCAGGAACTCGCGCAGTTCCTTGCGGAAGAATTCGGCGCGCGGCGGGTAATCGAAGCCCAGGGTCGACAGTGCGTCGATCACCCGGTAGCTGCCGGTGTTGCGGCCGTAGAAGGTTTCGATGCCGATAATTGCCACGATCACCTGGGCCGGAACCCCGTACTCCTGCTCGGCGCGGGCCAGCACGGCTTCGTGCTGGCGCCAGAAGTCCACGCCACGCGCCACGCGGGCGTCGGTCAGGAACATCGGGCGATATTCCTTCCACTGCTTCACGCGCTCGGCGGGCCGGGAGATGGCGTCAAGGATCGCTTGCTTGCGCTGGGCCTCGCGGAACACGCCCATCAGCTGTTCACCGGCGAAACCATAGTCGCGGGTCATCTCACCGACAAACTCGGCAACCTGGGGCGAACCGTCGTAGTCGCCGGCCTGCGCTTCCTGCACAGTGGCTCCCAACAGGCCCAACAGGCCCATCCAGGACACGTGCCGAGCCGCCCAGCCGCGCATTACTTGCATTGACATCTTCACCTTATTCAAACCTGTGCGATCCACTTACGATGGGTATGGATCGACATCAAAACCCCAAACGCTGACAGCAATGTCACCAGCGAAGTTCCGCCGTAGCTAATGAACGGCAACGGCACCCCAACCACCGGCAACAGGCCACTGACCATACCGATGTTGACGAAAACGTAAACAAAAAACGTCATGGTGAGGCTGCCGGCGAGCAATTTGCCGAACAGCGTCTGCGCCTGGGCGGTAATCACCAGGCCACGACCGATCAGCAGCAAGTAGATCAGCAACAGCGCGCAAATGCCCACCAGGCCGAACTCCTCCCCCAGCACCGCGATGATAAAGTCGGTGTGGCTTTCCGGCAAAAAGTCCAGGTGCGACTGGGTGCCCAGCAGCCAGCCCTTGCCGAATACGCCGCCGGAACCGATGGCGGCCTTGGACTGGATGATGTTCCAGCCCGTGCCGAGCGGGTCGCTCTCCGGGTCGAGGAACGTCAGGATTCGCTGCTTCTGGTAGTCGTGCATGAAGAAGAACCACATCGCCACGGCCACCGGTACGGCAGCCGCCAGCACGCTGAGGATCCAGCGCCAGCGCAGGCCGCCCATGAACAGCACGAACGCACCGCCCGCGAGGATCAGCAGCGAGGTGCCCAGGTCGGGCTGGCGCACAATCAGGATAAACGGCACGCCGATCAATATCAGGCTGATCCCCACGTGCTTGAGCTGGGGCGGCAGTGTGCGTTTTGACAGGTACCAGGCGATGGTCGCCGGCATCAGGATCTTCATGAATTCCGACGGCTGGAAGCGAATCACCCCCGGGATGTTGATCCAGCGGGTGGCGCCCATGGCGTTGTGCCCCATGACGTCCACCACCACCAGCAACAACACGCCGGCGACATAACCCAGCGGCACCCAGCGCGCCATGAACCTCGGCTCCAACTGGGCGATCACCACCATCGACAACAGGCCCAGGCCAAACGAGGACGCCTGCTTGATCAGCAGGTCCCAGTTTTTGCCACTGGCCGAATACAGGACGAACAGGCTGCCGGCCGCCAGGGTCAGCAGCAGGATCAACAACGGGCCATCAATGTGCATGCGCTGCAGCAGGGTGGCGCGACGGCGCATCACATCCTCGCTGGAGAGGATGCGATCAAAATTACTCTTCACTGGCCGTAGCCTCCACGCTGGATGGGGTGCCGCCATACTCGGGTTTGAGCCGGCCGTCTTCGGCCAGCAACCAGGCGTCCATCACCTGGCGTACCACGGGCGCAGCCACGCCGGAGCCGGACTCGCCGTTCTCGACCATCACCGCCACGGTGATTTTCGGGTTGTCGGCCGGGGCAAAGCCGACGAACAAGGCGTGGTCGCGGTGACGCTCCTGAACTTTGGATCGGTCGTATTTTTCGCCCTGCTTGATCGCGACCACCTGGGCGGTACCGCTCTTGCCGGCAATCCGGTACTGCGCGCCCACTGCGGCTTTGCGCGCAGTGCCCCGGGCACCGTGCATCACTTGCTGCATGCCATGGTTGACCTTGGTCCAGTCGGACGGGTCGCGCAGGACAATGTCCGGGATCGGGTTTTCATCCAGCGGGCGCTCGCCCTCGATGGTCTTGGCCAGGTGCGGGCGGTTCCATACACCCTTGTTGGCCACCAGCGCCGTGGCCTGGGCCAACTGCAGCGGCGTGGCCTGCATATAGCCCTGGCCGATCCCCAGGATCAGGGTTTCGCCCGGGAACCACGCCTGCCGGCGCGTCGCGCGCTTCCACTCGCGGGACGGCATCAGGCCCGGGGACTCCTCGAACATGTCCAGGGAGACTTTCTGACCGAGGCCGAACTTGCCCATGTAGGCCGACAGCCGATCAATCCCCAGCTTGTGGGCTAGGTCATAAAAGTAGGTGTCGTTGGAACGCATGATCGCCGTGTCCAAATCCACATAGCCGTCGCCGGTGCGGTTCCAGTTACGGTATTTGTGATCGTAGTTGGGCAGCATGTAGTAGCCGGGGTCGAACACGCGGCTCGACGCCGTGATCACACCCGAGTCCAGGCCGGCGATCGCCACCGCCGGCTTGATGGTCGAGCCGGGTGGATACAGGCCGCGCAGAACACGGTTGAACAACGGCCGGTCAATCGAATCGCGCAACTCGGCGTAGGCCTTGAAGCTGATCCCGGTGACAAACAGGTTCGGATCGAAACTCGGCTGGCTGACCATTGCCAGCACTTCGCCGTTATTCGGGTCCAGCGCCACCACCGCACCACGGCGACCGCCCAGGGCCATCTCTGCCGCTTCCTGCAACTTGATGTCCAGGCTCAGCACGATGTCCTTGCCGGGAACCGGGTCGGTGCGCTTGAGCACCCGCAACACGCGACCACGGGCGTTGGTCTCGACTTCCTCGTAACCCACCTGCCCGTGCAGTTCCGCCTCGTAGAAACGCTCGATGCCGGTCTTGCCGATATGGTGGGTGCCGCTGTAGTTGACCGGGTCGAGGGTCTTGAGCTCTTTCTCGTTGATCCGCCCCATGTAGCCAACCGAATGCGCGAAGTGCGCCCCTTGCGGGTAATGGCGCACCAACTGCGCCACCACTTCCACACCCGGCAGCCGGAACTGGTTCACCGCGATGCGGGCGATCTGCTCTTCGCTCAGCTCGAACAGGATCGGCACCGGCTCAAATGGCCGGCGCCCCTGCTTCATGCGTTTTTCGAAGATCACCCGGTCTTCCGGCGTCAGTTGCAGCACGTCAACGATCACATCGAGGATTTGCTGCCAGTCGCCGGAGCGCTCACGGGTCATGCTCAGGCTGAAGCTGGGCCGGTTATCCGCTACCACCACGCCATTGCGGTCGAAAATCAGCCCACGGGTCGGAGGAATCGGCTGCACGTGCACCCGGTTGTTTTCCGACAACGTGGAGTGATAGTCGTACTGGATCACCTGCAGGAAATACAGGCGGGCAATCAGCACCGCAAACAGCACCGACACCATGATCGCGCCAAATACCACTCGAGCGCGTACCAGACGTGCGTCTTTCTCGTGGTCCTTGATGCGGATCGGCTGGGTCATCGGGAAAGGCGCAGATTATTTGTGGTAAGGGTGCCCGGACAGAACTGTCCAGGCGCGATACAGCTGTTCACCGATCAGGATTCTTACCAGCGGGTGCGGCAGTGTCAGGGGCGACAGCGACCAGCGCTGGTCCGCCCGTGCGCACACTTCCGGCGCCAGCCCTTCGGGGCCGCCCACCATGAAGTTCACCGTGCGCGAATCCAGGCGCCAGCGGTCCAGTTCCACCGCCAACTGCTCGGTGCTCCAGGGCTTGCCGTGCACTTCGAGGGTCACGATCCGCTCATTGGGGCCAACCTTGGCCAACATGGCTTCGCCTTCCTGACGGATAAAGCGGGCCACATCGGCATTCTTGCCCCGGGTATTGAGCGGTATTTCCACCAGTTCCAGCGCCAATTCGGATGGCAGGCGCTTGGCATATTCATGCCAGCCTTCTTCCACCCACTTGGGCATGCGTGAACCGACAGCGATCAGACGCAGGCGCACAGCCGTTCCTTATTCCTGGTCTTTGTTGAGCTTGTCGAAGTGCGCGTGGCCGACTTCAGGGCTGTGGTGCTTGCCATCAGCGGCACGGCTCTGCTCGGCGCCTTTCCACAGACGCTCCAGGTCGTAGAACTGGCGGGCGTTGCTGGTCATCATGTGAACGATCACGTCATCCATGTCCAGCAGCACCCAGTCGCTGTCGCCCTTGCCTTCTTCACCCAATGGCTTGACGCCCTGGGCTTTGACCGCTTCGCGAACCTTGTCCAGCATCGCGCCGATCTGGCGGTTGGAGGTACCGGTGGCGATGATCATGAAGTCGGTGATGCTCTGCTTGTCGCGCACGTCCAGGACTTGAATGTCCTGGGCCTTCACGTCTTCCAGGGCAGCCACGGCAACCTTGACCAGCTCTTCGCCGGCCAGCTCAGGGCCGGTGTGGGCTTCTACTGGCAGAGGAGCGCTCTTGAACGTGCCTTTGCGCTTAACTTTGCTTACGTCTTTGTTCGTCATATAAAACTCGTTTTGCTCGTATGTTCGGGCGCTCGCTGCACGAATGTTCGTGCGTTCAAGCGCGCCTTTTCAGTTCGACGCACGGTAAAGTCCGTGCGCATCGATGTAGGCCAGGACCGCGTCAGGCACCAGGAAACGTACCGACTTCCCGCTGGCCAGCAGTTGACGGATCTGGGTGGCAGACACCGCAAGCGGGGTTTGCCAGACGAATGCAATATTCCCGCTCGGCCCGGTCAGGGCCAATGGGTCACTTACCGACCGCGCTGCCAGCAGGTTGCGCAAGGCATCCGGCGATTCTGCGTCGGCATCCGGGCGTTGCAGCACCAGGATGTGGCAATGCTGGAGCAACTCTTCCCAGCGGTGCCAAGTGGGCAGGCCGCAAAATGCGTCCCAGCCCAAAAGTAGAAATAACTGGTCGTCTGCGGCCAGCTCGGCCCGCATCAGTTCCAGGGTGTCGACAGTGTAGGACGGTTTGTCGCGCTTGAGTTCGCGGTCGTCCACCACCAGCGGTGCAATGCCGGCCACCGCGAGGCGGACCATCTCCAGGCGCTGCTGCGCAGACACCTGCGGCGTGTCGCGATGAGGCGGCCGGGCATTCGGTGCCAGGCGCAGTTCATCCAGCCCGAGGGCGTCCGCGACTTCCAGTGCACTGCGCAAATGGCCGATGTGCACGGGGTCGAAGGTGCCGCCGAGCAGCCCGATGCGTTTACCCATCAAGTGCGCACATGACCGTCACCGAACACCACGTACTTCTCGCTGGTCAGCCCTTCCAGGCCAACCGGGCCGCGTGCGTGGAGCTTGTCGGTGGAGATACCGATCTCCGCCCCCAGGCCGTACTCGAAGCCGTCGGCAAAACGCGTCGAGGCGTTGACCATCACCGAAGCGGAATCCACTTCGTTGAGGAAACGCCGGGCATCGCTGAAATGCTCGGTGACAATGGCGTCGGTGTGCTTGGAGCCGTATTTATTGATGTGCTCGATGGCCTGGTCCAGGTCGTCGACAATGCGGATCGACAGGATCGGCGCCGTGTACTCGGTGTACCAGTCCTGCTCGGTGGCTTCGATCACGTCGCTGCCGAGGATCGCCCGGGTACGCTCGCAACCACGCAGCTCAACGCCCTTGTCGCGGTAGATGGCGGCCAGCGGCGGCAGCACGCGCTCGGCAATGCCGGCGTGCACCAGCAGGGTTTCCATGGTGTTGCACGGGGCGTAGCGGTGGGTCTTGGCGTTGTCGGCGATGCGGATCGCCTTGTCGAGGTCGGCGGCGACGTCGATGAACACGTGGCAGACGCCGTCCAGGTGCTTGATAACCGGCACCTTGGCATCACGGCTCACGCGCTCGATCAGGCTCTTGCCGCCGCGCGGTACGATCACATCGACGAACTCAGGCATGGTGATCAGTGCGCCGACGGCGGCGCGGTCGGTGGTTTCCACCACTTGCACCACTTCGGCCGGCAGCTCGGCCACGGCCAGGCCCTGCTGAATGCACGCGGCGATGGCACGGTTGGAATTGATGGCCTCGGAGCCGCCCCGCAGGATGGTGGCGTTGCCGGACTTGAGGCACAGGCTCGCGGCGTCGATGGTCACGTTCGGGCGCGACTCATAAATGATGCCGATCACGCCCAGGGGCACACGCATCTTGCCGACCTGAATGCCGGACGGCAGGTAGCGCATGTCGCGGATTTCACCGATGGGGTCAGGCAGCTTGGCCACCTGACGCAAGCCTTCGATCATGTCGTCGATGCGTGCCGGCGTCAGCGCCAGGCGATCGAGCAGTGCAGGCTCCAGACCATTAGCCCGGCCGTTGGCCAGATCTTGCTCGTTGGCGGCGGTCAACTCGGAGCGCGAGGCATCCAGAGCATCCGCGGCGGCCAGCAACGCACGGTTCTTCTGCGCGGTGCTCGCACGGGCGATCAACCGCGAAGCCTGACGGGCAGCGCGACCCAGGCGGGTCATGTAGTCAAGAACGGACTCAGTCATGGTCGGGTGGGGTCTTGGCAAAGAGGAAAGCGGCAGATTATAGCTGTGACGCCGTCCTACGGACAGCGGTGAGGGGCGGATGGTCGAAATGAACTGTAAAAACCCGACGTTCAGCGGGAATTAAGGCTGGAGTTGTTATCATCCTGTCACATTTAGCCGTATTACCTTCGATCGCCATGTCCAGTTTTGCGCCCTTGATCCCTGCCAACGCCCTGCCCGACGGCTTTTTCGACCGCGACGCGCAACTGCTCGCGCGGGATTTGTTGGGAAAAGTCATCCGTCATCGCGTGGGCGATTTGTGGCTGTCGGCGCGAATTATCGAAACCGAAGCCTATTACCTGGCGGAAAAAGGCAGCCACGCGTCCCTGGGCTACACAGAAAAGCGCAAGGCTTTGTTTCTGGATGGCGGCCACATCTATATGTACTACGCCCGCGGCGGCGATTCGCTGAACTTCAGCGCCCAGGGTCCAGGCAATGCGGTGCTGATCAAATCGGCCTATCCCTGGGTCGATGATGTATCCGGCCCGGCCAGCCTGGCGCAGATGCTGTTGAATAACCCGGACGCCAGCGGCCGGCCGCGCGCCTCGCAAAAGCTGTGTGCCGGCCAGACGCTACTGTGCAAGGCCTTGGGGCTGAAGGTGCCGATGTGGGATGCCAAACGCTTTGACCAGGAACTGCTCTATGTCGAAGACGTGGGCCTGGCGCCGACGCAGATCATCCAGACCACCCGCCTGGGCATCCCCGGCGGACGCGATGAACACCTGATGTACCGTTTCGTCGATGCCGGTTACGCGCCGTATTGCACGCGGAACCCGCTGCGCCGGGGCCAGGTCGAAGGCCGCGACTATTTTTTGATTTGAAACACACTAGCCCTCTGCAGGAGCGAGCTTGCTCGTGAAAAACCTGAGAGCGCCGCGTTAAACCAGAAAGCCCGCGTTATCGTTAACGACCTTCGCGAGCAAGCTCGCTCCTACAGTGGGGGCAGCATTCACAAAGGGAGTTTGTTTTTATGGGCCCATGGCTCGATGGCATTACCGGCTGGCTGACCCTGAACCCGCAATGGCTGGCCGTGGCGGTGTTTATCGTGGCGTGCGTGGAGTGCCTGGCGATTGCCGGGCTGATCGTACCGGGCACGGTGTTGCTGTTCGCCATCGCTGCGCTGGCGGGCAGCGGCGCATTATCCCTCGGGGAAACCCTGTTGCTGGGCTTCCTCGGCGGCGTGCTGGGCGATGTTGTTTCCTACTTCCTCGGCCGTCACTTCCACCAGAACATCCGGCGCCTTCCTGGCTTGCGGCATCACCCTGAATGGATGAGCGGCGCCGAGGCTTACTTCCAGAAGTACGGCATCGCCAGTTTGTTGGTGGGACGCTTCATTGGCCCGTTGCGGCCGATGTTACCGATGGTCGCAGGCATGTGCGACATGCCCTTCCCGCGCTTTGCGGCCGTGAGCCTGCTGGCCGGCGCGGGCTGGTCGGTGGTGTATCTGCTGCCAGGCTGGGCCACCGGCGCCGCCTTCCGCCTGCCACTGCCCGAAGGGTTCTGGCCGGAGGCCGGGATTGTCGCCGCCTGCCTGGCGGTGCTGATCGGCGTGAGCCTGAATAGCAGCCTGCGCGGCCACCGGCGTGCCACGCTGTGGATTGGCTGCATGGGCGGCACGCTGCTGATCGCGCTGTTTATCGGCTACCGCTACCTCAACGACTTTGACCAAGGCCTGATGGCCCTGGTGCAGGAACACCGCGGCCCGGCGATCGACCGGGCGATGGTGATGGTGACCCAGCTCGGTGAGTTCAAGAAAATGTTCGTCGCCAGCGCCGTGTTGACCGGCCTTTTGGTCGTGGCCAGGCAGTGGCGCCAGGCAATCTTTGTCGGCGCCACCCTGCTGGGCGCCGCGTTGATCAACACCGGCACCAAGTTGTTTTTTGCGCGGATGCGCCCGGAAGTGCTGACCGACCCGCTCACCAGCTTCAGCATGCCCAGCGGCCATGCGTCCGGCTCGTTTGCGTTCTTCCTGGCGCTGGCAGTGCTGGCCGGCCGTGGTCAACCGACCCGCCTGCGCTTGACGTGGCTGGTGCTGGGTTGCATCCCCGCCGCCACCATCGCCGTGTCCCGGGTGTACCTGGGCGCCCACTGGCCCACGGACATCCTGGCGGGCACCCTGCTGGCGATGACGGTTTGCGCGTTCAGCCTGCACTTCAGCCAGCACCGCAGCCTGCTGCCGCCGATGCCGCCGAGAGTCTGGTGGCTGATCTTGCCGGTGTGTGGCGCCGTGCTCGGGGCCATAGCGTTTACCGGTACGTCCCACGCACTGCTCAGGTACGCCTACTGAGCGGGCCCCAGCCAGTCGACCGGCGCGGCAACCCGCTCAACGCTGCGCTCGCGCCGCTCCAAGAGCATCTCGTCAGCGATATCTGCGGCGCGTTCGGCGATGTACTCCGCGCCACGCCCGTCGTCCAAATGAAGTATCTGTGTGGTGATGGCGATAAAAAAACCATCCCACACCATCTGCTCCGATTGCGAAAGCCGAATCATCCGTTTCCCCTGATCCTCGTTACGTGATTGCCCACTATTTCAGGCAACGGGATCAGGACAACGACGACAAATCCGAAGATCGTGAAGGTTAATTCCGGACAGCCGGATCAGGTGAACAACTCGCCCTGCAGCTCATCCAGCAGTAGCTGGATCGCATCCAGCCGTTGCTGCGGGTCATCGAGTTGCAACAGGTCGATCTTGTCGGCCTCGGTGAAGGGCAGCAGGTACGCCAGCTGATTGCCCAAGGCTTGCTGGCCATCGGCATGGGTACCCATGTCCAGGGAGGCCACCATCGGGTGCTCCGCCAGGGCGTGGAGCAGCGCCAGCAAATCGGCGTCTTCCTCCTCCAGCGGTTGCTCGGGGTGCTCGTGCAGCCACTGCACCTCGGCCACCAGCAGCTGGTCCTTTTGCACACCGGCGTCGCGCACCCGGAAACGCCGGCCGCCCTCGACCCGAATCCCCAGCAGGCCATTGTCCTGCTGCTTGAAATCGCGAATCAGCGCTTCGCAGCCAATCAACGCGTAGCCATCCGGGGCCAGCCCGACCTCGTTGCCGTCGAGGATGCACACCACGCCAAAGCTTTCGCCCTTTTTCATGCAGCGGCTGATCATGTCCAGGTAGCGCGCCTCGAACAGTTGCAGGTCGAGGGTGCACCCGGGGAACAGCACGGTATTGAGCGGGAAAAGCGCCAGACTCATAAAGGTTTCCTTAAACCCGACTTAACTAACCAGCGACACGGCCAACGGCAGGAACACCGCCGTGGCCACGCCCATCAAACTCATGGCCAGCGCCGCAAAGGCGCCGGTTTCTTCGCTTTCCTGCAGGGCCACCGACGTGCCCACGGCGTGGGCGGTCATGCCCAGCGCCATACCCCGGGCCTCGGGGCTGTGCACCCCCAGGCGCGACAAGTACGCCGGCCCGATCATCGCGCCAATCACCCCGGTGATCAGCACAAACACCGCCGCCAATGCCGCCACGCCACCGATCTGCTCGGCCACCAGCATCGCAATCGGCGATGTCACCGACTTGGGCGCCATGGTCATCAGCATCATGTGTTCGGCGCCAAACCACCAGCCCAACAGCACGCACAGGCCGGTAGCCAATACGCCTCCCACCATCAGCGTAGTAAAAATCGGCCAGAACAATTGGCGAATCCGTCGCAGATTCAGGTAAAGCGGCACCGCCAGGGCCACCGTCGCCGGGCCCAGCAGGATGCTCATGATCTCGGTGCTTTTGCGGTACTCGACGTAGGTCAGGCCGCACCCGAGCAACACGCCGATCACCAGCAGCATCGACACCAGCACCGGCTGCAGGAATATCCAGCGGGTTTTCTCGAAACCGGCCAGCACCAGTTGATAGGCGCCCAGGGTAATGCCGATGCCGAACAAGGGGTGGTGAATCACGGCGGCCCAGGCGCCCTGCCAATCCACGGTCATTGGCCCTCCTCCCGCTGCGCCTGACGCTTGACCAGTTTTTGCATCAACACGCCGACAAAACCCATGGCGACCACCAGCGACAGCACCAATGCGCCGACGATGGCCCAGAAGTCGGCGGCAATGTCCTTGGCATACACCATCACACCGACCGCCGGCGGCACCAGCAGCAACGGCAAATAGCGCAGCAGACTGCTGGCCGCCAGGCTCAGGGGCTCACCGACTTCGCCGCGCCATATCAAGAATGCCAGCATCAGCAGCAGGCCAATAATCGGCCCCGGCAACACCGGGACAAACAAATGATTGAGCGCCGTGCCGAGCAATTGAAACAGCACCAGCCATGTCAGACCGCGTAACAGCATCCGTTCTCCCCCCTTAAAGCGTGCCGGCATTATAAGCACGCCGCCTCTATGGAGCGGCATTCGCCAAAAGCATGGTGGGTTGACCGTACCAAGTGCCCGTGATGATCTACATTGGTTCTCTGGACCTGTCCAAACCTACACACTGATGAACCAAGGAGAGTCGCAATGCCCTCAGTACCCGTAGCGCAACTCAAGGATTATGTCGGCAAGGAACTGGGACGTTCCGCATGGCTCACCATCGACCAGGAACGCATCAACCTGTTCGCAGAAGCCACCGGCGATTTTCAGTTCATCCACGTCGACCCGGTGAAAGCCGCCCAGACGCCATTCGGCGGCACCATCGCCCACGGTTTCCTGTCGCTGTCACTGATTCCCAAGCTGATCGAAGACATTCTGATCATGCCCGAGGGCCTGAAGATGGCCGTCAACTATGGCCTGGACAGCGTGCGTTTCATCCAGCCGGTGAAGGTTGACTCCAGGGTGCGCCTGGCCGTGACCCTGACCGACGCCACCGAGAAAAAACCCGGCCAATGGCTGCTTAAAGCCACCTGCACCCTGGAAATCGACGGCCAGGAAAAACCTGCGTACATAGCCGAGTCGCTGTCACTCTGCTTCGTCTGAGCCTTGCCGTGGTGAGCCCGCCTGCTCACCACATTTCATGTAAATTTATGTATAGATCTCGCAGCTGCGGCATACTCGGCGCTCAATTATCCGGATCCCGCTATGCGCCCACTCGCTCCCCTTGCTCTTGTCCTGTTGCTCACCGCGTGCGGCGACGGCGAATCGCTGTTGCCGCCCGATGCACGGCTGCCCGATGGCGGTCGTTACCGTGGCGATGTGGTCAATGGCTTGCTGCAAGGCCAGGGTCGGGTGGATTACCCCAACGGCAGCTGGTACGCCGGCCAGTTCGATAAAGGCCAGTGGCACGGCCAGGGCGAATGGCACGGCAGCAACGGCGAGGTCTATAAAGGCCGCTTCCAGCAAGGCCTGTTCGATGGCCAGGGCAGCCTGACCACCGCGGGCAATAGCTACGTCGGTGGTTTTAAACAAGGCAAACGCAACGGCGAAGGCACCCTCAAAGAAGGGCAGATGACCTATCGCGGCGAATTCAAGGACGACCAGTACTCCGGCCTCGGCCGCCTCGAACTGGCCGACGGCAGCCAGTACCAGGGCCAGTTCGCCCACGGCAAACCCAACGGCGAAGGCCAGCGCAACGACGACAGCGGCAACCAGTTCAGCGGTCGCTTCGTCGATGGCCAACTGGAAGGCAACGGCACCTTCAACAGCGCCGAAGGCGACATGTACATCGGCCATTTCAAACAGAACCAACTCAACGGCAAGGGCCGTTATGAAAACGCCGACGGCGACGTGTGGATCGGCGAATTCAAGGAAGGCGCCCTCAGCGGAAAAGGCGAACTGATCGGCGTCGACGGCAGCCACTACGTGGGCCAATTCGTCGACTGGCGCTTCACGGGCACGGGCCGCCTGAACCTCACCGACGGCAGCTTCTATATCGGCGGCTTCGACAGTGACAGTTACCAAGGCCGCGGCACCCTGGTGCTTACCGACGGCACCGTGCAGGCCGGCACCTGGGTGAACGGCATGCGCGTGCGCGACGCCGATGGCAAATTGTTGCCAGACCCGCTGGAGATCGGCCTGTTTGCCCAGGGCCGCTTGCTGGATGCCGCCCTCGCCGCCGTGCCCGCCTCCAAATCCGGGGTAGAGCTGTACACCCTGGTGGTGGCCGGCGACGGCAAACAAAGCGTGTTCCTGCGTGAGGCCGACTACGTCAGCAACATGCTCGCCACCCGCTTCGGCGCTTATGGCCAGATCCGCCTGGTGAACCACCGCGACCACATCGCCGACCGCCCCATGGCCACCCGCGAAAGCCTGCGCCGCGCGGTCCAGACCCTGGCCGAACGCAGTGGCCCGCAAGACCTGGTGTTTATCTACCTGACCAGCCACGGCACCCACGAACACGAACTGGTGCTCGACCAACCGCGCATGGAGCTGGCCGACCTGCCGGCCGATGAGCTGGCCGCCGTGCTGGCACCGCTGAAAAACCGCGACAAGATCATCGTGATTTCGGCCTGCTATTCCGGTGGTTTCATTCCAGCCCTGAAAGACGAGCACACCCTGATCATGACCGCCTCGCGGGCCGACCGCGTGTCGTTCGGCTGCTCCGAAGAGGCCGACTTCACCTACTTCGGCGACGCCCTCTTCGCCCAGGCCTTCAACCAGACCGACGATTTGCAGCAAGCCTTCAAACTGGCGCAAACCCACGTGGCCGAACGGGAACAGGCGGACAACTTCGAAGCCTCCGAACCGCAGATCTGGGCCCCCAAGGGCGTGATTGCCCACTGGCAACTATTACGCAAACAGCAGGCACGAAAAGCGCTGGAAAGCGTCTCAATGAATAGCAAGGAAGCCAAGAGCAACTAAGCTGAAACTGTACCAAGGGGGAAACATCATGTACCTGACGCCTCAGCATATCTTGCTCGCCGGTGCCTCCGGCCTGACCGGGGAGCACCTGCTGGACCGCCTGCTCAACGAACCGACCGTGACCCGGGTGCTCGCACCGAGCCGCAAGCCGTTGGCCGAGCATCCGCACCTGGAAAACCCGGTAGGCGACCCGGCGGTATTCCTGCCGCAGCTCAGCGGCCAAGTGGACATCGCCTTCTGCTGCCTGGGCACCACCATCAAGCAGGCCGGCTCCGAAGCCGCCTTCCGCGCCGTGGACCTGGACATGGTGGTGGCCTTCGCCAAGCGGGCACGGGAAATGGGCGCCCGGCACCTGATCGTGATCAGCGCGATTGGCGCCGACCCGAAATCCTCGATCTTCTACAACCGGGTCAAGGGCGAGATGGAACAGGCACTGAAGGCTCAGGACTGGCCACAACTGACCATCGTCCGACCTTCGCTGTTGCTGGGTGAGCGGCTGGAGCCACGGCTGGCCGAGCAACTGGCCGGGCCATTGTCGCGCCTGATTCCGGGCAAGTACCACGGTATTGAAGTGTGTGAACTGGCGCGGGCGATGTGGCGCCTGGCGCTGGAAGAGCAGGATGGGATACGGGTGGTGGAGTCGGATGAGCTGCGCAAGCTCGGCAAGTAGTTTTGCTGTGAGCCAGCTGGCCTCATCGCGGGCAAGCCCGGCTCCCACATTGACCGCGCTGTCATGGTGAGTACCGTCTCATGTGGGAGCTGGCTTGCCTGCGATGAGGCCGTCACAGGCGCCGACCCTTTCAGCTCCTACAGCCCGCCCGTCGCGTTAAACCCAACCCCCAACACCGTCAGCACCGACAGCGGCAACAGCAGCGTGTCGAGCAAGGCACTGGCCGGCAGGTCCACATGGGGATAGCTCGGCGCCTCGGCCCCAAAGCGGTCCATCGCGCAGCACCCGCCCTGAATCGCATACATATCCAGGCGGGTCCCGGCATACACCACCGGCGCCCCGGGTTGTGCCGCGTCCAGGGTGCGCGCCGTGGCACACCCACCCAGTTGCAGCGCAACCAGCACCATCAATAGCTTATTCATCACTGCTCAAATGGTGTTCGCCCCAGCGCGGCAGCATGTCTTGAGGGATATTCAGCAGATTCAGAATCCGCGCCACCACAAAATCCACCAGGTCATCGATGGTTTGCGGCTGGTGATAAAAACCCGGCGACGCGGGCAAGATGGTCACGCCCATATTCGACAGCTTGAGCATGTGCTCCAGGTGAATGCTCGAATACGGCGCCTCGCGCGGCACCAGGATCAACTGGCGGCGCTCCTTCAAGGTCACGTCTGCGGCACGTTCAATCAGGTTGTTGCAAGCACCCGTTGCAATCGCCGACAAGGTCCCGGTGGAACACGGCACCACCACCATCGCCGCCGGCGCGCCGGAGCCCGAGGCCACCGGCGACATCCAGTCTTCCTTGCCATACACCTTGATCTGCCCCGCCGCCGCACCGGTGTACTCGGTGAGGAAGGCCTGCATCATCTGCACCTTGGGCGGCAACGCGACATCGGTCTCGGTGGCCAGCACCAGTTGCGCGGCCTTGGAGATCAGGAAATGCACCTCACGGTCTTCGCGCACCAGGCAGTCCAGCAAACGCAAGCCATAGGGCGCGCCAGACGCGCCGGTCATCGCCAGGGTGACGCGTTCCGGGCCGCTCACTTCAGGGCCTCGGCGAGTTTGCCGTGCAGGCCGCCGAAGCCGCCGTTGCTCATGATCACCACGTGGGCGCCGGGCTTGGCCTGGTGTTTCACGTGCTCAATGATCCCTTCCAGAGCGTCGCAGCAAATCGACGGTACGGTGCACAGCGCCGCGATGGCAGGCAGGTCCCAGCCAAGGTTGGCCGGCGCATACCACACCACCTGGTCGGCATCGTTGACGCTTTCCGGCAAGCCATCACGGTGGGCGCCCAGCTTCATGGAGTTGGAGCGTGGCTCGATTATCGCGATCACCTGGGCGTCCCCCACGCGCTTGCGCAGGCCATCCAGGGTGGTCGCGATGGCCGTCGGGTGGTGGGCAAAGTCGTCGTAGATGGTAATCCCATTCACTTCGGCGACCTTTTCCATACGGCGCTTGACGCTCTTGAACGCGCTCAAGGCGGCGATGCCCATGGACGGCACCACGCCAACATGCCGTGCGGCCGCCAGGGTGACCAAGGCGTTGGCGACGTTGTGCTGGCCGGTCATGTCCCACTCGACGATGCCTTGGGCAACGCCTTCAAACAGCACTTCAAATGTGGAGCCGTCTTCGCTCAGCAGCTTGACCTGCCACTGCCCGCCCGCGCCGGTGGTTTGCACCGGGGTCCAGCAGCCCATCTCGATCACGCGCTGCAACGCCGGTTCGGTGGTGGGGTGAATCACCAGGCCTTCGCTCGGAATGGTGCGTACCAAGTGGTGGAATTGCCGCTCGATGGCCGGCAAATCGGGGAAGATGTCGGCGTGATCGAACTCCAGGTTGTTCAGGATCGCCGTGCGCGGGCGGTAGTGAACGAACTTGGAGCGCTTGTCGAAGAACGCGCTGTCGTACTCATCCGCTTCGATGACAAAAAACGGCGTGTCACCGAGGCGCGCCGACACCGAGAAGTTCTGCGGCACACCGCCGATCAGGAAGCCCGGGCTCATGCCCGCATGCTCCAGCACCCAGGCCAGCATGCTGCTGGTGGTGGTCTTGCCATGAGTGCCGGCAACCGCCAGCACCCAACGGCCCTGCAGCACATGATCGGCCAGCCATTGCGGGCCAGACACGTAGGGCAAGCCTTTATTCAGGACGTACTCGACCGCCGGGTTGCCACGCACCATGGCATTGCCGATCACCACCAGGTCCGGGACCGGGTCGAATTGCGCCGGGTCGTAACCCTGGGTCAGCTCAATGCCCTGGGCCTGCAGTTGCGTGCTCATGGGCGGGTAAACGTTGGCATCGGAGCCAGTAACATGATGGCCCAGCTCTTTGGCCAACACCGCCATTGAGCCCATGAACGTGCCGCAAATACCGAGAATATGAATGTGCATAGTCGACCTCGTAAAACATCGAGGCAGGTTAGCGTAGGGTGGGGAAAATCGCACTCTTTAGCTAGCGGGCGATCCGGTGTTTACGCAGTTTTCTGTACAAGGTATTGCGGCTAACCCCCAGTTGCTCAGCCGTGTGGCTCATGTGCCAGCGCTGCTGCTCCAGGGCATTGAGCAGCGCCAGGCGCTCCGCATCATCCAGGGGCGAATCCGAAGACTCTTCCATCCTCACGGGCTGCGGCCGGACCTGGCGAATGGCTATCGGCAAGTCCTCAACCCCAATCCGTCCGTCGTCACAGAGTGCCGCCAGGGTGCGCAATACCGTGCGCAACTGCCGCACGTTACCCGGCCAAGCGAATGCCAACAGGGCCTGGCGGGCCTCGACGTCGAGTAACACCGCCTGATCGCTGGCCTCCTCGGCCAGCAGGAAGTCCAGCAACTGTGACTTGTCACTGCGTTCACGCAACGGCGGCAAGGCCACTTCCAGCCCATTGAGCCGGTAATACAGGTCCTCACGAAAGCTGCCGTCCTGCACCCGGTCCACCAGGTGACGGTGGGTGGCGCTGATGATTCTGACGTTCACCGCCTGGGGTTCTCCGCCGATGGGCACCACCAGGCGGTCCTCAAGCACCCTTAATAGCCGGGTTTGCAACGCCAGCGGCATATCGCCGATTTCATCCAGGAATAACGTACCGCCGTCCGCCTGCTGCAGCTTGCCGCGCATGCCTTCCTTGCGGGCACCGGTGAAACTGCCGCCGCGATAGCCGAACAGCTCGCTTTCGATCAGGCTTTCGGGGATGGCGGCGCAGTTGAGGGCCACAAAGGCTTTATCCGCGCGCAGGCTGGCATGGTGCACCGCCTTGGCAAACGCCTCTTTGCCCGACCCGGTTTCACCCTGGATCAGCAGCGGCACATCACGCTCGAACACACGCAAGGCTCTGCGAAAATCGTTTTGCAGCGCCGCATCCCCCAGGCAAATGCCCGGCAGCCGCGGCCGCTCGGGTACGGCCTGGGCCACCGGCGCCGGCACGCTCCGTGGCTGGCCGCGCAACACCGCGAACAACCCACGGCCATCGCGGGTACGCAGGGGCCAACTGGCGCTGGCATTCGCGCTGGCACGCCCGAGCAATTCGTCCAGGGAGCAATCGAAAAACGCCTCCACCGGCTGCCCCATCAAACCGCCACGGACTTTCCCCAGCAGGTTCAACGCACTCTGGTTCACCGCACAAATGCGCCCTTCACCATCGAACGCCAGCAACCCTTCGCTGAACAAGCCCACGGACTCCGCCTGTAAATGAAAGCGCAGCAACCACTGGTTCTCAAAATGCCGCAGGAAGTAACAGCTCTCGATCATTTTCGCCGAGAGATTGACCAGCGCCATGGTGTGGAACTGGCTCTGGCGCGACACCGCTTCCCGGGCAGACGAAACATCCAGCACCGCCAGCAACTCGCCATGGGGGTCGAACACCGGGCTGGCCGAGCAGGTAAGGCCGGTGTGCCGGCCACGGAAGTGTTCATCGCGATGAATGGTCAGGGACTGGCGCTCCACCAGGCAGGTGCCAATGCCATTGGTGCCTTCGCAGGCCTCGCTCCAGTCGGCGCCCAGCCACAACCCGGCGCGCTCGAAAATCTTGCGCTCGCTGGGGGCGGTGACGCAGTTAAGGATCACCCCGCGGGCGTCGGTGAGCAGCACCGCATGGCCAGCACCGGAGAGCTGTTGATGCAGGCTGTTCATTTCGCTGCCGGCAATGGTCAGCACTTGCTGCAGGCGTTCGCGGCTTTCCAGCAGGCGGCCATGTTCAAGCACCGTGGGGGCGATGGTCAGCGCGGGGTCGAGGTGATAGTCCTCAAGGCAGCGCAGCCAGGAGCGGGCGATGGACGGATCGCTGCCGGGGCCGTGCAGCGGGTCCTGCCCACGGGTGACGGTCAGGACTTGCTGGGCATGGCGACTGAAATGATCGTTTTGCATGTTCTTATTATTCTCCCTGCGTGAACGACACCGCGCGAACACCCAGCATCCTCCAGCGCTCCGACCATTGCAATCCCGGGCAGACCCATGGGTCACAGGCTGTACCGTTTATGGCACAAAGTGTCACTCGGCCTGTATCAGGCGTGCCACAGCAACGGTTTGCAACAACCTCCAACCCCTTGATTTACGGGCACTGCGAGGCACTGGCCCAACCTTTGCTCTACGCTTTAACAAGCACAACCGTGCGTCCTCCAATAAACACAAAAGCCAGGAGATACCCACCATGCGTTACGCACACCCCGGTACTGAAGGCGCTATCGTTTCGTTCAAGGCCAAGTACGGCAACTACATCGGCGGTGAGTTTGTTGCGCCGGTCGATGGCAACTATTTCACCAACACCTCGCCGGTCAACGGCAAGCCTATCGCCGAATTCCCGCGTTCCACGGCCAAGGACATCGACAAGGCCCTGGACGCCGCCCACGCTGCCGCTGACGCCTGGGGCAAGACCTCGGCCCAGGACCGCTCGCTGGTGCTGCTGAAAATCGCCGACCGCATTGAGCAGAACCTCGAACTGCTGGCCATTACCGAAACCTGGGACAACGGCAAGGCCGTGCGCGAAACCCTGAACGCCGACATCCCGCTGGCCGCAGACCACTTCCGTTACTTCGCCGGCTGCATCCGCGCCCAGGAAGGCAGCAGCGCCGAAATCAACGAACACACCGCCGCTTACCACTTCCACGAGCCGCTGGGCGTGGTCGGCCAGATCATCCCGTGGAACTTCCCGCTGCTGATGGCCGCCTGGAAACTCGCGCCCGCCCTGGCCGCCGGCAACTGCGTGGTGCTCAAGCCCGCCGAGCAAACCCCGCTGGGCATCAACGTGCTGATGGAGCTGATCGGCGACCTGCTGCCGCCAGGCGTGCTGAACGTGGTGCACGGCTACGGCAAAGAAGCCGGCGAAGCCCTGGCCACCAGCAAGCGCATCGCCAAGATCGCCTTCACCGGCTCCACGCCAGTGGGCTCGCACATCATGCATGCGGCCGCCGAGAACATCATTCCGTCCACCGTTGAGCTGGGCGGCAAATCGCCGAACATCTTCTTCGCCGACATCATGAAAGCCGAACCGCAATTCATCGAGAAAGCCGCCGAAGGTTTGGTGCTGGCGTTCTTCAACCAGGGTGAAGTGTGCACCTGCCCGTCCCGCGCGCTGGTGGAAGAGTCGATCTACGACGACTTCATGAAAGTGGTCATGAAGAAGGTCGAGTCGATCAAACGTGGCGACCCGCTGGACACCGACACCATGGTCGGCGCCCAGGCGTCCGAGCAACAATTCGACAAGATCCTGTCCTACCTCGAAATCGCCAAGGGCGAAGGCGCTGAGTTGCTGACCGGCGGCAAGGTCGAGAAGCTGACGGGCGACCTGTCCACCGGCTATTACATCCAGCCGACCCTGCTCAAGGGCACCAACAAAATGCGGGTGTTCCAGGAAGAAATCTTTGGCCCGGTGGTGAGCATCACCACCTTCAAGGACGAAGCCGAAGCCCTGGCAATCGCCAACGACACCGAGTTCGGCCTGGGTGCCGGCTTGTGGACCCGCGACATCAACCGCGCCTACCGCATGGGCCGGGCGATCAAGGCCGGGCGTGTCTGGACCAACTGCTATCACCTGTACCCGGCGCACGCCGCGTTCGGTGGTTACAAGAAGTCCGGCGTGGGCCGTGAAACCCACAAAATGATGCTCGATCACTATCAGCAGACCAAAAACCTGCTGGTGAGCTACGACATCAATCCGCTGGGCTTCTTCTAACTGACAACCCGCTCCCACATTTGAAACGCAATAAAAAATGTGGGAGCGGGCTTGCTGTGGCGAGCGGGCTTGCCCCGCGTTGGGCTGCGAAGCAGCCCCGTCAATCGGTGGTGAACCCAACGGGGGACAAGCCCCCTCACCACAGCAAACCCGCTCCCACACGTGATCTTCACAAGACCTTGCGACTCATCCGGCTTAAGTCAGCCGGGACAAAACAATAAGAAAGGGATTCCATTATGCCTAGCGAACCAAACGGCGCTCCGGCGTCCGGGTCTTCCGTCGACTTCGAAAACGTCGGCACCGAATACTTCCAACAACGGGAACTGAAAAAAGGCGCCGCCGGCTGGGTGCTTCTGGTCGGTCTCGGGGTTGCCTATGTTATTTCCGGCGACTACGCCGGTTGGAACTTCGGCCTGGCCCAGGGTGGCTGGGGCGGCATGTTCCTCGCCACACTGCTGATGGCCACCATGTACCTGTGCATGTGTTTCTCCCTGGCCGAACTCTCTTCCATGATTCCTACCGCCGGCGGCGGCTACGGCTTTGCCCGCAGCGCATTCGGCCCCTGGGGCGGGTTCCTCACCGGCACCGCGATCCTGATCGAATATGCGATCGCCCCCGCCGCCATTGCGGTGTTTATCGGCGCCTATTGCGAGTCGTTGTTCGGCATTGGCGGCTGGATGATCTATCTGGCGTTCTACATCATCTTTATCGGCATCCACATTTTCGGCGTGGGTGAAGCGTTGAAGCTGATGTTTGTGATTACCGCCGTTGCCGCGATTGCCCTGGGTGTGTTCCTGGTGGCGATGGTGCCGCATTTCAGTGTCGCCAACCTGCTGGACATTCCGGTGACCGAGGCCAAGGGTGCCAGCACCTTCCTGCCCTTTGGCTATGTGGGGGTGTGGGCGGCGATCCCCTATGCGATCTGGTTCTTCCTGGCCGTCGAAGGTGTGCCGCTGGCCGCCGAAGAAACCAAAAACCCCAAACGCGACCTGCCTCGCGGCCTGATTGGCGCCATTGTGGTGCTGACCAGTTTCGCCCTGCTGATTTTGGTGATCGCACCCGGCGGCGCTGGCGCCTACGCGCTGATGGCATCGGGAAATCCGCTGGTGGAAGCCTTGTCCAAGGCCTACGGCGGCTCCACGTGGATGGGCCACTTCGTCAATCTGGTGGGCCTGGCCGGGTTGATCGCGAGCTTCTTCTCGATCATCTACGCCTACTCTCGGCAGATCTTCGCCCTGTCCCGCGCCGGCTACCTGCCGCGCAAACTGTCCCAGACCAACAAAAGCAAGGCGCCGGTGCTGGCCCTGGTCATCCCCGGCATCATCGGGTTTGGCCTGTCGCTGACCGGCCAGGGTGATTTGCTGATCCTGGTGGCCGTGTTCGGCGCGACCATTTCCTACGTACTGATGATGGCCGCGCACATCACCTTGCGCATCCGACGCCCCAAAATGGACCGCCCGTACCGTACGCCGGGCGGCATCTTCACCTCGGGCGTCGCCCTGGTGCTGGCCTGCATCGCTGTTGTGGCGGGCTTCCTGGTGGATCCGCGCGTGGTCATTGGCGCCGCGATCATCTATGGAGTATTAATTGCTTACTTTGCTTTCTACAGTCGGCATCACTTGGTAGCAGGCACGCCGGAAGAAGAATTTGCGGCGATCCAGGCCGCAGAGGCCGCCTTGCACTAAACGCCGTAAACCTCGGTGCGGGCGCTTTACTCAAATGCTGCCCGCACCGACAAGGAGACTCTGTATGGCAAGCTTTTCCCACGCGGTCGGCGCATTGACCTACCGCTTTGACAGCCTCAAGGACGTGATGGCCAAGGCCAGCCCGGCGCGTTCCGGGGACTTCCTGGCCGGCGTTGCCGCCCAGAACGACGGTGAGCGGGTCGCGGCGCAAATGGCCCTGGCCAATATTCCGTTGAAACACTTTCTTGAAGAGGTGTTGATCCCGTACGAAAGCGACGAAGTCACCCGGCTGATTATCGACACCCACGATAAACAGGCATTTTCGGTGATCAGCCACCTGACCGTGGGCGGCCTGCGGGACTGGCTGCTCAGTGACGCGGCCGATGAACACAGCCTGCGCGCCCTGGCGCCCGGGCTGACACCGGAAATGGCGGCTGCCGTGTCGAAGATCATGCGCGTGCAGGACTTGATCCTGGTGTCGCAAAAGATCCGCGTCATCACACAATTTCGCGGCACATTGGGCCTGCGCGGGCGCCTGTCCACCCGCCTGCAACCCAACCACCCCACCGACGAACCCGCCGGCATCGCCGCGAGCATTCTCGACGGCCTGCTCTACGGCAACGGCGACGCCATGATCGGCATCAACCCGGCCACCGACAGCATCGCTTCGATCTGCGCCATGCTGGAAATGCTCGACGCGATCATCCAGCGCTACGAAATCCCGACCCAGGCCTGCGTGCTGACCCACGTCACCACGTCCATCGAAGCCATCAACCGTGGCGTGCCGTTGGACCTGGTGTTCCAGTCGATCGCCGGCACCGAAGCGGCCAACGCCAGTTTCGGTATCAGCCTGAGCGTGCTGCAGGAAGGCTACGACGCAGGCCTGAGCCTGAACCGCGGCACCCTCGGGCAAAACCTGATGTATTTCGAAACTGGCCAGGGCAGCGCCTTGTCGGCCAACGCGCATTTTGGCGTCGACCAGCAAACCTGTGAGACCCGCGCCTATGCGGTGGCCCGGCATTTCAAGCCGTTTCTGGTGAACACCGTGGTCGGTTTTATCGGCCCCGAGTACCTGTACAACGGCAAGCAGATCATCCGCGCCGGCCTCGAAGACCACTTCTGCGGCAAGCTGCTGGGCGTGCCGATGGGCTGCGACATCTGCTACACCAACCACGCCGAAGCCGACCAGGACGACATGGACACCCTGCTGACCCTGCTGGGCGTGGCCGGGATCAACTTCATCATGGGCATCCCGGGCTCCGACGACATCATGCTCAACTACCAGACCACCTCGTTCCACGACGCGCTGTACGCCCGGCAAACATTGGGTTTAAAGCCGGCGCCGGAGTTTGAACAGTGGCTGGCGAAGATGGGCATCTTCACGCAAGCCGACGGCAAGGTGCACTTCGGCAACAGCCTGCCACCGGCATTTCGCCACGCCCTGGCGCAACTGGGATGAAGAAGGAACCGCCTGTGCACATCGACACCCCGGAAAATAACGTGGACAACCCGTGGCTGGAGCTGCGGCGCCTGACCCCGGCGCGGATTGCCTTGGGCCGTACCGGTACCAGCATTCCTACGGGTGCGCAGCTGGATTTCCAGTTTGCCCACGCCCAGGCGCGGGACGCGGTACACCTGCCGTTTGACCATGCAGGACTGAGCAGCCAACTGGCCGAGCGTGGCCGCGACACCCTGCTGCTGCACAGCGCCGCCGTCGACCGCCATAGCTACCTGCAACGCCCCGACCTGGGGCGGCGCCTGAGTGATGAGTCGGCCCAGGCATTGCGCGACTACGCACAAGCCAACCCCGGCGGCGTGGACCTGGCGGTGGTGGTGGCCGACGGTTTGTCGGCCCTGGCGGTGCATAAACACACGCTGCCGTTTCTGACACGCATGGAGGAACAAACCCACGCTGAAGGCTGGTCGCTGTCGCCGGTGATTCTGGTGGAACAGGGCCGTGTGGCAGTGGCTGACGAAGTCGGCCAGTTGCTGGGGGCGAAAATGGTGGTGATCCTGATCGGCGAACGGCCGGGGCTCAGCTCGCCGGACAGCCTGGGCCTGTATTTCACCTACAACCCCAAGGTGGGCCTCACCGATGCGTACCGCAACTGCATCTCCAATGTGCGGCTGGAAGGCTTGAGCTACGGCATGGCGGCTCATCGCCTGCTTTACTTGATGCGTGAGGCCTGTCGCCGGCAGTTGTCGGGGGTCAATCTCAAGGATGAAGCGCAGTTGCAGACACTCGAGTCGGATGATCCTGACCTGATGAAAGGCAACTTCCTGCTCAGCGCACCTAAGGACTGATCCCTGCACGATTGCGCTTTTTGTCCGCTTTAGGCAGCATCGAGACACGGCCGCTTGTGTGGTCATACCCCATTTGGAAGTTGAGGCCTGGCATGCGGATAACTCAAGCGACCCTGGAACACCTGGACCTGTTGACCCCGCTGTTCGTCAAATACCGCGAGTTTTACGGCGCATTGCCCTTCCCTGATTCGAGCCGCGCCTTCCTGGAAAAACGCCTGCGCCGCAAGGAGTCCGTGATCTACCTGGCGCTGGCCGACGATGACGACAAGAAACTGCTCGGCTTTTGCCAGCTGTACCCGAGCTACTCCTCTCTCTCGTTGAAGCGCGTGTGGATCCTCAACGACATCTACGTGGCCGAAGACGCTCGCCGGCAGCTGGTGGCCGACAACCTGATGCGCACCGCGAAGAAGATGGCCAAGGAAACCCACGCCGTGCGCCTGCGTGTCTCCACCAGCAGCGACAACCAGGTGGCACAAAAAACCTACGAATCCATTGGCTTTCGGGAAGACACCGAGTTCAAGAACTACGTGCTGCCCATCAGTGAAGACTGACATCTATTAACCAAACGACATGCATCGGGTGTGGGAGCCCCCTCCCACGCTGAGTCGGTGTCTACACTAAGACCCATGTCGCGACATTCCCCGCTACAAAACCAACACGCTTTTCACGACTCTGTCCGTATAATGCGGACCTTTCAGGGTCGTAAGAAATACCCCACTACCTTGTAGCCCTTATTACCCGAAGCCTCCGCACAGGCCCGCTGAGCCAGGCCATTCACACAGGTGCCCTCCATGGATTTCAACCCGCTCGACCTTATCCTGCATCTCGACGTGTACCTCGACATGCTGGTGAGAAACTACGGAGTGTGGATCTACGCCATTCTGTTCCTGGTTATCTTTTGCGAAACAGGCCTGGTGGTCATGCCATTCCTGCCGGGTGACTCCTTGCTGTTTATCGCTGGCGCCATCGCAGCGGGCGGCGGCATGGACCCTGTATTGTTGGGCGGCTTGCTGATGCTCGCGGCCATCCTGGGGGACAGCACCAACTACGTGATAGGACGAACGGCCGGGGAGCGCTTGTTCAGCAACCCCAACTCGAAAATCTTCCGTCGCGACTATCTGCAAAAAACCCACGATTTCTATGACAAGCACGGCGGCAAAACCGTGACCCTGGCGCGCTTCCTGCCGATCCTGCGGACCTTTGCACCGTTCGTCGCCGGTATCGCGAAAATGCCCTACCCGCGGTTCTTCGGTTTCAGCGTGTTCGGCACCATCCTTTGGGTCGGCGGCCTGGTAACCCTGGGTTACTTCTTCGGTAACGTGCCGTTCATCAAGAAAAACCTGTCGCTGCTGGTGGTGTTCATCATCCTGCTGTCGCTAATACCGATGATCATCGGCGTGTTCCGCAGCCGCTTTGGCCGCAGCTCCTCCGAAGCCAAGCCGCAGTAACCGGCGATGTGGTCCCTCAGCGCCTGGCGTCGCCGGCGCCTGCTGGCCAAGCACCCGATTGCCGATGAAACGTGGCAGCGGGTGCGCCATCACCTGACCTTCCTCGACGGTATCACCGCAGAAGAAGACCAGTGGCTGCGGGAAGCCTGCGTGGTGTTCCTCGCCGAAAAACACCTCACGGCCCTGCCCGGCGTCGAACTGCACCAGGAACAACGCCTGCTGCTCGCCGCCCAGGCGCAACTGCCGCTGATGAACCTCGGCGACCTCGACTGGTACCAGGGTTTCCACGAGATCGTGCTGTACCCCGACGACTTCCTCAGCCCCCAGCGCCATCGCGACGCCAGCGGCGTGGAACACGAGTGGGACGGCGAGCACAGCGGCGAAGCCTGGCAACAGGGCCCGGTGATTCTCGCCTGGCCGGGGGTGCTGGCCAGTGGCAACTGGGAAGGCTACAACCTGGTGATCCACGAACTGGCCCACAAACTGGACATGCTCAACGGCGACGCCAACGGCCTACCGCCGTTGCACAGCCACATGCGCGTGCAGGAGTGGGCCAGCGTCATGCAAAGCGCCTTCGACGACCTCAACCACCAGCTTGACCGCAACCCGGACGCCGAAACCGCCATCGACCCGTACGCCGCAGAAAACCCGGCCGAGTTCTTTGCCGTCACCAGCGAATATTTCTTCAGTGCCCCGGATTTGCTGGTCAGCACTTATCCACAGGTGTACGCGCAACTGAGCCACTTCTACCGTCAGGATCCCCTGGCGCGCCTGCACCAACTGCAGGCCGGCGACGTGCGGTACCCGACTGAACGCCAAGCGCCCTACGACGTCTGACGCATGGCATCGGCGTCAGAATATGCCTATAATCGCCGCCACTTTTAGGCCAATCCGGCCATGTTTCATGGCCAACTACGGGGGCAACGCCCAATGAGCTACAGCAAGATTCCGGCTGGCAAAGACCTGCCGAACGACATCTACGTCGCCATCGAGATTCCGGCCAACCACGCGCCGATCAAATACGAAATCGACAAAGACAGCGACTGCCTGTTCGTTGACCGTTTCATGGCCACCCCGATGTTCTACCCGGCCAACTACGGTTTCATCCCCAACACCCTGGCTGACGACGGTGACCCCCTCGACGTGCTGGTCGTAACCCCTTACCCGGTTACCCCAGGCTCGGTTATCCGCGCACGCCCGGTCGGCATCCTGAACATGACTGACGACGGCGGCGGCGATGCCAAAGTTATCGCAGTCCCTCACGACAAGCTGTCCCAGCTGTACGTCGACGTGAAGGAATACACTGATCTGCCGCCACTGCTGCTGGAACAGATCAAACACTTCTTCGAGAACTACAAAGACCTCGAAAAAGGCAAATGGGTGAAGATCGACGGTTGGGGCAACGCAGACGCCGCCCGCGCCGAGATCATGAAGTCGGTGGCTGCCTACAAAGGCTGATACCGCTACTCGCTCTGAAAAAGCCCCGATTATTCGGGGCTTTTTTTTGGGAAAAACATAAACACCCCGCCATTTTAATAAACACTTTTACAGCTCATGTTTAACTAGCTTAGTTAACTAATAGAATAAGCCTTCAATAAGGAAACACCTACATACGGCAACTCAACGCATGGTTTATTTGATCTGACTTTACGGCCAGTAAACTCTGCGTTTATGAATACATCAGGTGATCGCTTAAGAGCGCTATTAAGGGAAGTTCATCTTTCCGCTTCCGACTTCGCCAAGAACCGCGATGTTACGCCTCAACACGTAAACAACTGGTTCAAACGCGGCGTCCCCATGGGCCGTCTCAACGAGTTCGCAGAACTGCTGTGCGTCACCAGCCGCTGGCTGCGCACGGGTGAAGGCCCCAAACATCCACCCACCAACTACCTGCTGGAAGGCAACGAAGCAGACAACTCCCACCGTATCGCCCGCGAACAAAGCGGCAACTACATCACTCACCCGGTCTCGGGGCCGGTAAAAATCGACGTGGAGATTCCCCTCCACCCCACCTTCACCTCAACCGAAAGCATTCGCCTCTCCCTGCACACCCTTGAAACCATCGGCGTCAACCCGGAGCGGGCACTCGGTGCCTACATGGTCGGCAACAGCATGATCGATATCATCCAGGACGGAAGCACCCTTGCCATCGACTGCGGCCGCAAAAAAATCATCGACGGCGAGATCTACGCGGTACAACACGATGGAATGTTGCGCATCAAATACCTCTACAACCGCCCCGGAGGCGGCCTGCGAATGCGCAGCCACAACAGCGCCGAGCACCCGGACGAGTTTTTGACCTACGAACAGCGGCACGAGCAGAACTTCGAGATTCTGGGTTGGGTGTTCTGGTGGGCCACGCTGAATAATCGCCGCCCACCGGTGCCGCTGGATGAGCATTTATTGGGCTACGAAGGCTCTAAATCGGATCCGAAGCTGGGAAATTGAGGCGAATGTGGGTATCATGCGCCGCACATTTGGCAGGGGGTTGGCGTAAAGCCAGTCCGCCCTGCCTGGCGATGCGGAGGAGTTCCCGCTGATGCCCCTTATCACCCGGGCGCGAGTTTGGGTGAACGATTTGAAGGCTGGTGAGGTTTACCAAAAATAAGCTGAACCAGTCCCCGAGAAGCCGGCCACAAGCCGGCTTTTTAATTGTCCGAAATAATCCTATCCCATCCAAGAATCTTCCTGATAGCTTAGCTATTCTGGGGGCTTCAGGCATACCCCTGTCCGATAGTGTTCAACGCCATTTGATCTCATCCGACGATGAAGTGGGGGGACAGGTGGGGGGACAAGACGGACTGCAAGGGGAAATCAATGAGTAAGCTGAATCCGAAACAAGTCGAAAACCTGACTGAACCCGGCACCTATGAAGATGGTGATGGGCTTCGCTTGGTGGTCAAACCTACCGGACGTAAATCCTGGCTACTTCGCTTTCAATTAGCGGGACGTCGTAGGGAAATGGGCTTGGGCTCATTCCCTGAAGTCAGTCTCAAGAAAGCCAGACAAGCAGCCAGTGCCAAACGCAGCCAACTGAGCGATGGCATCGATCCCCTAGCTGCCAGAGACATAGAACGTGCAGCTCAACGGGAAGCCGAACGAGTAAGTGAAGCCAAGAAACTGAAGTTTGAAACACTCGCAACGGAATACCGGGATGCTCACGGCGCGACGTGGTCGGAGAAGTGGCGTAAAGGCTGGCTGCGAAAGCTGGAGCTGTATGCGTTTGCTCACATAGGCAAGCTGTCAGCCGAAGACATCGGGACTCCCGAAGTGCTCAAGGTGCTGCAACCTATCTGGGCTACCAAAACGCGAACTGCCGATGAGGTTCGTGGGCAAATTGAGCAAGTCCTGGACGCCGCCAAGGCACGCAATCTACGAGAGGGTGAGAACCCTGCTCGCTGGCGCGGGCACTTAGACAATCTGTTGAGCCGTGCTGAAAAGAAGAAGGCCCGGAAGCGCGAGCACTTTGAAGCGTTGCGCTGGCAGGATGTGCCGGATCTGATGATAAAACTCAGGGCAAACTCCACGCCTCCGTCTTGGGCCGCTCAACTGTTGATCATGACCAGCGCACGCGCCCACATGGTCAGGTTCGCTCGTTGGGATGAGTTTGATCTAGAAGCTGGGACTTGGTCGATGCCAGGTGAGCGAATGAAGATGCGGGTACCTTTCGTAATTCCGCTTGCCGAAGAAGTAGTAAAGCTGGTTAAGAGCATTCCGCGAGATGAGGGAAGCGCCTTTCTATTTCCAGGCCAGGGCAAGACAGGATTCATGCATGCAAACGCAATACGAACGCTCCTACACGGCATGGAGTATGAACATGTAACACGACACGGCTTTCGATCCTCGTTTCGTGATTGGGCCGGTGAGTGCACTCACTACCCACGCGAGGTTTGCGAGATGGCGTTGGCGCATGATGAACGCGATCAGACTGAAGGGGCCTATTCTCGCTCAGACTTTTTAGATAAACGCCGCTTACTAATGAACGACTGGAGCAACTTTATAACTTCCCCCACCACAGTATCCCAACGTTGAGCGTGCCATCACTTCCGCCCAGCCGGAAGATCGGTTGGACAAATCCCCCTGACCTACGGCTTTAGGAATTGATATGCCATCTACTAACTGGTCACCGCACCTAGTGGGCCACTGGCAATAAGAGCAGCACCACAAGCGGTTTTCATACCCTCAAGAGCCACCGGAGTCCCGTCTATCGTGTAGGTGCTGCTGCCCTCGGCTATGGCGAAGATACCTTTGCACAGAGGGCAACTGACCTTATGGCCGACACCAGCAATGGGTTTGCCGTTGAGGTCGGCTTGGGAAAACGCTTCAAGTACCACTCCACCGTGGCTGGTGGAGTCACCAAGGCGAATGATGTCTTTCAATTAGCAGTCCCCTTCACTTGAAAATATCGCTTTGTCGTAAAAATACTGCACTCAGCTTTCATGATCCCAAGATAATTTGGAATCCGGAGCCCCACTTGCGCCAAAATGCAATAAGGCCTTCTTCGCCGTCTCTTTATCAACACATTGGTGCTGGGGATAGCTGCCGGATTGCCCTCCTACGACTACATCGCAAAACCCACTATCAGGCGAATCTGCGTTGATCAAGGTAAACAGCGATTGGTCTACGCCTATACCGACAAAGACAATATAAATGTTGTCTCTTCCTCCGCCGACGCTCATGAAATTTTCATCATCGATAAAAAACAGAGTTGAGCTGAATGCCCTGCCATCCAAGCGATCTAGCGCTGAAAGTAGGTCTGATTCGCGGGGATTTAAGCGCTCGTGAGAGTTACAGCGGTTACCCATGCTTTCATCTTCAATTATCTTTTTGATCTTCATCGTCATCACTTCGTTGGTGTATAGACTTTTGTTCCGCTTGGCGAATGCACGGTTATATTACAGCCAAGGTTACGAGCCAGTGAGCGAATCCCACCGGCACCAGGCAGACCGCATGCCCGACAGGGATCCCGGTCCACCCACATTTCAGCGCTATCTGCTTTACCTGCCTTACCAGCATTAACCGCATGCTGTACCGCCTCTGCTTCTGCATGAGTTTTAGTTTGAGCGTTGACGCGGTCAAGGGTAATCGGAGTTTTAGGATTTTGAGCCCCTGAATTTATACCTTCAAAACGTTGGCCATTGACCTCTAAAAGAGCCAACGTAGAAGTGTCTTCTGCTGAACCTGCCTTAGGTAGTCCAAGTGATTTTCTTCGCTCAGCAAGCTGTTGCGTCGGACTGCAGGATTCTCTTTCCAATCCAAAAGGATCAACCCAGCCGGTAGGGTTTGGGGCGTACGCATATACGTTCAACCCACCAGAAAACCCAATCGGGTCTTTGCTAATAAACCGTCCAACCTGCGGATCATAGTACCGATGCCGGTTGTAATGCAGCCCCGTCTCATGGTCGTGATACTGCCCCTGAAACCTAATCGCATTGGTCAGCCCTTCACGCTGGGCCCATTCCGAGCGCTGTTCTTGCACTTCACCCCAAGACTTGTACTGCGCGCTCCAGGCGATTTTCCCGTTGTGATCAGTAAGCTCTTGCGGCGTACCCAGATGGTCGCACTGGTACCAAGCCAGCACATCAAAGGGTTGTGCTTTGGACTTGTGGTTCCACAACGGATCATCATCAACGTTGTAGGCACCTTCGTAAGTCGGTTGGGCCAACAGGCGAATCGGTTGGTGTCGCATGGCCTGCGCCACGGGCACGAAACTGCCGGGTTCGTAAAGGTAATGCACCGTGCGGCCCGCGCGGCCATCAACCTGGGCCGGGCTGCTTTCCCATGCGAGTGTGTCGCCGTCCCAGCCAAACAGGGTGAAGCCGCAGCCATGCTCGCGTTGTTTACGGGCATGCTCGTTGTGGTTCCATTGTGAGCCGCCGTCAGGTCGTTGTTTATGGTGCGCGAAGGAACTCTTGTGCAGACGACGCCCCAGTGCATCGTAGGCATAATCGACTCTCAGGCGACTGTCTTCAAAACGCACCAGTCGGTCAAATAGGTCCCACCGCATGTGGCTCTGTTGGCCGTTGTGCCAGCGCCGAATCTGGTTGCCGCGTTCGTCGTATTCGTAATGGGTGCCAGCGTATTCCCGCAGCAGGTTATCCATCAGTTTGTTGCGTTTTGGATCTTGATCCAGTGGGCGGCGGACTTCCGCGACGCTGTTGTCCAGCAGGTTGCTGGCCGGGTCGAAGGCGAAGTTTTCGACGCCCAGACGACTGGTGGCACTGAGCAATCGGTCCACCAAATCGTAGCGATAGGACAGCGGGCCACGGCGGCTGTCGTTAATGTTGGTCAGTTGCCCGGCAGCGTCGTACTTGTACTCGCGTTTGAGCAGTGTGGATTTGTCGTCGCTGCGGTTCAGCAGTTGTTCTTGCAAGCGCCCCGCCGGATCCCATTGCTGGGTTTGCAAC
Source organism: Pseudomonas sp. IPO3778 (assembly GCF_013386825.1). Classification (GTDB taxonomy): domain Bacteria; phylum Pseudomonadota; class Gammaproteobacteria; order Pseudomonadales; family Pseudomonadaceae; genus Aquipseudomonas. The sequence goes on from NZ_JACARC010000017.1 coordinate 103,375, forward strand.
AGGCGGTTGCCTTGGTGACGGGCGATTTCGCGATGCAGGTCGTCGCGCTCGTAGCCGATGAGTTCGTGTTCATCCAGGCGCATCCCCAGTAAATGGCCGCTACCATAGGTCAACCAACTGACACGGTGCCCATCCGGGCGGGTGGTGGCGACACGTTGGTTGAGTACGTCGTACTCGTGCGCCCAGACCGCGACCATCGGCTTTTGCAGGCCCAGATAGTGTTGGTGCTCGTGCAGCACATTGCCGGCGGGGTCGTGGAACCATTGCAGGCGGCTATCGGCGTTGCTGGCCATGACCATATTGCCGTTGCCATCGTAGGCGAAGGTTTCGCTTTGTGACTGATTCCCCAAACTGGCGCGACGCTCAATCAATCGATTCATTGGGTCGAATTTGACTGCAGTAACACGCTGCCCATTGATGGTGCCCGCTAATTGGCCGGTGCTCGGGTCGTAGTCGTACACAGTGCTGCGACCGTCGAAGCCCGTTTCCTTGAGCAAGCGGCCAACCGGGTCGTACTGGAACGTTGCCTGTTGCTGGTTTTCGTTTTCCAACGCCAGCAACTGACCAAGACGGTCCCACCGGTAGCGCAGGGTTTGTTCGGCAGCGTCTACTCGCTCGGAGATCAAGCCAGCGGCGGTGTAACTCCAGGTGGTGCAACGATCCAGCCCGTCGACATGGGCCAGCAAACGGCCCTCTGCGTCGCGTTCAAAACGTTCCTCGGTCTTGTCTGGATGCTGGATCAGTACCAGTTGCCCTGCCTTGTACTGGTATTCGGTTTTGTTCCCGACGGCGTCGGTGAAACAAACCATTTGCCCACGTTCGTTATATTCCCAAGCGCTCACCTTGCCAGAACAGTCGGTGTACTTCACCAACTGACCCGCGTCGTTGTACTCGAGTTCTTTCGCGTTGCCGTTGGCGTCCTTGATCTCCGTCGGCAGACCGGCCGGGTTGTAGGCGTATTCAGTCTTGTTACCCAGCGGGTCGACGGCCTCAACGAGGTTGCCGTGGTCATCGTAATCTCGCTGCCACAGTCCGCCTTCGGCGTCGCTGATCTTGATCAGTTGATCCTGGTCGTCGTAGGCGTAGTGCAGGACGCTGTGGTCAGCCCGAATATGTTCGAGCAGATTGCTGCGTTCGTCGTAGCTGTAGCGATCGGTGCTGCCGTCAGTGTGGACATGGCGGACGACGTTTTTTGCGTTATCGCGGAACAACCATTCGGAACGTTCGTCGGGATGACGGATGCGGTAGGTGTAGCCAAGGCTGTCGTAGTAGTGCCAGGTTTCGTTGCCAAGGGCATCCGTGACGTAGGCCAGACGGATGTTCTCGTCCCACTCCAAGTGGGTATAGAAGCTACCGTCATCGGCCCATTCGCGCACGGCCTTGGCATCGGCGCCCTGGCCTTGCCATTCCAGGTTCATACCGCGCCCCGTGCGGTCGGTGTAGCGGGTAATCAGGTGACGCTGGTATTGGTAGCTCCAGGCTGCACCATTCTCATCCTGTGCCTGAATCAAGTCACCGACACTGTCGTACTGGTAAGCGCAGAGCTGACGCAGCGGTACGCCGTCACGAATTTCCCACAGACCGATCAGCCGACCGTGATCATCAATCATCGTGCCGAGGTGCAGGTGGACCTTGGTCACATCATCCTGATAGGTGATCAGGTCCGACAACACTGACCGCTCGCCGTGGCGGTGTTCATAATGGAGCATGATCCCGGCGCCGTTGCGCAGTACCACGCCGGTCAGCAGGTAGCGCTGGCCACGGCGCACGTAGGTTTCCTTGCGCTCGAAGCCACGGCACAGCAGCAACTGGTCGTCAGTGACGCGGACCACCGTGAGATTTTCGATAGCGTCGTAGTGGAACAAGCCGACTTTGGGCAGCGGATAGTCATGGCTGCGGCCGTCGGCGTCATGGAACTTCAGTGCGTTATCGACCAGGTCGAAACGCGTCGTGAAGGCAGTGATCCAGCGCGCACCCAGTACATCCTGATCATAAGCGTCTAGGTTTGAGGAATAGGTACGGGTCCACTCAATCGGAAACGGTCCCGGCAAACTGAAATCAGTGTGTTTTAAGGACTCCGAGCCCAAAGCGAAACTGATACTCCCGCCGGTACCTGCGCAGGCACAATTCTTCTTTTCATTGGGATGGTTTTGCGCCGGTCCCTCGTGCTCATTGACGTCCACCTTGCCTTCACCCGCCTTGTGTGTGGCCTGGCTGGTAGCACCGGGTTTGACATTGCCACCTTGACCATGGGCGTTGCGCTTACGCCAAGTCGCGACAGCGCCGGCCAGCACTAATAGCAACGCGCCTATGGATTTCTGCATCTGAGGATCACTCAGACTATTGAGCTGAGTACGCAACTCCGGACCCACAGCTCGCAACGAGGAGGTGCTGGCCAGCACCTTTTTCTTCACCTCATCAGGAAGCAGATGCTGTGCGGCACTATTGGCAACGCCCTTGCCGGCAGCCTTGTAGACATTGGCCACAGCGCTGAAGATATTGCTGATGGCGGCCTTGGGATCATGCAGCAACTGATTGCCTGCGGCGTCGAACTGCTGCTCTGCCTCGTGAACATTGCCCTTGGCGTCGAGTTGACCTGTGACTGCTTTCTCGAGGCCATTGGCAATCTCGTTGATCACGCTTTCACCGAGCTTACCGGCGTCGTCGAGAATTTCCTTGAGTTTGGTCTGAGCCTGTTTCACGAAGTCATCGATGGTGCCGACGATATCGGCATTCAGGTGCCCGACGACAATCTCAATCAGCGAATCCCCCAGCAACGTCTTGCCAGCCTGCATCAACTCCTGGCGAACCAGGAATAGCGTCGGGCGCAGGCTCATACGGGCAGCGGCCATACTCGGTGGCGCGGGTAAGACACCGATCAGATTGATGCCCAGGCTGACCCAATCGAGCACGTCGCGTTTTTGGCTGGTGGACAGAGTGACGATGTCATTCAAGGCATCAACCAGCGCCATGATGTTGCCGACGACCGGCAACATACCGGCAACGTTCTTGATCTGGTCGAGGGTGACGACACCGCCGCTGGCGGACTGGAGCCAAGCGTCGAAATGCGCGGCGCTACGTCCGACATCCTCCACTTTGATGAGGTTCAGCGGAACGATCGCTACCTGAGGTTCGCGCTTTGTTGCAACAGTGATTTCTGAAGTCATGAAAGCATCTCACCCGCCAGCAGGCTCGGGGTTTTGAGGGAAATATTGGGAGGTGTGAGGGCCGGCAGACTCGGCAACTTGCCGCTCTTGCTCGCCGAGCCGAGGAGGCTCGTTGCGTTCGGTATGACCGCACTGGCGAGCTTCGGCAACCCAGCCGAACCACCTTGCATTACGCCTTGGACTTGCTGCGCGGTTTGCATCGCGCCTTGGGCGGTGCTCACGGCGCTCATGCCGGTCTGTGCCAAGCCTTTCCCTTTCGCCAAGAGGTCGGTACTACCGCTCGCACTCGGTAGAGCCTTGGCGACCATGGCTTGCACCTGGGACGGAATACCACCGGACGTTGGCGGACTGAGCGGCCAATCCGGTTTACCGATGTAGCTGCCCTCGCTCCAGGTGTCCGCCGGGTCCTTGCCAAACATCACCCGCGCCGGCCCCGGCGCAGCGCCAGAGACCGTGGCAAAACCTTTGGCGTCGAGCGTACCCTTGAGGCTCTTGCCCAGCGCATCAATCACTTCAAAATCGCCGCCTTTGATGCCCTGTAGCCCGGCGTACTGATTGAACAATTCGAGATTGCCGTTGCCCGGTTTCGGCGGTTCCGGGAAGGCGCCGGCCAGATTTTTTGCCCCCGTATAGGCGAAGCTCGCCGCGTGGGCGGTGTAGGGCCCGGTGGTGACGTGGGTAATGCCACCGGCGTTGTAAGTCGTAGCGCTACCGCCGCCCTGAATCACTAGTTCGGTCTTGGCGGTGAGGGTGATGCGGTCAGCGTTGGCGGTAATGTTGAGTTTAGCCAGCAGGTTGATGCTGTCCTTCAACGCTCGCACGTCGATATCGCCCGAGGCTGCGACCAGTCGCCAGCCCATGCTCTGCACGAACAGGCGCATACCCTGGCTGGCGCTGGCGAGCAGGCGTTTGCCGACCGACAGGCTGGTGTGCCCTGTGCTGCTCAAGGCCAAGTGTTCGCCGGTAGCAATATGAGTGGACTGTGGCGTGGTCAGCGCGATACCCGCCGGACTGGCGAGTACCAGATGCGGTTGAGTGAACTCCGAAAACTCATTTGCGTTGATGTTGGCGGGGCCGACAATACCCTGATGCTGGGCATGCAGCGCCTTGGCTACGTCATCCTGATCGCCAGCTTCCTGCGCCTGATTCTCGATGGCCTGGATTGAGAAACCATCCTGCTGATCGCTGGCCGTGGCCAGGCGTTCGGCAGTTTCCGGCAAGTCCTTGTGATGCTTGGTTTCGTTCGGGCGCGGCTCGGTGGTAATCAATAAACCCGCAGCAGCGCGTATTGCCCCGTGTCGATCAGTCCGTAGTTCAAAGCCTTCACCTCGCGGCTGACCACCCGACGGGCGCGGATGAGTCAGGTAGCCAAGGTTGATCGCGCTGGCGCCATGGTCACTGCGCAAGGCGATGCTGATCTCGCTGGTGGTGTCGTCGATGCGTAATTCGTTAGCACGGCTGCCTTTGTATTCCTTGCTCTTGACCGTAGCCAGAGTTTTGAAATCCGGCAGCTTGTACGGCGGTAGGTTGGCGCCGTGGTACAGGCAGCCAGTAATCAGAGGTTGATCGGGATCACCTTCCAAAAAGGTAATCAGCACTTCCATACCGATACGCGGCAGATTGATCGCGCCGAAATTCTGACTGGCCCAGTTCGACGCGACACGCATCCAGCAGCTGGTTTTGTCGTCGTGCTGACCTTCTCGGTCCCAAAAATATTGCACCTTCACCCGGCCATACTGGTCACAAAAAATCTCTTCACCTTCGGGGCCGGTGACCACCGCACTCTGGGTGCCGAGCACTTTCGGTTTCGGGTGATCGAGTGGCGGACGGTAAGGCACGCTCCAGGGGATGGCGCTGAACCGGTTGCGATACCCCTGCTGGAAGCCGTCCTTCACGTCCGTGACATCGCCGGTCACCGACTCTTCCAACACCTGCGGTTGCTTGCCTTCGTGGAATATTTCGGTCAGCAGCCATAGGTCGTTCCAGGCCGGATTGGCGTGTTCGGTCAGGGCCAGGAAATGCCCGCTGACCAGTAGCGGCTGATCGCTGTGACCTTCGGCCAATTGGTAGTCGCTGCGATGGCGCTCAAGGTTCCGATTGGCGAGGTACTTGCCGCGTTCGCGGTCAACGAAACGGCCCGGATAATCGTAATCTTCCAAGTCCGGTTGGGCGGCGCTCTTGGCGGCGCTTTCCAGTTCGATGCGCGGTTTGGTGAAATCGTAATCACGGCGAGTGACGCGACTGGTGCGGGTGGCCAGCCGCAGACCGAAGCGTTTGACCATTGGTGTGTCGGCGACCATCCCGGTGTCTTGCTGATAGGCCACTGGCGAGAGTTTCGGGAACACCGTCTGGTCGTCGCCGAACACCAGCAGGTGGCCTTGGGCGCTGTGCTGAAAATGGTAGTGAATACCCTCTTCCTCACACAGACGCTGGATGAAATCCAGGTCGGATTCATCGTACTGCACGCAGTAAATGCGCTCGGGGTAGACCGCACCCAGCTGGAATTTATGATCGCTGGTGAGGATGCCGTGCTCTTCCAATACCTGAGCGATAATCTGCGGCACCGTCATCTGCTGGAAAATGCGCTGATTGACCCGATGGGCCAGGTAGGCCAGTTGCGGACGTAACGAAATCCGATAGCGGCTCAGGCGTTTACCGGCCTCGCCCTGAGCGATGCTGTAGACCAGCCCGTGAATACCGCTGCCCGAGGGCGACAGCTGCAAGAACGCGAGTTTGTGCAGCAGGCTTTCGAGATCGAGGAAAGCGCGTTCACTGACCAACTCCAGCTCAAACTCAAATGGCGTGTTCAAGGCTTCGCGACCCTTGAAGGCCAGAACCTGAAAGTCCGCGCCCTCGAGGGTCAGCATGAAATGGGGCTGGTTGGCCGGTGAGAACATCCCTGGCTCCTCATACAGTGCAGCAGCGTCCCTCAACACCCAAGTGGGGCATCAACGAACGCAGAATTTTTGAGTAACGCGAACAGCATCGACCAGCAACGCTGGCCGATGTATTGAGGCAGTCGGCCCGACTTAACCGGCGACCGGGGTACGCCAGTCATCGGAACCCGAAGTGCCAGAAACTTCGTGGGTCCAGGTGATTTTGCGGTAGGTGAACTCAACGTCTTCCAGGTGAGTGAAGTGTGAGTTCGCCGGATCCTGGCAGTTGTGCATGTAGTCTTTGATGTCGACGATGATTGCGTCTTCAAGTTTGGTGGTGAAGTAGTGTTCCTGGGTGCCGGCAGCCGAGGTGCGGTACCACTGGATTTCAATGGAGGTCAGACGCTCGCCCGACGTCAGGGCTGCCAGCAGCAGCGGCGAGGACTTGTCGAACACCTTGGTGATTTTAACTGGCCTGTGCACGCGCTGGCCGGTGGGTTGGCCGGACTGCGGGTCACGCGGGATGATCACTTCGTGGCTGAAACCCTGAACCATGACCTGGTCTTCATGACCTTCCTGGTAGGTGTTGCCAACCGAATCAGCGGTGAAGGCACCGGCGGTGATCAAACCTTGTTTGGTACCGGTGATGGACATATAGGCGGGCGTAGCCATGGAGATGCTCCTTGCTAAATAGGGAACCCGTAGGCGCAATGCCTGCCAGGTGTCCGACTGAGATATCAAAATCCAAGCCAGCTATTCCATAGCCATTATTTATCAAAGACTTAAATCTACCTCCCCGTATACTTTCCGACTTTCATGCGAAAACGCAGAATAAAGTGCGCAAAAAGTTGCGCATAGTTGCGCAACTTTTTGCACTTTCGTCTGTACATAGCGGACCATGCAGGCTGCATAAAACTATCCACAAGTTTATCCACATTTCAGTGCGCAACATCTTACTCAACCTTTCAGCCGACCAGCAACTGCTTCTCGGTGACATATTTATCGTTTGGATTCTAGCTTTTCAAAAAAGGCGAGATCTTTTTTACACCCCCAGGCGAAAGGATGAGTTTAGTTATGAAGCCGGCATCTGGGCTGAGTTCTTGCAAGGTTATCCAACGTAAAATAGGGCATTAAAAATAAAAGCAACGAACCAAAAAATTATTAAAATCCAAAGTCTAGCCGCAGATAGCCCCAAATATTTAATATACTATTAAACACCGATCTTACCTTATTAATAAGCACAATACGCCCTGCAAAAATTAAACAGGGCCATGAAAATATGGCATTCTGCTCGCTTATGACCACAATACAATTACCAGAATATTCTGGATGTCGGCCTTTATCTTGTATGGGATAATTATAACTAACATCTATTAAAGAGAAAAACTGTGAGATCAAATCCTTTTACGAAATCCATTTACATTTCCGATGAGGCCATTTTCAATGCTTTTAACAATGATGAATTTATAGCTTGGTACCAGCCAAAAATTGACTTACTCAGTATGGATTTTATAGGAATGGAGGTATTAATGAGATGGCAAAGCACCTCTCATGGGCTTATCACACCAAACTTTTTTTTGGATAGAATAATATCACACAAGCTATTAAATCCGATAACCGAGTCAATTCTACATCAAGTTCTGGATACCCAAAAAAAATTTATTGATTCAGGAAAAACTCTACCACTGTCTTTAAACATTAATGCTAACCAGATACAAGACTCAGAATACATTAGAAAATTACTGAAAACTATCGAGACAAAAAAACAAGCTTCCGCCCCTTTAACATTCGAAATTACTGAAACAACAGACACTAATTTCAAAAAACAATCTGTAGCGAGCAACATTCGAAAAATTAAAAGCGCAGGGATACGCATTTCTATCGATGACTATGGCACTGGATACTCGTCTTTAGATAGGCTATGTGATTTACCTTGCGACGAGTTAAAACTAGATAGGCTATTCATAAAAAAAATTCTAACATCAAACAAACATTTAATTGCAGTAGAAAATACTGTAACCATGGCAAAGTCAATGGGCATACATGTGGTGGCTGAAGGAGTGGAAAATAAAGAGCAACTCTTATTGTTACAAAGCTTAGGCTGTGACTTTGCTCAAGGTTTTCTTTTCTCCCCTCCTATCCCTCAAGCATATATAGAAAATTGGTACAATCGCTGGAACGGAGCTATATTACTGTAAAAGTCTATTTGAGCTTGATAGCCTCAAAAAAACCAATCAACCTTGAGATGCATTCCGAAAGACTTTGTTCCGCATTAAAACCCACATTATCAACGATAGCTTCCTCAACAGTGCAAACATACTCCACCAGATTATTTAGCTTAAAAACATTTAAACTACTTCGAATTCTATGCAGAGTCTCGAGTACGCTTTCAGGATTATCAAGCAATGAAAAAACTGAAAGTTTATTTAAGTCAGACAGATTCAATTCTTTAAACTGTTCTAACAAGCAAGAAAGTTCAGGATTTTCCATGAGTGCTTCGGATAGTTGCGCGGTATCGACAGTCTTCGGCGACGCTGAGCCAGCCTCTTCGCATGTATGAAAGTATAAGGGCAGCCACTCTTCAAGAGTACATCTTAAAGTATCTAAGTTAAGTGGCTTTAACAAAAGCGTATTGATCCCTGAAGACAAGAAACGCTCGTGCTCTTCAACTTGAACGCTTGCAGTCATTGCAATGATTGGAAAATTAGAAAGCTTAGGTAATTTCGATCTCAATTTTTTCGCTAAAGAATATCCATCCATTACGGGCATGTAGCAGTCTGTTATTAACATACAATGAATTTTAGAGTTAAAACGATGTATTGCTTCTGATCCATTTGAAACGATTTCGCAAGCATAGCCCAATCGTTTTAACTGCCCTCTGATCAGCTCCTGATTAATAGGATGGTCCTCTGCAACTAAAATTTTACATTGCTTTTTCTCTATGCAACCAATATCAGAAATATTGCTTGGCTCATCGAGCATTTCAACTATTTCACTACAAGCATAGATCAAATCCCCCCATATAAATGGATTGCTACTGAGTATTGGATAGGAATTAGAGTTTTCTTTCCAACCAGAAAATATAGGGCTATCAGATACCGCAATAACATTTTTTAAACTTTTTTTATCTATTAGTTTTGATTCATCGATGAAGCGAATACAACAATGTTTAAGGTCTTCTTTATTTTCAATCTTAGCTCCTAAAACCAAAAGCAAATTTTCAAGCGCAGTTTTATTTTTTTCACTAACTAAATCTATGGAAACGCACTTCCCATATAAAAAATTGAAATTTTTAGGTGATGGAGACTTTCTTACTAAGAGCTTAATACTAGCATGCGTGCCAAATCCAAGTGTACTTTCTAAACTTATAGCTCCTCCCATTAGCTTTATAAGTCTCTCACTAATAACTAGCCCCAACCCGCTCCCTCCATATCTTCGGGTTACGGAACTGTCGCCTTGAGTGAAGGGGCTAAAAAGCCTGCCTGTCTGCTTCTCGTCCATACCTATACCTGTATCAGAGATAACGATAGTTACAAATTGCTCAGCCTCATTTATATTATCCACACTCACTTGGAGAGATACTTCACCTTCAGATGTAAATTTAATGGCGTTAGTGATCAGGTTTAGCAATACCTGCCTCAAACGCAAATTATCGATGAGAACCGTTGGGGCCAATTTATCATCGATATTGACATATACGTTAAGCCCTTTTGAATGAGCTTGATGTGCAGTTATTCCTATAGCATTGCCAATGACCGCCCTTAAATCAGTTTGTTCATAATGCAAGTCTAGATGATTAAACTCCATTTTTGAAAGATCTAAAATATCATTTAGCACTGTCATGAGAGACTTCGTTGACTCATCAATCATTTGCAAAATACGCTGCTGGTCAGGAGACATCGATTTAGAATGCAATAATTCCAACAATCCAAATATCCCGTTCATTGGAGTTCGGATCTCATGACTCATTGTTGCCAAAAACTCACTTTTGACTCTAACCGCTTCCTCAGCGGACTCCTTAGCTTTTGATAAATCCAAGGATTGTTCCCATTCATTCGTTATATCGACCCAAATTCCGCTCCAGACAATTACTCCTTTGGCAATCGTTTCATGAACGGCATCAATTCTAATATGCCGCTCCCTGCTCTCAGTTTGACAACGTACAACGCAGGACATTGGCTGTAAGTTTTCAGCAGATACTGCCATATCTATTAGTAATTTTTGGTAATCCGCGGAATGTAACATTTTAAAAAGATTCTTCGAATCATGTTGAATGTCCTCTATTTTCAATCCAAGCATTTTTTCGACGGGACCGGACAGATATTTAAAGCTTGGATGGCTACCCTCTATTTGGTGAGCTTCAAATAAACCCACTGGTAAATGTGTAGTCACTCGATCAAGATGCATCTCGAGGGACAGAGCCTTTTGCTGAATTAAGCGCATATAACTAACGTCCGTAAAAGAAATCACTGCACCGACGAAGATCACACCTGAATTAAACACTGGTTTGATATTAAACAGCAAAACTCCTGATTCGCCTTGGCCGTGTTCGACTTCAAAATCAACTCTTTGTTTATCCCTCAATACTTTTTTTAAAGCGTCATCAATCGCGCTCTTAATACAAGATGGATAAAAAGCGGATAAGTCTTTTTTTAAAAATTCGTCTTCGCCAGTTTCAATTCCGAACCGCTCTCTATATTGGTCACTGACGTATTTACATTCCCCATAAACATCAATGTATGCTAAAGGTGAAGACACACCCTCGATAATTGCTTCTAAATTGTTTTTTTCAAATTCAATTCTTTCAGCGCTTTTCTTCTTTTTATAAAACTTAAAAATAAAAAACATCATCACGAAAGTTATTGAGAGAAAAATAGCATCTTCAAAAACTCTTTTTATATCTATCATCTCAGACCCTATAGTTAATCTTCAAAAATATGCTACCAGAGAGTAATTCAATACTTTAGCTTCTTGCCTTCCAACATCAAATACCCACTCTGCATTACGATCAAGCAATATCATCACGCCAATAAGCCTTTAAGCCTTTAAGCCTTTAAGCCTTTAAGCCTTTAAGCCTTTAAAACAATTTTCTACAAATAACATTTTTCGGGCAAAAATTTTGAAAGCTGATGAACTTCTAAACACCCAGTGATGTCAATATGGAAGCACGAAAGAAATTACTTATTTAGCAACTTAAAGCTAATTTATTAAAAGCGAGAAGTGAAATCCTATGAAGTTCAATATAGTTATAATTGATGACCATCCAATCGTACTCCTTGGAACTAAGATTGTTCTGGAGAAGAACTCGACATATAAAGTCACGGGCACATTTGTAGACTTTGATGGGTTAGAAACCTTTTTAAACGACAATACTTGCGACCTAATAATTACCGACTTTTCCTTACCAAACGCCACATTAGATGGGCTTAATCTAATTGAAAGAATTCGGCGGATATATAGTGATATTCCATTAATTGTGTTAACAAGTCTGCAAAATGCGTCCCTCGTTTTAAAATCGCTGGACTATGGAGTATCAGCAATTGTAGAAAAAAGTGAACATATAAACGAGCTAATGAATTCAATAAAAAAGGTAATTGACGGAGAGGTGTACATTAGTCCATTTTTTACAAAAAAAATTGCTGATGTATCATTGAATGCTGGGGCTGATTTATTGTCCACTCTGTCCCCAAAAGAAACTGAGGTCATTAGATTACTCTCAGCTGGTATGTCGCCAAATGATGTAGCCACTAAATTATGCAGAAGCATAAAGACAATAAGTTGGACAAAAGTATCAGCAAAACGAAAATTAAAAATTACCTCAGATGCTGAGCTATATCAGTACGCTAAAGAAATTCTCTAAAATGAAAGCTATTCTAGGGAATAGCTTTAGAGTAAAAGGCGAAATCTTTACGGTCATGTAAAAATCTTGCATACCTAACTCACTCATAAGTGAGTGTGTATGTAGTAGATACGTTAACAAGACCGGCAGTCATAACACCGGTCTTGTAATATTGAGCAATGAAAGGGATAGTTACACCTAAGCCAGCTCCGGATGAAGCAGTTGTACTGATCAAAGTCTTCACCCCTAACGGAAAAACAGAACTTGATTCGCTTGTTCCTTTCAATAGCTGAATACCAACCCCTGTGGCCATATTCGTACCCACCGAGTTACTTAGAATGTTGCTTGTTGCACCTCCGTTATTGGCTATGCTCAAATTAACATTTATCCCATAATCGCATGATAAAATTATATTAAAATTATTTGACTTATCACTAACTAACGGAATTCCGTTCTGCCCAAAATCTGTCTTAGCAACAGGAGGTAAGGCTAAATTAATAGTTGCTGCGCTAGTTTGAGTACAGGCTCTGGCAGTCACAGTGAATGCGCTAACAGTATTTTGGACGAATTTTGTACCTCCCACCGTAAATGTTGACATTAAACTGCGATCAAATGTTCCATTTTGTACAGTACCACCAGTTGTAACTACATCCGCCCCCCAGTAGTAATTACCATTGTTGTACCAGTTCCAAGATGGAGAGCTATCCTGCCCGGTTATTGTTGACTGACTAGTAAAAACATAATATTTTCCACTATTATCTCGCCTGTAAAACCTGATGCCTATCCCAGCAATATTTGTAGGAAAAACGTTATTCAATCCTCCAGCGGTCACAGTTGTACCAGTGCCGTTGTAAAGATAACTGTTGGTACCAGTGCACGTAGCAAAAGCACCAGGAGAAGCCGCTACTTCACCGGTTGTTAAGACTGTCCCAGCAGCTGCGTTAATTGGAACACTTATGGTACTGGTACTAAGTACAATATTACGTTCTTGTAAATAGTAACCCGAATTAAAACTGCAGCTAGCATTGGCGTTCAATATCAAACCAAAACCAAAAGCGAACGGAATTAGAATTTTCATCATTTAGTTCATCGCACTCTTAAATTCAGTTTTGAACATTATAGTGTGGCTTTAAATGCATCATCTCTCAGCATTTGGTCTGTGATACAGATCAAATGCATATCTCATTGTACTCAGGATATATGGCATCCCCTTTGCGTGGCGTCGTACTTACCTCATAGTTGACTAAACATTTTTCATCATTCCGCTGCCCCCATTTTACTTGCAGTGTCCCTTTAGTAGAACTGACTCTTAAAAATAATCTGCCCTCTTGGCCGATCCAAGTCATTGAACCAGTCCCTATGTCTTTTACTTCAGATCCAACCGGTATAGCTCCGCCATTTAATTTATTTAATTTTAAAATTACTGGCGCTCCTGTTTTGGTCGAAAATTTCAGTTTAACTATCGAGCCGTATCGCGGTACAACTGCTTGCGATGTCGCATCCAATTCAACGTTTTCCGATATACCCCTTGGATTTATCGAAACTTGGTTCTCCCTGTATGGCATCAAGTTAGATACGACTCCAAATCCATTTTTTCCAATTACTCCACCACCAGTGTTTGACAGTTTGGCGCCTTCAGCCCCTTCAGCTTGAATGAGTACTCGTGTTTCTCCTTGTTGGCGACTAAAGCTAATACCATCAGAATACGCTGTAAAGCTGCCATTAACCCCAATGCTTTTTTGATTATAGTTGGATCCGGCGCTATAACTAGCCATATAACTCGCGTAAGGGTTCTGATATTGCAAGTTAACTCCGTGACTGTTATCACTCGTTTGTTCATCAATATTTTTGCCCGCATACAGACCATAATTCAGGTCAGCTTCATCACCGATAGTTCCTGAAATATTATTTTGAATACTTCTTGAACCTTGATCACTGTAGTTAACGGATGTATGCAAATAAGTAGATCCACGTCCACCCAGAGGTATCGACAAACTTAAAGTATATTCGTTTTCTATAATACCTAAATTTGAACGTGCCCTACTAGCGGATACATCCATACTACCCCAATTGAAAGCATTAGAATAACCTGCCTGATAAGCCACATCGCTCCCATAGGACTTATTCCAATAATTTTGAGCTGATCCCGTAATGTAGATGCTCCCCAGCCTACGACCCAACGGCTGGCTAATATTTAATTGAGCCCTACTTCTCTGAGGATATGCCATAATACTTTCATCAGTTTTCCTAGCTGCAAAATCTGCAAAGGACATATACCCAGGGCTGGAAAATCTATAGCTGGCTACTGTAAAATTAGTTTTCGTTAATTCTATAATTTTGTTATATGTTATCCTGTAGCTGTTGCCTTTTGTATTTCCAGTGCCATCATCGAGGCGCGTCGTGAAACTAGCTCTCGAATGAGTAATATCTAAAGCCAAAGAACCTATTTTTGTGTTTACCGCTACACCTGCCTGCCCAGAAAAATAATCTTCTGAAAAAATGCTCCCCAAATATCCGGTATATGTATCCGATAGCCCTCTCTGCAAAGTACTTTGCATAAAGTAAGGAGCATTTTCTAATTTCTTGCCTCTATAACGCCCCCCAGTAATATTAAACTTTGTCGTCCCCGGTCTTAACAGCTGAACCGCGCTAGAATAAGGAACCGTGAACGTTCTACTTCTACCATCGGATTCAACTATCGATACATCCAAATCTCCTGCATAGCCCGTACTGAACAACTGGTCTATGACAAAAGGTCCGGGCGGAACGGACGACTGATATATTATGCTCTCACCTTGCCGTACCGTTACTTGTGCGTTTGACTGTGCAACACCTCGAATTGTGGGAGCGAATCCTCTCTGAGAGTCCGGAAGCATACGGTCATCGCTGGCTATTTGAAAACCAGTATAAGGCACACTATCGAATAAATCAGACGCGGTATAGTATTCACCTACAGTTAATTGCGATTTAATTCCTGTGACGTCTCGCTGAGCGTAAGAACTAATCGCGTCGTATGTACTAGTCGATTTATAATTTTCAATTTGACTTTTATTATAACTCCCATTGTGTCTCAGTCTCCACTCTCCATAATTTAATCCCACCGTTAATCCAGCAGTAAATTGGCTTTGTCTTGAACCGCCACTTTCTGAATCAAATGAATTCAGACTATAGTCTAAAAATCCTGCATTTATACCCGACTTCCATTCTTTCGGATCAATACTACTGAAATCTTTTTTTTGCAGATAAGCCTGTGGAATTGTTAAAAAAGCTTTAAGATTAAATATGTCTATCTCGACAGAGGAGTTAGGCACTAACTCGGAAATAAAAACACACGAGCTATTCAATTTTTTGTTTGAGTCTTTTTTGACTATGCTCAATTTATTAAAATCTATACCAAGGTTTGAAATCTGTTTTTTTTCAAAGCAATACAAGTTTCTATTTTTTTTTCTTGTAGCCTCTAACACCGTTACTGTCTTTCTACCGATTCTTTCATTGTTAACAAAAACATCCAAACTATAGCTTCCAGGAATGACGTAATTCTTTTTTGAGAACATTGTTAAATCAACAGACCTGCCAGTTTTGTCTTGTAAAAAAGTAGGATTAAATTCAGTATTGCTATATTGGTCTAGATTCCCGTCTTCAGCCTTAACACTGAACGCACAAGACAGTAATTGAAAAAAAACTAAATATATAAATTTAATAAAATTTTTTTCTGTGGCTTTCAATCTCATGATAAAATTAATCTCGCACAAAGGCGTTCAGTCTTTCGCAGACATTAGCAATGCATTTAGTTTGAATTAGTTTGAGTTTTTTTGAGATCCGCTTCAAAACTAGGCCCTGGTCCAAAGTCGTTCATCCATATGTATTTAACTTTTAACGCCCCACTACTTGCAGAAAATTTCTTTATATCTACTCTCTTCTCACTAAAAGGCCTTATCATAAATCCATCAATTAAGTCCTTACTTTTTTTGCCTAAAATTTCAACTTTTGTATAAGAAACGTAGTATGGTGACGGATTATTTATCACTAACTCGCAATTACCACTTTTATCTATATCAAGACTCCAAATTACTTTTTTTACTGCTTGCTCTAAAGAGATTAATAAATTAGAAGGTCTATAAAAAAGCTTAAGTCTATTTCGAAGAGCTATTTGCAGATAATTTTTTGACTTATCCTCCGGTAGCGCCGGAATCTCCAGCGCATTGAACCAAAATATTGATTCCCTATCGCTCGGTAGATTGGCGCCTGTGAAGATAATCCTGATTGTCTGTCCTTTTTTCTCGTCTAAACGAAAAATAGGTGGGGTTAATAAAAATGGTGCTTTAGCGTCTTGTGGCTTTGCATCAGTATCTCCATCATCAATCCAAGACTGCATTAGCACGGGCCCCGTACCTACGTTCGTAAGTTGGAGCGTTATCTCTCGCTCTGTTGCTGGATATATCAAACGAGTAGCATTAATTTGAACGGACGCAAAAATTTTACCAGTTGTAAAAGTCAAAAAAAATGCAATGACTATTACTTTAAAATTTATATCTTTCATTGAGACACTCTAATCGTATTTTCGAAACGCCCGAGAGTCACCTCGGGCTTGATACTACTGGTACGACAAAGTAAAGTTAGCAGAGGCCGTGAGGTCACCTACAGTCGTATTGGCAGTTTCAGCATAATACTGAGCGTAGTACTGAAGGTTCGCAGTTCCTGTAGAACTTGCCACTACTCGCCTTGCTGCAGCAGAAGTTTCATCATCTGTCTGGATGTTAATAACGTTACGATTCTGATCAAGTATTTGCACAGAAGCGCTGGTTGCTGATTCTGTTGTCATATTTTTTAGGTTCCCGCTCGATGTTGTATTTGCATCGGGAGTGAACCTTGCGGTAACTCCTAAAGCCGCGTCACAACCTGTCACGTTGATTATAAAACCCGTAGTTCCTGACGTATTGGCTAGAACAGCCAATACCGATTTATCCACCGTTGGCAAGCTAATAGTTACCGCTGATGCGCTTACAACACAAGAAGTTTCAGTGACCTTACCGGTAACATTAATTACACCTCCAGATGCAGCCGAAGCTCCGACAGAAACTGCTATGCCCGACGCAAGTAAACATACCGAACTAAACTTTTTAAAATTGAAAGCACTCATGATTTATATATACTCCTATGTGTTTAATCTCAATGCCATTTACTGACTAACCTATGGGATTAGGCTTCATATCATAGCTTTTTGGCTTTTGAAAAAAACCAAGAATATTCTGGTTTTTTATTAGTATATTAAGGGCAATAAACATTCATCGCCACACCGCAAACTTTATCCGTAATTTTTTACATGAGCTACAATCAATTTTAAACTCCATATAAAAACGTCAAACATTAATCCATTGTAGTTAAATCATTACGTATAAATGTTTCTTTTTACTGTTTAAATTAAAGCTTTTTATCTTTGATTACGACCACAGCTTGATTTATATTAAATTTAAAGTCTTTGTTAACAGTACAAGCAACTTATTAAAGCTCGCAATATCCCGAAAAATCATTATTCTTGTAAAATAATTTATCCTTTAGGGAAAGAACAAATCCTCAATCGTGCTGAAATCCAGCCTCAACAACTAGCCCAAGCCCTTCATGAGCCATGATGAGCTTTTCCGACTTTGAATACGCCGGCAAACGTAAGCAAACTCGCCGCGAACGGTTTCTCACCGAGATGGACTATGTCATGCCCTGGGTCATGCCTTGGAACGGATTGCTGAAGCTGATCGAACCGTATTACCCCGAGGGCCAACCCTATCCGTTGGAAACTTATGCTACGCATTCACCTGCTGCAAAACTGGTTCTCCCTGAGCGACCCAGCGATGGAAGAGGCACTGTATGAAATCACGCCCATACTCCAGTTCGCGGGTTTGAGTCTGAGTGCGCCAATCCCTGAAGACACCACGATCATGAACTTCCGGCACTTGCTGGAGAAACATAAGCTCGCGCTGCAATCCTCGCTGTCATCAATGGCTATTTGCAGGACAAAGGCCTGTCGCTGCGCCAGGGCACCATCGTCGATGCGACCATTATTCATGCCCCCAGCTCGACAAAGAACGAGGAAGGAAAGCGCGATCTCGATATGCATCAGACGAAGAAAGGTAACCAGTATTTCTTCGGTATGAAGGCCTATATTGGCGCCGATGCATAGTCGCGATTGGTTCATCACGTCCATGGCACCGCTGCCAATGTGGCCGATCTCACGCAGGTCGAGCTGCTGCATGGCGAAGAACACGCGGTGTATACGGACGCTGGATACACCGGTGTCTAGAAACGTGAAGGGCATGAAAATCGCAAAGTGATCTGGCAAGTCGCGGTTCACCGCAGCACCTATTCCAAGTTGAATAGACGCAGCCTGCTGTATAAGGTCCAACGCAAGATCGAGTACTGAAAAGCTCAGACGCGGGCCAAGGTCGAGCACCCTTTTCAGGTGATCAAACTGCAATTTGGTTATGTCAAAGTGCGTTTTAGTGGGCGGATGAGGAGCACCGCTCATCTGACCACGCTGTTCGCTTTATCAAACCTGTGGATGGCTCGAAAACAGCTGATGGGTATGGGCGATTTAAGCGTGCAATACGGAGAAAAGGGCTAACAAACCCGACAAGTTAGTGCGCACGGCACAATTCGTGAGAAATAACGCCGAACGCCACAAGATTTTCAACTTGCCGCGCATTCCCTAGAGAATCTGGGGTGATCCAGAGCGGCGCATTGTTGCTCTAACGAGATGAACGGCGACGGTTGATCCAGCGTTCTATCCGATTTTTTTCAGATACTCTAGCATCACTCGTACATCCTTCAGAAACCCTGCCAGACTCGCGGGCGTTATGGTTGTGTCACCCCGCGCAATATCACTTTCAAGACGCTCCGAGCGTTTGGATAATTCGGATAAACGAAACATACGCAACCCTCCACGTAACCGATGCAGTTGCTCCAGCAACCTCTGCTGATCCTGATGTATAGAAAGGCTACTGATGTAAGCCATATCCACGATGCTGGTTTCAACGAAGCCATCGATCAATTCCTTGAACTCAGGGCTTTCATCCAGTAAGGCGAGCAGCGCTCGAAAATCTGGGTTCACTTCTGTTTCGCTGAGCGGCTCCTGTAAGAGGGCCTTCGAGTCAGGCAGCCATTTCCTTAACGCTTGGCGCAAGGTATTCAAGTTCAGCGGTTTCAACAAACACTCGTCGATCCCTGCTGAAGCGCAGCGTTGCTGCTCCTCCACCAGAATGCTTGCCGTCATTGCCAGGATCGGAAAATGGTGTTGACCATGGAGCTTGCCTCGCACCTTTTGAGCAAGTGAATAGCCGTCCATCACCGGCATATAGCAGTCGGTAATCAACATGCAGTGGGTATGCTCATTGAACTGATGAAGTGCTTCACTACCGTTTGCAGCAATCTCACAATCGAAACCCAATCGGTCAAGTTGACCTTTAATCAACGCCTGATTGATGGGATGGTCCTCTGCCACAAGGATCAGCGGCCGTTGATCAACTCCTGTTCTATGGCTGGAAATTGAATTGTTGATGGTAGTTCCTAATAACTCGTTGCACACGTAAACGACGCTGCCCCACATAAAGGGGTTACTGCTCAAGGTTGGATACCCGGTACCGGTATCTTGCCACCCAGATAATATCGGAATATCCCTAACCTCTATAGGGAGTCCGCTTGACACCTCTTGGATTTTTTCGGGATCGTCAAAGAAGTACAAATCGCAGGAGCTGGTGGAATCGAATTCCGTTGCGGGTACCGAAGTCGCACCGAGCGCCAATAACAGATAGTTGAGTTCTTCCCGGTCCTCACCGTCAGCCAGATCAACGCACACACGCTTGCCTGATAGTGTTCTGGCCTGGTAATCGCCGCTGGACGCGCTGACCGGTAACGCGATAGTTACTTGAGTACCCGTACCCTCCTCACTATCCAGTGTCAGCTCCCCCCCCATCAGCCGCACCAAGTGCTGGCTGATCACTAGACCCAACCCGGTCCCACCATATCGCCGGGTAATTGATGCGTCGCCCTGAGTGAACGGCTTGAAAATCCGCTCTCGTTGCGAATTGCTCATCCCCGGCCCGGTGTCATTAACCGAGATCGCAAGGTTCTGTGCATCCGACGTTGAACGGGTAACGGCGACTTTTACCAATACTGTTCCGACAGCGGTGAACTTTATCGCATTGCTTAAAAGGTTGAGCAGGATCTGGCGAAGGCGCATGTCGTCTACATCAATACTGCTCGCCAATGCAGGACTAATGACCACCCTCACTCGAAGTCCTTTCGCGTGCGCCTGATGCGCCATGATCCCCATAACACTGCTGATTAAGGCCCGAAGATCCGTTTTCTGGTGATGGAGTTGAAATTGGTTAAACTCGATCTTTGACAGATCGAGTACATCGTTGAGCACCGTCATCAAAGACTTCGCTGACTCGTCAATCATCTGCATAATTTGCTGCTGATCGGGACTCATGGACTTGGAGTGCAGCAACTCCAGAAGGCCAAGGATACCATTCATAGGAGTACGTATTTCGTGGCTCATTGTCGCCAGAAATTGAGATTTCGCATGCGCCGCTTCTTCCGCAGCTTCTTTGGCCAGGGATAGCTTCAAGGACTTCTCCCTAGCCTCGGTAACATCCACCCATACACCATTCCAAATTACCGAACCGGAAGAGGTATCTCCTGGTACTGCGTCAACACGCACGTGCATTTCACGGCCCTTTGCCCGACAACGGAAAAAAGCACGCATGGGTTGTTGGCTTGCAGCTTTACTCTCCATGTCAGCCATCAGAACCAAAAGGTCATCAGGGTGAATGGTGTCAAAAAGCAGCGCAGAGTCAGCTAAAACGTCGTCAATTTTACTACCCAACAGCTCCTCAATAGGGCCTGCGAGATAACTAAATACTGGCAACTGCCTAGGCACCTGGTGGGCTTCAAATACCCCAACCAAAAGATTAGTGGTGATGCGGTCCAAACGTGCCTCAAGTGACTTTGCCCGCTCATCGACCTGTCGAATATGAGTAATATCAACCAATGTCACCATCACTCCGGCCAGCGACTGATTAGCGCGATAAAAAGGCTTCATCCAGTACAGCCAAGTACGCATTTCTCCTCGACCGTTACTCATGGTGAACTCCGATTGGAAGTTCTCACGTTTTCTCATTACCTGAGTGGCGAGCTCATCAATAGTAATGGACCAGTCCCCTGGATAATGCTGGGTTTCTAACGTAGTTTTACCAAGCAACTCATTTTTATTGACTGAAAACGCCGCCTCGTAAGCATGGT
This sequence comes from Pseudomonas sp. IPO3778, assembly GCF_013386825.1. Taxonomy (GTDB): domain Bacteria; phylum Pseudomonadota; class Gammaproteobacteria; order Pseudomonadales; family Pseudomonadaceae; genus Aquipseudomonas. Next base: position 124,551 of record NZ_JACARC010000017.1, read on the forward strand.
TGATCAGAAAATAGCGCTTATCTACATCCTTGACAACGACTGGATATGGGTAGGTCTCGATCAGCGCGTCACGTAACTGCAGCTGGTCGCCTACAGCGCGCTCCGCATCACGGCGTTGGTCGATTTCTTTGCGCAAACGACGATAGAAAAAAGCCAACAACAAACCGATTGAGATCACAACTAAAATGGCAACTCCAAGCGATTGTTTAATTGCAATCCAAGAGACTCCCTCCTGTTGAGTTGTGTGTAGCCATTTCGTATTGAAGGCCTTACGCTGCTCTTTGGTAACGGTGCGTAATACACGATTGATCAGCGGCACTAATCTTTCGTAGTCGGCGATTACCCCGATAGATAAATCGCCTGATATTTCAGCAGGTGCGACAATTTGCAAAGCTCCTGAGAAGCGCTCAAGCATCAGGGGGTGGATGATCGAGAGGTTTCCTATATAGGCGAATGCGTAACCATCAACGACCATTTGCATAGCCTGGGAAGGAGAGTCTGCAATTTTAATCGAACTAAAAGGTACCAAAGCTTTCAGTTGATCTCGTAGATAAAGGGGATCGCTAACTACGATGGCCTTTCCGTTGAGCTCAGTCAGGCTGGATACCCTAGTCCCGGACGTGACGATGACATTACTTAATGAAATAATAGGTCGCGAGTAAAGCACCTGACCGTAACTACTCTCGGCATATTTGATAGGCAGAATTACGTCAGCCTGTCCCGAGGACATTTTAAACAGCAGCTGTTTCCAGGTAGAGGCAGGAATCAATTCCGTTTTCAATCCCAGCTTGGCAACTACTTCACGCCAATACTCGTCGGCTAAGCCGTCTTCCCTGCCTTTCTTATTAATAAAAGCGACTGGTTTCCAATCAGGATCGTATGCAACCCTCAGGACAGGTAAATTTTCGAGATACTGACGCTCTTCGTCACTTAAAAATAAAGCTGAAGAAGATTGCTTACTGTTCAGCCAACGAGACTCAAGTCTTGAGATGGTAGCGGAAGAAATCCTGTGCACAGCTTTATTGATCAGCGCACCGCGAAGCGCTTCATCCTTCCGAAAAGCAAAACACAACTGCGTTTCGAGTTCCGGAATAGATTGAACTCCCAGCTGCAGGGCGAACAATCCACGCAGAATTGGATAAGCTGCGGCGCCATCTTCAACAATAACGTCAGCACTGCCCACATTTATTAATTTTAGCGCGTCTGTTAAGTTAGCCACTTCTCGTACTGAAGTATTTGGATGCAAAATCTTCAGCCATTCAGCGGCTGAATCACCTTGAACTGTCACAATTCGCAACGTTAGTAAGTCTTCCACGGAGGCCCCACCGACGTTTTTTTCAGAACCAATCATCAATGCAGGAATTTTGAAATATGGTTCCGAAAAGGTTACGCAGGGTGAACGTCGACTGGTCATAGAAACGTCCGCAGCAACATCAATATTTTTTTGACAAAGTGCCGCATCTAGATCCGTTATAGATGTAAATTTTTTAAAAACCAACTTTACCTTCAGCTGCTTAGCTATGGCCGTTAGCAACTCGTTTCCGTAATTAAAGTTAGCGGACGTTTTTTCACTGTCTAATTCAACATCAACGTATCCAACCACCCACTCTTGATTTTGTTCAAGGAAGGTTCGCTCAACCGTGCTAATATCAAATTCATCTGCGTTGCTTGATGCACCGCAGAACAACAAAAAAACTGTCAAAAATAGCACACGCAACACAAAACAGGACGCTACTGATAACAATTCTAATTTATTTTCAAACCGCGTCACCATAATTGAAATGGGAGTTGAAATGCAGCCTCGAATCGTCATTGCAGATGATCATCCGATTATTTTATTAGGTGCGAAAATTATAGTTGAAAAAAACGGCATCGGGGTAGTCGTCGGCACGGCGGAAAGCCCCGAAGAGCTTGAAGTGGTTTTAAAAAACATACCTTGCGATTTGCTGATAACCGACTTCGCCATGCCGCGTAGCCAGCGAGATGGCCTAACAATGCTCGGGCGATTCAGGCGGATTTATCCTGAGCTAAAAATTGTCGTCCTTACTTCACTGCAGAACCCGAGCTTGATTCTTAGCATTCTGAATCTTGGTGTTAGTGGCGTAGTAGAAAAGAATGCGAATCTAGAAGAATTAATAGTAGCGATCAAAACCGTTATAAAGCACAAAACATATATTAGCCCTTATTTCCGTAAAGCATTGGCCGACGCCTCGATCTTAAATCCTGACAGCGCTCTAATAAAACTTTCACCTAAAGAACTTGAAGTCGTTCGACTTTTAGCAACAGGCTTGGGCCCGACACAAGTCGCAGAAAGGCTCTCTAGAAGTATTAAAACAGTAAGCTGGACAAAAATATCAGCAAAAAAAAAGCTAGGGATCACAACAGATGCAGATCTCTATCAATATGCCCGCAGCACAAACCTTAGCGAATAGTGCACTACACATTCATCCCGATACCATCCCGACAGGAAGTGATGAAATAGGAAGACCTACCGAATTTCTGAGCCCCAAGTTCGCATTATCCACAGATATGCCAGAGTCTTCCTACATATTTTCTATGGCATCTGATTCTACCAAACCACATGAGGCTCCACGGCTTTCGCTCACCTTTTCGAGACCGGGCCTGTGGGTCAACGAACTATCCCAGAGAGGTATGTGAGCAAGCGTTAGCACACGTACGTCAAGACAAAGCCGAGGCGGCATGTTTTAGAGGGGACTTTTTCGAAAAACGCCGCGCAATGATGACCGATTGGGCTGAATAGCCTGAAGTTTGCCGCCCCTTCATTTAGTGACTGGTCGGGAAAATGCCCTCACAATGAAAGGACGGCTTGCGAAATGACGCTGGCGCGTGATGAGCGTGACAAGATGGAGCGTACTTGTTCGCAAGCACCTCAATCGAAGTAAGCTCATTTACTACCTGAGAACCCGGAAGCTGAGAGATGGAATGATGTCGCACTCTGAAGAATACGTAGAGCCTGAAAGTGTATTAACGGTATTAGAAAACACAACCACACAGAAAATAACAGCCAGCCTCATTAGCAACCTCGAAGAGCTTCAAGCGGTTCTTTACCCAGGTTCAGATTTGAAAAAGAAGCTAGCCAGCATTCGAAAAAATATAGAAACCCTGGCATTCACCAAAGACTGCTTAGCAACAGATAACAGCAAGATAACAATGGACATAGGAACATGGCAGCAACAAACAGAAACTGCCTTTAACTGCGCATGCGTTTATACAGTCATGACCCAGATAGAAATACACAACAAAAACCTAGTGAACGCAATGGCGGCAACTGAAAGAGCCGCATACTTCTACGGCTTAGCTAGTGGCTTTGCACATCACCGCAAAACGACTGCTATCGAAAAAGCACGGAAGGCAGGGTTTGCAAAATCCGCCATTCAACAGAAAATAGTTGAAAAAATAGTTGAGCTTCTAACTTTGGAAAAACCAAGACTTGGATGGCAAGGAATCTCTCATGTAGCGGAATCAATCAGCACAACGCTATCCGCATTCATATCAGAGGAATTAAAAATCCAAAAGCTGGACAAAAATGCGATTCATGCTGTCATCTATAACACCATTGAAGACAACGCAAACGCAAAAACCACTTATATTAAAAACGCCAATAAACGCCAGCGTTAAGTTGGGCATGAAGACTTGATAAGCTTAGCCACCTGGATTCAGCATTGCGGGGTCAAAAACCCCGCTCGCCCCCACGCCCTTGCTTAGTGTAACCCCAAACCCCTGCCCCTCCACTGGGGCACAGATTGATTAAAAGTCCACCTGTACCATACCCCACTTGAACGACTCCACGCATCTGAAGTAATGCCAGCGCATCATCTAACCGCTTCTTTTCTCGGAGCCGACTAGGGCCATACTGCCGGACAATGTTTTTTCTTATGAAAGGCTCGTGCATGCCACACTTACTAACCAGCCAATCCACAAGTTCGTTTACATCGTTCTCTTTCTGCCCCTCTACATCGAACAATTTCAGGAACTCATTCGAGTACCACTTACCAATGCTTATCGCTATATTTAATGTAGAAACTGAAATATCCCCTTCAAACTTTTCAAAGCAATGAAACAGCGCTGCTAAACGGGCAATGTTATCTGCCAATTTTGATGCATGATCGCTTGCTGACTTAAAACGACCGATCTGACCGATCTGTGTTTCTATCTCATTGCCAAGCTGTACCCAGCGCTGAGCAGCCTCAAGCGAAAAACTAATGACCTCTCTTCGCTGCTTGTTTTTCCCTAGTAGCTCAATATTTCGCTCGACATAGTGACAAAGTCGCTCAGAAAACAACTCAGAGTGTTCTTTGTTTATTGCGACACCGTCAATACGACGACTACCTTGTGTCGACGCTGGCTGGCAGACCAGAAACCGAGCCCAAAGACCTGAGCCGCGAGAGGTTTCACCTCGTACCTGCATATAACCTGTAAAAGCACTTTCCTGCACCATTAAAGACACTGTAAGGCGAGCATCATCGAGTTGATAACTTTCAGTAGTCACTCGATCAACTACCACTGAGTCGCCACTCCAAATTGAATTCTGTTTAGTCAAATCATTTAACGCCGGCCCATTTAATACGCCAGCTCCTTCGCCCGAGATCAATCCTGCACTGGGAAAGTCCTGATGCAATCCGCGAAAAAGCGCCTGAGAGGTCGAATCTTCGTACAGCATTTTGAACTTTCTAGGTTTCTTTGGGTTCATTGCGGCATGCTCAAAAAGCCGTCGTTCATCTTCAGTCGTATCCGCGCCCTTGTTGACACGATTGACAATATTTCTTTGAATCGTTTTATCTTTCAACTCCCATATTTTTAGTTTGGTTTTCCATACTGAAAGCTCGCCAGCATAACGATCGGCCATTTGATCTTGAATCCGTCGAAGCCCAGCAAGGAATATATTTTCAACCGTGGACTTTCTCTCGCCCGAATTCGCGATAGTCAGAATCATTAAAGAACAAGGAACAGTACCGCCATTTGGCTTTTTTACATCGTACAACCCCTGCAACCCTACCGACATCGCCGTGAGCGCAGAAGAGAATATGAGCGGTAGTGGAGCCTTAACATTTGCACTCACCTCATGTACCGCTGCGCTGATCAGTGACAGGCCAATTAGACTTGGAAATTCACCTGAGTCAATTGCAGAAAAATTCAAATAGTTTCTATACATCTTCCGTTCTCGCTCTACTTGTCTGTGACATCAACTGTCTGTTTTATTCAATTTTGATTTGATCCAATCCGATATATCAGCCTCAAGCCATCCGACAGCGGCACCTCCGAGGCTGACTGGGCGGGGAAACGTCCGGTCATGGCGAGGGGAATGCTCGTTCAACCGGTCGTATATAGTCGAACGACTCAGTCCCACTCGGTCCATTACGTGTTTCAGCCTGAGAACTCTCAGGGCTGGTGTGCTGGTGTTTTCGTGATCCATATTGATGGCCTCCAAAGCTCGGGGGCCAATTTAACGGGATTGTCTGTTTTTGTACGCCAGGTGCTTAAAGTAATGTTTTAAGACCCAAAAACCGCGCTGCAAGCCTTTATCTATAAGGCTTACAGCCAGTTTTCGGAAAAATATAACGTGCACCAAATACTGACAGACTCCGTTGCTACTCCCGCTACCAGTAGCGGGAGTAGCGGTAGGGACGTATGCCAGACTTGCATCACACCGCATGAAGCCTCCCGGTGGTGGACCAGGACATCCTCAGCGAAAAATGACCGCTGCTCACGGCTTAAAATGAGCGGCGCCGCCAGCGTCGCCCCTTGATCAGGCGACGTGTGCCTGTAGGTCCCATATAAACAATATTCAGGCCTGAATCATCACCGTGAATGACCAGCGTTATGCCCTTGCGCATAACTCGATAACTTATCATCGGACTGAAAATATGCTGATTACATGCCCTAACTGTCACTCCACACACGTATCAACCAAAGACCTCGGCAAGAAAACTGGTGGAACTATCGGTGTAATCGGTGGAGGAACTAGTGGTGTTGCCGGAGCCATTAAAGGAGCAGAACTTGGCGCTGCAATAGGAATAACCGGTGGTCCACTGGGCATCACATTAGGTGGTATCGCCGGTGCGATTCTTGGGGGACTAATTGGTGCTGGTGCCGGAGGCATGGCTGGTGCTGCTATTGGCGAACAGATTGATGATCGAATATTCAACAACTACCACTGCGCCCAGTGTCATTACCAATTCAGCCTTTAAACAATCTCAGTAACAAATACTTCCGGAGTTTCACCATGGCACACCTCATTGATCAAATGGCTTACATCGGAGCTACCCCTTGGCATGGCCTAGGCAGCCGCCTCACTGAAAAACAACCATTGGAAGTGTGGCAACGAGAAGCCGGTATGAACTGGCAGATCCAAGAAAGCCCGGTGCATTACAGAGCTGATAGTGTCGGTCCACTGGGTAGCATTCACTCCTTCCCTGAACAGAAGGTGCTGTTTCGCTCCGACACCAAGGCACCACTGTCGGTGGTTTCACAGCGCTACCAGGTGGTCCAGCCCCGTGAGGCTCTGGAGTTTTATCGAGACCTGACCGAACGCTCTGGCTATGAGCTGGAAACCGCTGGCGTGTTGAAAGGTGGGCGCAAGCTCTGGGCGCTGGCGCGCACCGGGCAGTCGACTGCGATCAAAGGCAATGACGTAGTGAATGGCTACCTGCTGTTGGCCACCTCTTGCGACGGCACGCTCGCCACCACCGCAACGCCGACCACCATTCGTGTGGTCTGCAATAACACCCTGACGATTGCCATCAACGGCGCCAGCCCGGCGATCAAAGTACCGCACAGCACGCGCTTCGATCCGCGTGCCGTCAAACAGCAATTGGGGATCACCGTGTCGCAGTGGGACGATTTTATGTACCGCATGCGCGCACTCGCCGCACGCCCCGTAAAAGATCATGAAACCAACGACTACCTGCGCAGTGTGTTGTGTGAAGCACACACCGGTAAGCCCGAGCATGCGGGGCTCTCGAATGAGCGAGCTTTAAACAAGGTGTTGAACATGTATCAGGGCCAGGGCCGAGGCGCGGAGTTGGCAGCCGCGAAAGGGACAGCCTGGGGGCTACTCAATGCGGTTACCGAGTATGTCGATCACGAACGCCGGGCACGCAGTAATGAATACCGCATGGACACCGCGTGGTTTGGCCAGGGCGCGGTCATCAAACAGCGAGCACTCAACGGCGCATTGCAATTGGTGGCATGAGGGGATTGCCCCTGATCAACCTATTAACTCACCCAGAATCGGAAGCGAAGATATGACTCCCCACTGCCTTATCTGCGAATCAGTAGCGGTGCTCTCCAAGGAAAACGCCAACACAGCTGTCATGCTCATTGGGACCATTGAGAGTGTATTAAGCAGCATGAACCAAGACTCTCCTCCTTTTGCTGGCGGCATCAGACCGCAAGCAAGGCATGAGAGTCATTTGGTACAGTTCTTAGAGTTGCTAGGTGACGGCATCTCTGCGGCTATAGCTGGATGCAGCTCGATGGTGGCGTTTGCCCAAGACGTGCAGAAATACCAGTTCAGGCGCTATGACTATCTCTGCCTAAGGTGCGGTGCTCTGTTCAACCAGGACTCCAGCAGCGCTCCCCATAACCTGTAAGAGTTATCTCGCGATCACTCCTTCTTCAACCGCTCAGCCAATCGCTCAACCAGCTCCACCACCATCAACCGATCCTCGTGATCCAGCTGCGCCAGCAACCGACTGATCCGATTCGCCTGATCATCGGGACGTGAACTGGCTTCGGTCAACAGATCTGCCACCTCACAATCAAAGATGCTGGCAAACGCCACCAACCGCTCAATATTGGGCACCACCACACCTCGCTCGATCCGGGACACGGCTTCATTGCCGATCCCTAAGCGTTCGGCCACTTCTTCCTGGGTCAAGCCACTGCGAATGCGTTGTTTAGCAATTGCACGGCCCACCACACCCGCCAAAAACGTCTGATCAGTATCCATCACATCCCCTCCCCATCTCAACCTGGATGGTTGGGCATCACCTCATTGACATGAAGAACTCAAAAAGTTGAATATCAACCCAATAGGTTGCTATTCATCTGTTTGTGCCAATAATCAAAAACCAAGGACCTTTTCCATGCCGCAAGCAACAAGCAGTCAACAATGGTTTTACGAAGAAAAAGGCCAGCGCCAGCCGGCCAGTGAACAGCAAATCGTCGAACTGATTCGCTCAGGCAAGCTGACTTACGGCAGCCTTATCTGGAAGATCGGACTGGAAAACTGGATTCAGGTCGAAAAGACCGAGTTTCTCCAACACCTGCAAGCGACCTCACCGCCGCCCCTCACCGGCGCTAACGTCAATAACACGGTGGTCTGGCTACTGGCGTTCGCGCCACTGCTGGGCTACCTGGTAGAGGCCTTTGTCGCTGGAGCCACCGGGGGCGGTCAGCGGGCACTGAGTGAGGGCCATTACTGGTACCTCACCGTGCTCTTGAACATCGCCTTGAGTCTGTTCGATGAAAAGCGCTTGAAGAATGCCGGGCACGAAACCCGCCGCCTCAAGGGCTGGGTGTTTATCGTGCCGGTCTACCTGTACCAACGGGCCAAGATGCTGAATCAGAACCTGGCGTACTTCATCGTCTGGCTCGGCAGCTTCGCGATCACGTTATTCGCTTGATAACGCCTCACTATACCAACGGTGCTTCCTACCATTGTGGAAGCACTCCATGGGATTACAGATGCCTCGATTAACTACCACGGTCGGCTGGGTAAAGCGCATGGCTTTGCGGACGTTGACCATTGCCTTAGACCACCGAGACGGATTACTCCTGACCGCGCTGATCATCGGGCTGGGCGTTCTCGCGGGGATGGATTAAATACCGACCTTCGCGCCTACTCACGCGTATCGCAGCCTGCACCACCTCACACACCAATACGTTCCCCACTACTCGCCTTGTCATCAAGGCGACGGGGACAGTCGCCTCGCATACGCGCGAGCAACGAATCACTTATCTATACAAAGGCATGAAACATGAAATTGCTCAAAATACTAATGTTACCGCTTTTGTTCAGCAGCATCGCCGCGCACGCGGCCAGCTATTGCGACAGTAAAGCGACCCAGCAAGCAACCAACGACTGCTACCGGCAATCCATAATGACTTACAAGAAAGGCATCGATAAGTCGCTGACTGAGCTTATGGCAATGCCTGGGCAAACGGCTCAATCTAAAGAGGCCATCGAGCGGAGCCAAAGCACATGGGAGATCCAAGTGCAAAACACTTGTCAGAACTTTGCCTGCTTTGAATATCAATTCATTGGCCGCTTGACCCAAATCAACAGACTCAAAGAACAGCAAAGCAAAAACAAAGTCAGCGCCCACCCGGTCAAAGCCGATCAGTGCCTGGACGCTTGGGTGCACGCCTATAGGCAAGAGGAAGGAGAAGACGCCATGGTCACTGCCGATCAATCGAGTGAGTGGGAAGACTGGTGCCGTGCAGGCAAGCTGCCTTAGGCGCATTACGCCACGGCACGATCAGCATCCTTATAGAAAGGCGCAGGATGACACCGCGCCTCTCTATAATAGACAGGTCACTTAGAGGTATTTTTTTGCCGTTTCAATACTTTAAATCCTGCTACAGCCAAATCCGTGCTGACCATCACCGAAGACCTTGGTCGCGGCTGAACCGAGGTAAAAAACAAGATCAGGACCCGACTAGCCAATCCTGGATGTGGGTACAGGCTGGTGGCCCGCCGGATCGAAAAATAGGGCTGTTCTTTCAAACACTTTTTTTACCCATGTAATCAACCACCTCATCCATCATTGCCTTGAGAGGTTGCACGCGTGCTGCCAAGGCCTCTTTTTCCCGCTTGTGCCACCCGATGAAAACGCCTTCTAGCCGGCACTTCCACCTTGAGAAACCATCAAAGTCGACTAGTTCCAGTATTTCATATACAGGCCCCCCGCTTGTGCCACTGAAGCTTGGAGGATTCGCGGACTTCATTTTCGTATCTATGACCTTGTTTTTATCAAACCGAAACCCGACAGGGTTTGCGAAGTGAGTTTTGGCAGTAGGCTTTTCAAGACGATCAGTAAAGCTCGTTCCATGAGTATGAATGTCTGTTTGATTGAGTCGCGGGTTTAACCCATTTTTCGATTTCGGATACCCCACAGTTACCCAACGCCCAATCGAGGAGTATTCAGTCTCTAAGTCGTCAAGAGGAACCGCTTTCAATCGGTCTACCCCAGCCCTTCTGAACCAGGCCTCGTTCAGCGGTGCAATGGCTAAATCATTCACTAGGCACGTGATGAACGGCATGCCATTCAACATTCCCCATTTCCTATTAATATTCACCCCGTAAGCACGCCTCAAATCTCGACCTTGGAATACGTGGGCCGCTGTCACCAGAAAATACATTCCACCACGAACAGCGAAAAAACTAGAGCCCATTAGCTCGATCACGCCAGTGACTTTTCCGCTTTTACTAACCTGCTCAATGAAAATCGGTGCTGTGCACTATCCCCACCTTCTAATTACGTCATCAATGTTCTCCAACACATTGTCATCGGTTAAAGGCGTCAAAATAGTCATAATTATCGCTTTTCCAAGTTTTCATTGGCAGTACCTGGCAAGAACAAATCCATGGCCTGAATTAATATACAGTGATGCCAATTAGCCATTCAACGGGAGCGACGATCTTTTGTGGAAAGGAGGATATGCCGCCGTAAACGGCTGATGCTGATTCGAACCTTATGAGTCGGGGTCTTTGGGACGTGTGTTGGGTTGCACAATCAGTCCGTGAAAAAACTTTATCCTAGCGGACGCCTCCAGGTTCCGGGATTGGCGCCAAGGTGCTACCTTCTTGGCCCTTGAGCGGCCTACGGAAATGAACGCCGCCAGTCATCCGAGAGCAAAATGACAGAAGCACCTTATCCTGATAGATCTTCTTCACACATCACGGACAACGCCGCCAAGAACATATTGCGCTCGGCCCTGTCGCCTGCGTGGATGCTAAGAGATCTATCGGAGAACGATTACGGAATCGACTTCCTGCTAGAGTTCGCAAGCCCCGAAAATCGAATTCTTGGGCAGGTCGTCGCCATTCAGCTAAAAGGGACGGAAAGTTCAGGCTTGCAGGACGAAGACCACCACAGGGTGAGCATAAAGACGTCAACACTCAACATGTGGCTGAATTACGAGATGCCGGTGTTCCTTGTACTGGTCGACGCCAAATCTGGTTGCGTGTACCTAAAGTCCATTGAAGAGGAGGTTAGAAAAAACCACCGCAAATACGACTCAGTTGCGGCCCAGTCAGTATCGTTCAACTTCTCCTCCGCTGATGTTTTCAGAGCTGAGGGAGCTATCGCCAAATACGAGTACGCGAAGCGGCTCAGGCGAATGGATCATGACCTAATATCCATCACCTCCCTGCACCATGATTTTGTTCGCCTTCACGTTGAGAGGTATCGGCGTGACGAGGAGGGGCCAGTCGACGGGGATGGTTCGTATAATCCGTCCAACCCTTTGGGTTATCACAAATATGAGCGCAAGCTGCGCGACATTTATAAGCGTATGCAGCGTACGTCAACGCTCATCGGCATTACTTGGTCTATCCCATCTATCGAACGGATCGTCGCCGATGGGCGGTGGTATCCAGACTGGGGCAATGAAATGCATGAGGTTCAGTTCTCCTCGATCCTGGACTACCTTGATGATCAGATGCAGACCATTTGTGGTGAACTCGAACTGATCATTAGCAAGTACCGAGACTATTGGCTCGCGAGCCAACCTGAATTAGTTCAGTTTGCTGAAACCCAGCATCCTCAGCCTGCGGGTATGCATTGGTCTGAGCGGAGTAAACTCATATCCAGCTTGTGGTAATCAATGGGGCTATTTGCGACCTACTTGGTTTGAACAAGGTAATGCTGGGTACGCGTCCAGGCATCCCGTCTTGCACAACTAAACCGACTTCCACCTATGCGGCAGCAGCTGCGCAATCTCACTCGCCCGCTGCGTGGGCAGGCGCGTGAGCACGTCTTTCAAATAAGCATACGGATCATGCCCGTTGAGCCGCGCCGATTTGATCAAACTCATGATCGTGGCCGCACGTTTACCAAACAAGGTGGAGCCAGGTAAGTAATGCAGGACCCAATAGCTCCCCAACGACTAACCGCGAGTGACTGGGGGACTAGAGACTGGGCCGTCAGAGTCTGCTTGCGCCAAAAGCATGATTACCATCCCCGTAAACCTTGGTCGCAGCTTTGCAGAGGTAGCTCGCTCTTTTGAACAGCTCATTCTGGCCCTCTGACTGACCACGATCCAGGTAATACACAGGATTGTCAGGTATATGAACAGCCCCGCTAATGGCCTCCACAGAGAGCCTCAGAGCGCTCGCCCAAGCAGACTCCAGCCGATGGAATATGTTATCGCTATTGGACTTAAAGTTTCCAAGCACAGTAAACGCATCTCTATTTAACAAAATCACCAAGTGGTAATGGGGCAAACCGTGTTGCCCTATTTCACGTGCCCATACGTACCTGACACAGCTACCATGACTTTTGGGGGATCTGAGAAGTGCCATTCTACGGTTACGCCTGATCTTGTCTTTAAAGGACTCCATGAAGCGATCAATCACTTGATTTGTATAAGCACAGGCAGGCAACTGAGTATTCGTTGGCAACCGCAAGTCAACTCTGAACGCAAAGACTCTTGAGTATTGCTCAAGAGCCCGTTGTATTGTCTCGTCAAGACGACTTAGGTACTCCTGAATAAATGGGCCTTTATCTACCTGTATTGGCTTCCCTAAAAAAACCGGACCGTAGTGAAGGCTAAGATTCGTATTGGTAGGGTGGCGATGCATGTCAGGACTCCAATGTATTGTCTATACATATCCCGACTTCAGGTTTGGTTTTACAGCATACCCAAATCATACTTGAGCAGAGTCGGCGTCCATAAACGCCGACTGCCTAATGCCTAGCTACCAATACCATCCACAACATTTAACCTAGAAGGGTGTAGAACAACAATCAATTTTATTTAATTGGTGCAAATAACACCGTCAACCGTGCTACAAATCGTATTACCAATACCGAGAACATAAAGCTTCTCACTCAAGCATTGCATCCAGAACTACAAGGCGCAAACATATGTCCGGAGAGAACTAATAGGTCTGGTAAAAAAACATATAACAAGATGATCTCGAAACATTAGGTATCGTGGCGCCGAGGGCTGTATTTTACAAAGCTTCACTTTGTGTTCAATCGCAACGATGCTCAGGCCTCTGCAAACGTCATCAATGCAATGACCTACCTCAGCAAGGACAGACAACATCTGCGGCTCAAGCCGATACGCATGCGGAACTTCGGGACGGGCCATTTGAGTAGATAAAGGTGTCTATGAACCCCAGGGCGATTCCACCTCCTAATGGGCCTCATTTTAAGGCTTCGAGATGTCAACGAAACTAGGGGCGATTCAAGGGCTCCAGGGGCTTGCTGGCGCGGACTATGCTCGGTGCACGAATCAATGGCAATAAGAAAAAAGCATAGCCGACACGGTTGAACGCATTACCCGCCTACGCCAGCGAGTGACATGCTTTTGAAAAAAAGCAGTAGGGTCATCACAGTGAACAACCCACAAAAGCCGCGCTGGTGGTCAGCGTGTTGCCGCTGACCAAAACGCAGCAAAAAAGTCGAGCTTATCTATCAGGTAGTTTGGGGACTTTTGTTGGCTTACAACGTGATTCGTCGAGAGGCCAGTCAGGCTCCGGTGGCGTTTGGCCGAGCGCCCTCAGACATCCGTTTCAAACCGACTTGTCAGCACATTGCAGTGCAATTGGTCGTGATGGCAGCGGCCAATCCGATTTTAGCCACAGGAAGACGTTTGGCTGAGTTAAGGGCAGGAGTTGGGGAACTGTTTCTGGATCACCGCCCAAGACCTTCGAGGCCAAGAACGGTGAAAATTTCAAAAACCCGGTTTCTGGTAGACCGTAAGGCTGCTCCGCTTAAGTGAACAGCAGCACACTCATTGAGTGGCACTTTTTCTATACTCTGTTCGACGTCAAGGCCAAGGCGTAGCTCGAGGCTCTACCCCACCCAGCTGATCGTGGTCTTTGGAATCACTTCGGATTTATCGAGCTTGGAAGCGAACATGCTCACAGCCTCGACCGCGTCGCTGGTGCCGTTGCGAATCTGCAAAATCACCGAACCGGCTTGATCGGCCAACGTAACGCCGCGCTGCGCACCTTCCTGGGTGGCATTCATACTGACTACCGCGCCCCGTGTCTCGGCGAGTATCATGCTGATCACCTCGGCGATTTCCGCCGTTGAGCGACTGGTGCTCCCCGCCAGTTGCCTGACCTCGTCGGTGACGACGGCAACCCCTCGCCCTTGATCCCCTGCGCGGGCGGCCTCGATGGCGCCATTGAGTGCCAGCAGGTTGATCTGGTCAGCGATCCCACGAATGGTATTGACGATCGCGGTGATCTGCTTGGCGCGATCTCCCAGTTGTCCCACCAAGCGCGCAGACGCCCCGATGTTTTCGGCAATTCGGCGCATCTCGCTGGCGGTCTCTTGAATGACCTGAGTGCTCTGCTCGGCAAACTTCTCCGTCTCAGCAGAAATATGATTTGCGCTTTCAACTTGACGATCTTCTCTGCCAACCGCACAGCCTTGGCTTCAGAGGATGCGGGCTCTTGCCGATCCGCAGTATCGAGTGCTGTCATGTACCGGTTGATGCTAGATTCAATTTCTTCCTTTCGGCGCTTCGGTTTGTAGTGGTCAACTCATCCCGGACACGGTTTTGAGTTTTTCTTCCGTTTTCGCTGGGGCCAATCCATCGTTAAATTGATGAGGTCGGATCCAGTTGTAGTGATGCATCAGGTACTGGCTAATGTCTCTCTGAGCCTGGTGGCCGGTCATGTAACCAGTGGTTGGTATCCACTCTGTTTTCAAGCTGTGAAAAACCCGCTCCATCGGCGCATTATCCCAGCAGTTTCCTCGGCGGCTCATACTCTGACGCATGCGATAACGCCACAGCCGCTGGCGAAAGTTGCGGCTGCCATATTGCGATCCCTGGTCTGAGTGAAATAGCAGACCTTGCGGCTTGCCACGCTGCGCGTAAGCCACGTCCAACGCTTTGATCACCAAGTCTGCATCCGGCTTTTCTGATAACGCACAGCCCACCACTCGGCGAGCGTAAAGATCCATGACAACCGCAAGGTAGTGCCATTTCCCCTGTGCCCAGATGTAGGTGATGTCGCCGCACCAGACCTGGTTGGGCGCTTCGACATCAAATTCTCGGTTCAATATATTTGGGATATCCGGCCGCTCTACTGTCGCCTTTTTATAGGCGTGTGATCCTGGCTGCTTGCTGACCAACTCCAACTCACGCATCAGCCTGCGTACCTTAAATCGTCCAATTTGCTCACCTTCTTCTTGCATCATCAACGTGATGCTTCGACCGCCGGGAGCACTTCGGCCATGGGTGAACAACTCGCTCACTCGGCTACGCAGCCTGAGCCGCTCAACATCTGGAGTTCGCCGCCTTAGACGATGCGCGTAGTACCCCGAACGAGCGACCTCAAACGCCTCGCACAAGCAGTCAACAGGCTCATGGACGCTTAGCTGATTGATCAGCGCGTACGCTCGAGATCTTCCGACATCAAGAGCGCGGTAGCCTTTTTTAATATTGATTTCTCACGCTCGAGGCGAGCAATCCGAGCTTCCAACTCTTGGATTTTTTGCTGCTCTGGTGTCAGGGCCTTGCTCTGGGGCGTGACGCCGGTGCGCTCTTGCTGAAGCTGGTCGACCCAGCGGCGCAGCGCCGACTCACCAACACTCAGCGAACGACTGGCTTCGATGAAGCTATAGTTTTGCTTGAGCACGAGGTCGGCAGCCTCGCGTTTGAATTCAGCGGAAAAGGTACGGCGTTGTTTGGTCATCTGACACCTCGATCTGGCGAGTATTCTCGCCTAAAAGGGTGTCCGGTTTCATTAGACCACTACAATCAGCAACCCACCTTGAGAACACAAAAATTTGCGCAGTTGAGGGAATTCTTGACTCTTTCAACGGGCAAGAGCCTTGGCTAGCCGGATTCAGAGTTACGTTCGAGACCGGTGACTCATTGATCTACCTTAACCAAGGCGACGCCGTCGTATTGATTAATGCGCTACCGCCAGTAAGTGTAGGCCTCGAAACCCGCTTCGTTACCTCAATTTAATGACAGCTATGGGTCGATAGCTGTTGGTTATGCCTATGGGCCAGAAAGCAGACAATGCAATGAGGCAGAAACAGCTCAAATTATGTATAGATGTCCGGGTTCAATGGCGCGCGGGCGTTAATCAACAAGGAAGATTTGATGTCGGAAGACAATTTTGAGGTGCTGCTCGAAATGGCCATGGCCGCGTTGATGAGCAAGCAGGAAGCATTACAGCAACAGTACGGTTTGGGTGGCATGGCGCGCTGGTGGCTCGATCAGGACACCGCCTCCCTCAGCTTTTTCGATGAACTGGACAGGAAGGTCGCCGAAGCGCTGACTATCAATATCGGCTCCTTTTTACCGAAGCAATCAAGCTGGAAATGGGCTTGGAGTAACCCCACCGTGCCTGATGCACTTCGCGAGCGGGCGTCGCCGCTCAAGGAGCTACAAGCCATTACGGGCTTTGAGTTATTTGGCGACGAAGAAGCTTTTTCTATCGAGGATGAAGCCATGGCCTGGGAGCTTGCTGCCTTTGCGGTTCAACACCTGAAAGCAGTGGGTTGTTACCGAGCACCTTCTTCGTCCGATGGACCGACGATTTACCTGGCAGCTACCGAGTTGAAGCGCATTAAGCACTGATGCATGAGCGCCTGGACACTGATGTGTGCTTGATCGACGCACATTACCGGCTCACTGTAATTCGTTGGATGGTAGGCGTATAGCAAACTGTCTGCCACTACAGGAAGGGGGTCTGTTTGCCCTGACACGCGAGTAACTAAGCCCCGACCAACGCTCGAACGAATCTCCTGTGCGGAACCAGCTCTTGGGTAGCTGACTCTGGCCGCAGGCTGCCCTATATGAAGGGCAACTATGGGTCGATATCTGCCCTTCGCGATAGGCAGTTATCGGCCGATTCTGTTGAAAACAGTCGGATTTTCAGCTGGCCTGAACTCAGGTACGACCACCATCGGAGAACCTACTCACCACATTGAGTGGTTTCTCGGCCCTTCGATGACCTTTGCTGCTCTATTATTGGGTTAATTTGAGGTTTTTTGCTTGGTGCAGGCGCACCTATCCCGTGACTGGTGGCCCTTGAGATGAAAATTTGGCCAACCGTCGCAGGTTCTGCACCGCAGCGGCCAGCGTGAATTCATCAGTCGCGCCACTCATGCCACGTAGTCTCAGGCGATCAAATTTCAGGATGCGCTTGAGGTGGGCAAACAACATTTCGACCTTTTTACGTTCGTGGCGAGAGCGCACGTACGCAGGTGTCGCTGCGATTCGCCGAGCCACATCGCGCGCGGCTTCATGGACGCTGCGAGCGATCTTGCGGAACGCAGTATTGGGGCAGCACTTGGATTTCATCGGACAGGCAATGCAGTCGGTTTGCCGGGATCGGAAGATGATGGTGTTGGCTTTGGTGACGTGTGAACGCTCATTTTTGAAGGCTCGCCATTCGCTGCGCAATGGGTTGCCGGCCGGGCAGGAGTATTCCTCAGCCTCTTCATTCCAGTGGAAATCGGTGCTCGAAAAACTGTCGTTCTTGCGCTCGGTTTTGTCCCACACCGGCACATGCGGCTCGATGTCTTTTTCCTCCACCATCCAGGCCAGCATCGGCGCGGTGCCGTAAGCGGTGTCGCCAATGAGGCGTTCCGGCTTGATGTCGAACTGCGCGTCGACCCGTTCAATCATCGTCTTGGTGCTCTCGACTTCTGCGGTTCGATGAGCTGGTGTGGGTTCCAGGTCCATGATCACGCCGTGCTCGGTATCGATCAGATAATTCGTGGAGTAAGCGAAGAACGCTGGGCCACCTGGAGCTGCGGTCCAGCGGGCTTGAGGATCAGTCAACGACAGGCGCTTCGGTAGCGTTTCGGCCAGAGCCTCTTCATCGAGTGCCTCAAGATACTCACGCACGGCGCGGGTGCTCAGGGCCGGATCGCTCCAGTTGACCTGTTCATCACCCGGTACACCGCGCTGCCGGCTGGCATCCGCTTTGATGATGCTGGCGTCTACGGCAAAGCCTTCACCTTTGACCAAGCCTGCGTCCATGCAACGATGCAGCACTTCATTGAACAGCCAGCGAAACAGATCGCTGTCCCGAAAACGGCCGTGTCTATTTTTGGAAAAGGTCGAGTGATTGGGGACTTCATCTTCAAGGCTTAACCGGCAGAACCAGCGATACGCCAGGTTCAAATGGGCCTCTTCGCACAACCGCCGCTCTGAGCGAATGCCGTAGCAATAGCCCACGATCAGCATGCGAATCATCAGTTCAGGATCAATTGAAGGGCGCCCAATCGGGCTATAGAAATCGGTGAGATAATGGCGCAGGTCGCCCAGATCGAGACACCGATCAATGCTGCGCAGAAGATGATTTGCTGGGATGTGATCTTCAAGGTTGAACGAGTAAAACAGTCGATCCTGCCCACTCGATAACTGTCCCATCATGCTGCGTACGCTCCCGCTAGCCGATGTGTATATTTTGCCGCAAGCCCGGTAGGAGAGCTACTTGTTCAATAAATCGATCGAAAACTGTCAGTCAAAGAACTCCATACCTGCGTATGGATGGCGCCGACATTGCTCAAGCCGCGAAGCCAGACTGCCGACATGCACTTCCAGTCGGTGCCCGTCGGGGTCTGAGAAATAAAATGAGTCACCCTCGCTCGAATTGGTTTTCCACTCGATAACGTTCCGTAACCGCAAGCAAACAGTTACTCCTTCAAAATCGTCCTGCCCCACCGAAAATGCATAGTGAGTGTAATCAGGGTGTTTTTCCGAGGCACAGTTCTCATCGAAAGACAAACAAAGCCAGAGATCGCCAAGGGTAAGATAGGCCCCCGTTTCCCAGCGAGCAGCCAGCCTAAAACCGAGTAGCCCCACATAAAATTCGATACTGCGAGGAAGGTTCGCAGTCGCCAACGTAAGGTGATTCAAGCCAGTCAACATGAGCACATATCCAAAACAAGTCGATGAGAGGGGTTGAGCATACCAACGTCGACTTTTTCAACACAATCGGCCGATTCTTGCCCTCCGTGAGGGGCAGCTTTGGGTTGATAGTGGCCTGTCGTTGGACGCTCAGTTCGACGTGACCGGCCATACACACGGTCTGACAGCAAAGTCTTGGTGCGAGCTGAGTGAGGTCACTGTCACATCGACATGACCGATGTCACTTCCACATACCTGAACTTTTTCCTCGCAGCCCTGGTAGCTTCCTGCTCTGCCAGGAGAGTGCTCAGAGTATCGGCCTCATGGATTATCTCGTATGTTTCACCTTCGAATTCATTTCCTACCCGGAGGATGACCCTTAGCCTTGGCGTGAAGGCCTTCGAAACCTTCTTTTTCGTCGCGGCGTTCGCCGGTGGTAGTGTCACGCCAGCCGAATAGAGTTCTTTCACATCGGGCGTGTTAACCGACGCAGGCACCTCTGCGTTACCAAACAACGCTCGGCGCATCTCTTCTTCCATCAATTCTTTAATCATGCTTTACCTCAGAGGGGCGCGTTGTAAAACCTGCTTAATTCTATCAGCATGGCTGGTGCTCGCAGTATCCAGGCGCGAGAACGGGTTCGGGGCAGCCTAGGCTCGTCAGGCCTAGGACTAGTCGATTACTGCCACGCTCTATTTCACACGAACGGCTAAACCCGGCGATAGCTACAATAGCCGCACGCAACGCGCGAATGGGGGGATAGATGGGGGGGCAAAAATAAATAAAAACCAAATAATCATTAAAAACAAATAGTTGAATCATACAAAACGCCGCCCACAAGCCGGCTTTTTAATGTCTTTTTGAAAGCCATCCCCATCTACTGAAAATCGCGACAGCCTTGCTAGATCAATGGTTTCAGCCTACTTTCGTTCCTGTGACTTCCGTTTTGATCCACCCTCTTCCGCAGCTAAGTGGGGGAACTGGTGGGGGAACTGAGGGTAGAAAAATGGGCAAGCTGACCGCGAAACAAGTCGAAAACCTGACCGAGCCAGGAACCTATGAAGACGGCGATGGATTACGCATGGTCATCAAGGACTCAGGTCGTAAATTTTGGGTGCTGCGCTTCCAGCTACACGGAAAACGGCGAGAGATGGGGTTGGGTGGCTATCCTCAACTCGACCTGAAAAAAGCCCGCGCAGCCGCGTATGAACATAAAGTCCAGATCCTCAACGGCACAGATCCCCTAGCAAAACGACAGGCTGAACAAGCCGCTCAGCGTGAAGCTGAACGCCGAGAAATGGCACAGCTGATTACCTTCGAGAAACTGGCCGCCGACTACCGAGATGCCCATGGCTTGAGCTGGTCGGAGAAATGGCGCAAGGGCTGGCTACGGAAGCTTGAGCTTTACGCTTTCCCCACCATTGGGAAACTATCGGCTGATCAAATTGAGACCAAACATCTGATCAAAGCCCTGCAGCCACTATGGTCAACCAAAACGCGGACGGCTGACGAAGTACGTGGGCAAATCGAACAGATCCTGGATGCTGCCAGAGCCCGAGGTCTCAGGACTGGAGAGAACCCGGCACACTGGCGTGGCCATCTGGAGAACCTGCTCAGCCGGCATGAGAAGAAGAAAGCGCGCAAACGCCAGCATCATCCTGCGCTGAAATGGCAGGACCTACCGAAGCTCGTGGAAGCCTTGCGCAAAGACCCCAGCCACGTTTCTGTCGCGGCTCAGTTACTGATCCTTACTGGCGCTCGCTCGCATGGATGTTGAGTGCTATCAGGGATCAAGGCCCCTGCGACCTGTGAGGGTTGTCCGCTAACGCGGGACTGGCGGCTCCTTACGGCCAAGAGCTTGGGCACCTCATGATCTGGCCTCCTGAGCACTTCCGAGGAAGTGGGCGGGTGGAGGCTGCGCTGGATGACGAGACCGGCGCCGCGAGATCCTGAGTCAGGTGAAGGCAGTGAAGCGATGACTGGGGCATGCCTGACTGTCAGTCAGATGCAGTCCTTCCGTGGGCTGCGGCACCATCATCTGCATCGCTGTTGCGGGTTTGGAATTTTCATCAGCGAAATTGAAAACATGGTGATTGCTGCCTTGGTAATTGGTCAAGGCGGCCCTGGTGACGCCGGTATCGACGGTATTATGTCGCTCGACAAGCTGGGGCTTGGGAAGATCTACGTTCTGGCCAAGCGCTGGCGAATCATGAAGTGGGCGCTAGATCACAATTGTTGCGATTGCTTGCACTGGAAGTGATTATTTTGACGAGGAGTGAGACGTGCATTTTCAGGTGAACAGGCGAATCTCACATCGCATTTGCGGATCCGAATAATGGCACAATAGAGTCATAGGGAATGCTTTACCAACCCCTACTGAATGAAGGTTGCCGTTAGCTAACTCGGAAAAATGTAGGGCTGAAGCCTGCTCAGATAGGTGCATAGGTCAAGGAGACCAACATGCCGGACGTCAGAAACATCAAGGAACAAAAGCTTCTCTACCACCTCACCTCGGTTGAAAACCTCGATGGCATTTTTCAGGAAGGCTTGAAACCTCGCACCGACCTCACCGTCTTCACAGACGTAGCAGACAGTGAAATTCTGAAGAAGCGCCAAGCCCTCGAGCTTAACCGCTATGTGCCCTTTCATTGGTTTGCTGCAAATCCTTTTGATGGAAGCGTGCAGATCAACAGACCGAAATCAAAATTTGTACTGATCTCGGTGTACCGATCATTTGCCAAACAAAACGGTTGGAAGGTCATTCCTCGCCACCCACTGGCAAACGATGAAATTCAGCTACTTGACTACGACAAAGGCTTCGAAACCATCAGATGGGAGGTCATGAGTACTCGGGACTATCAGGACTCCGATTGCAAAAGCATCTGCATGGCAGAATGCCTCGCGCCTGGTATCGTCGCGCCGAAAGACTTTTCTATGCTTTTTGTCCCAAATTCTGAGGTCGAGAGCCTCTGCACGGAAAAAATGCGCAAGGCAGGTGTTAAGGTACGTCTCACCGTGAATCCGGGAATGTTTCGTAAATGATCTATAGCAGACTGAATCCAGAGAAGGCTCTGATTTGGCGTATCGTCCACCGCGATAACCTGCCTTGGATTCTGGACAACGGTCTACACTGCGCAAATTCGGACGTGCAGGCGCCGCAGTACGTGAACATTGGCAACGCTGACTTGATCGACAAGCGCCGATCCCGGCACGTTCTGGTAGCACCGGGGGGGGTACTGGCCGACTACGTACCCTTCTATTTCACCCCCTTCTCAGTGATGATGAAAAATATTCATTCTGGGTGGAGTGTTCAGCAGCGCAGCAACGACGAGATCGTAATTCTGGTCTCCAGCCTGTACCGCGTCGAACAGCTTGGCCTACCGTTCGTCTTCACAAACGCACATGCCTACCCGGATTGGACAAACTATTACAGTGATCTGGCGAATCTCGGCGAGATCGATTGGCCGATCCTTCAACGGCGCGACTTCAAACGTGATCCTGATGACCCTCGAAAGATGGAGCGTTATCAGGCCGAAGCGCTGATTCACCATCACCTACCGATTACAGGACTCCTTGGCATCATGTGCTACACCGATGCAATGAAAGAACGCATAGAGCAGGACGTCGCCGCTAGAGGTCTGAGGTTGTCTGTTCATGCGCGTCCGGGATGGTATTTCCAATGATCAGATTTACCCAAGGTAACCTTCTGGAAGCCAAGACCGAAGCCCTCGTCAACACGGTGAATACCGTTGGCGTGATGGGTAAAGGTATCGCGCTGATGTTCAAAGAGCGCTTTGCGGAGAATTACCGTCTGTACTCAGCTGCCTGCAAGGCTGGCGAAGTGGAGACAGGCAAAGTTCACGTAACTGCAGTCAACGAACTGGAAGGCCCCCGCTGGATCGTAAACTTCCCTACCAAACGTCACTGGCGATCACCTTCGCAGATGGCTTGGGTGACGGAAGGCTTGCATGATCTGCGCCGTTTTTTGATTGAAAATCAGGTCAAGTCTGTGGCCGTCCCACCACTGGGCGCCGGTAACGGTGGCTTGAAATGGCCTGAAGTTCGCGAACAGATTATTGGTGTGTTAAGTGATCTGGATGTGGATGTCTTAGTGTTCGAACCTTCCAGCCAGTATCTGAATGTCGCCAAACGTAACGGAGTGGAAAAGCTCACGCCTGCTCGCGCGCTCATTGCCGAATTGGTTCGACGCTATTGGGTTTTAGGTATGGAATGCAGCCTGCTTGAGATTCAGAAGCTGGCCTGGTTCCTGGAGCGCGCCATAGAAAAGCTACCGGACACAGAGAACCCTCTGAACCTTAAGTTTGTAGCTCATAAATACGGTCCGTATGCCAATCGATTGGAGCATCTGCTCAATAATCTTGATGGTAGCTATCTGCATTGCGACAAACGCATCAGTGATGCAGGAATCAGTGATGTGATCTGGTTTGACGAAGAGCGTAAATCCTTTCTGCAAACCTATCTCAAAACAGAAGCCAAGGAGTATTCCCAAGCGTTGGAGCGCACCGTCGAGCTGATCGATGGCTTTGAGTCGCCCTTTGGCATGGAGTTATTGGCAACGGTTGATTGGTTGCTGAGCCAGAGAGGGGTTGCCCCGAGCGTTCCTGCCGTGCGCGAAGCGTTGAGGCATTGGGATGGTGGAACTGCTGCTGCCTCTCGCAAAAGCAAGCTGTTTGACGATCAGTCGCTTGATATTGCGCTCAAACGCCTTACCTCCAGTAGTTTCAGACCTGAGATGGCTACCTGCTAGGGAATGTCAGCTTTTTTGTGCAGGCTGGAAACAGTCTGCCCTAAGGGTCTTGTTTCAGCTGCTGTAGCCTACAAGCATAAATCCGTACGATTCTAAGAAACGGATAGGCACTGAACAACTCAAAGTACCCGATATTTTTCCGATGACAGTTCAATGCAAAACGGAAAGAAAATACGGAGCAAACCCTGCTAAAAAAGCCGGTCTTTTGCCGGAAAAAAATCAGGCAAAAAACGCAAAAAGTGGGGGAACCGAAGACTTTATAAAAACGATAAGTTGTTTATTTTCAAATGCCTATATCGATAAAAAGCTAACCACAAGCCGGCTTTTTAATGCCTGGAAAAAAGTACTGCACTTATCAAGCATCGGACTATTCAGGGAACTTGCCAACCGCTCCAAAAGTACTCAAGCACTCTTTCCATTCGCAGCCCCCCGCCCTATACGTCGCTAAAACCTCGTTTCAAGAACGCGTTGGGTGAACGTGTCGCCGCCAACGACACAAAAACATGTCGTGTCGCAGAAATCAAAATACAGCGACACGTAATGCGCACCTGTTTACACTGACCCTACGAAAGGGCGCTCTGATGAGCCCTCCTTGCCTTCAGATGGAAACTTCAAAGACCAGGCCCCCATCCATGACCACATCCCCCCCCCCCTGGCAGGCTGACAAGCCCTATAACCAGCTTCCCCCCTTGCCTCCGGCCACTGAGCTGGAAACCCGTGCAGTGCTCAAACGTTGCATTGAGGCCCGCACAGCCTTGGCCGAGTTGAAGCAGGCGGCGGAGTTGATCCCGAACCAGACAATGCTGATCAACACCATCCCGTTGCTGGAAGCCAAGGACAGTTCGGAGATCGAAAGTATCGTCACCACCACGGACTTGCTTTTTCAGCATGCTCAGAATGGAGATAGCCATGCCGATCCAGCGACCAAGGAAGCACTGCGCTACCGCAGAGCTCTGCAAAAAGGTTATCAATCGTTGGCCGAACGCCCACTCTCCACAGGTACTGCAGTCGAAATCTGCCGCACGCTGAAGGGCGTGAACATGGATATACGTCGGGTGCCAGGTGTCCAGTTAGCCAATGACCGAACCGGAGAGATCATCTATACCCCACCGGAAGGCGAAGATCGCTTGCGTGACATGCTCGCCGACTGGGAGCGTTTCCTGCACAACGAGACCGACCTGGATCCACTGGTACGTATGGCAGTAGGTCACTATCAATTCGAAGCCATTCACCCATTCACCGACGGCAATGGCCGTACCGGGCGAGTGCTCAATACCCTGTACCTGATCCAGGAAGGCCTGCTGAATCTACCGATTCTCTACCTTAGCCGTTACATCATTGCCCATAGGGCCGATTACTACCGCTTGTTGCTAGACGTCACTCGCGAACAAGCCTGGGAGCCCTGGCTGCTGTATATGCTCAGCGCCGTGGAGGAAACAGCACGCTGGACCTGTGCAAAAATTGCCGCTATTCGCAGCCTGTCCGAGCACACCTCCCAGTTTGTTCGTGAGCAGTTGCCGAAAACCTATTCCCGCGAGCTGGTAGACGTCATTTTCGAACAGCCCTACTGCCGTATCAGCAACGTAGTCGACAAACAGATTGCACAGCGTCAAGCGGCCTCCCGCTACCTCAAAGAGCTAGTCGCCATTAACGTTCTGCAAGAGGTGCAGGTTGGAAAGGAAAAGCTCTTCATTCATCCCAAACTGATGCAGCTACTCACTCGCGACAGCAATGACTTCAAGCCATACGCCTGAGGGGACCGCTTTAATCCATGGCGATCGTCTGCCGGGATTTGCGCCCATGAGCCGTATTGATCAGCATTTGGTCAGTAGGTTGCTGACCAAATGCATCGCTACCTCAGCGTCGGCCGAGGATCCTCACCTCGGCTGCAAACAGTCCAGCGCTCGATCCACCACCACCTTCGACATTTCCACCAAATGCATCACCGCCCGCTGCGAACCATTCAGCGGCTCGGTCGACGCCTGGGCGGTCGCTACGGCGCAATGCAACAACTCGGCAGCATGAGCCAGAGCATCTTCGAAACTCAGTTCGTCATCAACGGTAAACGGATTGGGTGAAGGCTGTGCGTCCGGCGCTTTGAGGTAACGATCGACCGCTCGGCGGGAGGCATCAGTGTCGCTGAGTATGGCTCTGTGGAATGCGGGTGGATCGGGGGTAACTTTGACCATGGTAGAACTCCTAGCAGTGAGTTGAACCACTAACTTCTCGCGACTAAACGATCAGAAGGTGGCAGCTGTACGCAGGTTAGTCGACCGGCCGCTAGGCACCGGCGCACCCGAAGGTGCCCTGCGCACAGCCACCATAAAGTGCAGGCGATAAATACCTGGCTTTGAGATGGCGCTGTACGCCTAGCGTTATCCGGGCGACTAAACCCGATCACCGAATATGCGGTGACGGAACGCAGACTAGTCGCGGGATTTTTCTGGCGCAAGCGCTTGGAATTCTCTAGGAAACGTCCTGCAAATGAAAGGGATGAGTCCTCCTGGCCATTCCCAATCACTGCCACTTCTTGGCTCTGCAGGGGTCTCTAGGTGGGCATCACGGTGACGGGTTGCCCTGGGAGCTGGCGGACAGGGCAATTGCCAGCAAGAAACAAGAACTAATGAGGCAGATTGAAGCGTTGCAGAAGATGCACGGGAAATTGGTCGAGTTTGAGTTCAGCCTGAAAGAGGCCCAAGGACAATGCAGCAGAATTACACAATAACTATAAATTAGACAAAACGTATACCTCTCGCTAGTATCGGCTTTCCTACCCGTTCATCCCCAGGAAAGCACCATGGCCACCCTTCCGGATTTCAAGCTCGAAACCTACTTTTCCAAGTGGGAATTTTCCGCGCGTTATCACATGACGGCGTCCGATGCTCAGAGCCTGACGGTCAAGGAACTGCTGGCAATGGCGGATGCGGAGGACAGGAAGGCGTTCGAAAATCTGTCGCTCGGCTACACCCAAACCTGGGGCTTGCCGGCGTTGCTGGAGGTCATCGCATCGACCTATGAGCAGATGACGCCCAAGGACTTGTTGTGCTTTGCCGGCGCCGAGGAAGGGTTATACGTGGCCATGCACGCCCTCCTGGACAAAGGCGACCACGCGATTGTAATCACGCCCAATTATCAGTCTGCTGAAACCATCCCTCTGAGCCTGTGCGAGGTCAGCGGCGTACCGCTGGACCCCGCTCAGAACTGGACGCTGGATATCGATGCAGTGGCCGCGGCTATCCGGCCGAATACCAAGCTGATTTCCATCAATTTTCCGCACAACCCCACGGGCAAGATTCTGGAGCGCGAGCGCTTCGATCAGTTGGTGGCGCTGTGCCGCAAGCACGGGATTTATCTGTTCAGCGACGAAGCCTATCGCCTGCTCGGGCTTGGCGAACAACTGCCGGCCGTGGCGGATGTGTATGAACGCGGGCTGTCGCTGGCAGTGATGTCCAAGCCTTATGGCTTGCCGGGGCTGCGAATTGGCTGGATCGCCTGTCAGGATCATGACCTGCTGCTGCGCATGGAGCGTATGAAACATTACCTGTCGATCTGCAATGCCGGGCCCAGCGAGGTGTTGTCGATTATTGCGTTGAAGGCGCGGGAAAAGATTCTGGCGCGGATTCATACCTTGATGCACCACAACATTGCCTTGCTGGACGGGTTCTTCGCCGAGTTCGCCGAGCGGTTTGAGTGGTATCGACCGGATGGCGGATGCATTGCCTACCCGCGTTACCTGGGGCCTGAAGGTGTGGAGCGGTTTTGCAGTGAACTGGTGGAACGCACCGGGGTGTTATTGCTGCCTTCGAGCATCTACCACTCGGCGCTGGGCCCCGTGCCGCAGGACCGGTTCCGTATCGGTTATGGACGTGCGCATATGGAAGAAGGCTTGGCGGTGTTTGCCGATTACCTGCGCGGGCAACCGCGATGAGCCCGGTGCCGCTGGCGGTGTATGGCTTAAGCGAGTTACGCACCGCCCTATTGCGCCAGGACATGCTGCAGGCGGTGGAACAGGCATTGATCAGTCATTCCCAAGGGCGCGTGGTAGCGCCGCCTCCTGGGGTACTGCTGTTTGAAAACCCGCCGGGGGACTGTCATATCAAGTCCGGTTATATGAAGGACGGTTCAGTGTTTGTGGTCAAGCTGGCGATGGGCTTTTACCAGAACCCGTCCCGCGGCCTGGAGACCAATAACGGACTGGTGTTGGTGTTTGATTCCCACACCGGCAAAACCCTCGCGGTACTCAATGATGAAGGTTGGCTGACGAGTTGGCGCACCGCGGCCGCGGGTGCCTTGGCGGCCAAAGCAGGCGCACCTTCGCAGGTCAGTGCGCTGGGGATTATTGGCACCGGGCATCAAGCGCAATTGCAGGCCCGTTGGGCGTGTGAGCTGCTCGGCGTCAAGCGGGTGTTTATTTGGGGGCGCCGTTTTGGCAAGGCGCAGCAGTTGGCGAAAAGCCTTGGGCACCAAGGGTTGAATGCGCAAGCGGCCGACACCGTAGAAGAGGTTTTCGCACACTGCAATGTGGTGATTACCTGCACGCCTTCGACAGAGAGGGTTGTGCCTTCGGCGGCGGTTAAAGCGGGCACACATATTGTCGCCTTGGGCGCCGACAGCCCGGGCAAGCAGGAGCTGGACCCGCAACTGCTTAAGCGGGCCAGGGTGATCATGACGGACGACCACCACCAGTGCCTGGACCATGGCGAAATGGGCCACGCGGTACGTGCCCGTTTGATTACCGAAGATGCCGATGTTTCTCTCGGGCAGGTACTGGCGGGCCAGGTGCCAGGGCGTTTCAGCGACGATGACCTGACCATCGCCGACCTCACAGGGCTGGCGGCTCAGGATGTGGCCCTGGCAACCCTGGCAGTGGCACGCTTGCAGGCGGCGAACTGACAACTGTTCGGGCGCCTGCGTACAATCGTCTTCCTCATTTCCAGTGTCCGGTTTCCACATGGTCGATATCGCATTTATCAAGGCAACCGCCGATGGCATCGCCGCCCTGCTCTTCCCGGATCTGGAAGCGGTGGTTCACGACGTGCAGAGCGGGCGCATTGTGCACATCGCCAATGGTTTTTCCCGGCGCAAGGTGGGGGATGAATCATTGATCACTGACCTGCCGGAACTCGCAACTGGGCCCGACGTGGTGGGGCCGTATGAAAAGACCGGCCCCAATAGTCGGCAGTTGCGCTCGATCACCATGGTTGCCCGCGACGAGCGCGGAGAGATTCGTACGTTGTTGTGCCTCAACTTCGACGTGACGGCACTTTCCCAGGTGCAAAAGTTGCTCAGTGGTTTTGCTGTGGGCCAGCAATCCAAGGCTCGGCCCGAAGCGCTGTTCAGCAGTGACTGGCGCGAAAAACTCAACGAGATCATTGAAGCCCTGGCGGCAACGAATAACCTGCGGCCCGGCGATTTTGGCCGTGGCGAGATCATTCAGGTGCTGGTCCAGGCGCGGGTTCATGGGTTGCTGGATGTGCGTAACTTTGCCGATTACATCGGCGACTATTTCAAGATCTCCCGGGCCAGCGTCTACAACTATCTGCGGGCGGCAGCACAGGTGGATGTACCGCAGTAGTCAATCCGTTGAATCGCTGTTTTCTGTAGTGCCGGGCAGCCGCTCGGCACGGAAAAAATCTCCCTCCTCGTAAGCCCAATCTGAATTTCCGGACCACTCGTCCAGCCCCCATTTTGCTGTTGCAGACTCCGACGCCTCCCCTTTGCAGAGACGTCACGGATGACTGCTTCTTCGTCCCACATCGCCCATATCCAACACGAACTGGATGGCTTTCATCAGAGCCTGGCGGTGTATCGCCAGCAGGTGGGCGCCTGGTATTCGCAGGCGCTGGACAAGGTCAGCCATGCAGCAGACTTGCCGTCGTTGCTGGGGATGGACCGAATCATTCGGGTGGGGGATTCGAGCCAGTCGGTGAGCATGACCGATGACAATTTCTCGACGGTGGTGCGCTGTGAGGTCGGCGGCGTACTGGAGATCGAGAGCAAGTTCGAGTCGGTGTATGACGTGCCGCTGGGAGGTATTCCGGTTGAGGTGATTGGGCTGGGTGACGGCAGCTCTACCGTGGTCATGCTCGATGAACAGGGGAAAGGCTCTCACCACTGTGTGGCCGGCAAACGCTATCGGGTGCGGGTGCAGGGTGGGGTTTCACAGGAGCAGGTCGAGGCGCTGTTTTCGTCTTACGACGGTTTGACCGCTGAGCTGGAAAGCTGGCTTCGCAAGCAATGGAACGGTTTCAGACCGCATTGGGAAAGGTCCACGTCGAGCGCGATCGGCACTGGCGTGTTGGCGGGAAGTTGGGCAGCAATTACTGGCGTGTGGGACGCCATCAAGCAGGTGCAGGAGATCTTCAAGGATCCGGGCAAGCTGTTTGAAAGCCTGGGAGCCAAAGCCAGCGAGCTGATGGAACTGGCCCGCACTGCGCCACAGGTGATGGAACAAGCCATGTTACTGGCCAGTGATGAGGCGGCGCTGTACCTGATGCTGCGCACGGCGATGATTTGGCTGTCGGCGTTGCCGCCTAGCGAGGTTGCCGGCAGTACCGCCGAGGCGGTGGCCGGGTTTGTGGTGTCGTTGCTGATCGATTTGTTGGTAGCGGCTTTGCTGACGGTTGTGTTGCCGGCGGCGGGTATCGCCTATTTGAGCTCGCGTGCGCTCAGGTATGGCGCCCGGATTGTTGAGGCGGCCATTCGGTTTGTGAAGGGCATATTCAGTGTTCTTCAGAGCTTTATGGGGGCAGTGGGACGGTACAAGACAGTAGCGGTTCGGGGCGCCGTTGAGGGGTTGAAAAAGGGTGGTGTGCAGATGCGCTGGGGGCCGCGTCAGAACACCGTGGTTCGGGAGAAAGCGCATGTCGACGATGCGCCCTCCTCTGCCAAGAACCCCGGCGGCGATGCGGCCGCTCCCGCAGACAAGACCGCCACCAATGGCTGCCCGGTGTCGATGGTTACCGGTGAGGAGCTGCTGACCCTCACAGATGGATCGTTGGATGGCGTGTTGCCGTTTGCCTGGACGCGGTTGTATCGCAGCAGTGCGGTGGAAGTGGATTGCGGGCTGGGGTTTGGCTGGAGTCATGCACTGGCTCAGCGGTTGGTGGTTAGCGGTGAAACGGTGGTCTGGACCGATCACGAAAACCGCAGCACTACGTTTCCCCTGCCCTCTGCTACGCGGCCAGCCATCACCAATAGCCTGGCGGAAGCGGCGATTTATCTGGGCGCGTTGCCTGATGAGTGGGTACTGGCTCAGGCGTCCCTTTTCTACCATTTCCGCGACGGGGTGCTGACGTCGATCAGCGATGTGTACGACAACCGGCTGCGTATTTCCCGCGACTATTCCGGGCGGATTCAGCGGATTGATAACCACGTCGGCCAGGGATTGCTGCTGCGGTATGACCGCGGGCATATCGTTGCAGTCGACTATCAGGTGCAGCAGGAGCTGGACTGGGTTACCGAGCAGAACGTTGTTTCCTACCGGTACGACGAAGCGTGGCGGTTGATTGAAGCGACCAACGCTGTCGGCGAAAGCGAGCGTTATCGGTACGACGACCAGCAGGTGATCCTGGAGAGGCAACTGGCCGGTGGGGCGAGTTTCTTCTGGGAGTGGGAACGGTCTGGTAAATCTGCAAGGTGTATCCGCCACTGGGCCAGTTTTTCCCAGATGAACACGCGGTATGTGTGGGACGACAACGGCACGGTCACCGTGCACAACGCCGATGGCAGCCAGGAAGTCTACGTCCACGACCAGCGCGCGCGGCTGGTGCAACGGATTGATCCGGACGGCGCGGAGCACTTCAAATCCTACGATGACAAAGGCCGGCTGACGGTCGAGCAGGATCCGTTGGGGGCGGTGACGGCGTATCAATACGATGAAGCCGGTCGGTTGATTGCGCTGTTTCCCGGGGACGATGCGCCCACGTCCTACGAGCATGACAACGGTTTCGTCCGAGTCGTACGCCGTGGCGATGCCGTCTGGAAATACCAGCGTAACGATCAAGGCGATATCACCCGCAAGACCGATCCGGACGGCAATTACACCGAATACACCTACACCAAACACGGCAAGCTCACGGGCGTCTGGCACCCGGACAACAGCAGCCAGCGCTTTATCTGGAACGAGCGTGGCCAGCTTATCGAAGAGAAGCTGGCCAATGGTGGTGTGCGGCGCTATCACTATGACGACCTGGGACGGCAGGTGGCTTGCGAGGATGAGCACGGTGCTCTGACCCAATACCAATGGGACGCCGTAGGACGTTTGCTGAAAGTGATTCAGCCGGGCGGCGCCACTCGCGAATTCAGCTACAACCCGTACGGAAAAATCACCGCCGAGCGCGACGAACTGGGCCACGTCACCCGCTACGAGTATGCCGACGGTCTGCACCTGATCAGCCGTCGGATTAATCCTGATGGCACGCAGCTCAACTACCGTTACGACAATGTCCGGCTGCTACTGACCGAGATTGAAAACGAAGTCGGCGAAACCTATCGGCTCGACTACCACGCCAACGGATTGATCCAGCAGGAAACCGGGTTTGATGGGCGCCGCACGGCTTATGCCTACGACCTCGCCGGGCACCTGCTGGAAAAGACCGAGTACGGTGATGATGGCCGCCAGTTGGTTACCCGATATGAGCGCGATGCAGCAGGTCGCCTTGTACGAAAAACCCTGCCCGACCGCAGCGTTGTCGATTACACCTACGACCGCCTCGGCAACCTCCTAGGCGTCGACGACGGCCACTGGCCGCTGCACTACGAATACGATCTGCAAAACCGCCTCACCGCCGAACATCAAGGCTGGGGCACCTTGCGCTACCGCTACGACGAATGCGGGCAACTCAACTACCTGCGTCTGCCCGACAACAACCGCCTGGCCTTCCATCACGACAAAGGTGGCGACCTCGCCACCGTCGAACTGAATGGCAACCCGCTCACCTCGCACCTGTTCAAATCCGGCCGCGAACACCAGCGCCAGCAGGGCCAGCTCCTCAGCCACTACCACTACGACGACCAGGGCCGCCTGCACGCCCATGCCATCACCCAACAGGAACAACGCCACCAACGCCGCCAATACGACTACGACAAACGCGGCAACCTGACCCGCATCCTCGACACCCGCAAAGGCCAGCACGACTACCACTACGACCCGCTCGACCGCCTGACCCGCGCCAACCACTCGCACTACCTGCAAGAGCGTTTCGCCCACGACCCGGCGGGCAACCTGCTGATGCAAGACCGCGTTGGCCCGAGTGTGATCAAAGGCAACCGCCTGCTGATGCAAGGCGATCGTCATTACGACTACGACGCCTTCGGCAATCTCCTACTGGAACGCCGGGGCCGGGCGCAGCAGTTAGTTACCGAATACCGCTACGACTGCCAACACCGACTGATCGCCGTCACCCAACCGGACGGCACACAGGCCAGCTACCGCTATGACCCGTTCGGTCGGCGCATCACCAAAACGATAAGAGGCCAAACCACCGAGTTTTTCTGGCAAGGCGACATGTTGATCGCCGAGCACAGCGCCGATCACCACCAAAGCTACCTCTACGAACCCAACAGCTTCCGCCCGTTAGCGCTGCTGAAAGGCTACGGCCCGGAAGCAGCAGAACCCTTCCACTACCAACTCGACCACCTCGGCACCCCACAAGAACTCACAGCACCCGACGGCGAAATCGTCTGGTCCGCGCACTACCGCGCCTACGGCCAAATCGCGAAGCTGGACGTCAACACCGTCACCAACCCGCTGCGCTTCCAGGGCCAATACTTCGACCCGGAAAGCGGGCTGCACTACAACCGCCATCGCTACTACAATCCGGACATTGGCCGCTATCTGACGCCTGATCCCGAAAAGCTGGCGGGCGGGCTGAACGGATACCAGTACGTACCCAACCCGACGGGGTGGGTGGATCCGTTGGGGTTGAATACCTGTCCGGGAGGGGATGGATGTAAGCCGAAACACCGTGCTGAAGACCCAGCGAGCAAAGCCAAGGTAAACGAAGGCGACGTAGAGCCGCCTAAAGGATCCGATAGTAAGCTCTCAAGAAATGGGGCATTCAGGAGGGCAAAAAAAATTGCAGGAATTCAAAAAAATCAACCACCTAAACGTTTGCGTCGAGAAACAATTAAGGATCAAGACCGTTACATTCAAGGTAGGGTATATGTTTTTGAGTTAAAGGATCGGATAATCGAGATTCGCGAGCACTCTTTAGGTCATACAAAAGGAAATCATGGTCCACACTTCAACACTGAGGTTCTCATAGATGAACGTAAAGTACCTCTAGCCATTGGCGACGACTCACACACATATTTCAAGAGATAATGAATGAACACGGTATTTATATGTGAGGACGGCATTTATCCTTGGGATCAGGTCACCCACAGTGACGACAAGGACTTTCTAACACTCACCTTACTTAATCACGAAATCAAAGAAGCTTGGCCTTCGTGGTGCAAGCTTGAGTTTTTACTCAAGGAAAAGTGGCCATTCACGGTAAGATGGGGCACGTATGGAATAAAGCCATACAGCAAGACTATGGAATATCTGACCATAAGGGAATTTTCAAAAAAAGCGGGACCTAGAGATATTTTACTGAAAAATGAAGTAACGTCGGTATATTCCTACATAAAACAATTAAACACGCCCTCTACGGAAACAGACCCATCAACGCTGGGTAGCGCTTGCAACTCAATACGGCTGATGATACAAAACGAAAGAATCGCTGAGCTCTCGCAAAAATTAAGCGCTCTCGATTACATATCAGCAATAGATGATTTCAGACTAATACTATTCAACAGTTCAACTTTATCTATCCGATTTTTCAATGGTGAGACTTACGGGGCCATTCAGTTAATATGTCATTCAGAACATAAAAAAATCATTCTATCCAAAATAAATGAAATAGAAATAAAAGAAATAACAAAAAACGACATTTACGACTATCTGCAAAGCCCTTCATAACTTTTAGCTCCAGCAAGCAGAAACTGTCACCCAAACATAAAACCCATGGAAGCAAATAACAATGCTAGAGCAAAACAAAGATATAGCGCTAACTGGAATGGAAGCACTGAAAGTATTATCAGAAATTGAGTTCATACTTATTTCCTTGCGCGACATGGGTAGTTTTTATGCAGACAAGCCTTTTGCCCTGGAAGAATACCGGAAAGAAACCACCGATTTTATCGATGATTTCGGCATCACAAGACGGCTCGCACAGATCCGAAATATAATATCAAAGCATTTTGACGATACTCTTGGAGAGGATGATATGGATGACATAGAAAGGCATATGGTCGGATTAAAATCCTGGAAGCCTAAACCCTATAGATAATCCGTCAAGGCTCCCACTAAAAACCAGAAACCCTAATAAATTTACCCAATGAGATTACAACAATGAATTACTTAGAAAAAGAAATCGACGAGGCTATAATCGCCTTAAATATAGAAGTCAAAAAGCTGGCACCTAACGAGGTCGAATCACTGATTACATCTCTTAGCGAGAGATTTTTTAGAACCAAACAAAAAGTACTTGACCCTAGCGATCTCAATATAAAAAACGAGCAACACAATCCAAATTTTTGGAAGGAGATACCAGATATCATTCATAGTGGCTCGCTGATTTTAATTGTTTTTGACTCATCCCAGAGAGCATGGAGGGTAGGCAGCGCCAACAATCTTACTAGTATTTTATCTGAAACAACGGGTTATCCTTTCTGGGTCACTGACCTAGACCAAACATTCGTCGCCAACATGGATGACCATGACTGCGTAACCTGGGCATAGTCTGCTTATAGTTAATACCCGCGGTCAGCCATGAAGCTAGCCCGCCCTTCTTGCGACAAATTCTCATCCCCTCCATCACCCGCCTCAACCACTACCCGAAAACGTCATGCCCGCCCCCTGGCAATCGCAACCTCGGCCCGCTTTATCGCCGTTACCCTGGCGAACTCCTGCCGTACTGCCCCCCGGATAAACCGCCGCGAAACCACCAACGACCGTGCAAGACCTTCATCCGCCTGATGAACAGCGAAGTCGCCAAGATCGGCAACGTCCGCGCTTTTCTCTACCGCATCACCAATAACCTGAGCATCGACCATACTCGGCACAACAGCGTGCGAGGAATCAACGATGAGCGTGAATTGCAAATCCTCACCGGCGATGCCCCCATAAAAAACAGTGCCATCACCAACAGTAACTGGAACACCTGCAACGCCTAATCGATAGATTGCCCTCGCCCACTCACGAAGTGTTTCTGCTGGCCCGGGCTGAACAATTAAGCTACAAGAAGATTACCGTCCGTCTGAATATTGATGCCCGGGCGGTGGGGCGACATTTGAACAACGCCACGCCCCACCGCTCCACAACCCCGCAAGCCACCGAGTCCCGATGAACGATCAGCCCACCCCTTCGCCGTCCGAACGTGACCAGCAAGCCCTGGACTGGTTTACCCGCCTGCGTGGGGAAAACGTGACGTTTCAGGAGCTCAATACGTTTGCGCAGTGGCGCGAAGACCCCCTGAATGCCCACGCCTACCAAAACGCCGAGACGCTTTGGCAGTTGCTGGATCGCCCCTCCCGAGCAGCACGCAAACAAGATCGCCGTCGGCCGATCTCACGACGGAGAACCTACGCCACCGCTGCCTGCCTGATACTCGCCACCGGCGCGATATGGCTGGGAACCCCGCCGATCAGCAGTTGGGGCAGTGACTACACCACCCGAATCGGGCAACAACAGGACATCACCCTGGCCGACGGTTCACACCTGCATCTGGACAGCGACAGCGCGCTGGATATCGACCTCACCTCCGATGAACGCCGGGTAAATCTGCGAAGAGGCCGTGTGTATCTGCAAGTCAGCCACGACAGTCGACCCTTTATTGTGCAAGCCGGCAGCACTCGGATTCGGGCGTTGGGCACCGAGTTTTCCGTCGCGCATAACGACAAGTCCGACGAGGTCATTCTGCTGCTTGGCAGCGTTGAAGTGGCCGCCGCCGGGCAACATCAACTGCTGCAGCCGGGCGAACAGTTGCGCGTGGTGAGCGGGCATGTTCAAGCCCCCCAAGCCGTCGACGCCGAACGCCTGCTGGCCTGGCGAGACGGCCAGCTACGTGTGCGGGACGCACCCTTGCGCGAGGTGCTTGAGGAGTTGGTGCGCTATCAAGGCGGCCATGTGATCTGGCTCGACGATAAAGTCGGGCAACGCACCATCAACGCCAGCTTCAACCTGAATCAAGTCGACAGTGCCTTGGACGCCCTGATCAGCAGCCAGAACCTGCGCACCACGGCCCTCACCCACCGGGTGTTGATCGTGCGCGGCTGACTGGACGATGAGCCGAATAGCTTGCACAATCGGCTCACCGAATGAGCCGAATAAGCCTTCTATTCGGCTCACCCACCGAGCACACCGCCATGGATCACCCGAACTGGATCTGGCAACAACCTGACTGGCCGCACTTTCACTGGCAACCGGAGCGCCTCGCACCAGTGTTGCGCGAGTGCACGCAGGCGCAAGGAAAGTTGCTGGGCATGCTCGGTTCGGTCAGCCAGGCGCAGAGTTCGGAGAATGAACTGGATGCGTTACTGCAAAATATCCTGACCTCCTCGGCAATCGAAGGTGAGCAACTGAATGTGGGCTTGGTACGTTCCTCTCTGGCCCGGCGCCTTGGCCTGGAGCAATTGCAAGACAGCCCCGTGAGCCGACGTAGCGAGGGCCTGGCGGACTTGCTGGTGGACGCCACACAACAGTTTGCTCAGCCATTTACCCTAACCCGCCTATTTAGCTGGCATCGATGGTTATTTCCCGCCGAGGAAGCCCGCTTTTCCACGCACGCCTTGAACGTAGGCGCGCTAAGGGGCGATGAGCCGATGCAGGTTGTGTCGGGACGACTGGACCGACCCACCGTGCATTTCGAGGCGCCGCCCCGCCAAGGGCTGGAGCAGTCGTTGGACGAGTTCATCGAATGGTTTGAAGCCAGCCTAAATCATTCAGCACTCGACCCATTGCTGCGCGCAGGCCTGGCGCATTTCTGGTTCGTCACCCTGCACCCCTTCGATGATGGAAACGGTCGTCTGACGCGGGCGATTACTGACCTCGCGCTCGCCCAGGCAGAGAACCAAGCGATCCGCTTCTACGCGATGTCAGCGAGCATCCTTGAAGACCGGGCCGGCTATTACCGCGCACTGGAAACCAGTCAAAAAGCCACGCTGGATGTCACCGGTTGGCTTGAGTGGTTCCTGCAAACCCTGCTTCGTAGCCTGCAGCAGGCCATGGCGCGGATTGACCGGGTGCTGGGCAAAAGTCGCTTCTGGCAACGGCATCGGGACCACGCACTCAGCGCTGAACAGACCAAAGTCTTGAATCGCCTGCTCGACGGCGGCGACAAGGGCTTTGAGCATGGGATCAGCGCCGCCCAGTATCAGGCCGTGGCCAACGTGTCCAAGGCCACGGCGACTCGACATCTGGCCGATCTTCTGGAAAAAAACTGCCTGGTTCGGTTACCCGGCGGCGGCCGTAGTACCCGTTACCAAATCAACACCCAAGGTGACTGATTTCCAAGACAATTCCCCCCACTCATTTGCCCCAATCCCCCATGTCTGCTAGTGTCGCGCCGGTTTACCGTCTACCGGAATAGCCGCCATGGCCCGCAAAAAAGTTGCACTCGATTTCGAACAATCCCTCGCCGACCTGCAAGCTCTGGTCGAGCGTATGGAGAACGGCGAGTTGTCGCTGGAAGACTCGTTGACCGCATTCGAGCAAGGCATCGGCCTGACCCGCGACTGCCAGAGCGCCCTGGCGCAGGCGGAGCAGAAGGTCCAGGTGTTGCTGGAACGCGACGGGGAGTTGGCCGAAGAACCTTTCGACGCGGAACAGCCTGAATGATCGACGCTTATCAGGCCGGCAGCCAGGCCCGGGTCAATGCTGCGCTGGCACCGCTGTTTGTTGCGCCCACCCCTGAATTGGCTCGCCTGTATGAGGCCATGCGCTATAGCGTAATGAACGGCGGCAAACGCGTGCGGCCGTTGCTCGCCTACGCGGCCTGCGAAGCCCTCGGCGCCCAGGCGGAGGAAGCCAACGGCGCCGCCTGTGCGGTGGAGTTGATTCACGCTTATTCCCTGGTACACGACGATTTGCCGGCGATGGACGACGACGACTTGCGTCGCGGCCAGCCCACTACCCATAAAGCCTTCGATGAAGCCTGTGCGATTCTCGCCGGAGACGGCCTGCAAAGCCTGGCGTTCAGCGCGTTGCTGGACCCGCGTCTGAGCAGCGTCAACGCCGAGATCCGCTTGCGCATGGTCACCGCGCTGGCATTGGCGGCAGGCCCGGCCGGCATGGTGGGCGGCCAGGCGATTGACCTGGGCTCGGTCGGTTTGAAGCTCGATCAGCAAGCCCTCGAATACATGCACCGCCACAAGACCGGCGCGTTGATCGAGGCCGCCGTGCACCTCGGCGCCCTGGCCAGTGGCCGTGCCGCAGCGCCGCAGCTGGCGGCCTTGCAGACTTACGCGCGGGCCATCGGCCTGGCGTTCCAGGTGCAGGACGATATTCTCGACGTTGAAAGTGATACCGCGACCTTGGGCAAACGCCAAGGCGCCGATATCGCACGGGACAAGCCGACCTATCCTTCGCTGCTCGGCCTGGAAGCCGCCAAGGCCTACGCCCTTGAGCTGCGGGACCAGGCCCTGGATGCCCTGCGACTTTTCGACGCGGCAGCCGAGCCATTGCGTGACCTGGCGCGGTATATCGTCGAACGCCGCCACTGACAGCACCGGCCTTTTCCACTGCATATCAGCCAAGTTCGGCGCTCTGCGTGGGCAGTTTGCGATGCTTGAGGTAAACTGCCGCCTCTTCTATACCTATAACGATTCGCCTGATGCCCACGACGTTCCAAGAGATTCCCCGCAAGCGCCCGGCCACGCCCCTGCTGGACCGTGCCAACACGCCAGCCGGCCTGCGCCGCCTGGGTGAAGCCGAGCTGGAAACCCTGGCCGATGAGTTGCGCCTGGAATTGCTCTACACAGTCGGCCAGACCGGTGGGCATTTCGGTGCCGGCCTGGGCGTCATCGAGCTGACCATCGCGCTGCATTACGTGTTCGACACCCCGGACGACCGGCTGGTGTGGGACGTGGGTCATCAGGCCTATCCGCACAAGATCCTCACAGGACGCCGCGAGCGCATGGCCAGCCTGCGCCAGAAGGATGGCATCGCCGCCTTCCCGCGTCGCTCCGAGAGCGAGTACGACACCTTTGGCGTCGGCCACTCCAGCACCTCCATCAGTGCAGCGCTGGGCATGGCCATTGCCGCCCGCCTGCAGAACAGCGATCGCAAGGCGATAGCGGTGATCGGTGATGGCGCGTTGACCGCCGGCATGGCCTTCGAGGCGCTGAACCATGCGCCGGAAGTGGACGCCAATATGCTGGTGATCCTCAACGACAACGACATGTCGATCTCGCGCAATGTCGGTGGCCTGTCGAATTACCTGGCAAAAATTCTCTCCAGCCGCACGTACGCCAGCATGCGTGAAGGCAGCAAGAAGGTGCTCTCGCGTCTGCCTGGCGCGTGGGAAATTGCCCGTCGTACCGAAGAATATGCCAAGGGCATGCTGGTTCCCGGCACCCTGTTCGAAGAGCTGGGCTGGAACTACATCGGCCCGATCGACGGCCACGACCTGCCCACCCTGATCGCCACCCTGCGCAACATGCGTGACCTCAAGGGCCCGCAGTTCCTGCACATCGTCACCAAGAAAGGCAAAGGTTTCGCCCCGGCGGAAGTCGACCCGATTGGTTACCACGCGATCACCAAGCTTGAGCCGCTGAACGCCCCCGCCGCCGCGCCGAAGAAGCCCGGCGGGCCGAAGTATTCCGGCGTGTTTGGCGAATGGCTGTGCGACATGGCCGCCGCCGACCCGCGCCTGGTGGGCATCACCCCGGCGATGAAGGAAGGTTCCGACCTGGTGGCGTTCAGCGAGCGTTTCCCGCTGCGCTACTTCGACGTGGCCATCGCGGAACAGCACGCGGTGACCTTCGCCGCTGGCATGGCCTGCGAAGGCGCCAAGCCGGTGGTAGCGATCTACTCCACGTTCCTGCAGCGCGGTTATGACCAACTGATTCATGACGTCGCGGTGCAGAACCTCGACGTGCTGTTCGCCATCGACCGCGCCGGCCTGGTGGGCGAAGACGGCCCGACCCACGCCGGCAGCTTCGACCTGTCGTACTTGCGTTGCATCCCCGGCATGCTGGTGATGACCCCGAGTGACGAGAACGAACTGCGCAAGATGCTCAGCACCGGCCACCTGTACAACGGCCCGGCGGCTGTGCGCTACCCGCGCGGCAATGGCCCGAATGCGGTGATCGAAAAGGACCTTGAGCCTATCGAAATCGGCAAGGGCATTGTCCGTCGCCAGGGCAGCGGCGTTGCCTTGCTGGTGTTCGGCGTGCAATTGGCCGAAGCCTTGAAAGTGGCCGAGAAGATCGACGCCACCGTGGTGGACATGCGTTTCGTCAAACCCCTGGACGAAGCCCTGGTGCGCGAGATCGCCGGCAGTCATGAGCTGCTGGTGACCGTCGAAGAAAACGCCATCATGGGCGGCGCCGGTGCGGCGGTCAGTGAGTTCCTGGCGCGGGAGAACATCCTCAAGTCGGTGCTGCACCTGGGCTTGCCGGATGTGTATGTCGAGCATGCCAAGCCGGCGCAGATGCTGGCCGAGTGCGGGCTGGATGAGGCGGGGATTGAAGCGTCGGTTCGTCAGCGCATGGCACTCTTGAACCTGTAAACAACAATCAAATGTGGGAGCTGGCTTGCCTGCGATAGCAGCACCTCGGTGTTACTGACACACCGAGGTGCCTGCATCGCAGGCAAGCCAGCTCCCACATTGGTTTTGTATTGCCTTGACGCTACGGACAGCCCATGAATCGCCTGCGCTTTGCCCTCCCCCTTCTTCTGCTCCCCGCCACCGACCTGCTCGCCGACAGCTTCGAACGCGACGACGCCCTCAAGCTGCCCGACGTGGTGATCAGCGCCAACCGCCAGGTCCAGGCGCGCAACGACAGCAGCGCCGCCAACACCGTCTTCACCCGCGATGACATCGACCGTCTGCAACCCTCCAGCGTGACCGATCTGCTCAGCCGCGTGCCCGGCGTACAGGTTTCACAAGCGGGCGGGCGCGGCAGCCTGGCGAGCATTTATATTCGCGGCACCAAATCGGCCCAAAGCCTGGTGCTGGTGGACGGCCAGCGCATCGGCAATTCAACCTCCGGTGACAGCAACCTGCAGCACCTGAACATCCAGCAGATCGAGCGGGTGGAAGTACTGCGCGGTTCGCGCTCGGTGATCTACGGCAGCGATGCGATTGGCGGGGTGATCCAGATTTTCACCCGGCGCGGCAGTGAGTCCGGCCTGCAACCCCGCCTGCATGTGGGATTCGGCAGCAACCAGACATGGGAACGCAGCCTCGGCCTGTCCGGCGGCGACGAAAAAACCCGCTTCAACCTGGACGCCAGCCTGGATGACACGGCCGGGATCAATCGCACTCACACCTCCTACCCCAGCGACCGCGACCATGATGCCTATCGCAATCAGGCCATCAGTTTCAGCCTGAGCCATGCCCTCAACGACGACATCGAAGCGGGCGTGAACGTGCTGGATAACCGCGGCAAAAGCGAATTCGATAACCCGTTCGGTCGCTTTGATACCACGACCTATCAAAGCTTCCAGCAAAAGCCCTATTCCAACTTCACCGTAAGCAGCGTCAGCAGCTATATCGACGCCCGTATCAATGACGTGTGGAAGTCTCGGCTGGAAGCAGGTCACAGCGAAAACCGTGAAGAGACCCTGGACAAGCTCAGCACCGAACGCAGCGTGTTCAACACCTACCGCAATTCGCTGAACTGGCAGAACGACCTGACACTGAACGAGCAGAACAGCCTGATCCTGGGCGGCGACTGGTACGAGGACCAGGTCAACAGCAGTGCCCAACTGAATGAAGACAGTCGCTGGAACCGCGCTGCGTTTATCCAGCACCGCTTCCAGGCGCAATCCTTCTCCACCGAACTGGGCCTGCGCCGCGACGATAACCAGCAATTTGGCGGCCATAACAGTTGGAGCGGCACCTTCACCCTGCCGCTGAACCCGGACAATGATCTGTTGCTGAGCTACAGCGAGGGCTTTCGGGCGCCGACGTTCAACGACCTGTACTACCCTGACAGCTACGGGAAAAACAGCAACCCGAACCTCAAGCCTGAAACCTCAAAAAGCTATGAAGTTCAGTGGCGCAGCCAACTCAGCGACACCAGCCGACTCGAAGCCTCGCTGTACCGCACCGACATTCAGGACGCGATTGTGTTCGCCAGCGGCGGTCCGCAAAACGTCAGCTCCGCCCGTATCAACGGCTTCGAAGCGGCGCTCAAGCAAGAACTGTTTGGCTGGCAAAGCAGCCTCGGCATTGCCCTGATCGACCCACGGGACCGCGACACCGGGCGCGCACTGGCACGGCGAGCCCGGCGCACCATGAGCCTGGACCTGGATCGCCAATTCGACCGGTTCAGCGTGGGTGCCAGCTGGCAGGCGGTCAGCAGCAGCTACGACGATGCGGCCAACCAACAACCCTTGGGCGGTTATGGCTTGTTCGGGCTGCGGGGCAGTTGGGCAGTGAGTCATGAGGTCACGCTGGAAATGAAGCTCGATAACCTGCTGAACAAGGGCTACAGCCGGGCGCTGTATCAGTACCAAGGCCAGCAATATGGCTATCGGGAAGAAGGCCGTGCATTGATGTTCGGAGTGACCTGGACGCCGGA
Source organism: Pseudomonas sp. IPO3778 (assembly GCF_013386825.1). Lineage (GTDB taxonomy): Bacteria > Pseudomonadota > Gammaproteobacteria > Pseudomonadales > Pseudomonadaceae > Aquipseudomonas. The sequence goes on from NZ_JACARC010000017.1 coordinate 168,202, forward strand.
ACTCTAAGTCGTCTGCACCGGCCCCATCGCGGGCAAGCCCGGCTCCCACATTTGACCGCGCCGCATGAATGAACGCGGTCAAATGTGGGAGCTGGCTTGCCTGCGATAGCGGTCTCACAGACTCGGTGCAATCACCTGACACAACCGCGCCACCGCTTCCAGCATCTGCCCGCTGGGCCGTTCCAGGCCCTTGTCGGGCACCACCAGCAAATGCCCGGCAGATACAGCCGCCACCTGGGGCCAGGCCTTCCAGGCATCCAGTTGCGCTTGATCACCCGCCAGGATCACCTCGGGGTTGCGCTGCAATACCGACTCAATGCTGACCTGCGGCGCCGGCAGCTTGAGGTCGTCAAACACGTTGCGCGCCCCGCACACACCCAGCGCATCGCTGATGATCTGCCCGCCGCCCACGGTGTACAGCGGCTGGTTCCACACCTGATAAAACACTCGCAATGGCTCGGCCCGGTGGTAGCGCTGGCGTAATTCAGCCAGGCGCTGACGCAGCTGCGCAGCCAATTGCCGGCCCGCGTCAGCCCGCCCGAGTTGCCGGGCAATGGCTTCGACGTGTGAGGTGAGTTGTTCGAGGCTGTGGGGTTCGGCGACAAACACCGGGATGTTCAGGCGTTGCAACTGTTCACGCTGGGCCGGGCCGACGCTGCCGGGCCAGAGCAGGATCAGGTCGGGCTTGAGGCTGAGCAGCCGCTCCATGTCCAACTGCCCGTAGTTTCCTACCGACGGCACGCTCGCCAACGCCTGTGGCCGCTCGCCGCCGTCCAGCACACCCACCAGCAAATCGGCGGCGCCCAGTTCAACGACGATTTCAGACAAGGAAGGGGCCAGGCTGACAACCCGCTCAACGGCCACGGCCTGGCCCGCGACGACCAGCAGTAACACCGCCAGCCAGGCGCGCATCAGCCCAACTGACGCGGAATGCGGTAGAGGTAGAACAGCACCAGGGTCGACAGCGCCAGCAGAAACAGCGGCACCGCTTCCAGCCCGACAAACACCGCCAACGCGCCGACCCAGGCCGGCAGCGCGGCCACCAGCAACGCCACGCGGCGACGGGCCGCGAGGGTGATCCAGGCCGCCGGTTCTTCGGGGGTATCGAGGGCTTTGCCGGTGGCAATCAGCGCATGTTTATAGCCATGGAAGTAGCGCAGGCTGACAAACATCGAGGCCACGCCGGCGATGAAAAACGGCATCGCCAGCACCGGCAGCAAGGGTTCGGACTTGCCAAACACCAGGTTGATCACAAACAACGGCGCCAGCGCCAATGCCAGGTATTGCCACCAGTTAAACGACAGTCGTCGCTTGACCTGGCCGCGCGTCACGCCCGGTCGGCCTCGCCCTGGTGCTCGTTGCCCATCATGTGATCGAGCTTGCTGGCCTTGGTGGCCAGGTAGAGTTTGTTGTGCGGGTTGTGGCCGGTGTGCAGCGGCACGCGCTCGGCGACGGTGATGCCCATCTCGGTCAAGGCTTTGACCTTGCGCGGGTTGTTGGTCATCAGGCGCAGGGATTTAACCCCCAGGTGCTGCAGCATCGGCAGGCAGATGGCGTAGTCGCGCTGATCGGCAGCAAAACCCAGGCGCTCGTTGGCTTCCACGGTGTCGGCGCCGCCATCTTGCAGCTCATAGGCGCGGATCTTGTTCAGCAGGCCAATACCACGGCCTTCCTGACGCAAGTACAGCAACACGCCACGGCCTTCGCGGGCGATGGCCTGCAGGGCCGCTTCCAGTTGCGAGCCGCAGTCACAGCGCTGGCTGAACAGGGCGTCGCCGGTCAGGCATTCGGAGTGCACACGGCCGAGGACCGGAGCACCGTCGGCCACATCACCGAGGCTGAGAACAACGTGTTCGCGCCCGGTGGCTTCTTCAAGGAAGCCATTCATGGTGAACGTGGCAAAAGGGGTTGGCAGCTTGGAAGCGGCAACGAAAACGACGGGCACCGTGTGCTCCTGATTTCAGATTTCACAGGGCGTAGATTGTAACAGCAGGTTCCTACAGACGCTTAAGCTGAATTGTCGCTGATAAAGATCAATAGGTTCGATTGGCCTTCAGCTTGGTTCTATGCTTTTCAGAAATGTTGATAGCCACGCAGGGCAGGTGTGATGTCCTGGCCAGCCCCATCCAGCAGGGCAACACCCTGCCCCGCCTCGACCCGACCAATCACATGTACCGGCAGGCCGGCAGCCAACAGTGGCGCCCGTTCGGCAGGCGGCAAGGTAAACGCCAGCACGTAGTCGTCACCGCCACTCAACGCGGCCACCCGGGCATCCGCCTCGCCGACAAACGCGAGCAAGGCCGCCGACAACGGCAACGCTTGCTGTTCGATCAACAAGCGGACAGCCGACGCCTTGGCGATATGCCCGCAATCCGCCAACAGACCGTCTGAAATATCCATCGCAGACGTCGCCTTGCCCCGCAACGCCAAACCCAGCGCCAACTGCGGTTGCGGCGACCAGTAATGGGCCAGCAGTGGCTCGGCGATAGCGGCCTCTGCCGTGCGCAGCCCCAGTACCAGTGGCAATGCACCCGCGGCGTTGCCCAGTTCGCCGCCCACACACAGCAGGTCGCCAGGCCGCGCGCCGCTGCGGGTCAAGGCCTGGCCTGCCGGCACCCGGCCAAACACGGTCAGGGTCAGGCTCAGCGGCCCACGGGTGGTGTCGCCGCCTACCAGCACCACACCGCAAGCCTGGGCCATGGCGTTCAAACCCTGGGCATAGCGTTGCAGCCAACCGGCATCAACCGTCGGGGTGGTAAGGGCAAGGGTAAACGCAAGGGGGTTGGCGCCCATGGCCGCCAGATCGCTGACTGCCACGGCCAGCGAGCGCTGGCCGAGCAGAAACGGATCGCAGGGGTCGGCAAAATGCACGCCGGCCACCAAGGTATCAGTAGAAATCGCCAGTTGCTCCCCGGGGGGAACCGCCAGCAAGGCGCAGTCGTCGCCAATCCCCAGTGCAACGCCTTCGCCGCCCTGCGCACAAGGCGCGGCGGCGAAGTAATTGCGGATCAGCTCAAACTCGCCCATGGCGCCAGCAAGCGCCAGTTAGCGCTTGTACGCCTTCACTTCGGCTTCACGCAGGCGCGGGGCCAGCTTGTCGAGCACGCCGTTGACGAACTTGTGACCGTCGGTGGAACCGTAGACTTTCGCCAGTTCGATCCCTTCGTTGATCACCACGCGGTACGGCACGTCGACGCGCTTGAGCAGTTCCCAGGTGGACAGGCGCAGTACGGCCAGCTCAACCGGGTCGAGCTCGTCGATCGCCAGGTCCAGGCACGGCGTCAGTGCAGCGTCGATCTCGGCCAGGTTGGCCGGAACACCGTGCAGGATGTCGTGGAAGTAGCTGGCATCGGCCGCGCTGAAATCGTTGTCGACGCGAAACTGCGCCTCGATTTCGTTCAACGAGGTTTTCGCCATGTGGCGCTGGTACAGGGCCTGGGTTGCGAGCTGGCGGGCCGAACGACGCTTTTCGCTTTTCGACGGCTTGCCGGCGTCTGCCGGGCGCGGGTCCTGGGGGTTGAACTGATCGCTGTCGTCGCTAATCACTTGGCCTCCAACTGCGCCAGCAGGCTGACCATTTCCAGGGCGGACAGGGCAGCTTCAGCACCTTTGTTACCGGCCTTGGTGCCGGAACGTTCGATGGCTTGCTCGATGGAGTCAACGGTCAGCACGCCAAAGGCGACCGGCACGCCGAACTCCATGGACACCTGGGCCAGGCCCTTGGTGCATTCGCCAGCCACGTATTCGAAGTGCGGAGTACCGCCACGAATGACCGCGCCCAGGGCGATGATCGCCGCGTATTCACCCTGCTGTGCAACTTTCTGCGCAACCAGCGGAATTTCGAAGGCGCCAGGAGCGCGGATAATGGTGATGTCGCTTTCGCTCACACCGTGGCGAACCAGGGCATCCACGGCACCGCTTACCAGGCTTTCAACCACGAAGCTGTTGAAGCGGCCAACCACCAGGGCATAGCGGCCTTTAGGGGCGATGAAGGTACCTTCGATGGTCTTCAGGGTCATTCGACAAATCTCTTAAAGAGCCGGGACGCGCTTGGTGCGCGCCCCTCAGTGATATTTGAACCGCGAACAAGGGGTAAACAACGCCGGCCTTTATTCGGAGGGCACGTATTCTACTACTTCCAGGTCGAAACCGGATATGGCATTAAATTTCATTGGCGCACTCATCAGGCGCATTTTGCGCACGCCCAGGTCCCGCAGGATCTGCGAACCGGCACCGACGATGCTGTAGGTGGTCGGCTTTTTCACCGGCGCGTGGTCGGCGGTTTCGCGGATATGCGCCAGCAACACGTCGCCATCCAGCGGATGGCCCAGCAGCAACACCACACCGCTGCCGGCCTCGGACACCGCAGACATCGCGGCCCGCAGGCTCCAGCGCCCCGGTTGCTTGACCATCAGCAGGTCGCGCAGCGGGTCCATGTTGTGCACCCGTACCAGGGTCGGTTCTTCAGCGCAGATGGTGCCCAGGGTCAGGGCCATGTGCACGTCGCCTTCCACGGAATCACGATAGGTCACCAGGTTGAACTGGCCCAGTTCGCTGTCCAGCGGCTGCTCGGCAATCCGCTGAACGGTACGTTCGTGGATCATCCGGTAGTGAATCAGGTCGGCAATGGTGCCGATCTTGATGTTGTGCAGCGCGGCAAATTCTTCCAGCTCGGCGCGACGGGACATGGTGCCGTCGTCGTTCATCACTTCGCAGATAACACCGCTCGGCTCGAAACCGGCCATGCGCGCCAGGTCGCAGGCCGCTTCGGTGTGGCCGGCGCGGGCCAGGGTGCCACCCGGCTGGGCCATCAGCGGAAAGATGTGGCCGGGGCTCACGATGTCTTCAGCCTTGGCGTCTTTCGCGGCGGCGGCTTGTACGGTGCGGGCGCGGTCAGCAGCGGAAATGCCGGTGGTGACACCGGTGGTGGCTTCGATGGACACGGTGAATTTGGTGCCAAACCCCGAACCATTGCGCGGCGCCATCAGCGGCAGCTTCAGCAGTTCGCAGCGCTCACGGCTCATCGGCATGCAGATCAGGCCGCGGGCGTGCTTGGCCATGAAGTTGATGTGTTCCGGCTGGCAGCACTCGGCGGCCATGATCAGGTCGCCTTCATTCTCGCGGTCTTCGTCATCCATGAGGATGACCATCTTGCCTTGGCGGATGTCTTCAACCAGTTCTTCGATGCTGTTGAGCGCCACGCGGCACCCCCTTGGGTCAGGATTTAAGGTAGCCGTTAGCGGCTAAAAAACTTTCAGTGATGTTACTGCCGGTCGGCTCTGCGGCCTTATCGCCCAACAACAGGCGCTCCAGGTAACGGGCAAGCAAGTCCACTTCCAGGTTTACCCGGCGACCCGGCTGGTACGACGCCATGATGGTTTCGCTCAGGGTGTGGGGAATGATGGTCAGTTCAAATTCCGCGCCATTCACGGCGTTCACGGTCAGGCTGGTGCCGTCGACGGTGATCGAGCCTTTGTGGGCGATGTACTTGGCCAGCTCTTTGGGTGCGCGGATGCGGAATTCCACGGCGCGCGCGTTTTCGCTGCGGGCGACGACTTCGCCCACACCGTCGACGTGGCCGCTGACCAGGTGCCCGCCCAGACGGGTAGTCGGGGTCAGGGCTTTTTCCAGGTTCACCGGGCTGCCGCTCTTGAGGTCGTTCATCGCGGTGCAGTCCAGGGTCTCCCGGCTGACATCGGCGGCAAAGCCGTTGCCAGGCAACTCGATGACGGTCAGGCACACACCGCTGACAGCGATGCTGTCGCCCAGTTTGACGTCGCTCAGGTCGAGCTTGCCGGTTTCAACCAGCAGGCGTACGTCGCCGCCTTTTGGGGTCATTGCACGGATGCTGCCGATGGATTCGATAATGCCGGTGAACATGCCGTTCTCCTGAAGACGTGGCGCAGGCCGGGAATTATACGCTCGCTGATGGCACAGGAATGGCAGTGACTCGCCAGTCGTCGCCCACAGCGCGCATTTCAGTGATCTTGAGTTGGGGGGCATCCGCCAGTTTCTCAAGCGGCCAGTCCAACAAAGGCCGGGCAGCGGAGCCGAGGAACTTGCCGGCGACGAATATCACGTACTCGTCCACCAGGCCTTGCTGGGCGAAGGCACCGGCCAGGCTAGGGCCGGCTTCCACCAACACCTCGTTGACGCCACGGGCGGCCAGGGCCACCAGGGCGGAACGCAGGTCGACCTGGCCCTCGACACCCGGTACCACCAGGCACTCGGGGCCGGTGGGGTACTGGTTGTCCGGCGTCACGCAGGTGATGACGAGCGCGGGGCCAGCCTTGAAGAACGGCGCGTTCAGCGGCACCCGCAGGCGGCCGTCGATCAGCACCCGCAGCGGTGGACGAGACATCGCCAGGGCCGTGGTTGCTTCATCCAGGCCCAACTCGGCAGCGCGCACCGTCAGGCGGGCGCCGTCGGCCAGCACCGTGTCGGCGCCGGTCAGCACCACACTGGCCTGGGCCCGCAGGCGTTGCACGGCCGCACGGGCCGCCGGGCCGGTGATCCATTGGCTTTCGCCATTGGCCATCGCGGTGCGACCGTCCAGGCTCATGGCCAACTTGACCCGCACAAACGGCAGGCCATGTTCCATGCGCTTGAGGAAGCCCGGGTTAAGCGCCCGCGCTTCGTTTTCCAGCAAGCCGCTGTAGGTCTCGATCCCGGCCTGGGCCAGGCGACGCATGCCACGCCCGGCGACCTCCGGATTCGGGTCCTGCATCGCCGCGACCACCCGGGCCAGACCGGCATTCACCAATGCATCGGCGCACGGCGGCGTGTGCCCATGGTGGCTGCACGGTTCCAGGGTCACGTAGGCGGTGGCGCCTCGGGCTTTATCGCCCGCAGCCCGCAGGGCATGGACTTCAGCGTGGGGCTCGCCGGTACGCACGTGCCAGCCTTCGCCGACAATCTGCCCGTCGCGCACAATCACGCAGCCTACCCGTGGGTTGGGGTGCGTGGTGTACAGGCCGTTGCGTGCCAATTCCAGGGCGCGGGCCATGTAATGGGCGTCGAGTACCGCTTGTTCTGCCGAAGGTGGGTTCATTCTTTTACTGGCTCACGGGCCAGGCGGTCGATCTCTTCACGGAACTCGTTGAGGTCCTGGAAACGTCGATACACCGAGGCGAAACGGATATAGGCGACTTCGTCGAGCTTTTGCAGCTCGGCCATCACCAGTTCTCCAACCACCAGGGATTTGACTTCGCGCTCGCCGGTAGCCCGCAGCTTGTGCTTGATATGCACGAGTGCCGCTTCCAGCCGCTCGACACTCACCGGGCGTTTTTCCAGAGCGCGCTGCATTCCGGCGCGCAGTTTTTCTTCGTCGAAGGGCTGGCGACTGCCATCGGTCTTGATCAGACGTGGCAATACCAGTTCGGCGGTTTCGAAGGTGGTGAAACGTTCACCGCAGCCAGAGGCCAGGCATTCACGCCGGCGACGCACCTGTTCGCCCTCGGCGACCAGACGCGAGTCAATGACCTTGGTGTCGTTGGCACCGCAGAAGGGACAGTGCATGGTGACAGGCAACAAAAAATGGGAGGGCCATGGTAGCGCATCCCCGTGGCAAGACAAGCCATAGCCTTTACGGTATATAGGCTGACTATTATGTTTCATATTTTTTAAGCCACGGATTTTGTCCTTTCTGGAGCCGTACATGCAGTTACGACCACTTGTTTTACTCACGTTGCTTGGTTTCCTGGTCGCCTGCAGCAGCCATACCCCAAAACCCGCAGCGCCCGCTCCGGCGCCCCAACAAGAGAAAAAACTGCCGGGTGTGGAAGAAGAACTGGGACCGCTGCCCGCCTACCAGCGTGAAGTCAGCGGCCTGTTGAACGGTGTACCGGCTGGCGCGGAAGTCGAACTGGCGCTGCTGGTGATCGACGACCGCTCGCGCCCGCAACAACTGCTCGCCAGCAGCGTGCTGATCGGCAACAACAAGCCCTTGGCCTTCCGCCTGCGCTTCAACCCCGAAGCGTTCCCGGCGGGTGCCCGCGTTGAATTGCGGGGCCGCGCCAGCCAGTCCGGCCAGTTGATCCTGCACCTGCCGCCGGTACGCATCACCCAAGCAATCACCCAAACCACCGGCCCGCTGCAACTCGTTCCCGCACCATGACGCCACCGCTGGACCTGCAACGCGCCCTCAGCGAACTGATCGGCGACGCCCACCTGGTGCCCTGCCCGCTGCCGGGCACCGCGTTGTCGCTGTGGCTGCTGGACGCCGACAACATGGACCGCGCCTTCAGCCCCGAAGAAACCCGACGCATCCTGCATGAACCGCCCTACTGGTGCTTTTGCTGGGCCAGCGGCTTGGCACTGGCCCGGTACCTGGCCGCCAACCCCGAGTGGGTCGCGGGCAAGCGGGTGCTGGATTTCGGCGCGGGTTCGGGTGTTGCCGGGATCGCCGCAGTAAAAGCCGGCGCTTTGGAAGTGGTGGCGTGCGACCTTGACCCACTGGCCCTCGCCGCCTGCCGGGCGAATGCCGAACTCAACGGCGTAACACTGGGTTATTCAGAAGACTTCTTCGCCGAAGCTGATCGGTTTGACCTGATCCTGGTGGCCGATGTGCTGTACGACCGGGCGAACCTGCCACTGCTGGACCACTTCCTCAGCCGTGGCCGCGAAGCGTTGGTCGCCGACTCCCGGGTGCGGGACTTCCAGCACCCGGAGTATCAGCGCCTGGACATCCTCGACGCCCTGACCCTGCCCGACCTGGCCGAGCCCTGGGAGTTTCGCAAGGTGAGCCTGTACCATTCGCGGCGCGCTTGAGAGCATCGCGGGCAAGCCCGCTCCCACAGTTGAAATGCATTCCCCTGTGGGAGCTGGCTTGCCTGCGATAGCGATCCTGAGACCGCCCCGCTTTCAGCCAACCCCACCAACCCTTATAGTTGCCCTCATCCCCCTGCTTTCTTCGAGATACCCCATGAGTGAGCCCACGCCGTACATCTTCGACGCCACCACCGCCACGTTTGACCAGGCGGTGATCCAGAACTCTTTCGAAAAACCCGTGCTGGTGGATTTCTGGGCCGAGTGGTGCGCGCCGTGCAAGGCGTTGATGCCGATGCTCGCGCAGATCGCCGAGAGCTATCAGGGTGAGTTGCTGCTGGCCAAGGTCGATTGCGATGCCGAGCCGGACGTGGTCTCGCGCTTCGGCATTCGCAGCCTGCCGACGGTGGTGCTGTTCAAGGATGGCCAGCCAGTGGACGGGTTTGCCGGTGCCCAGCCCGAATCCGCCGTGCGCGCGATGCTGGAGCCCCATGTGCAAATGCCGCCGCCAGCCGCTCCCGATCCACTGGAACAGGCCCAGGCGTTGTTTGCCGAAGGCCGTATCACCGAGGCCGAGGCCGTGCTGGTCACCTTGCTGGGTGAAGACAACACCAACGCCGCCGCGCTGATCCTGTACGCGCGCTGCCTGGCTGAACGCGGCGAGCTGAATGAAGCGCAAACCGTGCTCGATGCGGTCAAGAGCGATGATCACAAGGCCGCCCTGGCCGGTGCCAAGGCGCAGATCACCTTCCTGCGCCAGGCCGCCGACCTGCCGGATGCTGCCGACTTGAAAGCCCGCCTGGCGCAAAACCCACAGGATGACGAAGCGGTGTATCAACTGGCGGTGCAGCAGTTGGCACGTCAGCAATACGACGCCGCGCTGGACGGCTTGCTCAAGCTGTTCATCCGCAACCGCAGCTACAGCGAAGGCCTGCCCCACAAGACGCTGCTGCAGGTGTTCGAATTGCTGGGCAACGATCACCCGCTTGTCACGGTTTACCGCCGCAAGCTGTTTGCCGCGTTGTATTAAGCGTTACTCGATCCAGCTGTACAGCGGCGTATCCCCGCCGCTGGCCACTTTGACCTTGGCGCTATGGCGCAAGCGCACCAGCAGGCGCTTGCCCGCCGAGGCGCTGCCGGCCAAGCCCTCCAGCTGATCCAGCAATTCCAGCCCGTTGAGTTGCCCGGCCTTGCGCAACAGGTCCTGTGCGGCCTGCCACAGGCTTTCGTCCAGGTTACCCGCGGCCGGTGCCACCACGGGCTCGGTACTCGGGGTTTTGCTGGCCTGCAACTGCCCGCCCAGCCGGGCCCAGTCGCCGTCGTCCAGCTCCAGGGTCAAGTCCACCGGCAGATCACCGACGGTTCCACGAATTCTCAACATCGCATTCACTCCCGCACTTTTCTGACAAGCATGCTCCCACGCGTCTTGCGCTACGCCAAGCAGGCGGTCAAACTCCCCGCAAAATTGTTATAAGATCACATAACAAAACTTTCATCTTTATCCGGGAGCTCCACCATGCGCCGTTTGCTGCTCGCTTTGCCGTTTGCCCTGTTGCCACTGGCCATCGCCCAGGCTGCCGACGAGCACGACCATGATCACGAGCACGGCAGCCTCGGTGCCCACGAACACGGTGTGGGCCGCCTCAACGCGGTGCTCGACGGCCAGGCCCTGGAGCTGGAACTGGACAGCCCGGCGATGAACCTGGTGGGTTTTGAACACTTGGCCACTACGGCGGCCGACAAAGCCAAGGTCGCCGCCGCCCGCAAGCAACTCGAGCAACCGCTGGTGCTGTTCAGCCTGCCCAAGGCCGCAGGTTGCGTGATCAGCACCCAGGAACTGAACAGCCCGCTGTTCGGCGACAAGCCTGAAGCCGACCATGACGACGACGATGACGACCACGCCACCGATGGCAAAGGCGCCGCCGCCCACGAACATCATCACGACCACAGCGAAATCCACGCTCACTACCAGTTCACCTGCGCCACGCCGACCGCGTTGAGCAACCTCGACCTGACCCAGGTATTCAAGACCTTCCCCGCCACCCAGAAAATTCAGGTACAACTCATTGGCCCGAGCGGCCAGCAGGGTGTGGAAGCGACGGCCACAGCAGCTGCCCTCAAGTTCTGAGTTCATGCCCCGGTTAATGTGGGAGCTGGCTTGCCTGCGATGGCATCGCCGCGGTGTTTCAGAAATACCGAGGCGCTTGCATCGCAGGCAAGCCAGCTCCCACAGTTGATCGGTGTCATCATCCAAATCGAGCCAGACCACTGATTTCCTATGACCCAAGCACTTATCGAACTGTCTGACCTGGGCTTCAACTGGCCCGGTCACCCACAGTTGCTGGACATCCCGACGTTTCGCCTGGAGCCGGGGGAAACCCTGTTCCTCAAGGGCCCGAGCGGCAGTGGCAAAACCACCCTGCTGGGCCTGTTGGGCGGTGTGCAAAAGCCCAGTCGCGGCAGCATTCGCCTGCTGGGCCAGGAACTGACCGAACTCTCGGCCGGCGCCCGCGACCGCTTCCGGGTCGACCACACCGGCTACATCTTCCAGCAGTTCAACCTGCTGCCATTTCTCTCGGTGCGCGAGAACGTCGAGCTGCCCTGCCACTTCTCCAAGCTGCGGGCGCAACGGGCGATCCAGCGTCACGGCAGCGTCGATCAGGCCGCCGCAACCTTGCTCGCCCACCTGGGCCTCAAGGACAAAAACCTGCTGGAACGCCGCGCTGACTCCCTGTCCATCGGCCAACAACAACGGGTGGCCGCCGCCCGCGCGTTGATCGGCCAGCCGGAACTGGTGATCGCCGACGAGCCGACTTCAGCCCTGGACTACGACGCCCGGGAAGCCTTCATCCAGTTGCTGTTCGCCGAGTGCCGCGAAGCAGGCGCCAGCCTGTTGTTCGTCAGCCATGACCAGAGCCTGGCGCCGCTGTTCGACCGCAACCTGTCGCTGGCCGAACTCAATCGCGCCGCCACGCCCGTAGAGGTTTGAGATGTATTTGTTTCGTCTAGCCATGGCCAGCCTGGCTAACCGCCGCTTTACCGCGATCCTCACCGCCTTCGCCATCGCCCTGTCGGTGTGCCTGTTGCTGGCAGTGGAACGGGTACGCACCGAAGCCCGCGCCAGTTTCGCCAGCACCATCAGCGGCACCGACCTGATCGTCGGCGCGCGCTCCGGCTCGGTCAACTTGCTGCTGTATTCGGTTTTCCGCATCGGCAATGCCACCAACAATATTCGCTGGGACAGCTACGAGCACTTTGCCGCCAACCCCCAGGTGAAATGGGCGATCCCGATTTCCCTGGGCGACTCACACCGTGGCTACCGGGTGATGGGCACCAACGAGTCCTACTTCGAACACTATCAATACGGCCGCCGGCAGAACCTCGAACTCGCGAGCGGTCGCGCCTTCGCCACCGATCCCTTTGAAGTGGTGCTCGGCGCCGAAGTGGCCGATGCGCTGCATTACAAACTCGGCGACAAGCTGGTATTGGCCCACGGCGTGGCGGTAGTCAGCCTGGTCAAGCACGATGACAAGCCGTTCACCGTGGTCGGCATTCTCAAGCGCACCGGCACTCCGGTGGACCGCACGCTGCACATCAGCCTCGGCGGCATGGAAGCAATTCACATCGATTGGCACAACGGCGTACCGGCCCAGGGCAAAGGCCGGATCAGCGCCGACCAGGCCCGCAACATGGACCTGACGCCCCAAGCCATCACCGCGTTCATGCTCGGCCTGAACAACAAGATTTCCACCTTCGCCCTGCAACGGGAGATCAACGAATTCCGAGGCGAGCCGATGCTGGCGATCCTGCCGGGCGTGGCCCTGCAAGAGCTGTGGAGCATGATGGGCACCGCCGAAAAAGCGCTGTTCGTGATCTCGCTGTTCGTGGTGCTGACCGGCTTGATCGGCATGCTCACTGCGATCCTCACCAGCCTCAATGAGCGGCGCCGGGAAATGGCGATCCTGCGGTCGGTGGGCGCTCGGCCCTGGCACATTGCAACGTTGCTGATCTTCGAAGCGTTCGCCCTGGCGTTGTCGGGCGTGATCGCCGGCGTCGGGCTGTTGTACGTGTGCATCGCCGCGTCGCGCGGGTATTTGCAGGCCAACTACGGGCTGGACCTACCGCTGTCGCTGCCCAGCGAATATGAATGGACCTTGCTCGGCGGTATTCTCGTCGCCGCCCTGCTGATGGGCAGCGTACCGGCCTGGCGCGCCTACCGGCAGTCGTTGGCCGACGGCCTGTCGATACGTTTATGAGGAAGCTGTTGATGCGTCGCGTCGTGCTTGCATTGTTGCTGTTGGTGGCCCTGCCCGCCTGGGCTGAAGACCAGCCCAAAGACCTGTCGTGGCAGGAGATGATCCCGCCGGACGCGCCGCCGGAAATCCCCAACATGAAGCCATTGCACGACCTGTCGGGCATGGCCGATGCGCTGTCGGTGGAATCTGCGCCCGCCGCCAAGCAAGACCTGCCCAACGCGCCGGTGGTGCAAAGCCTCGACGGTAAGCACATCCGCCTGCCGGGTTACATCGTGCCGCTGGAAGTCAGCGAAGAAGGTCGCACCACGGAGTTCCTGCTGGTGCCGTATTTCGGCGCCTGCATCCACGTGCCGCCCCCGCCGTCGAACCAGATCGTGCACGTCAAAAGCGAGATCGGCGTGAAGCTCGACGAGCTGTATCAGCCGTACTGGATCGAAGGCCAGATGCAGGTCAAACCGTCCAGCAGCGAACTCGCCGATGCCGGTTACCAGATGGATGCCGACAAGATCTACGTGTACGAGTTGCAGGAATAACCCGTGATTGCGCTTTCATTGAGCTGAGTCAAAAGCCCGAACGTTACGATCTTTACCATTGGACACAAGCCATTAATAACGTCCTTTGGAGCTCCCATGAACAAGTCCCTGCTCGGCGCGTCGCTTGTCGCGCTCGCCCTCGTCGCCCCTGTTGCCCACGCTCACGAAGCGGGCGACATCCTGATTCGCGCCGGTGCCATCACCGTCAACCCGAAGGCGGACAGCAGCAGCGTCAAGGTTGACCAGGGCCCGCTGGCCGGGACCAACCTGAGCGGCAAGGCAACCATGAGTAGCGACACCCAACTGGGCTTGAACTTCGCCTACATGTTCACCAGCCACTGGGGTATCGAACTGCTGGCGGCCACGCCGTTCGAGCACGATGTGAAGATCAAGAACACCGCCCTGGGCGCCGCCAACGGCAAGCTCGGCTCGCTCAAACACCTGCCGCCGACCCTGAGCGTCGTGTACTACCCGCTGGACAGCAAGTCGGCCTTCCAGCCGTATGTGGGCGCCGGTATCAACTACACCTGGATCTACGACGAACACGTCGGCGGTCGTGCCCAGGAGGCTGGCTTCAGCAACTTCAAGGCGGAAAACTCCTGGGGCTGGGCCGCGCAGATCGGTGCGGACTACATGATCAACGACAAGTGGATGATCAACGCCCAGGCGCGCTACATCGACATCAGCACCAAGGCCACCGTGGACAATAACGCGCTTGGCCAGGGCACTCGGGCCAAGGTCAACGTGGATGTGGACCCGATGGTGTACATGGTGGGGATTGGCTACAAGTTCTAAACACGCGTTAAGCAACGCCGCCTGACGAAATGTGGGAGGGGTTTGTGTGGGAGCGGGCTTGCCTGCGATAGCATCACCTCGGTGTAACTGACAAACCGAGTTGACTGCATCGCGGGCAAGCCCGGCTCCCACATAAACCGCTCCCACATTTTGCTTTGTGTTGTTTTCAGCTATGCCGGTAAAACCGGTCGAGCAACGCCGGCAACCCGGCCCGCCAGGCCCGTGGCTTGATGCCGAAGGTGTGGAGGATTTTCTTGCAGGCCAGCACCGCGTGCTGCGGTTCGTCGGCGGCATCCGGGCGGGCCGCGTGGGCCTGGGCGGTCGGGGCTTCCACGGCCAGCGGGTGGAAGTTGCGCGCTTCGGTCAGGATCGCCTGCCCCAGCGCCAGCGGGGTGGTCGCCTCGTGGCCGGCGTAGTGGTAGGTGCCCCACAGCGGCGCGGCGCAATCGAGTTGCTTGAGCACCGAAATGATCACCCGCGCGGCATCGTCCACCGGCGTCGGGTTGCCTCGGCGGTCGTCGGCCATCAGCAGTTCGTCAGGTTTTTCGGCACGGGCCAGGAAGCGCCCGAGGGTGCCGTCGACGCTGTCATCCAGCAGCCAGCCAAACCGCAACAGCACGTGCTGCGGGCAGGTGGCGCGTACGCTCTGTTCAATGCGCCACAACGCCTGGCCTCGCAGACCCAAGGGTACAGGTTCGTCTTTTTCGCTGTAGGCGGTGGCTCGGGAGCCATCGAACACCCGGTAGCTGGAGGGCTGCAACAAGGTGATGCTGTGGTGCTGGCACAGTTCGGCCAGGCGCTCGATCGCGTATTCCTGGGCGGCCAGACGCGTTTCGTTGACCGTCTCCGCCTGAAACCAGTCGAAGTAATAGGCGAGATTGATCAAGGCATCGGGACGGGTGTCGTCGAGCAGTTGCGTGAGACTCGCGGCATCCCAGCCGTCTTGGGGCGGTTTGGGGGCGAGGAAACCAATGTCTTCCTCCGCACCGAGGCGAATCAGCGCCTGCCCGAGGGCATTCCCGCCGCCCAGTAACATAAGGCGCATTCGCATAGATTGAGCAGGCCCGGTCTGTTTGGAACGATGGTTATTATCGACAGGCTTGTGAGCCATGCCGTTGGCATTTGCCAGAATCGTTGCATTTTGCGGGTTTGTAGCGCAACCGTCACTTATAAAGTGCGCCGCCCATTGCGGCCAGGGTGCTTTAGGTAGAGAGAGCCTTTTGTGGCGAGGGAGCTTGCTGTGGCGAGGGAGCTTGCTCCCGCTGGGCTGCGTAGCGGCCCCAAAAAAGCGGGAGCGCTGCGCACTCCAGCGGGAGCAAGCTCCCTCGCCACAACATGCTCCCTTGCCACAGCAAGCTCCCTCGCCACAGGAATGCGTACCGGGGTTGCAAGTTCGCCGGGCTGGCCGCATAAATTGGGCATGAACCTTCCTGAATCAACGAACACGGTCTTGAACGGTTTCCACCCCGCCGTCAGTGCCTGGTTCCGCAGCACGTTCCCGTCGGTGACTGCCGCCCAGGCCCAGGCGTGGCCGCTGATCCGCCAGCGCCGCTCGACGCTGATCGCCGCACCCACCGGCTCCGGCAAAACCCTGACCGCGTTTCTCGCGGTGCTCGACGACCTTGTGCACCAGGCCCTGGCCAATGGCGGCCAACTGCCAGACCAGACGCTGGTGGTCTATGTCTCACCGTTGAAGGCCTTGTCCAACGACATCCAGCTCAACCTGCAAAACCCGCTGGCCGGCATCACCGACCACCTGCAACGCCTGGGCCTGCCGCCGCTGGCGATCCGCACTGCCGTGCGTACCGGCGACACCCCGCAGAAAGACCGCGCCCTGATGCGCAAAAACCCGCCGCACATCCTGGTCACCACCCCGGAATCGCTCTATGTGCTGCTGGGCTCGGATTCCGGCCGGCAGATGCTCGCCAGCATCCGTACGGTGATCGTCGATGAAATCCACGCCATCGCCGCCAGCAAACGCGGCAGCCATCTGGCCCTGACGCTGGAGCGCTTGCAGGGTTTGTGCAGCGAACCGCTGACCCGCATCGGCCTGTCGGCCACGCAAAAGCCTATCGACGCCGTGTCGCGCTTTCTGGTGGGCACCGACCGGCCCTGCGAGATCGTCGATATCGGCCACGCACGCCCCCGGGATCTGGACATCGAAGTACCGCCCGTGCCGCTCTCGGCCGTGATGGCCAACGATGTGTGGGATCGGGTCTACGACCGCCTCGCCGAACTGGCCAAAGAACACCGCACCACGCTGATTTTCGTCAACACCCGGCGCCTGGCCGAACGTCTGGCGCGGCACTTGAGCGAGCGCCTGGGCAAAACCGCCGTCGCCGCCCACCACGGCAGCCTCGCCAAGGAGCTACGCCTGGACGCCGAACAACGGCTCAAGGCCGGCGAGCTGCAAGTGCTGATCGCCACCGCGTCCCTGGAACTGGGGATTGATATCGGTGATGTCGATTTGGTGTGCCAGATTGGCTCACCCGGCTCGATCAACGGTTTTCTGCAACGCGTCGGACGCTCCGGCCACCAGGTTGGCGGCACGCCCAAGGGCCGGTTGTTCGCCACCACCCGTGACGACCTGATCGAATGCGCCGCCCTCCTCGACTGCGTGCGCCGGGGCGAGTTGGACACGTTGCTGATCCCGGTCGCGCCGCTGGATGTACTGGCCCAGCAGATCATCGCCGAAGTCAGCTGCCAGGAATGGCAGGAACACGCACTGCTCACGCTGATCCGCCGCGCCTCGCCGTATGCAGCCCTGGACGAACGCCACTACCAGGCGCTGCTGCAGATGCTCGCCGAAGGCTACAACGGTCGCCAGGGCATTCGCAGCGCGTACCTGCACCGCGACGCGATCACCCGAACATTGCGCGGCCGGCGTGGCGCCAAACTCACTGCGGTGACCAGCGGCGGCACCATCCCCGACAACGCCGACTACAGCGTGCTGCTGGAGCCGCAAAGCCTGAACATCGGTAGCGTCAACGAAGACTTCGCGGTGGAAAGCATCGCCGGGGATATCTTCCAGCTGGGCAACACCTCCTATCGGATCCTGCGGGTAGAAACCGGCAAGGTGCGGGTCGAGGACGCCCACGGCCAGCCACCGACCATTCCGTTCTGGCTCGGTGAAGCGCCAGGACGCAGTGCGGAGTTATCGTTTGCCGTGGCACGTTTGCATGGGCAACTCGACGAGTTACTCGCCGCCACGCCGGGTAACCTGCAACCGGCGCTCGACTGGCTCACCGGCACCCTCGGCCTGAACCTCGCCAGCGCCGAACAACTACTGGATTACCTGGCGCGGGCGCGGCTGGCATTGAGCGCGCTGCCGTCCCAGGACACGTTGATCATGGAGCGGTTTTTCGACGAGTCCGGCGGCACCCAATTGATCATCCACACGCCGTTCGGCAGCCGCATCAACCGCGCCTGGGGCCTGGCGTTGCGCAAGCGTTTTTGCCGCACCTTCAACTTCGAACTGCAAGCCGCCGCCAGCGAGGATGCGATCGTGTTGTCGCTGTCCACCAGCCACAGCTTTGAGCTGGACGAGGTGTGGCGCTACCTGAACAGCAACACGGCCGAGCACATCCTGATCCAGGCGGTGCTGGATGCGCCGCTGTTCGGTGTGCGCTGGCGCTGGAATGCCGGGGTGGCGCTGGCACTGCCGCGCTATACCGGCGGGCGCAAAGTGGCGCCGCAGATCCAGCGCATGAAGAGTGAAGACCTGATCGCCAGTGTGTTCCCCGACCAGATCGCCTGCCTGGAAAACCTCGCCGGCGAGCGCGAAGTGCCGGAACACCCGCTGGTGGAGCAAACCCTCGACGACTGCCTGCACGAGGCCATGGACAGCGAAGGCTGGCTGGCCCTGCTGCGGCGCATGGAGCGCGGCGAAATCCGTTTGATCAGCCGCGACCTGCCGGCGCCCTCGCCACTGGCGGCAGAGATTCTCAGCGCCCGCCCCTACACCTTTCTCGACGACGCGCCCCTTGAAGAGCGCCGTACCCAAGCCGTGCTCAACCGGCGCTGGAGCGACCCGCAAAGCACCGACGACCTCGGCGCGCTGGATGCCGAGGCCATCGCCGGTGTGGGCGAGGAAGCCTGGCCGGCGCCCAATAGTCTGGACGAGATGCATGAGGCGCTGATGAGCCTGGCGTGCATCGCCGAACCCGAGGTTACGCCGCAGTGGGCCGAATGGCTGCACACCCTGGCCGACGGTGGACGCGCCCACCGTCTACCTATCGGTACCGACCGGGCCGTTTGGGCGGCGGTGGAACGCTTGAGCTGTTTAAAGGCGATCTACCCGAATGACCTGCCGTTGTTGCCCGGTTTCGACGAGCCCTGGACCTTCGACGAAGCGCTGGTGGAAGTGCTGCGGGCGCGCCTGAGTGGCTTTGGACCGCTGACGTTGATCGAGATCGCCGCGCCCCTGGCCTTGCCGGTGGCCGACGTGTCACAGGCCCTGGCGCGGCTGGAAAGCGAAGGCTACGTACTGCGCGGCCACTTCAGCCCTGGCGCAGCCGAAGAACAATGGTGCGAGCGCCACCTGCTGGCGCGCATTCACCGCTACACGGTCAAACGCCTGCGCCGGGAAATCGAGCCGGTGGCGTTGCAGGACTTCATGCGATTTCTGTTCGACTGGCAGCATCTTTCAGACGGCACTCGCGGCCAGGGCAGCGCGGTGTTGCCGCAGATCGTCGCGCAGTTTGAAGGGTACGCTGCGGCCACGTCGGCCTGGGACAGTGATTTGCTCAGCGCGCGGATCAAGGATTACTCGCCCCACTGGCTGGACGACTTGTGCCGCAGTGGCAAGGTGGTATGGACCCGCCTGAGCAACAAGGCCGGCGTGACCGCCCTGCGCAGCACGCCGGTGGTGCTGTTGCCCCGCAGCCAGGTGCCGTTGTGGAGTGGATTGACCGAAGCACCCGACAGCACCGCGCTGTCGCCCAAGGCACAGAAAGTCCATCAAGCGCTGCGGGAAAACGGCGCGCTGTTTTTCGATGAATTGACCCACGAAGCCCATCTGCTGCGCAGCGAACTGGAAACCGCCCTGCAGGAACTGGTGGGTGCCGGGCTGGCCAACGCCGACAGCTTCGCCGGCCTGCGCGCCCTGACCACACCCGCCAGCAAACGCCAGGCCCGCACCAGTCGACGTGGGCGTGGCCCGTTTGTGGGCGGGATGGACGATGCCGGGCGTTGGGCGCTGGTGCGGCGCGCACCGGAGGCGGACGGCACGCGCCCGGCGGCTCACTCGGCCGAAACGCTGGAGCATGTGGCGATGACCCTGCTGCGCCGCTACGGCGTGGTGTTCTGGCGCCTGCTGGAGCGTGAGGCGGATTGGCTGCCCAGTTGGCGGGAATTGCTGCGCAGCTTCCATCGGCTGGAAGCCCGGGGCGAGATTCGCGGCGGGCGGTTTGTGAGTGGTTTGGCGGGGGAACAGTTTGCGTTGCCGGAAGCGATTCCGCTGCTGCGGGAAGTTCGGCGGCGGCCCCACGATGGAAGCTTGATTGCGGTGTGCGGCGCCGACCCGCTGAACCTGGTGGGCACGCTGCTGCCGGGGAGCAAGGTGCCGGCGTTGAGCGGCAATCGGCTGGTGTACCGGGATGGTTTGCCGGCGGCGGTGGAGGTTGCGGGCAAGCAGCTGATGCTATTGGAGTTGGATCAGCAGGAGGCCGGGTTGGTGCGAGAAAAACTGATCAGGCACTGAAGTGTGTGGCGCCTGTGCCGACCTCATCGCGGGCGAGCCCGGCTCCCACATTTGATCGCATTCCAACTGTGGGAGCTGGCTTGCCTGCGATGAGGCCAGTACTGCCACCATAAAAACTATTGGGTTCTTGGCTGCTCCGTCAGCACCACCGGCGAAGGCACCTCTTCCTCCGGCTCATCCATCTGTTGCCCGACTCGCTGCGGCAGCATCACCTGCTGTGGATAAGTTTGCGCGAAGTGAACAAAGGCGCAGTTATCCACAAGCTTTTTCAAGCGCTGGTTAAACGCCCGGCTCACCGCATATTGCCCGCCCGAGACCGTACGGAACTGCGCCGTCAGCACCACGCCGTTGAGGTCCATCTTGTCGACGCCAAACACCTCCAGTGGCCCTTGCAGGTTGTACTTGAGGAACACGTCATCGCGGATCGACTGCCCCGCCTCGCGGATCAAGTCCACAGCCTTGTCGACATCCGTGTCATAGGTGAACTGCACCGAGAAAAACGCATAGGCAAATTGCCGCGACTGGTTGGTAACGGCCTTGATCTGGCCGAACGGCACCGAGTGCACAAACCCCTTGCCGTCCCGCAGGCGCAGGGTACGGATGGTCAGGCCCTCAACGGTGCCGGCATGGCCGGAGTCGAGCACCACCCAATCGCCAATCGACAGGGTGTCTTCGATGATGATGAACAGCCCGGTGATGACATCCTGCACCAGTTGCTGGGAGCCAAAACCGATGGCCAACCCCACCACACCGGCACCTGCCAACAGCGGTGCGACGTTGATCCCCAGATTGGCCATGGTGGTGATCGCACAGATCACCACCAGGATGATTTTCACCGCGTTGCGCAGCAGCGGCAGGATGGTTTTCACCCGCGTGCTGGGCTGGCGGCTGGAGCGTTTGTTGACCGGCGGTTTCAACGCTTCCTGGATCGCCGTGTCGAGCACCACCCAGAACAGCCAGGTCACCAACAGGATCAGGCCGATGCTGCTTAACGAATCACTGATGGCCCGGCCCACGGAGTTGCGCTGGGCAAACTCAAACAGCGAAACGCCCCAGATGCGCCCGAGGATTTCGATAAAGGCGACGGCCATGACGATGCGCAACAACGCGTGCAACAAGCTGAGAAAACGCTCCTTGTAGGCGCTGCTGCGCTGCACCGCCACCGTGCTGCGGGACTGGAACAGGTGCTGCAGCACGGTGCTGAGGAACACCGTGCCGATCAGCAGAATCGTGGTGAACAACGCGCAGCGCAGGGCTTTCTGGCTGTCGTCTCCGGCGCCGATCAGGTTGATCGCCGACACCAGCACCATCAGCAGGATCGGCCAATACCACAGGCCGGAAAACACCCGCAGGGATTGCTGCACCGCCGGGTGTTTCAAGCGTTGAGCCAAGGGCCGGTTGCGGATCAAATGCGCCACCGGGCGACGCAGGCGAATCACCAGCATGCCGAAAATCACCGAGGCAAACAGCCCGGTGAAAATCGCAACACTGGCGGTGATATTGCCCCCCAGTTGGCGGGCGATCTGCGGGCTGGTCAGTGCATCACTGAGGGCGGCGAGGAAGCCGATCAGGAACAGCGGCTTGGGGCAGTAGTCACGAATAATCTGCACAGCCGGGCGCTTGTGGCCGACGTTGAACATAACGATGACGCACAGCAGGATCGAGGTGGAGAAAATACCGCTGCTGGTGGCATAGGCAAAACACAGCGCCAGCGCGCGCCCTACCGAAGTGGGCAGGAAGTGGCTGACGTAAAGCGTCAATGGCAGGCAGATCAACGCCGGGACGGTGTAAGGAATCAGGTAGCCCAGCAGCGCCTGAAGGCGCTGACGGGGTGCGATATGCCGCTGCCGGCTCAGGCGTCTGACGATATACCGCCCGAGCAGCGTCAGCGCGGCGAAGGCGCCGATCCACACCCCGGACAACAACAGGAAGTCCCCGGCCACGCTCCATGAGGAACGTTCGGACGGCTGGTTGACCAGCTTGTCCACCTCGTCCGCCGCCCGATCGGCCCGCAGGCGCCAGGCGTCGACCAGGTTCTGGTTGAGGTCGAGTTTGTCCTGCACGTTGTCAATGCTGGAACTGATGGCGCCGAGCAGGCCGCCTTCCACCAGCAGTTCCGGCTTGGCCGGGGCGGCGGGGGCCGGAGCCGCGGGGGCCGTGGCCGCTTGCAGCGCGCCATTCCCGCAAAACAGCAGCGCGGCGAGCAGTAGCACAGTCTTTAAATTCAACAAAACACCGGGCTCCTTCAGAAGGGTCTGTAAGGAACTGACGGGTTTTAATCCTGATCGTTCCCCCGCTGCTCCTGATCGTCCCCATGCTCCGCGTGGGAATGCAGCCTGTGACGCTCCGCGTCACCACCTCAAGGCAGATGCGGAGCGTCCAAAACGCCGTTCCCGCGCAGAGCGTGGGAACGATCTTTGCGCGAGGATCAAATATCAAATGCCAATCCCTGTCTTTTTCCGCACAAGCCAACACCCGAGACTGCGCTCCTGATTGAAACCCACCGGAGTTGCAGCCATGCCCATTGCCTTGCTCGCGCTGACCCTCAGCGCTTTTGCCATCGGGACGACCGAGTTCGTCATCGTTGGCCTGTTACCCACCATCGGCGCCGACCTTGGTGTCGACTTGCCGTCCGCCGGCCTGCTGGTCAGCCTCTACGCCCTGGGCGTGGCCATCGGCGCGCCGGTGCTCACTGCGCTGACCGGCAAAGTGCCGCGCAAACTGCTGCTGTTGTCACTGATGGTGTTGTTCACCCTCGGCAACCTGCTGGCCTGGCAGGCGCCGAGTTATGAATCCCTAGTACTGGCGCGGATCGTCACCGGCCTGGCCCACGGGGTGTTTTTCTCGATTGGCTCGACCATCGCCACCAGCCTGGTGCCCAAGGAAAAAGCCGCCAGCGCGATTGCCATCATGTTTACCGGCCTGACCGTTGCCTTGGTGACCGGTGTGCCGCTGGGGACGTTTATCGGCCAGCACTTCGGCTGGCGCGAAACCTTCCTCGCCGTTTCGGCCTTGGGCTTGATCGCGTTCATCGGCAGCCTGATCTACGTGCCGAAAAATATCCCCCACAGCAAACCGGCGTCGCTGTTGCAGCAACTGCAAGTGCTGAAACAACCACGGCTGCTGCTGGTGTACGCCATGACGGCGGTGGGTTATGGCGGCTCGTTCATCGCGTTCACCTACCTGGCGCCGATCCTTCAGGACATCTCCGGTTTCAGCGCCGGCACCGTCAGCCTGGTGCTGCTGGTGTACGGCATCTCGGTGGCCATCGGTAACATCTGGGGCGGCAAACTGGCCGACAAACGCGGCCCCATCAGCGCCCTGAAAATCATCTTCGCTCTGCTCGCCGCCGTGTTGTTCGTGCTGACCTTCACCGCGGGTAATCCATGGCTGGCCCTGGCCACTGTGCTGGTGTGGGGCGCGGTCGCCTTCGGCAACGTGCCCGGCTTGCAGGTATACGTGGTGCGCCAGGCGGAACATCACACGCCGAATGCGGTGGACGTGGCCTCGGGTTTGAACATCGCAGCGTTCAATTTGGGGATTGCCGGCGGTGCGTGGGCCGGTGGCTTGATCGTCGCCCACATGGGGTTGATCCACACCGCCTGGATAGGTGGTTTGGTGGTGTTGGTGGCTTTGGCGCTGACGGCCTGGAGCGGGCGGCTGGACCGGTTGGGGCCGGTGTATGGCGAGCGCTCGAGCCGCGTGGTTGGCGGGCACTGATTCCGCAACGACGCAAAATTTAATGTGGGAAAGGCTTGTGTGGGAGCGGGCTTGCTCGCGAAGGCGGCGGATCAGTTGATATCTCGGTTGACTGACACACCGCTTTCGCGAGCAAGCCCACTCCCACATTTTGCTGTGTACCGCCTGTAAGGGCGCCGAAACTTTCCGCCAAATCCCACAGTCATCCAAAAACGGAGGTCACTCGACACCCAACCCACGGGAGCAACCATGACCCACCCGGAGCTGATGCCGACCACGCCCACCGAAGCCATCACCCGCTTCAGGGTGCTGACGGTCAATACCCACAAGGGCTTCACCGCGCTCAACCGGCGCTTCATCCTGCCCGAGCTGCGGGAGGCGATTCGCAGCGTGGCCGCCGACGTGGTGTTCCTCCAGGAAATCCACGGCACCCACGAGCGCCATCCCAAGCGCTATAGCAACTGGCCGAGCATGCCGCAGTACGAATTCCTCGCCGACAGCATCTGGCCGCAGTTTGCCTATGGTCGCAACGCGGTATACCCCCACGGCGACCACGGCAATGCGTTGCTGTCGAAATTCCAGATCATCCGCTACGACAACCTCGATATCTCCCAAAGCGGCCACGAAAGCCGCGGGCTGCTGCATTGCGTGCTGCGCCTGCCGGGCAACGCGCAGGAGGTGCATGCGATCTGTGTGCACCTGGGGCTGCGGGAGGTGCATCGCCAACAGCAACTGCGATTGATCGCCCAGCGAATCGCCGAGATTCCCGCCGACGCGCCGGTGATTGTCGCCGGTGACTTCAATGACTGGCGCCAGCGGGCCGATCTCGCCCACTGCGGGCTGCGGGAGGTGTTTATCGAAACCCAGGGCAAACCGGCCCGCACCTTCCCCGCGCGCTTGCCGTTGCTGCCACTGGACCGCATCTACGTGCGCAACCTCAAGGTGCATCAGCCACAAGTCCTGACCAGCCGTCCGTGGTCGCATTTGTCGGACCATGCGCCGCTGTCGGTGGAGATCGAGCTATGAACAGCGCACCGCTGGAGAAGGTTGCGGTGGAACACATCGCGACCGATCAACCGCCGGACGATGCTGCGGCCCGTGACCTAGATTACGGCTGGCAAAACGGCAACCAGGTTGAGCTGCTGGAGAACGGCGAGGCGTACTTCCCCAAGGTGTTCGAGGCGATGCGCCAGGCCCAACGGGAGATCTTGCTGGAGACCTTTATTCTGTTTGAAGACAAGGTCGGCCATGAGCTTCAAGGCATTTTGATCGAGGCGGCGCAGCGTGGCGTAAAGGTGGTCGCCAGCCTTGATGGCTTTGGTTGCGGCGAGCTGAGCCCGGGGTTTCTCGGTGAACTGAGTCAGGCCGGCGTGACGGTGCAGATGTTCGACCCGGCGAGCAAGACCCTGGGCTTTCGCACCAACTGGTTCCGCCGCTTGCACCGCAAGATTGTGGTGGTGGACGCGACCGTGGCGTTTATCGGCGGGATCAATTTTTCGGCCGACCATCTGGGGGATTTCGGCCCCGAGGCCAAGCAGGATTATGCCGTGCAGGTGCAAGGCCCGGCGGTGGCCGACCTGCATCATTTCGCCCTCGCACAAAGTGGCCGGCGCGTACGCAAACGGCGCGGCTGGCGGCGAGAGCAACGGCCGTCGCCCTGGGCCGCCGGCGAAGGCGATGGCTTGGTGCGGCTGATCTACCGGGACAATCTGCAACACCGTACTGACATCGAAGAGGCCTACCTGCACGCCCTGCGCAAAGCCCAGCGGCGGGTGGTGATTGCCAACGCCTACTTCTTCCCCGGCTACCGCTTGCTGCGGGAAATCCGCAATGCGGCGCGGCGCGGGGTGCAGGTGCAATTGATCATGCAGGGCCAGCCGGATGTGCTGCTGGCCAAGCTGGCGGCGCGCATGCTGTATGACTATTTGCTCAAGGAAGGGGTGGTGATCCACGAGTACTGCCAGCGCCCGTTGCACGGCAAGGTGGCCTTGGTGGACGAGGAATGGAGCACTGTGGGTTCGAGCAATCTCGACCCCCTGAGCCTGGCGCTGAACCTTGAGGCCAATGTGCTGATTCGCGATCGTGGATTCAATCGGCAGTTGTTCGAGCGCCTGGAATACCTCAGTCAACACCACTGCAAGACCATGCCGGAAAACCGCACGCCCCGGGGCTGGTTCTGGCGGGTCACGGTGGGCTTTGTGGTGTTCCACGTGCTGCGGCATTTTCCGTCGTGGACCGGCTGGCTGCCGGCCCATAAGCCGAGGTTGAAACCCTTCGTTCATGAGGAGCGCCCGGATCATGACCCAAGCCCGCACCGCTGAACACAGCGCCAGCCCCGGCTTTTTGAAACGCTGGAAAAAACCACTGACGGTGGTGTTTTTCCTGGTGCTGATTGTGCTGTTCACCCTGCTCGCCCGGCGTATCGACTGGAGCGAAGTGTTCGACACCCTGGGCAATTTCAAGCTGCGCACCTTGCTGATCGCCGGAGCGCTGACGCTGTGCAGTTTCCTGGTGTATTCGTGTTTCGACCTGATCGGCCGCACCTACATCCGCCAGCCCTTGCGCTGGAAGCAGATCTTGCCGGTGGGCATTATCAGCTATGCGTTCAACCTGAACCTGAGCGCCTGGGTCGGCGGCATCGCCATGCGCTATCGCCTGTATTCACGGCTGGGGGTGAGCAGCGGGAATATCGCGAAAATCCTCGGGTTAAGCCTGGCCACCAATTGGTTCGGCTACATGGCGATCGCCGGTGCGGTGTTCAGCAGCGGGCTGGTGACCTTGCCGCCGGGGTGGAAGCTCAGCAGTGGCGCGCTGCAAGGTGTGGGCGTGCTGCTGGTGCTGGCGAGCCTGGGTTATCTGCTGGCGTGTCGCTTGTCGAAAAAACGCGCGTGGTCGGTGCGCGGGATTGAAATCAGCTTGCCTTCGCTGCGCATGGCCGTGCTGCAACTGGCACTCGGCGCGCTGAACTGGACACTGATGGCGGCGGTGATTTTTACCCTGCTGCCCAAGCAACTGGATTACCCGGTGGTGCTCGGGGTGTTGCTGATCAGCAGCATCGCCGGGGTGGTCACGCATATCCCGGCGGGGCTCGGGGTGCTGGAAGCGGTGTTTATCGCCCTGCTGCAACACGAAGCGTCCCGCGGCAGTTTGCTCGCAGGCTTGATCGCCTACCGCGCGATCTACTTCATCCTGCCGCTGCTGGTGGCCCTGGTGATGTACCTCGCGGTGGAAGCCAAGGCCAAGGCGCTGCGCGTGAAGAAGACGCCTACGACTGAATGATGCTCAGGCGTTCGCCCACTACCATCTCGGTGATCCAGTCCACCAGGATTGAGGTATAGGCCTGCTGGGAGATGGGGTCGCTCAGGGAATGGTCGGCGCCATCGATAATCCGGTGGGTCAGCGAATGCGTCTGCTGGCAGGCGGCGCGGTAGCTCATGATAGTGGCGTGAGGCACGTGGTCATCGGTTTCGGATTCGACGATCAACACGTCACCGGTAAACGCCGCGCAGGCATGCAACGCGCGATTGGTCTCGGCGTGCACGAACGTCCCTCGGTAATCCATCAGGTCGGCTTTATCCAGGTCACGCTTGGGTTTGAGCCATTCCTGGTCGCGGTACAGCGCCGGCACCCGCAGCGCCAGCCAGCGCACCGGGCGCAGCGAGGTGAGGATGGCCGCCAGGTAACCGCCGTAACTGGTGCCGACCACCGCCACCGCCGAGGTGTCGATGGCCGGGTGTGACAGCAGGCGGTCGTAGGCAGCCAGCAGGTCGCGCAGGTTGTCTTCACGGGTGACGCGGGACAGCGGAATGCCGTTGCCGGCGTGGCCGCGCAAGTCGAAGGTGAGGCACACACAACCCAGCCCGGCGATGCCTTTGGCGCGTTCCAGATCACGCTCCTGGCTACCGCCCCAGCCGTGGACAAACAACACCCCCGGCACTTTCGATTTGGGACTGAGGAACGTCCCGCTCATCTGTTCGTCGTCGATATCAATGGCGATGGTTTCGCTTCTAGCCGTCATAAGATTTGACCGTCACGTACTTGAGAAGAAAGTCGCTGTTTTCTGCGGGGCCCCGGTACACCTCAATCGCGTCAGCCGGCAGAGGCTGGTCGATGTAGGTTTCTACCGAAGACACATAAATCGCCTTCAGCCCGGGGTTGTTGACGAAGCTTTGCAGCGCCGCGACTTCCGCGCTGCTGGCCCCGCCCATGCGCCAGGATTGCTCCAGCACGCCGCTGCGGCGCTGGCCATCGCTGTCCAGGCCTTGGGCGATGTCGTAATTGCGCCGCGAGGCATAGAACCCGGGGTAGGCTTCATCCGCCGCGTTATCAAAGGCCTGCGCCTGCTGGATGGCCAGGCGCACGTCATCGGGCAGGTCGAGCTTGAGCAGGTCTTCGTAGTAGCCCTGGACCACCAGCAGGTTAGAACCACCATAGACCTCTTCGCCCTGCCCGTCCCGGGTCAGGTATTGATCACCGCAGTAGCTGATGACGTGATCGCCGATAAAGCTCTGGCCGACACTGTGGGTGACAACGTCGTGCAGGTCCTGCTCCAGCACCACGCCGTCGCTGAACAGTTGCGCCGCATCGGGCCGCGCGAGAATGGCGTCGAACTCATCGAGGCTGCGGATCACTTCCTGGCCACGACCGGCGCAGGCGTGCACGGGCTTGAGGCGGATCGGGCCGGTGTACAGCAAATGGGTGGCTGCCGGCCGCGCGTCTTCCATGGCGTGCACACTCAAGCCATCCAGCACCACAGTGCGGATGCGCTCGGAAAACAAGGGCGACCAGCCTTCAGGGGACACCGCGTTTTTATTCAGCAAACCGTGGCTGATGGCCTTGGTGCAGATGAAATCGTGGTCGACATAACCGCCCCACAAATCCTCGGGACCTTTGACCCCAAACTGCCGTGCCTGGGCCGCGCCCACGAGCGTTTGAGTGGGTAACAGGTAGAGGTCGCGCCCACGGTGCAGCTCAGGGTTATAGCTGCCGCCGTATTTGAGGCCGAGGATATGCGCCAACCAGCGGGCCAGGGCGCGGTTGGTTTCGACTTCGTGCAACGGCGCGTCCGGTCGGATTGAATGCGCCACCACGATTTTCTTGCGATTTGTCGGGGTCATGCGTCCCCCTTGGCTGTCCTGCCATGTGTGTAGGGAGAGGGTTGCAGAGATCAGGCCAAGGCTGCGTTTGGTTAAACCCGCCGGGAATCAATCGGTTGCGGAAACAGCGATAGCACTTGGCCTGTTTTATTCTGCACGACGTGGGTCTCACATCGCGGTGTTCTGCACGATTCAGGCTTGGGGCCTGGCCGGTGCACGCCAAAACGGCTGCGGTAATCGCTTGGCGCCAGCCCGGTAATTTTTTTGAAGGTGGCGCGGAAGGCGCCGGGGTCTTGATAACCGACGGTCCAGGCGATGTGATCGATAGTGCCGTTGGTGAACTCGAGCATCTGCCGTGCCTTGCCGACCCGCAGGTGCTGACAGTACTCGGTGGGTTTCAAACCGGTGGCGGCGCGAAACCGCCGCAGGAACGTGCGCTCCTCAAGCCCGGCCTGCTGCGCCATCGCCGCCAATGAAACATCCACTGCCCCGCTGGCCTGCAGCCAATGCTGCACCTTGAGAATCGCGCCGTCGCCATGGGCCAGGATCGGCGCAAAGTTACTGCCGCATTCGCTGGCGCTGTCACTGTGTTCGACCACCAGGAAACGCGCGGTGCTGGCAGCGATACTCGGGCCGAGCAAGCGGTCGACCAGGCGCAGGCCCAGTTCGGACCAGGCCATCAGCCCGGCGGTGGTGATCAGGTCGCCGTCGTCGACGATGGGTTTGTCAGCTTCCAGGTGGATCGCCGGGTAACGCTCGGCGAAGGATTTGGCCGACGTCCAGTGGGTGGTGGCGCTGCGACCGTCCAACAGTCCGCTTTCCGCCAGCAGGATCGAGCCCACGCACACCCCGCCCAGAATCGTCCCGGTGCGATGCTGCTGGCGCAGCCAGTCCAGCAGCGCGGTGGAGGCCTGGCCTTCGGAAAACCCGGCGATGGACGGCGGAATCAGCAAGGCCGTCAGTGCTTGCCCGGTGCCGGGCTGGCTGTCGAAGACACGGGTCGGCGCGTTGCCGGTTTCGGCCTGCCAGTGGCTGATGCGCAATGACGGCAGTTGCTCGGACTGATGCTCGGCCGCAATCCGGTTGGCGACAGCAAACAGGTCGGTCAAGCCATGCACGGCGGCCATTTGCGCACCGCTGTAGATCAGCACGCCAAGCTCGACGATCGCCATTGTCAGTTTTCCCTCTGTTATTGTCGGTGCGGCCAATCCCCAGGCGCCACGCCAGCCAAGATACTGGACGCATCAATCATCACAAGGAAACCCAACATGGCCAAGCAAGCGCTCATCCTAATCGATATCCAGAACGACTACTTCCCCCAGGGCAAGTGGCCACTTGACGGTGTGGACGCAGCAGCAGACAAGGCGCAGCAAGTGCTCCAGGCGTTTCGCCAGGCGGGCGATGCGGTGATTCATGTGCGCCACGAATTCACCGCTGACGATGCGCCCTTCTTCACCCCGGGTTCGGAAGGTGCACACCTGCACCCCAAGGTGCTGAACCAGGCGGATGAGCCGGTGGTGCTCAAGCATTTCGTCAATGCGTTCCGCGAAACCAACCTGCGGGCGTTGCTGGAACAACGCAGCATCACTGAGTTGGTGGTGGTGGGCAGCATGAGCCACATGTGCATCGACGCTGTGGTGCGTGCCGCGTCGGATCTGGGCTACAGCGTCACGGTAATCCACGACGCCTGCGCCACCCGGGACCTGGAATTCAACGGCACCACCGTGCCGGCGGCCCAGGCACATGCGGCGTTTATGTCGTCGTTGGGGTTTGCTTATGCGAGCGTGGTGTCGGCGGCACAGTTTTTGGCCGCCGACTGATCGTTCGTTTTTTAGCGGGTTGCGATGATGAACAGGCGCGGAAATGGCAGCAACACCGTGCCATCGGCCAGCGCCGGATAGGCCTGGGTGATCCGCGTCAGGTACTCATCGAGGAAGGCGCTCTTTTCCGACTCGGTCAGGGGCGCCAGGAACGGACGCAACGCCGAGCCCTTGAACCACTCCACCACCGCGGCAGAGCCTGCCAGCGGATGGTGGTACGTGGTGCGCCATACATCCACGGTGGAGCAGTGTTTGCTCAGCAGTTCAAAGTAGTAGCTCGCGGTATGGCGTTCGTTGTGTTTGACGCTGCCGATCTTGGCGGCCCACGGGCCATCCGCCGCCACTTCACGCGCCAGCTTGTGGGCCGGTTCATCAAGGTTGTCGGGCGTCTGCACCGCCAGGGTGCCGCCAGGTGTCAGTTGATCGACCAAATGCGGGTACAGCGTGGCGTGATCAGGCAGCCACTGCAGCGATGCATTGGCGAGGATGACGTCGAATTTCTGCGCCGGGTTCCAGGCGCCGATGTCAGCCAATTCAAAGTTCAGCGCGGGCAGGCGCTTGCGGGCATCGATCAGCATGTCATCGGAGCTGTCCATGCCGGTGACCAATGCCTTCGGAAAACGCTCGGCCAGCACCTCGGTGGAATTGCCGGGGCCGCATCCCAGGTCGACGGCGCTGCGTACATCGCCATCAGGAATAGCCGCTACCAAATCCCGGACGGGACGGGTGCGCTGTTGTTCGAACATCGAATATTGCTTGGCTGACCAGGTCATTGCGGCATTCCTTCTTCTGTGAGGAGTGACGACAGCCTAAATCTTGTGATCCATGAGAACAAATGCCAGGATTGATCATCTCCCATACCTCAAAAGTATTCCTATGCTGGAACTCAGGCAGCTCAAGGCCTTCGTCGCGATTGCCGAGGAAGGCTATATCACCCGCGCGGCGGAACGCCTTGGCATGCAACAACCGCCCCTGACGCGCCTGCTGCAAAGCCTGGAAGCCGAGTTGGGCGTGGTGCTGATGGAGCGCCTGCCACGGGGCGTGCGCCCGACCACGGCGGGTTTGGCTTTGCTGGAGGAAGCCCGGCATATTTTGGCCAGCGTCGACGGCGTGGCCGACATTGTGCGCCGCGCGGCCCGTGGTGAACGTGGACGCCTGGCCATTGGCTTTACCAGCTCTGCCGCCCTGCATCCGTTTGTGCCCAGCGTGCTGCGCCTGTTTCGGGAAACCTTTGTCGGCGTTTCGGTGGTGCTGGAAGAAGCCGGCACCGGTGAGCTGCTGGATGCGTTGCTGCATGAAAAACTCGACGCGGCGTTTATCCGCTCGCCGCTGAGCGGGGCGCAGGCATTGCAGGACGAGCCGATTCTGGTGGAGCCGATGTTGCTGGCGCTGCCCACGGATCATCCGTTGGCTATCGACCCGTCGACCCCGCTGCCGTTGGCGGCGTTGGCCACCGAGGCGTTTGTGCTGTATCGGCGCCGGGTGGGTTTGGGGTTGTATGACGCGATTCTGGTGGCGTGTCGCGAGGCGGGTTTCAGTCCGCAAGTGGTTCAAGAGGCGCCGCGTATGACGGCGACGTTGAGCCTGGTGGCAGCAGGGCTTGGGGTTTCGATCGTGCCAGCGTCCATGCAGC
The DNA here is from genome assembly GCF_013386825.1 of Pseudomonas sp. IPO3778. Lineage (GTDB taxonomy): Bacteria > Pseudomonadota > Gammaproteobacteria > Pseudomonadales > Pseudomonadaceae > Aquipseudomonas. The sequence goes on from NZ_JACARC010000017.1 coordinate 200,501, forward strand.
GGTTGCGGGGCGACGGTATTGTTTATCGTGAGCTGTCGGAGTGCCGGAGTCTCGTTGCGCCGTTGCATTTGGCGACGCGGGTGGGTGACAGGTCGTCGGTATTGGAGCGGTTTAGGGAGTTGGTGGTAAGCACCGCGTCTACCGATGTGTAGCGGGTTGCCGAGGCCAAAACGAAAAACCCCCGGGGCCAAGGCCATCGGGGGTTTTCTGGTGTGACGCTACTGTTCGGGTCTCAAGCGACCTTAGAACGGGATATCGTCATCAAAGCTGTCGAAGTCAGCTGCAGGCTGAGGAGCCGCCTGCTGTGGCGCTGGACGCGACTCACGCTGTGGCTGCTGAGTTGGCTGCGGACGGGACTGCTGCTGTGGGCGCGGTGCCGAGTTGGACATGCCGCCCTGGCCCTGTTGGTCGCCCTGTGGACGGCCGCCCAGCAGTTGCATGGTGCCTTGCATGTCGACCACGATTTCAGTGGTGTAACGCTTGATGCCGTCTTTTTCCCACTCGCGGGTCTGCAGTTTGCCTTCGATGTAGACCTGCGAACCTTTGCGCAGGTATTCACCGGCGATCTCTGCCACCTTGCCGAACATCGACACACGGTGCCATTCGGTTTTCTCGACCTTCTGGCCGGTTTGCTTGTCGGTCCACTGTTCGCTGGTCGCCAGACTCAGGTTGGTCACGGCGTTACCGTTCGGCAAGTAGCGAACTTCGGGATCCTGGCCGCAAGTACCGACCAATATGACTTTGTTAACCCCACGGGCCATAACGTTCTCCTAGGCTGGGCGCGCTGTCGGCACTGGGTTGACCAGTTGCTCGAGCGTCGCGCGATCCAATAATTCGGTGTCCAATTTGATGTAAATGGCCGCCTCTTCAGCAACCACGACTGCATCTGTTACCCCAACGACGGCCTTCAGGCGCTCTACCAGACCGGCTTCACGAATCGCTTCGGGCGATAACGGCAGACGCAGGCTTGTGACGTACGGGGGTTCACGCATGGTAACAGCAAAGGCTAGCCAAAGTGCAGCCAGCCCGGCGCATCCCAGGAACACAACCGACAAACCGCCATGCTGGAACATCCAGCCACCCATGATTCCGCCCAGAGCAGAACCGAGGAACTGGCTGGTGGAATACACGCCCATCGCCGTGCCTTTACCGCCGGCCGGTGAAACCTTGCTGATCAGCGAAGGCAATGAAGCCTCCAGCAGGTTGAACGCGGTGAAGAACACCACCGTGCCGATCACCAGCGCCCGCAGGCTGTCGCCGAACTGCCAGAAGAATAGCTCAGTGAGCATCAATGTCGCGACGGCACCCAGCAGAACTCGTTTCATTTTGCGTTTCTTCTCGCCGTAGATGATGAACGGGATCATGGCGAAGAACGAAATCAGCAGCGCGGTGAGGTACACCCACCAGTGCTGCTCCTTGGGCAGCCCGGCTTTTTGCACCAGGGCCAGGGGCAACGCGACGAAGCTGCACATCAGCATCGCGTGTAATACGAAGATACCCAAATCCAGGCGCAGCAGGTCCGGGTGCTTGAGCGTCGGCAACAGGGCCTGCCGTGCTACGCCTGATTCACGGTGCTGCAGCGGCCCGGTGGAGTGCGGCACCATGAACGCGACGATCACGATGCCGAACAGCGCCATGCCGCCAGTGGCCAGGAACAGGCCGTGCAAGCCGAACGCGCGGGTCAGCAGCGGGCCGACCACCATCGCCACGGCGAACGATAGCCCGATGGTCATGCCGATCATCGCCATGGCCTTGGTACGGTGTTGTTCGCGGGTCAGGTCGGAAAGCAGCGCCATCACGGCGGCGGAAATCGCCCCGGCGCCTTGCAGGACACGCCCGGCGATCACGCCCCAGATCGAGTCGGCATTGGCCGCGAGCACACTGCCCAGTGCGAATACGATCAGCCCCAGGTAGATCACCGGCCGGCGGCCAATACGGTCGGAAATGATCCCGAACGGAATCTGAAACAACGCCTGGGTCAGGCCATAGGCGCCAATGGCCAGGCCGATCAGGGCCGGGGTCGCTCCTGCGAGATCCATTCCATAGGTCGCCAGCACCGGCAACACCATAAACATGCCAAGCATACGGAAGGCGAACACCAGGGCCAGACCGCTTGCTGCGCGGGTCTCGCTGCCACTCATGCGTTCGCTGTGGGGATCGTGCATGGAAAAACCTCGTGTGAACCGGCGGCGATTCTACCAGTCCCATCGATTGAGAGGGTATATGCGGCGCTTTGCCGCGCAGCTTTCATGTAAGGCTGCACCCGGCACTTTGACAGTGTATATTCATCCAGTCTTTAGCCGTATACTCCTGCATTATTTACGCCCGCCGTGCGAGGCCATCTTGGACAAGATCCTGATTCGTGGGGCTCGAACCCACAACCTGAAGAACATCGACCTGACCCTGCCACGGGACAAACTGATCGTCATCACCGGCTTGTCCGGGTCTGGCAAGTCGTCCTTGGCGTTTGACACGCTGTACGCCGAAGGCCAGCGCCGCTACGTGGAATCCCTGTCGGCCTATGCCCGCCAGTTCCTGTCGATGATGGAAAAACCCGACGTCGACACCATTGAAGGCCTGTCGCCAGCGATTTCCATCGAACAGAAATCGACCTCCCATAACCCGCGTTCCACCGTGGGCACTATTACCGAGATCTACGACTACCTGCGCCTGCTATACGCCCGCGTGGGTATTCCCCGTTGCCCGGACCACGACATCCCGCTGGAAGCCCAGACCGTCAGCCAGATGGTCGACCTGGTACTGGCCCAGCCGGAAGGCGCCAAGCTCATGCTGCTGGCGCCGGTGATCCGCGAGCGCAAGGGTGAACACCTTTCCGTCTTTGAAGAACTGCGTGCCCAAGGTTTCGTGCGGGCCCGGATCAACGGCAAGCTCTATGAGCTGGATGAAGCGCCGAAACTGGATAAGCAGAAGAAGCACTCGATTGATGTGGTGGTGGACCGTTTCAAGGTGCGTGCTGATTTGCAGCAGCGTCTGGCGGAGTCGTTCGAGACCGCGCTGAAGCTGGCAGACGGTATCGCCCTGGTCGCGCCAATGGACGACGAACCCGGCGAAGAAATCATCTTCTCCGCTCGCTTCGCCTGCCCGATCTGCGGCCATGCCATCAGCGAGCTGGAACCGAAGCTGTTTTCCTTCAACAACCCGGCCGGCGCCTGCCCGACCTGTGATGGCCTGGGAGTTAAACAATTCTTCGACATCAAGCGCCTGGTCAATGGTGACCTGACGCTCGCGGAAGGTGCGATACGCGGCTGGGACAGGCGTAACGTCTATTACTTCCAGATGCTGGGTTCGCTCGCGTCGCACTATAAGTTCAGCCTGGAAGTGCCCTTCAACGAGCTGCCGGCCGAACAGCAGAAAGTCATCCTGCATGGCAGCGGTTCGCAGAACGTCGACTTCAAGTACCTGAACGACCGTGGCGATATCGTCAAGCGTTCACACCCGTTCGAAGGCATCGTGCCGAACCTGGAACGGCGCTACCGCGAAACCGAATCGGCCAGCGTGCGCGAGGAACTGGCCAAGTTCCTCAGCACCCAGCCGTGCCCGGATTGCCGTGGCACCCGCCTGCGCCGTGAAGCGCGGCACGTGTGGGTTGGCGAGAAGACGCTGCCAGCCGTGACCAACCTGCCGATTGGCGATGCCTGCGAATACTTCGGCACGCTGAAGCTCACCGGGCGCCGTGGGGAGATTGCCGACAAGATCCTCAAGGAGATCCGCGAGCGGCTGCAGTTCCTGGTTAACGTAGGCCTGGACTATCTGTCACTGGACCGCAGTGCCGACACGCTTTCCGGTGGTGAAGCCCAGCGGATTCGCCTGGCCAGCCAGATTGGCGCCGGCCTGGTGGGTGTGTTGTACATCCTCGATGAGCCGTCGATTGGCCTGCACCAACGGGACAACGACCGCCTCCTGGGCACGCTGAAGCACCTGCGGGACATCGGCAACACGGTGATCGTGGTCGAGCATGATGAAGACGCGATTCGCCTGGCTGACTACGTGGTCGACATCGGCCCGGGCGCAGGTGTGCACGGGGGGCATATTGTCGCCGAAGGGACTCCTGCCGAGGTAATGGCCCATCCTGACTCGCTGACCGGCAAATACCTGTCGGGCCGCGTCAAGATCGCCGTGCCGGCCAAACGTACGCCGCGCAACAAGAAGATGGCCCTGCACCTCAAGGGCGCGCGAGGAAACAACTTGCGCAATGTCGACCTGGAGATCCCACTGGGGCTGCTGACCTGCGTGACCGGTGTATCCGGCTCGGGCAAGTCGACACTGATCAACAACACGCTGTTTCCGTTGAGCGCCACTGCGCTGAACGGCGCGACCACTCTGGAAGCCGCCGCTCACGACAGCATCAAGGGCCTGGAGCACCTGGACAAGGTGGTCGATATCGACCAAAGCCCGATTGGCCGCACACCGCGCTCGAACCCGGCGACCTACACCGGACTGTTCACCCCTATTCGCGAGCTGTTCGCCGGCGTGCCGGAATCACGCTCCCGTGGCTACGGCCCTGGCCGGTTCTCGTTCAACGTCAAGGGCGGGCGCTGCGAGGCGTGCCAAGGCGATGGGCTGATCAAGGTTGAGATGCACTTCCTGCCGGACATCTATGTGCCGTGCGATGTGTGCAAGAGCAAGCGCTACAACCGTGAAACCCTTGAGATCAAGTACAAGGGCAAGAACATCCACGAAACCCTCGAGATGACGATCGAGGAAGCACGGGTGTTCTTCGACGCGGTACCGGCCTTGGCGCGCAAGCTGCAGACACTGATGGATGTGGGTCTGTCGTACATCAAGTTGGGGCAATCGGCGACCACGCTGTCGGGTGGTGAGGCACAGCGGGTGAAGTTGTCTCGCGAGTTGTCCAAGCGCGATACCGGCAAGACCCTGTATATCCTCGATGAGCCGACCACTGGCTTGCACTTCGCAGATATTCAACAGCTGCTGGATGTACTGCATCGCCTGCGTGACCACGGCAACACCGTGGTGGTGATCGAACACAACCTGGATGTGATCAAGACCGCCGACTGGCTGGTGGACCTGGGGCCGGAAGGCGGCTCCAAGGGTGGGCAGATCATTGCGGTCGGCACACCGGAGCAGGTGTCCGAGATGAAGCAATCTCACACCGGCTTCTACCTCAAGCCGCTGCTGGCCCGCGACAAGGACTGATTATTCAGGCCCACGAAAAAGCCCCTGTCACCGTGTAAGTGACAGGGGCTTTTTTTTCGCCGGAGGAATCAGAACTGCGATTGCAGGTAGTTCTCCAGGCCAATCAACTTGATCAGGCCCAACTGCTTTTCCAGCCAGTAGGTGTGATCTTCTTCAGTGTCATTCAATTGCACCCGCAGGATTTCCCGCGTGACGTAGTCGTTGTGCTGCTCGCAGAGCTCAATGCCCTTGCAGAGCGCGGCACGGACCTTGTACTCAAGGCGCAAGTCGCTGGCGAGCATGTCAGGCACCGTGGTGCCGGTGTCCAGATCGTCGGGACGCATACGTGGCGTACCTTCGAGCATCAGAATACGGCGCATCAGCGCGTCGGCGTGCTGTGCCTCTTCTTCCATTTCATGGTTGATACGCTCATAGAGCTCGGTAAAGCCCCAGTCTTCGTACATCCGCGAGTGAATGAAATATTGGTCACGAGCTGCCAGTTCGCCCGTCAGCAACGTGTTGAGGTAATCGATTACGTCGGGGTGACCTTGCATCGCCCTACATCTCCCTGCTTGAAAGTCTGTAGTTTGAACCATGATGACCCGGAGGTCACGGGACCAACGGCAGAAAAGTGAAGATTTCCGGTGAAAAGTAGCTGAAATAACGCAAAAACCGCCCAAATGAGGGCGGTTCTGCTTATCGTTTAGAGTTAGTTAAGCGATACACCCAGCGCAGATGCGATCCCTTCTCCATAAGCAGGATCTGCCTTGAAGAAGTACTGCAACTGGCGCTGAACCACGTCGCTGGAAACACCCGCCATGGCGCCGGCGATGTTGTTGATCAGCAGGGCTTTCTGCTCATCATTCATCAGGCGGAACAGCGCACCGGCGTGGCTGTAGTAGTCGGTGTCTTCGCGGTGATCGTAACGGTCTGCCGCGCCGGTCAGGGCCAAGGCTGGCTCAGCATACTGAGGCGCCTGCTTCGGTGCATCGGCGTAGCTGTTCGGCTCGTAGTTTGGAGCCGCACCGCCATTGGTGCCCAATGCCATCGAACCATCACGCTGGTAACTGTTGACCGGGCTGCGCGCCGCGTTCACCGGCAGGTGCTGGTGGTTGGTACCGACACGGTAGCGGTGAGCATCCGCGTAAGCGAACACACGACCTTGCAGCATGCGGTCTGGCGACAAGCCAACACCCGGGACCATGTTGCTTGGACCGAATGCTGCCTGCTCAACTTCAGCGAAGTAGTTCAGCGGGTTGCGGTTCAGCTCCAGCTCACCGACTTCGATCAACGGGAACTCTTTCTGCGACCAGGTTTTGGTCACGTCGAACGGGTTCTCGTAGTGAGCGTTCGCCTGGGCTTCAGTCATGATCTGAATGCACACGCGCCATTTCGGGAAATCACCGCGCTCGATAGCGCCGAACAGATCGCGTTGGGCGTAATCAGGGTCGGTACCCGCCAGGCGTGCAGCATCAGCCGGTGCCAGGTTCTTGATGCCTTGCTGGGTCTTGTAGTGCCACTTCACCCAGTGACGCTCGCCTTTGGCGTTGATCAGGCTATAGGTGTGGCTGCCGAAGCCGTGCATGTGACGGTAGCCGTCAGGGATGCCACGGTCCGAAAACAGGATGGTGACCTGGTGCAGCGCCTCTGGGGAGTGCGACCAGAAGTCCCACATCATCTGCGCACTTTTCAGATTGCTTTGCGGCAGGCGCTTTTGGGTGTGGATAAAGTCCGGGAACTTCAGCGGGTCACGGATGAAGAACACCGGGGTGTTGTTGCCAACGATGTCCCAGTTGCCTTCTTCGGTATAGAACTTCAAGGCGAAGCCGCGTGGATCGCGCTCAGTGTCAGCCGAACCGCGCTCTCCGCCCACAGTGGAGAAGCGCAGGAAGGTAGGGGTTTGTTTACCCACCGACTCAAACAGCTTGGCGCTGGAGAACTGCGTGATGTCTTTAGTGACGGTGAACGTGCCGTAGGCGCCCGACCCTTTAGCGTGAACACGACGCTCAGGAATGTTTTCACGGTTGAAGTGGGCGAGCTTCTCGATCAGGTGAAAATCGTCGAGCAGCAACGGACCGCGTGGACCGGCAGAGCGGGAGTTCTGGTTATCGGCAACCGGGGCGCCGCTGGCGGTAGTAAGGGTTTTATTCTGGCTCATGCTCAATCTTCCTCAGGTCAGACTCGAAACTGCCGGCTAATCGGCTTGGGGGGAGTATTGACCAGGAAGGTGACACCTTCAAATTCATTAAATCATGAGCTTCGATAGAGAATATCTAACGGCCTATCCGAACGGATAGCCAAAACAGCGTCATAAGCCGGATTCGAATTCGCCCACGGTAATTCCGGTTTTCTATCGCGCACAAAAAACCGGGCACTAGGCCCGGTTCTTCGTTACAGACTGACGTCTTACTCAGCGGATACAGCTTCACCGCCAACTGGACGATCGATCAGCTCAACGTACGCCATAGGCGCGTTGTCACCAGCGCGGAAACCGCACTTGAGGATGCGCAGGTAGCCACCCTCACGGGTAGCGTAACGCTTGCCCAGGTCGTTGAAGAGCTTACCAACGATAGCTTTCGAACGAGTACGGTCGAAAGCCAGACGGCGGTTAGCCAGGCTGTCTGTCTTGGCCAAAGTGATCAGCGGCTCAGCAACGCGACGCAGTTCTTTAGCTTTCGGCAGTGTAGTTTTGATCAGCTCGTGCTCGAACAGCGACACCGCCATGTTCTGGAACATAGCCTTACGGTGCGAGCTGGTACGGCTCAGGTGACGACCACTTTTACGATGACGCATGGTTCATTCCTTACCAAACTCACGTTCGGTGATTACGACGATCAGGCAGTCGCCTTGTCGTCCTTCTTAAGACTTGCAGGCGGCCAGTTGTCGAGGCGCATGCCGAGGGACAGACCGCGGGAGGCCAGAACGTCCTTGATTTCAGTCAAGGATTTCTTGCCCAGGTTCGGAGTCTTCAACAGTTCTACTTCGGTGCGCTGAATCAGATCGCCGATGTAGTAAATGTTTTCCGCCTTAAGGCAGTTAGCCGAACGTACAGTCAGTTCCAGATCGTCAACCGGGCGAAGCAGGATCGGATCGATCTCGTCTTCCTGCTCGATTACCACTGGTTCGCTGTCACCCTTGAGGTCGACGAACGCAGCCAACTGCTGTTGCAGAATGGTTGCAGCGCGGCGGATAGCCTCTTCAGGATCCAGAGTACCGTTGGTTTCCAGATCAATAACCAGCTTGTCCAGGTTAGTACGCTGCTCGACACGGGCGTTTTCCACCACGTATGCGATACGGCGAACCGGGCTGAACGAAGAGTCAAGCTGCAAGCGACCAATGCTGCGGCTTTCGTCTTCATCGCTCTGACGCGAGTCGGCCGGTTCATAACCACGACCACGAGCTACGGTGAGCTTCATGTTCAGGGCGCCGTTAGACGCCAGGTTAGCGATTACGTGATCGGGATTAACGATCTCGACATCATGATCCAGCTGAATATCGGCAGCGGTAACCACCCCCGAACCCTTCTTCGACAAGGTCAGCGTAACTTCGTCACGGCCGTGCAGCTTGATAGCCAGACCTTTAAGGTTCAACAGGATTTCAATTACGTCTTCCTGTACACCTTCGATGGCGCTGTACTCGTGGAGCACACCGTCAATCTCGGCCTCGACTACTGCACAGCCGGGCATTGAGGACAACAGGATGCGGCGCAGCGCGTTGCCCAGGGTGTGGCCAAAACCACGCTCGAGAGGCTCGAGAGTGATCTTGGCGCGGGTTGGACTGACAACCTGCACATCAATGTGACGGGGTGTCAGGAACTCATTTACCGAAATCTGCATGGATGCACCTATTTTCTAGCCCTTACTTGGAGTAGAGCTCGACAATCAGGCTTTCGTTGATGTCGGCGGACAGATCACTGCGAGCAGGAACGTTCTTGAAAACGCCCGACTTCTTCTCAGTGTCTACTTCTACCCATTCTACGCGGCCACGTTGGGCACACAGATCGAGAGCTTGGACAATGCGAAGTTGATTTTTTGCTTTCTCGCGAATCGCGACCACGTCACCAGCACGAACCTGGTACGACGGGACGTTAACGGTTTGGCCGTTTACGCTGACGGATTTGTGCGATACCAGCTGACGGGATTCGGCACGAGTCGAACCAAAGCCCATACGGTATACAACGTTGTCCAGACGGCATTCGAGCAGTTGCAGCAGGTTTTCACCGGTTGCACCTTTCTTGCCAGCAGCTTCTTTGTAGTAGCCGCTGAATTGACGCTCGAGAACGCCGTAGATACGACGGACCTTCTGCTTTTCACGCAGTTGGGTGCCGTAATCGGACTGGCGACCGCGGCGTTGGCCGTGGATACCAGGTGCTGCTTCAATGTTGCACTTCGATTCGATCGCGCGCACGCCGCTCTTCAGAAAGAGATCGGTGCCTTCACGACGAGCGAGTTTGCATTTTGGACCAATGTAACGAGCCATTCTTTACAATCTCCTGGATTACACGCGGCGCTTCTTCGGCGGACGGCACCCGTTGTGCGGGATTGGCGTCACGTCGGTGATGCTGGCGATCTTATAGCCACAGCCGTTCAATGCACGGACAGCAGACTCACGACCTGGACCTGGACCTTTGACGTTGACGTCGAGGTTTTTCAGGCCATATTCCAGCGCAGCTTGACCAGCACGTTCAGCAGCTACTTGAGCAGCAAACGGGGTGGACTTGCGGGAACCGCGGAAACCCGAACCACCGGAGGTAGCCCAAGAAAGCGCGTTACCTTGACGGTCGGTGATGGTCACGATTGTGTTGTTAAAAGATGCATGGATGTGGGCGATGCCATCAACCACTGTCTTTTTAACTTTTTTACGAGGACGAGCAGCAGGTTTTGCCATGATTAATTTCCTGTCGATTCGCGTGGGCGATTACTTGCGGATCGGCTTACGCGGACCTTTACGGGTACGCGCGTTAGTCTTGGTACGCTGACCGCGTACTGGAAGACCACGACGATGACGCAGACCACGGTAGCAACCGAGGTCCATCAAACGCTTGATTTTCATGTTGATTTCGCGACGCAGGTCACCTTCAGTGGTGAACTTCGCCACTTCGCCACGCAACAGCTCAATCTGCTCGTCGCTCAGATCTTTGATCTTTGCGGCTGGGTTTACCCCAGTATCTGCGCAAATTTTCTGCGCAGTAGTGCGACCAACACCATAGATGTAGGTCAGCGAGATAACAGTGTGCTTGTTATCTGGAATGTTAACGCCTGCAATACGGGCCATTCAGTGGGACTCCAATTGACAGCTACCTACGCCCCGGAAGCCAAGAAATAGGGCGCGAGATAATATCGCTGTAATAACAAATAATCAACCCGGCAGCGCACTAGCTGCCGGGCTTCAAGCGGATCACACTCAGCCTTGGCGCTGTTTGTGACGCGGTTCCGCGCTGCAAATTACTCGAACAACACCTTCGCGGCGAATAATCTTGCAGTTACGGCACAGCTTTTTCACCGATGCACGAACTTTCATCACCAACTCCTCGAACCTTATGGGTACTCAGCGCAACATGCCGCTGCCGTAACCCTTCAGGTTGGCTTTCTTCATCAGGGATTCGTACTGGTGCGAAACGAGGTGCGATTGTACTTGGGACATGAAGTCCATCACAACCACGACGACGATCAGCAACGAGGTCCCGCCAAGGTAGAACGGAACGTTTGCTGCAACCACCAGGAACTGGGGCAGCAAGCACACGGCCGTCATATATAGAGCACCGAACATGGTCAAGCGAGTCAGAACGCCATCAATGTAGCGCGCAGACTGCTCACCTGGACGAATACCCGGAATAAAGGCACCGGACTTCTTCAGGTTTTCCGCTACGTCTTTCGGATTGAACATCAACGCCGTATAGAAGAAGCAGAAGAAAATAATCCCTGCACTAAACAGCAGAATATTCAACGGCTGACCAGGAGCGATCGACTGCGAGATGTCCTGCAACCAGCCCATACCTTCAGACTGACCGAACCAGGCACCCAACGAAGCCGGGAACAGCAAAATGCTGCTCGCAAAAATGGCAGGAATAACCCCGGCCATGTTCACTTTCAGCGGCAAGTGGCTGGTCTGCGCGGCAAAGACCTTACGGCCCTGCTGACGCTTGGCGTAGTGAACAGCAATACGACGCTGGCCACGCTCAATGAACACCACAAAACCGATAATCGCTACTGCCAACAAACCGATTGCAACCAGGGCGAAGATATTGATATCACCCTGACGCGCAGACTCGAAAGACTGCCCAATCGCTCTCGGAAGACCGGCGACGATACCTGCGAAAATCAACATCGAGATACCGTTACCAACACCACGCTCAGTAATCTGCTCACCCAGCCACATCATGAACATCGCACCAGCCACAAAAGTGGATACCGCGACGAAATGGAAGCCAAAGTCACCAGTGAACGCAACACCCTGCCCAGCCAGGCCAACGGACATGCCGATAGCTTGGACCAGGGCGAGGATGACAGTGCCGTAGCGGGTGTACTGGCTTATCTTGCGACGGCCAGCTTCACCTTCCTTCTTCAACTGCTCCAGCTGCGGGCTGACGGCGGTCATCAGTTGCATGATGATCGATGCCGAGATGTACGGCATGATCCCCAGTGCAAAGATGCTCATCCGTTCCAGCGCGCCGCCGGAAAACATGTTGAACAAGCTAAGAATGGTCCCCTCATTCTGTCGAAACAGGTCTGCGAGTCGGTCCGGGTTGATACCTGGAACCGGGATGTGTGCGCCTATTCGGTAGACGATAATCGCCAGGAACAGAAAACGCAGACGAGCCCAAAGTTCAGACATACCGCCTTTGCCGAGCGCTGAGAGAGCACCTTGCTTAGCCATTTATTCCTCGAACTTGCCGCCAGCTGCTTCGATAGCCGAACGCGCACCTTTGGTGGCGCCGATTCCCTTGCCGATAGTGACAGCGCGAGTCACTTCACCGGACAGCATGATTTTCACACGCTGTACGTTGACGTTGATCACGTTGGCATCTTTCAGGGTCTGCACGGTAACGATGTCGCCTTCCACTTTGGCCAGCTCGGACAAACGCACTTCTGCGCGATCCATGGCTTTCAGGGAAACGAAACCGAACTTCGGCAGGCGACGATGCAGCGGCTGTTGACCGCCTTCAAAGCCTGGAGCGATGGTGCCACCGGAGCGGGAGGACTGACCTTTGTGGCCACGGCCACCGGTCTTGCCCAAACCACTACCGATACCACGGCCCGGACGATGCTTTTCGCGACGGGAACCCGGCGCTGGACTCAGATCATTGAGTTTCATCGAATTAACCCTCGACACGCAGCATGTAGTAAGCCTTGTTGATCATCCCGCGATTCTCGGGAGTATCAAGTACTTCTACAGTGTGACCGATGCGACGCAGACCCAAACCCTTAACGCACAATTTGTGGTTAGGGATGCGGCCGGTCATGCTTTTGATCAGCGTTACTTTAACGGTAGCCATGATCAGAAGATCTCCTTGACGCTTTTGCCACGCTTGGCGGCAATGGATTCAGGAGACTGCATTGCTTTCAAACCCTTGAAAGTGGCGTGAACCACGTTTACCGGGTTAGTCGAGCCGTAGCACTTGGCCAGAACGTTCTGAACGCCAGCAACTTCGAGGACAGCACGCATAGCGCCGCCAGCGATGATACCGGTACCTTCAGAAGCAGGCTGCATGTACACCTTCGAAGCGCCGTGAGCGGACTTCATTGCGTACTGCAGAGTGGTGCCGTTCAGATCAACTTGGATCATGTTGCGACGAGCAGCTTCCATTGCCTTCTGGATCGCAGCAGGCACTTCACGTGACTTGCCACGGCCGAAGCCAACGCGCCCTTTACCATCACCCACCACGGTCAACGCGGTGAAAGTGAAGATACGGCCGCCTTTAACGGTTTTGGCTACGCGGTTAACTTGAACCAGCTTCTCAATGTAGCCTTCGTCGCGCTTTTGGTCGTTATTTGACATAACTTAGAACTCCAGCCCAGCTTCACGAGCAGCATCAGCCAGCGCTTTCACGCGACCGTGGTACTTGAAGCCAGAGCGGTCGAAAGCCACTTGCGAGACGCCAGCGGCCTTAGCACGCGTAGCGACCAGCTGGCCAACCTTAGTGGCCGCGTCGATGTTGCCAGTGGCACCATCACGCAGTTCTTTATCCAAAGTCGAGGCGCTTGCCAGGACTTTGTTGCCGTCGGCCGAGATGACCTGGGCGTAGATGTGCTGCGACGAGCGGAACACGCAGAGACGCACGACTTCGAGTTCGTGCATTTTCAGGCGTGCTTTGCGAGCGCGACGCAGTCGAGTAACTTTTTTGTCGGTCATTTGCTATGCCCTACTTCTTCTTGGCTTCTTTACGACGGACGACTTCGTCCGCGTAGCGCACACCTTTGCCTTTGTACGGCTCTGGTGGACGGAAGTCGCGGATCTCAGCGGCCACCTGACCTACCAGCTGCTTATCGATACCCTTGATCAGGATGTCGGTTTGGCTAGGGGTCTCAGCGGTGATGCCTTCCGGCAGTTCGTAATCCACTGGGTGCGAGAAGCCAAGGGCCAGGTTCAGAACCGTGCCTTTTGCTTGCGCTTTGTAACCAACACCGACCAGCTGGAGCTTACGCTCGAAGCCTTGGCTTACGCCTTGGACCATGTTGTTTACCAACGCACGAGTGGTACCGGCCATTGCGCGAGTTTGTTGATCGCCATTGCGAGCAGCAAAACGCAGCTCACCAGCTTCTTCAACGACCTCAACGGACGAATGGATGTTCAGTTCCAGAGTGCCCTTGGCACCCTTCACCGAAAGCTGGCCACCTGCGAATTTTACTTCGACACCGGCTGGCAGCTTAACGGGGTTCTTAGCGACGCGTGACATGCTTATCCCCCCTTAGAACACTGTGCAAAGAACTTCGCCGCCGACACCGGCAGCGCGCGCAGCACGATCCGTCATCACACCTTTGTTGGTGGAGACGATAGACACACCGAGACCGCCACGAACTTTTGGCAGATCATCGACGGACTTGTACTGACGCAGGCCTGGACGGCTAACGCGCTTCACTTCCTCGATGACCGGACGGCCTTCGAAGTACTTCAGCTCGATGGACAGCAGTGGCTTGATTTCGCTGCTGATCTGATAACCCGCAATGTAGCCTTCGTCTTTCAGGACTTTGGCAACAGCAACCTTCAACGTGGAAGATGGCATGCTTACGACGGACTTTTCAGCCATCTGGGCATTACGGATACGAGTTAGCATGTCCGCTAACGGGTCCTGCATACTCATGGGCTAGACGCTCCTAATACAAAAAAATTAGCCTTGCGGCTACATATGTCACCGAGAATCTCCGGGCATAAAACACACGGGCTCAGGCGAGCCGCGTATTTTAGACACACTCCGGAAATGAAACAAGCCCCAATAGGGGCTTGTTCCAGATTCTAGGCCACCGGTGGTCAGTATCTTGCGATCCTGGCCACCGAGACTTCGAAAGTACTTACCAGCTGGCTTTAACCAGACCTGGTACGTCACCACGCATTGCCGCTTCACGCAGTTTGTTACGGCCGAGGCCGAACTTGCGGTAAACGCCGTGTGGACGACCGGTCAGGCGGCAGCGGTTACGCATGCGCGAAGCGCTTGCGTCACGTGGCTGCTTCTGCAGAGCAACTGTAGCTTCCCAACGTGCTTCTGGACTTGCGTTCAGATCAACGATGATTGCTTTCAGTGCTGCACGCTTCTTGGCGTACTTGGCAACCGTGAGCTGACGTTTCAGCTCGCGGTTTTTCATGCTCATCTTGGCCATGGTCCTACTCCAATCAGTTGCGGAACGGGAATTTGAACGCACGCAGCAGAGCGCGGCCTTCATCATCGTTCTTGGCAGTGGTGGTCAGGGTGATGTCCAGACCGCGGAGAGCATCGATCTTGTCGTAGTCGATTTCCGGGAAGATGATCTGCTCTTTAACGCCCATGCTGTAGTTACCACGACCATCAAAGGACTTGGCATTCAGGCCGCGGAAGTCGCGGACCCGAGGCAGGGAGATCGACAGCAGACGATCCAGGAATTCGTACATACGCTCACGGCGCAGAGTCACTTTGACGCCGATCGGCCAACCTTCACGGACTTTAAAGCCAGCGATGGATTTCCGAGCGTAGGTCACAACGACTTTTTGGCCGGTGATCTTTTCCAGGTCAGCAACAGCGTGCTCGATGACTTTTTTGTCGCCGATCGCTTCGCCCAGACCCATGTTCAGGGTGATTTTGGTAACGCGCGGAACTTCCATCACGTTCGAAAGCTTAAGTTCTTCCTTAAGTTTCGGTGCGATTTCCTTCCGGTAAATCTCTTTTAGTCGTGCCATGGTCTTCTACCTAGCAGTGTTCAAGCATCAACCGCTTTTTGGGTCGACTTGAAGACACGAATTTTCTTACCGTCTTCTACTTTGAAACCAACGCGGTCAGCCTTGTTGGTTTCGCCGTTGAAGATGGCGACGTTAGAAGCGTGCAGTGGCGCTTCTTTCTCGACGATACCGCCTTGTACGCCCGACATCGGGTTAGGCTTGGTATGGCGCTTGACCAGGTTCAGACCACCAACGACCAGACGGTCATCAGCAAGAACCTTCAGCACCTTACCGCGCTTACCTTTGTCTTTGCCGGCGATCACGATGATCTCGTCGTCACGACGAATCTTTTGCATGTCGGATCTCCTTACAGCACTTCTGGGGCGAGCGAGACGATCTTCATGAACTTCTCGGTACGAAGTTCACGGGTCACTGGCCCAAAGATACGGGTGCCGATCGGCTCTTGCTTGTTGTTCAGAAGAACAGCAGCGTTGCCATCAAAGCGGATAATGGAGCCATCTGCACGGCGTACGCCGTGACGAGTGCGGACTACAACAGCAGTCATCACTTGGCCTTTTTTCACTTTACCGCGAGGAATTGCTTCCTTCACGGTAACTTTGATGATGTCACCGATACCAGCGTAACGACGATGGGAGCCACCCAGCACCTTGATGCACATAACGCGGCGTGCGCCGCTGTTATCGGCCACATCGAGCATGGATTGAGTCTGAATCATATAATTTCTCCGACCCCTAGTCCTTAGACTTCCACAGCGCGTTCGAGAACATCAACCAGTGCCCAAGACTTGGTCTTGGCCAGCGGACGAGTTTCACGAATAGTGACTTTGTCGCCGATGTGGCACTGATTGGTTTCGTCGTGCGCGTGCAGCTTAGTCGAACGCTTAACGTATTTACCGTAGATCGGGTGCTTAACGCGACGCTCGATCAAAACGGTGATGGTTTTGTCCATCTTGTCGCTGACAACACGGCCAGTCAGCGTACGGACAGTCTTTTCGGCTTCAGCCATGATCACTTACCTGCCTGCTGGTTGAGCACAGTCTTCACGCGAGCAATGTCACGCTTAACTTGCGAGAGCAGATGAGACTGCCCCAACTGGCCAGTTGCTTTCTGCATACGCAGATTGAACTGGTCGCGCAGCAGGCCGAGCAGTTGCTCGTTCAGCTGCTGTGCGGATTTTTCACGAAGTTCATTCGCTTTCATCACATCACCGTCCGTTTAACAAAGGAGGTGGCGAGCGGCAGCTTTGCAGCAGCCAGGGCGAAAGCCTCACGCGCCAGCTCTTCAGTAACACCCTCGATTTCATACAGGACTTTGCCTGGCTGAATCTGGGCAACCCAATATTCCACGTTACCCTTACCTTTACCCATCCGAACTTCGAGGGGCTTTTTGGAGATAGGCTTGTCCGGGAATACACGGATCCAGATCTTGCCGCCACGTTTAACGTGACGGGTCAGAGCACGACGCGCTGACTCGATCTGACGAGCGGTGAGACGACCACGAGCTACAGACTTCAGCGCATATTCGCCGAAGCTGACTTTGCTACCGCGCTGAGCCAGACCACGGTTGTGGCCTGTCATCTGCTTGCGGAACTTCGTACGCTTTGGTTGCAACATTTGGCGTACCCCTTACTTAGCAGCTTTTTTACGAGGCGCTGGTGCTTGTGGTTTCAGTTCTTCTTGGCGACCACCAATTACTTCGCCTTTGAAGATCCAAACCTTTACACCGATCACACCGTAAGTGGTGTGAGCTTCGTAGTTGGCATAGTCGATGTCGGCACGCAGGGTGTGCAGTGGCACACGACCTTCGCGATACCATTCAGTACGTGCGATTTCAGCACCGCCGAGACGACCGCTCACTTGGATTTTGATGCCTTTGGCACCAATGCGCATGGCGTTCTGTACTGCGCGCTTCATAGCGCGACGGAACATTACGCGACGCTCCAGCTGCTGAGCTACGCTCTGCGCAACCAGCATACCGTCGAGCTCCGGCTTGCGGATCTCTTCGATATTGATGTGCACAGGCACACCCATTTGCTTGGTCAGGTCCTGACGCAGTTTCTCAACATCTTCACCTTTCTTCCCGATAACGATACCTGGACGAGCGGTGTGGATGGTGATACGTGCAGTTTGAGCAGGACGATGGATATCGATACGGCTCACGGACGCGCTTTTTAGTTTGTCTTGGAGATACTCACGCACCTTCAGATCAGCGAACAAGTAGTCCGCATAAGTCCGACCGTCTGCGTACCAGACGGAGGTGTGCTCCTTGACGATTCCCAGGCGAATGCCAATGGGATGTACTTTCTGACCCATCTCTTCGACTCCGTTACTTGTCAGCAACCTTGACAGTGATATGGCAAGACCGCTTGACGATGCGATCAGCTCGGCCTTTGGCACGAGGCATGATGCGCTTCAGCGAACGCCCTTCGTTGACGAAAACGGTGCTGACCTTAAGGTCATCAACGTCTGCGCCTTCGTTGTGCTCGGCGTTGGCTACGGCCGACTCCAGCACTTTCTTGATGATCTCGGCGGCTTTCTTACTGCTGAAAGCCAACAGGTTGAGCGCTTCGCCCACCTTCTTCCCGCGGATCTGGTCGGCGACCAAGCGGGCTTTCTGGGCGGAGATTCGAGCGCCCGACAACTTAGCGGCTACTTCCATCGTTCCTTACCCCTTAACGCTTGGCTTTCTTGTCTGCCACGTGCCCACGATATGTGCGGGTACCGGCAAACTCGCCTAGTTTGTGGCCGACCATGTCTTCGTTCACGAGAACTGGAACATGTTGACGACCGTTATGCACTGCAATGGTCAAACCGACCATTTGTGGCAGGATCATCGAACGACGCGACCAGGTTTTCACCGGTTTGCGATCGTTCTTTTCCGCCGCCACTTCGATCTTCTTCAGTAGGTGAAGATCAATAAAAGGACCTTTTTTCAGAGAACGTGGCACTGTCGTATCCCTCTATTTACTTGCGACGACGGACGATCATTTTGTCGGTACGCTTATTACCACGAGTCTTCGCGCCCTTAGTCGGGAAGCCCCATGGCGATACCGGATGACGACCACCAGAGGTACGACCTTCACCACCACCGTGTGGGTGGTCAACCGGGTTCATGGCAACACCACGAACGGTTGGGCGAACGCCACGCCAGCGTTTGGCACCAGCTTTACCCAGCGAACGCAGGCTGTGCTCGGAGTTCGAGACTTCGCCCAGGGTCGCACGGCATTCAGCCAGTACTTTACGCATCTCACCAGAGCGCAGACGCAGGGTCACGTAGACACCTTCACGAGCGATCAGCTGAGCCGAAGCACCAGCGGAACGAGCGATTTGCGCGCCTTTACCCGGCTTCAATTCGATGCCGTGTACGGTGCTACCAACTGGAATGTTGCGCAGTTGCAGAGCGTTGCCCGGCTTGATCGGCGCCAAAGCACCTGCGATCAGCTGGTCACCAGCACTCACGCCTTTAGGGGCGATGATGTAGCGACGCTCGCCATCTGCGTACAGCAGCAGAGCGATGTGAGCAGTACGGTTTGGATCGTATTCGATACGCTCGACAGTGGCAGCGATGCCATCTTTGTCGTTGCGACGGAAATCGACCAGACGATAATGCTGCTTATGGCCACCACCGATGTGACGAGTGGTAATACGACCATTGTTGTTACGACCACCAGTCTTCGATTTCTTCTCGAGCAGCGGTGCGTGAGGAGCGCCTTTATGCAGCTCCTGGTTGACCACCTTGACCACAAAACGGCGGCCAGGGGAAGTCGGTTTGCATTTAACGATTGCCATGATGCACCCCTTCCTTACTCAGCACTGCTGCTGAAATCGAGATCTTGGCCTGGCTGAAGGGAGATAACTGCCTTCTTCCAGTCATTACGCTTGCCCAGACCGCGAGCAGTGCGCTTGCTCTTACCCAGAACATTCAGGGTAGTAACACGCTCTACTTTCACGCTGAACAGGCTTTCGACGGCCTTCTTGATTTCCAGCTTGGTTGCGTCAGTTGCAACCTTGAAAACGAACTGGCCTTTCTTGTCAGCCAGAACCGTAGCCTTTTCGGAAACGTGCGGGCCAAGCAGAACTTTAAATACGCGTTCCTGGTTCATCCCAGCAGCTCCTCGAATTTCTTCACGGCCGACACGGTGATCAACACCTTGTCGTATGCGATCAGACTAACTGGATCGGAACCTTGCACGTCACGTACATCAACGTGTGGCAGGTTGCGAGCAGCCAGGTACAGGTTCTGATCAACAGCTTCGGACACGATCAGGACGTCAGTCAGGCCCATGCCGTTCAGCTTGTTCAGCAGATCTTTGGTTTTCGGCGCTTCAACAGCGAAGTCCTGAACCACGACCAGACGATCAGTACGCACGAGCTCAGCAAGGATGGAGCGCAGTGCTGCGCGATACATCTTCTTGTTGAGCTTCTGGGTGTGATCCTGTGGACGTGCTGCGAAAGTGGTACCGCCGCCACGCCAGATTGGGCTACGGATAGTACCGGCACGAGCGCGGCCAGTACCTTTCTGACGCCAAGGGCGCTTACCGCCACCACGAACGTCGGAACGGGTCTTTTGCTGCTTGCTACCTTGACGGCCGCCGGCCATGTAGGCCACGACTGCTTGGTGAACCAGCGTCTCGTTGAATTCGCCGCCAAATGTCAGTTCGGAAACTTCGATCGCTTGAGCGTCATTTACATTTAATTGCATGTCAGCTTCCCCTTAACCGCGAGCCTTGGCCGCTGGACGTACAACCAGGTTGCCGCCAGTAGCGCCAGGAACAGCACCCTTGACCAACAACAGATTGCGTTCAGCGTCGACGCGCACTACTTCGAGGGACTGCACGGTCACGCGCTCAGCGCCCATATGACCGGACATTTTTTTGCCCTTGAATACACGACCAGGAGTCTGGCACTGGCCAATAGAGCCCGGGACGCGGTGGGAAACGGAGTTACCGTGAGTGTTGTCTTGGCCACGGAAATTCCAACGCTTGATCGTACCCTGGAAGCCTTTACCCTTGGACTGACCGGTTACATCAACCAGTTGACCAGCGGCGAAGATTTCAGCGTTGATCAGATCGCCTGCCTGGTAGTCGCCATCTTCAAGACGGAACTCCATAACAGTACGACCAGCTGCAACGTTTGCTTTAGCGAAGTGACCTGCTTGAGCAGCAGTCACACGCGAAGCACGACGCTCGCCGACAGTGACTTGCACTGCACGATAGCCATCGGTTTCTTCAGTTTTAAACTGGGTGACGCGATTCGGTTCGATCTCAATGACCGTGACCGGAATGGAGACACCTTCTTCGGTGAAAATACGGGTCATACCGCATTTACGACCGACTACACCAATAGTCATGTTGTAAACCTCATGAGTGTACGGGGCTTTCACCCGCTATGGCCGCCCATTTCAGAGCGTTACACGACTAAGACCCAAGTCTTAGCCGAGGCTGATCTGTACTTCCACACCGGCCGCCAGATCAAGCTTCATAAGTGCATCAACGGTTTTATCCGTTGGCAGGACGATGTCCAGCACGCGCTTATGAGTACGGATCTCGTACTGGTCACGCGCGTCTTTGTTGACGTGCGGGGAGACCAGAACGGTGAACCGTTCTTTACGGGTAGGCAGTGGAATTGGACCACGCACTTGAGCACCAGTACGTTTCGCGGTTTCCACGATTTCCTGGGTGGATTGGTCGATCAGTTTGTGGTCAAAAGCCTTCAACCTGATACGAATTTGCTGATTTGCCATTGGATTTCAGACTCCGGCTGCTATTCCCAGCGAGCGCAACACGCCCGTTAAAAGGAGGCGCAATTCTATAGACGCCCCATATGGGTGTCAACTCAATAAAAAAGCCCCCGCTGAGCGGGGGCTTTTTCAAGACATCACTTATTAAGCGATGATTTTGGCTACGACGCCGGCGCCGACGGTACGACCGCCTTCACGGATAGCGAAACGCAGACCATCTTCCATTGCGATGGTTTTGATCAGGGTGACAACCATTTTGATGTTGTCGCCTGGCATTACCATTTCAACGCCTTCCGGCAGTTCGCAGTTACCGGTCACGTCAGTGGTCCGGAAGTAGAACTGTGGACGGTAGCCTTTGAAGAACGGAGTGTGACGACCGCCTTCTTCTTTGCTCAACACATACACTTCAGCTTCGAAGGTGGTGTGCGGCTTAACCGAACCTGGCTTGACCAGAACCTGGCCACGCTCAACGTCGTCACGCTTGGTACCACGCAGCAGAACGCCGCAGTTCTCGCCTGCACGACCTTCGTCGAGCAGTTTACGGAACATTTCAACACCGGTGCAGGTGGTGACGGTAGTGTCACGCAGACCAACGATTTCCAGTGGATCCTGAACCTTAACGATACCGCGCTCGATACGACCAGTTACAACAGTACCGCGGCCGGAGATCGAGAATACGTCTTCGATTGGCATCAGGAACGGCTTGTCGATAACACGAACTGGGTCTGGAATGTAGCTGTCCAGAGTCTCAACCAGTTTCCGTACGGAAGTGGTGCCCATTTCGTTGTCGTCTTTGCCTTCCAGAGCCATACGAGCAGAACCGATGATGATCGGAGTGTCGTCGCCTGGGAAGTCGTAAGTGCTCAGCAGATCGCGCACTTCCATCTCAACCAGTTCCAGCAGCTCAGCGTCGTCTACCAGGTCAGCCTTGTTCAGGTAAACCACGATGTACGGAACGCCAACCTGACGGGACAGCAGGATGTGCTCACGGGTTTGTGGCATCGGACCATCAGCGGCCGAACAAACCAGGATCGCGCCGTCCATCTGGGCAGCACCGGTGATCATGTTCTTCACGTAGTCAGCGTGACCTGGGCAGTCAACGTGAGCGTAGTGACGGATCAGCGAGTTGTATTCAACGTGAGCGGTGTTGATGGTGATACCACGAGCTTTTTCTTCTGGCGCGCTGTCGATCTTGTCGAAGTCAACGATAGCCGAACCGAAAATTTCGGAGCAAACACGAGTCAGAGCAGCAGTCAGCGTAGTTTTACCGTGGTCAACGTGACCAATGGTGCCAACGTTGACGTGCGGTAGGGAACGATCAAATTTTTCTTTAGCCACGACAATTAACTCCTTGCCTAAAGGACTGAATCAGCCTTGTTTTTTGGATACAGTTTCAGCGATGTGCGCCGGAGCTGTGTTGTATTTTTTGAATTCCATAGAGTAGCTTGCGCGACCCTGAGACATGGAACGAACGTCGGTCGCATAACCGAACATCTCGCCCAACGGAACCTCGGCACGAATCACTTTGCCGGAAACCGTATCTTCCATACCCAAGATCATGCCGCGACGACGGTTAAGGTCGCCCATCACGTCACCCATGTAGTCTTCAGGCGTAACGACTTCTACTGCCATGATTGGCTCAAGCAACTCACCACCGCCCTTCTGGGCCAGTTGCTTGGTAGCCATGGAAGCAGCCACCTTAAACGCCATCTCGTTGGAGTCGACGTCGTGGTAAGAACCGTCAAAAACGGTCGCCTTCAGGCCGATGAGCGGATAGCCGGCAACAACACCGTTCTTCATCTGCTCTTCGATACCCTTCTGGATAGCCGGGATGTATTCCTTAGGAACAACACCGCCCACTACTTCGTTCACGAATTGCAGACCTTCCTGACCTTCATCAGCAGGAGCAAAACGGATCCAGCAATGACCAAACTGGCCACGACCGCCGGATTGACGAACGAATTTGCCTTCGATTTCACAGTTCTTCGTGATGCGCTCACGATAGGAAACCTGAGGCTTACCGATGTTGGCTTCGACGTTGAACTCACGGCGCATCCGGTCAACCAGGATGTCCAGGTGAAGTTCGCCCATGCCGGAGATGATCGTTTGACCAGTCTCTTCATCAGTCTTGACGCGGAAAGATGGATCTTCCTGAGCAAGTTTGCCCAGAGCGATACCCATTTTTTCCTGGTCATCCTTGGTCTTAGGCTCAACGGCAACCGAAATAACCGGCTCCGGGAAGTCCATGCGAACCAGGATGATTGGCTTGTCAGCGTTGCACAAGGTTTCGCCAGTGGTGACGTCCTTCATGCCGATCAAGGCCGCGATGTCACCAGCGCGTACTTCCTTGATCTCTTCACGGGCGTTTGCGTGCATTTGCACCATACGACCCACGCGCTCTTTCTTGCCTTTAACCGAGTTGATTACGCCGTCGCCGGAGTTCAACACGCCCGAGTAAACACGGACGAAGGTCAAGGTACCCACGAATGGGTCAGTGGCAATTTTAAATGCCAGAGCGGAGAACGGTTCTGCGTCGTCTGCATGACGCTCCAGCTCGATAGTCTCGTCATCCGGGTCAGTACCCTTGATGGCAGGAATATCAACTGGTGCCGGCAGGTAGTCGATCACAGCATCGAGAACCAGGGGAACACCCTTGTTCTTGAACGAGGAACCGCAAACAGCCAAGACGATCTCACCAGCGATAGTACGCTGACGCAGAGCGGCCTTGATTTCCACGTTGGTGAGTTCTTCACCTTCGAGGTACTTGTTCATCAGCTCTTCGTTGGCTTCAGCCGCAGCTTCAACCATGTTGTTGCGCCACTCGTCAGCCAATTCCTGCAGCTCAGCAGGGATAGCTTCGCGACGAGGAACCATACCTTTGTCAGCATCGTTCCAGTAAACAGCTTCCATGGTCAGCAGATCGATCTGCCCCTGGAAGTTGTCTTCGGAACCGATAGCCAACTGGATTGGCACCGGGGTGTGACCCAGACGCTGCTTGATCTGACCGATCACGCGCAGGAAGTTGGCACCAGCACGGTCCATCTTGTTTACGTAAACAAGACGTGGAACGCCGTATTTGTTGGCTTGACGCCATACGGTTTCCGACTGAGGCTCAACACCCGAGGTACCGCAGAACACAACGACAGCGCCGTCGAGCACACGCAGGGAACGTTCAACTTCAATGGTGAAGTCTACGTGACCCGGGGTATCGATGACGTTGAAGCGGTGCTCATCCTTGTACTGCTTCTCGGAACCTTTCCAGAAGGCGGTAATGGCAGCAGAAGTAATGGTAATACCACGCTCCTGCTCCTGAACCATCCAGTCTGTGGTCGCGGCGCCGTCATGCACCTCGCCCATCTTGTGACTTTTGCCGGTGTAAAAAAGGACGCGCTCGGTGGTGGTGGTTTTACCAGCATCCACGTGAGCGACGATACCGATGTTACGGTAGCGACTAATCGGAGTAGTACGAGCCATAAAGCCCTCGCAAAATTAGTGAAGCTAGAATTAGAAGCGGTAGTGCGAGAAAGCTTTGTTAGCTTCAGCCATACGGTGCACGTCTTCACGCTTCTTAACAGCAGCACCTTTACCTTCAGCAGCGTCCAACAGTTCGCCAGCCAAACGCAGGGCCATAGACTTCTCGCCGCGCTTACGGGCGAAGTCTACCAACCAGCGCATTGCCAGAGCGTTACGACGGGACGGGCGAACTTCAACCGGAACCTGGTAAGTAGCACCGCCTACACGGCGCGACTTCACTTCGACCAGCGGAGCGATGGCGTCGAGAGCTTTCTCGAAGATTTCCAGGGGGTCGCTGTTCTTGCGTTCTTTAACCTTTTCCAGCGCGCCATAAACGATACGCTCGGCAACGGCTTTCTTGCCGCTTTCCATCACGTGGTTCATGAACTTGGCCAGAATTTGGCTTCCGTATTTTGGATCGTCAAGCACTTCGCGCTTGGCTGCTACGCGTCTTCTTGGCATGGATAAGCCCTCAAACGGTCTTCAGGTTCGCTCGGAATTAGTGCCCTTTCGGGACGCCTCCGACCTTACTCTTATCGACTCAGAAAATAAGATGATTCAGTTTTACAAAAAGCCGCTACTACTTAGGCTTCTTGGTACCGTACTTCGAACGACCCTGGTTACGACCTTTAACGCCGGAAGTATCCAAGGAGCCGCGTACGGTGTGGTAACGAACACCTGGCAAGTCTTTTACACGACCGCCGCGGATCAGTACCACGCTGTGTTCTTGCAGGTTGTGGCCTTCACCGCCGATGTACGAGGAAACCTCGAAACCGTTGGTCAGGCGCACACGGCATACTTTACGCAGTGCCGAGTTAGGTTTTTTCGGCGTAGTGGTATACACGCGAGTGCATACGCCACGACGTTGCGGGCAGTTCTGCAGCGCAGGCACGTCGGATTTCTCGACGATACGCTTACGCGGCTGACGTACCAGCTGGTTGATAGTTGCCATCTACTAGCTCCACTGTTGTCTTGCGACGCTATTGTCTTGCAAGAAAAGCAAAATGGCAGGAACGAATTCCCGCCAAATTTAGGGGTACAAGAGTCTAAAGAGGATCTTGTCCCCAGTCAAGACAAGGCCCCGACCTCCCCGTCCATCGAACCGGGACTAATCTGTCTCGATCCGACGAACGGGGCTGCCAGGGCCCGGTCTTATTTACCGCAGAACTCAGTTACCGCTTGAGTTCAATGCTTCGGTCAGTGCAGCTTCCACTTCACTGGCGCTTACGCGCAACGGCTTGTCGAGTTCACGGCGGCGCTTACGCTCGCTGTGATAGGCCAAACCGGTACCGGCTGGGATCAGACGACCCACAACCACGTTTTCTTTCAGGCCGCGCAGATAATCGCGCTTGCCGGTTACCGCTGCTTCGGTCAGTACGCGAGTGGTCTCCTGGAAGGAGGCCGCCGAGATGAACGACTCAGTGGACAACGACGCCTTGGTGATACCCAGCAACACACGAGTGAACTTGGAAACGAATTTCTCGTCGCCAGCCAGACGCTCGTTTTCCACCAGTACGTGAGTCAGCTCCATCTGGTCACCCTTGATGAAACTCGAATCGCCGGATTCAGCGATTTCAACTTTACGCAGCATCTGACGCAGGATGGTCTCGATGTGCTTATCGTTGATCTTCACGCCTTGCAGACGGTAAACGTCCTGGATCTCGTTAACGATGTACTTGGCCAGCGCACTCACACCCAGCAGACGCAGGATGTCGTGTGGATCGCTCGGGCCGTCGGAGATAACTTCGCCGCGGTTTACCTGTTCGCCTTCGAAGACGTTCAGGTGACGCCACTTCGGAATCAGCTCTTCGTACGGATCGCTACCGTCATTCGGGGTAATGACCAGACGGCGCTTGCCTTTAGTCTCTTTACCGAACGCGATGGTGCCGCTGACTTCAGCCAGAATCGACGCTTCTTTCGGACGACGAGCTTCGAACAAGTCGGCAACACGCGGCAGACCACCGGTGATGTCACGGGTCTTCGAAGTCTCTTGCGGGATACGAGCGATAACATCACCGATCGCGATCTTCGCACCATCCGCAACACCGACCAGGGCGTTGGCTGGCAGGAAGTACTGAGCGATAACGTCAGTGCCTGGCAGCAACAGATCCTTGCCGTTGTCATCAACCATCTTCACAGCAGGACGGATATCTTTACCGGCAGCTGGACGGTCTTTGGCGTCGAGTACTTCAATGTTGGTCATACCGGTCAATTCGTCAGTCTGACGCTTGATCGTGATGCCTTCTTCCATGCCCACGTAGGTCACGGTACCTTTCATTTCGGTAACGATTGGGTGAGTGTGCGGATCCCACTTGGCCACGATTGCGCCAGCGTCGACCTTGTCACCTTCTTTAACCGAAATCACAGCACCGTACGGCAGCTTGTAACGCTCACGCTCACGACCGTAGTCATCAGCGATTGCCAGCTCACCGGAACGGGACACAGCAACCAGGTGGCCATCCACTCGCTCAACGTGCTTCAGGTTGTGCAGACGGACGGTACCGCCATTCTTCACCTGAACGCTGTCGGCCGCGGAGGTCCGGCTTGCCGCACCACCGATGTGGAACGTACGCATGGTCAGCTGGGTACCCGGCTCACCGATGGACTGGGCAGCGATAACGCCGACCGCTTCACCGATGTTCACCTGGTGACCACGAGCCAAGTCACGGCCGTAGCACTTGGCGCAAATGCCGTAGCGGGTTTCGCAGCTGATCGGCGAGCGAACAATCACTTCGTCGATGCTGTTGAGTTCGATGAACTCGACCCACTTCTCGTCTACCAGGGTGCCGGCAGGAACGATGATTTCCTCGGTACCTGGCTTGAATACGTCACGGGCGATTACTCGACCCAGTACGCGCTCACCCAACGGCTCTACAACGTCGCCGCCTTCGATGTGCGGAGTCATCAGCAGACCGTGTTCGGTGCCGCAGTCAACTTCAGTCACAACCAAGTCTTGCGCAACGTCTACCAGACGACGAGTCAGGTAACCGGAGTTAGCGGTTTTCAACGCGGTATCCGCCAGACCTTTACGAGCACCGTGAGTCGAGATGAAGTACTGAAGTACGCTCAAACCTTCACGGAAGTTCGCAGTAATCGGCGTTTCGATGATGGAACCGTCCGGCTTGGCCATCAGGCCACGCATACCGGCGAGCTGACGGATCTGCGCAGCAGAACCCCGTGCGCCCGAGTCGGCCATCATGTACATCGAGTTGAACGACTCTTGATCGACTTCCACGCCATGACGGTCGATAACGCGCTCTTTCGAGAGGTTCGACATCATCGCCTTCGACACTTCGTCGTTGGCCTTGGACCAAAGGTCGATCACTTTGTTGTACTTCTCGCCCTGGGTTACCAGGCCGGAGGCGTACTGGCTTTCGATCTCTTTCACTTCATCGGTAGCAGCACCGATGATGGCGGCTTTCTCGTCCGGGATAACGAAGTCGTTAACACCGATGGAAACGCCGGAAATGGTCGAATAAGCAAAACCGGTGTACATCAACTGGTCAGCGAAGATAACGGTCTCTTTCAAACCAACCACGCGGTAGCACTGGTTGATCAGCTTGGAGATCGCCTTTTTCTTCATTGGCTGGTTGACCACGTCGTACGACAGGCCTGGTGGGACAACCTGGAACAACAGCGCACGGCCGACAGTGGTGTCGACGATACGGGTGTTCTTGACGCTGCCACCGTCACGATCGTTGATGGTTTCGTGGATGCGGACTTTAACCTTGGCATGCAGTGCGGCTTCGCCGGCACGGAACACACGGTCAACTTCCTGCAGATCCGCGAACACACGACCTTCGCCCTTGGCGTTGATCGCTTCACGCGTCATGTAGTAGAGACCCAATACAACGTCCTGCGACGGAACGATGATTGGCTCACCGTTGGCTGGCGACAGAATGTTGTTGGTCGACATCATCAACGCACGCGCTTCCAACTGGGCTTCCAGTGTCAGCGGTACGTGCACGGCCATTTGGTCGCCGTCGAAGTCGGCGTTGTACGCAGCACAGACCAGAGGGTGCAGCTGGATAGCCTTGCCTTCGATCAGTACCGGTTCAAACGCCTGGATACCCAGACGGTGAAGGGTCGGTGCACGGTTGAGGAGAACCGGGTGTTCACGGATCACTTCAGCGAGAACGTCCCAAACCTCTGGCAGCTCGCGCTCAACCATTTTCTTGGCGGCTTTGATGGTGGTCGCGAGACCACGCATTTCCAGCTTGCCGAAAATGAACGGCTTGAACAGCTCGAGGGCCATCTTCTTCGGCAGACCGCACTGGTGCAGACGCAGGGTCGGGCCTACGGTAATTACCGAACGACCGGAGTAGTCAACACGCTTACCGAGCAAGTTCTGACGGAAACGACCTTGCTTACCCTTGATCATGTCAGCCAAGGATTTCAGAGGACGCTTGTTCGAACCGGTGATAGCGCGGCCACGACGACCGTTGTCGAGCAGGGCATCGACCGCTTCTTGCAACATACGCTTTTCGTTGCGCACGATGATGTCCGGAGCGGACAGGTCGAGCAGACGCTTCAAGCGGTTGTTACGGTTGATCACGCGACGGTACAGGTCGTTGAGGTCGGAAGTCGCGAAGCGACCGCCATCCAACGGTACCAGCGGACGCAGGTCTGGCGGCAGAACCGGCAGAACGGTCAGCACCATCCACTCTGGCAAGTTGCCGGAACCCTGGAAGGCTTCCATCAACTTCAGACGCTTGGACAGTTTCTTGATCTTGGTTTCGGAGTTGGTTTGCGGAATTTCTTCGCGCAGGCGGCCAATCTCGTGTTCCAGGTCGATAGCGTGCAGCAGTTCACGGACAGCTTCGGCACCCATGCGGGCATCGAAATCGTCGCCGAACTCTTCCAGCGCTTCGAAGTACTGCTCGTCGTTCAGCAGCTGACCTTTTTCAAGGGTGGTCATGCCTGGATCGATAACGACATAGCTCTCGAAGTAGAGAACACGTTCGATATCACGCAGGGTCATGTCCATCAGCAAGCCGATACGGGACGGCAGCGATTTCAGGAACCAGATGTGGGCAACCGGCGAAGCCAGCTCGATGTGCGCCATGCGCTCACGACGAACCTTGGCCAGTGCAACTTCAACGCCGCACTTCTCGCAGATCACACCACGGTGCTTCAAGCGCTTGTACTTACCGCACAGGCACTCGTAATCCTTTACCGGGCCAAAGATCTTGGCGCAGAACAGACCGTCACGTTCTGGTTTGAACGTACGGTAGTTGATGGTTTCCGGCTTTTTAACTTCACCGAACGACCATGAACGGATCATCTCAGGCGATGCCAATCCAATACGGATGGCGTCGAACTCTTCGACTTGACCCTGGTTTTTCAGCAAATTCAGTAGGTCTTTCAAGGCCTTTCCTCCTGGCGGAGCAGAGAGCGGGCTAAACAGCCCCGCTCTCGATTCGCGTCACGTGTTATTCGGTTTCCAGATCGATATCGATGCCGAGGGAACGAATTTCTTTGATCAACACGTTGAAGGACTCGGGCATGCCCGGCTCCATACGGTGATCGCCGTCCACGATGTTTTTGTACATCTTGGTCCGACCGTTCACATCGTCCGACTTCACTGTGAGCATTTCTTGCAGAGTGTAAGCAGCACCGTATGCTTCCAGTGCCCAGACCTCCATCTCCCCGAAACGCTGACCACCGAACTGAGCCTTACCACCCAGCGGCTGCTGGGTAACCAGGCTGTACGAACCGGTAGAACGAGCGTGCATCTTGTCGTCTACCAAGTGGTTCAGCTTCAGCATGTACATGTAGCCAACAGTAACCGGGCGCTCAAACTTGTTGCCGGTACGGCCGTCGAACAGCTGCATCTGGCCGCTTTCTGGCAGGTCTGCCAGTTTCAGCATGGCCTTGATTTCGCTTTCCTTGGCACCGTCGAACACCGGGGTAGCCATTGGAACGCCGCCGCGCAGGTTCTTCGCCAGATCCAGGATTTCCTGGTCGGTGAAGGTGTCCAGCTCTTCGTTGCGACCGCCGATCTCGTTGTAGATCTCGTGCAGGAACTTGCGCAGGTCAGCAACCTTGCGCTGCTCTTCGATCATACGGTTGATCTTCTCGCCCAGACCTTTGGCCGCGAGGCCCAGGTGGGTTTCGAGGATCTGACCAACGTTCATACGCGAAGGTACGCCCAACGGGTTGAGGACGACGTCAACCGGGGTGCCATTGGCATCGTGCGGCATGTCTTCAACCGGCATGATCACAGAGACCACACCCTTGTTACCGTGACGACCGGCCATCTTGTCGCCCGGCTGGATGCGGCGACGGATTGCCAGGTAAACCTTGACGATTTTCAGCACGCCTGGAGCCAGGTCATCGCCC
The DNA here is from genome assembly GCF_013386825.1 of Pseudomonas sp. IPO3778. Taxonomy (GTDB): domain Bacteria; phylum Pseudomonadota; class Gammaproteobacteria; order Pseudomonadales; family Pseudomonadaceae; genus Aquipseudomonas. The sequence goes on from NZ_JACARC010000017.1 coordinate 231,619, forward strand.
TGCTGCAGTTTGCGCTTCTTGTCTTCGAACTTGTCGTCCAGCAGACGGCGACGATCGACGATGTAGGCCTGGGCCTTCTCGAGCTGCTCGTTCAGAGCATCTTCAGCCATGCGCAGTTTGAACCACTGGCCGTGCTCAAGACCGTCGAGTACTTCGTCGGTGATGTCCTGGCCTTTCTTCAGACCCGCGCCGCCTTCAGCCTTGTGGCCTACCAGGGCGGAACGCAGACGTTCGAAGGTCGCGCCTTCAACGATACGGAACTCTTCGTTCAGGTCCTTGCGGATCTCGTCGAGCTGGGTCTTCTCGATGGACAGTGCACGAGCATCACGCTCAACGCCGTCACGGGTGAAGACCTGTACGTCGATGACCGTACCCTTGGTACCAGTAGGTACGCGCAGGGAGGTGTCTTTAACGTCGCTGGCTTTTTCGCCGAAGATGGCACGCAACAGCTTCTCTTCCGGAGTCAGTTGGGTCTCGCCTTTCGGAGTGACCTTACCTACCAGGATGTCGCCTGCGCCAACTTCAGCACCTACGTAAACAATACCGGCTTCGTCCAGCTTGTTCAGTGCAGCTTCACCCACGTTCGGGATGTCTGCAGTGATTTCCTCTGGCCCAAGCTTGGTGTCACGTGCCACACAGGTCAGTTCCTGAATGTGGATCGTGGTGAAGCGATCTTCCTGAACCACACGCTCGGACAGGCAGATGGAGTCTTCGAAGTTGTAACCGTTCCAGGCCATGAACGCGATGCGCATGTTCTGACCCAGTGCCAGCTCACCCATATCGGTGGAAGGACCGTCTGCCATGATGTCGCTGCGCTGAACCCGATCACCCTTGCTCACCAGCGGACGCTGGTTGATGCAGGTGTTCTGGTTGGAGCGGGTGTATTTGGTCAGGTTGTAGATGTCGACACCGGCTTCGCCAGTTTCAACTTCGTCATCGGCAACACGAACCACGATACGGCTGGCATCAACGGAGTCGATCACGCCGCCACGACGAGCCACGACGCAAACGCCGGAGTCACGAGCTACGTTACGCTCCATGCCGGTACCTACCAGCGGCTTGTCAGCGCGCAGGGTGGGTACAGCTTGACGCTGCATGTTGGAACCCATCAACGCACGGTTGGCGTCATCGTGTTCCAGGAACGGGATCAGCGACGCTGCAACCGAAACAACCTGCTTCGGCGATACGTCCATCAGGGTGACGTCTTCCGGCGCCTTGACGGTGAACTCGTTCAAGTGACGAACAGCTACCAGTTCGTCGATCAGCATCTTCTTGTCGTTCATCGTGGCCGAAGCCTGAGCGATCACGTGATCAGCTTCTTCGATGGCGGACAGGAACACGATCTCGTCGGTGACCAGTGCGTCTTTCACCACACGGTACGGGCTCTCGAGGAAGCCGTACTGGTTGGTGCGCGCATAAGCGGCCAAGGAGTTGATCAGGCCGATGTTCGGACCTTCCGGCGTTTCAATCGGGCATACACGACCGTAGTGAGTCGGGTGTACGTCACGAACTTCAAAGCCTGCACGCTCACGCGTCAGACCGCCCGGGCCCAGTGCGGAAACACGGCGCTTGTGGGTGATCTCGGAGAGCGGGTTGTTCTGGTCCATGAACTGCGAAAGCTGGCTCGAACCGAAGAACTCTTTCACCGCCGCAGCCACTGGCTTGGCGTTGATCAGGTCTTGCGGCATCAGGCCTTCGCTTTCAGCCATCGACAGACGCTCTTTGACCGCACGCTCAACACGCACCAGGCCAACGCGGAACTGGTTCTCGGCCATTTCGCCTACGCAGCGAACACGACGGTTACCCAGGTGGTCGATGTCATCGACGATGCCTTTGCCGTTACGGATGTCGACCAGGGTCTTCAGTACCGCGACGATGTCTTCCTTGCACAACACGCCCGAACCTTCGATCTCGGTACGACCGATACGACGGTTGAACTTCATCCGGCCGACCGCAGACAGGTCATAGCGCTCAGGGCTGAAGAACAGGTTGTTGAACAGGGTCTCGGCAGCGTCTTTGGTTGGTGGCTCGCCAGGACGCATCATGCGATAGATCTCGACCAGCGCTTCCAATTGGTTGCTGGTGGAGTCGATCTTCAAGGTGTCGGAGACGAACGGACCGCAGTCGATGTCGTTGGTGTACAGGGTCTCGATGCGAACAACCTGAGACTTGGCGATCTTGCCCAGGATCTCGGTGTTCAGCTCGGTGTTGCATTCAGCCAGGATTTCGCCGGTGGCCGGGTGCACGATGACCTTGGCGGTGGTGCGACCCAGGACGTAGTCCAGAGGCACTTCCAGCGTCTTGATACCGGCTTTTTCGATCTGGTTGATGTGGCGCGCGGTAATACGGCGGCCGGCTTCAACGATGACCTTGCCTTTTTCGTCCTGGATGTCCAGAACGGCAATCTCACCACGCAGGCGCTGAGGCACCAGTTCCAGGCTGAGGGTTTCGCCGCTCAGGTGGAATACGTTAGTGGTATAGAAGGCATCCAGCACTTGCTCAGTGGTATAGCCGAGCGCGCGCAGCAGTACCGAGGCCGGCAGCTTGCGACGACGGTCGATACGCACGAACACGCAGTCTTTCGGGTCGAACTCGAAGTCCAACCACGAACCACGGTACGGAATGATCCGCGCGGAGTACAGGAGCTTGCCGGAGCTGTGCGTCTTGCCGCGGTCGTGGTCGAAGAACACGCCCGGGGAACGGTGCAGCTGGGAAACGATAACACGCTCGGTACCGTTGATAACGAAGGTACCGTTCTCAGTCATCAGGGGGATTTCACCCATGTAGACTTCTTGCTCTTTGATGTCCTTGATCGCTTTGTTCGACGACTCTTTGTCGAAAATGATCAGACGGACTTTTACCCGCAAAGGTACGGCGTACGTAACACCGCGCAACACGCATTCTTTGACATCAAATGCCGGTTCGCCCAGGCGATAACCGACGTACTCCAGCGCAGCATTGCCGGAGTAGCTGATGATCGGGAAAACGGATTTGAAGGCCGCATGCAGGCCCACGTCGCGGAACTGATCTTTGGTCGCTCCCGCCTGCAAGAATTCACGATACGAATCCAGCTGGATAGCCAGAAGGTACGGGACATCCATGACGTCCGGCAACTTGCTAAAGTCCTTGCGGATACGTTTTTTCTCAGTATATGAGTAAGCCATCAGCGTTCCCCAGCTTGGTCACCTGCTTGTTTGGCCCCTCCCGACGGGAGCAGCCAGAAAATCTTGCAAACCCCATGGTTTGCGCCACCGCATCGGGTGGTTACAGCGCGTTAGAGGCGACGACCGAGTCGATTGCCAATAACGGAAAAAGGCCGGTGGCAAGAGCCACCAGCCATCAGCCTTCAGCTTAACGCTTGGGCTGGAGACGCAAGGTCGATGCTTACTTCAGCTCGACTTTAGCGCCTGCTTCTTCCAGCACTGCTTTAGCTTTGTCAGCTGCGTCTTTCGACACTGCTTCCAGAACCTGGGCAGGGGCGCCGTCAACTACTGCCTTGGCTTCTTTCAGGCCCAGACCGGTCAGTTCACGTACTGCCTTGATCACGTTTACTTTCTTCTCGCCAGCTTCCAGCAGCATGACGTTGAATTCGGTTTGCTCTTCAACAACGGCAGCAGCAGCAGCTGGACCGGCGGAAGCAGCGGCAGCGGAAACGCCGAATTTTTCTTCGAAAGCTTTGATCAGCTCAACAACCTGCAGAACCGACATTTCAGCTACGGCGTTGAGGATATCGTCTTGGGAGATAGACATTGCTGTAATTCCTGAATTGGGGGACGGCCTACGCGGCCATCGAAATAAACAAAAATACGCGAGAGGAGGTGCTCAGCCTTAGGCTGCGGCAGCTTCTTTTTGCTCGCGAACTGCGGCCAGAGTACGAGCCAACTTGCTGGTAGCGCCTTGAATCACGCTCATCAGCTGAGAAATAGCTTCGTTACGGGTCGGCAGTGTTGCCAGTACGTCGATTTGGTTAGCTGCGAGGAACTTGCCCTCGAACGCAGCTGCCTTGATCTCGAACTTGTCCTGACCCTTGGCGAATTCCTTGAACAAACGGGCAGCAGCGCCTGGATGATCGGTGGAGAACGCAATCAGGGTCGGGCCGGTGAACACGTCGTTGAGAACACTGTATTCAGTGTCAGCAACAGCGCGCTTGAGCAGGGTATTACGTACAACACGTACGTATACGCCAGCTTCACGAGCCTCTTTACGGAGTCCGGTCATAGCGCCTACTGTCACACCACGGGCATCAGCCACGACAGCGGACAGAGCAGCTTTGGCAGCCTCGTTGACTTCAGCGACGATGGCCTTCTTGTCTTCGAGATTAATTGCCACGGGTTTAACTCCTGCTTGTTACCGTTTCATCTGGCCTAGGCCGGATGTCGTTTTGGTGTCTGATTCGGTAAGGAACCGGGAGCACCATCTGCGTAGGCTTGTGGTTTAAGACTCGCGTCGCCTACGGTCTTGGATAGCCCCCGCCAGGCAGGGACCCCAATCTTTCTATTGGCACAATTACTCGCGCCAACTTATGTCTTATACGTCCAGCGAGCCTTGGTCGATGACCAGACCTGGGCCCATAGTGGTGCTCAGGGTAACGCGCTTGACGTAGATACCTTTCGAGGAAGCTGGCTTGATACGCTTCAGATCAGCGATCAGGGCCTCAACGTTTTCCTTCAGCTTGACGGCATCAAAGCCGACTTTGCCAACGGAGGTGTGAATGATGCCGTTTTTGTCGGTGCGATAACGAACCTGACCAGCCTTGGCGTTTTTAACCGCGGTAGCTACGTCTGGAGTTACGGTGCCGACTTTAGGGTTAGGCATCAGACCACGTGGACCAAGGATCTGACCCAGCTGACCTACAACGCGCATTGCATCCGGGGAAGCAATTACGACGTCATAGTTCAGGTCGCCGCCTTTCATTTCGGCAGCCAGGTCGTCCATGCCAACGCGATCGGCGCCGGCGGCCAGAGCAGCTTCAGCTGCCGGGCCTTGGGTGAAGACAGCAACACGTACAGTCTTGCCAGTACCGTGTGGCAGCACAGTAGCGCTACGAACGACCTGGTCGGATTTACGTGGGTCAACACCCAAGTTTACAGCAACGTCAACAGACTCGCTGAACTTGACAGTCGACAGCTCGGTCAGCAGAGCAGCAGCGTCTACAAAGTTGTAGGACTTGCCCGCTTCGATTTTGCCGGCGATTGCCTTTTGGCGCTTGGTCAGCTTAGCCATTACACACCCTCCACGTTAAGGCCCATGCTACGAGCAGAACCGGCGATGGTACGCACGGCTGCATCCATATCAGCTGCAGTCAGATCCGCGTTTTTGGTTTTCGCGATTTCTTCCAGCTGAGCACGGGTCACGGTGCCAACCTTAACGGTGTTAGGACGAGCGGAACCGCTAGTCAGACCAGCAGCTTTCTTCAACAGAACCGAAGCCGGGGTCGACTTGGTTTCGAAGGTGAAGCTACGGTCGCTGTATACAGTGATGATCACTGGAGTCGGCAGACCTGGCTCAATACCCTGAGTACGGGCGTTGAAGGCCTTGCAGAATTCCATGATGTTCACGCCGTGCTGACCCAGAGCTGGACCAACAGGTGGGCTTGGGTTGGCCTGAGCGGCCTTCACTTGCAGCTTGATGTAAGCGGTAATCTTCTTGGCCATGAGGCACTCCAATTACGGGTTCGAACGCCTCGAAAGGCTCCCCGGTTACTTGCGCGTTTATCCCAGTGACGACAAAACCCCACAGCCTAAGGCTGCGGGGTTGGGATGCTTGCTCAGCTAGACTTTTTCGACCTGGCTGAACTCTAGCTCTACCGGAGTAGAGCGACCGAAAATGAGCACTGCCACTTGGATCCGGCTCTTTTCGTAGTTAACTTCTTCGACAGTGCCGTTAAAATCTGCAAACGGACCATCAGTGACACGAACAACCTCGCCCGGCTCGAACAACGTCTTCGGCTTAGGCTTGTCGCTGCCATCAGCAACACGTCGCAGAATTGCTTCTGCTTCTTTGTCGGTGATCGGAGCAGGCTTATCAGCGGTACCGCCGATGAAACCCATGACGCGAGGAGTGTCCTTGACCAAGTGCCAAGTACCCTCATTCATGTCCATTTGAACCAGCACGTAGCCAGGGAAGAACTTGCGCTCGCTTTTGCGTTTCTGGCCATTACGCATTTCAACCACTTCTTCAGTGGGAACCAGAATTTCGCCGAAGCCATCTTCCATGCCTGCCAGCTTTACGCGCTCTAGCAAAGAGCGCATGACATGCTTCTCGTAACCCGAGTAAGCATGCACAACGTACCAACGCTTAGCCACGGGACACCCTTAGCCAACAATCAAGGAAACAAGCCAGCCGAGCAGGGAATCAAGACCCCACAACAGCAACGCCATAACCAGAACAACAGCCACCACAATCAGCGTGGTCTGCGTGGTTTCTTGGCGAGTCGGCCAAACGACTTTACGGATCTCGGTGCGAGCTTCCTTTACCAGGACCGCAAACGACTTACCCTTAGCAGTCTGAAGGCCGACAAAGGCAGCAACAGCAGCAAGAGCGAGCAATGCGAGGACGCGGTACAGGATCGGCGACGCAGAGTAATACTGGTTGCCGACAACGCCTACCACCACAACAGCGACTACTACAAGCCACTTGAGCAGATCGAAGCGAGAGCCTTGAGCTTCAGCCTTAGGAGTCATCTATGAAGATCCTGTGAAAAGAAAGCCAGACACACCAAGTGAATCTGGCAGGTCAGGAGGGAATCGAACCCCCAACCTACGGTTTTGGAGACCGTCGCTCTGCCAATTGAGCTACTGACCTAAAACAAAATCAGGCCGACAATTATGCCGATCTGAAAAAGACTTTACAACAACAAACCCCTACAGACCCCGAACCCACCCAAACAAAACCAAAAGAGAGAGCAGGGCCAACGAGAGGTAGCTGTTAAAACAAAGGCAGATATTTTCATATCTGCCTTGTTATATGGAGCTCTTGAGCGGATTTGAACCGCTGACCTCACCCTTACCAAGGGTGTGCTCTACCAACTGAGCTACAAGAGCGAAACAACTTGCACAACCTGCAAACTTGGAGCGGGTAGCGGGAATCGAACCCGCATCATCAGCTTGGAAGGCTGAGGTTCTACCACTAAACTATACCCGCGGAGCTTGCAGCTCACGCTAAAATGGTGGAGGGGGAAGGATTCGAACCTTCGAAGTCGTAGACGTCAGATTTACAGTCTGATCCCTTTGGCCGCTCGGGAACCCCTCCTAAGCGAGCCGGCATTCTACATCATGCCAGCCTTCTGTCAAGCATTTTCTCATTAAAAAATATGAGGTTAGCTGCGTTGACCTTCGCTTCACCTTGTCGACCCAAGAGGTCTTCACTGCGAAGCGGGCGCCATTCTATGCAAACTATTCGAAGGTTGCAATGCCTTCGCACGGCATTATTTTATGTTTTAACTCATTGAATTCATTAACAAGGTTTTCAAAGGGCAGATCATCAGCCAGGCGCCGGCTTTCGGGGCTTACTCGCAACCAGTATCCCGAAGCGTCAGGCAGATTCAGAGATTGCAGTTTGACCTTGATATCCAGGCTTGTGAGGCGCTGCTCAACGGACTGAATCTCCTTCTGGTCGACCAGGCCTCCGATATACAAGCATCCAGGCTGCGCCTCAGGCGCTTTTAGCCTGTCTCGCCGCACCATCGCGTCAGCCGACTCACTTAACAGCCGGATATCTTGCTGAGAACCACGGTAGAGGGATAAAGGCGTGACATCTTTAGCCCGCAGAGGGGCTTCCTGTTGATGCCAAATGTAGTAGAAGACATTGAGAACCAGCAAAAGCAGAAACAGCCAACGCATAAAAACCTCAGGACAAAGGGCACGCCATCGCCAGGCCAACAAAAACCAGATCAGGGACGAGCCTCCCGTGAGGCACCGCATCAGCCACCAACTCGGCGTCACCGCCAGTGAGGAAGACGGTGAAATCGCTCCCCCAGTAGCTTCGGGCCAGCTCCAGCTGCGTCAATACAAACCCTCTCAGCATGAGCGTACAACCGCGCTCAACGGCCTCGGCCGTTGTACGCCCCGGGGATAACGCCTCGAGCGCACGCTCGGCGGCGATATCGTCATAGCGTATTTTGCGGGTATGCGTTCGCAACTGATTACGCATCAGCGGCATACCAGGACAAATAAAGCCTCCTAGATGCTCACCGTCCGCGGCAATGAAATCTGCGGTCGCCGCCGTGCCAAAGTCGAGCACCAAACACGCACCCGAGGCCAACTGATACCCACCCAGCATTGCGAGCCAGCGATCCAGCCCCAGGCGCTCAAAGTCTTCATACCCGTTGCGCACCCCGCCCATCTGCCTTGCTGAAGCAGCACAGAGGACTTTGACACCAAATGCCGCTATCAGGGTATCGACCAATTGATTGGTCTCATCAGAGGCACGAACACTCACCAATCGGCAATCTTTTAACCCGAGGCCAGTAAGCGCGAACAGGCTATCGATCAGTGAGGCATCCGAACCTACGACACCTTCGGCAAAGAGACGCGCGTTATCCGACTCGATAACCCGCCATTTGATAAAGCTATTCCCACAGTCGAGCTCAAGAATCATCACGCAACCTCAGGCTTAGCTCACCGCCGCTATATACTTTCTCAACACCATCCACACCCAACCGTAACGCACCCTGCCCGTCGATCCCTAATACCACTCCGTCAATCTGATTCACCCCGGCGATGAGCGACACAGGCCTGCCCTGCCATAAATGGTTCTGCTCCCATTCGTCCTGGATGGCGGAAAAGCCGAACGACTGGTGCCGCTCCAAATACGCCTGCAACTGCACGCCAAGACGCGCTACCAGGTAGTTGCGATCCACAGCAATGCCGGTCTCCAACTGCACGGAAGTCCATTGCTGATCGACCTCGTCTGTCTTCTGCATATTCACATTAATGCCGATACCCAGGACGACATGACAGACGTCAGCGGGATCGCCGATTAGCTCCAAGAGAATCCCAGCGATCTTTTTTTGAGCGACCAAAACGTCATTCGGCCACTTCAGTCCCGCATTGCGGACTCCCGCATCTCGTAACGCCTGCATAACTGCCAGACCGACCACCAGACTTAGCCCTTCCAACTGGCGCAAACCGCCGTCAATCCGCAACACAAGGCTGAAGTAGACGTTTTGAGCGAAAGGACTGACCCACTTTCGCCCTCGCCGTCCTCTGCCAGCAGTTTGCTGCTCCGAAAGCACGAGAAACGGCGCAGTGCGGCCCGCCTCAATAAGGCGCAATGCCTCAGCATTGGTAGAGTCAATGGAGTCAGAGATATGAACGGGCCAAGCGGGATCCGGGGCATACCGGGCGATTTCATCAGCGCTTAACAACACCAGAGGCGACGCCAACTGATACCCCCTGCCACGAACTTTATGGATAGTTAGATTCAACTCCGCCTCGAGATGCTGAAGCTGCTTCCATACAGCACTGCGACTGACACCCAAGGCAGCACCAAGCGCCTCCCCGGAGTGGAATCGACCATCTTTTAGAAGTTTCAACAACGTCAGCATGCAAGTCTCGCCTCACAATGAGGCACGCATGATAGCCATGCATAAGGCTATTGCATAGAAAGGCAGGACTTTAGCATTGAACACGACTAAAGGGCGTACGCCGATACTTTCCGACCGCCCAAAACAAAACCCCTGATCGCG
>NZ_JACARC010000146.1 GCF_013386825.1 Pseudomonas sp. IPO3778
AGGGCATTACTACCCTGACCGTGCAGATCGAGAAGGACGGCGACACTCTGGCCTTGGTGCCGGCCGGTGAGCGTGGCACATCCGGCCTAGTTGTTTCGGGCAGCAAGCGCAACCTGATCCCGTTTAACACCGTGCATCTGCCACAACGCTTCACCATCAAGGCCGACGAGATCCAAGGCATTCGTGCCTTCGGTACACGCTCCGAACTCCAGTCGGTGCAGGACGTGGTCAACAAACGACTGGCCAAGGCGCGTCGGCAGTTGGACGTTACTCACGAATTCCAGCGCCTCGGCGCGCTCAACGGCAAGATCTACGACTCCGATGGCAAGACGGTGCTGCTCGATTTGTATGACCGTTTTGGTGTAAAGCGAAAGTCGTTGCCGATGGGCTTAATCGGCGAGAAAAAGTCGTTTCGCGTGCAGTGTGGTGAGGCATTGGATCTGCAGGAAGACGCATTGGGCAGCGTGACCCGCAGTGGTTCGCGTGCTTTCTGCGGTAAGAATTTTTGGAATGCA
>NZ_JACARC010000147.1 GCF_013386825.1 Pseudomonas sp. IPO3778
TTGATGCCAAAGGTGCGGTCAAACGACGCTTCGGTGATCGATCCGATCGGCTCGAAATCTCCCAGCCCTGCGTTGGCGAACAAGATGTCGATACGACCTTTATCCGCTTTGACTTGCGCGTAGATTCGGTCAAGGTCATCCAGGTTTGAAATGTCACCCTGAATGGCTACGGTTCCAGCGCCAATGATCTGCAGCGCTTTATCCAGTTCCTCTTGCCGACGCCCCACGATAACGACTTGCGCGCCTTCTGCAGCAAAACGTATGGCAGTGGCCAAGCCGATACCGCTGTTGCCGCCAGTGATCAGTGCAATTTTTCCGTTGAGCCTGCTCATGTTGGTTTCCCAAAAAAGTTGAGGCCCAACT
>NZ_JACARC010000148.1 GCF_013386825.1 Pseudomonas sp. IPO3778
TGCCTAAGATAAGCAATAACTCCCCAAAATGCCGCCTCTAGCGCGGCGCACAAAAAAAGGAGACTGTTCGATGACCGTTCCTGCCGCCCCTGCCCACCCGCAGCTGCCACAATCGCTGCTGGATGAACTGAGCCAGCTGCTCGGCAACCGGTTTTCCACTTCGGCCAGTGTGCGCGAACACCATGGCAGTGATATTTCCGCCCTCGACCCCATGCCGCCGGATGGCGTGGCCTACGCCAACAGCCTGGACGATATCGTCGCCATCAGCACCGCCTGTTATCGCCACGACGTGCCGATGATTGCCTACGGCAGCGGCACATCCCTGGAAGGCTGGCTGCAAGCGTCCCACGGTGGCATCAGCATTGACGTGTCGGGCATGGACCAGATCGTGCAGATCCGCGTCGACGACATGGACGTCACCGTGCAACCCGGC
>NZ_JACARC010000149.1 GCF_013386825.1 Pseudomonas sp. IPO3778
CCTGTAAGCCCACCGATGTACATGCCATGGACCGGCGCCCCTGGGACCTCGCCTCTGACTGCGAGGTTCGTTACCTGCACCGAGAAGCGAACGATGAACGGATACCTACGCCTTAGCGCGGCGCTGTTAGTGCTCAACACCAGCTCCACTGTTTTGGCCAGTACCGCCAGCGACATGACCGTCTCCGGCCTCGTCACCCCCAGTTCATGCACCGTCGGTTTGTCCGGCAGCGGCCTGATCGACCACGGCAAAATCCCGGTCCACCGCCTGAACCCCGATACGCCAACGACATTGCCCAGCGAGTGGCTGGATGTGGATATCAACTGCAGTGGGCCGATGCTGTTTGCCTTGATCGGCATGGACAGCCG
>NZ_JACARC010000150.1 GCF_013386825.1 Pseudomonas sp. IPO3778
AATTTCTGGCTCAGGTCCGCGAGGAATTTCTTGTTTTCCGGTGTGTCGATAGTGGTCAAGTAGGAACCGGACATATACATGCCCGTAGCGACATCCCCCATGGTCCTGGCTGTGCCTTCGTCGATGGCCAGGTTGCCATAAGGCAGCGTCAGCGCGGCCGCTTTCAACTGCTTGGCCAATGAGACGTTGGGGGCACCACCGGCCGTGGCGCTGATCAGCGCGTCGGGTTGTGCCGAGCGGATTTTTGAAATCACTGCGGTCCAGTCGCTGCAGTCCATCGGCAAGAACTCTTCGCCGATGAC
>NZ_JACARC010000151.1 GCF_013386825.1 Pseudomonas sp. IPO3778
AAGATAGATGTCCTCTATGTTGTACTGCTCGGGACGTTGTTCGTTATCCATTACTGAATCCTCCATGCAAAACCGACGCTATTTCCGTTACCCACTGCGGTGCCTCCAGCGACCACGCCGCTGCTGCCCCCAAGTGCCTGACCATTGCCGTTGTAATTGGCACAGAAATAGGCCCAAGTTCCGCCGGCCGGGATCGCACCGCCCAACGAAATCCATTGCCCAGCTACTGGTTTTAAAAAGCTGGAAGCTGACAGCGCATCGGTAATCCCGTAACCCGCCAGCGTAGTAGCCACGTTCGCTTTACGCGTAGGGTCAAAATTCCCGGAAGTCCAAGCTGTCTGTGATCCCCACATGAGTTCGCCCGCAGAGTTCATAGCTAAAGACCTGGCAATCAGCCCCGCCCAGTGGAAT
>NZ_JACARC010000152.1 GCF_013386825.1 Pseudomonas sp. IPO3778
GCTGGCCAAGCCGGCAGACGTGGAAGCCGTAGCCCGCGCCCATGGCATCGAACTGCCCGAAGGCCTGGAGATCCTCGACCCCGACCTGATTCGCCAGCGTTACGTCGAGCCCATGGTGGCCCTGCGCAAAACCAAAAGCCTCAACGCGCCGATGGCCGAGCAGCAACTGGAAGACACCGTGGTGATCGCCACCATGATGCTTGCGCTGGATGAAGTCGACGGCCTGGTCTCCGGCGTCATCCACTCCACCGCCAACACCATTCGCCCGGCCTTGCAGTTGATCAAGACCGCGCCGTGCGGCACGTTG
>NZ_JACARC010000018.1 GCF_013386825.1 Pseudomonas sp. IPO3778
GCGAGGCACCGAGTGGTGGGGCAAGAGCGTTTTGCTTACTTTTGCGCTTTTCAAAAGTGAGCCGCTGTAAGAGCGGAACCGTCAGCGGCCGTTACCTAAATAACGGATATGCCCCCCAGCCCTACTTCAAATTCCCACTCAAAAACTGCTGCAACCGCTCACTCTTCGGATTCCCCAGCACATCCTCCGGCGCGCCCTGTTCCTCCACCAACCCCTTGTGCAAAAACAGCACCTGGCTCGAAACCTTCCGGGCAAAGCTCATCTCATGGGTCACCATGATCATCGTCCGGCCCTCCTCAGCCAAACCCTGGATCACCTTCAACACCTCACCCACCAATTCCGGGTCCAGCGCCGAAGTCGGCTCATCAAACAGCATCACCTCCGGCTCCATCGCCAACGCCCGGGCAATCGCAACCCGCTGCTGCTGACCACCCGACAAAAACGCCGGATACTGACCCGCCACCCGCGCCGGCAGCCCAACCTTGTCCAGATAACGGCGAGCGCGGTCCTCGGCGTCCTTCTTGCTGCAGCCCAAGACCCGACGCGGCGCCATGGTGATGTTCTCCAGCACACTCATATGGCTCCACAAGTTGAAATGCTGAAACACCATCGCCAACCGCGTACGCAAACGCTGCAACTCCGCGTCATCAGCCACGCGCATCCCGTGGCGGTCACTGACCATACGAATCTGCTGGCCATCCAACGTCATGGCCCCGTCATTCGGCTGTTCAAGAAAGTTGATACACCGCAAAAAGGTGCTTTTGCCCGAGCCGCTGGCGCCGATCAAACTGATCACATCGCCGGTCTTGGCCTTGAGCGAAACACCTTTGAGCACCTCATTGTCGCCATAGCTTTTATGCAGGCCTTCAACGGTCAATTTGTACATGGGGCGTGCATCCTCAAGGCGAAAGTAGATAGCCGCTGCGATAGGCCTCAAGGCCTGCGACATGGGCGATAACCATCCCGGCAGTGGCCATGCGTCGCAGCGAGCGGGCGTAAAGCAGGCCGGCATTGCGGCAATGCACCGGCGTTACGCGGTCAGAAATGGGGTCGATGATTTCGGCAATCAGTTGCCCGGCTTCCAGGTATTCCCCGGGCAGTGCGCTGAACACCAGCAAGCCGCCCACGGGGGTAGCGATCGGCTCCACACCCGCCAGCGGTGTGGCCGGGTAGGGCAGTTCCGGCAATGGCGCAGGCTCGCCGCTGATCGCGCCGAAGTGAATCAGGTAGTCAATGATCGCCTGGCAGTCGAGGCTGGCCAGGCCATGATTCACATCACCTTGGCCGCGCAATTCGACGGTCACCGAAAAACTGCCCATCGGAATCGGGAAGCGCTCGCCAAACCGTTGCTGCAGTTGCCACCACACCAGGGTGAAACACTCATCGAACGACTGCCCGCCGGAGTCGGTGGCCAACAGGCTGGCTTCCGACCCGATATAGCGCGCCAACGGCTCAACCTTTGGCCACGCTTCGGGGGTGGTGTACAGGTGCGCCACGGCTTCGAAGTCGCAGTGCAGGTCCAGCACCATGTCGGCGTCGCACGCCAGGCGTTGCAGCGTCAGGCGCTGGGACTCCAGTTGCGTAACCGGTTCTTGCGCCGCCAGGGCCAGGGTCAGGGCGTCGCGGATCAACTCCACGTTGTGCTGCGGGTCATCCCCCAGCAGGCCTTCGACCTGATGGCCGACTTCGCCGCTCAGGTCGACAAACAGGCGATTGAAGTTCTGCCCGCTTTCCAACTCGTAGCGGCCCAGGGGGATGTCCATCAACACCTGTTCCAGGCCGGTCGGGTTGGCGATGGGCACCAGCACGACCTCGCTGCGCAGGCGGCCGGCGGCGGCCAGTTGCGCCAGGCGTGCCTTCAAGTGCCAGGCCACCAACATGCCCGGCAACTCGTCGGCATGCAGCGACGACTGGATGTAGATCTTGCCTTCGGCCTGTTCCGGCCCGAAGTGGAAGCTGTGGATCTGCCGCGCCGTGCCCGGCACCGGCGCCACAAGTGGATGAATCTGATGACGCATGAAGGCTCCTTAATGGCTGGGCCCGAGAAAGGCCAGCCAGCGGCGCTCCGCCAGACGAAACAGACCGACCAGGGCAAAGGTCACGGTCAGGTAGATCAGCGCAGCGATACCGAATGATTGAAACGTCATGTAGGTGGCCGAGTTGGCGTCCCGGGCGACTTTCAGGATATCCGGGATCGTCGCGGTGAAGGCCACCGTCGTCGAGTGCAGCATCAGGATGACTTCATTACTGTAGTACGGCAGCGAGCGACGCAGGGCCGACGGCATGATCACGTAGGCGTACAACTTCCAGCCGCTCAGGCCGTAGGCTTTCGCCGCTTCCACTTCGCCGTGGGCCATGCTGCGGATTGCCCCGGCAAAAATCTCCGTGGTGTAGGCGCAGGTGTTGAGGGCGAAGGCGAGAATCGTGCAGTTCATCGCATCACGAAAGAACGCATCCAGCACCGGCTGCGCGCGAACCGCCGCGATGCTGTAGATCCCGGTGTAGCAAATCAGCAATTGGATATACAGCGGCGTGCCGCGAAACAGGTAGGTGTAGAACTGCACCGGCCAGCGCACCCAACGATTGGGTGAAACCCGGGCGATGGACAGCGGAATGGAGACCAGGAAGCCGATGAAGATTGAGGCACTGAGCAGCCACATCGTCATGGCCAGGCCGGTAATGTGTTGGCCGTCGCTATAAAGGAAGGGGCGCCAGTATTGCTGAATAAGCTCGATCATCGCACGGCCTCCCGGGAGCCTGCGGAGTAGCGCCGTTCCAGGTAACGCAGGACGACGTTGGACGCGCTGGTGATCAGCAGGTAGATAAACGCCGCGATCACGAGGAAATAGAACAGCTGATAGGTGCTTTTGCCCGCATCCTGCGCGGCCTTGACCAGGTCCGCCAGGCCGATGATCGACACCAGTGCCGTGGCTTTGAGCATCACACACCAGTTGTTGTTAATGCCCGGCAGGGCGAAGCGCATCATCTGCGGGAAGGTCACGAAACGAAACCGCTGGCCGCGCGTAAGCCCGTAGGCCGTGGCGGCCTCCAATTGGCCACGGGGCACGGCGAGGATCGCGCCGCGAAAGGTCTCGGTGAAATACGCACCGTAGATAAAGCCCAGGGTGATCACCCCGGCGCTGAATGGGTCGATCTCGATGTAGTCCCATTCCATAAAGTCGGTAAAGCCAGTCAGCCAGATTTGCAGGCTGTAGAAAATCAGCAGCATCAGCACCAGGTCAGGCACGCCGCGAATCAAGGTGGTGTAGATCTGCGCGGGAATCCGCACGAACGACAGGCTGGAGAGTTTGGCGGTGGCGCCGAGCAGGCCCAGCAACACGCTGACGGCCAGGGAGAACACCGACAACTTGACGGTCATCCAGGTGCCTTGCAGCAACAGCGGGCCGAAACCCTTCAAGCTAAAGGCACTGAGCCCCAGGGTTTGCAAAAGATCTTCGAACATAAATCAGGACCTATGGCGATAAAAAAGCGCCCCTCCAGAGGAAGGGCGCCCCAGGCATTATTTGCCGCTGTACAGGTTCAGATCGCCAAAGTGTTTCTTCTGGATGGTGGCGTAGGTGCCATCATCGTGTAACGCTTTGATACCTTTATCCAACAAGGCCTTGAGGTCTTTGTTACCTTTTTTGATACCGACCGCAGTTTTGGACGGCAGCAATGGATCGTCGATGGCCTTGCTGACTTCGTAGTCAGCGCCGGCTGGCGACTTCAAAAAGCCCAGTTCGGCTTGCAGCATGTCCTGTACGGAAGCGTCCAGGCGGCCGGAAGTCAGGTCGGCATACACCTGGTCCTGGTTGGCATAGGCCTTGGTGGTCACACCGGCTTTGTCCAGTACGGCCTTGGCGTAGGCTTCCTGGATGGTGCCTTGCTCGTAGCCCACGGTTTTGCCCTTGAGGGACTCAGGCGTGGAGTAGTTCGCGCCCTTTTTGAACACCAGGGACGTCGGGCCGGAGAACAGCTCGTTGGAGAAGTCGATCGCCTTTTCACGGGCTTCGGTCACGGTCATCGAGGAAATCACGCCATCAAACTTGTTGGCATTGAGGCCTGGAATCATGCCGTCGAAATCACTTTCGACCCACTTGCACTTGACCTTCAGCTCGGCACAGATGGCATTGCCCAGGTCGATATCGAAGCCCACCAGGCTACCGTCAGCGGCTTTTGACTCAAACGGCGCGTAGGACGGATCGACACCAAAACGCAATTCCTTGTATTCCTTGGCCAGCGCAGAACCTGCGGCCATGCACAGAGCCAGTGCAGAAAGGGTCAGCAATGCTTTTTTCATTATGTAATCCCTGGAAACCAAGATAAGCGCTTGTGGCGCGGTTAGGACTGTTACTGAACGGTGTCAGACCGAACTCAAGTAGCAATTTCTGCACCATAGTTCCGAATGGTCGTTTTAAAAGGTGAGATTAAGGAGTTTAGTCGACAGGAAATGCCCGAAAATGGGCATTGATAAATCCATGCATCATTTTGAGGCGTGTGAAGTTTTCAAATGAGGGGGCGGGCTTGCTGTGGTGAGGGGGCTTGTCCCCCGTCGGGTTCACCACAGATTGATGGGGCTGCTTCGCAGCCCAACGCGGGGCAAGCCCGCTCGCCACAGCAAACCCGCTCCCACATTGATCGGTGGCGTTTGTGAGAGGTGTCAGGCCAGTAAATCCTGCAGGGTCGCCAGGTTGTCGGCCTCCTCGACGGACTTGTCCTGGCGCCAGCGCAACATCCTCGGGAAACGCACGGCAATCCCGCTCTTATGCCGCTTGGACAGGGCAATGCCTTCGAAGCCCAGCTCAAACACCAGGCTTGGGGTAACACTGCTCACCGGGCCGAATTTTTCCACGGTGGTCTTGCGGATAATCCCGTCGACCTTGCGCATTTCTTCATCGGTCAGCCCCGAATACGCCTTGGCGAACGGCACCAGCGTACGTTCGCCGCCCGGCGGGCCGTCCCACACGGCGAAGGTGTAGTCGCTGTACAGGCTGGCGCGCCGGCCATGGCCACGTTGGGCGTAGATCAACACCGCGTCGACGCTGAACGGGTCGACTTTCCACTTCCACCACACGCCCATGTCCTTGGTCCGGCCCACCCCGTAAAGGCCATCCCGCGCCTTGAGCATCATGCCTTCCACCCCCAGGCTGCGGGACGCTTCGCGCTGCTGCGCCAATGCCTGCCAGCTGGCGCCGGTCAGCACTGGCGAAGCTCGTAACGCGGGCTGGTCGCAGTCGGCAATCACCTGCTCCAGTTGTGCCCGGCGCTCGGCCTGGGTGTGGTTGCGCCAGTCTTCGCCGTGGTGTTCCAGCAGGTCGTAGGCCAGCACCGCGACCGGGGCGTCCTCGAGGATTTTCTTGCCCAGGGTTTTGCGGCCGATGCGTTGTTGCAGCAGGGCGAAGGGTTGTACCGAGCCTTTCCACACCACGATTTCCCCGTCGATCACCGTGCCATCAGGCAGGCCGTGTACCAGGTCGTGCAGCTCCGGGAAGCGATCGGTGACCAGTTCTTCGCCCCGTGACCAGATCCACAGGCGGCCTTCGCGCTTGACCAGTTGCGCGCGGATGCCGTCCCACTTCCATTCCACCTGCCAGTCAGCGGGGGCGCCGAGCAGGGCATCGAATTGCTCCACCGGTTGGGCCAGGGCATGGGCAAGAAAAAACGGATAAGGCTGCCCACCACGTTGGGCGTGTTCGTCGGACGATTCGGCGGCAATCAGCTTCAAATAGCCTTCGGCCGTCGGGCGATTGGACAGGTCGGTGTAGCCCACCAGACGCTGGGCCACCCGCTTGCTGTCCAGCTCCGCCATCGCGGCGAGGGCTCGGGTGACGAGCAGCTTCGACACGCCGACCCGGAAACTGCCGGTGATCAGCTTGATGCACAGCATCAGGCTCGGTTGATCCAGTTGTGCCCATAAGGCGGGCAGGCGCTCGGCCAATGCTTCGGGCGGCAAGCCACGCAGGGGCAGGAGTTTTTCTTCCAGCCACACCGCCAAACCGTCGTCCGAGGTGTGGGGCGATTCCGGTAACAGCAGGGAAATGGTTTCCGCCAGGTCGCCTACCGACTGATAACTCTCTTCGAACAACCACGGCTCAATGCCGGCGGCGGCGGTCGCCATGTCCCGCAGCAATCGTGAGGGCACCAGTTGCCGGGGCCGCCCTCCGGATAAAAAGTACACCGCCCACGCGGCATCTTGCGCCGGCGCCTGGAGAAAATAGGCCTGCAGCGCGGCAAGCTTGGCGTTGCTGGAGGTGGTGGCGTCGAGGTTGGCGTACAGCTCGGCGAAGGCTTTCATGACGCCACTTCCTCTTCGTCATCGCCGTATTCGGTGGTGAATCCCTGGGCATCCAGGCCTTGTTCCCGCAGGTGCCGGACCAATACGCCCACGGAACCGTGGGTGACCATCACCCGCTCGGCGCCGGTTTGCTCAATGGCCCACAACAGGCCGGGCCAATCGGCGTGGTCTGAAAGCACAAAGCCGCGGTCCACCCCGCGTCGCCGCCGGGCACCGCGCAAGCGCATCCAGCCGCTGGCGAAGGCGTCGCTGTAATCGCCGAAACGGCGCATCCAGGTACTGCCGCCGGCCGAGGGCGGGGCGATGATCAGGGCTTGGCGGAGCAAGGGGTCGGTCTTTTTGAAATCACCGGCGTAGAGGGTTTCGGGGATATAGATGCCGGCTTCGCGGTACACCCGGTTCAGGGGGTCGACCGCGCCATGGCTGAGGATCGGGCCGATACTGGCGTCGATGCCGTGGAGGATTCGCTGAGCCTTGCCGAAGGAATAACAGAACAACACGCTGGCTTTGCCGGCGGCGATATTGGCCTGCCACCAATCGTTGATCCCGGCAAAAATCTGCGCCTGGGGCTGCCAGCGGTAGATCGGCAGGCCGAAGGTCGATTCGGTAATAAAGGTATGGCAGCGCACCGGCTCGAACGGCGCACAGGTGCCGTCGGGCTCCACTTTATAGTCACCGGAGGCCACCCAGACTTCGCCCTGGTATTCCAAACGCACCTGGGCCGAACCGAGCACGTGGCCAGCCGGATGGAAACTCACGTTGACGCCGTGGTGGCGCAGGGTTTCACCGTAGGCCAGGGTTTGCAGGTTGATGCCCTGGCCCAGGCGCGAACGCAGGATGCCTTCGCCGGGGGCCGCGGCCAGGTAATGCTGGTTGCCGGTGCGGGCGTGATCGCCGTGGGCGTGGGTGATCACCGAGCGCTCCACCGGGCGCCAGGGATCGATGTAGAAATCCCCGGCGGGGCAGTAGAGGCCTTCGGGCCGGGCGATAACAAGGTCCATGGGCGTGCCGGGGAGGTGGGCTTGTTAGTTATGAGGCGGGGATGAGCGGAGAAGTTCTATCGGAATGTATGCAGTCAAATGTGGGAGCGGGCTTGCTGTGGTGAGGGGGCTTGTCCCCCGTCGGGTTCACCCCAGATGGATGGGGCTGCTTCGCAGCCCAACGCAGGGCAAGCCCGCTCACCACAGCAAGCCCGCTCCCACAGTTTGATTCGGTTTTGTCAGGTATATCGGGTTATTTTCCCGGCACCAACGTCAACCGCGTCTTCCCATACACCCCGTCAAAATTCTGCGGCTGCATCGGGAAGCTCAGGTATTGCGCCTTCAGCCACGGGTCGATGCCATTGGCGTAGTTCGGGCTGGCCGGGTTGCCGGATTGGCCGATGCCGCTTTGGCCCATCATCGGTTCCACTTGCCCGAAGTCGACAATCATCCGCAGCGCCGGCACCTGGGTGGTGTCGAAGCTCTGGCCCCAGCTATACGGCGCGCTGTTCAGCGTGTTGTGATCGCCCCCCGCTGCCACTGGCCCACGAAGGGCCTGGCCGCGGGTGTTTTTCCAGGTGTAGCTGTGCAGTTTGCCCCACTGCCAGGCCTTGTGATCGACGCCCAATGCGCTGTCGCCCGCGGTGATTGCAGCGGCCAGGCTGCGGGCCAGGATCGCCGGCTTGTCGGTTTTCTGCCCGGTGCGGGCGTCGTTCCAGAACGGGCTGTCTTCGCGGCCCAGCAGGTGATCGGCCACGGCCGAGTACGACAGGTTGGCATTGCCGATAAAGGCTTTCCAGGTGGCACTGTTTTCCGGGCCGAGTTCGTCGAGGAAAATCTGCTTGGCGCTTTCCTGCAGGAACAACTCATAGATCGCCGCGTCGGCGGAGGTGGCGGACAGCCGGCCATCGAAGGCCATCAGGCGGCCCAACGCTTCCCGCGCCTTGGCCTGTTCGGCCAGCGGCAATGCGTCGATCGCCTGTTTCAGCGGCTGGGCCATGCCCGGCGCCTGGAACATGCTCTTGAGCTTGGCGGCAAACGTGGTGGTCTGGTCGTACTGCATGGCGATCATGCTGCGGCTGTCATGCTTGCCGCTGCCCGCCAGTTGCGCGATCCGTTCGGCGCGTTCCGGCGCCGCCCACGAGTTGGACAGTTGCATGCCGTAGCCGCGGGGAATGGTGCGCTGGTTGGCGGTGCCGATCCAGCCCTGGGTCGGGTCCTGATCGTAAGGGTGCAGCATCGCGTCGGCGTAGCCGTCCCAATCGAAACGCCCATCCCAGCCCGGCGACGGCACCAGGCCTTCGCCCTCACGGCGGTTCGGGAAGCGCCCGGTCACTTGCCAGCCGATGCTGCTGGCGTCGGCGAAGATCATGTTCAGGGCAATGGCGCGAATTTCCCGGGTGGCGTCAGACGCTTTACCGGCATTTTGCGCACGGGACAGGTCGAAGAACGCGTCCAGGCTCTTGTCGTCCTTGAAGTCGGCGGTCTGCAAGGCCAGGCCGTAGCCGCTGTTCAGCGACTGGGCGCTATTGAGCAATGGCCCGTGACGGGTTTCGTACACCGCTTCACGAATCGGCCGCTGGCCCTTGGCGAAGTAGGTTTCGTTACGCACGATGGCCGGCAGCCATTTGCCGTTGTTCTCGTAGTACAGCGCAGTGCCCTGGCGCTTGACCTTCTCCAGGAACACGTCCTGAGTGTCACCCGCGACCTGGCTCATGCTCCAGGCCACCTTGCCGTTGAAGCCGGAAAGCAGGGTTGGCAGACCGGCAATCGACACACCGGCGGCCTGGTATTTCGGCGAGCGGATCTGCACGTAGTTCCACAGCGACGGGGCCTGCATCGACGTCGACAGGTCGTTGGCCAGCAGGCTCTTGTTGCTGCGGCTGCGCTGCGGGCCGATCGCCCAGTTGCTGGAGCTGGAGGTGCCCAGGGTGTTCAGGGTGCCGAGGTGTTCGCTGAGGCTGGTCAACGCGGCAAGGCCCGGGATCTGGCTCAGGTTGATGCCCTTGAGCTTGTCGGACTCGGCCACCGGCAATGGTTCATCCGGGTAGCTTGGGGTCAGCCAGGCGAGTTTGTCGGCGCCGACTTTTTGCGCCAGTACCAACGAGGACAGTTCTTCCTGCAAGTTGGTGGACTCGCTGAAATTCAGCAGGCAGAACAGCAGCGCCGAATCTTCCGGCTTCCAGTATTCAGGCTTGTAGCCGGTCTGGGCCAGGTCAGGCGGCAGCTTGTCGCGGTAGCGGAACAGGTAGGCGTTGACCCCGCGCGCATACACTTCAAAGAAGCGCTTGAGGCGCGGCGACGAGGCGTTATACAGCTCGCCGGCGCTCTTGCGCAGGTTGACCGCCCGCATGAAACGGTCGACATCCAGCACATCCGGCCCGGACATTTCCGCCAGACGGCCCTGGGCCAGCAGGCGCAGGGTGACCATCTGGGTGATGCGGTCGCTGGCGTGCACGTAGCCCAGGGTGAACAGCGCGTCATGGAAGGTGCTGCTTTCAATCAGCGGGATGCCCTGGCTGTTGCGGCGCACCGAAACGTTCTGCGCCAAGCCCTTGATGGGCTGCACGCCGGAAACCGGAGGCAGGGTGTCTTGGGTGCTTTGTAACTGGCAACCGGCCAGGCCCAGGGCACTGGCAATGGCCGCGGCAACGCCGAACCGGGGAAGAAAATGTGAGAGGGCTGGCGAGGCCATGGCAAAGCTCCTGCGGGGGTAGCGTCAGTAAAGGCGCTACGTTAGTGAGCGCGGCGAAACGACGCAAGCGGGAGGCGATGCTTATTTCAGGATTTGCGTAAGGTTTCTAGTCGGGCACAAATCAGTGTGGGAGCGGGCTTGCTCGCGAAGGCGGTGTATCAGCTAAAAGAGTTGTGGCTGATCCACCGCCTTCGCGAGCAAGCCCGCTCCCACATTTTTGATCCCGTTGACCTTCAGGACTTCGGCGGATTGACCTTCTGCACCAGCTCATAAGCACGCACTGTCGCCGGGCGTTGCTTGATGTGGTTGAACCAGCGTTCTACATGTGGGAAGTCTTCCAGCTTCTGGCTTTGCCACTTGTGGGAAACGATCCACGGATAGATCGCCATGTCGGCAATGCTGTATGCCTCGCCGGCCACAAATGTGCGGTCGGCCAGGCGCCGGTCCAGCACGCCATACAGGCGGGCGGTCTCATCCACATAGCGTTTGATCGCGTAGGGAATCTTCTCCGGGGCAAACTGGCTGAAGTGGTGATTCTGCCCGGCCATCGGGCCCAGGCCGCCCATTTGCCAGAACAACCATTGCAGGGCTTCCTGACGCCCGCGCAGGTCCTGGGGAATGAACTGGCCGGTTTTTTCCGCGAGGTACAGCAGGATTGCGCCGGATTCAAACAGGGAAATCGGTGCGCCACCGTCCGTCGGGTTGTGATCGACGATGGCCGGGATGCGGTTGTTGGGAGCGATTTTCAGAAAGTCGGGCTTGAACTGGTCGCCCTGGCCGATGTTGATCGGGTGCACCTTGTAAGGCAGGCCGGCTTCTTCCAGGAACAACGATACTTTGTGACCGTTGGGGGTGGTCCAGTAGTACAGATCGATCATGAAGCTCTCCAAGGGGTGGGACGCTTGGGCGAATGCCTGTAGGTATAGGTAATGTTACCGTGACGAAAATTCAATGAAACATTTGGGTCTATCGATATGGAAATCCGTTCGGGCGCAGCGTTGGTGCTGATTGATCAGCAAAAAGGCATCCATCATCCCAAGCTGGGGCGGCGTAATAACCCGCAGGCGGAAGCACGGATGCTTGAGCTTTTGAAGCATTGGCGGCGCAACGGGTGGCCGGTGATTCATGTGCAGCATTTGTCCCATTCACCGGAGTCGGTGTTCTGGCCGGAACAGTCGGGTGTGGAGTTTCAGGACGCGTTTATTCCGCAAGCCGATGAGCGACTGATCCAGAAGCGGGTGCCGGACGCGTTTTGTGGGACGGGGCTGGAAGCGAATTTGCGTGAGGCCGGGATTCGGCAAGTGGTGCTGGTGGGCGTGGCCACCCATAACTCGGTGGAGGCCACGGCCCGAACTGCCGGCAACCTGGGGTTTGAGACATGGGTGATCGAAGATGCCTGCTACACCTTCGACAAGGCGGACTTTTTCGGGCGGATGCATTCGGCCGAGACGGTGCACGCCATGTCGTTGGGTAACCTGCACGGTGAATACGCCACAGTGATTTCCTCCAAACAGTTGCTGGAGTGACCGTTGTGGCGAGGGAGCTTGCTCCCGCTGGACCGGGCTGGAGCTCCAGTGCGAAGCGCTCCCGAGTGCCTCACCTCAGTCCGCCTGAAGACGCGTGTGCCCAGGTTTTGGGGCTGCTGCGCAGCCCAACGGGAGCAAGCTCCCTCGCCACAGAGGATCTAAGCCACGGCGCCATCCACCAGCACCTGCAACGTCTGCTGGGAACACCGCTCAATGCGCACCTGCACGCCATAGACCTCGGCAAACAACGCCGCATCCAGCACGTCGTCCGCTGTACCACTGGCATACAACCGGCCCTGTCGCAGCACCGCGATATGGTCGGCATAACGCGCCGCCAGGTTGATGTCGTGCAGCACCACCACCGCAATCAGGTTGTGCTCGCGCACCAAACCCCTGACGCAGTCCATGACCTTCAGCTGGTAGTTCAGATCCAGCGCGCTGGTGGGCTCATCCAGCAGCATCACCTGCGGGCGGCGCGCGATCAGTTGCGCCAGGCTGACCAATTGCCGTTGGCCTCCGGATAACGTGCTCAACAGCTGATCCGCCAGATGAGCGATGCCGATCCTTTGCAATGCATCAAACGCCTCGCGCATGCACGCGTCGCTGGACAGCGCAAGGCCATCGACGCTCGCCACCCGCAGCGCGGCGATCACGCTTTCCATCACGCTCAGGCTTAAGCCCGGCGGCAGGTTCTGCGGCATATAGGTCACGCGTCGGGCGCGTTCGCCGACAGACATTTTTGTCAGGTCCAGGTCACCCAATCTGACAACGCCCTGCATCTTTTCCAACCCGGCCACGGCCCGCAACAACGTCGATTTGCCCGCACCGTTGGGCCCGATCAACGCGGTCAAGCTGCCGTGGGCCAAGGTCGGCAAACTCAAGTCATGCACAATCTGCCGCCGGCCATAACTGACGTGGGCGTTTTGAACCGACAACCCGCTACTCATAACTGCCTCCCACGCTTGAACACCAGCAACACGAAAATCGGCACGCCCACCAGGGCGGTGACGATACCCACCGGTACGATCACCCCGGGCATGATCAGCTTGCTGGCGATGGACGACAGCGACAGCAGCAAAGCGCCCACAAGCGCGCTGGCCGGCAGCAGGAAGCGCTGGTCTTCCCCCACCAGAATCCGCGCGATATGCGGACCTACCAGGCCGATAAATCCGATGGTTCCCACAAACGCCACGGCGGTGGCCGACAGCAGGCTGATGCGCAACAACGAGAAAAACCGCAGGCGCTTCACGTCGACACCAAAGCTTTGCGCGCGGTCTTCGCCCATGCGCAGCAGGGTCAGGCGCGGGGCGGCAGCGAAGGAAAAGGGCATGACCACGGCGACCACAAAGGCAAGGATGCCGAGCTTGTCCCAATTGGCGCGGGTCACGCTGCCCAGGGTCCAGAACACCAGTTGCTGCAGCACGTCCTCGGTGGCCACCAGTTGCAACAGGGCGACCACCGCGTTGCAACTGAACACCAGGGCAATCCCGAACAGCACCAGGCTTTCCACCCCGGCACCCCGCAGGCGTGACATGGCTTGCAGCAAAAATACCGAGGCGGCGGCGAATACAAACGCCGAAATGGAAATGGCTGTATTGGCCGACACCCACAGCGTGGTCACCGGAAACACAATCACCAAGGACGCGCCCAGCGCCGCCGCCGAGGAAACCCCCAGCGTGAACGGACTGGCAAGCGGGTTATTAAGGATGGCCTGCATCTCGGCGCCTGCGAGCGACAGTGCGCAACCGACCAATACGGCCATCAAGGCGTAGGGCAGGCGCACGTTCCAGATAATCACTTGGTCGGTGGCACTCAGGTGGGCCGGGTGCAGCAAACCGTCGAGCAGGGCGCCAAGGCCCATGCCCGACGGGCCGCTGGCCAGGTCCACGAGGATTGCGCAAACCAGCGCGCCTCCCAGCAGGGCCAACAGCCAGCAACGGCGCGCGAGCAGGCGACGATAGCCCTGGCTGGCGGTGGCGAGGTCGAGGGTTTGAGTGGTCATTGGATTCGCAGCCTTGAAAACGACGAAAATCCCTGTCGATACTCGGTCAGTGTGGGAGCTGGCTTGCCTGCGATGGCGATGGTGAATCCAACACCGCTATCGCAGGCAAGCCAGCTCCCACAGGAACCGTGTCCAGGCAGGGAATGGGGTGTGAGCCTTGGTTACTTGGCCTTGCCATCAATCCAGTAAGCACCCTGCAGCGGCATGCCGAGGAACTGCTGGTTCATCGCTTCCATGGTGGCCTGTGGGTCCAGCTTGGCGAACAGCTCCGGATGCACCCACTTGGCCAGCGCTTCAATCGCCAGCAGGTTGTACGGCGAGTTGTAGAAGTCATGCCACAGGCCGTGGGCATTGCCCTCACGAATCGCCCGAAGGTTCACAAACTCTGGCCGTGCGAGCACCGTGTCAAACGCGGCTTGAGCGTCTTTGTTGCTCACGCCAGCCCCCAGAATTAACCCAGGCGTGTGATTGCCGGTGGCCACATACACATCCGGGTCAGCCTTCAGCGCGTACTCCACACTGATATCCCCCAGCGCCCCCGGCACCACGTCGGCGGCGATGTTGCGCCCGCCCACCAGTTTGATCACTTCACCCATGCCGCTCTTGCCGGTGGTGTGCCCCGGTGCCTGCCAGGCGCCGGCCAGCAGCTCAAGGAACACGCTCGGGCGCGGCCCGGCCGGCAAGGTGGCGACGGCGTCGGTGATCACCTTGATGTGCTGGTCATAAAAGTCGAGGAACGCCTTGGCCTGGGTTTCCCGGCCAAGGGCCTGGCCCAGGGCCGTCATGCTGGTGTGGGTGCCTTGCACCGGGTTGATGCGGAAGTCGACGAACAACACCGCTATCCCTGCCTTGGCCAATACATCCGCCACCGGGCTGTGTTCGGTCGGGCCGTGGCCGGAAATGCTGAACACCGCCAGGTCGGGTTTCAGCGAAAGAATTTCCTCGGCGCTGACGCTTTGCTCCGAGGCCTGACCAATCAGCGGAATGTCTTTCACCGTCGGAAATTTCGCCACGTAAGCGTTGTAGGTGTGGGCGTCCAGCAGTTTCAGATCATTCTGCCAGCCGACGATCCGTTGGAACGGCGCGTCCTTGTCCAGCAAGGCAAAGGCCGAAATCAGCCGGCCTTCGCCGAGCACCACACGCTGTACGTGGTCTGGCACCTCGACCTTGCGGCCCAGCACATCGGTGACTTCATGGGCGGCGGCGGTTTCGGCGTGACCAAGGATCAGCACGGCAAACAGCGCGCCCAGCTTGAGGAAGTTGCGAGGTTTCAGCATGGCGAGAACTCCAGGTGAAGGCGGCGCATCAGGCATCGCTCCAGCGCCGCAAAAGGTTGTGATAGGCGCCGCTCAGTTGCAGCAGCGCGTGGTCGTCGGCGTGCTGGGCGGTGAGGCGTTGAATCGCCACGTCCATGTCCAGCAGCAGTTGGCGCTGGCTGTCTTCGCGCACCAGGCTTTCGATCCAGAAGAAACTGGCGATGCGCTCGCCTCGGGTCACCGGGTTGATCTTGTGCAGGCTGCTGCCCGGATAGATCAGCACGTGCCCGGCGGGCAGCTTCACCGCGTGGTCGCCGAAGGTGTCGCGGATAACCAGTTCGCCGCCGTCATAGCTGGCCGGGTCGGCGAGGAACAAGGTGGCGGAGATATCGGTGCGCACCCGTTCGCGCACGCCCTTGAGGCCACGGATGGCATTATCGATATGCCAGTCGAAGGCCTCGCCGCCGCTGTAGCGGTTGAACAGTGGCGGGTAGATTTTCTTTGGCAGGGCCGCGGACATGAACAGCGCGTTGTCCGACAGCCGCGACAGAATTTGCTCACCCAGGCGAATGGCTACCGGAGTGTCCTCCGACAACTGCCGGTTATTTTTCGCCATGGCCGAGCGCTGCCCGGCGGTGACCTTGCCGTCGACCCACGGTTGGTCGAGCAAGGTGGCGACGGCCACCTCGACTTCCTGGGCACTCAACAGGCCGGGGATCTCGATCAGCACGGCTTAAAACTCATAGTCGACGCTGGCCGTGAGCGTGCGCCCGGCGCCCGGGATGCCGTAGAGCTGGAAGCCGTCCAGGGATGAGCCGATCTGGCTGTAGTAGAACTTGTTGAACACGTTGTTGAGGTTGAGGTTGACCGTGGTTTGTTTGGTCACCTTGTATTGCGCGGCCAGGTTGTTGAGCCAGTAGCCGGGGGCCTTTTCGTGGTCGCGGGTGTAGATGGCGTACACGCCGGACGGGCCGGTGGCGTAGCTGCTGTTGTTGTTCAGGCCGCCGACGTATTTGTTGTCGCTGTAGCGCCGGCGTCCTACGTATTGCGCGCCGTAGCTCAGGCTCAGGTCGTCGGTGACGGCGTAGGTGGTCCACAGGTTGGCGGTCAGGTCGGGAACGTTCTTGGCTTCTTCGCCTTTGTTGGCGCCCTTGGTCTGGGTGCTCTTGAGCGCCGAGAACCCGCTGTACACCGTCCAGCGCGGGGTGATATTGCCTTGCAGGCCCAGCTCCACGCCGTCGACACGTTTGGCCGGGAGGGCGCGGACCGGGGCGCTTTCGCCATCCTGATATTCCCAGGAGTTGTCCAGTTCGGTGCGGAAAATCGCGGCGGTGACGTTCAGCAGGTCGTGGGCAATGTCCCACTTGGTGCCGATTTCGTAGGTTTTCGACTTGGCCGGGGTGTAGTTGCTGGTGCTGGCGGCGCCGTAGATCTGATTGTTGGTGGACGCGCCCAAGGCCGACGGTTGTGCCGCCTCGCTGTAGGACACGTAGATGCTGCCGTTAGGCAACGGCTTGTACACCGCGCCAACGCGACCGCTCACGGCGCCGTCGGTGCTGTTGATGGACGCCTGGCCACGCTGGGTGGTCTCGGCCTGCCAGTTGTCGTAGCGCAGGGAACCGAGCACTTGCCACTGTTCGTTCAGGGTGATGGTGTCACCCAGGTAGATACCGGCGTTGTCGATCACCGAGCGAGGCTGGCCTTCGCCCTTGGTCACCGTGGTGCTGGCAAAGCTGTGGTTCGGGTCGTTCATGTCAAAGAACAGATCGCCCGCCGGCACCTCGGCGTTGCGTTTCAGGCCGCCGTAGGTCTCGTGATAGAACTCAAGCCCGCTGACCACGGCGTGTTCCAGGCTGCCGGTATTGAGCGTGAAGGCGAAGTCGGTCTGGTTGTCGAGAATGGTGTAGCGCGTCGACTGACCGAAGTCGCTGCCCCGCAGAATGCCGTAGGCGGTGTTACCGCTGTTGGTATATCCCGGGTAGGCATTCACCGTGCTGCCGGGGACTTGGCTGATCGGTCCTACGCCCGTGTAGCCCAAGGTCGCACAGCGTGTGCCGGTGCAGGTTTTCTGGCCATTGGCGTTGGCGGCAAAGAAGCGTGCGGGTGAAAGCACCGCGAAGTTGTCGGTGCGCTCCCACTTGGTCTGGTTTTTCAGGGTCGCTTCGTTCCAGTCGAAATCATGCTCGAAGCGGGTGGTCAGCGAGGTGGTTTTGGTTTGCTGGGTGTACAGGTGCGAATCGCCGTACCAATTGGAGCGCTTCACGCCGGGCATGCGGTCGCCATCGGTGCCGCGCTGGATCGGTACGCCACCGTCCGGGGTGTTGTCGTCCTTCTGGTAGAAGGTGTCGATAAACAGGCGGGTGTCGGTGCCCAGGCCGAAGCCGAGGGACGTCGCGATGCCCCAGCGGTCGTAGTCCACGTCGTCGCGCTCGGCCACCTGGTTGTAGTGCTTCATCAGGTTGATGCGCAGGGCGGTGGTGTCGTTCAGTTGTTTGTTGAAATCGCCCGTGAGGCGGCGGTAGCTGTCGGTGCCGATGCCGGCGGAGAGTTTGTTGGCATCCCCCAGGTGCGCTTCTTTGCTCACCAGGTTGACGCTGCCGCCTACAGCCGACACGCCGGATTCGATCGAACCGGTGCCCTTGAACACTTCCGCCTGTTGCAGGTTGAAGGTGTCGGTACGGGTCGATTGGCCAGCATCCCGCACGCCGTCGACGGTCAGGCTTTGTTCCGAGGAAAAGCCGCGAATCGAAAACAGGTCGCCCCAGCCCAGGTTGCCTTCGCCGGACATGAAGGTGATGCCCGGCACGTTGCGCAACACTTCCTGCAACGTCTGCGCGTTCTGCTCCTTGAGCACTTGCTGCGGGACGATGGTCACGCTTTGCGGCGCGTCCAGCAGGGGCTGGCTGATTTTTGCCGAGGTCACCCGGTCCACCTTGAAGGTGGAGGTGGCTTCGCCATCGACTTTGATTTCCGGCAGGCTCAGCACCGAATCATTGGACGCCGCCACGGGCGCATCGGCCCAGGCAGTGGGAGAAAGGCTGCCGGCGGCAAGCAGGCCAAACATCGGCGCAAGGGTAGAGGGCAGCGACAAGGCGCGAGGGGAAGGCAATGGCATTCAGAGTGACCTAGGCTAAATTACAATTAATCTCATTTAGATTCGGTAGTCTAAAGACCGATACCGGGCGTCATGCCGTGGCTTTGTAATGTGGATGCGCGATTACCGCTTACCACAACATTCCATTACATTTGCGCGTACTCCCGGCTGACGTTTCGGCTATCTCCTGCCTTTTGAGTTTCGGACGAGTTGCCCCATGGCCAAACAAGACCACCTGCTGATCGTTGATGACGACCCGCAAATCCGCCAACTGTTGTGTGACTACCTGAGTGACGCCGGTTTTCAGGTGTCCACTGCCGGCGACGGCAAGGAAATGCGCCGTCGCCTGGCGCTGAACGTCATCGACCTGATCGTGCTCGACCTGATGCTGCCCGGCGAAGACGGCCTGAGTTTGTGCCGTGAATTGCGGGTCAGCTCCAACACGCCGGTGATCATGCTCACCGCCAAGGGCACGCTGATCGACCGGATCGTCGGCCTGGAGATCGGCGCCGACGATTATTTGCCCAAGCCGTTCGACCCACGGGAATTGCTGGTGCGAATCAAGGTGGTGCTGCGCCGGGTGCAGAGTTTTCCCGACCGGGCGCGGCTGGACGAAGCGCCGAGTATCAGCTTCGCCGGCTGGCAGCTGGACACCCGGGCGCGGCAATTGCTCTCGCCGGACGGCGTGGTGGTGAGCCTCGGCAACTCCGATTACCGGGTGTTGCGCCTGCTGTTGCAGCACCCCAACCGGCCGCTGAGCCGCGACTTCTTGCTCAACCACGTGTTCGACAAGGACAGCACGCCATTCGATCGCTCCATTGATGTGTGCGTCAGCCGCCTGCGCTCGCAATTGCCGGCCGGGCTGATCAAGACCGTGCGCAATGAGGGCTACATGCTCACCGCCGACGACGTGGCGCTGCAATCGTGACACTGCTGCCGCGTTCGCTGTTTGGCCGGCTGGTGCTGATTCTGGTCAGCGGCATGCTCGCGGCCCAGGCCCTGACCAGCAGCATCTGGTACGACATGCGTCATGGCCAGGTCCTGGAAATCCCCAGCCGGCTGATTGCCACGCGGCTGGCGGACGTGGTGCGGCTGGTGCACAGCGATCCGGCGCAGGCTGATGTGCTGATCAAGATGCTGGACACACCGCGTTTTCACCTGACCTTGAGTGATCAGGCCAGTGATGTGGCCAGTAGTATCAGCGGCAGCGACCAGGCCACCGAGCGTTTGCTCAATAAAGTGCTCTCGGAAAAGACCGGCTACACCCAGAACCTGCACCTGTTGAGCCTCAAGTTGCTGGACGCTGAAGGCCATCACGCGGGGCTGTCGACCTTGCTCGGTTCCAAACCGGTGGTGGGACAGTTCCTGATTGACCTGCGTTTGCCGGACGGGCGCTGGCTGCAGGTGCAGGCCACCGAGGAGCAGGGCTGGACCAGTACGTCGCCGATGGACTTGCTGTTCGACTACGTGATGCGCATTTACTTGCTGCGGGTATTGGTGCTGGTGATCATCGCCCTGGTGGCGGTGCGCCTGGCCATTCGCCCGCTCAATGCCCTGGCCAAGGCTGCCGAAGCGTTGGGCCGGGACATTCAGCGGCCACCGTTGGCTGTTGATGGCCCCACGGAAGTGCGCCGCGCCGCCCAGGCGTTCAATGCCATGCAGCAGCGGCTGATCGCCAACATTGCTGAACGCACGCGCTTCCTCGCGGCGATTTCCCACGACCTGCGGTCGCCCATCACACGCCTGCGGTTGCGCACGGAAATGCTCGACGACAACCGCACCAAGGAACGTTTTCGCAGCGACCTGGAGGAAATGGAACACATGGTTGCCAGCACCCTGGACTTTGTCAGCAGCGGTGAAATCAACGAGAAGCGCCAGAACATCGACATCAACGCCTTGCTGCAAAGCTTGCAAGCGGACCTGCAGGATGTGGGAGAGACCGTCACGATAGAGGGGCGGGCCAAACAGCCATTGCCCGGATACGCCCGCAGCCTCAAGCGTTGTGTGCAGAACCTGCTGGAGAACGCGGTGCGTTATGGCAGTGAGGTGGTGGTGCGGGTTGAGGACAAGGCGCCCAGCCTGAAGATTGTGATCAGCGACCGTGGGCCGGGGATTCCCCAGGAACAGCTGGAGCAGGTGATGGAGCCGTTCTACCGGGTGGAAGGCTCACGCAATGCCGAGACCGGCGGGTACGGGCTGGGGTTGAGCATCGCGCATACGATTGCCAGTGCCCATGATGGGCGGTTGAGCTTGAGTAATCGGGAAGGCGGGGGATTGGAGGTGGTGTTGCAGTTTCAGCGCAAAATTCCAGCTTGAAATACGGTCAAAATGTGGGAGCTGGCTTGCCTGCGATAGCGGTGTTTCAGTCACACCAATGTTGTCTGAAAGATTGCTATCGCAGGCAAGCCAGCTCCCACACTGACCAGTGTTCAGGGCATCAAGCCCCGTGGCACTTCTTGAATTTCTTCTCGCTGCCGCACGGGCAAGGATCGTTACGACCCACATCCTTCAACGTGTTGCGCACCGGCTCCTGGTGAGCGTGGCCGCAGTTTGGGCCGTGGACATGGCCGTGGTCGTGATCATGGTGATCGTGGTCGTGGTTGCAGTCAGGACCATGGACATGGGGTTGCTGAGTCATCGATGTCGCTCCGGAATAAAATCGCCGGGCATTATCTCGCCATTGCGCCGCACCTGCACGTCGTTCCCGATAAATAAACCGGTTTTCAGTTCGCCTTCAAGGCGATAGGGCACGGGCTCCCGCGGATTTTTCAACATGTCGACCACCTCGCGGATCTGCGGCCACAGGTTGGTGCGCACCGATACCCGGAAAAAAGCGTGGCTGTGGGGCGGCACGGTCAGCCATTCATTGGACTCGCCTTCGGTCAGCAGCATAGTGCCCAGGGTGACCTTGTACACCAGGCCGCGCACCGTCAGGTCGTTGTCATCGCGGTTATCCACACGGAAATACAGCTTGAACTTCTGCTCCAGCAGCTTGACCCGCACGGGATCGACCTTGACCAGCCGAACCTCGGGGGCGGGCGCATCGTCGGCAAACCAGGACGCGCAGCCGGACAGCCCGAGCATCAATGCCAGCAGAAGGCTGTAAGTCCTGAATACCCGCGCTTGAGAAACCATGCCGTTACTCCGTATGAAGAGTCAGCATAGCAAGCACGAGCCCGCCGGGTATCAACGAATGTCAGAGGTAGCCGGAACAGCACTTCTTGAATTTCTGCCCGCTGCCGCACAGACAGGCGTCATTGCGCCCGGCCTTCACGTCCACCGTCGGGTCGATGAAGTACCAGTGTTCCTTGTTCTGTACGAATGAGGAGCGCTCACGGTGGCTGTGTTCGCCGGTGCTGTCGTGCCAGCGGGCGGTAAAGGTCACGAAGGCATGTTCCGGCTGGCCGCCGAACACCTCGGAGCTTTCCACTGAAAGGCCCAGCCAGGTGCTTTGGGCGCTCCAGGCGCCGATGGCCGCGGTGTCCAGTCCCGCCTGTTGTGCGGGCAGGGTGGTGGTTACCAGGTAGTCCACCAGGCCCAGCACATAGGCGCTGTAGCGCGAGCGCATCAACGCTTCGGCGCATGGTGCCGGGTGGCCAGCGTGGTAATGGCCGCAGCAGGCATCCAGCAGGTTGCCACTGCCGCAGGGGCAAATGGATGTACTCATCGGGTTACCACCAATACTTTCCAAAGTTTTCCGGGTTGGCCCAGAAGCGGGCGTTCAGCCAATCCGGCACCTGCTTATAGTCAAGCAGATCATAGGTAAACAGCGTCAAAACCTGATCGTCCCGCTGGAAACGCTCGCTGGCTTGCAGGGCCAGGGAGAAGAAGTCGGTGTCTTGCCAGTGGCAGGCGGCCAGGTCCACCAGCACTGCAATGCGGCTGGCGTTGAGGTTGCGGATGCCCCCCAACAGGGTCAGGCCCGCAGGTTTTGACAGGTGTTCCAGGCAGTCGACCACCAGGGCCAGGTCAAAACGCTGGGCGGCGAGGTCGGCGGGCAAGGGGCCAGGCTCGGCAAAGGACACCACGGTATCCGGGTGGGCCTCTTTGAACGCATCCAACGCCGGGAACTGGCTGGCACCCAATAACAGCAGGCGTTTGGGCGCGTGTAGATCAAGCAGCGCGGCGAGCGCTTGCTGGGGTGTACGGGTAGAAATACCGGCGGTCATCGAAGATCCTCGCATCAGGACCGTAGAGACTAGCCTGCCTGAGCGTGCGGGCCTAGAGCGGGCGGCGACAATAAACAGCCCGGCCCAATGAATACAGGGGTGTGACACGCTGGCGCAGATGAAAAGAGCCGTCTTTACTCCACCCATCGGCCCCCGCCGATCCCCTCAGGAGAAAGTCAGATGAGCATCATGCGGACAGCTCTACCCTTGGTTCTGCTAACCGGAGTATTGACAGGTTGCGCAGGCTTGCAAAAAACCGATTGGCCCACCTGCGCTGCGGTCGGCGGTGTGACGGGAGCGGCCATCGGTGCGACCCAAAGCTCTTCCTATGCGGGCTATGGCGCGCTGCTGATCGGCGGCATGGCCGGCGCCTACTGCTGGGTGCACGGCGATGGCGATGAAGACGGCGACGGTGTGCCGGACAGCCGCGACAAGTGCCCTGGCACGCCCAAAGGGGTGCAGGTGGATGCCAATGGCTGCCCACCGGTTCCGGTCGCGGTGGTTCAAGAGGAAGTGGTGGTGGTCAAGGAAGAGACCATCGTGATCCGTGACGTGCACTTCGAGTTCGACTCCGCCAAGCTGACGGCTGCCGACAAAACCAAGCTCGACACCATCGCCACCCGCCTGAAAAAAGAAGCCTCGAGTGCGCAACTGCGCGTCAGCGGGCATACCGACAGCGTCGGTAAAGACGCCTACAACCAAAAACTCTCTGAACGACGCGCTCACTCGGTGACCGACTACCTGGTCAGTTCCGGCATCCCGCGTAGCAGTTTTGTCTCAGTGACCGGCGCCGGCGAAAGCCATCCGGTGGCGGATAACAAAACCGCGGATGGCCGCGCCCTGAACCGTCGCGTGGAAATTCAGATCAACCGCTGACACACCCTCAAGGCCCCTGTGGGATCCACAGGGGCCCCTTTATCAATTTTTTAATCCTTCACTGGCACAACGCCCTTAGAAGTCGTTACTGTGCGCCCAAAGAATAATGTGCAAGGGGAGCGTGCGGGATGAAGGTGTTTTGGGGGCTGGGGAAGTGTTTGACGTTGGTGTTCTGGGTCGTGGTGGTGGTCAATCTGTTTACACCCCTGATCAATCCGTTTCACCTGTTGGTCAGTCTGGCCGGCAGCCTATTGTTGTTGACCCATATTCTTGAGCTGCTGTTGTTCAACGGCAGTGTGAAAAACCGTGCCCATCCCTGGCGTGACCGCTTGCAAATCCTGCTGGTGGGTATGTTCCATGTGCAGAGCTTTTCGGCGCCGGCACCGACTGATGATGTAAATAAGGAGGCCAATCATGCGTAAGGTTTTTCTGTTGGCCCTGCTGGTCAGCCCCATCGCCCTGGCCCAGAGCGTCAGCGTCGAGACCAACTCGTTGATGCGCCTGCCCAACAGCAGTGGCGTTTTGCAGCTGGAAAGGCTGGACGTGGCGGATTACGGCACCTTGCTGATTCCCGCCAATATCACTCAGGTGACGGTGGATGAATTGCACCTGGGCCGCGACGCACGCATCGCCATCGTCCCCGGCAGCACTGCGCTGCAGTTGCAGGTGCGCCAGGCGCAGCTGGAACATGGTAGCCAGATCACCTCCCGTGGCGCACCGGGTACTCACGAACGTCCGGCCAAGGCCGGGCGCGATTTGATCTTGCGCATTAACTCCCTGACGGCCGATGAGCTGTCGGTGGATGCTCGCGGCGGTGCAGGCGCCCAGGGTTACGCCGGACTGGACGGTGCCAACGGTGAAGACCCGGGTTGCACCTGGGGCTCGGCCGGGCGCGGCGCCAATGGCGACAACGGCGGCGACGGGCTGCCGGGTGCGGCGGGTGCGCAGGTTCGTGTGGAGCTGCCGCAGGACTTCCCAGGCGAGAAAATCAAAGTCTGGGTGGACGGCGGTGCCGGTGGTTTGGCGGGCACGGCGGGCAAACCGGGTAAAGGCGGGCAGTCCAAGGGGTGCCTGGTGTACCGCGCCGATGGCGGCGAGAAAGGCCGGGCCGGGTTGGAAGGGCAGCCGGGGCCAGCGGGGCCTGCGGGTGCTGTGACTGTTCAACGGCTTTAATGCTTTACCTGTGGCGAGGGAGCTTGCTCCCGCTGGGCTGCGTAGCGGCCCCAAAAAAAGCGGGAGCGCTGCGCACTCCAGCGGGAGCAAGCTCCCTCGCCACAGCAAGCCCCTCGCCACAGGGTATGGGGTGCCCTAGAACATCGGCCGTGCCGAAGCAATCGCCACCAGCACCAACCCCACAATCAAATTAATCCCCACCAACTTACGAATCTGCCCCAGCGCCGCCGCCCCGGCCGGCCAATCCTCAGCCGCCACCGCCGTGCGCAACTCAGGCAACTTCAACGCCTGGATCCGGATAAACAACGCCGTCATCACCACATACAATCCCATCATGATCTGCACATAACGCGGCGCGGTCTCAAACCCGTTGAAGCGCAGTTGCAGCAGGCCGACGCCGCTGATCGGCAAGACCAGCACCGCCACCCAGACCCACACGAAAAAACGTTGAAACACATTTACCCAGAGTTTCAGCCGGGCAGGCCCGTCCAGCGCGGCCATGGCGGCGGGGCGCAGGATCATCCAGGCGAAAAACATACTGCCGACCCAGATCAGGGCGGCCAGTACATGCAGGGTATAAGCAAGGCTAAACACGGTCATTGGGGTACTCCGTTCTGCGCGGGATTAATTAGCGGGGTATGATAGCGGCCGATCCGAACCACTGAAAATTTATCCAGCGTTTTTTGCGCCCGACTATCCATGATCAGCACTGAACTCAAAACCACGATCCAGGGCGCCTACTCGCGTTTTCTCGAAGCCAAGAGCTTGAAACCGCGGTACGGCCAGCGCCTGATGATCGCCGAAGTCGCCAAGGTCCTCGGGGATATCGACACCGACGACGAAGGCCGGCGCAGTGGCGACCCCGCGGTGGTGGCCGTCGAAGCCGGCACCGGTACCGGCAAAACCGTGGCCTATTGCATCGCGGCGATTCCCACCGCCAAGGCCGCCGGCAAACGCCTGGTGATTGCCACCGCCACCGTCGCCCTGCAAGAGCAGATTGTCTACAAAGACCTGCCAGACCTGATGCGCAACAGCGGCCTGAACTTCACCTTCGCCCTGGCCAAGGGCCGTGGGCGCTACATGTGCCTGTCCAAGCTCGATGTATTGTTGCAGGAAGGCCACGCGCAAACCGCCACAGCGTCGCTGTTCGAAGAAGAAGGCTTCAAGATTGAGGTCGATGAGGTCAGTCAGAAGCTGTTTACCAGCATGATCGAGAAACTCGCCGGCAATAAATGGGACGGCGACCGCGACAGCTGGCCGAATGCCCTGGAAGACGCCGACTGGGCACGCCTGACCACCGATCACAGCCAGTGCACCAACCGCCATTGCCCCAACTTCGGCCAGTGCGCCTTTTACAAGGCCCGGGAAGGCATGGGCAAGGTCGACGTTATTGTCACCAACCATGACATGGTCCTGGCCGACCTGGCCCTGGGCGGCGGCGCCGTATTGCCGGACCCGCGTGACACCCTCTACGTGTTCGACGAAGGCCATCACCTGCCCGACAAGGCCATCGGCCACTTCGCCCACTACACGCGCCTGCGTTCCACCGCCGACTGGCTGGAAACCACCGCCAAGAACCTCACCAAACTGCTGGCCCAGCACCCGCTGCCCGGCGACCTGGGCAAGTTGATCGAGCAGGTTCCGGAGCTGGCGCGAGAGATCAAGACCCAGCAGCAGTTCATGTTCAGCGCCTGCGAGCAGGTAGCCGACTTCAAGCCCGGCGAAGACGTGGAAGGCCGTGAGCGGCCGCGTCATCGTTTCGTCGGCGGGCTAATCCCCGAGCACATGCGCGAGATGGGCATCGAGCTGAAGAAAGGCTTCTCGCGCCTGACCGACCTGTTCACCCGTCTTACCGACCTGCTCAAGGAAGGCATGGACGGCGAGGTGAACATCGGCATCGCCAGCAACCAGGCCGAAGAATGGTACCCACTGTTCGGCAGCCTGCTGTCCCGCTCCCAGGGCAACTGGGAGCTATGGACCGCTTTTACCGTGGAAGACCCGGAAGACAACCCGCCCATGGCGCGTTGGCTGACGTTGTCGGAAAGCGGTGCGCTGTTTGATATCGAGGTCAACGCCAGCCCGATCCTGGCGGCGGAAATGCTCCGACGCAACCTGTGGAACGTGGCCTACGGCACCCTGGTGACCTCGGCCACGCTGACAGCCCTGGGCACCTTCGACCGCTTCCGCATGCGCGCCGGGCTGCCGAAAAAAGCCGTTACCGCCGTGGTGCCGAGCCCGTTCCATCACGCCGACGCCGGTGTGCTGCGGGTGCCGGACCTCAAGGCCGACCCACGGGATGCGCCGGCCCACACGGCGGCGATCATTCGCGACCTGCCGTCGCTGGTGGAAGGTTCCCGGGGCACGCTGGTGCTGTTCTCGTCCCGCAAACAGATGCAGGACGTGTTCGACGGCCTCGACCGTGACTGGCGCAAGCAGGTGTTTATCCAGGGCAACCTGTCGAAACAGGAAACCCTGAACAAGCACAAGGCGCGGGTGGATGGCGGTGACTCCAGCGTGCTGTTTGGCCTGGCGAGTTTCGCCGAAGGTGTGGATTTGCCGGGCGCCTACTGCGAGCACGTGGTGATCGCCAAGATCCCGTTCTCGGTGCCGGATGACCCGGTGGAAGCGGCGCTGGCCGAATGGATCGAGGCCCGGGGCGGTAATCCGTTCATGGAAATCTCGGTGCCGGACGCTTCCCTGAAGCTGGTCCAGGCCTGCGGGCGCCTGCTGCGGACCGAAGAAGATCGCGGCACCATCACCTTGCTTGACCGGCGCCTGGTCACCCAGCGCTATGGGAAAGCTATCCTGAATGCTTTGCCGCCGTTCCGGCGGGAAATTTCATAAGCCACCGTGGGCGAAATCGCCCACTTCGTGGTCTATCTCACCATCGTTTCACTTCATCAGGCCAGTCATCGGCCGTTTGGGAGAGCCTTGTTCACATGATTCGCACGCTGCCCGCTGTTTTTGCCCTGTTGTTTGCCGCGCCATTGCTGGCTGCGCCTGCCGGGCAACAAACGTTATTCAACTTTGTACGGCCCGCCGATGTGGTCAAGGTGGCGACCCAGGACGCCAGCCTGCCGCAATACAACGCCGAACAAACCCCTGAAGGCGAAGTGCTGCGCCGTATCACCTTCAACCCCGCGGCCGAACCGAGCCTGGTGCTCAGCCCGCAAAGCGGCGCCTGGGACTGGTCGCAGTCCGGCGCCATGAGCTTGCGCATCCAAAGTGCGATGGACTGGGCGCTGACCGTGTACGTCAAAGTACAGAGCAATGACGGCAGGGCGCTGTTCAGCCGTGTCGACCTGCCTGCCGGCCCGGCGCAGACGTTGCTGATTCCCCTGCAAGCCAATTCGCCGCTGAGCCAGGGCATGAAGGCCGGCCCGCCGATGCCCATCACCGTTGACGGCCAGCGCGTGTTGCTGGCCAGCAGTGAAGGCGAGATCGACCGCAGCCAGGTGGTGTCGGTGACCCTGTCGATGATCAAGCCCAATGTTGCCCAGAGCATTTTGCTGGAGCGCTTTGGCGTGCAGGACATCGAACCCGTGCTCAAGGCCACCTACAGTGAACTGGTGGACGCTTACGGGCAGTCCACCCGGGCCCGCTGGCCGGAAAAAGTCAGCAGTGACGACCAGTTGAGGGCCGCTGCGGTCAAGGAGCAGCAACAGCTCAAGGGCTGGCTGGCCGAACGCGACAAGGCGTCCCTGGACAAATTCGGCGGCTGGAACAAGGGCCCGGCCTTTGACGCCAGCGGTTTCTTCCGCACCGAGAAACGTGACGGGCGCTGGTACCTGGTGACACCGCAAGGCCATCCTTTCTATTCCCTGGGCGTTAACACCGTGGCCCCGGACAACAGCCAGACCTACGTGGCGGGCCGCGAATGGATGTTTGCCGCGTTGCCCAAGGCCGGTGAACCGTTCGACAAATACTACGGCAGCAGTGACAGCCGCAGCGGCAATGGCGCAGATCAGGGCCGCAGCTTTAATGCCGGGCGCTGGTACGACTTCTATGGCGCCAACCTGCAGCGCACCTATGGCCAGCCTTGCGTGCCGCCTGCGCCGTGCACGCCGGAAGGTTTCGACTCGAAACGCTGGGTCAGCCATACCCTCGACCGCTTGCGAGCCTGGGGTTTCAACACCGTGGGCAACTGGAGTGCGCCGCAGTTGGCGACCGCCGACCGGGTGCCTTACACCTTGCCCCTGTCGATCGTCGGTGATTACGCGAGCATCAGCACCGGTACCGATTGGTGGGGCGGCATGCCCGACCCGTTCGACCCGCGCTTCGCCATGGCCACCGAACGCGCGGTGGCGATTGCCGCCCGCGACCATCGGGATGACCCGTGGCTGATCGGTTACTTTGCCGACAACGAGCTGGCCTGGGCCGGCCCCGGCGATGATCCGAAATCCCGCTATGCCTTGGCCTACGGCACCTTGCGCATGACCACCGACGTACCGGCCAAGCGCGCGTTTCTCAAACAATTGCGCGACAAGTACCGCAACCAGGCCGGGCTGTCGAAGGCCTGGGGCATCGACCTGCCGGCCTGGGAGCTGATGGAAGACCCGGGTTTTGTGCCGCCGATGCCGAACCCCGAGCACCCGGAAATCGAAGCAGACTTCAAATACTTCCAGAAGACCTTCGCCGATGCCTACTTCAAGACCATCTCCGACTCGCTGAAATGGCATGCGCCCAACCAGCTGTTGCTGGGTGGCCGTTACGCGGTCAGTACACCGGAGGCGGTGGCGTCCTGCGCGCAGTATTGCGACGTGTTGAGTTTCAACATGTACACCCTCAAGCCCCAGGACGGTTACGATTTCGCAGCGCTGCGGGCGCTGGACAAGCCAGTACTGATCACCGAGTTCAACTTCGGCTCGGCGGACCGTGGCCCGTTCTGGGGCGGCGTGACCCAGTTGGCCAGGGAAGAGGACCGTGGGGCTGCCTACGCCAACTTCCTCAAGCAGGCCATGGCTGAACCGTCGATCGTTGGCGTGCACTGGTTCCAGTACCTGGACCAGCCGGTCACCGGACGTCTGCTGGACGGCGAAAACGGCCACTTTGGCCTGGTGGGCATCACCGATGTGCCGTACCAGGGCTTTGTCGACAGTGTGCGTAAAAGTAACCTGGCGGCGGTCGACCAGTTGGGCAAGGAGGCCGAAAAGGCCAAGGCGGCAAGCGCGGCCCACACCGGTGAAGGCGGTAGAACCGGGCGTGAGGGCAATGCCGGGGAGCCGGGCGCAGGGCATGCCGGCGGGCATTCCGGCAAGGGCCATTGATGGGGCCTGATCGACGAGTGCGGGTTCCCAAATCACTCAATGGCTGGAACAATGTCGGCCACTTTTTGCGGTACGTTTCCGAGGGGGCTTAGGTGCAGATTCAGGGTCATTACGAGCTCCAATTCGAAGCGGTGCGTGAAGCCTTTGCCGCGCTGTTCGACGACCCTCAGGAGCGTGGCGCCGCGCTGTGTATCCAGATCGGTGGCGAAACCGTCGTCGACCTGTGGGCCGGTACTGCCGACAAGGACGGTGCCGAGGCCTGGCATAGCGATACCATCGCCAACCTGTTCTCCTGCACCAAGACCTTCACGGCCGTCACGGCGCTGCAGCTGGTAGCCGAAGGCAAGTTGCAGCTGGATGCACCGGTCGCTAAATACTGGCCGCAATTCGCGGCAGCCGGCAAAGAAGCCATCACCCTGCGCCATCTGCTCTGCCACCAGGCCGGGCTGCCGGCCCTGCGCGAAACCCTGCCCGCTGAAGCGCTTTACGACTGGCCAATGATGGTCGACGCCCTTGCGGCCGAGGCCCCGTGGTGGAAGCTCGGAGAAGGCCATGGCTATGCGGCGATTACCTACGGCTGGCTGGTGGGTGAATTACTCCGTCGCGCCGACGGCCGCGGGCCGGGCGAGTCCATCGTGGCCCGGGTTGCACGGCCATTGGGCCTGGACTTCCATGTGGGTCTGGCAGATGAAGAGTTTTATCGCGTGGCCCATATAGCCCGGGGCAAGGGCAATGTAGGCGATGAGGCGGCACAACGTTTACTTCAAGTAACGATGCGCGAGCCGATGGCCATGACTACCCGCGCATTTACCAATCCACCGTCTATTCTCACCAGCACTAATAAACCCGAATGGCGGCGTATGCAGCAGCCAGCGGCAAATGGTCACGGTAATGCGCGAAGTCTGGCGGGTTTTTATAGTGGGCTGCTCGACGGTAGTTTGCTGGAAGCCGATATGCTTGAAGAGTTGACCCGTGAACACAGTATTGGCCCGGATAAAACCTTATTGACACAAACCCGGTTCGGCCTGGGCTGCATGTTGGATCAACCGAACGTGCCAAACGCCACGTTCGGCCTTGGCCCACGGGCGTTCGGGCATCCCGGGGCAGGGGGCTCGGTGGGGTTTGCCGACCCGGAACATGATGTAGCCTTTGGTTTTGTGACCAATACATTGGGGCCTTACGTACTTATGGACCCGCGGGCGCAAAAGTTGGTCAGAATATTGGCCGGTTGTCTGTAAATAGCTTGCTGTCTTGCGTTTTTTTGTTACAAAGGCACATACAAAAAGACGCTAGGCAAAATGTTGTAACTTTAATGTTCCAGAAG
This sequence comes from Pseudomonas sp. IPO3778, assembly GCF_013386825.1. GTDB lineage: Bacteria > Pseudomonadota > Gammaproteobacteria > Pseudomonadales > Pseudomonadaceae > Aquipseudomonas. The sequence continues at coordinate 30,658 of NZ_JACARC010000018.1, forward strand.
CGTCTGTTTAACGGGTCATTCAGGCCCCTGATTTTTTCTCATTTTGTGGATATCTCATGTTATCGAACAAGTCCTTGGCACTGGCGCTATGCCTCACTATTACTGGCTGTGCACAAACCCCACAAAATGATGCCGAAGGTGGGCATTGGTGGTCATTTGGCTCTGATAAGGCTGCTACCAAGGACGCAGTGAGCCAAGCTGATACCAAGCCGGATGCCAAGCCTGCCGTCGCTGCCAAGGCGGCTGCGCCGGTAGCGCCTGCCGCTGCGGCACCTGCCCCGGCTGCTGCTGCACCCGTCGCCAAGGCGGATACCGGCTCCAGCTGGTGGCCGTTCTCGTCGAAAACCGACGATGCCAAGGCTGACCTGAAGGCCGACCTCAAGGCTGCGACGCCTGCATCCGGCGCCCCAGCTGCTGCACCGGCTGCCGCACCCGCTGTTGCCAAGACAGATACCGATACCAAATGGTGGTGGCCGTTCGAAAGCAAGCCAAAGCCATTGGCCAAGGTCGACGTTGCCAACATCCCGATGCCTGATCCAAAAGTTACCCAGGCCTGGCTGGACGATTACGAGCCACGCCTGCGTCTCGCGATCAAGGACAGCAACCTGCAACTGGAACGTCGCGACAACGTCTTGGTCGTGATTGCCCCGGTCGACGGCTCCTACAACCCGAAACGCCCGGCGATGTTGCTGCCGGTGACCCTGGGTCCATTCACCCGCGTTGCCAAGGCGGTTGAAGGCGATCCGAAGACGGCCGTACTGGTACTGGGCCACGTCGATACCACAGGCGCCGAGCCGGTGAGCCAGGCCCTGACCAAGGAACGTGCGCAGTCCATCGCCTCGATCTTCAGCCTCAGCGGCCTGAAGCAGGACCGCCTGATGCTGCGTGGCATGGGTGACCTGATGCCGCGCGCCGCCAACGACAGCACCCAGGGCCGTGCCCTGAACCGTCGCATGGAAATCATGTTCACCCAGCGCACCACCATGCTGGCCCTGCTGAGCAAGTACAACTCGGCCAACCCGCCGAAGGCTGAAATGGTTGCGGTGCAAGACGTTCCTGCGCCAGTGGCGGCTCCGGTCAAGAAAGCGGCTCCAGCGAAAAAGCCAGTCGCCAAGAAAGCCGCTGCCAAGCCGGCTGCCAAAAAGGCACCTGCCAAGCCCGCCGCGAAAAAACCGGCACCGGCCAAGGCTGCAGCTCCAGCCGCTACGAACGACCAGGCAAAAAACTGATTATTTGAGCAAGAAGGATAACGCCGCATGACCCAGGCACTGGCCGATATGCGCCGTGACTACACACGGGACGGTTTGAGCGAGGCCCAGGCCCCGGACGAACCGTTTGCCTTGTTCCACCAGTGGTTCAGCGACGCGGTGAAAACCGAGCAGCCACCGGTGGAGGCCAATGCCATGACGCTGGCAACGGTCGACCAGGACGGTCGTCCCCATTGCCGGATCCTGCTGCTCAAGGGGCTGGATGCACAGGGCTTTACCTTCTTCACCAATTATCAGAGCGCCAAGGGCGAACAGCTCGCGGCGCGCCCGTTTGCTGCCATGACCTTCTTCTGGCCGACCCTGGAGCGCCAGGTGCGCATCGAAGGTCGGGTCGTGAAGGTCTCGCCCGAGGAGTCGGACGCTTACTTCCAGGTCCGCCCGCTGGGCAGCCGCCTGGGCGCCTGGGCTTCACCGCAGAGCCGGGTGATCAGGGATCGCGAAGAATTGCAGGACCTGCTCAAGGCGACCGAACAACGCTTCAGCGATACCCAGCCAGACTGCCCCGAGCACTGGGGCGGCTACCGCCTGCTGCCAGAGCGCATCGAGTTCTGGCAAGGCCGCGCGAGTCGTTTGCACGACCGCTTGAACTACCGCTTGCAGGGTGCCGACTGGGCCCGTGAGCGGCTGGCGCCCTGAGCCCACCTTTCGTCACCTCGCCTGAATGTTGCACGGCACGCCGAAGTCTCTAGTCAGACGCTTCGGTTGGCCAGTGCTGCGTCATGCTGCCCTTACGTATGGCTACAATGATTAAACAGGCCTATGAAGAGCCTGATGGCGTTGAGGCTGTTACCATTCGTCGAGTTTTTCGGTACAGGCTCTCTGTACTAAGGCTGAATGAAAACAATTTTCTGCCCGGCATGCCGTGACAGGCAGCAAGCCGCAGCGGTTTAATGAATACCTGTCCTTTGGAGTTGATGCTATGCGTAAGTCCGTTTTACTGGTTGCCTGCTTTACCACCCTGTCGCTGCTGCTGGGTGGCTGCGCCTCGAGTCTGACCGGCGACTCGTACTCCCGTGACGAAGCACGTCGTGTGCAGACTGTTCGCATGGGCACCATCGAATCCCTGCGTCCGGTGAAAATCGAAGGCACCAAGACCCCAATCGGCGGCGCTGCTGGCGCAGTCATCGGTGGCGTTGGCGGCAGCGCCATCGGTGGCGGCCGTGGCAGTATCGTCACCGCCGTTATCGGTGCAGTTGCCGGCGGCCTGCTGGGCTCGGCCACCGAAGAAGGCCTGACCCGCACCCAGGGCGTTGAAATTACCGTTCGCGAAGACGACGGCAGCATGCGCGCCTACGTCCAGGCTGTTCAAGAGAACGAAATCTTCCGCATCGGTGATCGCGTTCGCATCATGACTGTGGACGGAACCAGCCGCGTTACTCGTTAAGAGTAAGGTCGCAGGAACAGAAAAACCCCAACCGGGTGATCGGTTGGGGTTTTTTGTTGGGCGTATGTCTTGCCGGATCAGGTGAACATCTGGATATCGTCAAGCGTGTCTTGGACGGCACCACTCAGAAACGGTGATTTTGTTTTTGCTTGTTGCAGTGCTGGCGAAATTTTCGCCATGTCCAGCTCACCGAAGCGCCGCGCGATGTGGCCTATCGCAATGATGGCAGCTGACGCGATGTTCTCGTCATCATTGCTCACATACCGGAGGCAGGTTTCTTGTGCCCACGTAGCGTCTGTTTCGTTAAGGCCGATGGATATTATTGCTTCTGTGACCTTGCTTAGGTCGGTGGTGGTGAGAAAGCTGATAGCTTCATCGTGACTCAAAGACGGGTCGTGATAAATCAAGGCATACCTTTGGTTGTGCCGTTACGCGCGTACCCCGATGAAGTATTCCAAGTCATCGGGGAGGTTGATGTTAAGCAACACCGCCAATTGCGTTATCTGACTTTTTGTCAGCTCCAGCTCACCTGGAGCCAGGTTTTCCAGAGGCTTTGACTCTGTGAGTTGGGCAGCAGCCTGATTGAGTTCGGCTCCTTCTATATCGAATTCGAATTGCAACGAGTCATCCTGTTTTTCGTCAGGGTAGAAGCCGGTAATTGATAAATGGGTCATGAATCGTATTCTCGCTATTGTCGAGTAGTCGTTCTGCCTGGCTTTGCTGGGCCAGTCTGCTCGCCCGTTATATGGTTGAACTCTCCTAGGTGTATCGCAAATCTGTCAAATTTTTCCACGGCGTTGCTTTTATAGTCCCATTCGTAGATTTTCCCTTTCCTATCGACCCACCTTGCTCTCTTTTTTCCTCCACCTTGAACGGATGATTTAGGTTTAACCCTTGCTGCGTCGGGAAAGGCTGGAAGTGTGTTAGGGGCCTCATAGTAGCCATGGTCACCTGGTCTAACGCTGACCACCACGTAGAGCGGCCGAATGCCCGAATCCGCCGGAAACACCAGAATGAAATCCCTGTATTCCGGCGGGTATATCGGGTCAACGATGATGCTGGCGGCCTTCTCGGTCGGCGGATACACCCAGATTTGCGGTGCCTGCGGCGCAGCTTCCAAAGCAGGGATACCAAGTGTGCCAGCCGGATCGATGGCAGGCGTCCAGATCAGCTCAATCCCGTCGCCCAAGTCCGCGACCTGATGTGTGCCTCGCAGCCCAAACTGCACGACATCGATCATTTCCCAGTCGCGATTTTTCCCTGTGTAGAAGGCGTATCCCTTGAGGGTGCCGTTAGCTAATTGCTCGACGTGCAGGCGAACCCGTGTACGCGCGCGTGGCATTGAGCGCAGTTGACGGTCGCTGTAGAGCGCGCTGTCGCCCAAGCTGGAGGGCCAGATAAGTGCTGCAACCCCAAGCATCAGGCCAGCGGCGACTGTTCCAGCACCGGCTGCGACGCTTGATGCTCCGCCTATCGCGGAACCGCCCAATGCCAATGTGCCGAGCCCTGCCGGGAGTGCGCTGCCGCTGATCTTCTTGAGCGGCAGCAGCCCCTCACTGTCCGTTTCACGGCCACCGAGCAGCACGTGCTCGCCATAGTCCCCTATGCGATCCAGCGGTATGTAGCCGGACGGATTGTTGTAGTCGATGAGGGCGTCGGGCAGGTTGCAGGACTTGGCGAACACGCATCCAACCCTGGGCAGTGGCGTTGGCGGCGACTCCACTGTGCGTCTGGCCTCGTAGGCCTCCTGTCGGGCAAGCATGGCTTCGTAGGCTCGCTGCCTGGCCTCTCGATCAGCCAACTCGCGCTCGTTCATGTTCTCGAGCTTTCGGTAGCCCCCCGTGCCGGTCCCGTAGCATCGCCAGACCTGGGGTATGTCCTTGTTGTTTGCCATCGTGCCCTCCTGGCGTGTTGCATAACGACGTCCGACGGTGGAGCCGGGAGCACGACGTTATGGCAAGCAGCGGAGGGTGGATGTAGGACGGTTCTGTGAGATGGCGCCGAATGGGCCTAGAGGAGGTTGGAGCCGGCAAGCCGGCTCCAAAAGCGGTTACGCATGAACGAGTACCTGCTTGCGACTGGCCATCGCCGTCACTGCATACCCGATCAACGCCGCCAAGATCGACCCGGTCAGGATGCCCATCCGGTCCATGCCGGCGTATTCGCTGCTGCCCGGCAAGAACGCCAGTGAGCCGACAAACAGGCTCATGGTGAAGCCGATGCCGCACAGGATCGCCACGCCCAACACCTGGCCCCAATTGGCGCCATTGGGCAGCACGGCAAGGCCGGTTTTGATCGCGACCCAGGTGAAGCCCAGCACGCCAACGGTCTTGCCCAGCAGCAGGCCGGCGGCGATGCCCATGGGCACGTGGTGGGTGAAGCTTTCCAGGTTGACGCCGGTCAGCGAGACGCCAGCGTTGGCAAAGGCGAACAGTGGCAGGATCGCGTAGGCCACCCAGGGATGGAGTGCGTGTTCCAGGGTCAGCAGCGGCGAAGGCTCGGCGTTTTTGGTGCGCAGCGGGATGCAGAATGCCAGGGTCACCCCGGCCAGGGTGGCGTGCACACCGCTCTTGAGGACGCAGACCCACAGGATCAGCCCGACAATCATGTAAGGCCCCAGTTTGACGACACCGAGCCGGTTCATTGCAATCAAGGCAATCAGGCACGCCGCCGCCCCGGCCAGCGAGGCCCCGGACAGATCGGTGGAGTAGAAGATGGCAATCACGATGATTGCGCCGAGGTCGTCGATGATGGCCAGGGTCATCAGGAACAGCTTCAGCGACACCGGCACGCGCTTGCCCAGCAGGGCCAATACGCCCAGGGCGAAGGCAATGTCGGTGGCCATGGGAATCGCCCAGCCCCCGAGGGCTGCCGGGTTGTCCTTGTTCAGCGCCCAGTAGATCAGTGCCGGCACCACCATGCCGCCGATGGCGGCTGCGCCGGGCAGCACCACTTGCGAGGGCTTGGACAGTTGGCCATCGAGCACTTCGCGTTTGACCTCAAGACCGATCAACAGGAAAAACAGGGCCATGAGGCCATCGTTGATCCACAGCAGCGCCGGCTTGGCGATTTTCAGTGCGCCAATTTGTGCGACCACCGGGACGTCGAGAAAGCTCGCGTAAAAGTGCGACAGCGGGGAGTTGTTGATGATCAGCGCCAAAGCGGCGGCAGCGATCAGAAGCAGACCGCTGGCGGCTTCCAGCTGGAAGAAACGGGTGAAAGTGCTACGCAGAGGCAAGGGATGCTCTCCCATCAAAGTTCAGTAAGCGGGTACCCTAACGCGAGTCGATAGTTATTAAAACAAAAGTTATATTCTTATTTGTTATAAGGGAGCGGCCTGATCAATCGTGCTTCAGACCCCGAAAATTGTGTTTCCAATTGAGTCATGACTGTATCTGTGTGGAGTGTAGGAAACATCCTAAGATCAAGTCTGAAATCCTTAGAGAAACCGATCATGAGCGACAATCGCCAATGGGCCCGCGAAGCTATTCGTATTATTGAAGCGGACTTCCAGCGCAGCGCCGACACCCACCTGATCCCCTTGCCGCTGCCGGGTTTGCCGGGCATCGAGTTGTATTTCAAGGATGAATCCAGCCACCCCACCGGCAGCCTGAAACACCGGTTGGCGCGTTCGCTGTTCCTCTATGCGTTGTGTAATGGCTGGCTCAAGCCCGGTGCGCCGGTGATCGAGGCGTCCAGCGGCTCCACGGCGATTTCCGAGGCGTACTTTGCCCGGCTGCTGGGCTTGCCGTTTATTGCGGTGATGCCGGCCACCACCTCCCAGGAAAAGATCGCGCAGATCGCGTTCTACGGTGGCAAGAGTCATCTGGTGCAGGATCCGACGCAGATCTACGCCGAATCCGAACGTCTGGCCCAGGAAAGCGGCGGCCACTTCATGGACCAGTTCACCTACGCCGAGCGCGCCACTGACTGGCGGGCCAACAACAACATCGCCGAGTCGATCTTTCAGCAGTTGCGCTTTGAGCGTTACCCGGAGCCCAGCTGGCTGATTTCCAGCCCCGGCACCGGCGGCACCACGGCCACATTGGGGCGTTATGTGCGTTATCGCCAGCATTGCACCCGGGTGTTGTGCGCGGACGCGGAGCGTTCGGTGTTTTTCGACTATTACCTGAGCGGCGACGCCAGCCTGCGCCTGGAGTGTGGATCGCGCATCGAAGGCATTGGCCGTCCACGGGTCGAGGCGTCGTTCTTGCCCAAGGTGATTGATGCGATGGTCAAGGTGCCGGATGCGCTGTCCCTGGCCGCCATGCATTACCTGGCTCAGCGCCTGGGGCGGCGAGTGGGCGGTTCCAGCGGCACCAACCTGATCGGCGCGTTGATTGCGGCGCAGCAGATGAAAGCGGCGGGGGAGTCGGGTTCGATCGTGGCGATCTTGTGCGACGGCGGTGAACGCTATGCCACGACCTATTACGACCAGGCCTGGTTGGCGGGGCAGGGGTATGAGTTGGACGGTTTGATTGCGGCCGTTGCGGCCAGTGTAGAGCGGGGCGAGGCGCTGCCGGATAGCGTGTTGCGCGCCAATATCTGAAACACCGCATAACCAAATGTGGGAGCGGGCTTGCTCGCGAAAGCGGTGGATCAGTCGGCACATTCGCTGACTGTCACACCGCCTTCGCGAGCAAGCCCGCTCCCACATTTGATCTGCTGCGTTTTTGGCGTGGGGGTTAAGCCTCCAGGCCCAACATATCCCGCGCCAATGCCTCGGCGATCCGAATTCCGTCGACACCCGCCGACAAGATCCCGCCTGCATAACCGGCACCTTCACCCGCCGGGAACAAGCCCTTCACGTTCAAGCTCTGCATCGACTCGTTTCGGGTAATCCGCAGCGGCGACGAGGTGCGGGTCTCGATCCCGGTCAGGACCGCATCGTGCAGCGAGTAACCCTTTATCTGCTTCTCGAACGCCGGCAACGCTTCACGGATGGCTTCGATGGCAAAGTCTGGCAGCGCCAAGGCCAGGTCGCCCAGGGCTACACCCGGTTTGTAGGACGGCTCTACGGTGCCGATGGCGGTGGACGGCTTGCCGGCGATGAAATCGCCTACCAGTTGCGCCGGCGCTTCGTAGGTGCTGCCGCCGAGGATGAACGCGTGGGACTCCAGGCGTTCCTGCAACTCGATCCCGGCCAGCGGGCCGCCCGGGTAATCCACTTCCGGGGTGATGCCCACCACGATCCCGGAGTTGGCATTGCGCTCGTTACGCGAGTATTGGCTCATGCCGTTGGTCACCACGCGGTTCGGCTCCGACGTTGCCGCTACCACGGTGCCGCCCGGGCACATGCAGAAGCTGTACACCGAGCGACCATTCTTGGCGTGGTGCACCAGCTTGTAATCGGCAGCGCCGAGTTTCGGGTGCCCGGCGTATTTGCCCAGGCGCGCGGCGTCGATCAGCGACTGCGGGTGTTCGATACGGAAACCCACCGAGAACGGCTTGGCTTCCATGTACACGCCCCGGCCATGGAGCATGCGGAAGGTGTCGCGGGCGCTGTGGCCGAGGGCCAGGATCACGTGCCTGGACAGGATCTGCTCGCCGCCATCCACCACCACGCCGTTCAACTGGCCGTCTTCGATCAGCACGTCGGTGACCCGTTGCTCAAACCGCACCTCACCGTCCAGGGCGATGATCTGCTGGCGCATGTTTTCCACCACGCCGGTCAGACGGAACGTACCGATGTGCGGCTTGCTGACGTAGAGGATTTCGTCCGGCGCGCCCGCCTTGACGAACTCGTGCAGCACCTTGCGACCGTGGAATTTCGGGTCCTTGATCTGGCTGTAGAGCTTGCCGTCGGAGAAGGTCCCGGCGCCGCCCTCGCCGAATTGCACGTTGGACTCGGGGTTCAGCACGTTTTTACGCCACAGGCCCCAGGTGTCCTTGGTGCGCTGGCGCACTTCACGGCCGCGTTCGAGGATGATCGGCTTGAAGCCCATCTGTGCCAGCAGCAGCCCGGCGAAGATCCCGCACGGGCCAAAACCGACGACGATTGGCCGCTCGGTCAGGCCTTCCGGCGCATGGCCTACCACCTTGTAGCTGATGTCCGGGGCCGGGTTGACGTTGCGGTCGTCGGCAAATTTGAGCAGCAGGGCCGCCTCGCCTTTGACCTCCAGGTCGATGGTGTAGATGAAGCACAGCTCCGACGATTTCTTGCGGGCGTCGTAGCTGCGTTTGAACAGGGTGAAATCGAGCAGGTCGTCACTGGCGATGCCCAGGCGCTGCACAATGGCAGGCCGCAGGTCTTCTTCGGGATGGTCGATGGGCAGCTTGAGTTCGGTGATTCGTAACATGACAGGAATCCGGTAGGCGGCGGGCAAAGAGGCCGGCTGTTTTGCAAACCGGCGATTATAAGCCCCAACAGCGGTTTCCCGTCATGCTAAAACAGCGCAGGGTGCAATCAGTCGTCCCGCGAGCCGCCGAACGACGCGCAACCGCGCTGTACCTGGCCATTCACCCGCAACTCGGCCGACATGTGTTGCAGGCTGCCGCTGGCGCTGTCGACGCAGCGTTGCGGGGCCACCCACAGTTCAATGTGCTGGTTATTGGCTTCGGTCATCAGGTTGAACCGTCCGTCGCCCGATTGCTCTTCCACATAAGGCACGGCCAATGGCGGCTGGCCTTCGCGTTCCAGCACCATGCCCTTGGCGGTGACGTTCATCGCCCAGGCCGGCTTGTGGCCGTTGGCCCGCAGGATCATGCGCTTGAAGTCCGGGTCATCGCAGGCTGACGTCGAGCGTTCGACGCGATACACCTGTTGCAGGTCCACCGTCCCCTGGGTGCCGCTGGCGACGCCGGAAAACTTGCCGCGCAAGTCGGCAAACAGTGCGCCTTGCTGGCCGGCCAGGGAGGCGGCCTCCTGCAGGATGCTGGTACCGCCCGTGTCGTTGACGACGTAGTTGCGTTTGTCGTTGCAGGGTTGGAACAGCAGTTTGTCACCCTGGGCCGTCAGCTCACCCTGCATACGGGTCAGCCCGGCGAGGGAGGGCTTGGCCGGCTCGTTATCAAACATCTGGCAGGCAGTGAACAGAGGCAACAGGGCAAACAAAGCTAGGGTACGGGCGGCACGCATTATCGGGTCTCCTGATAAGTGCCGCCACGTTACGCAGGCTGGCGGTGCATCACAAGCCCGGGACACAGGTTGAATCAACCAACTATAAACGTCTGCCCGGTCTGCAAGCCTTCCACGCTTTTCGCGTAGGCCAGTGCCACCTCTGCTCCCGGAGCCGGTTTGTACCCACGGAAGTACGGTGCGTAGCTGCCCATGGCTTCCAGCAATACGGTCGGGCTGACCGAGTTGATGCGCAGGCCGCGTGGCAGTTCGATCGCCGCTGCCTTCACGAATGCATCCAGCGCGCCGTTGACCAAGGCCGCTGAAGCACCGGTGCGAATCGGATCGCGGTTGAGAATGCCGCTGGTGAAGGTGAACGACGCACCGTCATTGGCGAACTCACGGCCGATCAGCAACAGGTTGACCTGGCCCATCAGCTTGTCTTGCAGGCCCAGATCGAAGTCGGTTTCGCTCATGTCGGCCAGCGGCACGAAGTTGACACTGCCGGCGGCGCAGACCAGTGCGTCGAACTTGCCGGTCTGCTCGAACAGTTTGCGGATCGAGGCGCTGTCGCTGATGTCGACCCGAAAGTCGCCGCTCTTGCGACCGATGCTGATCACTTCATGACGTTGGGACAGCTCTGCCTTGACCGCCGAGCCCACGGTGCCGCTTGCGCCAATCAACAGGATTTTCATCGTACTTTCCTCCAGATGTGTAGGTGAGTTTTCAGTCTAGAGTGATTTTTTGCGCGGATAAGTGCACTAATAGGCAACCTTTGGTTTTCAATTGGAAACAATCCATGAGCGAAATGGATGACCTGGCGGCGTTTGCGGTGCTGATCGAAGCCGGCAGTTTTACCCTGGCGGCCCAGCAATTGGGCTGCAGCAAGGGGCAACTGTCCAAGCGCATCAGCCAATTGGAGGCACAGTTTTCGGTGGTGTTACTGCATCGAACCACCCGCCGTTTGAGCCTGACGGCGGCGGGGGCGGCGCTGTTGCCCCAAGCCCAGGCGTTGGTGGTCCAGGTGGAGCGGGCCCGCCAGGCATTGGCCAGGCTCAAGGACGACCTGGTCGGGCCCGTGCGTATGACGGTGCCGGTTTCCCTGGGCGAAACCTTCTTTGATGGCCTGTTGCTGGAGTTTTCCCGGGAGTACCCGCAGGTGCAGATCGAGCTGGAACTCAATAACCAGTATCGCGACCTGGCGCGGGATGGCTTTGACCTGGCCGTGCGCTCGGAAGTCGCCAACGATGAGCGGCTGGTGGCCAAGCCGTTGCTCGCCTGGCACGAGATGACCTGCGCCAGCCCGGCGTACCTGGAACAGCATGGCGAGCCGCTGACTCCGGCCGAGCTGGTGGGCCACGACTGCTTGCTGAACAGCCACTACAGTGGCCGCGAAGAGTGGCTGTATCACCAGCAACATGAGCTGCTGCGGGTTCGCGTGTCCGGGACCTTTGCCTCCAACCATTACAACTTGCTGAAGAAGGCTGCGCTGGTAGGCGCGGGCATCGCACGTTTGCCATCCTACGTGCTGCATACGGAATTGGCTGACGGTCGCCTGCGCTGGCTCCTGCGCGATTATCAGACCCGCAGCCTGCCGATGTACCTGGTCCATCCGTACCAGGGCGGCTTGCCGCGACGCACTCAGGTGTTGGCGGATTACCTGGTGGGCTGGTTCAAGCGCCGCGGCGAAGCCCTGGATCGTCTTTAGCGGTAGCGCCGTGCAATCAGGTGATCAAGGGAGAAACAGCCCGGCCCCTTGGCTATCAGCAGCAACAGCAGTGCGATCCACGTGCCATGGGTGGGGTAGGCTTCCGGGTAGACGAACAGCTGGATGGTCAGGGTCATGCCCAGCAACGCCAGCGCCGAGAACCGTGTGGCAAACCCCACCAGGATCAGCACCGGGAAAAAATGCTCGGCGAATGCCGACAAATGCGCTGCGACTTCTGGCGACAGCAACGGCACATGGTATTCACTGCGAAACAGCGGCACGGTGGACGGCGCCAGCTGCGGCCAGCCCAGTTGGAACGTACCGCCTATCAGGTCCACGGCAAAGCCTTCGACTTTGGTCTGGCCGGATTTCCAGAACACCGCGGCAATGGAGAACCGTGCGACAAAGGCGATCAGGCTGTAGGGGATTTTCTCGAAGAGCTGGATGATCCGTTGGATCAGGCCGGGGGCGCTGGCGTTCATGGCGATACCTTTTGTTCTAGGTGCAAGTGAGTGATAGCGCCGTGGCCGATCAGCAGGGCCAGGCATTGGTGCAAGTCAAACTCGGCGGCGGCATCGAGGGCGTAGGCCACGGCCATCTCCAGCGGCCAGCCGTTGTTCAGGCTGTTGATAAACGCCACCGAGCCGCTGTCGATGCGAAACACCTGCACGTCCAGGCCGTTGCGCAGTACCAGCGCACTTTGGGCGTGGAAGGGGTCGAGGGTGGCAAGGGATTCGTCCGTCTGGTGCGCGGCCCATAAAGCCACCACGGCGTAGGCCGAATTCAGGGTGGCAAGGGAGGGATGCAGTTGCAGGCGCAGTTCGCCCAGGCCCGACTGTTGTTGCAGGGCGGCGATGACCTCTTGCTGATCCAGTACCAATACATCTGCGGCGTGATAGGCCATCACCCGCAGCCGCTCCAGCCGCGCCACGTCAGCCAGGTACGGCACGCTGGCGGCGGGGGCGAAGGCCTGGATAAAGTCGGCCAGGTCGCCGCCGTACTCATTGATCAGTGGACCTGTCGGCGGGAACTCCTGGACATACACGCCGGCCATCGCGCGAAAAAACTCATCGCCCACCAGTTGCAGGGTGACCGGGTAGCTGGTGGCCAGGGCGTTGATCAGTGAGCTGTGAACATTGTTGCGATACACCGCAAAACGACTGGCCGGATCGGCGCCGTTGCGGCTGAACAAGCCTGGCGGGCAGCGTTCCTCTGACGAAAGCAGTGCGCGGGTAAAGACGTCCTGGCGGCTCATGCACTCACCTCCAGCAGAAACCGTTCGGCCTGACGCGCTTCGGCGTGCAGCACGCTGAAGGCCGGTACCTGGTTGTCACGTTCGATGAGCGTGGCCACTGGCCCCGTGCGCTTGAGCACGTGCTGGTAGAGCTGCCATACCGCGTTGTCGATCGGCGCGCCGTGGTCGTCAATCAGCAAGCGGTCGCCTAGGCTGTCGGTGTCTTCGGCAAACCCTGCCAGATGAATCTCGCTCACGGCGTGCAGGGGCAAGGCGTCGATGTACTTCAACGGGTCTTGCTGATGGTTGATGCACGACACATACACATTGTTGACGTCCAGCAGCAGCCCGCAGCCGGTGCGGCGGATCACTTCGCTGATGAAGTCGGTTTCTTCCAGGGTGGAGCACTGGAACTGCAGGTAGGTCGACGGGTTCTCCAGCAGCATTCGCCGCTGAAGACGGCTTTGCACCTGGTCGATGTGTTCGCATACTCGTTGGAGGGTTTCATCGTCATAGGCCAGCGGCAGCAAATCATTGAGAAACACCGGGCCGTGGCTGGACCAGGCCAGGTGTTCGGAAAAAGAGTGGGGTTGATAGCGTTCGATCAGCGTCGCCAGGCGCGCCAGGTGGTCATCGTTCAGCGGGCCTTCGCCGCCGATAGACAGGCCAACACCGTGCAGCGACAGCGGGTACTGTTCGCGGATTAATCCCAGGTAGTGATGGAAAGGCCCGCCGGCCACCATATAGTTTTCGGCGTGGACTTCGAAAAAACCAATGTCGGGGGAAGTCTCGAGCACTTCACTGAAGTGCTCGTTCTTGAGCCCCAGCCCGGCCCGACGTGGGAGGCCGGGCGCCTGAGCCTGGGAGATGGAGTGGGTGCATGGGAGCGTCATCGTCAGTACTCAGGCTGTGCAGGGTTTCAGGACTTGGCGGTGAAGGCTGCTTCCTGGCCGAAACCGGTTGGCGAGGTGGCGCTTGGGGTTTTCAGGCAGGTGCCGGCCGGGACGAGTTTCCAGGCGTTGGCTTGGTCCTTGACCTTCGAGGTGCCGGCGCAAGTGGTGCCAGCGCCTGCAGCGCAATCGTTCTTGCCGGCTTCGGCCACACCGAAGCATTTCTGCATGTCATCGGCAGCGTGGGCGGTGGTGGTCAGGGCGGACAGGCTCAGGGCCGAACCCAGGGCCAGGATCAGGGTGGCAGCGGACAGCGAACGGGTTTTAGTAGTCATGGTGTATCTCCAGCAGTGGGTTGAGTTGGCAAGCGTAGCTGCCTGCTTACACCACTAGAGACAGGGGGAAGGGATTCGTTACAAACGCGGCGAAATTAATTTCAGGTTTCGCAAAACAAGTGTGGGAGCTGGCTTGCCTGCGATGCTGACGCCTCGGTGTTTCAGAACCACCGAAGCGATGCTATCGCAGGCAAGCCAGCTCCCACAGAGGCCGGCATTAACCGCCCAGGTAAGCCTCACGCACTTTCGGGTCGGTCAGCAGTTGTTCGCCGCTGCCCTGCATCACCACCCGGCCGTTTTCCAGCACATAGGCACGGTCGGCGATCTTCAGTGCCTGGTTGGCGTTCTGCTCCACCAGGAACACCGTCACCCCGTCCTTGCGCAGCTGTTCGATGATGTCGAAGATCTGCTGGATGATGATCGGTGCCAGGCCCAGTGAAGGCTCATCCAGCAGCAACAGCTTGGGCTTGCTCATCAGCGCGCGGCCGATGGCGAGCATTTGCTGTTCGCCACCGGACATGGTGCCGCCGCGCTGGCTGAAGCGTTCCTTGAGCCGTGGGAACAGGTGCAAGACCTTGTCCATCTGCTCCTGGTAGTCGCCCTTGTCGGTAAAGAACCCGCCCATGGCAAGGTTCTCTTCCACGGTCAGGCGGGCAAACACCCGACGGCCTTCCGGAACCACGGCAATGCTCTTGCGCATGATCTCGGAGGAGGCCTGGCCCACCAGTTCCTCACCCATGTAGCGGATGCTGCCGCTGTGAGCCTGGGGCGAACCGCACAGGGTCATCAGCAGCGTGGATTTACCGGCACCGTTGGCGCCGATCAGGGTGACGATTTCGCCTTGGCGCACTTCGACGTTGACGCTGTGCAGCGCCTGGATCTTGCCGTAGAAAGTGGAAACGTTTTCGAATTGCAGCATTTTACGCTTCCCCCAAATAGGCTTTGATCACGGCCGGGTTGTCGCGGATCTGCTCCGGCGTGCCGTCGGCCAGTGGCGTGCCCTGGTTGATCACGACGATATGGTCGGAGATGCTCATGACCAGTTTCATGTCGTGTTCGATCAGCAGCACGGTGGCGTTGTTTTCTTCACGCAGCACACTGATCAGCGCCTTGAGGTCTTCGGTTTCCCTTGGGTTCAGGCCGGCGGCCGGTTCGTCGAGCATGAGGATCCGCGGGCGGGTCATCATGCAGCGGGCGATTTCCAGGCGACGTTGCTGACCATAGGCCAGGGTGCCGGCAGGGCGGTTGGCAAACTCGGTGAGGTTGACCTTGTCCAGCCAGTACTCGGCGTATTCCATGGCCTCGCGCTCGCTCTTGCGGAACGCCGGGGTCTTGAACAGGCCGGCAAAGAAGTTGGTGTTCAAGTGACGATGCTGGGCGATCAACAGGTTCTCGACCGCCGTCATGTCCTTGAACAGCCGCACGTTCTGGAAGGTTCGCACCACGCCCTTGCGGGCAATCTCGTGGCCGGCCAGGCCCTGGATCGGCTGGCCGTCCAGCAGGATGGTACCGCCCGCCGGCTTGTAGAACCCGGTCAGGCAGTTGAACACCGTGGTCTTGCCGGCGCCGTTGGGGCCGATCAAGGCCACAACCTGTTTCTCTTGTACGGTCAGGGCCACGCCATTGACCGCCAGCAAGCCGCCGAAGCGCATGCTCAAGTTTTCGACTTTCAGGATCTCGCGGCTCATTTGCGCAGCTCCATGTGTGGACGTTGCATGGGCAGCAGGCCTTGAGGACGCCAGATCATCATCAGCACCATCATGGCGCCGAACATCAACATGCGGTATTCGCTGAATTCACGCATCATTTCCGGCAGCAGGATCATCACGATCGCCGCGAGGATTACCCCCAACTGCGAGCCCATGCCGCCCAGTACCACGATGGCGAGGATGATTGCCGACTCGATGAAGGTGAACGACTCCGGTGTCACCAGCCCCTGGCGCGCGGCAAAGAAGCTGCCGGCGAAACCGGCGAAGGTTGCCCCGAGGGTGAATGCCGAAAGTTTGATGACGGTCGGGTTCATGCCTAACGCACGGCAGGCGATTTCATCTTCGCGCAGCGCTTCCCATGCACGGCCGATCGGCATGCGCAGCAGGCGGTTGATCACGAACAGCGCCGCCAGTGCCAGCAACAGAGCCACCAGGTACAGGAACACCACTTTGCTCACCGGGTTGTAGTCGATCCCGAAGTACTCGTGGAACGTCTGCATGCCTTCGGCGGCGGTGCGGTCGAACGACAGCCCGAAGAACGTCGGCTTGGGAATGCTGCTGATGCCGTTGGGACCGCCGGTGATGTCTGTCAGGTTACGCAGGAACAGACGGATGATTTCACCGAAGCCCAGGGTCACGATCGCCAGGTAGTCACCCCGCAGGCGCAGCACCGGGAAGCCCAGCAGGAAACCGAAGGTGGCCGCCGCCATACCCGCCAGAGGCAGGCAGATCCAGAAGCCCCAGCCCAGGTAATGGGAGAGCAGCGCGTAGGTGTAGGCACCCACGGCATAGAAACCCACGTAACCCAGGTCGAGCAGGCCGGCCAGGCCTACCACGATGTTCAGGCCCAGACCCAGCAACACGTAGATCAGGATCAGCGTTGCGATATCCACTGCGCCACGGGAACCGAAGAACGGCCAGACCAGGGCGGCCACGATCAGGCCGATGATGATGTAGCGCTGGGTGCGCGGCAGGGTCAGGAACTGGCTGACCTTGGGCGACACCAGCGGGCCACGGTTGGACTTGAGCAGTGCACCGACCTGCTGGGTGAACAGCACGCGCAGGAACATCAGCACCGAGCACAGGGCAATGATGGTCAACGTCACGGGGCCGGTGCCATGCACTTCAAGGTTGATCCCGACAATGCTCAGCTTGAGGCCGAGTACCGGAAAGGCCACGGCCCATACCAGCAAGGCGCTGAAAAACGCCGATTTAAGATATCTGCTCATACTTTCTCAACCTCCGGACGGCCCAGAATGCCGGTCGGCCGGAACAACAGCACCAGAACCAATAGACCGAATGCCACCACGTCCTTGTACTGGTCACCGAACACGTCGGCGCCAAAGGCTTCAGCCACCCCCAGCACCAGCCCGCCGAGCATCGCGCCCGGAATGCTGCCGATGCCGCCCAATACCGCTGCGGTGAAGGCCTTGAGGCCCACCAGGAAGCCGGCGTTGGGGTTGATCACGCCATACTGCATGCTCAGCAACACGGCAGCGATGGCGGCCAGTGCGGCACCGATGACGAAGGTCAGGGCGATGATGTTGTTGGTGTTGATGCCCAACAGGTTGGCCATCTTGATGTCTTCGGCGCAGGCCCGGCAGGCGCGCCCCAGACGGGAGCGGGAAATGAACAGGGTCAGGCCGAGCATCGCCACCAGGGTGACGACGAAGACCAGGATCTGCATGTAGGAAATCAGCACTTCTTGTGCGCCGCCTGGGCCGAAGGAGATGCTCCCCGGGATCAGGTTGGGAATGGATTTGTCCTTGGAATCCTGGGACAGCAATACGGTGTTCTGCAGGAAGATCGACATGCCGATCGCAGAGATCAGCGGGATCAAGCGGTTGCTGCCACGCAAGGGGCGGTACGCAACGCGTTCGATGCTGTAGCCATAGGCACTGGTTACGACGATGGACGCCAGGAACGCAGCGGTCATCAACAGCGGCAGGGAGTGGATACCCAGCATGGCCAGCCCGGCAAGGGCGATGAAGGCCACGTAGGAGCCAATCATGTACACCTCGCCATGGGCGAAGTTAATCATTCCAATGATGCCGTAAACCATTGTGTAGCCAATGGCTATCAAGGCATAGGTGCTGCCAACGGTCATGCCGTTAACCAGCGTTTGGAAAAAATGATAGATCTCAGGCATTACAGCGCTCCTAAAAACCCGATACGCATTTCACTGGTGGAGTCAATTTCCGGCTCGGTGCCCTGTTCTGTGATCAGGTTGCACAAAGCGTTTGCCAGCGAACCGCTGGTGACGGTTTTAAGATTTTCAGGTGAGCCAGCTCCCGGATCGCGGGTGTCGGGCCCATAAACCTCGTAAAACAAAGCCCACTGCTTGCACAGTGGGCTTGTTGACCAGTAACGCCTGGCTTACTGAGGGGAAACTTCGGTTTTTGGTTTGCCGAAGTGCCATTCGTAGACCACGAACTTGAAGTCCTTCAGGTCGCCCTTGGCGTCGAAGCTCAGGTCGCCGGTTGGGGTCTTGAAGGTACCGGCGTGGATGGCCGCAGCCACTTTCGCGGTGTCTTCGCTCTTCGCGGCAGTGATACCACCGGCGATCACTTCAACAGCCGAGTAGGCCGGGAACACGAACGGACCGGTTGGGTCCTGCTTGTTCTTGGTGAACTCTTCAACGATTGCCTTGTTGGCAGGATCGGTGTCGAACGACTTCGGCAGGGTGACCAGCAGGCCTTCGGAAGCGCCCTGGGCGATTTGCGAGATGGAGTCGTTGCCGACGCCTTCCGGGCCCATGAACTTGGCGTTTACGCCTTTTTCCTTGGCTTGGCGCAGGATCAGGCCCAGCTCAGGGTGGTAGCCGCCGTAGTAGACGAAGTCGACGTTGGCTTGCTTGAGCTTCTGGATCAGCGAGCCGAAGTCCTTGTCGCCAGCGTTGATGCCTTCGAAGAGGGCAACTTTCACGCCTTTCTTCTCGAGGGTCTGTTTAACGGCGGTGGCGATGCCTTCACCGTACTGCTGTTTGTCGTGGATAACGGCGACGACTTTCGGCTTCACGTGGTCGGCGATGTAGTTGCCGGCGGCCGGGCCTTGAGCGCTGTCCAGGCCGATGGTGCGGAAGATCAGCTTGTAGCCACGGGAAGTGATTTCCGGGCTGGTGGCAGCCGGGGTGATCATGATCACGCCTTCGTCTTCATAGATGTCGGAGGCTGGCTGAGTGGAGCTGGAGCAGAGGTGACCGACCACGAACTTGACGCCGTCGTTGACCACTTTGTTGGCTACGGCTACGGCTTGTTTTGGATCGCAAGCGTCGTCGTATTCCTTGGCTTCGAGCATTTTGCCATCTACGCCGCCTTTGGCGTTGATGTCGGCGATAGCCTGTTTGGCACCCATGAACTGCATGTCGCCGTACTGGGTCACAGGGCCGGTTTTAGGGCCGGCAATACCGATCTTGATGGTGTCAGCGGCGAACGAATGGCTGGCAACCCCAGCCAGGACCATAGCGGCAAACAGTTTGGAAATCTGCTTAGTAGCCTTATTCATAGTGCTCCACTCTTACTGTTGTATTTTTTATAGTTCTAGCGGCCTTGTGAGCTGCAGAACCGGATCAGATATCTCGGATATCCCCCGGCAGCGGCCTGGCAACTGTACCGGTACAGTGTAGAGCGCCGGTTGATCGCTTGAAAAGCTGGCTGCTGGGGGCAAAACCCGGGTATGTCGCTTAAATGAAAGAAAAAGACAGAATTGCGGCGGGGTGATGCCAGAGTTTCGGGCAATCCTTGGCTTTCCTGACACTTTCGTTCGGTGCCTCATTTGCAACTGGGTTTTTCTGCCTGGTACTCGACGGTATGATTGCGCCGTTTTTTTCTTCAGGTGAATTCCCATGACGCAAGAACCTAGCACCCTCTATGCCAAGCTGCTTGGTGAAACCGCGGAAATTTCCTGGAAGGAGCTTGAGCCGTTCTTTGCCAAGGGTGCCCTATTGTGGGTCGACGCCGGGCTGGATTTGATCGAGGCCGCCGAGGGGATGGCGGAGGATAACCGTGAGAAAGTCGCTGCCTGGCTGGCTGCGGGGAGTCTGGGCGAGGTGTCTGCGACGCGGGCATTGGACCTGGTTGAGCGGGATCCGGCGCTTTGGGCTGTGGTGGTTTCGCCTTGGATTCTGATCCAGGAAAGGGCGGCGTAGGAAATGCCTGCTCGAAAATGGTGCGGGTTTTTTCTGGGTTTAAGTGTGTAGGCGGGTAACTGCGTTTGCCGTGATGGCACGTTGCCGTAGAGAAAGGTCACAGGCGGGGGTTACGTGCGCGTCATGGGAACAGTTTTGTTCGGGGCGGAATGCGGGGGGAATTGTTTCTTGGTGTGTGTACATATCCGTTATTTAGGTAACGGCCGCCTAGGGTTCCGCTCTTACA
>NZ_JACARC010000153.1 GCF_013386825.1 Pseudomonas sp. IPO3778
ATGATTTGCTCAGCTGCTGCCTTAATTTTTGCCCTTCTATCCATGGTGTCTGACTGTATTTTTGAGCTGGGATTACGGTTGCCCTTGCCTGCTTCCTGGCCTCTCTTCGTCGCCTTTGTGGAAAAGGCGTCGTTTAGAATTCGATGCATCAGGCTTGATGTGTTGAAGCCTTTCTTGGACACATCCATCTGCTCTATTTGGCGATAAAGGCTTGCCATTAATAGTGCCTGGTTCGCCTCTCCTAGCAACGTAGCGAAGTCTTCTCGTGCTCGGATTTCGTTTCCGCTACTGCGGTCCCGGTCTTTTTCGATCAGGGCAAGGTACTGGCG
>NZ_JACARC010000154.1 GCF_013386825.1 Pseudomonas sp. IPO3778
CGTGCCCAATACCACACCCGCCTGGGCTCCCGCCAGGTCGAACGCCAACAAGCCCAGCGCAACCGTGGTCAAGCCGGTGCCGATCAGCGCGATGATCTGTGCCAGGAACAAATGGCGATAGGTTCTATTGCCGAGAACATCGAACATGGGAAGTTGCCTCGTGCGCACACACATCAGAAGTTATTGCGGCATTGTGACTCCGCGTTATCCACCCAGTACAGATCATTTATCAATAAGTGCACTTGATACTAGAACTTCCCTCCCCCTTTTGTCTGAACGAACGCTGAACCGGTAACAAATTAAGTCATTAAACGTTG
>NZ_JACARC010000155.1 GCF_013386825.1 Pseudomonas sp. IPO3778
AACGACGGCCGCAGCCAGTTGGAAGCCCTGCGTGAGCGCACCGCGGCGGCGATTCGCAGTGCCCGTGGCGAGCATGAGCGCGAGCTGTCGCCCCATTGGCGCGGCGTGACCGTGGCCCGTGATCGCCTGGCGCAATTCATGCCGCCGTGGATCGCCGTGGCCATCGGCGTGGCGCTGCTGCTGGCGTTGCTGTTCGGGTTGCGGATGAAACTGGCGTCGGATGCCGAGCCGGTATTCAAGAACATTCATGCCCTGGGCGAGATCCCGGTGCAGGCCATCGACCGTCCGGTAGCCCAGCCGAAAATCATCGAGCGGCCACGCCTGGCGGGCCTCCTGGTGGAAGAC
>NZ_JACARC010000156.1 GCF_013386825.1 Pseudomonas sp. IPO3778
CGCTCGCAGGAGAGCTGCGGGAAGTCAGTCTTGAAGAGTACCAAGCACTTTTCGCAGCTCAAGCCTCTGGCAAAGTGATCGGGGCCGATGGTAATCGCCCCATTATTTTGGAACCGCCCGAATTGACGTGGGAACAGCGCAAGCTTGAGTGTGTTGCGGTAGTTCGGGCGTTTCTGGATCAGACGGCCAAGTCCGCAGGATATGACGATATCAAGAATGCGATTAGCTATGCCGATGAGCCGGCAGTACCGCGCTTTCAGGCTCAGGGCCAGGCCTTCCGTTCCTGGCGGTCGCTGTGCTGGGCTTACTGCTATGAGCAGTTTGATGCCGTCGAGCAGGAGACGCGCGAGGTGTTCAGTCCGCAAGATCTCGTTTCTGAATTACCACAACTAGCACTTCCTTAAAAAGAGCGTTAGCAGATCGCCTAACGGCCCC
>NZ_JACARC010000019.1 GCF_013386825.1 Pseudomonas sp. IPO3778
AACGCCGGTTTGTTAGATGTGTTTGCTCGCACGAACATCATCAATCAAATCGGCGTTCTTGTTTCTGAGTTTCCCGGGATTCCGTGAAGAACCTTTTTTTTGCCTGAAACACGCTCGACCGAACACCGCAAAACCCTGTGGGAGCCGGGCTTGCCCGCGATGAGGCCGGGTCAGTTGGCAGCACTGTCGCCTGACACACCGCCATCGCGGGCAAGCCCGGCTCCCACAGTAAACGGGTGCAACCAGAAAGATTTTGGTGAAACCTTTAATCAGCCCAAGCAGACGGATCACGTTCGCCTAGGTATAGTGCCGCCCCTCTTCGCGTCAGCGGTCGTCGGTAACGAGACCCTGGGAAGCGCGAAACCGCATGAATAACAACACCCGCAAAAGGATTGGGGCGAAGCGTCGTGCACTGCCTGGTGCTGAGCGATGCGTCGGACCGTCCTGCGTTTGCCATTAGAAAAATCAGCGAGGAACACTCCATGCTAGAAGTCATCAACGACTTCCTCTCAGGGAAAGTATTGATCGTGCTCATTGTCGGGCTCGGTGGTTACTTCACGATCCGCT
Organism: Pseudomonas sp. IPO3778; assembly: GCF_013386825.1. Taxonomy (GTDB): domain Bacteria; phylum Pseudomonadota; class Gammaproteobacteria; order Pseudomonadales; family Pseudomonadaceae; genus Aquipseudomonas. The sequence goes on from NZ_JACARC010000019.1 coordinate 568, forward strand.
CGCGTTTCGTTCAGTTGCGTCACTTTTTCCACATGTTTTCGGTGTTTCGCGACAGCCTGAAAAGCAGCACCGGCCAACTCAGCTCGTTCCAGGCGCTGATGCTCAGCCTCGCCGGGCGCGTGGGCGCCGGCAACATCGCAGGCGTCGGCATTGCCGTGACCCTGGGTGGCCCGGGCGCCGTGTTCTGGATGTGGGTCACCGCACTGGTGGGCATGTCGTCGAGCTTTATCGAGTGCTCCCTCGGCCAGCTGTACAAGCGCACCGACGCGGAAGGCACCTACCGTGGCGGCCCGGCCTATTACATCCAGCACGGCCTGCAAAAACGCTGGCTGGGCATGGTGGTAGCGTTCCTGCTGCTGGTGACCTTCGGTTTTGCCTTCAACGGCCTGCAAGCCCACGCCGTGACGCACTCGCTGAACAACGCCTTTGGCCTGGACACCACCTACACCGGCCTGGCCCTGGCCGTGCTGCTGGGCCTGGTGTTCATCGGCGGGATCAAGCGGATCGCCTCGATCGCCGACCTGCTGGTGCCGGTCAAGACCCTGGTCTACATCGCCGTGACCCTGTACGTGATCGTGCTGCAATTCGACCACGTGCCAGCCATGCTCGCGACCATCGTCAAGAGCGCTTTCGGCCTCGACCAGGCCTTTGGTGGCCTGGTGGGCAGCGCGATCATCATGGGCGTGAAACGCGGCGTATTCGCCAACGAAGCCGGTCTGGGCAGCGCGCCTAACGTGGCGGCCGTGGCATCGGTGGAACACCCGATCGCCCAAGGCGTGGTTCAGGCGTTCAGCGTGTTCCTCGACACCTTCGTGATCTGCACCTGCACCGCGTTGCTGATCCTGCTCTCCGGTTTCTACACCCCAGGCTTCGAAGGCGACGGCATTGCCCTGACCCAGAACTCCCTGGCCGCCGTAGTCGGTGACTGGGGCCGGATGTTCATCTCGGTAGCCCTGGCGTTGTTCGTGTTCACCTCGATCATGTACAACTACTACCTCGGCGAGAGCAACCTGCGCTTCCTGGTGGGTGACAACCGCAAGGTGTTGATGGGCTACCGCGCCGTGGTGCTGGTGCTGATTTTCTGGGGTTCCATCGAGAACCTGAGCACTGTGTTTGCCTTCGCCGACATCACCATGACCCTGCTGGCGTTCGTCAACCTGTTCGCCCTGGCGTTCCTGTTCAAGATCGCCATGCGCATCCTGAACGACTACGACAACCAGCGCGCTGCGGGCATCAAGACCCCGGTGTTCGATTCCAGCCAGTTCCCGGACCTGGACCTGGACCGCAAGGCCTGGCCGGCCATTCCGGTAAAGCCGGAACCTGCCGCTCAAGCCTCGGCTGATCTGAACGCTCAAGCGCAACGCTAAGCGTCGCAAGCCTAGATAGATGACACGCCGCCCGGCCTTGGGCATGCTCTGGGCCCGGCGGCGTTTTTCGTTCAGGAGATTCTTCGATGTCCCAAGCAAATAACATCATGGTGCTCTACACCGGTGGCACCATCGGCATGCAGGCCAGCGCCAACGGCCTGGCGCCCGCTTCGGGTTTTGAAACCCGCATGAGCGAAGCCCTCGCCCAACTGGACGTGCCAGCCTGGCGCTTCCAGGAGATGTCCCCGCTGATCGACAGCGCCAACATGACGCCCGCCTACTGGCAGCGCTTGCGTGTGGCGGTGGTCGAAGCGGTGGATGCGGGCTGCGACGCCGTGCTGATCCTGCACGGCACCGATACCTTGGCCTACAGCACGGCCGCCATGAGTTTCCAACTGCTGGGCCTGCCCGCCCCGGTGCTGTTTACCGGCTCGATGCTGCCCGCCGGCGTGCCCGACAGCGATGCCTGGGAAAACGTCAGCGGCGCGCTGCTGGCCCTGGGCGAAGGCTTGGCGCCTGGTGTGCAGTTGTACTTCCACGGCGTGCTGATGGCCCCGACCCGTTGCGCGAAAATCCGCAGTTTTGGTCGCCATCCGTTTGCCGCGTTGCAGCGTAACGGCGGCGTTGCCCAGGCCGAGTTGGTTCCGGCGGCACTGCATTACCGCCAAGCCAAGGCGCTGGCCAATGTGGGCGTGCTGCCACTGGTGCCGGGCATCGCCGCCGCGCAAGTGGACGCATTGATCGACAGCGGCATCCAGGCACTGGTGCTGGAATGCTTCGGCAGCGGCACCGGCCCCAGCGACAATCCCGCGTTCCTCGCCAGCCTCAAGCGCGCGCAGGACAACGGCGTGGTCGTCGTCGCCATTACCCAATGCCATGAAGGCGGTGTAGAGCTGGATGTCTACGAGGCCGGCAGCCGCCTGCGCGCTGTGGGCGTGTTGTCGGGCGGCGGGATGACCCGTGAAGCCGTGTTCGGCAAGCTCAACGCCTTGATCGGCGCCGGGCTGGACACCGCCGAAATCCGCCGTCTGGTGGAACTCGACCTGTGTGGCGAACTGAGCTGACCGGCATATAACTTGCTCCTCTTCCAGCCATCCCCTGGCTGGAAGCCCCCATGCTGCACTCCCACCTCACCACCCTCAACGCGGTCTCCCTGGTACTTGGCACCTTCAAGGACCAGGGTCTGCCCAGCGACACCCTGCTCGCCGGCAGCGGCATCTGCGCGGCGGACTTGAGCCGTGCCGACACGCGCATCACCACCAACCAAGAGATGCGCGTGTGCGCGAATGCCGTGGCATTGCAGCGTGATATCGGCCTGGAACTGGGCCGGCGCATGCACGTTTCGTCCTACGGCATGCTCGGCTATGCCCTGCTCACCTGTGCCACCTTCGGTGACGCTTTACGCCTGGCACTGCGTTATCCGGCGCTGTTGGGAACACTTTTCGAACTGAGTCTGGTGGAGGACGGCGAGCGCGTCTGGTTCAGCGCCGGCGATTACCGGGAGAACCCGGCACTGGAAACCTTCAACGTCGAGTTCTGCCTGGTCTCATTGAAAGTCATCTGTGACGACCTGCTCGGTCATCCGCTGCCACTGCTCGGTGCGCGCTTTGAATACGATGCGCCGGATTATCAGGCGCGCTATCGCGAGCGCTTCGACTGCCCGTTGCAGTTCCAGGCCACCGCCCATGCCTTTGCGTTCGACAGGCATTGGCTGGATCGGCCGTTACCCCTGGCCGACGCCGTCACCCACCAGGCCATGGCCGAACGGTGCCGCAAGCAGAACCTGGAATTCACCGGGCGCCAGGCCTGGCTGGGGCGGATTCGCCAGTTGCTCGCCAGCCAGTTGCAGGCGGCGCCGGGCCTTGAGGGGTTGGCGCAACAAATGAACTGCTCGGCCCGCACGTTGCGCCGGCATTTGCACGACCAGGGGTGCAGCTATCAGGAGTTGCTCGACGAGCTACGCTTCGAGCGGGCCAAGCAGTTGCTGGGCGAGGACGAACTGCCGATCTACCGGATCGCCGAAGCACTGGGGTTCAGCGAAACCGCGAGTTTCCGCCATGCGTTTGTACGCTGGAGCGGCGTGGCGCCGAGCCAATTTCGCGCATGACGCCCCATTGAGGGGCGAATTTCGGTCATACACATTGGCCGTATTTATCCCCTTTTGGCCGCTCCTGCCGTTCTCATAAACCCCGCCCGCCGCAAGACTGCATGCACCGATACAGCCTGCGGAGAACAACAATATGCTGACGATCTACTCGGACGATCACCATCTGCACCACGGCCGCTGCGAGCTGATGGACGGGCAACTGATGCCCTGCTTTGAAATGCCCTCCCGCGCCGACCATGTGCTGCAACGGGTCAAGGACCGCGCGCTGGGCCCGGTGCACGCGCCCGAGGATTTCGGCCTGGCGCCGCTGCAACGCATCCACAGCGCGGCCTACCTGGACTTCTTCAAGGGCGCCTGGCAACGCTGGACAGCATTCAACCAGGACGGCGACTTGCTGCCCTACACCTGGCCCGCCCGCACCTTGCGCAAGGTGATCCCCACCAGCCTGCACGGCCAACTCGGCTATTACAGCTTTGACGGCGGCGCGCCGATCACCGCAGGCACCTGGCAAGCCGCCTACAGCGCCGCCCAGGTGGCACTGACCGCCCAACAAGCGATCCAGCACGGCGCCCGCAGTGCGTTCGCCCTGTGCCGCCCACCCGGCCATCACGCCGCCAGCGACTTGATGGGGGGCTATTGCTACCTCAACAACGCCGCCATCGCCGCCCAGGCGTTTCTCGACCAGGGCCACAAAAAGGTCGCCATTCTTGACGTGGACTATCACCACGGCAACGGCACCCAATCGATTTTCTATGAACGCAGCGACGTGCTGTTCACCTCGATCCACGGCCACCCGGAAGCGGAGTTTCCGTTCTTCCTCGGCTATGCCGATGAGCTGGGCGAAGGCGCGGGCGAGGGGTTCAACTTCAACTACCCGCTGCCCGCAGGCTCGGGCTGGGACACCTGGAGCGCGGCGCTGGACCAGGCTTGCGCGCAAGTCCAGCAATACGGCGCCGACGTCATTGTCGTCTCGCTGGGCGTGGACACGTTCAAACACGACCCGATTTCCCAGTTCAAGCTCGACAGCCCGGACTACCTGGCCATGGGCGCACGCATTGCGCAGCTGGGAAAACCGACGCTGTTTGTGATGGAAGGCGGCTACGCGGTGGAAGAAATCGGCATTAACGCCGTCAATGTTCTTGAAGGTTTTGAGGGGTCAGCACCATGAAAATGCTCAAGCATCTTGTCCTCTGCGCGGCGGCCTTGAGCGGCGCCGTACAGGCCGAAGAAACCACCCTGCGGGTCTACAACTGGTTCGACTACATCACCCCCAAGGCCCTGGAAGACTTCAAGGCCCAGAACCCCAAGGTCAAACTGATCTACGACATCTTCGACACCAACGAGGCCCTCGAAGCCAAGCTGCTTACCGGCAACTCCGGCTATGACGTGGTGGTGCCGTCCAACGTATTCCTGGCCAAGCAGATCGAGGCGTCGGTGTTCCAGCCCCTGGACCGCAGCAAGCTGCCGAACTGGAACCACCTTGATCCCAAGCTGATGAAGCTGATCGAAGCCAACGACCCCGGCAACAAATTCGCCGTGCCCTACATGTACGGCACCATCCTCATCGGCTTCAACCCGGACAAGGTCAAGGCCGCCCTCGGTGCGAACGCGCCGGTGGACAGCTGGGACCTGATCTTCAAGGAAGAGAACATCAGCAAGCTCAAGCAATGCGGCGTGGCCCTGCTGGATTCGCCGTCGGAGATTCTGCCGCTGGCCCTGCAACACCTGGGGCTGGACCCCAACAGCAGCAACCCGGCGGACTATGTGAAAGCCGAAGCGTTGCTGATGAAGATCCGCCCCTACATCACCTACTTCCACTCGTCCAAGTACATGGCAGACATCGCCAACGGTGACATCTGCGTGGCCGTCGGTTACTCCGGCAGCTTCTCCCAGGCCGCCAACCGCGCCAAAGAAGCGAAGAACGGTGTGACCGTGGACATGCGCCTGCCCAAGGAAGGCGCCCCCATCTGGTTCGACATGCTCGCGATTCCCAAGGGCGCCAAAGACCCTGAAGACGCCTACACCTTCATCAATTACCTGCTGCAACCGGGTGTGATCGCGCCGATCAGCGACTTTGTCGGTTACCCCAACCCCAACAAGGACGCCACCAACCTGGTGGACCCGGCGATCCGCAACAACCCCAACCTGTACCCCACCGAAGCGGCCATGGCCACGCTCTACACCTTGAAACCCCTGGGCCGCGATGCCGAACGCGCCCGCACCCGGGCCTGGACCAAGATCAAGTCCGGAACCTGATGCACGGGTGGCGAGGGCGCCCGTTCCCTCGCCACCCGTTGAACAGTTAACTACCACCACGCCCCCGGCGGGGCTCGTTACTTTCTGGCAAACCGATCGTTTTAGTGCCAGCAAGGAACGCCCCCATGCCCCAACCCTCCACCGAGCAAGAATCCGTCAATGGCAATGAGCTGCTCACCCAACTGACCACCGGCCCGTCCATTCGCGAGGTGGCCGCGAAGATCTTGCGGCCGGCGCTAAAGGAGCTGTACCCGGAACTGGAGATCGACCCGGACCTGGCCATTGTGGTCTCGCCGTTCTGGCTGATCCTCAACGACCACGTAGTACCCGGCCTGCCTCGTCACGAATCCCTCACCGGCGCGCTCGCGCGGCGGGCCTTTTCCGACCAGCCCCTGGTCTACCTCGATGGCGAGCATTACCTGACCGACCGTGCCACCGTCGGCCCGGACCTCCATATGCCGGTGCGTATCGATGCCATCGCCCGGCTGATCAATGAATGTGCGCCACTGATGTTCGTGGCGTATCAGGAACAGCAACTGGCGTTCTGGAACCAGACCGACAGCCCCCGCGGAACCCGTTGGCAAGCCTTCGCCAATGCCTTGCGCAGCGCCTGGGATATCCACGAATCCGTGGGCTGGGACGCAGACGAACGCGCCATGGCGAAGAACGTGTTTCTGTACCCGGATGCTGCGGTGCGCCTGCCCAATGACAAATACCGCACCCGTGCCTGCCTGATGGACATCGATGTCGACAAAGGCACCCATACCCAGCACCTCAGCCTTGCCTCACTCGCCATCCTGATCGGGACCCACGACCAGCACACGATGATCCTCACGTACTCCATCGCCAACGGGTACCAAAAGTTCGACAGCCAGGACGACCTCAGCCAGGCGCTGATTCTGGCGACCACCCACCTCGAAGATAAAGCGCTGAAGTGGCGGCTCTATGAACCGCAGGGCGATTTTTTCGAGTACCAGGCCTGCGCGCTGATCGGCCTGCAACTCGATGCTATTGGCAGAATCACCTCGGGCACCCCGCCCCGGCAGGCCGATGACGACCTCTCCCGGCGCGGGGAACTGGAGTTCGGGCAATTGTCGTCGGACGATCGGGACAAGCTGGAAAAGATCAGCGACGCCATACCCGAGTGGCTGAAAAGCGCCAGCTCCTCCGACCTGTCCCGCTACAGCCGCGGCATGTTCGACATCGCCACCCTCAACAGCCGCACCCACAATAAAACCTATCAGGATGATATTCCGCTGATTGGCGATTACGCCCTGAAGGCCATCGCCGACGCCATGGCCAAGACCCTGACGCCTGCCCAGAAAACCGACCTGGGCCTGGTGGCAAATGGCAGTCAACTCAGCCAGCAATTGATGCTCAAACTCAAGCACGTGCAAATCACCGTGACCAGCCAGGTGGTCTGGGGGTTGTTCACCGTCCCCGGCCTGACCAGCACCGTCACCTTCAGCCTCGAAGAACTGGCGCTGCAAAACCTGATTGCCCTGCCGCTGGGCAACAAGGTCGCGCAGTACCAGGATGGCCGCAGCCTGCCGAGCTGGATGAACGTGACGTACCTGCAAGACCTGATCACCCAAGTGAACATCGGCGATCAATACCCCAGGCTGGTGAAGGCCACCCTGCTCGATAACCCCGTGCAGTCGCTGCTGCGGCAAACCCTCTACACCGATCAGTTGCGCCTGCAGTTGCCATTGCTGGCCCTGCAATACAAGATTCGCAACCAGCACGGCGTGGATGAGCAAGGCTACCGTTATGTCTGCGCGGCCATGGCACGCGACCCCAACCAGCGCCGCGTGAACGGCTACACCGTGGTCATCCGGCCCCTGGCGTTTATCCCCACCCGCCGCACAAGCCAGGCCGCCGACCCGGTCAGCAATATGTTCGTCATCGGCCCGCAGCATCCGGCCAACGGGCCCTGCCTCCTGTATCGCCCCCAATCCCCGACCCAACTGATGCAGTTTGCTTCACCGAACAACCTGATTTACGCCATCAAACAATCCAGCGAACTGCGCAGCTCGGTGTTGGCCTGGCTGCCCGACAGCGTGCGGTCTGACTACGCCCAGTTTGTCTTTCCCGGCCCCTTCCTCGCCTCGCCCGGCACCCTGTCCACCCTGTTGGTACAACCGTGGCTGGCGCTGACCATGACGGGACCGGTCATCCTCGGCAGCCAGACGGTGCAGGACGACGAGTTGGCGACACTGTTCACCGCCAACGCGAAGGCGCTGGTGGAGCTTGCCGACAAACAATCGGTGTCCAACGCTGAGGCCCGCTGGGAAAGCTTCAAGCGGGCCGGCTGGATGATCTTCAATGCAGCCTTGCCCTTTCTGGGCAAAACCGTCGGCACGGCGGCCTGGGTCGGCCAACTGATCAACGACGTGCAGGAAGCCATCGACGCCAGCGAAAGTGGCGACAGCACCGCCAAATGGTCCGCCCTGACCGACATTTTCCTCAACTTGGGCATGGCCCTGGCGCTGCACCTGGCCAGCCGGCAGACCCCGCTCGTACGGGCGGAAAAACCCACCCCGGAAATACCCACCCCGACCCAGGCGCCGGCCCCACTGCCCGTCATCCAGCAGCCCGACATCCAGACACCCGAGCTGCCCGGTGGCCACGAACCGCCGCTGCACACCCTGGGCGCCTTGACCCGCCAGCCCCCAAGCCTGAAAAAGACCCTCGACAGCTTCAGCGTCACGCGCCCCGAAACCCTGGGCGCGCAGCAAACCCTGCCGGGCCCGCACCAGCACCTCTACCCCCTCAATGATCAATGGTATGCCCCGGTGGGCGAACGCTGGTTCAAGGTGCAGGTGGACGAAAACGATACCGTGCTGATCGTCGACGCCACCCAGCCCGAGCGCTTGGGCCCGGTGCTGGTCAACAACCGCGCCGGCCAATGGTTTGTCGATACACGCCTGCGCCTGCGCGGTGCCGGGTTCAGGAGCCGGATGAAGAAAGGCCAGCGGCTCAAGCCCGTCACGATTGCCGGCCTGCGGGAACAACTGGAGGCCTTCGACCGTCAGGAAGCGCAGCAAAGCGCCGCCCTTGAGACGGCCCGCAGCGTCAGCCGGGCCGCATCGCCCGGCACGTCCGACAGCGCACTGACGACCTTTATCGCCACCCTGGATAAACGGCGGGCGGAGTACGAAGCGCCCATCGCCCAACTGAAGTCATTGAACCTGCTCGACGTCGTGCCGGACTATGCGCCCCGCATGCTCGCCTACCTGGAGAAGCAGTTACTCATTGCACAGGCCGGCATCAACGAACAAGTGACGGACTTTCAAAAAGACCTCGCTGCCAGCGGCCAGCACATGGGCAGTGACCCCCAGGAGGTCTTCACCCGTCGGCGCATCGCCGATAAAACCCTGAACATGATCACCCAGCTGGAGTACGTTCATTCACGTTTCAAATACCTCAGGGAACTGGGCTTTGAGGGCGCCAAACTGGAACTCAGCACCCGGCAGAACCTGCCGCCGTTTGACCTGGATGACTTGAAAGGCTTTCGTATTTCGCTGGCTCGCTCCCTGTGCCTGGAGGAGAACAGCACGGCGGACATGACCGAAGCGCAAAACAGCATCAATGGGATTGTTCAGGCCGCCCAACTCACCGTCCAGAGTGCCCGTGAGCTGGTGGAAAGGCGGACTGAGCCCGACCTGGACGCGCACATCGAGGCGCTGGACAACGTCGTCGACCAATTTACCGTGATCAACCAGAACCTGCTGGACCTGCCGGACGAGTACCCCGGGCTGATCGTGAGCGCAGCGGTAGAAGACCTGCGCAAGCAGATTGACGAATACGCCCAACGGGCCATGCGCGCCCTGAACACTGCACTGCGGGAACGTAAAACCCTGGAGGCCAGGGCCGAGGCCGAAGCGTCCTCGAGCGTATCCGCCGGGCCCCCGAAGAAGATCATCAAGACCCGCTTCCAGGGTGTGGTGGTGGGCACGCCTCGCGCGGAGGATCCCACCCTGGTGGACGTCAAGGCCCCCCTCACCCACGAGATCATTGCCACCTTTCACAAAAAACCCTCAGGCAACTGGGTCGAGCACACAGGCTCCACCCCGCCCGTCAGCCGCCCGGCCACCGTGAGCCTGGCCAACAGCCTGACAAAAGCCCAGGCATTGCTCGACGAAGTGGATGGCTTTATCAAGCGCACCACGGCAAAGGCCGACCAGCCCCAACGGCTGCCGGTGGAGATCGAGGAGAAATTCGAGCGCCGGGCGCAATTGCTCGAACAGGCCGGACGTGTGGTCGAACACGCCGCCAACGCCACCAACGAAACCGACAATACCGCTTCCCAGGCGGTCATCCGGCAACTCGATGAAGCGGTAAAGAGGCTCTACCGCGAAGGTCGGCGCGTCAGGCTGGACATGCTCAAGAAACGCCCGCCCAAGGCCGCCTATGTGGAACTGCTGTGTGCCGAGGGCGAAGTGACGATTCACCCGGTAGGCGCTCGCCGCCGGCTCAAAGGCCCCAAGAAAGATTTCATGCAGGAATACGAAGTGCGCGACCAGAAAGCCACGCGGGCGCTGTGGTACGCGCACTTTCACTACGAAACCCTGAACGCGCCCGACGAAGCGTACGTCACCGCCCACCTGAAGACCCCGGAGCAACGTCGGCTGGGAGGCGCCTTTGAAGAGTTTGACGGCATGTCCGAACCGTTACGCAGGGCCATCTATCGCGCCAAGATCGGTCCGCAGCTGGCCCGCACGCTGTTCTTGAGCAAGACGCTCGCGCCCGCCACCTGAGCCGGGTTATTGCCAGGCCTGGCGCAACCGCGCCAGCGCCTGGCTGATCTGCACCTCGGGCACACCAGCAAAACCCAACACCAGGCCGGCACGTTGATCCACCGGGGTGGTGGAATCGGGCAGCCAATAGTTGCTCAACCCATTGATTTCCACCCCCACCGCAGCGGCCTTGGCAATCAATGCCTGCTCCCGTTCCAGCCCTTGCACCGGCACCGTCAAATGCAGCCCGGCCGTCACCGCCGGCACACTGCCCACACCGTCGACACCCGGCGGCCATTCAGCCAGTAACGCATTGCGCCGACTCAAGGCCGCACGTCGCATACGCCGCACATGGCGCTGGAAATGCCCGGCAGCCATGAACTCGGCCATCACCGCCTGTGTGCTGACTTCAGAATGGCGCACATCCACCGCCCGGCGCCGGGCGAACGCCTGCACCAGCGTCGTCGGCAGCACCAGGTAGCCCAGGCGCAACGCCGGAAACGCCACCTTGCCGAACGTGCCGACGTAGAGCACTCGCCCGCTGCGGTCCAGGGCCGCCAGGGGCGCCAAGGGGGCGCCGCTGTAGCGGTATTCGCCGTCGTAGTCGTCCTCGATGATCCAGCCGCCGGTGCGCTCGGCCCAGGCCAGCAATTCCAGGCGCCGGGCCAGGCTCATCACCACGCCCATCGGGTACTGGTGCGAGGGCGTGACATAGGCCAGGCGACAACCGTTGATGGCGTTCAGCGCCGAGCAATCAATGCCTTCGCTGTCCACCGCCACCCCGTGGAGTGTTGCGCCGGCAATCGCGAACGCGTGGCCTGCCGCGCGGTAGCCCGGATTTTCCACCGCCACCCCATCCCCTGGCGTCACCAGCAGCTGTGCACAAAGGCTGATTGCCTGTTGCGCGCCACTGGTGATCACTATTTGTTCAGCCGTGCACTGCATGCCCCGGGAACTGCGCAAATAGGCGGCGATCAGCCCCCGCAAGCGCTCATCCCCTGCCGGGTCGCCATAACACAGTTGCTGCAGGTCCGGTTTGCGCCAGAAAGCCGCGTTCAGCTTGGCCCAGACATCAAAGGGAAACAGGTCGAACGCCGGAATACCCACGCGAAAAGCCCGTGGAGGGCCGGTCGGCGGCAGCGACAAATGGTTGTTTTCTATCCGCCCAAGGGCCGTGCTGTGGATAACTCGGCTGACCGCGTCCACCGGCAAATCCGTCCAATTTGTGGATAACCCTGGGGATAAGCCTGTTGATAACCCTGTGGACACTTTTGTGGATAGTTTTTTGCTGCTGATCCGGGCCTGTGGCAACTGCGCCACATAAGTCCCATCGCCCACCCGTCCTTCGATAAAGCCCTCGGCGTACAGTTGGTCATAGGCGCGAACCACGCTGTTACGGGAAATCGCCAGCGCCGCCGCCAGGTCGCGGCTGGCCGGTAGCCGCGTACCACTGACCAACCGCCCGTCCAGCACCCGTTGGCGCAAGGCCTGGTACAGCTGGCGCGTCAGGCCCTGGCGGCGGTCCAACTCGATGCCGGCAGGGTTGAACGACAACGGCGGCTCTAACGGGGGCATGGCATACGCTCCGAAAATTGGACCCATGAAATAGACCATTGATGGCTCTTACAACGAACCAATAGCCTGCCTAGGATGCAAGCATTCGCCAAGGAAAATATTCATGTACACACCTCGCGCCTTTGCCCTCGACGATTTGCCCGAAATCCAGCAACTGATCCAGCACACCCGCCTGGCGCAGCTGATCACCTTTGGCGAGCAAGGCCTGCAAGCCAGCCACTTGCCGCTGCTGCTCAACCCCGATGAAGGGCCCAACGGCACGCTGTACGGGCACATGGCCAAAGCCAACCGCCAGTGGCAAGACCTGCAAAACGGCAGCGAGGCCCTGGTGATTTTCGCCGGCGCCGAGGCCTACATCAGCCCGGCGTTTTACCCGGCCAAGGCCGAGCACGGCAAAGTCGTGCCCACCTGGAACTACATCGCGGTACATGCCTACGGCACCGCCGAGGTATTCACCGATGCCGAGCGCCTGCTCAGCCTGGTCAGCGCCCTGACGGACCGCCACGAATCCCCGCGCGCCCAGCCATGGAAAGTCAGCGACGCACCGGCCGACTACATTGACGGCATGCTCAAGGCCATTGTCGGCTTTGCCCTGCCGATCCAGCGCCTGGAAGGCAAACGCAAGCTCAGCCAGAACCGCAGCGCGGCCGACATCGCCGGGGTTCGTGACGGGCTGGCGGCCAGCACCGACGTACGCGACCAGACCCTCGCCCGCTTTATTCCCAAGGAGCAATCATGAGCCCGATCGAAATCCGCCAGGTCAGCGCCGCCGACCACGCCGCGTGGCTACCCCTGTGGCAGGCCTACCTGCGTTTCTACAACACCGAGTTGCCGGACGCCGTCAGCCAGAACACCTGGCAGCGCTTGATCGACGCCCGCGAGCCCACCCATTCGGCCCTCGCCTGGCAAGACGGCAAGGCCGTGGGCATGGTCAACTTCATCTACCATCGTTCCAACTGGAGCATTGAGAACTCCTGCTACTTGCAGGACCTGCTGGTCGACCCGTCCCAACGTGGCACAGGCGTGGGCCGCAAACTGATCGAATTCGTCTACACCACAGCCAAGGCTGACGGCTGCTGCAAGGTTCACTGGCTGACCCACGAGACCAACGCCACCGCCATCCAGCTGTACGAACGCATCGCCGAACGCCCCGGCTTTATCCAGTTTCGCAAAGGTCTTTAAGGAGAGCAGCATGTCGACATCATTGGCCGATTGGAAAGGCGTTCCGGCGCCCACCGTCACCGTTATCGAAGGGCGCTTTATCCGCCTGGAAAAACTCGACCCGGCCCGCCATGGCGACGGCCTGTTCCAGGCCCTGCAAGGCCCCGGTGCCGATCCGAAGCTGTGGGACTACTTGCCCTACGGCCCGTTCCCCGAGCGCGCCGCCTTCGATATCTGGCTGAACAACCACGCGACCCACCGCGACCCGTACTTCTTCAGCGTGATCGACAAGGCCAGCGGCGACGTGCAGGGCATCCTCAGCCTGATGTCCATCGTGCCCGAGCAAGGTCGCATCGAAATCGGCCACGTGACCTTCGGCGCACCGATGCAACGCACCCCGAAAAGCACCGAGGCGGTGTACCTGCTGGCCAAGCATTCGTTTGAGCTGGGTAATCGCCGGCTGGAGTGGAAGTGCAACAACGCCAACGCCCGCTCGAAAAACGCGGCAGAACGGCTGGGCTTCAGTTTTGAAGGCGTGTTTCGCCAGCACACCGTGGTGAAAGGAAAGAACCGCGATACGGCGTGGTATTCGATCCTGGATGGAGAGTGGCCAGCGATTGGAGCGGGGTTTGAACGGTGGTTGTCGGATGAAAACCAGGCGGGTTCGGGCCAACTGAAAACGCTCGCTGAGTGCCGTATCTGAATTACCCTGCCACCACACCACTCAATGTGGGAGCGGGCTTGCTCGCGAAGGCGTCGTGTCAGTCGGCACAGGTGCTAACAGATATACCGCCTTCGCGAGCAAGCCCGCTCCCACATTGGATCTTCAGCGTACTCAGATCTTGTGTTCAGCCCACCCTGCCCACCTTCCATCCCAACGCCGGCAAGGCGTCACAACCCTCCTGCAACAACAGGTGCACCGCCGACGCAAAAAGTGTTGCAGGTCCGCGCCCTCCCACCGCTCGGTACTCTTCAAACATGAAGTCTTGACCCTGAAGCTGCAACAAGCTGCCAATTTCCCACTGTCACCTCCCCGCCATCATTCTGTAAAAAACCTCCGCTATACAGGTCGACTCTTTTCTAAAAACAAGGACGTCAGCCATGCCTCCGTCGCCCCAGCGCATCGCACTCACCCTCGGCCTGCTGATGGGCAGTGGCCTTGCTGAAGCCGTGCCTGCTCCACCCAAAACCCTGCAGATCGACACCCCGACCACCACCGGGCAAACCCTGGGCGGCAGCGACTCGCTGACGATCTCGGCGCCGGGCAGCATCACGACGTCCAAAGTCGCCGTGACGCTGAAAGACGGCACCAGCGGCAATGGCGTGGTGATCGACAACGCCGGCAACATCACCTCCACCGGCGGGCGGGCCATCGACAGCAGCGGTGACCTCACGGGCACACGCAACTACAGCCTCTACAACCGCGCCGGCGGGGTGATCCAGGGCGCCAACGACGCGGTGCGCATCGACAGCAACTTCGCCAGCGGCAGCCTGTTGATCGACAACAGCGGCACCATTCGCTCCACCACCGGCCAAGGCCTGGACCTGGATGCGATCCGCAGCCCCAACGTCACGACGACTATCATCAACCGCCTGGACGGGTTGATTCGTGGCGATGCCAGCGACGGCATGAAGACCGGCGCCAACGCCAGCATCACCAACTACGGTGAGATTTCCACCGGTGATACCCACTCGCGCGATGACAAGTTCGACGGTGTGGACATCGACTCCGCCACCGGCGTGACAGTGACCAACTACGGCTTGATTTCCGGTGGGCGCCACGGCATCACCACCGACCTGGGCGCCACGCTGACCAACTACGGCACGGTGATCGGTCGCAACGGCTCGGGCTTTGGTTCCGACGGCGACGGCACGGTGATCAACTACGGCACGATCACCGGTGCCTTCTCCGGGCTGCAACCCGATGGCGACGGTGACGGCGTGGACATCGACAAGATCGCCCACGTCGAAAACTACGGGATCATCCAGGGCGTGGGCGCCGGCGGCGTCGACAAGAACGGCTTTGCCAACGGCAGCGAAGGCATCGCCCTCGGCGGTGGCTACGTATTCAACGGGGTGGGCGCGCGGGTGAGCGGCGCCAATAACGCGATCCTGGTGGATGACGGCAGCGACGGCCCGGGACTGGCGGCAACCACACTGATCAACCACGGCACCATCGAGGGCCTGAATGGCTTTGGTGTGAAGTTCGTCGGTGAGTTTGCCGACACGGTGGTCAACGCTGGCTTGATCAGCGGCAGCAACGGCCTGGCCCTGGACTTGGGCGGCGGCGATGACTCACTGACCTTGCTGGCCGGCAGCCGTTTTATCGGTGTGGTAGACGGCGGCACCGGCTACGACCGCCTGACCATGGACGACGCTGCCGGCGGCAGTTTTGGCGACAGCCGCAACTTCGAATGGCTGGACGTCAAGCAAGGCACCTGGACCCTGACCGGCAGCGGCGACTTCAGCGATGGCGGCGAGATTTTCAGCGGCGCCAAGCTGATCAACCAGGGCGGGATCGCCGGCAACCTGACCGTCGATGAAGGCGGTATTTATGCCGGGGGCGGCAGCGTCGGCAGCCTGTTGGTCAAAGGCACGCTGCAAACCAACACCGCGCTCGGTACCGCCAGCATCAGCCGCGACCTGACCATGACCAGCGGCTCGACCCTGGCCTATGGCGTCAATGCGGACGGCAGCAGCGCACCGGTGCAGATCGGCGGCACCGCCTACCTGAACGGCGCCACCCCGGCGGTCAACCCCGGCACCGGCACTTACCCGTGGCAGAGCCACTACACCGTGCTGCAAGCCGGCAGTATCAATGGCACGTTCGGCAAGGTCACCAGCGACTATGCCTTCCTCACCCCGACCCTGGATTACAGCCCCACTCAGGTCGGCCTGACCTATACCCGCAACGACGTGGCCTTCAATCAGTTCGCCAACACCGGCAACGGCACCAGCGCCGCCAACGCCCTGGCAAGCCTGGGCAAGAACAACACGCTGTATAACGCCCTGCTCAACACCACCAACAGCAGCGCCGGTGCCGCCATCGAGCAACTGGCGGGCAGCAGCACCGCCAACCTCACCAGCGCCACCCTCGGCGCCAGCGCCCAGGTCGGCAACAGCATGCTCAGCGCGATGCATCAACTGGGCGGCGGTGCCGGGTTGCTGGTGGGCCTTGATCAAAAAGACACACCGGTATTGGCCGCCACGGGCGTGCCGGCTGACGCGCGCAACCTCAACGACCCCAATGCCCGCGGCCGCCTGTGGCTGCAAGGCATCGGCAGCTACGGCAAGCTTGACGGCGACCACGGCAGCAACGGCCTGACCCAACGCACCAAAGGCAGCGTGCTGGGTGCCGACTGGGCACTGGATTCGGACTGGCGCGTAGGCGTGCTGGGCGGCTACTCGAAGACCGACCTGGACACCACGGGCGTCGACGGCAACGTCGACAGCTGGCACGCCGGCGTCTACGCCATGCGCCAGAGCGGCCCGCTGGCCTTGCGCCTGGGCGCCGCCTACAGCGGGCACCAAGGCGAGAGCAAACGCACCGTGAGCTTCGACGGTTTCAACGATCGCCCCAAAGGTGACTACGACGCCAACAGCCAGCAAGCCTTCGCCGAACTGGGTTACGCCATGGGCAGCGGGCGCCTGAGTGCCGAACCCTTCGCCAACCTCGGTTACCAGCGCTACCACCGCGACAGCTACACCGAAAAAGGGGGCGCCGCCGCCCTGCATGTCGACGGGCAAACCCAGGATAACTTCAGCAGCACCTTCGGCCTGCGCCTGGCCCACCTGAGCCAGCTGGACAATGGCATCAGCCTCACGCCACGGGTCAGCGCCGGCTGGAAACACACCTACGGCGATGTCGACAGCAACACCCGCCAGGCCTTCCTGATGGGCGGCACCGCGTTCAATGTCGAGGGCAGCGCCCTGGACCGCGACAGCCTGTTGCTGGAAGCCGGGCTGGATGTAGGCCTGTCGGCCCGCCACACCCTGGGTGTGGGGTACACCGGCGAAATAGGCAGTAACAGCCGCAATCACGGGCTGATCGGGCAATGGCAGATGAGTTTTTAATCGTCGCCCACTAGAGACTTCTCCCGCATGCGAAGGGTCGGTAGCCCGACATTTATCCGCCCTTCACCTCGCTAAATTCCCGGCCTCATTTATCAAGAAGCCGGGTTTATATGCCGTTCATCAAGAAACAACTCGCCCTCGCCATCACCCTCACGATGGGCGTCGCCAACCTTCAATACGCCCAGGCACGGGGAGACATCGAGCCAGACAGTGAGTGGATTACCCAGGCACCCAGCCACAAGCCCCCCGCTCCGGCCAAGCCAAGCGAGGACTTTTACTTCGCCGACCACGCCACCACCCGCAATGGCCTGCGCGTTGCCCACGTGCTGGATAACGCCGTGGATACGCTGCTGGCATCGGGCGAACTGAACGAGTGGCAAGCGTACCAACTTGAAAACTATGGCCGTGAGTTGGGCAACCTGCCGCCAGGTCGCGTGGGTGCCGTCCTTGAGCAACTGGCGGGCAGCCAGAACGCCAACCTGGCCGCCGCCACCCAAAACAGCATGAACGCCCTGAACGCCAGCCTGCTTTCCGCCATGCGCCAACCGGGTGAAGACCGCGATGCCGCAGACAATGGCCGCATCTGGTTCCAGGGCCTGGGTAACGCAGGCACGCTGGATGGGCAGTACACCGGCGCCGGTTTGCAGCAACGCACCCAAGGCCTGGTACTGGGCAGCGACTGGGCGGTGGATCACGCCTGGCGGGTTGGCGTGATGGGCGCCAAGTCCACCAGCGCGCTGCACGCCAACCGCTTCAAGGGCGAACTGGACAGCTGGCACCTCGGCGGGTACGCCGTGCGCCTGGACGGGCCCGTGGCGCTGCGCCTGGGTGCGACCTACAGCAACCATGCCGGGAAAAACAAGCGCACCGTGGACTTTGACGTAGCGGATTACCGCGAGCAGTCCACCGGCAAATACAACGCCCAGAGCCAAAACGCCTTCGCCGAGGCGGGCTATCAGATGAACGCGGGCAACGTCAGTGTCGAACCGTTTGGCGGCGTGGGTTATCAGCGTTACCACCGCGACCGCTACAAGGAAAAAGGCGGCCTCACCGCACTGAACGTCGGCGCCCAGACCCAGGAAAACCTCAGCAGCACCTTCGGTTTGCGCCTGGCCAGCGCCTACACCCTGGACAACCGGATGGCCCTCAAACCGCACCTGAGCACAGGCTGGAAGCATCTCTACGGTGATGTGGGCAGCACCGTGCGCCAATCATCCGCCTGGGTAAAACGGCCGGGGTTCAACAGTGACTTCACGATTGAAGGCACGTCCCTGGACCGTGACAGCCTGGCCTTGCGCACCGGGCTGGACCTTGAGCTGTCGCCCCAGCACACCGTGGGCCTGGCCTATGCCCTGGAGGCGGGCAGCCACAGCCGCAGCCAGGGGCTGACCGGCCAATGGACCCTGGCGTTCTGATGATTGCAGGCGAAAAAAAAGGGGGCACATGCCCCCCCGAGGTTTAAGCGGTAGTGTCGAAGGCTGTTGATCAGCCTTCGATTTCAATCAGGATTTCACCCGGGTTGACCCGGTCGCCCTTGGCCACGTGAACGACGGTGACCTTACCGGCGATAGCCGCCTGCACTTCGGTCTCCATCTTCATCGCTTCAGTGATCAACACGGCCTGGCCGGCTTTCACCACGTCGCCTTCCTTGACCAGCACGTCGACGATGTTGCCCGGCATCGCCGTGCTCACATGGCCAGGCTCGGTGGCGTGCTTGCGCTTGCTGCCACCGCTGCTGACGAACTCGTTGAGCGGTTCGAACACCACTTCTTCGGGCATGCCGTCGATGGACAGGTAGAAGTGGCGCTTGCCTTCGGCCTTGACGCCCACACCGGTGATATCCACGCGGTAGCTCTCGCCGTGCACGTCGATCACGAACTCGGTCGGCACGCCTTCACCACCGGCACGGGCCACGCCGCCGGCTTCAGGAATCGGCAACAGCACTTCAGGGCTCAGGGTGCCGGCGTCACGCTCCTCAAGGAACTTGCGCCCGATGTCCGGGAACATCGCGTAAGTCAGCACGTCTTCTTCAGACTTGGCCAACGCGCCGATTTCCCCGCGCAGCTTGGTCATTTCCGGCTTCAGCAAGTCGGCTGGGCGAACGTCGATCACCTCTTCGCTGCCGATGGCCTGGCGGCGAAGTTTTTCATTCACGGTGCCCGGCGCCTTGCCGTAGCCGCCTTGCAGGTACAGCTTCACTTCGTTGGTGATGGTCTTGTAGCGCTCGCCGGCCAGCACGTTGAAGAACGCCTGGGTGCCGACGATCTGCGAAGTCGGAGTCACCAGCGGCGGGAAGCCGAGGTCTTCACGCACCCGCGGGATCTCCGCCAGCACTTCGCTCATGCGGTTCAGCGCGCCCTGCTCTTTCAGCTGGTTGGCCAGGTTGGAAATCATCCCGCCCGGTACCTGGTTGACTTGCACGCGGGTATCGACGGCGGTGAATTCGCTTTCGAACTGGTGGTACTTCTTGCGCACGGCGTAGAAGTACAGGCCGATTTCCTGCAGCAGTTCCAGGCTGAGGCCGGTGTCGAATTCGCTGCCTTTAAGGGCGGCGACCATCGACTCGGTGCCCGGGTGGCTGGTGCCCCAGGCGAAACTGGAGATGGCGGTGTCGATATGGTCGGCACCGTTTTCGATGGCCTTGAGTTGGCACATCGACGCCAGGCCGGCCGTGTCGTGAGAGTGAATGAAGATCGGCAGGCTCTGCTCGGCCTTCAGGGCCTTGACCAGTTCGCCGGTGGCGTACGGGGTCAGCAGGCCGGCCATGTCCTTGATCGCCACCGAGTCGCAACCCATGGCTTCCATTTGCTTGGCCTGGGCCACGAACGCCTCGATGGTGTGCACCGGGCTGGTGGTGTAGGCGATGGTGCCCTGGGCGTGTTTGCCGGCAGCTTTCACCGCTTCGATGGCCACCCGCAGGTTACGCACGTCGTTCATGGCGTCGAAGATGCGGAACACGTCGATGCCGTTGACGGCGGCCTTGGCGACGAAGGCTTTGACCACGTCGTCGCTGTAGTGGCGGTAGCCCAGTAGGTTCTGGCCGCGCAGGAGCATTTGCAGGCGTGTGTTAGGCAGTGCCGCACGCAATTTGCGCAGGCGCTCCCACGGGTCTTCTTTCAGGAAGCGTACGCAGGCGTCGAAGGTCGCGCCGCCCCAGACTTCCAGGGACCAGTAGCCGACTTTGTCGAGCTTGTCGCAGATCGGCAGCATGTCGTCGGTGCGCATGCGGGTCGCCAGCAACGATTGGTGGG
This sequence comes from Pseudomonas sp. IPO3778, assembly GCF_013386825.1. GTDB lineage: Bacteria > Pseudomonadota > Gammaproteobacteria > Pseudomonadales > Pseudomonadaceae > Aquipseudomonas. Next base: position 21,098 of record NZ_JACARC010000019.1, read on the forward strand.
CGTCGCGCAGGATGGTGTCGGTTACGAAGATCTTCTTGCTCATTCTTATATTCCTCACAGGCCTGCGTGGGCGGCGATGGCGGCGGCGATGGCCAGGGCCAGCTCTTCGGGTTTGCGCTTGATCGAGTAGTTGGTCAGCTCAGGGTGGCTTTCCACGAAACTGGTGTTGAACTGGCCGCTGCGGAATTCCGGGTTGCGCAGGATTTCCTGGTAATAGGCGGCGGTGGTCTTCACGCCTTGCAGGCGCATGTCGTCCAGGGCCCGCAGGCCGCGGTCCATGGCTTCTTCCCAGGTCAACGCCCACACCACCAGCTTCAGGCACATCGAGTCGTAGAACGGCGGGATGGTGTAGCCGGTGTAGATCGCCGTGTCGGTCCGCACGCCGGGACCGCCGGGTGCGTAGTAACGGGTGATCTTGCCGAAGCTTGGGAGGAAGTTGTTCTTCGGGTCTTCGGCGTTGATGCGGAACTGCAACGCGAAACCCCGGTGCTGAATGTCTTCCTGCTTGACCGACAGCGGCAGGCCCGACGCGATGCGGATCTGCTCACGCACAATGTCGATGCCGGTGATTTCTTCGGTGATGGTGTGTTCCACCTGCACCCGGGTGTTCATCTCCATGAAGTACACCTCGCCTTCGGCGAGCAGGAACTCCACGGTGCCGGCGTTCTCGTAGCCCACCGCCTTGGCCGCGCGCACCGACAGGTCGCCGATGTAGGCGCGCTGTTCCGGGGTCAGTTGGGGGCTGGGGGCGATTTCGATCAGCTTCTGGTTACGACGCTGGATCGAGCAATCGCGCTCAAACAGATGCACCACATTGCCGAAGCTGTCACCGAGGATCTGCGCCTCGATGTGCTTGGGATTGACGATGCATTTTTCCAGGAACACTTCCGCCGAACCGAAGGCCTTGGTGGCCTCGGAAATCACACGGGGGAAGGCTTGTTCGAGTTCTTCACGGCTGTTGCAGCGACGAATGCCACGACCGCCACCGCCGGAGGTGGCCTTGAGCATCACCGGGTAACCGATACGGTCGCCTTCGGTCAGGGCTTCGGCGATATCAGCCACGTTGCCTTCGGTGCCCGGGGTCACCGGCACGCCGGCCTTGATCATGCTGCGGCGGGCTTCGGTCTTGTCGCCCATGCGGCGAATCACTTCTGCCGACGGGCCGATGAATTTGATCCCGCGTTCGGCGCAGATGTCTGCCAGCTCGGCGTTTTCCGAGAGGAAGCCGTAGCCGGGGTGCAGCGCGTCGCAACCGGTTTCCACCGCCAGGTTCACCAGCTTGCGCGGGTTCAGGTAACCGGCCAGGGGCTCGGCACCGATGCTGTGGGCTTCATCTGCGCGCTTTACATGCAAGGCATGGCGATCGGCATCGGAATAGACCGCGACCGAACGAATGCCCATCTCGGCGCAGGCACGCACGATACGTACGGCAATCTCACCACGGTTGGCGATCAGGATCTTTTTTATCACTTGGAAATTCCCTTGAGCCGATTGCTACCTACTTCGACCCGCTGGATCCGGGTCGGCGCGTGACCAAATGTTTCAAGCCAGTCGCGAGACACACACTATGCCCCTGCAGGGATTAACAAAAATCAATAATAATTGGGTTGTGTATAAGCAAAGACTTATAGTCCTCGCATCAGCGATCGGCGGGAGTACTTGAATAATGCGTAAGTCATTGATGCGTATGACATTGCGTCAATTGCAAATTTTCAATGAAGTCTGTGATTTGCGTTCCTACAGCCGTGCAGCCGAGGAAATGTCTCTCACGCAACCGGCCGTCAGCCTACAAATCAAGCAGCTGGAAGAGCTGCTCGGCCAGCCGCTGTTCGATTACGTCGGCAAAAAGCTCTATATGACTGAAGCGGCTGAAGCCTTGCAACGGGCGAGCCGGGACATTTTCGGGCGCCTGGAAAACCTCGATATGCAGCTCTCCGACATGCAAGGCTCGCTGCAAGGCCAGTTGAAGCTGGCGGTGGAATCCAGCGCCAAGTACTTCGTGCCGCACCTGTTTGCGGCGTTCAAGCGCCAGCACCCAGAGGTCAACTTGCACTTGACGGTGGTCAACCGCGCCCAGGTGATTCGCCGGCTGTCGGACAACCGCGACGACCTGGTGATCATGTCCATGGTGCCCCAGGACATGGGCCTGGAATTCCTGCCGTTTTTGAACAACCCGATCGTCGCCGTGGCGCCTCACGATCATCCGCTGAACCACCAGGGGCCGCTGCGCCTGCAGGACCTGGAGCCTTACACGCTGCTGTTGCGCGAACCGGGGTCCGGGACGCGGATGGCGTGCGAGGAGTACTTCAAGGAGAAGCGCGTGCACTTCACCCAGACGGTGGAAGTGGCCTCGGCGGAGGCACAGCGAGAGTGCGTGTGCGCCGGGTTGGGCGTGGCGCTGCTGACGCGCCACGCGGTCAACCTGGAACTGGCCACCGGCGGGCTCAAGGAGCTGCCGGTGGAAGAACTGCCGCTGTACCGCAGCTGGTGCCTGGTGCAGGCCAAGGCCAAGCGCCTGTCACCGGTGGCCCATGCGTTCCTGGGCTTTATCCGCAGCGAGCGGCTACAGATCAGCGCGCTGGCTGAGCGCTTCGCTGGGCAGCCGCGGGTGCCTGCCAGTGGAGTTCCGGGTAATCACTGATGCTCTGTTGCAATTGACGCTGGTCGCAGCGGTCTTCAATTGCGCGACGGAAGGCCATGCGGCGCTGGTCTTCCTGTTGGCGGCGGGTCTTGACGGTGCTGTTGCTTTCTTCGTATTGCCGAGCCATTTCGAGTCTCCCAATGCGAGTACGGGGAGTTCAGGATGGGCGTGGGCGATGACGGTTTGGCGGCGCGGGGATGACAGGACGATGAATCTTTCTGAGGCTCAAACACGATCAACTGTGGGAGCTGGCTTGCCTGCGATAACGGTGCATCAGCCAATGAAGATGGCAACTGACAGATCGCTATCGCAGGCAAGCCAGCTCCCACATTTTGACCGAGTATGCCCTTGAGTCAGTCGTCGAGGGCTTTGACGGACTTGGGTGACAACCGCAGGCTGCGCAAGCTGCGCTTCACGCTCTTGAGATGGTTGACCAGGCTCGGCCCGCGCGCCATGGCCACGCCCATGGCCAGCACGTCGATCACCACCAGGTGGGCGATACGCGAGGTCAGCGGCGTGTAGATTTCGGTGTCTTCGTGCACGTCGATCGCCAGGTTGACGGTCGACAGCTCCGCCAAGGGCGTCTGGCTCGGGCACAGGGTAATCAGGGTGGCGCCGCTTTCACGCACCAGGTTGGCGGTGATCAGCAGGTCCTTGGAGCGGCCGGACTGGGAAATACAGATCGCCACGTCGGTAGGCTTTAACGTCACCGCCGACATCGCCTGCATGTGCGGGTCGCTGTAGGCCGCCGCGGTGAGCAGCAAACGGAAGAACTTGTGCTGGGCATCCGCCGCCACTGCGCCGGACGCGCCGAAGCCGTAGAACTCCACTCGCTGGGCCTGGGACATGGCAGTCACGGCTTTTTGCAGTTCCACCGGGTCGAGCTTTTCCCGCACTTCCATCAGGGTGTGCAGGGTGGTGTCGAAGATTTTCAGGCTGTAGTCGGCGACGGAATCGTCTTCATGAATCGCAAACTGGCCAAAGCTCGCACCGGCAGCCAGGCTCTGAGCCAGCTTGAGCTTCAAGTCCTGGAACCCGGAGCAACCGATGGCGCGGCAGAAGCGCACGATGGTCGGCTCGCTGATGCCCACGCTGTGGGCCAGGTCGGCCATGGAACTGTGCATCACAGCCGCAGGGTCAAGCAGCACGTGATCGGCAACCTTGAGTTCCGATTTGCGTAACAGGTGGCGCGACTGGGCGATATGTTGCAACAGGTTCAAAGGGCTGGACTCTTGTTATTGGCAGACGCCAGGGATGTAGCAAGCTTGTAGTTATACTACAAGAATTACCGATTTGCCCGCTCGATGCATTACTTAATCACGCTGCTGCCCGCTGATTCAGCGGGCAGGCTCGATGTAGCCCCGCGTGCGGCTTGGGCTCAACTACAGAAAATTGGCATTTTTTCGTAACAAATCCGCCAGACCGTCCGCTTCCATCGGCCGGCTGATCAAATAGCCCTGCACCTCGTCACATTGCTCGGCCCGCAGGAAATCCAGCTGCTGCTGATCTTCCACGCCCTCGGCCACCACCTTGAGCGACAGCCCGTGGGCCATGGCGATGATTGCGCGGGTGATCGACGCGTCCTCGCGACCCTGGCCAAGGCCCCGGATGAAGGTCTGGTCGATCTTCACGTAGTCCACGGGAATCCGCTTGAGGTAGCTGAGGGACGAATAACCGGTACCAAAGTCATCAATCGCCAGCTTCACCCCCAGGTCGCGCAGTTGCTGGAACGTCGAGATGATGTGCTCCACGCTGTCGAGCAGCTGGCTTTCGGTCAGTTCCAGCTCCAGGTATTGCGGATCCAGCCCGGTTTCTTCCAGCACCTGGCGCACCAGGCTGACCAGCTTGCCCTGGCGCAACTGGTGCACCGACAGGTTGACCGACACACGAATCGGCTCCAGCCCCTGACGCTGCCACTCACAGGCCTGCCAGCAGGCCTGGCGCAACACAAACTCGCCCAGCGGCACGATCAAGCCGGTTTCTTCGGCCAGCCCGATAAAGTCCCCGGGCGGCACCATGCCCCACTGCGGATGCTCCCAGCGAATCAACGCCTCGGCCGCATTCAGCTTGCCGCTGGCCAGGCACAGCTTGGGTTGGTAGAACACCGTGAGCTGACGCTCATCAATCGCCTTGCGCAGCTGGTTCTCCAGCTGCAAACGCTCCAGGGTGCTGGCTTGCAGGCTGTCGGTGTAGAACTGGAAGTTGTTGCCACCCAAATGCTTGGCGTGCTGCATGGCCATGTTCGACTGGCTGACCAGCGCGGATATTTCCCGCGCATTGTCGGGCAACAGGCTGACGCCCATGGAGGCGCTGACCACCAACTCGTGCCCCTCCACCGTCACCGGCACCCGCAACTTGGCCAGCAGCCGCGTGGCCACCCGCGCCAGGCTCGACAGGTTGCCGTAGGCGTCGAACAACACGGCGAATTCATCGCCGGAAAGGCGCGCAATGGTGTCGGCTTCGGGCAAGGCGTTGATCAAGCGGCGGGCCATTTTCTGCAACAGCTGGTCGGCGACTTCATGGCCGAGGCTGTCATTGAGCAACTTGAAACGGTCCAGGTTGATATGCAGCAAGGCCAGGCTGCGGCCGCCCTGGCGTACGCGCTGATGGGCTTCGCGCAGGCGCTCGCGGAACAGCGAGCGGTTGGCCAGCCCGGTCAACTCGTCGTAGTGCGTGAGGTAGCGCATGCGCTCCTCGGATTCGCGCCGCGCCGACAGATCGGCGAAGAAGCCCACGATATGACTGACGTTTCCCCGAATATCGCGCACCACATTCAGTTGCAGCCATTGCGGGTAGAGTTCGCCGTTCTTGCGGGTTTCCACCAGCTCACCTTGCCAGGTGCCGTGGCTGAGCAAAGCCTGGCGGATGACGGGGAAGTGGCGGCGTGCATCGCGGCTGCTGGGCAGCTCGACGACGTTGCGGCCGATCATGTCGTCAATCTCGAAGCCGGTGACGCGGCTGAACGCCTGGTTGACGGCGATCAGCACGTAGTCCGGGTCCAGAATCACAATGCCTTCGCTGGCGGCCTCAAACACCGTCGACGCCAGGCGCTGCTGTTCCTCCAGGACCTTGCCGGCGCTGATATCGCGGCGAGTGCCGAGCATCCGCGTGACGCGCCCGCCGGGCGATCGCTCCACGGCACGGCCACGGTCCTGGATCCATACCCAATGGCCGTCGCCATGGCGCACCCGGTATTCCACCAGGTAATCCTCGCTGCGGCCCTTAAGGTGCTCCACCAGCGCACGCTTGAGCAGGGGCAAATCGTCCGGGTGCAGCCGTGGCTTGAGGTGGCTGAGCATCGCGGTGACGTATTCCGGCTCCAGGCCGAACAGCTCCTTGAGCTGGGTGTGGTGGACTTCGTCGGTTTGCAGGTTCCAGTCCCACAGGCCCAGTTCGCTGGCCTGCAACGCCATGGCCAGGCGCGCTTCGCTTTTGCTCAGGGCCAGGCTGGCGGCATCGAGCTCCTGGCTGCGCTGCTCAACGCGATGCTGCAGGCCGATCTGTGCCTCGCGCAGCTCTTGTTCGACCTGGCGCCGCTGCTCCACTTCACGTACCAGCTCCTGGTTCAGTTGCTCGCTGCGCTGCTGCGCTTGCTGCAAATGCTCGATCAACGCCTGGTTCTGGAAGCGTCGCAGCAACCCGCGCTGAATCAGGCGATTGACCTGCCACGCCACCAGGCTCAGGGATGCCAGCAGGATCAGGCCCAAAAAGCCCCAACCCTGCTGCTGCGGGTCGCCGCTCCAGAACAAATAGAGAATGGCCGGCACCAGGCAGGGCACGGCAAATGACAGGAACGCCGGCAGGCTGACCGCATAGGCAACGCTGGCGGACAAGGTTGCCGCCCCCAGCAGGCCGAACACCCAGGCCTGCTGCGCAAAACTGTCCACCGGCACCAGGGCGATGGCGGCGCTGGCCAATGTCAGGCCACTGACCGCCGAACCCAGCATGAACATGCGACGCCAGACCGGCTGCGCCTGGCGGCTCGGCATCGCCGAATCAAACGCCGCCACCTGAATCACCCGCAGGGCCACCAGCGCCAACAGCCACACCAGCCAAATGCTGTCCACCACATAGCGCTGCGGGCTCCAGAGCAACCAGGCGCAGACCAGTCCGTTCACCAGCATTAATAAGGTAGGCAGCAGGGAGCCCTGGTAAAGCAGGCGCGTGCGCTCGACCGCCATCTCCATGGCGTAGTGTTTGCGGATAACCTGCGCCGGTGCCACGGAGGGTCCGGCCAGGTCAATGCTAAGGGTCATAGGCAGTGTTCTTATAATGGTGAGCCCGAAACGTGCACGGAGCATACACAAGCAAACGTCCGGGCCAAACTGCTCCACGTCATTAAAATATCGCAATAATTCGCCGCAAACCTTGGTGCCAGACGGCTTGAGTGAGACAGGGCGCGGGCTGTGGCCGGTGACCGACCGGTCATCACCAGGCACTTATCAAAAACAGACCGGCGAAGTTTTCCACCGACCATCGGGCATTGGGATTTGCCCGACTCCCCCGGGCACCCTAGAATGCGCCGATGCGCGATGATCTCTCCCTTCTGCTGAACTCCCTCAACGATGCCCAACGCCAGGCCGTAGCAGCCCCCGTTGGCCGTCAGTTGGTCCTGGCCGGTGCTGGCTCCGGTAAAACCCGAGTGCTGGTGCACCGTATCGCCTGGTTGATCCAGGTCGAGAACGCCTCACCTCACTCCATCCTGTCGGTGACCTTCACCAACAAGGCCGCTGCCGAGATGCGTCATCGCATCGAGCAGTTGATGGGCATCAGCCCCGCCGGCATGTGGGTGGGCACCTTCCACGGCCTAGCACACCGCCTGCTGCGGGCCCATTGGCAGGAAGCGGGCCTCGCCCAGACCTTCCAGATTCTTGACAGCGACGACCAGCAACGCCTGGTCAAACGGGTGATCCGCGAGCTGGGCCTGGATGAACAACGCTGGCCGGTCCGTCAGGCCCAGTGGTTTATCAATGGCCAGAAAGACGAGGGCCTGCGGCCGCAACATATCCAGGCCAGCGGTGACCTGTTCCTGGCCACCATGCGCAGCATTTATGAAGCCTATGAAGCGGCCTGCCAGCGCGCCGGCGTCATCGACTTCTCCGAACTGCTGCTGCGCGCCCTCGACCTGTGGCGCGACAACCCGGGCTTGCTGGCGCACTACCAGAAGCGCTTCCGCCACATCCTGGTGGACGAGTTCCAGGACACCAACGCCGTGCAGTACGCCTGGTTGCGCCTGCTGGCCAAGGGCGGTGACAGCCTGATGGTGGTGGGCGACGACGACCAGTCGATCTACGGCTGGCGTGGCGCGAAAATCGAGAACATCTACCAGTACAGCGACGACTTCCCGGACGCCGAAACCATCCGCCTGGAGCAGAACTACCGCTCCACGGCCGGCATCCTCAAGGCCGCCAACGCCTTGATCGCCAACAACACCGGGCGCTTGGGCAAAGAGCTGTGGACCGACGGCGGCGAAGGCGAAGCGATCAACCTGTACGCCGCCTTCAACGAGCACGATGAAGCGCGCTACGTGGTGGAAACCATCGAAAGCGCCCTGAAAACCGGCCTGGCCCGCAGCGACATCGCGATTCTTTACCGCTCCAACGCCCAATCGCGGGTGCTGGAAGAAGCCTTGCTGCGCGAACGCATCCCGTACCGTATCTATGGCGGCCAGCGCTTCTTCGAACGTGCCGAAATCAAGAACGCCATGGCCTACCTGCGCTTGCTGGAAGGTCGCGGTAACGATGCCGCGCTGGAACGGGTGATCAACATCCCGGCCCGCGGCATCGGCGAGAAGACCGTCGAGGCCATTCGCGACCACGCACGTCACAGTGATGTGTCGATGTGGGAAGCCATGCGCCTGCTGATCGCCAACAAGGGCCTGACCGGCCGCGCGGCCGGTGCTCTGGGCGTGTTTGTCGAGCTGATCGAGAACCTGGCCGCCAAGTGCATGGAAATGCCCCTGCACCTGATGACTCAGACCGTGATCGAGCAGTCCGGGCTGATTGCTTACCACGAAGCGGAAAAAGGCGAGAAAGGCCAGGCCCGGGTAGAAAACCTTGAGGAACTGGTCAGCGCCGCGCGCGCGTTCGAAAACAACGAAGAAGACGAAGACCTGACGCCACTGGCGGCCTTCCTCGGCCACGCTTCGCTGGAAGCCGGCGACACCCAGGCTGACGAGCATGAAGACAGCATCCAACTGATGACCTTGCACAGTGCCAAGGGCCTGGAATTCCCGTACGTGTTCCTGGTGGGCATGGAAGAAGGCCTGTTCCCCCACAAGATGAGCCTGGAAGAACCCGGCCGCCTGGAAGAGGAACGCCGCCTGGCCTATGTGGGCATCACCCGGGCCATGCAGAACCTGGTGATGACCTACGCCGAAACCCGACGCCTGTACGGCAGCGAGACCTACAACAAGGTGTCGCGCTTCGTACGTGAGGTGCCGAAAGGGCTGATCCAGGAAGTGCGCCTCTCCAACAGCGTCAGCCGACCGTTCGGTGGCGGCCAGCAGCAGAACTCCAGCAGCATGTTTGCCGGCTCGGAAATCCCCGAGACACCGTTCAGCCTTGGCCAGCAGGTCAAGCATGCGATCTTCGGCGAGGGCGTGATCCTCAACTTCGAAGGCGCCGGTGCCCAGGCCCGGGTGCAGGTGAACTTCGCCGAAGGCAGCAAGTGGCTGATGATGGGCTACGCCAAGCTCGAAGCAATCTGAAACAACTGTAGAACATGAAGGATGTTGGCCACCCCTTGTATTTGGCAGGGGTGGGGCCAATATCTGTAACAAGTCCTACAGACGATTCGGTATTGGCCCTACGCAAAAGCCCGAAACACTATGCCGCTAGCCACTGACATCACACCTGTGCAACATGGCGCGCGTGCAATCCACAAATGGGAATTCCCTTTATGAAACGTTTTCTTAGCATCGCCATGGCGTTGTGCATCGGCCTGACGATGAGCCTCGACGCCAACGCCAAGCGCTTCGGTGGCGGCAAATCCATGGGTTCGGCGCCGAGCCACCAGACCAGCCAAATGGCCCCATCCGGCGGCGGCATGGGCGGCGCAGCTGCGACCGCCGGTGCTGCCGGTGCCGCAGGCGCTGCTGCCAAGGCGGGCGGTGCTTCGCGCTGGTTGGGCCCTCTGGCCGGTATCGCGGCCGGTGGCCTGCTCGCTTCCATGTTCATGGGCGGCGGCTTCCAGGGCATGCAGTTCTTCGACATCCTGATCATGGCGGTCATCGCCTTCCTGATCTTCCGCTTTATCGCCGCCCGTCGCCGCAAGCAACAGGAGCACATGGCTCCAGCCGGCGCGCCGATGCAGCGTGAAGTGTTCGAGCAAAAGCCAGCCCTGAACTCGATGTTTGGTGGTTCGGCCGCGCCTGCCGCCGCTCGTCCGGTGATCAATGCGCCAGCCTGGTTCAACGAAGAGCGTTTCGTCGAAGCGGCCCGCAGCCACTTCCAGTCCCTGCAGCAACACTGGGACGCCAACGAAATGGACAAGATCGCCGAGTTCGTGACTCCGCAATTGCTGGAGTTCCTCAAGCGCGAACGTGCTGACCTGGGCGACGGCTTCCAGTCGACCTACATCGAAGACCTGAAAGTGCAGCTTGAAGGCGTGGACGACCGCGCCGACAAGACCATCGCCACCCTGACCTTCAGCGGCGTGTCGAAAACCTCGCGTTTCGACCAGGGCGAAGTGTTCAGCGAAAGCTGGAACATGGAACGCCCACAGGGCGACAACCAGCCTTGGCTGGTCGCCGGTATCCGCCAGAACGGCTGATCCCTGCCCGCTTTGAGTGCGCTGTAACAAAAACCCCGGACTTGTCCGGGGTTTTCTATTTCACGGTTGCACTTATAGCGAGCTACTGTATAAAACGCCCCTATAAACCGCGCCATCTAGCAAGAGGATCCCGGCCGTGGAAGAAGTTATCGAACAATTGCGTGAAGCCAACGAACCGGTACCGGTTCCTCTGGAGCTGCCTGACGAAGACCAATTGGTGGAGATTGAAGAGGAACTCTTCATCAATATTCCATTCGTCTTCAAAGAGTTTCTGCTGACTGTCAGCGATGTGGTTTACGGCAGCCTCGAGCCGGTGACCGTGACCGATCCTGGTTCACACACCTACCTGCCGGACGTGGCCTCAACCGCTTGGGATATAGGCGTACCGCGCGAATTGATCCCGATCTGCCAGGACGGCGACGACTACTACTGCGTCGAAGAAGACGGCACTGTGGTGCTGTGGTCCGGTGAAGAAGAACTCGTCACCGAAGAAACCTGGGAATCGGTGTGGCACTGGGCGCGGGACGTCTGGCTGGAAAGCTGAGACCCCGCCCCACCTTGTAGGAGCGAGCTTACTCGCGAAAAACGTCAACGATAACGCTGTTCTCATGAGAGAACGCGGCGCTCTCAGGTTTTTCGCGAGCAAGCTCGCTCCTACAAAGTATCCTTGTGGTTATCCAGCGTCTCCAGCAAGGCGACCTGCATGCGCGTATGCACGCGGATGAACCAGCGCCAGAGCACGGCGGCCACCGCTGCCGTCACGACGGCGATCAGCACCAGCAACTTGTTGGTCGGCAGGATACTGGCCGACAAGGCTGCCAATAGCAGGAAAATCACCAGCAGCGACAGAATCGGGATCACCTCGGCGATCACCCGTCGTACCCGCTGCGTGTGGCGCCCGGCCATTTCCGGCTTCACGCTCATCTCTGCCAGCAACATCGACAGCGCCTTGAGCTTGCGATACGCCGCAATCAAAAACGGCAGCGACAGCAGCAACGCCCCGCCCCAGATCAACGCCTTCTGCCAGCTCGGATCGCTGACCCAGCCTTCCAGGTAGCTACCAATGCGTGCCGCGAAAAAACTGCCGGCAAAGAAAATCGCCACCACCAGCGCCAGGTTCACGCCCACCTGCAAAATGATCTTGCGGATCATCGACGCCAGCATCGCGCCCTCGCCCTGGGGCTGAATGCTGCGCAGCCACTCGCCATACATCCCGAATACCCGGCTCATGCGCTTGGGCATCACCGCGGCGATCTTCAGCGACAGCGGGTCTGCGCCACGAATCAGATACGGTGTGAGCAACGTGGTGATCGCTGAAACAGCCACCGCCACCGGATACAGGAAGTCGCTGGTGACCTGCAACGTCATCCCCAGCGCTGCGATGATGAATGAAAACTCGCCAATCTGTGACAGGCCCATCCCCACCCGCAGCGACGTGCGGCCATCGTTACCCGCGATAAACGCCCCCAGGCCACAGGACAACATCTTGCCCAGCACCACGGCCACGGTGATCACCGCAATCGGCCAGGCGTATTGCAGAAGGATTTGCGGGTCGATCATCAAACCAATCGCAACAAAAAAGATCGCACTGAACATGTCGCGAACTGGCTCAATCAGGCGCTCAATTTTCAGCAACTGCCGAGACTCAGCCATGATCGCCCCAATCAGGAACGCCCCCAGCACCATGCTGTATTCCAGCTTGACCACCAGCAGGCAGAAGCCGAAACACAGGCCCAGCACGGTGATCAGCAGCATCTCGTTGCTTTCGAATTTGGCCACATACTCCAGCAGGCGTGGCACCAGCAGAATCCCGATCACCAGCGCGACAATCATGAACAACGAGAGCTTGCCGACCGTGGAGAACACCTCGCCGGAGCTCACCGTGCCGCTGACGGCGATGCTCGACAGCAAGGCGATGATGCCGATACCGAGGATGTCTTCGACGATCAGCACCCCGAAAATCAGCTGGGCAAAACGCTGGTTTTTCATCTTCAGGTCGTTGAGCGCCTTGACGATGATGGTGGTCGAGGAAATCGCCAGGATCGCGCCAAGGAACAGTGAGTCCATGGTGTTCCAGTCGAACCAGCGGCCAATTTCATAGCCGATCCAGATCATCAGGATGATTTCGAGGAACGCTGCGATAAATGCGGTGGCGCCGACCTTGAACAGCTTGCGCAGGCTGAACTCCAGGCCCAGGCAGAACATCAGGAAGATCACCCCAAGCTCCGCCAGCGTCTTGATGGTGTCTTCGTCGTGGATCAGGCCAAACGGCGGGGTGTGCGGGCCGATGATGAAGCCGGCGACGATATACCCCAACACCACCGGCTGCTTGAGCCGATGAAACAGGATCGTCACCACCCCGGCCACCAGCATGATCACGGCCAGGTCCTGGATAAAACTGATGGCGTGCATGGCGAGGGGCTCCTTGAGGGGTACTGGCGCTTTTCCCATTTCCACGCATTCGCCCCGAAAGGACGTAATGAACGGAAAGAAAAGTCTGCCTTGATCGTAAGAATTGCCCTTGAGACGGGCTTTTGAAGGGTAACACCGCGACTTGCGACAGAAAGCCGGTGCAATATATGGAAACAGATCGCCCCTGGCGTGACGGCAAGCCAAGCCCCAGCGTCCCGTAATGAATGGCTCTGCAAAGATTCCAGCACCCGCAGAGGTGCCTCCCCACCCAATGCCTACAACCCGTGAGTGTGCTATGGAACCCGGAAACGCCCAGCTGTCGATGACAGTATTGATGACCCCTGACATGGCCAACTTCTCAGGCAACGTGCACGGCGGCACGCTGCTCAAGTACCTCGACGAAGTGGCCTACGCCTGCGCCAGCCGTTATGCCGGCCGCTACGTGGTGACGTTGTCGGTGGACCAGGTGATTTTTCGCGAGCCGATCCACGTCGGCGAGCTGGTGACCTTTTTGGCTTCGGTCAACTACACCGGCAACACCTCGATGGAAGTGGGGATCAAGGTAGTTACCGAGAACATCCGCGAGCGCTCGGTGCGCCATACCAACAGCTGCTTCTTCACCATGGTCGCGGTGGATGACCAGCGCAAACCGGCCGCCGTGCCGCCGCTGCAACCGCAGAACAGCGAAGACAAGCGCCGGTTTGTGCAGGCTCAACAGCGCCGGCAGATTCGCCAGGAGCTGGAGAAGCGCTATCAGGAAATCAAGGCTGACGGCCCATAGGTCCCGAGCTGGAAACCCAATCAAAATGTGGGAGCGGGCTTGCTCGCGAAGGCGGTGTATCAGACACACATTCAGTGACTGACACTGCGCTTTCGCGAGCAAGCCCGCTCCCACATGAGTCCTACGGTGTTCTTAGTAGCGTGCGCACTGGTCAACATGCGCGCGCACATCAAAGCGCTGGTCCAACTGGGCCATGCGCTCCATGTGGTGATTGACCCCCTCCATCGTGACGCCCTTTGCCTCGCTCAATCAGGCGTTTGCCTACAGCCCGATTGGCGTCGCCTCAAAGCGAACTCGCGGATGGGCAATCCGGTCCTGGGCACGCACCAACTCCAACTCATAACTGGCGCACGCCTGGGTTTCCAGCAGCACTTCGTGCACTGCTGCCGCGGTGAACTCAAAGGCCGCCACCAGGCTGTCGCCCAACAGCACCCGCGCCAGGAACAGGCCCGACGTCAGGTCGCCCACGCCCACCGGCTGGCGCGGGAACGCCAGCAGTGGCCGGCGCAGGTGCCAGCTGCCTTCGGCCGTCACCAGCAACATCTCGAAGCCGTCCGGCAGCTTGCCGGGGTAATCCAGGTGTTTGACCAACACCGCTTTCGGCCCACGGGCCAGTAACGCACGGGCCATGCCCAGGCAATCGAACAGCGACTGCGGCTTGCGCCCGGCAAAGCTGTCCAGCTCAAGTTGGTTGGGGCACAGGAAGTCGGCCATGGCGGCGGCCTCGTCCAGCAGGAAGTCGCTGACCTCCTGGGGCACGATGCAGCCTTTTTCCGGATGGCCCATCACCGGGTCGCACAAGTACAGGGCCTTGGGGTTGATTGCCTTGATCCGCGCCACGCCGGTCAGGATCGCCCGGCCCTGGGCCGCGCTGCCCAGGTAGCCCGACAGCACCGCATCACAGTTGCCCAGCTCGCCAATCGCCGCGATGCCTTCCACCAGTGCAGGAATTTGCTGCGGCGCCAGCACTTCTCCCGCCCACTGACCATACTGAGTGTGGTTGGAGAACTGCACCGTGTTGAGCGGCCACACGTTCACCCCGACCCGTTGCATGGGGAACACGGCAGCGCTGTTGCCGGCGTGGCCAAAGACCACATGAGACTGGATCGCAAGCAGATGGGGCGTACGTTTCATGCAGGGGATTTCCGTAAAGCCGTTGAAATTCTGGCTGCGCAGTATGCGACTAAACGCGGCCTGTACGACAGACCGAAGACGCAGTTAAGCTGGCCCTACTTTGTTGGAGTTCATCGAATGCTGACCCTCGGAAATATCTTCGTGCTGATGCTGCTGGCGACCGGTGCCGCCTGGCTGTGGCACAACCACGGCCTGCGCGAGCGGGCGCTGGAGCGGGTCAAGCAGCATTGCGCCAAGCTCGACATCGAGCTGCTCGATGGCGCCGTGGCGTTGAAGCGCATCGGGTTTGTGAAGGACGCCAACGGTCGGCGGCGCCTGGCGCGGATCTACAATTTCGAATTCACCGTGACCGGCGAAACGCGCCACCCGGGCACCATCACCCAATTCGGCGCCCACAGCGCGCAAATCGAGCTGGCGCCCTACCCGTTTGAGATCAAGACGCCGCTGCCCAGCGCCGAGATCATCGAGCTAAGCCAGTGGCGCCAGGAGCACGGCAGCAGCAAAACCCGTCACTGACGACAAGCGGCTAACGCATCCTGCAATTGCGCAACATCTTGCGCTTCACTGAAGATCAATTCGATACGCGAGTCCCGGCGCCATTCGCTGGGCTGCCAGGCCAGCCCAGCGTTATCCACAGCGTTGGCCGATACCCAGCCATCCAGGCTGTGGATAACCAGTTTCGCCCGCCGCCAGTCCAACGACGCCAGCCATTGTTGCAGGCGCTGACGGTCGAAATGCTGCCCAGGATGCCAGCGCCAACCGATGCTCCAGCCATCCTCCTGGCCTTGGCTCAGGCAGATCGGCGATGTCGGATCCGTCCAGATGGCCGGCATATTCGCCACGCCTTTGGGCACTTCGAAGTTATCCACAGCCGATGCGGCTTGAGCGCTCAAACCCGGTAGCTGCGCCAAGGGCAACTGCGCCTGCTGCGTCCAGTAAATCGGCCGGTCGGGCAGTTGCCCTTGAATCACCAGGCGCTGAGCGTCACTCAACGTTTCATTTTTGTTCAATACCAGCAGCCCCGCGCTGGCCAACGCTTCACGCTGGGCCGCAGGTAAAGGCTTGCCCGCCGCCAAGGCCTGGGCGTCCAGCACCAGCACACAGGGCTGAACCGCCAGCACCTGCTGCCAGGGCGCCTCCCCCAACTGCTTGAGCAATTGAGCCGGATGCCCCAGCCCGGACGGCTCGATAAACAGCCGGTCGGGTTTGGCTTTACGCAGTAAACGTCCCAGTCCCACCTGGAACGGCGCCCCATTCACGCAACACAGGCAGCCACCCGCCACTTCACCAAGGGCAATACCGTCGTCATCACGGGTCAGCAACGCGGCATCCAGGCCAATCTGCCCGAACTCATTGATCAACACCGCCCAACGCTCGTTGGCCGGGCGCTGGGCCAGCAGGTGCTTGATCAGGCTGGTCTTGCCGGCACCCAGGGGCCCGGCAATCACGTGGGTGGGAATGTTCTGCAGCATGGTGGACATCATTCAGACCGTGTAGAGAGGTTCGATCCTACCCGGTTACGCCAACCAATCCAGCGTCAGAATCAACCGTCGTTGGTCCGCCTGCAGCGGCGGCGAGCGGTGGATCAGGCCAAAGCCTTCGTTGCCGTGCCATTTTTCGCCCTTGAGCAAGGCCACCTCGCCACGGTGGATTTGCTCAATCCGCTCTTCCGGCTCCGCACTCGCCTGGCTCAGGTGCCGTCGCTCCATCACGCCTTCGCGCAACCACTGGCTGCCGATGCCGGCGTAGGTGGTGATCAGCCGCACCGGCACATGGTCCACGTGAAAACGCGGGCACATGGCCTTGTCCAGCAGCCGCAGCCGCACGCCGATGCGCTTGGCACCCAGCAAGCAGGCAAAGGCGCTGACCAGCCAGGACACGTCGGCGATAAAGCCTTCGTAACCCTCAAGGTCGCGGCAACCTGCTGCGAAGTCCTGCAGGTTTGGCTCGGCGTCTTCGCTGTTCAGTTCAACCACCAGCGACTCGGCCAATGGCTCATTGAGCGCCACCAGTAACGCGCCGAACTCGGCGATGTGCAGCGGCAATTGACGCTGCCACACCGCAAGGTTCACGCCGTCCTCAAGGATATCGGTGAGCACGGCCGGGGTTTCGCCCTGGATCTGGCGAATCACCGGGCGCAGTTTCAGGGTCGGTGCGAGCATCAGGCAGCCTCTTCGAACCAAGGGCCAAAGGGATCCGCCAACAGGCGCCAGCCTTCGACGCCCGTGGCCATTTCATCGTCGTTCAGCAAGCAGGCGTCCAGCTCGGCGGTCATCTGTGCGAAGTCGATGTTCTGCCCGATAAACACCAATTCCTGGCGGCAATCGCCGGTGCTCACTTGCCAGTTGTTCATGATCGCAGCGACGCTTTCCTCGTCCTGCGGCCACTGGGTTTTTGGCACGAAACGCCACCAGCGCCCGGCAAAACCATGGCGCATCAAGCCACCGGCTTGCGACCAGCTACCGGCGTCCTGGTGTTTACTGGCCAGCCAGAAAAAACCCTTGGAGCGCAGCAGTTTTCCATTCACCCAAGGCCGGTCGATAAAGTCGAAAAACCGCTGGGGATGGAACGGACGACGGGCGCGATAAGCAGTGGAGGCAATGCCATATTCCTCGGTTTCCGGCACATGCTCGCCACGCAATTCCTGCAACCAACCGGGCGCCTGGGAAGCGCGTTCGAAGTCGAAACGGCCGGTGTTGAGGATCTTCGCCAGCGGCACTTCGCCCATGATCATCGGGATGATTTCTGCCTGGGCATTCAGGCGTTCCAGGATCGCCATCAACTCCTGGCGCTCGCTGCTGCTGATCAGGTCGATCTTGCTGATGAGGATCACGTCGGCGAATTCGATCTGTTCGATCAGCAGATCGGTGATCGAGCGCTCGTCTTCTTCCCCCAGGGTTTCGCCCCGGGACGCCAGGCTTTCGGCCGCCTGGTAGTCGAGCAGGAAGTTCATGCCGTCGACCACGGTGACCATGGTGTCGAGCCGGGCAATGTCCGCCAGGCTCTGGCCATCTTCGTCACGGAAGGTGAAGGTTTCGGCCACCGGCAGCGGTTCGGAAATGCCGGTGGACTCGATCAACAGGTAATCAAACCGACCTTCCTTGGCGAGCTTTGCGACTTCTTCCAGCAAGTCTTCGCGCAAGGTGCAGCAGATACAGCCGTTGCTCATCTCCACTAGTTTTTCTTCGGAGCGATTGAGGGTGACGTCGCGCTGGACCTCACTGCCATCGATGTTGATTTCGCTCATGTCGTTGACGATCACCGCCACCCGCAGGTTTTCGCGGTTGCGCAGGACGTAGTTGAGCAGCGTGCTTTTACCGGCGCCGAGGAATCCGGACAGCACAGTAACGGGGAGACGATTGGGCATCAGGTGTTCCTCATCAGGGTTGGCCGGTCAAATCGCCCGTTGGTGGCGTTCGCGCAGCTCTTCACGTTCTTTGGCTTCGATACACAGGGTGGCCGTGGGGCGCAGCAACAGGCGCTTGAGGCCAATGGGCTCGCCGGTTTCACGGCACCAGCCGTATTCGCCGCGGGCCAGGTGCTCCAGAGCTTCGTCGATCTTGTCCAACAGCTTCTTTTCCCGCTCCAGCAGGCGCAGTTGCCATTGGCGCTGTTCTTCGGCGCTGCCCACATCAGCGGGATCACTGTTGGGTTCCTGTTCGCGCAGCACCATGAATTCGGCATCGATGCGCGCTTGCAGCTCATTGCGCTGGGCCAGCAACAGCTCGCGGAAGAACCCTTGCTGGGCTTCATTCATGTAGTCGGCGGACGGTTGGGCGAGGAGGTCTTGTTCGGTCATCGGAGGTGGTTCACGGGTCAGGCTGTTTTTTAATGTTATAGTATAACAATACAAATAAGCCAATCCCCCTTGCTCACAACGACGAAGGGCGCAATGCTGGCCGCCGAATAACGCCCCGAGAGCTTCTATGAAATACCTGTTGTGCGGTGTGTTGCTGATAGTGGCGAGCCAGGCCAACGCGCAAGTGCCCAGCCTGCTGGCCAACTGCACCCGCAGCGCCAACCTGTTGGCGTGCGTCGACGCGCAGGGCAATGCCTACAGTGTCGCGACGGCAGGCAACACCACGTATTTGCGGGGGCTCGAGGTGATCGGCAAGCGCTATTGGGCACAGACCAGCAGCCGCTACGGGCAGCTGACGTTCTTTACCGGCTTGGCATCCGATGGTGAGGCGTGGGTCGGCTACACGCGGCGAGTGGGCTGGACCACCCTCAACCGGTTTTCCAGTTCGGGTGGCGCCAGCGCCAAGTTCACCTGTAGCCGGATAACCGGCTGTTAGACCTGGCCGGTTTTCTGCTCCTGAACCCAGGCCATGTAGCTGTTCATTGGCGGGTTCTTCTGGAAGTAGCTTTTCAACCCTTCAAATAGACCATCTGCCACCGCCTGTTGATGGCGCGCGGTGACCAGGCGCTGCGCGTCCTGGGTGTTGGAGATAAACCCGGTTTCCACCAGGATCGACGGCACGTCCGGCGACTTGAGCACCGCAAACCCGGCCTGTTCCACGCGTTTTTGATGCAGGGTGGTGATGCTTTGCAGGCTGCCCAGCACCGAACTGCCCAGTTGCAGGCTGGAGGCGATGGTGGCGTTCATCGACATGTCGAGAATCACCCCGGCCAGCATCGGGTCCTTGTCCTTGAGGTTGAGCAAGGTGGTGGCGCCCAACAGGTCGGCGCCGTTTTCCCGCTGCGCCATGAACCGCGCAGTGGCGGACGTCGCGCCGCCTTCAGACAACGCATAGACAGAAGCGCCGGACGCCGTCAGCCGTGGCGCTGCATCGGCATGCACCGAGATAAACATGTCGGCCTTGTGCTGACGGGCAATGTCCACGCGCTTACGCAGCGGCACGAAGAAGTCATCGTTGCGCACCAGCTTCACATCGAAGCCCTTTTCACGCTTCAAACGCTTGGCCAGTAATTGAGCGATGGACAGCACCACGTCTTTTTCGCGCTGGCCCTTGGAGCCGATGGCGCCCGGGTCCTTGCCGCCATGACCAGGGTCGACCACCACGATGATGTCGCGTTTCGGATGGGCCCGATCGACCGGTGCCGCCGCCAAGGGCGCAGCCAACGCCGCCGGCGCTGCAGCCATTTGTTGAGGCGCGCGAGTGGCGCTGGTCAGGTCCAGTACCAGGCGATGACCTTGGCCATCCTGCGGCGGCAATAGAAAGCTGTTGAGCTGCATCGGCGCCTTCAAATCCAGGACGATCCGCGTATCACCCTGGCCAAAGTGCCCCGAACGAATCGAGGTGATGCCGCTGTTGGTCAGGGCCAGTTGGCTGAAATCCCCGGTCAGCTTCGCGCCGCTCAGGTCAATGATCAACCGCTCCGGCGACGTCAGGGTGAAGGTCTTGTATTGCACCGGGCCGCTGAGGTCCAGCACCAGCCGCAGCTTGTTATCCGAACGCCACAGCCGTGCATTGCGGATCTGCGCGGCAGACACGCCCAAGGGCAAGGTAAACACCGCACTGGCCAGCAGCAGGTTGAGGAGTTGACGTCTGTGCATGACTTACACCGCAAATAAAGGAGCTTCCGTACTCGACATGACTGAATAAAAGACAGAGCAGAAAAACTTTCGTCGACTCAATAGTAATAATATAACATGTCTTTTTATTTCCAACGATGGACCTGCTCATGAACGCGCTGACTCTGCCCGATATCGCCGCGCAGGCTTCACGCCAAGCCTTGCCGCTCGATTGGGTGGGCATGTGCGGCATTGCCCTGCCCATTCAAATCGACGGCCAGCGCCTTAGCGCCACGGCGGATGCCGGCGTCAGCCTGGACGACGGCGAGGCACGGGGCATTCATATGTCGCGGCTTTACCTGGCGTTGGAGATGCTTGAACAGCAGCCGCTTACGCCAGCACTGCTGCGCAGTGTATTGCAACGTTTTCTCGAGAGTCATGAAGGTTTATCCACAAATGCCTACTTGCGAATTCATGCAGACCTGCTGCTGAAACGCCCCGCGCTGGTCAGCCCATTGTCGGGTTGGAAAAGTTACCCGGTGAGCATCGAAGCCCGCCTGGAAAACCAGATGTTCCACGTGGAACTAAAAATTGACGTTACTTACTCTTCAACTTGCCCTTGCTCGGCTGCCCTCGCCAGGCAATTGATTCAGCAACAATTTCTCGAAGACTTCGGCAACACGTCGCTGCAACACGAAGACGTATTGACCTGGCTGGGCAGTGCAAACGGCATCGTCGCCACCCCCCACAGCCAACGCAGCAGCGCACTGTTGCTGGTCCGCCTTCAAGGCGATCAGCCAACGCTACCGCTGACGCAACTGATCGACGAGACCGAAGCCGCCCTCGGCACCGCCGTACAAACCGCTGTAAAGCGTGCAGACGAACAAGCCTTCGCCCTGGCCAATGGGCAGAACCTGATGTTCTGCGAAGACGCCGCCCGCCGCCTTAACCTCGCCTTGAAACGCTCGGATGCGGTCATTGCCTTCCACTTGAAAGTGATCCACGCCGAAAGCCTGCACGCGCACGATGCCGTAGCCGAAAGCCGCTGGACGAGACCTGCCGAATGATCACCTGCACCGCTTTGCGCTGGGGCGCCCCCGGCCAACCCCTGACACCCGCCATCAATTTCACCCTGGAAAAAGGCAGCCTCACCGGCATCATCGGCGCCAACGGCACGGGCAAAAGCAGCCTGCTGAAAGTCATCGCCGGCTTACAGAAGCCGCTGGCCGGGAAGGTGACCCTCGATATTCCCCGCCGTGGCGGCCTGTCGTTCCTGCCCCAGCAACAGAACCTCGACCGCCAGTTCCCCATCAACCTCGAAGAGTTGGTGGCCGCCGGCTTCTGGGGCAGTAAACACACGCCGCAACAGCGCACCGAGCGCCTGCACGCGGTACTTGAAGACTGGTGCCTCAGTGGCCTGGAACATCGGCCGTTGATGGCCTTGTCGGGCGGCGAGCTGCAACGCGCCCTGCTCGCCCGCATGAGCCTGGCCGAGTCGCCAATATTGCTGCTGGACGAACCCCACGCCGCCCTCGACGAAGACGGCCAGGCGCTGTGCTGGAAACACATCCACGCCTGGCACGACGCAGGTCGCACGGTGGTCGTGGTGTGCCATGACCTCGGCTCCGTACGCCACCACACCCAGCAAGTGGTGCAGATCAAAAGCAGCGGCTGCGTGTTCGGTTCAAGCAAAGAACTGATCCGCCCGCAGCCGCAGATGCAGGTGGCTTGATGCACTTCGCCGCCCACCTGTGGATGCCGTTTCTCGACTTCGTGTTTATGCGCCGCGCGCTTCTCGGCGGCCTGGTATTGGCATGCAGCACAGCGCCGCTGGGGGTGTTCCTGATCCTGCGCCGCATGAGCCTGATCGGTGACGCCGTGTCCCACGGCATCCTGCCTGGCGCCGCCCTGGGCTTCTGGTTCGCCGGCCTGAGTTTGCCCGCGCTGACCATCGGTGGCCTGGGCGCTGGCCTGAGCATGGCCGGCCTCGCCGCCTGGATCACCCGCCGCACCGGGCTGAAGGAAGACGCGAGCCTGGCCGCCATCTACCCAATCTCCCTGGCCAGCGGCGTGCTGATCCTCGGCCTCGCCGGCAAGCGCCTGGACCTGCTGCACCTGCTGTTTGGCTCGGCCCTGGCAGTCGACGGCCCGACCCTCACCGGCATGCTCTGGGTCTCGGGCTTCAGCCTGATCGCCATGGCCGTGATCTACAAACCGCTGCTGCTGGACACCCTCGACCCGCTGTTCCTGCAAACCGTCAGCCGTCTCGGCCCGTTGGCCCACGGCCTGTTCCTGACGCTGGTGGTGCTGAACCTGGTGATCGGCTTCCAGGCCATCGGCGCCTTGATGGTGGTCGGCCTGATGATGTTGCCGGCCATTGCTTCACGTTTCTGGAGCCGGCGCCTGCCGGTGTTGATCGCCATATCCGCGGTGCTGGGATGCCTGTCGGTGTGGCTGGGTTTGTTGCTGTCGTTCTACTACTCGCTGCCCAGCGGCCCGGCGATTGTGCTGGTGGCTGGCGGCGGGTACCTGCTGTCTGTGGTCTTCGGTCCGGTGCACGGCTTGCTGCGCCGCCCGCCTTTGCTTACATCCCAATGAGGTGTTTCCCGATGCGCGCTCTACTCGTGCTGTTCAGTGTGTTGCTGCCGCTGTCGTTCGCGACGGCCCAGGCTGCCGACAAGCTTCAGGTGGTTACCAGCTTCAGTATTCTTGACGACATGACCCACCAGGTCGGTGGCGATCATATCCACATCAGCAACATGGTCGGCCCCGACGCCGACGCTCACACCTACGAACCGACGCCAGACGACGCCAAGGCCCTGCTCAAGGCCAAGGTCATCATCAAGAACGGCCTGGGCTTCGAGCCGTGGCTGGACCGCCTGATCACCAGCACCGAGACCAAGGCAACTGTGGTCACCGCCAGTAAAGGCGTGTTGTCCCACACCATGGAAGAAGATGGCGAAACCATCCCCGACCCGCACGCCTGGCACAACCTGGCCAACACCGTTATCTACGTGAACAACATCACCAAGGCGCTGATCGCCGCCGACCCGGCCAACAAGGCGGACTACGAGCACAACAGCCAGGTGTACCTGAAAAAAATCTACCGCCTGCTGGCTGAAGCCAAAGCCAAGTTCGGCGCACTGCCGCCGGGCAACCGCCGCATCGTGACCTCCCATGACGCCTTCGGTTACCTGGGCCAGGCCTACGGTATCGAGTTCCTGTCGCCTCAAGGCCTGTCCACCGAACGTGAGCCGTCTGCCGCCGAAGTCGCCACGCTGATCACCCAGATCCGCAAGGACAAGGTCAAGGCCGTGTTCATGGAAAACATCAAGGACTCGCGCCTGCTCCAGCAGATCGCTGACGAAAGTGGCGCGCAAATCGGCGGCACCCTGTATTCCGATGCCCTGGCAGCCGAAGGCCCGGCCAGCACCTTTACCGGCCTGTTCGAATACAACCTCAACACCCTGTGCGCGGCCCTGAGCAAGCCATGACCCTGAGCATGCTCGACCTGGAAGCGGCGGCCATCGGCAGCCGCTTTCCGCTCGACCGCGTGCTCGACGCCCTGCCGTGGAACAGCGATGGCCTGATTGCCGCCATCGCCCAGCAACACGGCAGTGGCGAGGTGTTGATGCTGGCCTGGATGAACCGCCGGGCCCTCGACGAAACCCTGGCCACCGGCCAGGTCTGCTACTGGTCCCGCTCCCGCCAGCAACTGTGGCGCAAGGGCGAAACCTCCGGCCACTGGCAACAGCTGGTGGAGGCGCGCCTGGACTGCGACGGCGACGCCGTGCTGCTGATCGTCGACCAGCAAGGCCCGGCCTGCCACACGGGCCGGCCCACCTGCTTCTACAACGCCATTGAAGGCAGCCACGTACACATCATTACCGCGCCCCTCAAGGAACCTGACCCATGATCCGCAAGAACCCTTCCGGCGATCTGCCCGTGATTGCCGAATCGGCCTATGTCGACAAAACCGCGATCATCTGCGGCAAGGTCATCATCGGCGAGAACGTATTTGTCGGCCCTTACGCGGTGATCCGTGCCGACGAAGTTAACGCCAATGGCGACATGGACCCGATCACCATCGGCGCCAATTCAAATATCCAGGACGGCGTGGTCATCCACTCCAAATCCGGCGCCGCCGTGACCATCGGCGAGTTCACCTCCATCGCTCACCGTTCAATCGTCCACGGCCCGTGCACCGTCGGTAACCGGGTGTTTATCGGCTTCAACAGCGTGCTGTTCAACTGCGTGGTCGGCGACGGCTGCGTGGTGCGGCACAACTCGGTGGTCGACGGCCGCGATCTGCCCGCCGCGTTCTACGTGCCCTCCACCACCCGCATCGGCCCCAACACCGACCTGTCCCAGTTCCCGCCGGTGAGCGTCAGCGCTTCGGAGTTTTCCGAAGACGTGGCGCGCACCAACGTCGACCTGGTGCTGGGTTACAAAGCCCTGCAAAACGAGTTCTGACCATGAGCCGCCTGCTGATCCGCAACGCCCGCCTGGTGAACGAAGGCCAGGTATTCGAGGCTGACCTGCTGGTCGCCAATGGCCGCATCGAGAAGATCGCCAGCAGCATCGACAACGCCAACGCCCCGGTGGAAATCGACGCCCAAGGCCAGTGGTTGCTGCCGGGAATGATCGACGACCAGGTGCACTTCCGTGAACCTGGCGCGCCGGACAAGGGCAGCTTCTACAGCGAGTCCCGCGCGGCGGTGGCCGGCGGCATCACCAGCTTCATGGATATGCCCAACACCAGCCCGGCGACCCTGAACCTGGAAGCCCTGGCCGACAAGAAGCGCCGCGCCGCGCTGCACTCGGTGGCCAACTATGGCTTTCACTTTGGGGTGAGCAACGACAACCTCGACACCGTGGCCGCCCTGGACCCGCGAGAAGTCGCCGGCGTCAAAGTGTTCATGGGTGCCTCCACCGGCAATATGCTGGTGGATGACCCGAAGATCCTTGAGCGCCTGTTCGCCGAAGTGCCGACCATTCTCCTGGCCCACTGCGAGCACACGCCCAGCATTCACGCCAACGAGCAACGCATGCGCGAGCGCTTCGGCGAGCACATCCCGGCGGTAGCTCACCCGCTGATTCGCGATGCGCAGGCCTGTTATCGCTCGTCGTCTTTGGCGGTGGAACTGGCCAAGCGGCATGGCACGCGCCTGCATGTGTTGCACATCACCAGCGCGCAGGAGTTGGTGCTGTTCGAAGACAAACCCCTGGCGGAAAAACGCATCACGGCGGAAGTCTGCCTGCATCATCTATTGTTCGATGACCGCGACTACGCGCGCCTCGGCCACCAGATCAAATGCAACCCGGCGATCAAGACACGCGCCGACCGCAACGCCCTGCGCCTGGCATTGTTAAGTGACCGTCTGGATGTCATTGGCAGTGATCATGCGCCGCACACCTGGGCGCAAAAACAACTGGCGTATCGCGAAGCACCGTCGGGCTTGCCGCTGGTGCAACACGCCTTGCCGGCGCTGCTGGAATTGGTGGCCGACGGCGTGTTGCCGCTGACTACCCTGGTGGCGAAAACCAGCCATCGCGTCGCGGACCTGTTTGCGATCCCCGACCGAGGTTATCTACGGGAAGGTTATTGGGCCGACCTGGTGCTGATCCAGCCCGAACCCCAGGGCAAGCCTGTCAGCAGCCAACCGATCCTGGCCCGCTGCGGCTGGACGCCCTTTGCCGAGCACAGCTTCAGGCACAGCGTCAGCACCACCCTGGTTTCCGGCCATCTGGCTTGGCATGACGGGCGTGTGCACGACAGTTGCCAGGGGTTGCCGCTGCATTTTCAGCGCTGACAAGGATTGGGGCCGGCAACCCAACCCACTGTGGGAGCTGGCTTGCCTGCGATGCGGGCGACTCGGTTTCTCAGTAAACCCGGGGTGATGCAATCGCAGGCAAGCCAGCTCCCACACTTTGGTGCGGTTGTTCTTAAGCGCGGGGTTTGACCGTACCGCAATTGCTGCCCAGCCATTGCGCGTGGGTGTCCAGGCTGCCCTTCTGCTGAACGCCGGTGGCGTTGAAGGTGCCGTTAACCGTGGTGGTGAATTCCTGCTGGCTCTGGAATGTCGCCACGCCGGTACCCTGGGCTTTCGGGCAACTGAAGCGGAACTTCCACTGGTTGCCGGTCTTGTCCGTCACCTCCTGTTTGCAGCCCGACTGCGGGTCGGTCAGCGGGATGGAGTCGGACGCCACCTGGGCTTGTGTCAGGCACACCTGCACGCCTTTGCCGGCCATGGTGATGCCTTGTTTCTCAAGCATCGCCCGTTGTTCCGGGGTCATCTGTTGCTTGAGCTGACCGAGGATCAGCGACAAGTCCGGCAGGTCCTGGTTATCGACCTTCATGTTGCTGGTGGTCAATTCCCACAAACCCGGCGCCAGCATCTGCGCTTGCGCCGCCACGGGCAGCGTTAAACCAACAACCATGGCCAAACCAAGCAGACGAGCATTCATCGGGTAACTCCTGGGCAATTGTCGGCGTTAGACGCCGCAAAAGCGCCAGTGTTGCACAGCAAATAAAATAGCGACATTCGTGGCCGAACATGGTCTGTTAGGCACTTGTTTGTCAGGAGTACCGTTGTCCATGGATTTCTTTGGCCCGCACCTGCTCGCCTATTTCATTGCCACCCTGCATTTTCTGGGCACCCTCGCCGCCATCCATGCGGTATTGACCGTCAGGACCGCCCAAGGCTCGATTGCCTGGGCCTTGTCGCTGATGTTCATCCCGTACCTGACGCTGATTCCCTACCTGATCTTTGGCCGCAGCACCTTCGACGCCTACATTCAGGCGCGGCGCCAGGCCAACCAGGAAATGCACAAGGCGATCACCGAGCTGAACTGGCGCCCCTGGGTCGAAGAGGCACTGGCCGCGCGCAACTCCCAGGCCTACGCCTCCCTGCGGGCGATGCCCAAGCTGGGGCGCATGCCGTGCCTGGCGAACAATCAGGTGCGCTTGCTGATCAATGGCGAGGCTACCTTCAGCGCGATTTTTGAAGCGATCCGCTCGGCGAAGACCGCCGTGCTGTTCCAGTTTTTCATCATTCATGACGACGAACTCGGCCGCCAACTGCACGCCCTGCTGAAGGAAAAGGCCGCCGAAGGCGTGTCGATTTTCGTGCTGTATGACCGTATCGGCAGCCATGCCCTGCCCCATCGTTACGTGCAGTCGCTGCGGGACGCCGGGGTGCAGGTCAAGGCCTTCGCCACCCGCAGTGGCTGGCTCAACCGCTTCCAGGTCAACTTCCGCAACCACCGCAAGATCGTGGTGGTGGATGGCATTACCGGGTTTGTCGGCGGGCATAACGTCGGCGATGAATACCTGGGCAAGAAACCGCCCCTGGCGCCGTGGCGTGATACCCATGTGCAGGTCAGCGGCCCGGTGGTGGCGTGCTTGCAGGAATCGTTTGCCGAGGACTGGTTCTGGGCCGCGCGTGAGCTGCCGCCGCTGCTGCTGCCGGATACTTACCCGGATGACGGCGTGCTCTGCCAATTGCTCGCCAGCGGGCCGGCGGATCCGTATGAAACCTGCTCGCTATTCTTTGTCGAGGCGATTCACGCGGCGACCGAGCGGGTGTGGATCACCAGCCCGTATTTCATTCCCGATGAGGCGGTATTTTCTGCGCTGAGGCTGGCGGTGCTGCGGGGGGTGGACGTGCGCCTGCTGCTGCCGTCGCGGCCCGACCACCGCATCGTCTATGCGGCCTCCAGCCTGTATGCGATCGAAGCGGTGCGCGCCGGGGTGCGGGTCTTCCGCTATACGCCGGGGTTCCTGCATCAGAAAGTGGTGTTGGTGGACAGTGAAATCAGCGCCATCGGCAGTGCGAACCTGGATAACCGATCATTCCGGCTGAATTTCGAAGTGATGTTGCTGACGGTGGATGACACCTTCGCCAGCCAGGTGGAGCAGATGTTGCTGGATGACTTCGCCCTGGCCCATGAAATCAGCCAGGAAGAAAACCGCCAGACCCACCGCCTGCAACAGCTGGGCATGCGGGTCGCGCGGCTTATTTCCCCCATCCTGTAAGGCTTGCACCGAACCATATGTGGGAGCGGGCTTGCTCGCGAAAGCGTTGTATCAGTCACTGAATGTGTTTCTGATACAACGCCTTCGCGAGCAAGCCCGCTCCCACATTTAGATCACCGGTGCCATTGCTTACTGGTACAGGTCATCCCGCGTCCACGGCAGCTCATGACTCCCATCGGCATGGGGCTTCACCGCCAGAATCTGATGCAGGTTGATCCAGCCCCGGGCAAACGCGTAGGCGCAGCCGGCCAGGTACAGCCGCCAGATGCGCAAGGCTTGCTCCGGCACCATCTTGCCTGCCGCTTCCAGGTTGTCTTCCAGGCGCTCGCTCCAGTGATCCAGGGTGCGTGCGTAATGCAGGCGCAGGCTTTCGACGTCGACCACCTCCAGCCCGACTTCGCTGACCTCGGCGGTCATCATCGCCAGGTGCGGCAGCTCGCCATTGGGAAACACATAGCGCTCGATAAAGTCCCCGGCGCCACGGCCCACGGGCCGGCCATCGGTGTGCTTGGCGGTAATCCCATGGTTCATCACCAGGCCACCCTCACGCACCGCGCCGTACAAAATCTTGCAGTACTCCGCCAGGTTGGCGTGGCCGACGTGTTCAAACATGCCCACGCTCACCACCTTGTCGAACCGCCCGTCCTGAGGCAGGTCGCGGTAGTCCAGCAGCCTCAGCTCAACCTGGTCTTCCAGGCCTTCGGCTTTTACCCGCTCCTGGGCCAGTTCCAGCTGTTCCTTGCTCAGGGTGATGCCGAACACCTTGACCCCGAATTCCCGCGCCGCATACCGCGCCAGCCCGCCCCAACCACAGCCCACATCCAGCAGATACTCTCCCGGCTGCAGCCGCAATTTGCGGCACAGGTGGCGGAATTTGTCTTGCTGGGCTTGGTCGAGGGATTCGCTGCCGGTCTCGAAATACCCGCAGGAATAGGCCATGTCACGGTCCAGCCAGAGCTGGTAGAACGCGTTGGACAGGTCGTAATGGTAGGAAATAGCGGCGGCGTCGGTGGCCTTGTCGTGGATCGAGCGCACCGGACGGCTGTCCCCTTCGTCATCAACCAAGGCATGACTCAACTCGTCAACGACCCTGATCACTTCGGAAATGGAGCCTTCCAGCTCGAGTTTGCCCTCGACAAAGGCTTCGCCCAATGAATCGAGGGTCGGATGGCTGAGCGTTGAAACCATCATGGGGTCCTTGACCACAATGGTGACGCTGGGATCCGGGCCCAGGTTAAATTCATGGCCGTCCCAGAGTCGAAGACGCAGCGGTAGCTTGAGATTCTGTAAGGCCGGTGGAAGTTGCGCGAGCATGAGTAGTCCCCCCTTGTTTCAGACGTCTGAAATGAGGGTAGACCATCCACAGAAAAATTAGCAGGCTATCGAATCAATAGCCCTTTTCTATGGTGCCCGCCGCTGGAGCAAACCGTCCTGGATCCACTGTTTCAGCCAGGTAACCGCTTGCAATGGCGCGCCCTCTTGGTAAGTGACTGCCAACTCGGCGCACAGTTCGGAAAAGCTCCAGCCGGTGCTGACCATCCCCGACAGGGCCCACGCTTCTGCGGCCTCCAGGCTGCGGTACTGGCACAGGTTCTGATGACGCCAGGTCAGGCAGATATGCGCCTGGGCCAACGGCTCGCTGCCGGGAAAATCCCCTTCGTTTTTACTGGAACGCCAAATGGCCACGGTGTTGAACCGGCAAAGGATCTGCTGAACGCAAGGCACCAGTTCCACCCGCAAATCCGGCCAGTCTTCAGGCGGCAACTGCGCCATGTCCTGCAAGGTCAAGGGTTCACCCGGGGCCGCATCAAAGGCCAACGTGAATGCCCACTCCAGGCGTGCCAATTCCTCCAGGGGCGCACTCTGTTCGGCAATCAGGTGTTCAAGGATAAACCCGGGGAAACGTTCCCCCAGCCAACGCAAACTGTAATGGGCCGAGGGATAACGGCGCACGTAGGCCTCGCTCAACAGGGCAAACTCATCATCCCCCAACCAATACCGGACGGCACCGAAGTCACCGCGCAACACTTCCTGTAACCGCGCGACATAGGCGTTGTGGTAAATCGCCAGGCCCGTCTCGACGTCGAGCGTCGGCCCGCCCAGCAACGTCGCCGCAAAGCCACTGTTGGCCGCAGCGCTCTCGGATAACAAATGCTCTTCAAAGGCCAGCTGCCAATCGGTCAGGCGCATAAAGGTCTCCTGCCCAACGCCGTCGCGCCCAGTTCACGGGCCTTGCTCAATTCGGCCAGCAGTTCTTCGAACGGCGGGAAATGGTCATCGCGCTCCAGCAACGTCGACACCGGCCCCAATAGCTCCAGGGTCTGCTGATACAGCGCCCACACCGGATCGCACACCGGGTGGTCATGGGTGTCGACCACGTAGTCGCCGTAATCCATATGCCCGGCCAGGTGCAATTGGCGGATGCTCTGGGGCGGGAGGTTACGGATAAAGGTCCAGGCATCGAACCCATGGTTACGCGAGCTGACGTACACATTGTTGACGTCCAGCAACAGCTGGCAGCCGGTGAGGTGAGCCAAGGCGTTGAGGAATTCCCACTCGGTGAATTCATCGCCCTTGGAGCGCACATAACTGGAGACGTTTTCCAGCACCAGCGGGCGCTGCAACACGTCCTGCACTTGGCGCACGCGGCCGGCTACGTGATAAAGGCTTTCTTCGGTGTAAGGCAGGGGAAGCAGATCATGCAGCTGGTGTGCGCTGCCGCGGCTCCAGCACAGATGATCGGAAATCCACGCCGGCTCGATACGCTCGGCCAATTGTTTGATTTGCTTCAGGTAATCACTATCGAGGGCATGGGGCCCGCCGATGGACAGGGACACACCATGCATCACCAGGGGATAGCGCTCGGCTATCGCATCCAGGTAGTACAAGGCCTTGCCACCCTGGACCAGATAATTCTCGGAGATCACTTCGAACCAATCCACGGCCGGCGATTGTTCAAGGATCTGCTGGTAGTACTCGCTGCGTAAACCCAGGCCGTAACCCAGACTCGGAAGGGAAGCGGACATAAAACACTCCAGGGGAAAGTGTCCGCAGCGGCGGGGGGCCCGCTGCGGTTGCACTCTTTTGCCGGTTACTCGCCGACTTTGCCACCAAGCTTGGCGCAAGCAGCTGCACTTGGCTCAGCCTTGAAGCCCATACCTTTGCAGGAGCCCTGGCCTTTGCAAGCGTTGTTCGCGGTCTTGCAATCATTCTGGCCTTTGCAAGCGTTGATGCCGTAGCAGTGCACAGCGGTATCAGCGGCTTGAGCCTGGGTGACAACACCGGCAAACATGGTAGCAGCGGCGAGAGCGAGGGCGGCACCAGCAGCAGCGGATTTAATGTTCATTGTTATCTTCCTCATGATCGGTAGGGGAGCCGGTCTGAACGGATTGTTCAGTCTCGACATAGCAGTAGAGTGAGGTCCCCCCGTGCCGTTACAGCCCCACCGAAAATATTTTCAAATTTATTCATCCAGCTTTAAAAGCGGTTCCTGAAAGCGCAGCAAACGCCCGGCATTGCCCAGTACCAGCAGGGTGCTCAGGTTGTGCAACACCGCCGCAATCATCGCCCCGGCCGCGCCCAACCAGCCGAATGCCGCGAACACCACGATGGCCAGCGTCCAGCCCAGACCGATGATCACGTTGACCTGCAACGTGTGCCGGCACTGGCGACTCAAGCGCACGCACGTGCCCAGGCGCCGCAGGTCGCTGCCAATCAGCACCACGTCCGCCGAGGCCAGGGCGATGTCTGCCCCGCCCGCACCCATCGCCACACCGACCACGCCGGCCTTGAGCGCCAGGGAATCGTTGATCCCGTCGCCCACCACCATCGGCCGGAAGCCGCTGCCGATTTCCCCCAGTACGCGGTTGAGTTTGTCTTCCGGCAAGGCCTGGGCCTCGACGTCGCTGATGCCCACTTCCAGCGCCAGGCTGTCGGCCACGCTTTGGCGGTCGCCGGTCAGCAGCAATTGGCGACCCAGGCCCAGTTCACGCAGCTCCTTCATCGCCTGGCGCGCTTCAGGCTTGACGCTGTCCGCCAGCAACATCCACGCAAGAAACTGCCCGTTCAGTGCCAGCCCGGCTATCGGGCCGTCGTGAGAGGGGACCGCCGTGGTGGCGATGCCCAGTTGCTCAAACAATTCCGGACGGCCCAGCGCCGCTTCGCCCTGCCCCGTCTGCGCCACCACGCCGAGGCCTTGGCGCTCGCGAATATCCGACAGCACCAGCATTTGCTCTTGCGTGGCCAACCCCGCCAACGCCCGGCTGACCGGATGGCTGCTGGCCGAGCCGAGACTGGCCGCCAGGTTGAGCAGCACTTGCCGATCAGGCTCCGTGGTGTCGATGGACTGCAAACGCAGGGTGCCAAACGTCAGGGTGCCGGTCTTGTCGACCACCAGGGACGTCAAGTCCGCCAGCTCTTCGAGAAACGCCGAGCTGCGAATCAGAATGCCATGACGCGCCGCCACCGCAATCCCCGCAATCGCCGTGGCCGGTGCCGACAACACCAACGCACACGGGCACGCCGCCACCAGCACCGCAAGCATCGCCTGGGCGTCATTGGTGACGAACCAGGTCACGGCCGCCAACAACAACACCAGCACCATGTAACTGCCGGCATAACGCTCCAGCAACCGGGTGATTGGCGGCTTGGAGCGTTCGGCGCTCTGCATCAGGGCGATGACTTTGCCCAGGGTCGACTCGTTGCCGGTGCGGGTCACTTCAAGGCGCAGCAAGCCGTCGAGGTTGATGGCGCCACCAAACACCTGCACGCCCACACTCGCTTCCAACGGCACCGACTCGCCGGTGATCGGCGCGGTGTCGAGGCTGGCCTGGCCCGACAGCACCACACCGTCGGCGGGCACCCGGTCACCGGCGCGCACTTCGACGATATCGCCGGTCTTCAGGATGCCGTTGTCCACTTCCAAAATGGTCCCGTCAGCCTGCACCAGCCGCGCGTGGCTGCGGGTCAGTTTGCCCAGGGCATGAATCGCTTCCTGGGAACCGATGACGCTGCGTTCTTCCAACACGTGGCCGAAGATCATGATGATCGGCAGCAGCGCGGCGGTCAGCAGGTCACCGGTGGCCCAGGCGCCCAGCATGGCCAGGGCGATCAGTTGGTCGGTGATGCCATGCAGGCTCGGATAACGCAGGCTGTACCAGGCCGAGCGCATCACGGGCACGGCCACCAGCAACGAGGCGACGCCCAGCAGCAGTTGGCTGACGCCCGTCTGGTCCGGCGCCAGCCAGCGCCATACCAGGCCGAGGCTGAGCAGGCCCAGGGCGAGCATCGCCAGGGTCAGTTGCCGGGCGGCGCTGCGTTGTTCGGCCGATGAAAGCATCGGGGCGGCGTGGGCAGTCATTGTTCGGCTCCCTGAATGATCAGGCGGGAATCGTCTTTAGGGTCCACCGTGGTGACGGAACCGGCTTGGCCGAGAATCTTCGGCAGGCGTTCGCGGTACAGGCGCAGCAACAGGCCAGGGTCTTTGACCTGGGCCAGGCTGGCGACGGTAGCGGTTTGCGCCTGGGCGCTGGCCAGGCGTTCGCTGGCCTGGGCGTGGGCCACCTGCACCGCGCGGTCGGCTTCCTGATTCGCCGTTTGGGTAAGTTTTTCGGCGTCGGTGCGGGCGTTGGCCACCGCCTTGTCGGCTTGCTGGCTGGCGGTCAGCACTGCGTTGAAGGCGTTGACCGCCGGGCCCGGCAGGCTCGATTGCACATCGACCCGGGTGACTTCGATGCCCAGGCCAAGGCCGGTGGACGCCAGGTCAGCCAGGCGTTGATTGATGCCGCGCACCAAGTCACCGCGCAGCCGTTCGCGGCGTTCGGCGGCCTGGTTGTCGGCGCCGATCAGCTCGGGGCGCGCCACCAGAATGGTGTCCAGATCCCGCGCGGCAGTCAGCACCACGGCGCTGCGGGTGACCAGCCGATCCAGCGCCGGCAACACGTGGTCGCCCTGCAATACAAACGCGTAGGGTTCAGTGACCTTATAGAAGACCCGCACATCCAGCTGCACCACGCCGGCATCACCGGTCAGCAGGTAGCCGGAGCCGGCCAGGGCATCGCTCAGGGGCGTGGCAAAACTGGCCACGCGATCGGCTTGGGTGGCGGCATCGGAACGCAGCAGGTTTTCCACCCGGCGCTCGATCACGCGGTCTGCCGCGGGCAACAGCACCACTTGTTCAAACGGACGTGGCCAGGCCAGCAGCAGCCCGGCATTCTGAATCCGGTCCAGGGCGCCAAAGTGCAACACCACGGCGCGGTTCTGCGGGTCGATCTGCCGCACGTTGGAAAACGCCCACGCCAACGCGGCCAATACCGTCACCGCATACAGCGCGAGGAACGTCAGCCGTCCAGCCTGGATCCATGGGCTGTCGAGGCTTTCCCGCTCACTCATGGCTGAATATCCTTCGGCCCATCCACCAGTGCACGGAATGGCGCGGCGTCGGTACGCAGGATGATCTTCGTGCCCGGCGTGACCACCGTGCCGAGGGTGTCGAGGGAGCGCAGCAGGTTATACAGCTGCGGATTGCCGGCGTAGGCACGCCCGTAAATCTGCGCAGCTTCCACCCGGGATTGGGCTTCGATATCGGCGGCTTTCACCGTGGCGTCGGCCTGGACGATTCGCGCATCACGCTCGGCGGCAGAACGAATCTGCGCCGCTTCACGCTTGCCTACGGCGGTGCGTTCGGTGGCGATGGTCTCGCGCTCGGCGCGCATGCGGTCGACGGTGGCGGCCAGGGTCACCGAGGGCAAGGTCAGCCGTTCAACGCCCACCTGCACCACGCGCACGCCATAGGTGGTGAGCAATTGTTGATCAATCTGCTGGCGCAGTTGCGCTTCAAAATCGGCAATGCGCACCTGGCTGGCGTCGGTGTTCACCAGGTTGGCCAGGTCGAAGCTGGCGGCGGTGGTTTCCAGCGCCGAGCCCACAAAGGTGCGAATCTGCCGCGCCGCTTCATCCGGCTGGTTCTGCACCGCACGCATAAAGCGCTGCACGTTGTCGGGGTCGCCCTGCACCTGCCAGGCCACATACGCCTGCACAATGATCCGCAGGCCATCGCGGGTGCCCACATCCTGCAAACCGCTGGACGTGGTGCGCAGACGCAGGTCCACCGGAATCGCCGCCTCGAACGGCGCCGGCCAGCGCCAGCCCAGGCCCGGTTCCAGCAACACCCGCGACGGGTTGCCGAAGCGGGTAATCACCGTGGCTTCACCGGAGCGAACTTGCACCAGGCTGGCAGCGGCGACGGCGAACAGCACCAGCAACACCGCCCAGCCCATGCGCCGCCACGGGAACGGGCCGGCTTCGTGTTCATCACCGTGGTGGTGATGATGGTGGCCGTGGTGGTGACCATGGCCTGCGTGATCGTGAGAATGAGCGCTCAACAGATGAACTCCTTATTGAACGGCTTTACGCGGCACCGCAGGGTCGGCCGGTAAGGTAAAGGAACGCAGATCGATGGTCGGTGCGCCACTGGCGCCCAGGCGATGATCAAGAATGAGTAATTTGGCGTGGGCCAGGCCCTGGCTCAGTTGGCTCAGGTACTGCTCCAGCACGAAGGCCTGGCCCGCTTGCTGGTAGGCCTTCTGTTCGGCGCTGAAGCGCAGGTCTGCCGCCTGGGCGCCAGCGTGGACCTCATGGGCCGTGGCCTGGGCCTGGTCGCGGGCGGTGCTGGCGAGCAGCAACGCCTGGTTGGTCTGTTCACTGGCGGCGCCACGTTCCCGGGAGATCAGCGCCTGGGCGCCAATCTGCGCGGCTTGCACCGCGTGGTAGGCATTGGCCGCACCGGCTGGCGGGTGAATCGCTTCCACCACCGTGGCGAGGATTTCCACGCCGCTGTCGAGTGTCTTCAGGTCCGCTTGCACCGCGCGGCCAATTTCATCGGCGAGGCTGTTGCGTTCCTCACCCAGCAATTCGTCGAGGGTGCGCGAGGCAAATTCATGCACCAGGATGCGGCTGGCGGTGCTGCGGATCAGCGTGGGCACGTCGGCGCTGTTATAGGTGGCGGCGAGCGCGGCCTGATCGGTCAGGCCGATGCGGTACACAAAGCGCACATCCATATTGACGATCTGGAAGCTCTGCTTGTCGCCGCTGCTGCTGGCGATCACCTGGGCTTTGTCATTCACATGGGTGGCGTCCCACAGGCGGTTGGCAATCAACGGCGCCGGGCCTTCAGCGGGCGCGACGTCGGTGTTTGCCGTTTCGCCGACACTGGTGGCCAGCTCATGAACCACGCCGTTTTCCACGTTCAGCACGCGGCCCAACGGCCAGGGCAAACCGGCATGCAGGCCGGGCCCGAAGACCTCCACCGGCTTGCCAAAGCGTTCATAAATCCCACGGCTTTGCAGGGCAACTTCATGCACACCCGTCAGCAACC
The DNA here is from genome assembly GCF_013386825.1 of Pseudomonas sp. IPO3778. Classification (GTDB taxonomy): domain Bacteria; phylum Pseudomonadota; class Gammaproteobacteria; order Pseudomonadales; family Pseudomonadaceae; genus Aquipseudomonas. Next base: position 57,727 of record NZ_JACARC010000019.1, read on the forward strand.
AGCCGACGGCCAGCACCACCACCAGCACCGGCAGGAATGCCCGGCGCATGTAGGTAAAGGCCCAGATCTGCCGCAGGTCGATGCCGAAGCGGTTGTGCAGTTCGTGTTGCAAGGCGAGCAACGGTTGCGGCGGCCAGCGCAGCATCCCGGCGATAAAACTTTGCGCCATCAGGCGCGGTTCAAGGCGCGCCTGGCGCGGACTGAACAGCGACAGCAGGCCGCGTAACAGAAACTCCAGCGCCACCAAGGCCGGCAACAGGCCGATCAACACCGCCAGGCGCAACGGCCACACGGATTCTTCACCGGCAAACAGCAGGCAAATCGCACTGATCACCAGGCAGATAATCGCCACCCGGCTCAGTTGCGCCAGTTGCGCGGCTTCCGGCCACTGCGCGGTGCTTTCCTGAGCCATGCGCCGTTCAAACACCAGCAAGCCGAAGGCCAGCGCCAGGGCAATGGCCGCGCCCACACTGGCGGCTTGGCCTACCGCAGCGGCGGGCAAGGTCAGGCTCCAGAACTCCAGGACGCTGAAGAATGCCAGCAACGACCAGCCGCACAGCCAGAACACCGGCGCGCCGATTTGCGCCAGCAAGCCGCTACCGACGCGGCCGAACAGGCGGTTGAGCCAGCCGGGGTCTTCTTCCGGCAGAGGCGGCTCAATCAACGTCGCCGTCGGCTCCTCCAGCGCCATGGCCCGCCAATCCGCGACCCACCATGCCGATTGCACACCGGCCACCAGCACCAGCAACGCCGAGGCACAGTTGATCAGCACCACCGGCCAGATCGACAGCGGAGCGAACAGCGCCACGAACAACGCCAGCATCCAGCCGCCGACCGCCAGCACCGTCAGGCCAATGCCGGCCTGCCTCAACCGGCGGGCATGAAACAACCCTTGCTGAAAACGCGGCAACCCTTCGATGGCCACGTCATCAGCGTCTAGATCCACTCGCATCCCCAAACGCCCACCCAGAAACAATTGGTTACCCTATAACGCGGGGCGTGAAATTTTTGTTTGGATTCACGGGGATAGTGACGAAACCCCCATAAACCGGAGCCATCACTGGTTTCAGCCGTGATAAATCGGCACACTCCCCACAGTTTTTCGCGGGCTTACGGACAAGGAAGCGTCACTCCCCATGATTTCGATCTATCAGCTTAAACCGCGTTTTCAGAACCTGCTGCGCCCGCTGGTGCAGCGCCTCTATGACAACGGCACCACCGCCAACCAGATCACCGTGTTGGCCGGGGTGGTTTCCCTGCTGGTGGGGTTGCTGATCGCCGGCTTCGCCCAACACCTGTGGCTGTTTGCGCTGATCCCGCTGTGGATGATCCTGCGCATGGCCCTCAACGCCATCGACGGCATGCTCGCCCGTGAATTCGGCCAGCAGTCGCGACTCGGTGCCTACCTCAATGAACTGTGTGACGTGATCGCCGACAGCGCGCTGATCCTGCCGTTTGCGCTGATCCCCGAGGTCAGCCTGGCGCCGGTGCTGCTGGTGACACTGCTGGCGGTGTTCAGCGAATACGCGGGCGTGCTGGGGCCGATGGTCGGCGCTTCCCGGCGCTACGACGGGCCCATGGGCAAGAGCGACCGTGCGTTTGTGCTCGGCGTGCTGGCCACCGGTGTGGCGCTGGGCTGGCTCGGTGCCGGTTGGGTCGAGGCGGTGATGTGGCTGGTCGCGGCCTTGCTGGCCTACACGATGGTCAACCGCGTGCGCCAAGGCTTGAAAGAAGAAACGAACACCTCCCCTTCTGCATAAGGATTTTGCGATGCGTGAACAGCAAGAGCACACCTTCAGCACCCATGACGGGGTGGAGCTTTTCTACCGTCACTGGCCCGCCACCACCCCCGCAGGCTTTGCGCCACGCAAGGCGATCGTGCTGTTCCATCGCGGCCACGAGCATTCCGGGCGCATCGCCCACCTGGTGGACGAGCTGAACCTGCAGGAATTCGACTTCTTCGCCTGGGACGCCCGTGGCCACGGCCAGTCTCCCGGCGAGCGCGGCGACAGCCCCAGCTTCGCCACCAGTGCGCGGGACGTGCAGACCTTCGTTGACCATATCGGCGCCACCTACAGCATCGAGGAAGAGAACCTTGCGGTGATCGCCCAGAGCGTCGGCGCGGTGATCGCGGCGACCTGGGTTCACGACTACGCGCCGAAGATTCGCTCGCTGGTGCTCGCCTCCCCCGCCTTCAAGGTCAAGCTCTACGTGCCGTTCGCCCGGCCGGGCCTGGGGTTGATGCGCAAGTTTCGTGGCAACTTTTTCGTCAACAGCTACGTCAAGGCCAAGTTCCTGAGCCATGACCCGGAGCGCGTGGCGTCCTACGACACTGATCCGCTGATCACCAAAGCCATCTCGGTGAATGTGCTGCTGGGCCTGTACGAAGCCGCCGACCGGGTGGTAGCCGATGCCCAGGCGATCCAGGTGCCCACCCAACTGTTGATCTCCGGCTCGGACTTTGTGGTGCACCGCAAACCCCAGCAGCAGTTTTTCGACCGCCTCGGCAGCCTGAAGAAAGAGCTGCACATCCTGCCCGGTTTCTTCCACGACACCCTCGGTGAACGTGACCGCGCCGTGGCCTTGAGCAGCGCCCGGCGCTTTATCCTGCAGAACTTCGAGCACCCGCTGGACCGCGCCTCGCTATTGGATGCCGATAAGATCGGCCTGACCTGCGCCGAATCCGAATCCCTGGCCGCGCCGTTGCCGCGCAACTCCCTGCGCGATCTGTACTGGCGCATGACCCGCGCCAGCATGGGCCTGGGCAGCAAACTGTCGGATGGAGTGAAGCTCGGTTTCGACACCGGCTTCGACTCCGGCAGCACCCTGGACTACGTGTACCGCAACACACCCACCGGCAAAGGCGGGCTGGGGCGGATGATCGACACCAACTATCTCAACTCCATCGGCTGGCGTGGCATTCGTCAACGCAAATTGAACGTGGAAGAGCTGCTGCGCCTGGCAATGGCCAAGTTGCGGGAGGAGGCTCGCGAGGTGCGTATCGTCGACATCGCCGCCGGGCATGGTCGGTACATTCTGGAAGCCTTGCAGGGCGTTTCGCCGCTGCCGGAGTCGATCCTGTTGCGGGACTACAGCGACATCAATGTGCGCGACGGTGGCGCGCTGATTCGTGAGAAAGGCCTGGGGGATATCGCCCAGTTCGTCAAAGGCGATGCGTTCGACCGGGCGGACCTGGCGGCGCTGGAACCCAAGCCGACGTTGGCGGTGGTGTCCGGGCTGTATGAACTGTTCGCGGACAACGGGATGGTCGGCGGCTCGCTCGCCGGCTTGGCTGAAGCGGTGGAGCCCGGTGGCTACCTGGTGTACACCGGCCAGCCGTGGCACCCGCAACTGGAGCTGATCGCCCGCGCCCTCACCAGCCACCGCCAAGGCCAGGCCTGGGTGATGCGCCGGCGCAGCCAGGCAGAAATGGACCAACTGGTGGAAGCTGCCGGTTTCCGCAAGATCACCCAACGCGTGGATGAATGGGGGATTTTCAGCGTGTCCCTGGCGCAGCGGGTCTGACCGATGCGTGAACCGGGCCTGTTAAAACCGGCAGTGCTGTGGCTGCTGCTGTTGGCGCCGCTGTTTTTCAGCACCTACGGCTTTGCCACGTGGGTCACCAGCCAGCGCAGTGACGTGGGTACGATGGTGTTCGGCTGGGAAACCCATATCCCGTTCTGGGCCTGGACCATCGTGCCCTACTGGTCGATCGACCTGCTCTACGGTTTCTCCCTGCTGCTGCCCAGTACGCGCCATGAGCTGAAACAGCATGCCCTGCGCCTGCTGACGGCCCAGGTGATTGCCGTCACGTGCTTCCTGATCTGGCCATTGCGCTTCACCTTCGAACGCCCGGAGCTGGATGGCGTATTCGGCTGGCTGTTTGCGGTACTCGCCGGGTTCGACAAACCGTTCAATCAGGCGCCGTCACTGCACATCGCCCTGCTGGTGGTGCTGTGGATAATGTACCAGCGGCATAGCCGGGGCCTGTGGCGCTGGCTGGTGCATGGCTGGTTCGCGTTGATCGGCCTTTCGGTGCTGACCACTTATCAACATCACTTTATCGACTTACCCACAGGGGCCCTCGCCGGCTGGCTGTGCGTGTGGCTGTGGCCGCTGGAACATCCAAGCCCGTTGCTGAATGCCCAACTGACCCGGGACCGGCAGCGTTGGCGCGTGGGGTTGCGCTATGGCTTCGGGTCGTTGGTGTGTTTGATCCTGGCGTTCAGCCTCGGTGGCGGCTGGTTGTGGCTGCTTTGGCCGGCGGTTTCCCTTGGATTGATGAAGGCGAACTATCTGGTGCTGGGCGTTTCGGGCTTTCAGAAGCGTGCTGACGGGCGCCTCACTCCGGCGGCGCGCTGGTTGTTTGCGCCTTATCTGGCAGCAGCCTGGATCAATTCCCGCCTGTGGACGCGTCAACATCCGCAGCCCGATCAGGTTGTGGATAACGTTTGGCTGGGGCGGATTCCCACCGGCAGCGAGCTTGATGCATTCAAGGCCGTGGTCGATCTGTGCGCCGAATTGCCGATTAATCCACAGGGCCGCGCCTATTACAGCCTGCCCGTGCTCGACCTCACGGCGCCCACTGCCGCGCAATGCCTGGAAGCCGCCCAGGCCATTGAACGGCTACGCTCAGCCGGGCCGCTGCTGGTGTGCTGCGCCCTCGGTTACTCCCGCAGCGCCACCGCCGTGGCCGCCTGGCTGCTCCACACCGAGCGCGCGGCCAATGTCGACGAGGCGGTGGCTATTATTCGTACAGCACGCCCGCGTGTGGTCCTGCATCCCGCTCACCGTGAAGCCCTGGAGGGTTTAACCCATGCCCGCTGACATGGAATTACAGGTCGTCGCCAGCCTGCTGCGCCGGGGTCGTTCCCTGGATCAGTTATCCACAGGCCTGACCTTGCTCGGCGTGCTGTTCGGCCTCGCACAACTGCTGATGGCCAGCATCACGCCAATCTGCCTGATCCTCAGCCTGTGGATGATTGTTCTCGGGCTGCTGCAAAAATATTGGGCGTTGCGGGTGGCCTTCGACGCCGACCTGTTCGCCCTGCTGGCTCGGGACACCGACCGTACACCCGACTTAGACCAGGCCATGCAAACCCTCGGCCTGCAATCCGCCAAACGCGCGGGCCGGCCCTGGACCGAACGCCGTCGCGGCGCCCTGAAACTGTTGCGCAAGCAAGCCTACCTGCTGGCGGCGCAAGTGCTGCTGACCGTGGCCGTCATCCTGGCCAGCCCCTGGCTGCCCTTCGCCGGATAAGGAATCCTCATGTTCGAACCCGTGGTCGCCACCCTGATTACCTCCATGGCCCGCACCGTCACCGGCGCCCGCAGCCTGTGGCTTGGCTGTGCGCCCGTGCCGGTGCAACGCATCTATTACGCCAACCACAGCAGCCACGGTGATTTCGTGCTGCTGTGGGCCTCGTTGCCACAGAACCTGCGCAAATTCACCCGACCGGTGGCCGGCAGCGACTACTGGAACACAAGCGCCCTGCGCCGCTACATCATCAACCGGGTATTTAACGGCGTGTTGATCGACCGGGAGCGCAAGGACCCTGTGGATAACCCCTTGGCACCAATGCTCCAGGCCCTGGAAAACGGCGACTCGCTGATCATCTTCCCCGAGGGCACCCGCAACCTGGAAGACGGCCTGCTGCCCTTCAAAAGCGGGCTGTATCACCTGGCCAAGAGTTATCCACAAGCGGAATTGATCCCGGTGTGGATCGCCAACCTCAACCGGGTCATGCCCAAGGGCCGCGTGCTGCCGCTGCCATTGCTGTGCACCACCAGCTTCGGCGCACCGCTGCAACTGGAGGACGGCGAAGACAAGGCACTGTTCCTCGCCCGCAGCCGCGACGCCTTGCTCGCCCTCGCCCCGGAGCATTCCTGACATGGATAGCCAAACCCTGATGTTGTTCGGCGGGATCGGCGCGATCCTGGTGCTCGCCTCGCTGATTGGCCTGATCCTCAAGCTGCGCACCCGTGGCACGCCCAACGCGGTGATCGACAACCTCAACGCCCGCATCAACGCCTGGTGGGTGATGGTGGTGGTGATTGGCGTGGCCTTCTGGCTCGGCACCGGCGCGGTGATCCTGCTGTTCTATGCCGTGTCGTTCTATGCCCTGCGGGAATTCCTCACCCTCACGCCCACCCGGCGCAGCGATTACCCGGCACTGGTGGCGGCGTTCTACCTGGCGTTGCCGCTGCAATACCTGCTGATCTACTTCGACTGGTACGGGCTGTTCTCGATCTTTATCCCGGTGTACGTGTTCCTGCTGCTGCCGATCCTTGCGTCCTTGGGCGGCGACAGCACGCACTTTCTGGAACGGGCGTCGAAAGTGCAATGGGGGCTGATGATTGCCGTGTTCTGCGTGTCCTTCGTGCCAGCACTGCTGACCCTGGACATCGTCGGTTACGAAGGCCGCAACCTGCTGCTGATCGCCTACCTGGTGATCGTGGTGCAGCTGTCGGACGTGCTGCAGTACGTGTGCGGCAAGCTGTTTGGCAAACACAAAATCGCGCCCAACCTGTCGCCGTCGAAGACCGTGGAAGGGTTTGTGGGCGGGATTCTGTTGTCATCACTGATCGGCGCGGCGCTATGGTGGACCACGCCGTTCAACCCCTGGCAGTCGTTCCTGATTGCGCTGTTGATCAACCTGCTGGGGTTTGCCGGCGGGATCGTGATGTCAGCGATCAAGCGCGACCGGGGCGTGAAGGATTGGGGGCACATGATCGAAGGGCACGGCGGGATGCTGGACCGGCTGGATTCGGTGTGTTTTGCGGCGCCGATTTTCTTCCATCTCGTGCGCTACTGGTGGACCTGAGCCCCACCCCTCACCCCAAGTACACACAACCCCTGTGGCGAGGGGGCTTGTCCCCCGTTGGGCTGCGCAGCAGCCCCAAAGCTGGTGATGCCGTTCCGTCAGAAAAACACGCGGTGGCCTTATTGGGGCCGCTTCGCAGCCCAACGGGGGACAAGCCCCCTCGCCACAAAGGCCTCCTCACCACAGCAATTCATCACTAATCGGGAAGGTGCCCCAACGGCAACGCCCCCGGCGTCTTCACCGTCTGAATCGCAAAGTTGCTGCGGATATCACTCACCCCCGGCAACTTCAACAGACTCCCGGTCAGGAACCGCTCGTACCCACGCAAGTCCGGCACCACCACTTGCAGCAGGAAATCCGATTCCCCTGACACCAGAAACGCCGAAATCACCTGGGGCAGCGCCGTCACCGCCAACCGAAACGCCTCCGCCTGTTCGTCGTTATGCCTCTCGACCTTTACCCCGACAAACACCGTCAGCCCCAAACCGACTTCATCCCGATCCAGGCTGGCCTGGTAACCACGAATTACACCGGCCTCTTCCAACAGGCGCACCCGACGCAAGCAGGGTGAAGCCGACAGGCCTATCTCATCCGCCAGTTGCACATTGCTCAGGCGGCCATCCCGTTGCAGGGCTTCCAGAATCTTGCGGTCAAACGCATCCAGTTTCAGATTTGGCATAAGTGAAGTGTTTCGCCCGGGAGAAGTGGCAGATTGTGCCAAGACTAAACGCTTTTCCAGCGGACTACGCAAGCACCTGCCCCGGCCTTCCGCCCTAAAATTGCCCTACGAATCACGTACCTCAAGGGGCAGGCACATGGCAGAACTCTGGTTGTTTTTAGTCGCGCTGGCGGTGGTGTACCTGTTGCCCGGCCCGGACATGATCCTGCTGCTGCAAACCGGCGCACGCCAGGGCAAGGCCATGGCCCTGGCGACGGCAGCCGGTTTGGGGCTCGCGCGGGCCTGCCATGTGGCGCTGGCGGGGATGGGGCTGGCGACGTTGTTCAAGGTCGCGCCCTGGACCTTCGATGTGGTGCGCCTGGGCGGCGCGGCGTATCTGCTGTGGATCGGCGTGCAGTGCCTGCGCGCCAACCTGCTGCCCAACCTGAACGCCGAGGACGGTTCCGCACCGGCCCACGCCTGGCGGGGAGCCTTCCAACGCGGCCTGCTGACCAACTTGCTCAACCCCAAGGCGCTGCTGTTCTGCTCCGTGCTGCTGCCGCAATTCATTGATCCCCACGGCGCATCGGTGACCGCGCAGTTCGCAATGCTGGGGGCGATTCTGGTGGCGGTCGGCCTGGCGTTCGACAGTTGCTATGGCTTGGCCGGCGCCAGAATCGGCCGCTGGCTGGAGCGAAGCCCGTCGGCCCAACGCCTTCAGCAATGGCTGTTTGGCAGCCTTTTGATCGGTTTTGCGATACGCCTCACCTTCGTACAACACGCCTGAGCCTAACGACGTATCTGCCGTCATCTTTTGTATCAAAGACACGTGTAAGATACGCCGCACATAGCCAGGGATGCTCACCATGTTTGATTCGTTAAAAGCGACCAGCCGCCGTTTTTTCGGGGCCTTGATCTCAGTGGTGAGTGTTCTGTTCAGCGCCGTCCGATGGCTGGCCCGCAGCCTGTTCGGCCAGTGGCAACCGCCGCGCTGGCTGCAGGCCACAGGCAACGGCCTGGTGAATGTCGGCCACAAGGCCCGGGCGTATCCGCGCCAGGCGGCAGGTGGTGTCCTGGCCCTGGTGTTGCTGGTGGCCGCCGGCGTTTACGGCTGGCACTGGTATTCCCACCTGCCCCAGCCCCATACCGTGGGCTATTCGCTGCACAAACCCAACCTGACGGATTACACCCAGCCACAGCCGGTTGTGGATAACTTGCAGGTGCGTTTCGCCGAATCCGTGGCACCGCTGGCCGCCATCGGCAAGCCGGTCACCGAAGGCATCACCGTCAAGCCCGCCATCGCCGGCACCTGGCGCTGGTCGGATGACCGCAGCCTGGTGTTCACCCCGGAAAAAGACTGGCCCGTCGACGCCCACTACACCCTCGACCTGGCCAAGAAGAACCTGTTGGCCGACGGCGTACTGCTCAGCCAATACAGCAGCCAATTCTCCACCCAGCCGTTCCGCGCCACCTTGGCGCAAAACGAGCTGTATCAAGATCCGAGCAACCCGACGCAGAAACAGCTGGTCGCGACCTTCCACTTTTCCCACCCGGTCGACGAAGACAGCGTACGCAAGCGCGCCTCGGTTACCCTGGGTAAAGGTTTGGCCTACCGTGATGCGCAACTGCCCAACCGCCCGGAAATCACCTTCGACGAGCACAAGCTCAACGCCTTTGTGCGCTCCGCCGCCCTGGCCACGCCGCTGGAAAGCACCCCGGTCAGCGCCAAGCTCGATGAAGGCCTCAAGGCCCGCGACGGCGGCAATGCCAGCCCTGCGCCATTGGTGGCCGAAGTCACCGTGCCCGGTCGCTATCGCCTGACCTTTACCGGCGCCGAAGTCAGTTTTGTCGACAACGAGCGCGGCGAGCCCGGGCCGGTGCTGATGTTCAGCAGTTCCAGCGCCGTGGCCGACGAGACCATCGCCACCAAGGTGCAGGCCTGGATGCTGCCGGAAAAAGCCCAGGACGACACCCGCCCCTGGAACCTGCAAGACATCGACGACAAGCTGCTGGCCAGCAGCACCAAGGTCAAACTGACCCACGTGCCGAGCGTCGAACCGCTGAATACCCTGCACGCCTTCAAATTCAAGGCCCCGCCTGGCCGCGCCCTGTATGTGCGGGTACCGGCCAACCTGGAAGCCATCGGCGGCTACCTGGCGAAAAATCCGACAGCTTCCCTGGTGAGCATGCCGGCCTATCCGCGCACGTTGCAGTTCCTGTCCGACGGCGCCCTGCTCAGCCTCACCGGCGAAAAACGCCTGGGCTTCATGGCCCGTGGCGTACCCGGTGCCCATGTGGAAATCGCCCGCCTGCTGCCCAACCAGTTGCAACATCTGGTGGACCAGAGCAGCGGCAGCTTTGCCCGACCGAATTTTGCCAATGACTACTTTGACCGGATGGTGGAGCGTCAGAGCCTGGACATTCCGTTGTCGGCTGGCGACCCGTCCAAAACTGTCTACGACAACGTCGACCTGAGCAGCTACCTCACCGCCAACGGCGGTCGCCGGGGTATTTTCGTGCTCAAGCTGAGCCCGCAGGACGACCCGGCTGATCGCACCTTCGAGTACGAACGCAACACCACCAGCGACCTGCGTTTCATCGTGGTCACCGACCTGGGCATCATCGCCAAGCGCTCCAGCGATGGCAGCCACGACGTGTACGTACAGTCCATCGGCAACGGCTCGCCGGTGTCCGACGCCCAGGTCGACATCATCGGCCGCAACGGTCTGCCGGTGGCCAGCGGCCGTACCGACAGCGAAGGCCACGCGCACTTTGCCAAGCTGGATGAACTGCGCCGTGAGAAAACCCCGCTGATGTATGTGGTCAGTCGCGGCAACGACCAATCCTTCCTGCCGATTGCCCGTCAGTCCCAGCAGCTGGATTTGTCGCGCTTTGATGTCGGCGGCCTGGAAGAGGACGGTGCGATCAATCGTCTCAGCGCCTACCTGTTTACCGACCGTGGCCTGTACCGGCCCGGCGAGACCGCGCACCTGGGCATGATCGTGCGCAGCGGCGACTGGAAAGGCGCGCTGCAAGGCCTGCCGGTTGAGCTGCAAATCACCGATCCACGTGGCCTGGAAGTGATTCGTCAGCCGTTGAAGCTGTCAGCCAGCGGCTTTGAAACCTTTGATTTCCCGAGCAGCGAAGTGGCGCCTTCCGGCGATTACACCGCGACCCTGCAACTGATCGGCGAGAAGCAGCGACGTACTGACCTGGGCAGCGTCAGCTTCAAGGTCCGCGACTTTGAACCAGACCGCATGAAGGTCAGCCTGAGCCTGCACGACACGCCAGTGCTGGGCTGGATCCCGCCGGACCAGGTGGTGGCCAAGGTCACCGCCATGCACCTGTTCGGCGCTCCGGCGGCGGGCCGTCGTGTCACGGCCAAAATGTCCCTGAGCCCGACGCTCGCGGCCTTTGATCGCTACCCCGACTACCGCTTCCGCCTGAATGACTCGCTGGAGGAAGCCAGCTCCGAAGACCTCGCCGAAACCACCGTCGACGACAATGGCCAGGCCGTGCTGGACCTGAACCTGCAACGTTTCGCCAACAGCACCTACCGCCTGCAAGTGATGACCCAGGTGTACGAAGCCGAAGGCGGTCGCAACGTCGCCGCACAAAGCGCGTTACTGGTGTCGGCGGCGCCGTACCTGGTGGGTGTGAAGAGCCAGGACTCGCTGTCGTTTGTCGCCAAGGACGCGCCGCGCCAGGTGCAATGGCTGGCCGTGGCGCCAGACCTCACGCCAGTCGCCGTGGACGGCCTGACCAGTGAAGTAGTGGAACACCGCTACGTCTCGGTGCTGGTGAAGCAATCCAACGGCACCTACAAATACGAGTCGCGGATCAAGAACATCAGCCAGCCGGCCTCGCCGCTGGCGATGACCAAGGACGGCGCCAAGCAAACCCTGAACACCGGCACCCCGGGTGATTTCACCCTGCAACTCAAGGATGCCAACGGCAACCTGCTGAACCAGATCGACTACAGCGTCGCTGGCAAGGGCAACACCTCACGCTCCCTGGAACGCAACGCCGAACTGCAACTGCGCCTGGATAAACGCAGCTACGCCACCGGTGATGAGATCGCTATCAGCATTCGCGCGCCGTACACCGGCGCCGGGTTGATCACCATCGAGCGGGACAAGGTCTACACCCAGCAGTGGTTCAAGGCCGACAGCACCAACAGCGTGCAACATATCCGCGTTCCTGCGGGGCTTGAGGGCAATGCCTACGTCAACGTGCAGTTCGTGCGGGACATCGGCTCGTCCGAGGTCTACATGAGCCCGCTGTCCTACGGCGTGGTGCCGTTCAGCATCAACCTTGATGCGCGGCGCATGGCGCTGAAAGTCGAAGGCCCGGCGAAGGTCGAGCCGGGGCAGACCGTCGACATCAAGGTCAACGCCGACCGCCCGGGCCGAGCAGTGGTCTACGCGGTGGACGAAGGCATCCTGCAAGTGGCGCGCTACCAGACGCCGGACCCGTTGGGCTTCTTCTTCCAGAAGCGCGCACTGGAGGTCGGCACCAGTCAGATCCTTGACCTGATCCTGCCGGAATTCAGCCGCCTGCTCAGTGGGGCAGCGCCCGGTGGCGATACCGAAGGCGCCCTGGCCAACCACCTCAACCCGTTCAAGCGTAAACATCAGCCGCCTGTGGCCTGGTGGTCTGGCCTTGTCGATCTGCCGGCCGGTGAAACCGTGCTGCATTACCAGGTGCCGGACAGCTTCAACGGCAAGCTGCACCTGTTTGCGGTGGCCGTGGACAGCGACAGCGTAGGCGTCAGCGAGGCCAACACCGAGGTGCGTGGGCCGCTGGTGATCACCCCGAACGTGCCGGCTTTTGTCGCACCGGGGGATGTGTTCAGCGTTAGCGCGGGGGTGTTCAGCAACCTGGAAGCCGCAGCCGACGTAAAGTTTGAAGTACAGACCAGCGATGGCCTGCAGGTGCAAGGCGACAAGGCCAGCACCCTGGCCCTGCAACCGCGCAAGGAAGGCGTCGCCGAGTTCAAGATCAAGGTTGGGGAAACCCTCGGCTCGGCCGACTTGCGCTTCGTCGCGGTGTTGCCGGATGGCAAGCGGATCCAGGTGGCGGAAACCACGTCGATCCGGCCATTGAGCGAGCACCGGGTGGCCCTGAGCCTGGGCCGTTTCGACAGCGCCAGCAAAGAGCTGAAGCCGACCCGCGAGCTCTTCGGCCAGTTGCGCGACGTGCAACTGGGCGTCGCCGCTTCGCCGCTGGTCTGGGCCAACGGCCTCAAGCATTACCTGGATGACTACGGCTACGCCTGCACCGAGCAATTGGTGTCCAAGGCCATGCCGGCGTTGATCTGGGGCGGCAATGCGCCGGAAGCCGAGCAAGCCTTCAGCGGCGCGGTGCGCATGCTGCGTCAGCGACAGAACCAGGCCGGTGGCTTCGGTTTGTGGGCGGCCAACCCGGACGTGGCGCCGTACGCCAGCCTGTACGCCACCGACTTCCTGATCGAAGCCAAAGAGCGCGGGCTGCCGGTACCGGAAGACCTGCTGCAACGCTCCAACGCGTACCTCACCGACCTGGCCAACGGCCCGAGCGAAGGCCTGTCGGAATTGCGCAACCGCGCCTACGCCAGTTACCTGTTGAGCCGTCAGGGGATTCTGGTGAGCGGCGCCTTGAGCGATATCCGCGAGCGCTACGAAAGCTACTTCAAAGACACCTGGCAGAACGACATTGGCGCCGCGTACCTGGCCGCCAGCTACAAGTTGCTCAAGCAGGATCGTCAGGCCGATGCGGTGTTCCGCAAAGTCCCATGGCTTTCGCTTGTGGATAAGTGGACCAGCGACGGCCTGTATTACGACCCGCTGGTGCACGACGCCGAGCACCTGCATTTGCTCGCGCGGCACTTCCCGGAAATGCTCGACGACGTGCCGGCCAGCCTGCTGGATAAACTCGGCAAGCGCCTCAACGAGCAGCGCTACAACTCGCTGTCGGCGGCACTGTTGCTGCGGGCCCTGGACAACTATGGCCAGCGCGCCCAAAGCGACATGACCCTCAAGGCCACCGCGTGGCTCAGCGACAAGCAGCAACAGTTGTTGCAGATGGCCGGCCAGCCGCCACGTGCCGCGGTGCCTGCCGGTACGCGAAAACTGCAGATGGAAAAATCCGACGGCCCGGCGGCGTTCTACATGCTGAGCGAAGCCGGCTATGACAAGGGCGCCAACCTCAAGCCGATCAACAACGGCCTGGAAATCATCCACGAATACCTCGACCTCAAGGGCAACCCGGTCAGCAAGGTCGCGGTAGGCGATGAATTCCTGGTGCGCCTGCGCCTGCGGGCCACTGACCGTGATCAGGTGCAACAGGTGGCCGTGGTCGACCTGCTGCCGGGCGGCGTCGAGCCTGTGTATAACTTGCCGCCGGAGCCGGAAGCGGCCAGCAGCGAGGAAAGCGAAGGTGACGATCCGGAGTACGTTGAAACCAGCGAAGACACCGAGGAAGCCGACGCCTGGCAAGCGCCGATCGGCGAGACCGACCTGAGCAACTGGCAGCCGGACTATGTCGATGTGCGTGATGACCGAGTGGTGTTGTACGGCACCGCGCTGCGGGATGTAGGCACCTTCGTGTACCGCGTGCGCGCCACCAACGCCGGTACCTTCAATACGCCACCGGCCTACGCCGAGGGCATGTACGAAACCACCCTGCAAGGACGCGGCAAAGTAGGCCAGCTTGAAATTACCAAGCCTTAAACGCCTGACGCCGCTGCTGGCAGCGGCGCTTATCCTGGCGGGGCTGCGGTTGTGGCCCCATGCACCGCTGGAACAGGCCGCCACCTCCTCAAGGGTGGTGCTGGCCGATGACGGTTCGCTGCTGCGCATGACCCTCGCGGCTGACGGGCAATATCGCCTGTGGCTGCCGCTGGAGCGGATTTCTCCGTCACTGGTGGAGGCACTGCTGCTCAAGGAAGACCGCAATTTCTACTGGCACCCGGGGATCAATCCCCCGGCCTTGCTGCGGGCGGCCATGGCCACCTACAGCGGCGGCCAGCGCCAGGGCGGCTCGACGTTGAGCATGCAACTGGCCAGGCGCCTGTGGGATCTCAACACCCGCCAGGTGCCCGGCAAGCTGGAGCAGATGGCCCTGGCGTTGTGGCTGGAGGCGCGTTACAGCAAGCACGACATCCTGGAGGCCTACCTCAACCTGGCGCCCATGGGCGGCAATATCGAAGGGGCCGAGGCGGCCAGCCGGATTTACTTTGGCAAGTCGGCGGCGCAATTGTCGTTGTCTGAAGCGCTGGCGCTGGCCGTGATTCCCCAGCAACCCGGTCGCCGCGCGCGCTTTGGGCCGTCACTGCAAACCGCCCGGCAACGGCTGATGGATGACTGGCGGGAAACTTATCCACAGGACCCGCGCAACGACAGTTTGCTCGACCTGCCCCTGGAAGCCCGCAACCGCCAGCAGATCCCGTTTCTGGCGCCGCACCTGAGCGAACAACTGCTGGCCTCGCAAACCGGCAACGAGCTGAACAGCACCCTCAACCCGCCGCTGCAACAATTGCTGGAACGCCTGATCACCGGCTTTATCGCCGAGCGCCGCAGCAGTGGCGTGGAAAACGCCACGGCGATCCTCGTCGACAGCCGCGACCAGAGCGTAAAGGCCCTGGTGGGCTCGGCGGATTACTTATACACAGCCATCCACGGCCAGGTCAACGGCGTGCTGTCGCGGCGCTCGCCGGGCTCCACCCTCAAGCCATTCCTGTATGGGCTGGCGCTGGACCAAGGGGTGATCCACCCCATGAGCATCCTCAAGGACATGCCGAGTAACTTCGGCTACTTCCAGCCGGAAAATTTCGACGGCAGTTTTGTCGGCCCGGTGACGGCCCGCGATGCGTTGATCCGTAGCCGCAATATCCCGGCGGTGTGGCTGGCCAGCCAGGTTCGCTCGCCGTCACTGTATGGACTGCTGCAACGCGCCGGTATCAAGGGCCTGCGCGGCGAGAGCCATTACGGCTTGGCCCTGGCCTTGGGCGGCGGCGAGATGACGCCCGAAGAGCTGGCGCGGTTGTATGTGATGTTGGCCGGTGACGGGCATTTGCGTCCCCTGCGCTACTTGCAGGAGCAACCGCAAACCACCGGCGCCCAGCTGCTCACACCGCAGGCGGCGTTTATGGTGCGCGACATGCTGCGGCGTAACCCGCGCCCGGACGGGCTGCCGGGCCGTCACTGGCGCACGGCCTGGAAGACCGGCACGTCATGGGGGTTTCACGATGCCTGGAGCGCCGGCCTGGTGGGCCCCTACGTGCTGGTGGTGTGGGTAGGTAACTTCGACGGTCGTCCGAATCCTGAGTTTATCGGCGCGAAAACCGCCGCACCGCTATTTTTCCGCATCGCCGACGCCCTGCCCCTGGCGTTGCCCAACGTGGTGATCAAACCCGACAAGCCGCCCGCCGGGTTGATCCGCATCGACGTCTGCGCCGCGTCCGGCGAGTTACCCAACCGCTGGTGCCCGCGCACCCGCAAGACCTGGTACATCCCCGGCGTGTCTCCGATTCGCGTGTCCAGCCTGCACCGCCCGGTGCTGATCGACACGCGCACCGGCAAAGCGGCGTGCCCGCCGTTCGACCCGCAGTACACCCGTGAAGAAGTCTTCGAATTCTGGCCCAGCGATGTGCAGCGGCTGTTCCGCGCCGCCGGGCTGCCACGCCGTACGCCACCGAATGTGCTGAAAAGCTGCCAACCCAATCGAATGGGCGACCAAAGTGAAGCGCCGCAGATCCGTTCGCCGCTGACCCAGGTCAGCTACCACCTGCGCCTGTCCCAGCCACAGGAAAGCATTCCGCTGAACGCCAACGCGGCCAGTGATGCACTGACGCTGTACTGGTTCGCCGACCAGACCCTGATCGGCCAAGGCCCGCCGCAAACCACGTTGAACTGGCGGCCGGGTAAATCGGGGGAGTACCGGCTGCGGGTCACGGATGATCAGGGCCGCAGCGCCAGCCGGGGCTTAAAGGTGGAGTTCGTGCCCTGATCAGGCGTCTTCGTCGCCGAAACTGGCGGTACCCGAGTCTTTTGCAAAATGCTTGTACGCCGCCCCGAGCTTGCGTTGCTCAAAGATCGAGAACACCAGGGTGCCCAGCAGGATCATCATCCACACCAGAAACACCTTCATGGTATCCACCTGGGCCACCACCAGCAGCAAGGTCACCACGCCGCCAATCACCATGCCCAAGCCCATCCAGGCGCCGAGCACGCGGCCTACGGCCAGGCGCATGCCCTTGGGCAGCAACAGCCGCAGTGCGAGCAACACCACAAACATCGACAGCAAGAACCCGAACGCGGCCATGAAGGGAATCACGAAGCCGTTGTCACGGTACAGCCAGGCCAGGAATCGATAGAACGGATTCAGGGTCGCCATTTGCTGGTAGGTGGCGGGGCCTGGCAAATGCAGCTGGGCAAAATGCTCCGGGGTCATGGCCATGATGCCGACACCGATCAACCCCACCACCACCGCGTAGAAACCACCGGCGCGCCACAGCGGCGCCAGCACCCGGCGGGTTTCCACCTCCTTGGTCTCGGCCAGGCCGAACACCGCGTCACGCTGCCTGCCTTGGGCAATCACCGTCTTGCCCTCACGCTCGCAGGCGTCGCCAATCAGCATCACCTGCATATCCTGGGTGAGAAGAAGCTCGCCCTGGCGCCGGGAGCTGTTGATCAACTCATGTTCGTCAGGAGACTTCTTGCCGAACAGGTCGATGCCTTCGGCAATCACTGTCACTTCACCGGTGGCGTCCTGCAGGCGGAAGTCATTGCAGCGGGCCTCGGCAGACACCTGGCTCCAGCTCCAATCGCCGTCCTTGTCTTTGGTGCCTTCCTCAATGATCCACACGTAGCCGGCGCAGGGTTTGCCGTTGACCGGAGAGATCAGCGGCGTGTCGACGATCACCTTGCCGTTCACTTCCACCAGGCCCATGGCCAAAGAGCGTATCTGGCTGGTGGCCAGGCGCTGTTCGGTGCGATAGAAGTTGGGGCCAAAGCTGGCCAGCAGGCCGATCAGGATGCAGACGGGAAAAAACAGCGCCACCAGGATCGTCGGCGCGTAAACCATCAGGCCGATGAAGCCGGCGAGAAAGACCAGTGCCACCAGGGTTTTCCACGCCGGCTTTTTCGCGACAACGCCCGCCTGAGTGGTTTTCATGCCCCCGGCACCTCAAGCTTCACGCCCTCGTAGCGGGTTTCTTCAGCGCTGATGGCCAGCAACGGGATGCGCTGGTAGCCGAGCATTTTTGCGAAGAACAGGTCGGGAAAAATCGCGATGGCGATGTTGTAGAGGTTGACCGACTCGTTGAAGAACTCGCGGCGGTCGGCGATGCGTTCTTCCACCGCCGAGATCGCCTGCTGCAGCTCGACCATGTTGGGGCCGGAGATCAGCGTCGGATAATTCTCGGCCACCGCAATCACCGACTTGAGCGCCGTATTGAGCTGGTTGGAGGCATCGACCTTGTCGGTCAGGCTGCTGGCGTTGAGGTAGGCGGTGCGGGCGTCGCTGAGGCGGGTGAACAATGCGTTCTCATGGTTCATGGCGGTTTGCACCACGCGCATCAGGTCGGGAATCTGGTCAGCCCGTTGCTTGAGCAGCACGTCGATGTTGGCGAAGGCTTTATCCACATCGTTGCGCCGCATCACCAGGCCGTTGTAGACCCCCACCAGCCAACCGACCAGGCCGACAACAATGATCAGCACGACGATACCGGCGATCAGCAGTTCTATGTTCATGGTGAAGGCGTTCCCTGGCTAGTTATCCACAGGGCGCATTCTAGGGGTAAAGCGGAGGAATACTCCCGGAATTAGTCCACAGAAACGGCAAGAACCCGATGTCCGGTAAACAGCGCCCGACAAACCAGTAGTCACCCTTGACGTCCTGTTGCATCAGGTCGCCGGTGGCGAACCAACCGTCGCGGGTGTGGCTGATGATGTCGCCGGGGCCGGTCCAGTAGCCGAGGCTCAGGTTCGGGCCACGCAACTGCAGCTCGCCAACCGTGCCTTGAGCCACCGCCACCCCTGCCGCATCCACCAGTCGCGTGCGGCCCGGCACCCCGCGCAGGGCCCGGCGATCCTCACCGAAGACAGTGCTGCCAATGCACTCGGTCAACCCGTAGGTGTTGCCCAGCTTGAGGTTGAAGGTGCTTTCGAAAACCTCGGCAATCTGGACCGGGCACGTATCGCCACCCACCCCGCAGAGGCGCAGCGAGCTGACGTCCCGTGGCCGCGTGCGCTGCGCCTCCACCATCGGCATGCAGATGCCCGGCGGCACAAACAGGCGGGTAGCGCCGCATTGCTCGACGGCATCGAGCACGGCATCGGCGTCCAAATGGCTGATCAATACGGCCTGGCCACCGTGGACCACCGACGCCAACATCAGCAGCGTCCCCGACACCTGAGCCACCGGCGTGCTGCCGATGACACGCGCATCAGGCCCAAGCGACCAGCCCACCAAGGAGCCGATCACGTGGGACATCACACGCTGGTTGTAGGCCACCAGCTTGGGCATGCCGGTGGTGCCGGAGGTGGCGAGCAGCAGGAAGGTGGAGTCGATATCCACAGGCAGCACGGCCTCCGCACGGGAGGCATAGGCCAACAAATGGCGCCAGGAGCTGGGGCCACGGTCGCCAGCGTCGAAGGTACGGGTGTGCGTCGTCTCAAGTTGGGCGACAACGTCCTGCAATTCCGTTTCATGGACAAACAACGCGGGGCGCAGCCAACCCAGGAACTCGTTGAGCTCACGGGGCTTGAACTCGACCTTCAGCGGCACCACGATCGCGCCCGTCAGCATCGCGGCAAACATAAACACCGCGTACACCGGTGACGTTCTGACAGACAGGACAATGCGGTCCCCCGGACGAATCCCCGCACGGCGTAATCCGGTGCTCAGGCACACGACTTCGCTGGCAAGGCGGTGATAGGACCAGACGTCACCGCCGGCAATCAGGGCGATGGCGTTGGGCCGCTCGGCGGCATGGCGGAACAGCGCGTGCAGCGGTGTTTCAGAAGGCGACAGGGTTTGCGCATCAGCGAAGCAAGTCAGCATGGACGTTTTCCAGGGGCCAGGTCGGGGACTGCGCAACGGTGCGCAGGCTCCACAAGGAAACACGCGGTGCTGGCGGTTTATTCCGTGAAGATTCCTGGCCCCTGAAAAAGCAAAACCCCCGAAGAACGGGGGTTTTGATGCTACGGGTGAGGCTTACTCCACTGTCACCGATTTCGCCAGGTTGCGCGGCTGGTCAACGTCGGTGCCTTTGAGCACGGCCACGTAGTACGACAGCAGTTGCAGCGGGATGGTGTAGAGGATCGGCGACAGGGTGTCGTGGATGTGCGGCATGTTGATGACGTGGGTGCCTTCGCCATTGGTCATGCCGGCCTTCTCATCCGCGAACACGATCAGTTGGCCGCCACGGGCGCGCACTTCCTGCAGGTTGGACTTGAGCTTCTCCAGCAGTTCGTTGTTCGGCGCGACGGTCACGACGGGCATGTCGTCATCCACCAGCGCCAACGGGCCGTGCTTGAGCTCACCGGCCGGGTAGGCTTCGGCGTGGATGTAGGAGATTTCCTTGAGCTTGAGCGAACCTTCCATGGCCACCGGGTATTGCGCGCCACGGCCGAGGAACAGGGTGTGGTGTTTGTCAGCGAACAGCTCGGCGACTTTTTCCACGGTGCTGTCCATGGCCAGGGCTTCGCCCAGGCGGGCCGGCAGGCGGCGCAGTTCTTCCACCAGTTTGGCTTCGACGCCATCTTCCAGGGTGCCGCGCACCTGGCCCAGGGACAGGGTCAGCAGCAGCAGGCCGACCAACTGGGTGGTGAAGGCTTTGGTGGACGCCACGCCGATTTCGCGACCGGCCTGGGTCAGCAGGGTAAGGTCGGACTCGCGCACCAGGGAGCTGATGCCGACGTTGCAGATCGCCAGGCTACCGAGGAAACCCAGTTCCTTGGCGTTGCGCAGGGCGGCCAGGGTGTCGGCGGTTTCGCCGGACTGGGAGATGGTCACGAACAGGGTGTCGGGCTGCACCACCACCTTGCGGTAGCGGAATTCGCTGGCGACTTCGACCTGGCACGGGATGCCGGCCAGTTCTTCGAGCCAGTAACGGGCGACCATGCCGGCGTGGTAGCTGGTGCCGCAGGCGACGATTTGCACGTTGCGCACTTTGGCGAACAGCTCGGCGGCTTGCGGGCCGAAGGCTTGTACCAATACCTGGTTCTGGCTCAGGCGGCCTTCCAAGGTGCGTTGCACCACAGCCGGTTGCTCGTGGATTTCCTTGAGCATGAAGTGGCGGAACTCGCCCTTGTCGGCGGCTTCGGCACCGTCGCGGTACTGCACCGCTTCACGTTCAACAGACTGACCGTTAACGTCCCAGATCGACACGCTTTCGCGGCGGATTTCGGCAATATCGCCTTCTTCCAGGTACATGAAACGGTCGGTGACCTGGCGCAGGGCCAGTTGGTCGGAGGCGAGGAAGTTCTCGCCCAGGCCCAGGCCGATCACCAACGGGCTGCCACTGCGGGCGGCGACCAGGCGGTCGGGCTGGCTGGCGCTGATCACGGCCAGGCCGTAGGCGCCGTGCAATTCCTTGACGGTGGCCTTGAGGGCGTTGGTCAGGTCGCCAAGGTCCTTGAGCTTGTGGTTCAGCAGGTGGGCGATGACTTCGGTGTCAGTGTCCGAAGTGAAGACGTAGCCCAGGCCTTTCAGCTGTTCACGCAGCACTTCGTGGTTTTCGATAATGCCGTTGTGCACGACCGCCAGGTCACCGGAGAAGTGTGGATGAGCGTTTCGTTCGCACGGTGCACCGTGGGTGGCCCAACGGGTGTGGGCGATACCCAGGCGGCCGATCAGCGGCTCACCGGCCAGGGCTTGTTCCAGTTCGCTGACCTTGCCCGGGCGACGCATGCGCTCCAGCTTGCCGGCGTTGGTAAAGAGCGCCACACCGGCGCTGTCGTAGCCACGGTATTCCAGGCGTTTGAGGCCTTCGAGCAAAATGGCGGTGACGTTTCGTTCAGCGACTGCGCCAACAATTCCACACATGGTTTCTCTCCTAGATGACTGCCGCGCAAATCAGCGTGATGCCGCGGGCTTGAATCTGGTCGCGGGCCTCAAGCGGCAGGCGATCATCGGTAATAAGGGTATGGACGCTGCTCCAGGGCAGTTCCAGGTTGGGGATCTTGCGGCCAATCTTGTCGGACTCGACCATCACCACCACTTCGCGGGCCACCTCGGCCATGACGCGGCTCAGGCCCAGCAATTCGTTGAAGGTGGTGGTGCCGCGCTCCAGATCGATGCCATCGGCGCCGATGAAGAGCTGGTCGAAATCGTAGGAACGCAGTACTTGTTCGGCGACCTGGCCCTGGAACGAATCCGAGTGCGGGTCCCAGGTGCCGCCGGTCATCAGCAGTACCGGCTCGTGTTCCAGGTCGCTCAGGGCGCTGGCCACGTGCAGGGAGTTGGTCATCACCACCAGGCCGGGCTGGTGGCCCAACTCGGGGATCATGGCGGCGGTGGTGCTGCCGCTGTCGATGATGATGCGTGCGTGTTCACGCAAACGCCGGACGGCCGCACGGGCGATGGCGCGCTTGTAGGCCGAAATGGGCTGGGCCGGGTCGCCGACCAGCTCCTGGGGCATGGTGATCGCGCCACCGTAGCGACGCAGCAACAGGCCGTTACTTTCGAGGGCCGCCAAGTCCTTGCGGATGGTCACTTCCGAGGTTTCGAAACGTTTGGCCAGTTCATCCACACTGACTTCACCCTGCTCGGTGAGCATGGCAAGGATGTTGTGGCGACGTTGGGGTGTATTTCGTTTCGACATGGTGATGATAAGTTTCGTTTCGAAAGATAACGAAGGCAATCAAAACCTATTCGATCAAAATGGTCAAGCACGCGACTGAATTTTTTGAATCAACACAGATAAACATGTGGGAGCGGGCTTGCTCGCGAACGCGGTGTGTCAGTCAGCGCATGTATCAACTGAAAGACAGCTTTCGCGAGCAAGCCCGCTCCCACAGGGGTACTACAGTGTGTCCGAGTTGTGGATAACTCAGGTCTTCTTGATTTTGACCGGGCGCTTCCAACCGTCGATGTTGCGCTGGCGGGCACGGGCCACCGCCAGTTGGGACTTATCCACATCCTGGTTGATGGTGGAGCCTGCCGCTGTGTTTGAACCATCACCAATGGTGACGGGCGCAATCAACGAGTTGTTGGAGCCGATAAACACGTCTTCGCCAATGGTCGTCTGGTACTTGTTGGCACCGTCGTAGTTACAGGTAATAGCGCCAGCGCCGATGTTGGTGCGCGCACCAATCACGGCATCACCGAGGTAAGCCAGGTGCCCGGCTTTGGCGTCATCGCCCATTTGTGCGTTTTTCAGTTCTACAAAGTTACCCACATGGGCCCGGGCCCCCAGCACGCTGCCCGGACGCAGACGCGCAAACGGACCCGCATCACTGCCCTCACCCATCACTGCGCCGTCGATATGGCTGTTGGCCTTGATCACCACGCCTTTGCGCAGGGTGCTGTCCTTGATCACGCAGTTCGGGCCGATGACCACGTTGTCTTCAATGACCACACGGCCTTCGAGGATCACGTTGATGTCGATCAGCACGTCGCGGCCCACAGTGACATCACCCCGCACGTCGAAACGTGCCGGATCACGCAGCGTAACGCCCAACGCCATCAGGCGGCGGCCTTCACGCAGTTGATAGTGGCGCTCCAGCTCGGCCAGTTGCTTGCGGTCGTTGGCGCCCTGCACTTCCATCGGGTCGTGGGGCTGCTCGGTGGCGACCACCAAGCCATCGCTGACGGCCATCTCGATGACGTCGGTCAGGTAGTACTCGCCCTGGGCGTTGTTGTTGGACAGGCGGCTCATCCAGTCAGCCAGGCGATCGGCCGGCACGGCAAGGATCCCGGTGTTGCCTTCGGTGATGGCACGCTGGGCTTCGCTGGCATCTTTATGCTCGACGATGGCGGCGACCTTGCCGTCAGCGTTGCGCACGATGCGGCCGTAGCCGGTCGGGTCGTCCAGCTCGACGGTCAGCAGGCCCATCTGGCCTGGCACGACGTGCTTGAGCAGGCGCTGCAAGGTTTCCACTTCGATCAACGGCACGTCACCGTAGAGGATCAGTACGGTGTCGGCCTTGATGAATGGCACGGCTTGCGCGGTGGCGTGGCCGGTACCCAATTGCTTGTCCTGTAAGACGAAATTCAAGTCGTCCGCCGCCAGACGCTCACGCACCACGTCGGCTCCGTGGCCAATCACCACATGAATGCGCTGTGGATCAAGCTGCCGGGCGCTGTGGATAACATGGCCCAGCATCGAGTTGCCGGCAACCGGGTGCAGCACCTTGGGCAGGGCCGAACGCATGCGGGTACCCTGGCCTGCGGCGAGAATTACGATTTCGAGAGACATGAATGGCTACCAATCCTGGGCGGTCAGACTTCAGACCAAAGAAGTGTTTCGCAAAAAAAGAAAAAGGGTAGCCGAGGCTACCCTTTTTAATCAATCACACATGAGGCTTGACGGCTTAACCGCCAAACTTCTTGCGGATCTGCTGGACGGTGCGCAGCTGAGCTGCGGCCTCGGCCAGACGTGCAGCAGCAGAACCGTAGTCGAAATCTGCGCCTTTTTCGTTCAGGGCCTTCTCGGCAGCCTTGACGGCTTCCTGAGCGGAGGCTTCATCCAGGTCGGCAGCACGTTGCACGGTGTCGGCAAGTACCTTGACCATGTTCGGCTGAACCTCGAGGAAACCACCGGAGATGTAAAACACCTCCTTTTCCCCGCCCAGCTTGGTCAGAGTGATCGGACCAGGCTTCAAGGATGTAATCAATGGCGCGTGGCCAAAGTTAATACCCAGGTCGCCCAGTTCGCCGTGTGCAATCACACTCTCGATCTGACCGGAGAAGATTTCCCCTTCCGCGCTGACGATATCGCAATGGAATGTCATAGCCATCTGCTTGCCTCAACCTGATTAGCGCCCGTTACCGGGCGCCGGAATTACAGTTTCTTGGCTTTCTCGATCGCTTCTTCGATGCCGCCGACCATGTAGAACGCTTGTTCTGGCAGGTGGTCGTAGTCACCGTTGAGGATGCCTTTGAAGCCAGCAATGGTGTCTTTCAGGGAAACGTATTTACCCGAGGCACCGGTGAAGACTTCAGCCACGAAGAACGGCTGCGACAAGAAGCGCTGGATCTTACGAGCGCGGGATACCAACTGCTTGTCGGTTTCCGACAGCTCGTCCATACCCAGGATCGCAATGATGTCCTTCAGTTCTTTGTAACGCTGCAGAACGTACTGGACGCCGCGAGCGGTGTCGTAGTGTTCCTGGCCGATGACGTTCGGGTCCAGCTGGCGCGAAGTCGAGTCCAGTGGATCGACCGCTGGGTAGATACCCAGGGAGGCGATGTCACGGGACAGTACGACGGTGGCGTCCAAGTGGGCGAACGTGGTCGCTGGCGACGGGTCAGTCAAGTCATCCGCAGGTACGTATACCGCTTGGATCGAGGTGATCGAACCGTTTTTGGTCGAAGTGATACGCTCTTGCAGAGTACCCATCTCTTCGGCCAGGGTCGGCTGGTAACCTACTGCGGAAGGCATACGGCCCAGCAGTGCGGATACTTCAGTACCGGCCAGGGTGTAACGATAGATGTTGTCGACGAACAGCAGAACGTCGTTACCTTCGTCACGGAACTTCTCGGCCATGGTCAGGCCGGTCAGTGCTACGCGCAGACGGTTACCCGGCGGCTCGTTCATCTGACCGTAAACCAGTGCCACTTTGTCCAGAACGTTGGAATCCTTCATCTCGTGGTAGAAGTCGTTACCCTCAC
This sequence comes from Pseudomonas sp. IPO3778, assembly GCF_013386825.1. Lineage (GTDB taxonomy): Bacteria > Pseudomonadota > Gammaproteobacteria > Pseudomonadales > Pseudomonadaceae > Aquipseudomonas. The sequence continues at coordinate 83,029 of NZ_JACARC010000019.1, forward strand.
GAGTACGCTCACCCACACCGGCGAACACGGAATAACCGCTGTGCTCGATGGCGATGTTACGGATCAGTTCCATCATGTTTACGGTTTTGCCTACACCGGCACCACCGAACAGACCGACTTTACCGCCCTTGGCGAACGGGCAAACCAGGTCGATAACCTTGATGCCGGTTTCCAGCAGGTCGTTGCCGCCCGCTTGTTCCGCGAAGGAAGGCGCAGGACGGTGAATGCCCCAGCGCTCTTCGGTGTCGATTGGACCGGCTTCGTCGATCGGGTTACCGAGGACGTCCATGATCCGGCCCAGGGTCGCTTTACCGACCGGTACGGAGATGGCTGCGCCAGAGTCAGTGACTTCCAGACCGCGCTTCAAGCCTTCGGTGGAACCCATTGCAATGGTACGAACCACGCCGTCGCCCAGCTGCTGCTGAACTTCCAGGGTGGTGCCTGCATCGCTTTTGACTTTCAAAGCGTTGTAGATGCTCGGTACGCTGTCGCGTGGGAATTCCACGTCGATAACGGCGCCGATGATTTGAACGATACGTCCGCTACTCATAGCTGGATCCTCTGAATATTTGAACCGTTAAACCGCGGCAGCGCCGCCGACGATTTCCGAGATCTCTTGGGTGATCGCAGCCTGACGCGCCTTGTTGTAGATCAGCTGCAAATCGCTGATCAAATCACCGGCGTTGTCGGTAGCGTTCTTCATCGCGATCATCCGCGCAGCTTGTTCAGCCGCGTTGTTCTCGACCACCGCCTGGTACACCTGCGACTCCACGTAGCGCACCATCAAGCCGTCAAGCAGCTCTTTGGCGTCTGGTTCGTAGAGGTAGTCCCAGTGGTGCTTGAGTTCTTGTTCCGGGGTGGCCACCAATGGAATCAACTGCTCCACGGTAGGCTGCTGCGTCATGGTGTTGATGAACTTGTTGGATACCACGGACAGGCGGTCAATCCGGCCTTCCAGGTATGCATCCAGCATCACTTTGACGCTGCCGATCAAATCATTGATCGACGGTTCTTCACCCAGGTGGCTGATAGCTGCAACGACGTTACCGCCGAAGTTGCGGAAAAAGGCCGCACCCTTGCTACCGACCACACACAGATCGATCTCGACGCCTTTTTCGCGGTTTACCGCCATGTCCTTGACCAGGGCCTTGAACAGGTTGGTATTCAAACCACCGCACAAACCACGGTCACTGCTCACCACGACATAACCGACGCGCTTAACTTCACGGTCGAGCATGAACGGGTGGCGATATTCCGGGTTGGCGTTGGCCAGATGACCAATAACCTGGCGGATACGCTCCGCGTAGGGACGGCTAGCAGCCATGCGCATTTGTGCCTTGCGCATTTTGCTGACCGCCACTTTTTCCATGGCGCTGGTGATCTTTTGCGTGCTTTTGATGCTCGCAATCTTACTGCGAATCTCTTTTGCGCCTGCCATGTAACACCTATCAGGTTAGCAAGCGGGAGCCTCGCGGCCCCCGCTGCGGCTTACCAGGTTTGGGTGGCCTTGAACTTCTCGATACCGGCTTTGATGCCAGCGTCGATGTCGTCATTGAAGTCACCCTTCACGTTGATCTTCGCCATCAATTCGGCGTGATCGCGGTTGAAGTAAGCAATCAGCGCTTGTTCGAAGCTGCCGACCTTGGTGATTTCAACGTCGGTCAGGAACCCACGCTCAGCGGCATACAGCGACAGCGCCATGTCAGCGATCGACATTGGTGCGTATTGCTTCTGCTTCATCAGCTCGGTAACGCGCTGACCATGCTCAAGTTGCTTACGGGTCGCTTCGTCCAGGTCAGAAGCGAACTGGGCGAATGCCGCCAGTTCACGGTACTGAGCCAGAGCGGTACGGATACCACCGGAGAGCTTCTTGATGATCTTGGTCTGAGCGGCACCACCCACACGGGATACCGAAACACCGGCGTTCACTGCAGGACGGATCCCGGAGTTGAACATGGCCGATTCCAGGAAGATCTGACCGTCGGTGATGGAAATCACGTTGGTCGGAACGAACGCGGAAACGTCGCCAGCCTGGGTTTCGATGATCGGCAATGCGGTCAGGGAACCGGTTTTGCCGGTCACTGCGCCGTTGGTGAACTTCTCTACGTATTCTTCCGAAACGCGGGATGCGCGCTCCAGCAGACGGGAGTGGAGATAGAACACGTCGCCTGGGTAAGCTTCACGGCCTGGTGGACGGCGCAGCAGCAGGGAAATCTGGCGGTAAGCCACTGCTTGCTTGGACAGATCGTCATAAACGATCAGCGCGTCTTCACCGCGGTCGCGGAAGTATTCGCCCATGGTGCAACCGGAGTACGGTGCCAGGAACTGAAGTGCAGCGGATTCGGAAGCACTGGCGGCCACGACGATGGTGTTAGCCAGGGCGCCGTTTTCTTCCAGCTTGCGAACCACGTTGGCGATGGTCGATTGCTTCTGACCAATGGCTACGTAGACGCAGAAAATCCCGCTGTCTTTCTGGTTGATGATCGCGTCGATCGCCAGAGCGGTTTTACCGATCTGACGGTCACCGATGATCAGCTCACGCTGGCCACGGCCGACAGGAATCATGGCATCGACAGCCTTGTAGCCAGTCTGTACAGGCTGGTCTACCGACTTACGCCAGATCACGCCTGGAGCAACTTTCTCGACCGCATCGGTCTCGGTGTTGTTCAGCGGACCTTTGCCGTCAACTGGGTTACCCAGTGCGTCGACAACGCGACCCAGCAGTTCCTTACCCACCGGAACTTCCAGGATGCGGCCTGTGCACTTGGCGCTCATGCCTTCAGCCAGAGTCTGGTAGGAGCCCAATACAACGGCACCTACAGAGTCTTGCTCCAGGTTGAGAGCCATACCGTAGACGCCGCCCGGAAACTCGATCATCTCGCCGTACATTACGTCGGCCAGACCGTGAATCCGCACGATGCCGTCAGATACGCTGACGACAGTGCCTTCGTTACGGGCTTGGGAGGTCACATCGAGCTTGTCGATGCGGCCCTTGATAATTTCACTTATTTCGGAAGGATTGAGTTGCTGCATTGCTCTGCTGCCCCTTCAAACTCAAGATTTCAATGCTTCGGCAAGATTCGCGAGTTTGCCGCGAATCGAGCCATCGATAACCAGGTCGCCGGCGCGAATGATGACACCACCAATCAGGGTGGCATCCTCCGCAACTTGCAGGCGCACTTCCCGGTCGAGTCGTGCACTGAGAACCTTGGCGAGTTTGTCTTGCTGTTCTTGGTTCAATGCAAAAGCACTGGTCACTTCAACATCTACCGATTTCTCTTGTTCGGCCTTGTACAGGTCAAACAGAGCGGCGATCTCCGGCAAAAGCGGGAGACGGTCGTTTTCGGCAACGACGTGGATGAAGTTCTGCACTTTTACATCAAACTTGTCGCCGCACACGTCAATAAACGTGGCGGCCTTGTCTGCGCTCGTCAGTCGCGGGGCCTTGAGCACGCGCTGCATCGTGTCGTCTTGCGACACTGCTGCAGCCAGGCCGAGCATGGCTGACCAAGAGGCCAGCTGCTGGTGGGCCTGGGCGTGCTCGAAGGCTGCCTTAGCGTAAGGTCGGGCCAACGTGGTCAATTCTGCCATGATCGCCCTCGCTTAAATTTCAGCAGCCAGTTTGTTTACCAGCTCCGCGTGCGCGTTTTGATCGATTGTGGCACCCAGGATCTTCTCAGCACCGCCGACGGCCAGAGCACCCAGTTGGGCACGCAGCGCATCTTTGACACCGTTCAGTTCCTGCTCGATCTCGGCTTGAGCCTGAACCTTCACACGGTCAGCGTCGATACGGGCTTTTTCAACAGCCTCTTCAACGATCTGGTTACCGCGTTTCTTGGCTTGCTCAATGATTTCAGCTGCCTGAGCTTTCGCTTCGCGCAGTTGTTGACCCGCTTTATCTTGGGCCAACTCCAGGTCGCGAGCTGCTCGTGCGGCAGCGTCCAGTCCGTCTGCGATCTTCTTCTGACGTTCGTGCAAAGCCGCGATGACCGGAGGCCATACGAACTTCATGCAGAAAACTACAAAAATCAAGAACGCTAAGGACTGACCAATAATGGTTGCATTAATGTTCACGCCAATACCTCGCTCGTTCGTTGCACAACACACCAATCACTCGAAAAAACGAGTGATTAACCGGCGAGTTGACCAACGAAGGGGTTCGCGAAGGTGAAGAACAGAGCGATACCAACACCGATCATGGTCACGGCGTCGAGCAGGCCGGCGACGATGAACATTTTAACTTGCAGCATTGGAACCATTTCTGGCTGACGCGCTGCGCCTTCCAGGAACTTGCCGCCCAGCAGGCCGAAACCAATGGCAGTACCCAGGGCGCCCAGGCCGATCAACAGTGCAACAGCGATAGCGGTTAGACCAACTACAGTTTCCATCTTTCCTCCCGACTTTTACGTCGTATGGTTTAGGTTTTTTAGATTTTAAAGCGGTAAAACAAATCGTTTCATAGCCCTTCAGGGCTACCCTCCCGTTTCACCAGGAGGGACATCAGACTAGTCGAGACTGGTCTTAATGGTTCTCTTCGTGCGCCATCGACAGGTAAACGATGGTCAGCATCATGAAGATAAACGCCTGCAGGGTGATGATCAGGATGTGGAACACAGCCCACGCCCACTGCAGAACAATGCCCAGGCCGCTAAGCCAGAGCAGGCCGCTGCCGAACATCACAGCGATCAGAATGAACACCAGCTCGCCGGCATACATGTTGCCGAACAGTCGCAGAGCCAGGGAAATCGGCTTGGCGATCAGGGTCACGAACTCCAGCAGGAAGTTCACCGGGATCAGCAGGGCCTGAACGAAGATGTTCTTGCTGCCGAACGGGTGCAAGGTCAGCTCGCCGATGAAGCCGCCGATGCCCTTGATCTTGATGCTGTAGAAAATGATCAACGCAAACACCGACAGGGCCATGCCCAGGGTGGCGTTAGGGTCCGTGGTGGAAACCGCACGGAATGGAATGTGGTGATCGCCGGTGATCAGGATGGCCAGCTGAGGAATCCAGTCGACCGGAATCAGGTCGACGGCGTTCATCAGGAACACCCAGACGAAGATGGTCAGTGCCAACGGTGCAATCACCGCGCTACGACCATGGAAGCTGTCTTTCACGCTGCCATCGACGAATTCGACCAATACTTCAACGAAGTTCTGCAAAGCACCTGGCTGACCGGAAGTCGCCTTCTTTGCCGCCATGCGGAAAATCAGGACGAAGATCAGACCCAATGCGACAGACCAGCCCAGAGTATCCAGGTGGAATGCCCAGAAGCCCATTTCTTTGGCTTCTGCTGCGGTGTGGGCAAAGCCCCAGCCGCCATTGGGTAGCTGACCGAAGGTCAGGTTCTGCAAGTGGTGCTGGATATAGCCCGAAGCGGTTGTCTCTGCCATGGTTGCCTCAAACGCCCTAAGGTCTCGAAAGTCTTGTTCTCATCAGCAGGGGCGAGAACCAGCTGACCAATTGGGTCAACACGAAGACGCCGAATACAGCTAGCGGCGCCAATGGCTTCACACCTGCAAAGGTCAGTGCAAACAGCACTGCCGTCAAAATCAGTTTCCCCGCCTCGCCGGCATAAAAAGACCGGACGATAGCCTGGGCTGCTCGGGCGCCGGAAAACCGAAAGGCCCTGTGAGCAAAATACATATTGGGCAGCAAGGCTATCAGGCCTCCGCAGAGTCCTGAGTATCCGGCTACGACTCCATACCAATACCAGAGCGCCAAAGAGGCGATCAGTAAAATGACAAATTGAGCCACTAAAACCGGGAAAACGGCCAAGCGATGGAACGGCAACGTGTTTGGCGTGCGGGTTTCCATCACTCTTGCTCCTCAATGGTCGGCTGCCGGAAATCAATAACTTGGCATAATTTGTGCCGACAAAATGCGCGCAGAGTATAGGGGCGGTTCTGCCCCTATTCAACTGCCGGGTAGTGATTTCCGACTGCGCGCTACAGAAGCAATTGTTTCAGCGGATGTGGGCAAGGACGCCCTGAAGCTCATCCAATGAGTTATATCCGATGACCAATTGCCCTTTGCCTTTCTTGCCATGACGAATTTGCACCGCAGAGCCTAGGCGTTCGGCCAGGCGCTGCTCCAGGCGTGCAATATCCGGATCAGGTTTGGCGGTTTCGACCGGTGCAGGTTTGCCACTGAGCCACTGGCGAACCAGGGCCTCGGTCTGACGAACGGTGAGGCCTCGTGCGACAACGTGTCGCGCCCCCTCAACCTGTTGATTTTCCGGCAAACCGAGCAAAGCACGGGCGTGACCCATTTCCAGGTCGCCATGGGAAAGCATGGTTTTGATGACTTCCGGCAGCGCAATCAGGCGCAGCAGGTTGGACACGGTCACGCGGGACTTGCCCACCGCATCCGCGACTTCCTGCTGAGTCAGTTTGAATTCCTGCTGCAAACGCTGCAGCGCGATCGCTTCCTCGATCGGATTAAGGTCTTCGCGCTGGATGTTCTCGATCAACGCCATGGCGATGGCGGTTTCATCCGGCACATCGCGCACCATCGCCGGGATGGTGTCCTTGCCGGCCTGTTGGCTGGCGCGCCAGCGGCGTTCGCCGGCGATGATTTCAAAGCGGCCAGCACCAATCGGACGCACCACGATCGGCTGCATCACACCCTGGGCCTTGATCGAATTCGCCAGTTCTTCCAGCGCCTGAGGGTCCATGTCCCGGCGCGGCTGGTATTTGCCGCGCTGGATCAGGTCCAGCGGCAGGTGCTGCAGTTCACGCTCATCGGCCTGCACCGCTTGCTCTTCAAGGGTCGTGACAGTCGGACCACTCAGCAGTGCATCCAGTCCACGTCCGAGACCTCGTTTCTTGACGGCCATGGGGATTCCTTAAGTTGGCTGGGCTGCAGCGGTGCGTGAATTGCGGCGTTGACGACGAACCATCTCACCGGCCAGGGCCAGGTAGGCAATGGCACCGCGGGATGACTTGTCGTACGCCAGCGCGGGCATGCCATAGCTTGGCGCTTCGGCCAGGCGGATGTTGCGTGGAATCACAGTGTCGTAGAGCTGATCGCCGAAGTGTTCCTTGAGCTGCGCCGACACATCGTTCATCAGGCTCAGCCGCGGGTCATACATGGTCCGCAGCAAGCCTTCGATTTGCAGGTTCGGGTTGAGCAACTCGGCGATACGCTTGATGTTATCCACAAGGTCGCTCAAGCCTTCGAGCGCGAAGTACTCGCACTGCATGGGGATAATCACCCCGTCGGCTGCCACCAATGCGTTCAAGGTCAGCATCGACAGCGACGGCGGGCAGTCGATCAAAATGTAGTCGTAGTTCTCGCGGATCGGCGCCAGAGCGCTGCGCAGACGGCTTTCTTTCATCTGCATTTCCAGCAGCACCACTTCCGCCGCGGTCAAATCGCGGTTGGCCGGCAGCAGTTGATAACCGCCATGCTCGGAGAAGTGCATGGCCTGGGCCAGGTCGCACTCGCCAATCAGCAAGTCGTAGACCGAGTTTTCCAGGCCGTGTTTATCCACACCGCTACCCATGGTGGCGTTGCCCTGTGGATCGAGATCGATCAACAGCACCCGACGCTTGGTAGCGACCAGGGATGCTGCGAGGTTGATGCAGGTGGTGGTTTTGCCCACGCCACCTTTCTGGTTCGCTATCGCGAATACCTTAGCCATTCTTGCTTGTGTTCCCAATCATGCCGTGCGGCGCAGTATCAGCAGATGGCGTTGGCCTTGGCAACCGGGTACGGCCAAGGCGTGTTCGCTATCGAGGTGGAAGTCTGCCGGCAATGCTAACAGCTCGTCGCTTGGATGAACGCCCTTCATTGCCAGCCAACGGGTTTCACGGTCGCCGAGGTGGCGGGTCCAGTTGCTGAAGTTCTCCATGCTGCTGAAAGCCCGGGAAACAATTCCATTGAAAGGCTGTTCAGGCGTAAAGGCTTCGACGCGGCTGTGGATAACATGCAGGTTATCCAGCTTGAGTTCGAGTTTGACCTGGGTCAGGAAGCGGGTTTTCTTGCCGTTACTGTCCAGGCACGTCACTTGCGACTCGGGAAACAGGATCGCCAGCGGGATGCCAGGCATACCGCCACCGCTGCCGACGTCGAGCCAGCGGCCGTTTTCGATAAACGGCATCACGCTGAGACTGTCGAGCAAATGGCGGGAAACCATTTCGTCCGGATCACGCACGGCGGTGAGGTTGTAAGCCTTGTTCCATTTGATCAACAGGGCCAGATAACCCAGCAGCAACGCGTGCTGGGCTTCGGTCAGGTTGACGCCAAGCTGGCGAGCACCTGTGGATAACTCTTCGGCGTGTTGCGAGGTGACCAACGAACTCAAGCGCTTTGCTCCAACTGACGGCCCGCGCCGCGTTTTTTCAAATGAATCATCAACAGTGAAATGGCTGCCGGCGTGACGCCCGGGATACGGGACGCCTGGCCCAGGGTCTCTGGCCGAGTTATCCCCAGCTTGCCCTGAATCTCTTTCGACAGGCCGGAAATGTTCGTGTAATCGATATCCACAGGCAGCTTGGTGTCTTCACTGGCCCGCAGACGAGCGATCTCATCTTGCTGACGGTCAATGTAACCGGCGTATTTGGTCTTGATTTCAACCTGCTCAGCCACCTGTGGATCTTCTGCGCCGCCGCCGGTGACCGAGATCAGACCAGCGTAGTCGATTTCCGGACGGGACAGCAGGTTCAGCAAGTTGTATTCGTGGGTCAGCGGCGTGCCGAATTTCTCGGCAATCCCATCACCTTGCTCGGTACCCGGACGAACCCAGGTACTTTTCAGGCGTTGCTCTTCCAGTTCGATGCTTTCGCGTTTTTTGCAGAAGGCCGCCCAACGCACGTCGTCGACCAGGCCCAGCTCGCGACCTTTTTCGGTCAAGCGCAAGTCGGCGTTGTCTTCCCGCAGGATCAGGCGGTATTCGGCCCGGGACGTAAACATCCGGTACGGTTCCTGGGTGCCGAGGGTGATCAGGTCGTCGACCAACACGCCGATGTACGCCTCATCGCGACGCGGACACCAGCTGTCTTTGCCCTGTGCACGCAGTGCTGCGTTGGCCCCAGCCAGCAAACCCTGGGCGCCGGCTTCTTCGTAACCGGTGGTGCCGTTGATTTGGCCAGCGAAGAACAAACCGCCGATCACCTTGGTTTCCAGGCTGTATTTCAGGTCACGCGGGTCGAAGTAGTCGTACTCGATGGCGTAGCCAGGCCGCACGATGTGGGCGTTTTCCATACCGCGAATCGACTGAACGATCTGGATTTGCACGTCGAACGGCAGGGACGTGGAAATCCCGTTCGGGTACAGCTCGTGTGTAGTCAAACCTTCCGGCTCGATAAAGACCTGGTGGCTTTCCTTGTCGGCAAAGCGGTGGATCTTGTCTTCGATCGACGGGCAGTAGCGTGGGCCGATGCCTTCGATCACCCCGGAATACATCGGCGAACGGTCGAGGTTCGCGGCAATGATTTCGTGGGTACGGGCATTGGTATGGGTAATCCAGCAACTGACTTGCTTCGGATGTTGTTCCTTGGAGCCCATGAACGACATGACCGGGATCGGTGTGTCGCCGGCTTGCTCGGTCATCACCGAGAAATCCACCGACCGGCCATCGATACGCGGCGGTGTGCCGGTTTTCAGGCGACCGACACGCAGTGGCAGTTCACGAAGGCGCTGAGCCAGGGCGATTGACGGCGGATCACCGGCGCGACCACCGGAATAGTTCTGCATACCGATGTGGATAAGTCCGCCGAGGAAGGTTCCGGTGGTCAACACCACGGATTCTGCGAAGAAACGCAGGCCCATTTGGGTGACAACGCCGCGTACCTGGTCCTGTTCGACGATCAGATCATCAGCGGCCTGTTGAAATATCCACAGGTTCGGCTGGTTTTCCAGGGTTTCGCGGACAGCGGCCTTGTACAGGATCCGGTCGGCTTGAGCACGAGTGGCTCGTACGGCCGGGCCTTTGCGGCTGTTCAATACGCGAAATTGAATACCACCTTTGTCGGTGGCCATGGCCATCGCGCCGCCCAGGGCATCGATTTCCTTGACCAGATGGCTTTTGCCAATCCCGCCAATGGCAGGGTTGCAGCTCATGGCACCGAGGGTTTCCACGTTATGCGTCAGCAACAGGGTTTTTGCCCCCATGCGTGCTGACGCCAGTGCTGCCTCGGTACCGGCATGACCGCCGCCGATGACGATCACTTCAAAACGGGAAGGGAAATCCACCACGCACCTCGTGCCTGCTTCTGTAGGTAATTAGGAATGAGCGTTCGAGATCAGGTTTTCGAACGAGTCGGCAAGTATAGGGACTTCGCCCTTCCTAAAGAACCCTTTGCACAAAATTTAACCAGCTGTGGATGAATCACGAACAATAGAAATTAAAAGAGAGAAATTTATTAAATCTTTGTTTTTATGTTTATTTCTACTGAGGCCTATTTCTGTGGATAGATCTCTACAAGCCTTTATTTACGTTGTGTACAGAGATTCAAAAGTCTGTGGTTAGGTGCCAAGGAGGCCCTTGGATAAGTGGTCTAAGCCTGTGGATTAAACAGGTGGTTATCCACAGAGGGGTTTTTACTCAGGTTTTAGGCCCTGTTATCAACTGGGCACAGGGGCGGTTATTCACAGGGCTTAATCCACAGAAAAGCGTCAATCGAGGTAAATCCCGGGCGCAAAAAAACCGTCGCAACCTTCGCGATATTCAGAAAAGACAATTGAATGCCCTGAAACGGGCAGAACAGGCAGGCGCGAATGGCCTGCCTGGAGGACTAACGAAAGGTTATTTGCCGATGCAGAAGCTGGAAAAGATCCTTCCCAGCAGATCATCGGAGCTGAAAGCGCCGGTAATCTCACCCAATAGCTGCTGAGCCTGACGCAGATCTTCGGCCAGAAGCTCACCAGCACCTGCCAGGGTCAACTGTGCCCGACCGTGCTCCAGGGCTGCGCTGGCATGCCGCAGCGCTTCCAGGTGCCGGCGGCGGGCACTGAAGCTGCTCTCAGAGGTCTGCTCGTAGCCCATGCAGGCCTTCAGATGGTCGCGCAACAACTCCAGGCCAACCCCCGCCGATTTGGCGCTCAGGCTGATGGTGACGTGGCCATCCTCGCCGACTTCCAGGGCGATCGCTTCGCCCGTGAGATCTGCCTTGTTTCGAATCAGCGTGACCTTGGCCGGGTCTGGCCGTTGTTCAAGGAATTCCGGCCACAGTGCGAACGGATCAGCAGCCTCTGGCGCGGTGGCATCCACGACCAGCAGAACGCGATCTGCTTCGGTAATGGCCTTCAACGCGCGTTCCACACCGATCTTTTCCACCTGATCATCGGTGTCACGCAGCCCGGCCGTGTCCACCACGTGCAGTGGCATGCCGTCGATGTGGATATGTTCGCGCAAGATATCCCGCGTAGTGCCGGCAATCTCGGTAACGATGGCCGCTTCCCGTCCAGCCAGGGCATTGAGAAGGCTCGACTTGCCAGCGTTGGGCCGGCCGGCAATCACCACAGTCATTCCATCACGCAGCAAGGCACCTTGTCCGGCCTCACGCAGTACTGTGGATAACTCGTCACGGACTTTATCCAGCATTGCCAGGACATGGCCATCGGCGAGGAAGTCGATTTCTTCCTCGGGGAAATCAATCGCAGCCTCCACGTAAATGCGCAAGCTGATCAATTGCTCGGTGAGGTTATGCACTCGCAGGGAAAACGCGCCCTGCAACGAGCGCAACGCATTGCGCGCGGCTTGTGCAGAACTGGCTTCGATCAGGTCGGCAATCGCTTCGGCCTGGGCCAGGTCGAGCTTGTCGTTGAGAAACGCGCGCTCGCTGAACTCACCCGGGCGTGCCAGGCGGCAACCCAGTTGAAGGCAACGCTGCAGCAGCATATCCAGAACGATTGGCCCGCCGTGGCCCTGTAGTTCCAGAACGTCTTCGCCAGTGAATGAGTTCGGTCCCGGGAAATAAAGGGCAATACCTTCATCCAGCACCTCTTCATCTGCACCGAGAAACGGCCCGTAATGCGCGTACCGCGGCTTCAGCTCCCGACCGCTGATGGCCTGGGCTGCCATGCCGGCGAGCGGGCCGGAAATACGAACGATACCGACACCACCACGACCTTGGGCGGTGGCGACAGCGGCGATGGTTTCACGAGGAGCGCTCATGGCGGGTACCCGGGTAAAAGTGACGGAAAGCAAAACGCCCCACTAGGGGGCGTCTTGAGTGGTGTTATCCACAGAGTAAATTACGCCTCGGCTTTTTTGGTAGCCGCTTCGATTTTACGTGTGATGTACCACTGTTGGGAGATCGACAGGCAGTTGTTGACTACCCAGTACAGCACCAGACCAGCCGGGAACCACAGGAAGAAGAAGGTGAAGATGATTGGCATCATTTTCATGACCTTGGCCTGCATCGGGTCCGGAGGCGTCGGGTTCAGACGCTGCTGGATGAACATGGTCGCGCCCATGATGATCGGCAGGATAAAGAACGGGTCTTTGATCGACAGGTCAGTTATCCACAGCATGAACGGAGCCTGGCGCATTTCAACGCTTTCCAGGAGCACCCAGTACAGCGACAGGAACACCGGCATCTGCACCAGAATCGGCAAGCATCCACCCAGCGGGTTGATCTTCTCTTTCTTGTACAGCTCCATCATGGCCTGCGACATTTTCTGCCGGTCATCACCATGTTGTTCTTTCAGCGCGGCCAGCTTAGGGGCCACGGCACGCATACGCGCCATCGACTTGTAGCTGGCAGCCGACAGTGGGAAGAAGATCCCCTTGATCAGCATAGTCAGCAGGATGATCGAGAAGCCCCAGTTACCCACGATGCTGTGGATATGTTGCAGCAGCCAGAAGATCGGCTGGGCAATGAACCACAGAATGCCGTAATCCACAGTCAGTTCCAGACCTGGGGATAACTCTTTGAGCACTGCCTGGCTCTTCGGACCGGCATACAACGTAGCGCTGGCTTCAGCCTTGGCACCCGGAGCGACGGTCAACGTCGGGCCAGTAAAGCCAATGATGTAGTTGCCCTGGCTGTCTTTGCGGGTTTGAACCAGGTTCGCATCACCCTTGTTCGGGATCCATGCGGTCACGAAGTAGTGTTGCAACCAGGCAACCCAGCCACCTTGGACTGTTTCTTTCAGCGCGCCCTTGTCGATATCTTTCATCGACACTTTTTTGTACGGCTCGCTACTTGTCCACAGGGCTGCGCCCAGGTAAGTCGCGGTGCCGGTGGCGGTGCTGGAAGAAGGATCGGCGCTGTTGTCACGCTTGAGCTGGGCAAACAGGTTGCCCGTCCACGGCTTCGCGCTTTCGTTGTCGATCAGGTAAGTGACTTTCAGATCGTACAAACCGCGGGTGAAGCTGAAACGCTTGATGTAGTTGACGCCGTCGTGACTGAATTTCAGGTCGACGTTCAACTGGTTCTGGCCATCAGCCAGTTGATAAGTCTTCTGTTCGGTCGAATAAACCGGACGACCGGTAGCACGAGCATCCGGACCGTCAGTGCCGGTCAGGCCACTTTGCGCCAGATAGACACGTTCGCCGCCGTTATCGAACAGCTGGAACGGAACATCCGGATGGTCTTGGCGACGTGGATACAGCGGCAGCTTCAGCTGGGCGATATCACCACCTTGCGGATCGATAGCCAGGTCCAGTACATCCGTTTTTACGTGGATGAGGTCTTTATTGGTGACGACCGGGGTTTCTACCGGGGTGCTGGTATCGGCATTCGCGCTGGGTACATCGGCACTGGCGACAGCATTGTTACCCAGTGGCGTATCCGGAATAGCCGGCGCCGACTGATTGGTAGCAACATTCTGAGTCGGCAGGGCAGCTTGGCCATAATCCTGGTTCCACTTAAGGACCATAGAGTAAGACACGATTGCCAGGGCGACGATCAGGATCGTGCGTTTAATATCCATGATTACTCGGCCATCGAAGAAGAACGGGAGGTAGGGATAGGTGGAACCGGGTCATAACCACCGGGATTCCACGGATGACAGCGACCTAAACGACGAAAGGTCAGCCAGCCACCGCGCAGAAGGCCATGATTTTCTATGGCTTCCAACGCGTAGCAGGAACAACTGGGGTAGAAACGACAGTGGTTTGCCATCAAGGGACTAATGGCATAGCGGTAAAACTGGATCGGAACGAGGGCCAGTTTACGCATCAGTACTGTCTACCCCTACAGTTTCGGTGCTGACAACGGGTGCTGGCTTGTTGGTACGAGCCAAACGTTTCCAGAGCTTGCCGAAATGCTGAATCAATTCGGGGTTTTCTACGTCCCCCAAGCCTTTGCGCGCGACGATAACAATATCCCAACCAACCAGAGTTTCCTGGTGGAGGCGAAACGATTCGCGCATCAGACGCTTGAGGCGATTGCGCTCAACGGAGAGCTTTACGCTCTTCTTGCCGATCACCAACCCGAGACGGGGGTGATCCAGATCGTTGTTACGCGCAAGGAGCAGGAGATTTTTCCCCGGAACCTTGCCGGTGGGGGAGTCAAAGACTGCCTTGAAATGCCGGGGGGTTAGCAGACGCTTTTCCCGACTGAAGTCCTGACTCACCACCAGTACCGGATTATCAAACTGCCAGACGCGCACGACCTTTGGCGCGGCGACGCGACAGGACAGCACGGCCGTTCTTGGTGGCCATGCGAGCACGGAAGCCGTGAGTACGGGCGCGTTTGATGGTGCTTGGTTGGAAAGTACGTTTCATGGCGTGTTACCTGGTTCGTCCACAACGGGCCGGAATGGCCCCCGTTTTAAGAGACCGGCGATTCTAGAGAAAGCAAGCCTCTAGGTCAATTTCCAACCAGCTTTTCCTTTAATTAGATATCGGAAGGCATTTCGACTGAATCCGGACGGTTCGGCTTTCACGAGCAATGCCATAGATATAAAAATAAAGAAGGAAGTTATTTAAAGCTTTTCTGTAAAGCTTATAAAAGCTAGGGAGGCGATCTACTGTGGATAACTGCCTTCAGGCCTTATTCCACGTGATGTACAGAGAATGACAACACGGGGGAGAAACGGTGCTCTGCCTGTGCTGCGCTATCGGATAAGCTGTGTGTGGAATGGCTACTTATCCACAGGCCAGTTACCCACAGACTTTCGACCCCACTTGTACAACGGGCTTAGGGTCGCTTATCCACAGAGCTTATGCACAGACCATTTGTCGCCTTTTTTACAGTTAAGGCATTGATTCTTGGCGCCCTGTGAGCAACCTACATGTGGATAAGTGGACGGCTGGCCGCTACAATGGCGGCTGTTTTTGCCTCACCGGCTTTCAACTTAGGGGATATCCGTGTCAGTGGAACTTTGGCAGCAGTGCGTGGAGCTTTTGCGCGATGAGCTGCCTGCCCAGCAATTCAACACCTGGATCCGTCCGCTACAGGTCGAAGCCGAAGGCGACGAGTTGCGTGTCTACGCACCCAATCGTTTTGTTCTCGACTGGGTCAACGAGAAATACCTGAGCCGCGTTCTCGAATTGCTCGATGAACATGGCAACGGGCTTGCTCCGGTGCTCTCCTTATTAATAGGCAGCAAACGCAGTTCGGCACCCCGCGCGGCGCCGAATGCACCGTTGGCAGCCAGTGCTTCGCAGGCCCAGGCCGCCGCGGCACCTGTTAATAACTCGCCGGCACCCGCGGCCCAGACGCCTTCGAAATCCTCGTCGCAGAAAAACGCGCCTATAAATGAAGAGCCGTCCCGCGACAGCTTCGACCCTATGGCCGGCGCCAGCTCCCAACAGGCCCCGGTTCGTGCCGAACAGCGCACCGTCCAGGTAGAAGGTGCGCTCAAGCACACCAGTTATCTGAACCGCACGTTCACCTTTGAGAACTTTGTCGAAGGTAAATCCAACCAGTTGGCCCGCGCGGCCGCCTGGCAGGTCGCCGACAACCCCAAGCACGGTTACAACCCACTCTTCCTTTATGGTGGGGTTGGCTTGGGTAAAACTCACTTGATGCACGCTGTGGGTAACCATCTATTAAAGAAGAACCCGAATGCCAAGGTCGTGTACCTGCACTCGGAGCGCTTCGTGGCAGACATGGTCAAGGCGCTGCAGCTCAACGCAATCAACGAGTTCAAACGGTTCTACCGTTCCGTTGATGCGTTGCTGATCGATGACATTCAATTCTTCGCCCGCAAGGAACGTTCCCAGGAAGAGTTTTTCCACACGTTCAACGCGTTGCTTGAAGGTGGCCAACAGGTCATCTTGACCAGTGACCGTTATCCGAAGGAAATCGAAGGCCTGGAAGAGCGTCTGAAGTCGCGCTTCGGCTGGGGCCTGACCGTTGCGGTAGAGCCGCCGGAGCTGGAAACCCGCGTCGCGATCCTGATGAAGAAGGCCGACCAGGCCAAGGTTGACCTGCCTCACGACGCCGCCTTCTTTATCGCCCAGCGCATTCGTTCCAACGTGCGTGAGCTGGAAGGCGCGCTTAAGCGGGTCATCGCTCACTCGCACTTCATGGGCCGCGATATCACCATCGAGTTGATTCGCGAATCCCTGAAAGATTTGTTGGCGTTGCAGGACAAGCTGGTGAGTGTGGATAACATCCAGCGCACCGTGGCCGAGTACTACAAAATCAAGATTTCCGACCTGCTGTCCAAGCGCCGTTCGCGTTCGGTAGCACGTCCCCGTCAGGTGGCGATGGCGCTCTCCAAAGAGTTGACCAACCACAGCCTGCCGGAAATTGGTGATGTGTTTGGCGGTCGCGACCACACCACGGTCTTGCATGCGTGCCGCAAGATCAACGAACTTAAGGAATCCGACGCGGATATTCGCGAGGACTACAAGAACCTGCTGCGTACACTGACTACTTGATGAACACCAGCGCAGCTTATTAAGGCAAGGGACTAGACCATGCATTTCACCATTCAACGCGAAGCCCTGTTGAAACCCCTGCAACTGGTCGCAGGCGTCGTCGAGCGCCGACAGACCTTGCCGGTGCTTTCCAACGTATTGCTGGTTGTAGAAGGCCAGCAACTGTCCTTGACCGGTACCGACCTGGAAGTCGAACTGGTAGGTCGCGTGCAGTTGGACGAGCCCGCCGAACCGGGCGAGATCACCGTGCCGGCGCGCAAGCTGATGGATATCTGCAAAAGCCTGCCCAACGACGCGCTGATCGACATCAAGGTTGATGAGCAGAAGCTGGTGGTCAAGGCGGGTCGCAGCCGTTTCACCCTGTCGACCTTGCCAGCCAACGACTTCCCGACCGTGGAAGAAGGCCCTGGCTCGCTGACCTGCAGCCTGGAGCAAAGCCGGCTGCGCCGTTTGATCGAGCGCACCAGCTTCGCCATGGCCCAGCAGGACGTGCGTTACTACTTGAACGGCATGCTGCTGGAAGTCTCCGAAGGCATCATCCGCGCCGTCGCCACCGACGGTCACCGTCTGGCCATGTGCTCGATGAAAGCCGATATCGGTCAGCCGGATCGTCACCAGGTGATCGTGCCGCGTAAAGGTATTCTGGAACTCGCACGTCTGCTGACCGAGCCGGACGGCAATGTCAGCATCGTACTGGGCCAGCACCACATTCGTGCGACCACCGGCGAGTTCACCTTTACGTCCAAGCTGGTTGACGGCAAGTTCCCGGATTACGAGCGTGTACTGCCTAAAGGCGGCGATAAGTTGGTGATCGGTGATCGTCAGGCCCTGCGTGAAGCGTTCAGCCGTACTGCCATTCTTTCCAACGAGAAGTACCGTGGTATTCGCCTGCAATTGGCCAACGGCCAACTGAAAATCCAGGCCAATAACCCGGAGCAGGAAGAAGCGGAAGAAGAAGTGGGCGTCGACTACAACGGCGGCAACCTGGAAATCGGCTTCAACGTCAGTTACTTGCTGGATGTACTGGGCGTGATGACCACCGAACAGGTTCGCCTGATTCTGTCCGACTCCAACAGCAGCGCCCTGGTACAAGAATCCGACAACGATGACTCGGCTTACGTTGTCATGCCGATGCGCCTGTAATCATGTTCAGCAGAAGCTAGATGTCCCTCAGTCGCGTCTCGGTCACCGCGGTGCGCAATTTGCACCCGGTGACCTTCTCCCCTTCCCCCCGCATCAATATCCTCCACGGCGCCAACGGCAGTGGCAAAACCAGCGTGCTGGAAGCCATTCACTTGCTGGGGCTCGCCCGTTCCTTTCGCAGTGCCCGCTTGTTGCCAGTGATTCAGTACGAACAACTGGCCTGCACTGTATTTGGCCAAGTTGAATTGGCGGAAGGCGGTCATAGCAGCCTGGGGATATCTCGTGATCGGCAGGGAGAGTTTCAAATCCGCATCGACGGGCAAAATGCTCGCAGTGCCGCGCAACTGGCGGAAATCCTGCCGCTGCAACTGATCAACCCAGACAGCTTCCGCTTGCTGGAAGGCGCACCAAAAATCCGCAGGCAATTCCTCGATTGGGGAGTGTTCCACGTGGAACCGCGTTTCATGGCCACTTGGCAGCGCCTGCAGAAGGCCCTGCGGCAGCGGAACTCATGGCTGCGGCATGGTACACTTGACGCCGCTTCTCAAGCTGCCTGGGACCGGGAACTGTGCCTGGCCAGCGCTGAAATAGATGAATACCGCCGCGCCTATATCAAAGCCTTGAAACCAGTCTTTGAGCAGACCTTGAGCGAGTTACTTGAGCTCGAGGGTCTGACGTTGAGCTACTACCGTGGTTGGGACAGAGACCGGGAACTGAGTGCAGTGCTCGCGACGTCCTTACAGCGGGATCAACAAATTGGTCACACCCAGGCCGGACCACAACGGGCTGATTTGCGCCTTAGATTGGGCGCACACAATGCCGCGGACATCTTGTCCCGTGGCCAGCAGAAGTTGGTGGTCTGTGCTCTGCGTATCGCCCAGGGGCATCTGGTTAGCCAGGCCCGGCGCGGGCAATGTATTTATCTGGTGGATGACTTGCCGTCCGAACTGGACGAGCAGCACCGCCGCGCGTTATGCCGCTTGTTGGAAGACTTACGCTGCCAGGTGTTTATCACCTGTGTAGACCACGAATTATTGAGGGAAGGCTGGCAGACGGAAACGCCAGTCGCTTTGTTCCACGTGGAACAAGGCCGTATCACCCAGACCCACGACCATCGGGAGTGAAGGCATGAGCGAAGAAAATACGAATACGTACGACTCGACCAGCATTAAAGTGCTTAAAGGTTTGGATGCCGTACGCAAACGTCCCGGTATGTACATCGGTGATACCGATGATGGCAGCGGTCTGCACCACATGGTGTTCGAGGTGGTCGATAACTCGATCGACGAAGCTTTGGCCGGTCACTGCGACGACATCAGCATTATCATCCACCCGGACGAATCCATCACCGTGCGCGACAACGGTCGCGGCATTCCGGTCGATGTGCATAAAGAAGAAGGCGTTTCGGCGGCAGAGGTCATCATGACCGTGCTCCACGCTGGCGGTAAGTTTGACGACAACTCCTATAAAGTATCCGGCGGTTTGCACGGTGTAGGTGTTTCCGTGGTGAACGCCCTCTCAGAGCTGTTGGTGCTGACGGTACGTCGCAGTGGCAAGATCTGGGAGCAGACCTACGTTCACGGTGTTCCGCAAGAACCCATGAAAATCGTTGGCGAAAGCGAAACCACCGGTACCCAGATTCATTTCTGTCCTTCCGACGAAACCTTCAAGAACATCCACTTCAGCTGGGACATCCTGGCCAAGCGGATTCGTGAACTGTCCTTCCTCAACTCCGGTGTGGGTATCGTCCTCAAGGATGAGCGCAGCGGCAAAGAAGAGCTGTTCAAGTACGAAGGCGGCCTGCGTGCGTTCGTTGAATACCTGAACACCAACAAGACTCCGGTCAACCAGGTGTTCCACTTCAATGTTCAGCGTGACGATGGCATCGGCGTGGAAATCGCCCTGCAGTGGAACGACAGCTTCAACGAGAACCTGTTGTGCTTCACCAACAACATTCCTCAGCGCGATGGCGGTACTCACCTGGTGGGTTTCCGTTCTGCACTGACGCGTAACCTGAACACCTACATCGAAGCGGAAGGCCTGGCGAAGAAGCATAAAGTCGCCACCACCGGTGATGATGCCCGTGAAGGCCTGACCGCAATTATTTCGGTCAAGGTTCCGGATCCGAAGTTCAGCTCCCAGACCAAAGACAAGCTGGTGTCTTCCGAAGTGAAGACGGCCGTTGAACAGGAAATGGGCAAGTACTTCTCCGACTTCCTGCTGGAAAACCCGAACGAAGCCAAGCTGGTTGTCGGCAAGATGATCGACGCGGCGCGGGCCCGTGAAGCTGCGCGTAAAGCCCGTGAGATGACCCGTCGTAAAGGCGCGCTGGATATTGCCGGCCTGCCGGGCAAACTGGCTGACTGCCAGGAGAAAGACCCTGCCCTCTCCGAACTGTACCTGGTGGAAGGTGACTCTGCTGGCGGTTCCGCCAAGCAGGGTCGTAACCGTCGCACCCAGGCCATCCTGCCGTTGAAGGGTAAGATCCTCAACGTCGAGAAGGCCCGTTTCGACAAGATGATTTCTTCGCAGGAAGTCGGCACCTTGATCACCGCCCTGGGCTGTGGCATCGGGCGCGATGAGTACAACATCGACAAGCTGCGCTACCACAACATCATCATCATGACCGATGCTGACGTCGACGGTTCGCACATCCGTACCTTGCTCCTGACGTTCTTCTTCCGTCAGTTGCCGGAGCTGATCGAGCGTGGCTACATCTACATCGCACAGCCGCCGTTGTACAAAGTGAAAAAGGGCAAGCAAGAGCAATACATCAAAGACGACGACGCCATGGAAGAGTACATGACGCAGTCGGCCCTGGAAGATGCGAGCCTGCACTTGAACGACGAAGCCCCGGGCATCTCCGGTGAAGCGTTGGAGCGCCTGGTAAACGATTTCCGCATGGTGATGAAGACCCTCAAGCGTTTGTCGCGCCTGTACCCTCAGGAGCTGACTGAGCACTTCATCTACCTGCCGGCCGTCAGCCTGGAGCAGTTGGGCGATCACGCCCACATGCAGAATTGGCTGGCCCAGTACGAAGTGCGTCTGCGTACCGTTGAAAAATCCGGCCTGGTTTACAAAGCCAGCCTGCGGGAAGACCGTGAGCGTAACGTCTGGCTGCCAGAGGTCGAACTGATCTCCCACGGCCTGTCGAACTACGTCACCTTCAACCGCGACTTCTTCGGCAGTAACGACTACAAGACTGTTGTGACCCTCGGCGCGCAACTGAGCACCCTGCTGGACGACGGTGCTTACATTCAGCGTGGCGAGCGTAAGAAAGCTGTCAAAGAGTTCAAGGAAGCCCTGGACTGGTTGATGGCGGAAAGCACCAAGCGTCACACCATTCAGCGATACAAAGGTCTGGGTGAAATGAACCCGGATCAGCTGTGGGAAACCACCATGGACCCTGCTCAGCGTCGCATGCTGCGTGTAACCATCGAAGACGCCATTGGCGCGGACCAGATCTTCAACACCCTGATGGGTGATGCGGTCGAGCCTCGTCGTGACTTCATCGAGAGCAACGCCCTGGCGGTGTCCAACCTGGACTTCTGATCAGGTTGTAGCTCAAAACAAAAAGGCCAACGCTGAGCGTTGGCCTTTTTTTTGGTTCTTCACGG
>NZ_JACARC010000157.1 GCF_013386825.1 Pseudomonas sp. IPO3778
TGTGCTGCGTTATCTGGGCGATGAGGCCACGCAACAGGCCTTGCGCGAGTTGCCGTTACCACGGATTACCTTCAACTACCTGGGGCAATTCGACGCCAGTTTTGATGATACGCAAGGCGCGTTGTTTACCCCGGCCACGGAAAATGCCGGTGCAGACCATAGCGCGCAAGCGCCCTTGGGCAACTGGCTGACGCTCAATGGCCAAGTGTTTGGTGGCGAGCTGAGTTTGAACTGGGCGTTCAGTGACGAGCGTTTCGAACCGGCGCTGATCCAGCACCTGGCGGATGAATATGCCGGGCAACTGCGTCAGTTGATCGAGCATTGCTGCGAGCCCGACCATCAGGGGGTTACCCCCAGCGATTTCAACTTGCTGTCGTTGAGTCAGG
>NZ_JACARC010000158.1 GCF_013386825.1 Pseudomonas sp. IPO3778
AAACGTTCGGGTATCTAATAATTCTGCTTGGGTATATATGCAATGTTCGCTACCAAGAAAGCAAATAAGCGAATCCAAGCATGGAATGGTGGAAGTCGTCCTCTCCGAAAAATATTGCGAGCATGCCTCATACAGCCTCTCAGTATAATACCTGCCGTATTTTAGGTAGATGGGAAGTAGTTTCAAGTGCATGCTGTGGCTGTCATTAGATACTGTCCATCCTTGCCACAACCAAACTTTGCCCGGGTTTAGTTGCAAACTTTCTGAAAGTGCTGTGCAAGCCTCTCTTAAGTCTGAATTTTTCTTCCCCATAATTGTGCCCAGCGAAATAGTTGGCGTGTATTCGTTCAAGCTGCAAACTTTGTCGTGGAGATTGCCTAAATGTCGGGCGTAATCTTCATTTCGCGCCTTAGTGCCGTCTAGTATTTTTCCGCTCAGAATAAGTCCAATGCATTTTTGGAAAACATTAGTGAGAAACTGCGTGCGTATTTGAGTTGCTGTCAAATGTATCCC
>NZ_JACARC010000159.1 GCF_013386825.1 Pseudomonas sp. IPO3778
CGGTGTTGATGCTGTTGATTGGCATCCTCGGCTATCTGCTCGATCATTACCTATTGCGGCCTCTGGCGCTGACGTCCCTGCGATTGTTTGTGTTTTTGCCGGTGACAGTGCTGCTGATCCATCCGCTGCTGAGGGTGCTGTGCCGCCAGTTACCCAAGCTGCCGTTCGATGGCCTGTGGCCTTTGTTGCTGGGGAATGCCGGGGTGTTGGGGGTGGTGCTGCTGGGTACGCAAGACGATAAAGGGCTGGCACACATGGCGGCACTGAGCCTGGGCGCCGGGCTGGGTTTCTGGCTGGTGCTGAGCCTGTTCAGTGACCTGCGCCAACGTATTGCCGACAACGACATACCACTGCCCTTCCGGG
>NZ_JACARC010000002.1 GCF_013386825.1 Pseudomonas sp. IPO3778
AAATAACGGATATGTACACCGATCAGCCTTTGGAAGCCTCACTGATAATCTGCCGAATCGCCCCGACAAACGCCTCAGCCGGCTGCCCGCCACTCACCGCGTATTGATCATTGAACACAATGGTCGGCACCGAACTCACCCCACGCGACACCCACAACTGCTCCTGCTCCCGCACCTCGGCCGCATATTCATCCGAGGCCAGGATTTCCTCAGCCCGCGCACGATCCAGCCCAACACCCTCGGCAATCGCCGCCAACGTCCCGTGATCAGACGGATTCTGCTGGTCCGTAAAATACGCCTTGAACAACGCCTCCTTCAGGTTGTACTGCAACCCCTCAACCCCCGCCCAATGCAGCAAACGGTGCGCATCAAAGGTGTTGTAGATACGGCTCTGCCCATCGGTACGAAACGCAAACCCCAACTCCGCCCCCATGTCACGAATCCGCGCCCGGTTCGCCTGGGACTGCTCCGCCGTGGAGCCGTACTTTTCAGTGATGTGTTCGGTGATGTTCTGGCCTTCGGGAACCATGTTCGGGTTCAGCTCAAAGGGCTGGAAATGAATCTCGGCCTGCACCTCCGGCCCCAGCTGGTCCAGGGCTTCGGTCAAACCGCGCAGGCCGATGATGCACCAGGGGCAGGACACGTCGCTGACGAAATCGATTTTCAGGGGAGTACTCATGACTAGGCAACCTCGCAGGCTTTAAACGCCGGAAAGGTCCCACGATACACCCCGCCAAGCCCTTACAAAACCTTCGAAGGCGCCACCGGGTCGATCTGCGCCCAGTGCGCGGCATCCTCGCGGTGCTCTTGCAGATAGGGCAACACCGCCGCCAGCAATGGCGCCTTGAACGCCTCCTGGAAACGATGGGCCAGCCCTGGAATCAGCCGCAACTGGCTGCCCTGGATATGCGCCGCCAGGTGCACGCCGTGCATCACCGGCAGCAACGGGTCGGCGGTGCCGTGCACCACCAGGGTCGGCACGCGCAGCTGGTTCAACAGCGGCACCCGGCTGGGCTCGGCGAGGATAGCCATGATCTGGCGCTTCACCCCGTCGGGGTTGAATGCACGGTCATAGGACTGCGCCGCCTGTTGCAGCAACACCTTGCGGTCATCCTTCACATAAGGGCTGCCCAGGGCCGCCAGCAGGTCGGCCTGTTGTTCCAGGGCCACTTCGCGATTGGGTGCGCTGCGCCGTGACAACAGTTGCACCAGCGCCGCGCTCGGTGCCGGCAGGCCTTCGGCGCCGGAGCTGGTCATGATCAGGGTCAGGCTTTCCACCCGTTGCGGCGCCATGGCCGCCAGGTGCTGGGCGATCATCCCGCCCATGCTTGCGCCCAGCACGTGGAATTGCTGGATGTGCAAGCCGTCCATCAAGCCCAGGGCGTCGTTGGCCATGTCGGTCAGGGTGTAGGGCGCCGCCACCGGCAGGCCGAGTTTGTAGCGCAGCACTTCGAAGGTCAGGTTGGCGCTGGCCGGTGCCTGGCGCCAGGTGGACAGGCCGACATCGCGATTGTCGTAACGAATCACCCGAAAGCCTTGCTCGCACAGGGCGACCACGACTTCATCCGGCCAGTGAATCAACTGCCCACCCAACCCCATTACCAGCAACAACGCCGGGTCGGAGGCGCGACCAATGCTCTGGTACGCCAGGCTCACCTGTTCCAGATCGACCCGTTGGGTCGGCACATTTACATCACATCGAGAAGCCGCAAAGGACGGCAGGCCGAACAAGAGAGCGGCCATGAAAAGCAACACGCGCATGAAAAACACCGAAACGCAGAACCCCAGTAGAGCGCGAGTCTGATGAAGTTTGTTCAAGCGCGCTGCCACAGTTCAGTGACAGTTTGATGAATGGCGCCCAGCGGTCATTCGCGTATCTATCTATCACCCCACGCCCTGGCCGCGCCTTTTAAATGGGTGCACTCACCGGCAAGCCCGGTCTCACCAGAGCATGAACCCATCACCATGAGTGAACTGACCCTCCCCCCCCTCTCCCTCTCCCAGGGCGACTTGACCTCGCCCACGCTGTTGACCCAGGCACTGCGCCTGGACCAGAGCCTGTACCTGCAGGCCACCGCGCGCTGGCGTGACAGTCGTCAGGGCCTGCATGAGCTGATTGCTCAGGCACCCGGTGTGCGCGACTCTATCAATGCGGTGCTCAACGAGCATTTGCAAATCGACACCAGGTCCGTCGGCCTGGGCTTTCTCGACACCGCGCAAGACGCCGAGCATTTCATCAGCCTGACGGACGCCTGGGCGTTTATCTGCCAGTTCCCGGACATCGACGCCAACCTTGATACTCAGAGCACTACCCTCGGCCTGGCCAGGCACCGGCTGGCAAACCTGACGCCGGTGCAGTTGCTGAAACAGCTCAAGGCACTGAACCTGGAACAACGGCTAAGGCTGCGCTGGAACACCTACTGGGCGACGCGGGCGCCGGGCACACCGCGCTCCCGGCTCGACCACGCGGTGCAGCTGTACCGTCAACATCTCGAAGCCAGCAGCCACGCCGCCTACGCCCTGGGGCACCTCAGCGCCACACAGCTCGAACCGCTGCAAACCTTGCTTGACCCGGGCACTTCCTTCCCGGGCGACATCCACCAACTGGCCCTGCAATTGCCCGACCAGAGCAAAGTCAAACTGCCGGGCGCCTGGGTCATCAGCACCAACGGGGCACCGGCGCTCGCGCAAACCCTTTACCTGCCCAGCCGCCAGCCAAGCCTGATGGTGTTCAGCCAACGCAGTGAGATGGAGCAATGGCTGACAGCCCCGGCCCAACAATTGATCCCGCCGGAGGTATTGCCGGCCTCGGTCACCTTCAGCTACACCCCGCGTCGCGATGACCTGGCGTTTGGGGTCCACGACGTGCTGGCGCATGTGCTCACGGCGCAACTGGAGAGCCTGCGCAATCGCCATCGCAACGGCAGCAACCTGGCCCGTTATGCCCGCCGCGCCCTCGACGACGCCGACCGACTGGACCGCCAGCGCCGTGAAAACCCGGTATTCACCTTGCCACCCACCCAGGCCCTGGCCCCCGGCCCCGACGATGACGAACAGGCCCCACCCTTCGGCAACCTCAACGCCGATATCACGCTGAGCGAGCGTTGGGCCTCGATCAAACAGCAACGCCTCGACCTCGAACGTTACCTGGGTGACGACACTCAGTACGCCAACCGGCTGGCCCACTTGAAAGGGTTGATGCAGGCACAGGACGCCGCCGAACTGGACGGCAATACCGCCGCCGGCGCCCTGCTGGGCCGGCGCACCGCCCTTGAACGCCTGGAGCTGCGGCATAAACCCAACGCCCACTACGACGCGCTGTATCAAGCGCAACTCGCCGCCGTACGCGCCGAAGCCGCGATCCAGCAGGCGCTCAAGCAAATCAGCGACGATGAACATCGCCTGCTCCTGGCCCTGCTGGACCATCCCGCTGCCGTGGAACGCCGCCCCGAGGTGACTGCCGCGCGCCTGACCCTGACCAGCAGTGCCCCCGACGAAACGGCCCATGAGCTCCAGGGCCTGCTGGTGATCACCCGGGCCGGCGCCCTTACCGCTTCCGCGCCCCACAGCCTGTTGTTGTACTGGCCCGGCAGCGGCGGCGGCCTGCAGCGTTTCGAATCCCGCCAGGCCCTGGAACAGTTGCTGTTCAAGCTGCCGGATGACGCCAGCACCACCCTGCAATGGACCGTGTTAAGCGGCGACCCGTTTGAGTACTCACTCCAACAACGCTTGTACGCCAGCGAGCAACAGGCCGCCGAAACGATCATGCGTTACCCCCTGCCGGCCCTTGCCCATCAACGCGATGAAGCCCTGGATAAACTTCACGAACAAACCTTGTCCACCCTGCAGATTCCTACCCATCAGGCTCGCGAACTGGCCTATACGCAGCTGCTGGAACAACAGCGCAGTGCCCGCCTGGCCGGCGCGTTGCCCCGAGAACTGAGCCAACTCCCGGCCGACGCACGCCAGGCCTTCAAGGCGCTGATCCAGGCCCAGATCGACGCGTTGCACCGCGCCCAGCACCTGCTCGAACGCGACCTGGAACCCTTCGAAGACTTCGGCCGGCGTCGCCTGAACCGGCGGCTGCGTGAGGACTTCAGGCTTGAGCACGACGCTCACGTACAGCTGAATCTGCCGGACTCGGTGAGCTGGGAACGTGAGTACCTGGACCAATACGCAGGCCCCGGCACGCCGTTCAAAACGGTCCTGATGCCCAGCGCTCGTCGCCGCGACTGGTCGCTGTTGCAACTGGCGCAACAGAACATCGACGCCGACGTCGAGCAGCGCCTGGGGTTCAGGCAAGTGAACGTCACCAGCCACAGCCCGATCGAAGCCGAGCAACTGAAAAACGGCCTGACGGTCAGTTACCTCAAGCAACTGGTCACCGAACTCGACCTGGCCGGCGCCTACGAACAGTTGATCACCCGTATCTTCCTCGGCGACCCGGATGCACCGATTTTCACCCGCCAGCATCAGCGTGAATGCCTGACCGAGCCGCTGCGCCTGATGCTCATCCTGCAGGGCAAGTTCGCCCACGCACGGGGCTGGCTCGACGACACAGACCTGCTGCTCTTGAACAATGCCCTTGAAGCGCGGCAACCCTTCGTGTTGCTGCCGGCACAGTTAAGCGCCGGCGGCACCGACACCGACCATGGCCCAAGCGGTTTGTTCGGCATCACCTTCATCCAGGACCCGGCGTCGGGTCGCACCCTGCTCTACCTGCCCGACACTCCGGACGGTCAGCCCCTGCGCCGCTATGCCAGCCTGGAACGGGCTCGCAAGGCACTGTACGACCGCAGCCTGGCCAGCGGCATGAGTGACTACCTGGCCGGGCGCGCCATCAAGGGCGATGCCGCCGCCCACCTGTCGCGGATCGCCCAGGCGCAGCAGAAGAATTTCGACGGCCTGTTCGAGGTCGGCACGCCATGGCCGGCGACCACCTCATTGCCCGAGCACGTGCTCAACAACCATATGGGTCGGCTCATCGAGGCGCATCGCGCGACCTCACGCTCCAACGCCGCCTTGCTGCTGGAACACAACGCGCTGCGCAGTGGCATGATCTTCAACTACCTGAAAATCGCGCTGGGCCTGGTGCCTTTCGCGGGCGCGGCCATTGCCCTGTATGACGCCTGGAGCAGCGCCAACCTGGCGGTGGCGGCGTTCTTGCGCGGCGACGTCGGGCATGGCCTGGCAGAGGTCGAAGCGGTGCTGCTGTCGCTGATCGACTGCGCCATGGACATCCTGCCGGGCAACCTGGCGCTGCCCGCCAACGCCCGCGCGGTCACCCGTCAACGGCAACTGCGTCACCTGGGCGCGCGCCGCATGCGGCAGCGTTTCGAGGGCTACGACTATGAAGGCGTGGTATCCCTGGCCGGCCTGCAGCCCTACAGCCACGGCCCGTACCGCAACGTGTACCGGCATGGCGAGGGTGACTTCATCCTGCGGCGCGGGCGTATCTACAAGGTGGAACGGCTGGGCGATGGGCTGGACTGGCGCCTGAGCCCCACCCGCCAGAAGACCTACAAACAGCCGATTGCCCTCGACGAAAGCGGCGAATGGGACACGCACTACGGGGTCTACGGCACCGCATTCAACGGCGGCCTCGCCGGCGGCGGTGGTGTGCTGGGGCGCATGGTGGATGTCCTCGAACCGATGTGGCCACTGGCAATTCGTGAGCGGTTGCCACGCTGGTTGGTCGACCGCACCTATTATCGCCAGCGGGCATTGGTGTCCAGCATGGAGCGCACCAACACCGCCATCCTCCGGCACAAAGAACGTACCCACGGCCTGATGGAACGCTACGAAAGCGGTGACATGGGGGTGATTCCCGGCCTGGAAAAAGAGCTGGCCGATGGCATCGAGCTGAACGCACGCTTGCACCAGAACATCGGAGACCTGGCCCTTGGGACTTACGGAAACAAGGTTCAACTGGCCAGCAAAGCCAAGAGCGACGCCGCCTATTCAATCGCGTGGAACTCGCAGTGGCAGGCCAGGATCAAGGGCCAGCAAGTGG
Organism: Pseudomonas sp. IPO3778; assembly: GCF_013386825.1. GTDB lineage: Bacteria > Pseudomonadota > Gammaproteobacteria > Pseudomonadales > Pseudomonadaceae > Aquipseudomonas. Next base: position 6,014 of record NZ_JACARC010000002.1, read on the forward strand.
TGATCCACGACGAAGCCATTGACCTGGCAGTCGCCCGCCTGGATGCCACGCCCTACGAACAGCAGTCGGCCCGCGCCGCGTTGCGCGAGCAGGTCAGAGCCCGGCAAGTGGCCATTCTGGAACTGCTTCGCCAGTTGGACAGCACCCTTGAAACTCTGAACAGCTGGATCAAACACGTCACCCTCACACAACAGCGCCAGGGCCTGACCACCGCGTCCGAGGTGATCAACCGGCACCTGTCGGCCAGGCGCCGGGAGCAGATGAAGGTCAACATGCTGCTGGGGTTGGTCGACCATCGCAAAGGCGTTGGCGACGCGTCCTGGCACTACCTTCAAGGGCCCCTGAACCATTCGAAAAACGCGGTGCACCGGGCACTGTACCTGCAAGCCAACATGATTGAAGTCAGCCCTACCCAAAGCCAACGCAATCTCCTCCTCAACTACTGCGTCGACGTCTACGCGCAAATGCGTGGCAACCTGAACCGCTGGTCCTCCAGTTACCACCAACACTTCGACGCCGCCTATGTGCAGGCGCTGATCGACGAACTCAACAAAATGAGCGAGCGCGCCCGCAACGCCCTCACAGAGCCCGTCTCCCGGGCGCCAGCGGGCGGTACCCGCAGGATTTTCGAAACCGACGACCAGACCTTGCTGATTGGGGTGGAACACGTTGACCCGGTCACCAGGGCACGGCGTTATACCCTCACCGGCGCCGAAGGCCGTACCGAGATCTGGGAGCAAGGCGCCAACGGCCGCTTCCACCTGACCAACCCGGCGCCTGTTGCGCCACCGGTGCGCTCTGTAACCAACGCGCTTGCCCTGATCAACGAAGCCCGCGCACGACTGAATGCAGTCCAGGCGTATATCCGCAAAGTCGAGGAGTACGCCCGCCAGAACATGCTGCCGGTGGATCTGGAAGAGATGCTCGCCAGAGAAGCCGATGAACTGCTGGAGCGCGCCCGGACCCTCGGCACACTGGCGCCACAGGACCCGATCCTGGCGCAATTGCGTACCCAGGCCGCGAGCCTGATCACCCGGGGCCGTGACCTGCGGGTACGCCAGACCCTGGCCAGCCGGACGCCCACCGAGGGTTATCTGGATTACCTGCGCGAGCAACAGTTGGTGGAGATTCGCAAGGGCGAGCCGGCACGCAACCTCAATGCGGGCCAGAAAGGCCGGCCGGACTATCTGCAGGAGTACCTGGTGTGGGACGTGAGCAAAACCCCGCAGCAGGTGCTGTGGTATGCGCATTTCCACTACGACAAGGCCGGGGCGCGCTTCGATGAGTTCATCAAGGCCCATTTGAAGACCCTCGAGCAGCGCAACCTGGGCCTGCAATGGCAACGCGCCCAGGCGGAAACCGGGGCCAGTGTCGACCCGATCTGGCGCGGGAATATCGGCCGGCCGCTGGCGAACCGGCACTTTGCCGAGCTGTAATACCGACGCAAACACCGCGCTGGCCAGGCATCGCCAGCGCGGTGTGCACACGGGCCTTGTCGACAGCCATGACAACATGAGACAAACTCACTCCATCCGAATTTGTCACAAGTTATATTCATGGAGAGCCCGTGCTCGAAATCCGTCATCTCAAGACCCTGCACGCCCTGCGTGAAGCCGACAGCCTGGTGGAAGCGGCTGAGCGCCTGCACCTGACCCAGTCCGCGCTTTCCCACCAGTTCAAGGAGCTGGAGGAACGCCTGGGCATGCCGTTGTTTGTGCGCAAGACCAAGCCGCTGCGCTTCACCAGCGCCGGCTTGCGCCTGCTGCAACTGGCGGACGCCACCCTGCCCCTGCTGCGCGGCGCCGAGCGTGACATTGCGCGGCTGGCGGGCGGCACCGCCGGTCGCTTACACATGGCCATCGAGTGCCACAGTTGCTTCCAGTGGCTGATGCCCACCATCGACCAGTTCCGCGATGCGTGGCCCGAAGTCGAGCTGGACCTGGCTTCCGGCTTCGCCTTCGCCCCGCTGCCGGCCCTGGCCCGGGGTGACTTGGACCTGGTGGTCACCTCCGACCCGCTGGAGCTGCCGGGCATCACCTATGTGCCGTTGTTCACCTACGAAGCCATGCTGGCCGTGGCCAACCAGCACCCACTGGCGAACAAGCCGTACATCGTGCCCGACGATTTGAGCAGCGAGACGTTGATCACCTACCCGGTGGAGCGTGACCGCCTGGACATCTTCACCCGCTTCCTCGAACCGGCCGACGTGGAACCGGCCCAGGTGCGCACCTCGGAACTGACGGTGATGATGATGCAGTTGGTGGCCAGCGGTCGCGGCGTGTGCGGCATGCCCCACTGGGCGCTGCACGAATACAGTTCCCGGGGTTATGTGAAAGCCAAGCGGTTGGGGGAAAAAGGCCTGTTTGCCACGCTGTACGCCGGGATTCGCGCCGACATGCTCGATGCGCCGTACATGCGCGACTTTTTGCTGACGGCCAAGGACACGTCGTTTTCGACCCTGGACGGGGTCAGCGCCGTACGCTGATGAACAGCGGGTACCTGTGGCGAGGGAGCTTGCTCCCGCTGGGCTGCGCAGCAGACCCAAAAATCTCGGGGCCGCTTCGCGCCCCAGCGGGAGCAAGCTCCCTCGCCACAGTTTCAGGCACCCGTTAGAGACGAGCGGTAGAACGGCAGGATCAGATCCCGGGTCAGGGGCGCCAGCAGCAAATCACCGTCACCGGCCGGGTCGATCCAGCGCACTTCTTCAATTTCGGCAGCCGGTGCCACCGGCACGTCAATGTGCACCTGGAACAATTCGGCCTGCACCACAAACCCCGGCTCATTCGCCGCCGGGGCCGAGAATTGGCCCAGGTACACCGCCGCCGCCGGATCAATCCTCAGGCCCAGTTCTTCGTGCAGCTCACGGGCCAGGGCCTCGGCCGGTAGCTCACCGGCATCGATCTTGCCGCCCGGCTGCATGAACGCCTGGGTGCCGCGCTTGCGTACCAGCAAGGTCTGGCCGTCGCTGCCGATCAGCAGGGCGGCGGCGATGCGAAGGGTGGAGGTCATGGGAGGGTCGCCTTCAATTCAAAGGCGCAAGGATCCCATGAACCGGCCTCAGCCCGAAAGCAACGCCTCATCCGGCGCCTTGATAAACACGCTGTACTTCGCCCCTTCCATGGCCTCGAACGCAATCAGCTTGTCCACCAGCGGCAGGTTCAGCACCTTGCCGGCGTTGAGCAGCAGCATGCCGTTGTCGGCATTGAGGTTGCGCGCCAGCACCATGCCTTCGGCCAGCTCGCGGGTGGTCAGGACTTTCACCGTCGGGTCGCCCAGGGTCACGTCGCTGAGGAACGCCGCGCAGGCCTGGATAAAGTCTTCCACCATGTCCGGGTCGTACAGGCGACCGGCGTATTTGCGGATGTAGAGCAGCGCTTCGTCGCTGTTCATTTGCCGCTCCAGGATCAAGCCCCGTTGCAGTTCGATGAAGTCCACCGCCAGTTTTAACAGGCGCGAGCCGAATGGAATTCCGTCGCCCTTGAGGTGGTCGGGAAAGCCGGTGCCGTCCCAGCGCTCCTGGTGATGACGGATCAGGTGCGCCGCATCTTTCATCGGCTCCAGGGCCATCAGCAACGATTCGCTCTGGGCCGGGTACGCCCGGTAACGTTCACGGTCGGCGCTGTGCAGCAGGTCGGCGGGCGCGATCATCATGCTGTCGCTCCAACTCAGCTTGCCGATGTTGTAGAGCGCTGCGGCCATGGTCAGGTCGCGGTTGCTGGCTTCGTCCAGGCCGTGGCTGTGGCACCAGGTGCGCACCAGTTCGATGATCTGGCGGTTGGTCTGTTTGCTGCGGGGCAGGCGCAGGTTGGCCAGCAGGGAGAACACTTCGGTGCCGGTGGCGTAGCTGTGCTTGAGCTCTTCGTAGGCCAGGTCGAGCATGTCGGCGGTTTGCTGCAGCTCGCTGGTGCGCGAGGCCACGCGTTTTTCCAGGGTGATGTTGAGTTGGGTGAGTTCGTCGTTGTGTTGGCGGATCAGCTGTTCCAGGCGCAGGCGTTCACGCTCGGAATGTTGATGGGCCAGGGACTGACGCAACGCCAGCAGCAGCTCTTCGTCCTTCCAGGGTTTGCTCAGGTAGCGGTAGATCTGCCCTTCGTTGATCGCCTTGATGATCAGGGTCAGCTCGGTTTCGCCGGTCAGCAGAATGCGCACGGTGTGCGGGTAGTCGTGGTGGATCTGCGCCAGCAGGGTGGCGCCGTCCATGTCCGGCAGGCGCGCGGCGCTCATCACCAGGTCGACGGGTTGCTGCGCCAGAATCGCCAGCGCGTGGGCGGCATCGGTGGCACTGCACACTTCAAACGGTTCCAGGCGCAGCAACTGCGTCAGGCGGTCCAGCACGTCGGGGTGTGCGTCAATCAACAGCACCACCGGACGGTCGGCATTTACAAAGGTCACTGGCTCTCCCATGGGGCACCTCGTATGGCGTCGATGTGCGCGTCCTACGGTCAAGGTAACAGCCTCCTGGCTATTACCCAGCAGTTTAGTCGGCTTTTCCTTGGGATGATGGCCATACGATGTCACTTCGTCCGACAGGCATAAAAAAGGGCCGCTTCATCAAATGAAGCGGCCCTGAGGTAAAGCAACGACGGCTCATGCTTCGGCGGGTTTACCGGCCGAGCCAAACGACGCAAACCGCTTGTTGAAGCCGGCGATACGGCCTTCGGACTGGGTCTTGCGCTGCTGGCCGGTGTACACCGGATGCGAGGCGCTGGACACGTCGAGCAGCACATAAGGGTAGGTGTTGCCGTCGCTGTGCTGCTGCGTGCGGTCGGTGTCCACGGTGGAACCGATCAGGAAGAACACGTCGGCGGCGGTGTCGTGGAACAACACGGTGCGGTAGTCGGGGTGGATACCAGGTTTCATAAGGCCTCCGGGGCGTCTGGGTGATCAATTAGCGTTATACAGTAACACAAAAGACGCACCCAAACGAGAACCGATTGCAATAAGAATAGACCCCGCGCTTCTATGCGGCTTCCTGGAAGTCCATCTCCGGGGGTTGCTGGGAGAAGCCTCGGGTCAGGAAACCCAGGTACACCAGGCCAATCGCCAGCCAGCTCAGGCCCAGGTAAATCGCCAGGTGATCGAGGCTGACCATCAACCACACATCTGCCAGCAGGCCGATGGTCGGGAACACCAGGAACAGCACCAGCTCCCGCAGCCCGCGCTGCTGGGCGCCGATCCAGTAGTGGAAGATCACCGACAGGTTCACCAGGCTGAAGGCCAGGAACGCGCCAAAATTGATGAACGAGGTGGAGGTGGTGACGTCCAGTTTCAGCGCCAGCAAAGCCACCACGGCGCACAGCAGGATGCTGTTGACCGGCGTACCGAAGCGCGCATGCAAGGCGCCGAAGAATGACTTGGGCAACACACCGTCACGGCCCATCGCAAACAGCAACCGCGAACCGCTGGCCTGGGCCGACAAGCCCGAGGCGAACTGGCCGACGATCAGGCCGATCAGGAAGATCGACACGAACAGGTCGCCGCCAATGTTGCGGGCAATCTCGTAGGCGGCCGAATCCACGTCGGTGAACTCGAACGACGGATGGGCAATCTGCACGAAGTACGACACCCCGACGAAGATCAGCCCGCCAATCAAGGTGATCAACATGATCGCCCGGGGAATGGTGCGGCGTGGGTCACGGGTTTCCTCGGTCAGGGTGCTGACCGCGTCAAAGCCCAGGAACGAATAGCAGGCGATCGCCGCGCCGCTCATGATCAACGGCATTTGCATCTGGCCGTTGAAGAACGGGGTGATGGTCCACAGTGGCTTACTGGCGTCACCGCCGATGTAGTGGATGCACAGCGCGACAAACGCGATCAGCACCAGGAACTGCACGATCATCAGCAGGGCGTTGATGCCGTTGGCGAGCTTCAGGCCGACGATATTGATCGCGCTGGTGACGCCGATAAAGGCCAACACCCAGATCCATTGCGGCACCGCCGGGAAGGCTGAATGCAGGTACGCGGCGCCGATCAGCCAGATGGCCATGGGCAGGAACAGGTAGTCGAGCAGCACCGCCCAACCGGCGATAAACCCGAGCTTGGGGCTGATGGCCTTGCGCACGTAGCTGTAGGCAGACCCGGCCACCGGGAACGCCGAAGCCATGCGGCCGTAGCTCATGGCGGTGAAGAACATCGCCACCAGGGCGGCCAGGTAAGCGGCCGGGACCATGCCGGCGGTGGATTGCGCCAGGATGCCGAAGGTACCCAGGACAATGATCGGTGTCATATAGGCGATGCCAAACAGCACCACCGACCCTAACGACAGGGTGCGTTGCAAACGAGCCATGAGCGATTCTCCGCGCGATTATTAGAGTTATGGCAGAACTGAAGTCGGTGAAGCACGAGCAATAATTTTTATGGTTGATGCGGTTTTTTGAATGGGTGCAAATTTTGTGGTGGTTACACCTTTTGTGGCGAGGGAGCTTGCTCCCGCTGGGCTGCGCAGCAGACCCAAAAATCCTGGGGCCGCTTCGCGCCCCAGCGGGAGCAAGCTCCCTCGCCACAACAGCATCCATGCCACAAGATCCGTGTCAGGGTTTCGGGATCAGCAGCTCCCGCGTACCGTCCTGGCGCTCAATCACCTCACCGGGCAATTTCAAGCGCTGGTCATCCAGGTAGCGATAGTCCTGTCGCGCCGCCGTCAGTTGCCCCAGGTCCAGTTCAACGCTGAACTGCCCGGCCTCGCGCCCGGCTTCAAACAGCAAGGTGCCAAACGGGTCCACCAGGGCGCTGCCGCCGGCGAACATCAGGCCGTCATCACCCTCTTCCACCCGGTTGACCATCAGCGCAAACGCCTGGTTTTCCTGGGCGCGGGCCATGATGGCGGTGCGGTGGGTGGGGCCGTAGGGGTCCATGTTGCCGTTGGTGACGATCAACACTTCAGCGCCCAACTGCGCCAGGGCGCGGGCGGTTTCCGGGAATTCGATGTCGTAGCAGATCAACAGGCCCACCCGCACGCCGTTCCACACGCAGGTTGCGTAGCGGTCGCCCGGGGTGAACACGCCGCGGTCCGAGGCCCACAGGTGGGTCTTGCGATAACGCAGGGCGATGCCTTCGGGGGTGATCAGCAAGGTGGTGTTATAGAATTGGCCCCCGTCGTTCTCGGCCATGCCGATCACCACGGCGATGTTGCGCGCCCGTGCCGCCTGGATAATCGCCTGCACCGTCGGGCCATCCACCGGCTCGGCCACATCGGCCACGGTGTCGGACGTCGGGAAGCCCATCAGGTGGGTTTCCGGGAATACCACCAGTTGGGTGTCGGCCGCACACGCAGCAATCGCCGCCAAAGCGCGCTCAAGGTTGTAAGCTGTGCCGTTATCGCGGCCTGCCAGCTGGGCAAATTCGACCTTCATGGTGTGTCCTGTTGTTTTATCTGTGGCGCAGTATGCGCAGGGCGTAACCACTCGGGAAATCACGCCGCCGGGTTAACCCTATGGGGGTAGATGCATGACATTGTCGCTGGAAGACATCGCCTGGCACCGTTCGGTGGGGCAAATGATAGACGCCCTGGACCAGCCGAATTTCTGGACGCAGCTGGTGCGGTTGCTGGACCAATACGTGGCGTTCGACAGTTGGGTGGTGTTGCTGTTCAGCAGTGAACACAAGCCCCTGGTGTTCGCCGAATGCCCGGGCCAGGACGGCGAGCCGGACCATCTGTTCCAGGATTACCTCAACGGCCTGTACCTGCTCGACCCCTTCTACATCGCCAGCTGCGAGCATTCGCGCACCGGGCTGTTTCGCCTGGCCGAAGTGGCGCCGGAGCATTTCGAGCTGACCGAGTACTACCAGCGCTACTTCCGGCTGAACGTGGTGGCCGATGAAATCCAGTTCAATTGCCAGCAACCGGACGGGCGAACCTTGTGCCTGTCCCTGGGCTCCAGGCAGCGCTTTGACCCGCAACAGATCGCCTTGTTGTCGCTGATCCAACCGTGGGTGTTGAGCCTGTTGCGCCAGCGCCTGCCCCATGAACTCAACCAAGTGAGCGCCCCGGAGCCGCCGCTCCAGAACGACGGCTGGGGCGCGCAACTCACCGCCCGGGAGCTGGATGTGGGCCGTTTGATGCTCAGCGGTTGCTCCAGCAAGGAAATCGCTCGTAAGCTGGAAATCTCTGTTGAAACCGTGAAAGTCCATAAGAAACACATGTACAGCAAGCTAGGGATCAAATCCCAGTCGGAGCTGTTCTCGATCTTTCTACAGGCGCAAAACGCCTAGCCGATGAGTCCGAACCCAAGGAAAACCGTATGAGCCTGTCGTTACTAAGCCGTTACGCGTTCTTTGCCGTGTGCGTCATTTTCACCCTGGCCAGCATGCCCTTTATCGAACACGAATGGGTGTGGCCGATCGCCGTGGTCACCGGCATCCTGAGCCTGATCGGTATTTTCGACCTGCTGCAAAGCCCCCACGCGGTGCGCCGCAACTACCCGATCCTGGGCAATATCCGGTACCTGGTGGAAGCCATCCGCCCGGAAATCCGCCAATACCTGCTGGAATCCGACAGCGACGCCCTGCCCTTCTCCCGGGCCCAACGCTCGCTGGTGTATTCCCGCGCCAAGAATGAAAGCGCCGACAAACCCTTCGGCACCCTGATCGATGTGTACCAGTCGGGCTTCGAGTTTATCGGCCACTCCATGCGCCCCGCGCCGTTGAGCGACCCCAGCGCCTTTCGCGTGATCGTCGGCGGCCCGCAGTGCACCCAGCCCTACTCGGCCTCGGTGTTCAACATCTCGGCCATGAGCTTCGGCTCGTTGAGCGCCAACGCGATTCGCGCCCTCAACCAGGGTGCCAAACTCGGCAACTTCGCCCACGACACCGGCGAAGGCAGCATCAGCCCCTACCACCGGGAAAACGGCGGCGACCTGACCTGGGAACTCGGCAGTGGCTACTTCGGCTGCCGCACCAGCACCGGCCTGTTCGACCCGGAACGCTTCGCCGTCCAGGCGCAAAACCCGCAAGTGCGGATGATCGAAATCAAGATGAGCCAAGGCGCCAAACCGGGCCACGGCGGGATCCTGCCCAAGCACAAGGTGACCCAGGAAATCGCCGAGACCCGCGGCATCCTGATGGGCGAAGACTGCATCTCGCCGTCGCGCCACAGTGCCTTCTCCACGCCGATTGAAATGATGCAGTTCATCGCCCAACTGCGCGAACTGTCCGGCGGCAAACCGGTGGGCTTCAAGTTCTGCCTGGGCCACCCGTGGGAATTCATGGGCATCGCCAAGGCCATGCTCGAAACCGGCATCCTCCCGGACTTTATCGTGGTGGACGGCAAGGAAGGCGGCACCGGCGCCGCACCGGTGGAGTTCACCGACCACATCGGCGTGCCCCTGCGCGAAGGCCTGCTGTTTGTGCACAACACCCTGGTGGGCCTGAACCTGCGGGACAAGATCAAGCTGGGCGCCAGCGGCAAGATTGTCAGCGCGTTCGACATCGCCAGCGTGTTGGCCATCGGCGCCGACTGGGCCAACTCGGCGCGGGGCTTCATGTTCGCCATCGGCTGCATCCAGTCGCAAAGCTGCCACACCAACAAATGCCCCACCGGCGTGGCCACCCAGGACCCGTTGCGCCAACGCGCGCTCGTCGTGCCGGACAAGGCCCAGCGGGTGTTCAACTTCCACCGCAACACCCTCAAGGCCCTGGCGGAAATGCTCGCCGCTGCCGGCCTGGATCACCCGTCACAGCTGTCGGCCAAGCACCTGGTGCGGCGCATGTCGGCCACCGAGATCAAGCTGTTCTCGCAGTTGCATGTGTTCCTCAAACCCGGTGAATTGCTCACCGGCGAAGTGAACGGCGAGTTTTATTCGCGTATGTGGCAGATGGCGCGGGCGGACAGTTTTGAGCCAAATGAAATTGCTGCGGCTTAAATTTTTTAACGGAACGATACGATGCTGAAAGTGATTGCCGAAGACTTCATCAAACCCGAGCACCTCGACACCGTGCGCCCGTGGTACGCCGAACTGGTGGAGAAAACCCGCCAGGAACCGCTGTGCATTGCCTACGATTTGTTCGTCGACCAGAAAGACCCCGGGCACTTCATCTTTGTCGAGCAATGGCCCGACCAGGCCGCGCTGGATACGCACTGCCAGACGGAGCACTTCACCCGCCTGGTGCCGCAGATCAATGAATACCAGGCCAAACCGTGCCGGGTGTTGTTGATGGATGCGTTCTAGACACCACGCCCCCGGTTGCGCCGGGGGCAATTGAGACATTCTGTAAATACCCCGTCTTTGCAATTGCTTACAAATACCGCCAACCTGCGCCCCGCCCGACGTACGGCACGACCAAAGCCGTCGCCTGCCTGTCCTTACTAAACCCTTTGTTCAAGAGCCCGCTGCCATGCTGAACGGACGCGACCCGCGCATCGATTTTTTTCGGGGCCTGGCGTTGATCTTTATTTTCTGGGATCACGTGCCCCACAACCCGCTCGGCCAGATCACCCTGCGCAATGTCGGGTTCAGTGATGCGGCGGAAGTGTTCGTGTTTCTGGCCGGTTATGCGGCGGTGCTGGCCTACGGCAAGATCCTGCAGCGCGATGGGTATTTGATCGCCTGTGTGAAGATCTGGCGGCGCACCTGGGTGCTGTACGTGGTGCATATCTTCTTGCTGGCGATGCTGATGGGCATCGTGTTCTTCGCCAACAGCCATGTGGAAACCCGCGACCTCGTTGAAGAGATGGGCCTGACGCACTTCGTCACCCACCCCCAGCAAGCGCTGGTGGATGAGCTGCTGCTGCGCTTCAAACCCAACCTGATGGACCCGCTGCCGCTGTACATCGTGCTGCTGGGTGGCCTGCCGCTGGTGTTGCCGTTGTTGCTGCGCAAGACCTGGGCGGTGGTGGCGGTTTCGCTGGCGGTGTACCTGCTGGCACCGCACCTGGGCTGGAACCTGGCGGCGATTGCCGACGGTGTGTGGTACTTCAACCCGGTGACCTGGCAGTTGCTGTTTGTGCTGGGCGGTGCGGCGGCCCTTCATGCGCAACAGCCACGCCCCGGAGACACCCGCCGGCTGCTGCGTCAGCCGTTGTTCGTGGCTGCGGCGGTGTACGCGCTGGTGGCGGGGGTTCTCACTCTCTCGTGGCGTTGGCCGGAGATTCACGACGAGCTGATGCCGTCGGCCCTCAGTGACCTGCTGTACCCCATCAGCAAGACCGACTTGTCGCCCGTGCGTTTGCTGCACTTCCTGGCCCTGGCCTACGTCACCGCCAAGCTGTTGCCCGGCCATGGCTGGACGCAAAACTGGCTGGCCCGGCAAACCTGCCGCATGGGGCGTTACTCCCTCGAAGTGTTCTGCCTGGGGGTGCTGCTGGCGCCGCTGGCGGACATGGTCAATGCGATCACCGGCGATGCCTTCGCCATGCAGATATTCACCGCCTTGGTCGGCGCCGGGCTGATGGCATTGCTGGGAGCCTGGCTGGATCTGAACAAGCGGCTCACGCAACCGGTACGCGTCGCTAACGCCTGAAAAACAAAAAGCCCCGAAAGGGGCTTTTTGTTGAGTGCAGAACAATCAGCTCGCGGTGCGCGCCGCCGCCTGGGTCGGCTGCAACTTGAACACGTAGAACAGCACCGTCAGCAAGACCAGGAACACCGGGCCGACATACAGCGCCACGCGGGTGTCCGGAAAGTACGCCATCAGGCCCACCACCAGCAGCAGGAACGCCAGCGCCAGGTAGGAACTGACCGGGTACAGCCACATGCGGTACTTGAGGGCTTTTTGCTCGGTCGGGCTGAGGCTCTTACGGAATTTGAGCTGGGCCAACAGGATCATCAGCCAGGTCCAGATCGCGCCGAAGGTGGCGATGGAGGTCACCCACACAAAGACCTTTTCCGGGACCATGTAGTTGAGCAGCACACCCAGCAACAGCACGAAGATCGACAGCAACAATGCCTTGCGTGGCACGCCGTTGCTCGACGTGGTGCCGAACGTGGCCGGGGCCTGGCCGTTCTGCGCCAGGCTGTAGAGCATGCGCCCGGTGCTGAAGATGCCGCCGTTGCACGACGACAACGCCGCGGTGATCACCACAAAGTTAATGATGCCGGCGGCGGTCTTGATGCCCAGACGCTCAAAGGTCATCACGAACGGGCTGCCCTGGGTGCCGATTTCGTTCCACGGGTAGATCGACAGAATCACAAACAACGCACCGACGTAGAACAGCAGGATGCGCCAGAACACCGAGCCGATGGCACTCGGGATGGTCTTCTGCGGGTTCTTCGCTTCACCGGCGGTCAGGCCGATCATTTCCACACCCAGGTAGGCGAACATCACCATTTGCAGGGACATCAACACGCCCGTCACGCCGTTGGGCATAAAGCCGCCGTGGGCCCACAGGTTGGAAATCCCCAGCGCCACGCCGTCGTTGCCGAAACCGAACGCGATGATGCCGACGCCACCGATCACCATGGCAATGATGGTGACGATTTTGATCAGGGCGAACCAGAACTCGAACTCACCGAACGCCTTGACCGCGATCAGGTTGATGGTGCCCATGCTCACCAGCGCGCCGAGGGCCCAGATCCAGCGGGGCACATCGGGGAACCACACGCCCATGTACACGGCGACGGCGGTGATTTCAGCGACGCAGGTCACCAGCCACAGGAACCAGTAGTTCCAGCCGGTGAGAAAGCCCGCCAGCGGGCCGAGGTAATCCTGGGCGTAGCGGCTGAATGAGCCGGCCACCGGGTTATGCACGGCCATCTCGCCGAGGGCGCGCATGATCACCAGGATCGCCAGGCCACCGATGATGTAGGACAGCATGATTGCCGGGCCGGCCATTTCAATGGCCTTGGCCGAGCCCAGGAACAGACCGACACCGATACAGGCGCCGAGGGCCATCAGGCGAATATGCCGTTCGCCAAGTTCGCGTTTCAGCGGACCGCCCTGAGCGGTCTCGCCTTGGGGCAGGTGATTGCCAGCGGGCATAGGGATACAACCTCGTCTTGTTATTGGATATGAGCCACCGAGTCCGGCGCGTCATGGCGGGTCTGCCATGGCATACCGTTTCCGGTTCACCTTTTGGGTAAACCGGTCTGGCCGGGCCAGATCAGCGGGGGTGCAGTATAAAAAGCTAAACCCAGGGGTTTTCACTCTATAAACAGCAAGATTCAGCGGGAACTCGCGGTAAAAGCCGGTTTAGCGGAGGGGCATTACCTGGTTTGTGCAGGAGTCGTCGCCAACAAACGGCGGCGAGTATTGCACGGTAATGGTGCAGCGTCATGCCCCGACCTTTGGCGGGTTTACCGGTGGGGGGAGGCTCTAGCTCAGTATTTACTGGCTACCGCAGCCCACTTTGGCGAGGGAGCTTGCTGTGGCGAGGGAGCTCGCTCCCGCTGGGCTGCGCAGCAGCCCCAAAACCTGGGCGCACGGTTTTACAGTCAAATCGAGGCGGGTTCTTTGGGAGTGCTTCGCACTCCAGCGGGAGCAAGCTCCCTCGCCACAACAAGCTCCCTCGCCACAGAAAGCGCCCTCTCCACGGCGGATGCCCAAGCATAGAAATATGTACTCAATAGTTCCGGGATCAGGGTCCCTGCCAGGCTGCTAGCGTCAATTCATCTGGAGCAATAAGGAATGCAATGGAATGCCTACACGCCCTCAATCCCATCGCCTGAGAACCGGTAGATTCAGCGAGCCTGGCAGGGCCTACCTGGTCACAGCCGTCGTCCACAATCGCCAACCACTCTTTACCAACTTTCATCTGGGTCGCCTGCTGGTAACCGAATTCAGGCGCGCCCATGAGCAAAAATGGGGGAGTTCCATAGCCTGGGTCATCATGCCTGACCACTTTCATTGGTTGGTCCAGCTTGAGCAACGCAGCCTGCCCCAGCTGATGCAAGCGGTTAAATCCCGCAGCACACACACAATCAACCGCGCAAGGAGCGGCACAGGAGCCTTTTGGCAGAACGGCTATCACGACCGGGGAATCAGGGACGGTGAAGATTTGCGTCATTTGGCCCGATACATCATCGCCAACCCCATCAGAGCGGGACTGGTCGAACGCGCCGGCGATTACCCACTGTGGGATGCCTGCTGGCTATGAGCGGGAATAAAAACCACTGTGGCGAGGGGAGCTTGCTGTGGCCAGGGAGCTTGCTGTGGCGAGGGAGCTTGCTCCCGCTGGGCTGCGCAGCAGCCCCAAAACCCGGGCATGCAGTTTTTCAGTTAGACCGGGCGGGCTCTTTGGGAGTGCTTCGCACTCCAGCGGGAGCAAGCTCCCTCGCCACGGCAAGCTCCCTGGCCACAGCAAGCTCCTTCACCACAGCAAGCTCCTTCGCCACAAACAACCCCACACTCACAAATCCCCCCCACTCTCCCACCACCGTCTAAGCTTCAACCAAGTCCGATCAATCTACGTAAATGGATCAATCGACTATGGGTGCTTTATGGCAAAACGCTTCGACCAAGGCTGCGGTATCCACCGATAGCCCGGATGAACAGCCGTTGCCACAAAGCCCTCCTCCCCGCCGGCGGCTTTGGTGGCGGCTGTTCTGGCTGGTGTTGCTGATTGCGCTGATCGCCCTGGGCTTTGCCGCCCTGCGGGAAATGCACACCTCAAGGCTGCAGGCCAAAACCTTCACCGACCTCGCTTCAACCCTCACTTACCAAATGCACCCCGGCCCCAGCGATGCGCGGGTTTATCCCGGTGCCGGGCCTTTTGACAAGCGTCTGGGCTACAGCTCGCTGGGCGAGTTCCTGCCCCGCCTGATCAAACGCGACTATTTGATCCAGGCACAAGCACGCTTCTCACCCGACCTGATGGCCTACGCCCAGCGCGGCCTGTTTGTGCCCTATCCGGAAAAAATCCAGGCCGGCCTGACCATCACCGATTGCCGCGCCGCACCGCTGTATCAGTTCACGTATCCACAGCAGTTCTACCCCAGCTTCGCGGCGATTCCGCCGGTGGTGATCAATAGCCTGCTGTTTATCGAAGACCGCGACCTGCTCGACCCCAAACAACCACAGCTCAACCCGGCCGTGGATTGGCCGCGTTTTGCCAAGGCCGCCTGGTCCCAGGTGGCGAAGCTGTTGCACCTGCCCGGCCAGACCGCAGGCGGCAGTACCCTGGCCACTCAACTGGAGAAATACCGCCACTCGCCCGACGGCCTGACCTTGTCCGGCGGCGAGAAAATCCGCCAGATGCTTTCCGCCAGCGTGCGGGCGTATCAGGACGGCCCGCAAACCCTCGCGGCCCGCCAAAACATCGTGCGCGATTACCTCAACAGCGTGCCCCTGTCGGCGGTACCCGGCCACGGCGAAGTGCACGGCATGGCCGAAGGGTTGCGGGTGTGGTACGGCGCCGATTTCAACCAGACCAATGCCCTGCTCAGCAGCACGGCCCCCACACAGTTGCCGCAAAAAGGCCTGGCCCTGCGTGAGGTGCTGTCGCTGATGATCGCCCAGCGCCGCCCTTCTCATTACTTGTCCAAAGGCCACAAGGAACTGGCCGACCTCACCGACAGCCACATCCGCCTGCTCGCGCAAAACAACGTGATTGACCCGGCGCTGGCCAAGGCCGCCCTCGCCAGCCAGGTCACCTACCGCGACTGGCAGCAACAGCCGACGATCCAGCCGATCGAAACCAACAAAGGCATCAGCGTCGCCCGCACCCGCCTGGCCGCCCTGCTCAACCAGCCGCTGTACGACCTTGACCGCCTCGACCTCGCCGCCACCAGTACCCTGCAAGCCGACCTGCAAGGCCAGGCCAGTGCCTACCTCAAGCACCTCGCCGACCCGGCCTTCGCCGCGCAGATCGGCCTGATCGGCCCCACCTTGCTGACGCCCGCCAGCACCGCCCAGGTGCGCTACAGCTTCAACCTCTACGAGATGACACCCGACGGCGCGCGGGTGCGGGTACAGACCGACAGCACCGACCAGCCTTTCGACATCAACGAAGGCAGCAAGCTGGAACTGGGCTCCACCGCCAAGCTGCGGGTGATGACCACTTACCTGCAAATCGTCAGCGAGCTGCATGACAAATACGGCGCACTGCCGGCGGCCGAGCTGCGCAAAGTCAAAGTAGACGACCAGGACCGCATCACTCGCTGGGCCCTCGATTACCTGATGCAGAACAGCGACCGCAACCTGCCGGCCATGCTCAACGCGGCCCTCAATCGCCAATATTCGGCCAACACCAGCGAAGGTTTTTTCACCGGTGGCGGCATGCACCACTTTCACAACTTTCGCGTTCAGGACAACGGCCGCACCCCCACGTTGATCGAAGCCCTGCGCGAGTCCATCAACCTGCCGTTCATTCGCCTGATGCGCGACCTGGTGCGCTACAGCACCTACCAGGGCCCGAACAACAGTGCCGAGTTGCTCAAGGACGACAACGACCCGCGCCGCCAGGAATACCTGGCCCAGTTCGCCGACCGCGAAGGCACCACCTTCCTGCTGAAATTCTGGAAAAAATACCGCAACAAGAACACCCAGGCCCGTCTCGACACCTTCCTCGACAGCATGCACCCAACCGCCATACGCCTGGCCGCCGTGCACCGTTACCTGCTGCCGAATGCCAGCCAGGCGAGTTTCAACAGTTTCATCCGCTCCCACCTGAGCAGCGTGAAAAGCACTGAAAAACTCACCGACGAGCGCCTCGACAAGCTCTACCAGAACTACGGCCCGGGCGCCTATAACCTGCCGGACCAGGGCTATATCGCCAAGGTTCACCCGCTGGATTTGTGGCTGATGGGTTACCTGCTGAACAACCCCGACGCCACCTTCACCCAGGCCACCGCCGCCAGTGAACACGAGCGCCAGGAGGTCTACAGCTGGCTGTTCAAAAGCCGCCACAAGAGTGCCCGGGACAGCCGCATCCGCACCATGCTGGAGATCGAGGCGTTCCTGGATATTCATCAGCGCTGGCAGAAAGTCGGCTACCCCTTCGACCACCTGGTGCCGTCCCTGGCCACGGCCATCGGCAGCTCCGGTGACCGCCCGGCGGCGCTGGCGGAGCTGGTGGGGATCATCCTCAACGACGGCGTGCGCCAACCCACATTGCGCATCGACAGCCTGCGCTTTGCCGCCGACACGCCTTATGAAACCCGCCTGGTCAACGACCCCACTCGCGGCAAGCGGGTGATGCCTTCCGAGGTGGCCACGGCGTTGCGCGGGGCCCTGTCGCAAGTGGTGGATGCCGGCACCGCGCGCCGCGTGTCGGGCAGCTTCAAACTGGCCGACGGCACCCCGCTGGCCATGGGCGGCAAGACCGGCACCGGCGACAACCGGATCGAAGCCATCGGTGCCGGCGGGCGGGTACTCAGCTCCAAGGCGATCAACCGCACGGCCACGTTTGTGTTCTATATCGGCGACCACCACTTCGGTGCGCTGACGGCGTTTGTACCGGGTGCCTCGGCCCAGGGGTTCAAGTTCACTTCGGCGTTGCCGGTGCAGGTACTCAAGGGCATGGCGCCGATTCTTACGCCGTATCTGCAACCGGGAAACAGCACCCTGTGCCAGGCACTTCCCGCTAACGCTGCACGCTGAAACCGGGGGCTAGGTATGCGCTTTATAGGCGCATTTTTCCGCTGGTTCAGCGCGGGTTTCCAGCCACTATTCAAACTTATCCAAAGCCCCGGCCCTGAATAGACTGAGTGGCAACTCTTGGTTTATTCAGGTTTTCCCGATGCCCGATCCTCTCCCCCCGGCGCCTGCCGATGACTTCAAAGGCGTGCACTACCCACACCTCAGAAACGCGCTGCCGCTGTGGATAAAAAACACTTCCGCCGAGCGCGTAAAAACACTCAAGGACGCTCCGCGCCAAACCGCCCGCCCTTATCCACAGGCGCCGAATCACCCGCCACTCAAGGCCGCCATCGCCGCCCAATGGCAGCACCAGAACCGCCTCGACCAGACATTCCGTGCCCTCAACGACGTGCAGGCCTTTGCCGAACCCTTGCTCAAAAGCGCCCTGCTCAACTACGGCGAGATTGATGTGCGGTCCACGTTCATCCGCCTGTATGCCAAGGCCGACCTGGCCTGGTGGGTCCGTGACGTCACCGCGGGCGTGACCAGCCGCACGGTGTCCCTGCTGGACGCGGCCCTGCACAACTTCGCGGCCACCGACCGTTTTGTTGACCACGCCTTTTTGTCAGCCGAAGACCCGCGCGGCCAACGGGACACCCTCACCCTGCGTCACCGCAGTACCAACGCCGTGCTGACCGCCGAACAGTTCAAGGACATCTGCCGTGCACTGGACATCGGCGCGCGCTACCAGGTGCAGCTCAAGGAAGCGCTGGGGTTCAACAGCCACACGGTAGCGCGCACCCTGCGCCATGAAGTGATCGCCAGCCAGAAAACCGCCCTCACCGTCGCCGCGCACCTGGCCCTGGCCAGGCGCGATACCGGCTCAAGCTGAACAAGGTGCTCAACGACGCCCGGGAGCTGGCCGTGCCCACCGCCCTGGCCGACCGGCAGGCGCGCTGGGCGTGGTGGGACAACCTGGAAAACATCCTCGCGGACATTCTCAATGCCGCCTTGCTGGTGGCAACACCGTTTGTACCGGTGCTGGGGGAACTGATGCTGGCTTACACCGCGTATCAGCTCGCCGATGAGGTGTTTGAAGGCATTGTCGACTGGTCCGAGGGCCAGGGGTTCGAGGCCACGGAACACCTGCTCGAGGTGCTGGGCAGTGTCGAGCAGTTCGCCTTGTTTGCCGCCGGCGGCGCCCTGGGTGCGTCTGCGCGCGTGAAGCTCTCGGCCTTTGTCGAGGGCCTGAAACCGGTGGACATGCCCGACGGCACGTCACGCCTGTGGAACCCGGACCTGGCGCCCTATGCACTGAAAAACAGTGCGCTGCCCACGAGTGCAAAACCCAATACTCGCGGGCTGCATCAACACCAGGGCAAACAGATTCTGGCGCTTGAGAACCGCCATTACGAAGTGCGGGAAAGCACCGACGACGGCACTCACCGCATCCCCCATCCCGAGCGCCCGCAAGCCTATGCGCCGAAGGTATTTTTTAATGAGCAGGGCGCCGTCGTCCACGAGGCGGAACAGCCCCGCAGCTGGGACAGCACCACGTTGATGCGCCGCCTCGGGCACCGTACCCAGGCCTTCAGCGACCTGGAACTGCAGCAGATACGGCGCATCAGCGCCACCGACGAGGACGTGTTGCGCGGCGTGTACGTGTACAACCGGCCCACCCCGCCGCTGCTGGACGCCACCTTCAAACGCTACGAGGCCTGGCACCACGCCAAAGCAGCAGTCGAGACCCTGCGCAGCGGCGCGCCACTGCCGCCGGACCCGTCATCGGCGTGGTTTGAACAGACCGTCACCGAACTCCCTGGCTGGCCCGGCAACACCGCCTTGCAGGTGTTTACCCGCGCCGACCTGACCGGCGATTCACGCACCTACTCACGGCCCGATGCCGCCACCACCGCCACCTTGAAAATCAGCCTCGGGGACGTGATGGCCGGCCAGTTGCCGGAAAAGGTTCTGGGCTTCCTCGACGACCGCGCCGTACACACCCTGCTGGGCCGGGACGTGCCTCACACCGAGCGGATGCAGGCGCTGCGCGACCAGTTGGCCGACTACGTGAGCACACAAACCGGCGACATCGGGCAGTACATCCATCAGATCAAGGAGCAATCCGGCGACCCGTCCGTGCGCCTGCTGCGCCAGCCATTGCCCGGCCTCGACGCAAGCCTGGCCCACCCCCTCATCCAGACGGCCAACCCTGCCGAGCGCCAAGCCATGGAAAAAAACCATCTGCCGTTGCGGCTGCTCAACCAGGCCCAGGACCTGAGTTTTGTGGCCGACGCCAACCAGGCCTACGCGGGCTTTTACGCCCCCTGGCCCGTGACCCCGGGCACCGAACGCCTGGCCCTCAATACCCTGAAACTGCACAGCGACGCCTTCGCCGACCTGCACCTGGAAATTCGCGAACACACCCCGGACGGCCCATTACGCACTGAAGTTGGCCCGGCGAACGCCTCGCAACGGCGGATCCTGGTGCGCAAAAATCACTCGGGCTATGAAGTGTTCGACCAGGCCCGGCAGCGTTTGAACGGGCTCGACAACCTGTATGAATCCCTGCTGCATGCGGTACCGGTGCCCGGCCGAACACCCGGCCAGGGCGCCGAACTGAAACGCTGGCTGATGGATAAACTTCACACCCTCGCCGAGCGCCGCCAGGTGTTGGCGCAACCGCCGGTGCGCACCACGGCAAGCACCGAGACCAGCCAGTTGCTCCGGGGCCCCGGCGCCAGCCGGCACGCGCGCGCGCCCCAGCGCACCGAAGCGACCCACGACCGGGAAGCCCTGCAACTGCTGTTTCCCGCGATGGACGAGCCACGCCTCAACCGGTTCATCGACGCCATCGGCACCGCCCAGATGCGCACCGTGCTCAACCAATTGACGGCCGAGAGCCACCTGCTGCGCAGGACCCTGGAGACCTGGAAACGCACCCCCAGCCGCCACCCCAAGGACAGCCGGGCCTACCGCGCAGACAAAGCCGCCCGGCATTTTGTCGCCGACGCCCTGTACCGCTGCTGGGAAAACCGCATGGGCGAACACACCGATGCCTGGGGCCACGTGCAACAGGGCGCCGAACTGGACCTGCGCGGCCTCACCCTGCCCGAGAGGCTGCCCGACCTGCACGGCGGTTTCGAACACGTGACCCGCCTGGTGATGACCCACAGCGCCTTCTCCGAGGTCCATGCGCCGTTTCTCCAGGCCTTCCCGGCCCTGCGTTCGCTGGACCTGAGCCATAACCAATTGGATGAGCTGCCCAATGCCATCGGTGACATGCGCTTTCTGAAACACCTCGACCTCAGCCACAACCTCATTGCACTGGATGCCGACGATCAGCCGCGCCTGGCCAACCTGCGGCGCATGGAGCACTTGATCCTGGAAGACAACCCGCTGCTGCTCCCGCCGGACATCGCCAAGATGCCCAACCTGCGCAGCCTGCACCTGAGCCGGACCCGCATCACCACCTGGCCCGCCGGGATCTTTGTGCGCCCCTTGCCCCGGGACTTTGTGCTGGACCTGCGAGGCAACCGGATTGAGTGGGTGCCCGACTTCCCGCCGGATACGCCCCAGGCCGACACCGTCGCCCGCACCCGGCTCGACCGCCATGCCCTGCCCAACGAACAGCGCCTGCGCTTTGAAAGCTACCGCCTTGCCGCCGGGCTGGACCCCAACCGCACCTATGACCCCAAAGGCGACAGCGGCTATTGGCTGGAAGCGATGGACCCGCAACTGCACGACTATCGCAAGCTGCTGTGGGACAGGCTGGAGCAAGAGCACGGCGCCCAGGGGCTGTTTGAAGTACTCAAATCCCTGGAACTGCACAACCCTGCCCAGACCGAGCTGGACCAGCAGCGTATTGAAACCAATCGCACCGAGCTGGACCAGCAGCGTATTGAAACCAATCGCACCGAGCTGACCCAGCGGGTGTGGCAACTGATCCTCGCCGCCAGCGTCGACACCCCGCTGCGGGAAACCTTGTTCAAACTGGCGAGTTTCCCCGGCCTGTGTGCCGACGGCGGCGCGCAGATTTTCAATAACCTGGGCATCGAAGTCCTCGCCACCGAGGCCCAGCGCTACTCGCTGACAGACAGCGAACGGGCGAACCGGCTGGTCACCCTGGCCAAGGGCCGGGCGCACCTGCGGCAACTGGAAAAGATCATCCAGGCAGACATCGCCCACCGCCTCAAACCGGTGGAGAACGGCGGCCTGGGCCAGCGCCTGCGCGCGGACATGCTGGACGGCGAGCCCGGTGAAGTGGATGAGGTGGAGACCTACCTGGCCTACCAGACGTCACTGGCCGACACACTGGATTTGCCGTGGCTGTCGGACCACATGCTGTACCGGCTGACGGCCAATGTGACCCAGGCCCAGATCGACCAGGCGCACACCACCGTGCTGGGGTTGAGTGAAGGCGATGGCCTGGTGAACCAGATGCTGCTCGAACCCTACTGGGAACAGTACCTGCGCGACCGCCACTACCGCGAGTACCGGGACAACGAGCAGCGCTACACCGAGCAGTTTTTCAAGCTGGATGAGTTGCAGGAGGCGCAAGCGCAGTGGGCCCGCGCACAGGACCTGGCGCCGGAGCCGAAGGCGGCGTTGAAGCAACGGCTCAAACACCTCGCGGAGGTAGTGGAGGTGCCCGAAAGCGTGGTGCTCTCGGGGGAGGCCATGTCGGATGAGCTGTACAGCCGCTTGCTCAATGACCTGGGCTACCACGAAAAAGAATGGATGCGCCGCCTGACCCGTGAGGCCATGGACCAGGCGGTGGGCATGAGCAACCGGCAGGCCGGGCTCACCACACGCCTCTAAACACCCCCGCCCCGTGGCGAGCGGGCTTGCCCGCGTTGGGTCGCGCAGCGGCCCTGCTCCGGGTTTAAAAAGGCCGCGACTGCTACGCAGTCCAACGCGGGCAAGCCCGCTCGCCACAGGTACGGTGTGAGGCCTTCAGGGCACGCCCATCACCAGCACACCGCTGCCGCTGATGGGCCCCGCGGCGGGCAGGGTCAGGTAGGGAACGCCGGCCGTGTCGAGCTGGAACGCTTGCACTGAGCCGTCCTGCTCTTCCACCCGCACATCCAGCCTGCCGGACACGGCGTCATTCAGGTCCTGGATGCGAAAAGGCCCTGCCGCCACCAGCGTTTCATACAGCACACGCCCCTGCTGACTGATGATGACCTTCGCGTTGGTCTTGGCGACACCGACCACTTCCGGCGCGTAACCCCGCAAGTTGGGTGGCAGCTGGCTTTCATCCGACTTGAGCCCGGCCCCGGTAAAACGAAAGCTGTCGAACAGGTCCGAATACAGGTAGTCCTCGCCCACCACCAGGCGCGATTTCAGCTCAGGCAGGGCGCGATACGCGTAGTAACGGCTCCATTCCAGTTTCTGGCGCCTGGCCCCGGCCTCCCGGTCTTTCTCGACACGCCCCTGCCAGTCAGCCCTCAGGCGCCAGGCACCGGCATTGGCGCCCAGTGTTCCGTTGCCCGTGAGGTCATTGCGGGTACCGTCATGCCGGCGGTAACTCGACTGCGCGGTCATGTTGTAGTCCACCAGCAACCCCGGCACCCCTTCGTCCCAACGCGAAGGCGGGTCCCAGTTGATGGCGCTGTATTCCAGATAAGCCTGGGGCAGGTTGATGCTCAGCATTGAGGTGGCCAGATCGGCATTGACCTCCATGCCCGGCAGGGCTTGGGGGTCCAGGCACTGTCCGTTTTTCCACCAGCGCAATTGGGCAATACCGGCTTTCTTCAGGCCCAACTGCTCGACAAGTTCCGGCGATATACAGGCCTGACTGCCCTTGGGGTCATCATCGGGGGGATAGAACGCCACGGCCTGTTCAGCAATCGACTGGGTATTTAACTGCACTTCCATGGTGTAGTTGCCCGGCAAAATAAACCCACTGCGTGCAAACCGGGACAAGTCAATGTTAGTGCGATCATTCAGATCCAGGACATCCGTATTAAACTCAATATCCCCGGCGCCCATTGCAGTTCCTGCCAGTGATATCAACCCGCCAAAGAGCCCCGGGCGCAGCGTATTTATGACTTTCGACGCATTCCACATAGCAACCCATCATTTTCAAAAGTATTCCAACTTGAACCGCACGGCGGCCGTGTGATCCCCAGCCAAGAGCGGTACTCCGTTGCCGACCAAGTGCACCGTGTAGTTGAGCGTCATATCGCCATCAACCACCGGACGCAGTGCCATCGGCACCCCCGGAACACTCTCTTCACCCGCCGCATCCTGAATATGGAAGGCAACGCCCTGTGAGCCACCAAAGACAGCAAAAGAGCGCCCGCCCCGGTCGGTCGGGCCGTCGAAGGTCACGCGCAGATGCTCCCAATCCGGCAGCGTTACGCCGGGGCGTGAGGGGTCGGGACGTGTCACCGAGCAATTCACCAGACGCAGCTGGAAGGGATGTTTTTGCCCCTCCCCGTCTCGTAAAAGCCGGCCGATGGGTTCGGCGTCCATCTGGATGGTTTGATCGACCGTGATCGCCTCCAGCCCGCACGCTGAATCGATGACCACGCCTCCCAGCGTGACGACGCCATCGCCTTGCTCATCCGCCTGCGCGAACACCCAAGGGTTGATGAACATCGTCAATGAGGAGGCAATAGCGAGACTGATGAATGTTTTCACTTGAACCTCCCGCCAGCGTCCCCCCGCCACCCGAAGTGGCGGGGGAAACCCTTACTGATAAGCCAAGGTGAAATTGGTGACCGCGCTGAATTCACCAGGAACGATTGCGCCGGTGGCCTGGCCTTGCACGTAGGCGCCGAATTCCAGGGTGTTGTTACCGGTGGAAATGGCCTGCGGGGTGGTAGGGGTGCCTAGCACGATAGGTCGGCCGCCATGGGTCATCATGATGCCGATACCGCCCGCATCACCGACCGTACCGATGGCGCCTGGCACAGCGCCCGACGATGCGGCGGTGAAGGTGGTGGTCACGGTGTTATCGGTGAGGCTGGACAAGTCGCAGCCTTCCAGTTCGATACGCACAGGCCGGGATTGCGACCGACCGCCGGATTCCAACTGATGTTTGGCGATTGCGCCCAGGGGGACGACCTGATCAACGGATTCAGGCTTGATCGAGCAAGCACCGGAGTGGACCGATCCCGTAAACGTAACCGTACCATCCGCTGCATTGGCAACCGACATCGAACCCGCCAACAGCCCAAGAGTTAACAGCGCAGTTTTCACTTTAGAATTCATTTGCAGACGCTCACATAATATTAACTATCACAACGGAATCCTGTCGCAGTTGTGCGCAGGACTTGTTAAGCGTTCAAACGGATATCTGAAAGGCATGAAGTGCTGGTTTTTTCCAACTACTTGCATTGCAATTCAGCCACTCGTTCAACGCCGGGCAATTATCCATGGCGATACTTGATAAGAAAGCCGTCCGATTCGCTGAGTCGCGTAGCCTCGTTACATCAAGACACATAGGAAAATTATGGCATTTTGCCAAAACTTTAAAACAGTCCGTAAGAACAGGACTACATGGCATTTAATGGGAATTGTTTATAGGCGGCATCGTCCGTAAGAATAGGATTACATACGCTAAAAAACAACAGAGTTTACGGGGGAAGAGCAACTAACAAGTTGGGGAATATGTCGAGGGGATCTGCCGCTGGGCGGAGGCTCACCGGGGATGACCGTTCGTCCGGTCAGATTGCCTTTCGGTAAAGATATATCTTAAGTTGTATCTAAACCAAACGAGAGCACCTGGATATGAGAGACCATCATTCCCATCGCGAGGGCCGCGACGGCTTCGAAAAACGCCCGGGCCGTGAACGCGGCGGCCGCGGCCCACGGGTATTCGCCCCCGGCGACCTGAAATTGCTGCTGCTGGCCCTGATCGCCGAACAGCCCTGCCACGGCTACGACCTGATCCGCCAGATCGAAGGCCTGTTCGACGGCGCCTACAGCCCCAGCCCCGGCGTGATCTACCCGACCCTGACCTTCCTTGAAGAAAGCGAAATGATCAGCGGCGACGCCGAAGGCGGAAAAAAACGCTACACAATCACCGACGCCGGCCGTCTTTCCTTAAGTGAGCAAGCGATTGCCCTGGAAGGCGTGCGCATGCGCATCGACGTGAGCAAACGCTCCCTGCGTGGCCATGACCGGCCACCGGAAATTCACGAGGCGGTGCACAACCTGCGCCATGCCTTGCAGCTGCACCACGGACGCTGGAGCCCGGAAGAAATCGCTCGGGTAGCGGCCCTGCTCAACACCACGGCCCAGGCCATCGTCGACGGCCCGGCTGTTCAACCTGTACCGGAGCAAGCCCAATGACTGAACCGAACAAGCTCGAAATCCACCGCGTGATGCACGAGATCAAGCGCCGCCGCCTGGACGTACTCAAGGTGGTCGACATCACCCCGCGCATGCGCCGTATCACCCTGGGCGGGCCGCAATTGGCCGGGTTTGTGAGCCTGGGTGCCGACGACCATATCAAGCTGCTGTTCCCCCAGAACGCCGCCGAGCAAGCGGCGCTGGACAGCCCCGACTTCAGCCTCCAGGGCGACGGCCCCACACCCGCCATGCGCGACTACACCCCACGGCGTTTTGACCTGGACATTGGCGAGCTGGAGATCGATTTCGTGCTGCACGGCGATGGCCCTGCGTCCACCTGGGCTGAACAGGCCAAGGTCGGCCAGCACCTGCATATCGGTGGGCCACGGGGTTCGCTGATCGTGCCGGACATCTTCGACAGCTACCTGCTGATCGGCGATGAAACCGCGATTCCGGCCATCGCCCGACGCGCCGAGGAGTTACCGGCGGGGCGCAAGGTATTGGCGATCATCGAGATCGAAAATGCGGCGGAGCAACAGCCGCTGCACAGCGCTGCCGAGGTTGAAGTGATCTGGGTGGTGCGTGGCCAGGACGACCTGCTTGAAACGGTGAAAAATCTCACGTTACCGGGCGGTTCGCTGTACAGCTTTGTCGCCACCGAGGCCAAACTGTCGCGCCAGGTGCGCCGGGTGTTGCTGGATCAGCACAGGGTGAATGAGGCGTTCCTCAAGGCCGTGGGCTACTGGCGTGCCGACGGCAGCGACGAATAAAAACCTCAAGGACAATGAGCATCAAATGTGGGAGCGGGCTTGTGTGGGAGCGGGCTTGCTCGCGAAAGCGGTGCACCCGTCGCAGATGCATTGACTGACAGACCGTATTCGCGAGCAAGCCCGCTCCCACATTTTAGGCCTGCGGCGGCCTGGCGAGCCTGTCCAGCCCCACCACTGTCAACGCCACCAGCACAAACCCCGCCAGAATCCCCCCGGCATTGATAAACACCTGTGGATAACCCAGCTTGTCCACATCAATGAAGGGGTACTGATACAGCCCCCACACATACCCGCGCAATAACGCATACGCGAAGTACACCAACGGGTAAATCACCCACAGCCCGATGTGCTTGAGCCGCAAAGTGCCCTTGGGGACGCACCACCACCAATACACGACAAACACCAACGGCATCACGTCGTGCAGCAATTCGTCCGCCACAAACTGCACGCCCGCCGGCGCCCACAGATGCCGCAGCAAGAGGCTGTAGGCAAGGCTGACCACCACGATGCTCACGGCGATGCCGCTGCTGACCACCGGCCCGAGGAACAACCGGCTCGCGGCGGTTGGCCGTTGCACCCAGGCATGGGTCAACACCACCGCCACCAGGGTGTTGGTGAGCACGGTAAAGAAGCTGAAGAAGTTCACCAGGCCCGGCAACAGGCTCGCGCCGTCGACCCAGCGAAAATAGAAAATGATGTACTGCTGCAGCGCCAGGCCGGCCCAACCGCCGAGGGCTGCCAGGCCGATAAGGTGACGTTTCACCTCAGTCCTCGACCGGCCGCTTGGTGCGCATCAACTTCACGTACAGCCCTTCGACCTTCTCCCGCGCCCACGGCGTCTTGCGCAGGAACGACAGGCTCGACTTGATGCTCGGGTCACTGGAAAAACAGCGGACATTGATGCGCTCGGCCAGGCCTTCCCATTGGTAATGCGCCACCAGTGCGGTGAGGACCTGTTCCAGGGTGACGCCGTGCAGGGGGTCTTTGTTTGTCGCGGTCATGCCGGGCCTTTTGCGAAAAGAAGAAAACGAAGCCGCGCACCTTAGCGGACGGGCCGGGCCGGTGGAAGCACCGCTTTAACTGTAGACGCATTCGATCGTTCCCACGCTCTGCGTGGGAATGCCGAATTGGACGCTCTGCGTCCTGCGGTCGACGCGATTTTTTGCCCTGCGCAATGGTGACGCAGAGCGTCACGGGATGCATTCCCACGCAGAGCGTGGGAACCACTGTAGGAACGGGCTTGCCCGCGAAAAACGTCAACGATGACGCGGGCTGCCTGGGTAAACGCGGGGCCCTCAGGTGCTTCGCGAGCAAGCTCGCCCCTACAGGTCTTGAAGAAAGTTCCCCTTGGCAGCGAAAAAAGTGATGTTATATTGTAACGATAACTATCAAAGGGTATCGAATCCCTTACCGTTTTCAGCCTTCTCTTTTTGCCGTTTGCCAAGGAACGACCGATGTCCCTCTCTTCTCTCTGGCGCCTCACCCCGCTGGCCGCCACCCTGTTGATCACCTCCCACGCCCACGCCCTGGAGTTGCAACCCCAAGTCATCACCGGCAACCCCCTGGGCAGCGACACCCTCGCCTCGCCCACCACGGTGCTGGAAGGCGATGACCTGACCCTGCAACAAAAAGGCAGCCTGGGTGAAACCCTGAACAAGCAGCCCGGCGTGTCGTCGTCGTACTTCGGCCCGGGTGCCAGCCGGCCGATCATTCGTGGCCAGGACGGCGACCGTATTCGCATCCTGCGCAACGGCGTCGGCGCGCTGGATGCCTCGTCGCTGTCCTATGACCACGCCGTACCGCTGGACCCGGTCAACATCGACCGCGTCGAAATCGTGCGCGGCCCGGCGGCCTTGCTCTATGGCGGCAGCGCCATCGGTGGCGTGGTCAATACCTTCGACAACCGCATCCCCACCGAAGCCATCGAAGGCATTCATGGTGCCGGCGAATTGCGCTACGGCGGCGCCGACACCACCCGCAGCAGCGCCGGCAAACTGGAAGCCGGCAACGGCACGTTCGCCTTGCACCTGGACGCCAGCGCGCGGGAATTCAACGACCTGAAAATCCCCGGCTTTGCCCGCAGCCGCCACGCCCCCGAGCGTGAAGACGGTGAAGGCAAAAACGGTCGCCTGGGCAACAGCAGCGGGCGCCAGGACGGCGGCGCAGTCGGCGGTTCCTACACGTGGGACGACGGTTACGCCGGGCTGTCCTACAGCAACTACGACAGCAACTACGGCTCCCCGGCCGAGCAGGACGTGCGCATCCGCATGAAGCAGGATCACTACGCCTTTGCGTCCGAGATCCGCAACCTGCAGGGCCCGTTCACCTCGGTCAAGTTCGATGCCGGGTACACCGACTACCAGCACATGGAAATCGAAGGCGGCGAAACCGGCACCACCTTCAAGAACAAGGGCTACGAGGCCCGGGTGGAAGCCCGGCACTTGCCGATCGGGCCGTTCAACGGTGTGGTGGGCGCACAGGTCAGCCGCAACGAATTCTCGGCCCTGGGTGAAGAAGCCTTCGTACCGCAAACCGACACCAACGCCGGCGCGCTGTTTATCCTCGAAGAAATGCAAGCCACCGAGCGCCTCAAGCTGAGCCTCGGCGGGCGCCTGGAACACACCAACGTCGACCCCGACGGCAAAGGCAATGAGCGTTTTGCCAATGCCAACACATCCGCCGACTTCACCGCCGGCAGCCTGTCGTCTGGCGCGGTATACACCCTGACGCCGATCTGGTCCCTGGCCGCCACCCTCGGCTATACCGAACGCGCCCCGACGTTCTACGAGCTGTATGCCAACGGCGCCCACGTCGCCACCGGCACCTATGAACTGGGGGACGCGAACCTGTCGAAGGAAAAAGCCGTGTCCAGCGACCTGGCACTGCGTTTTGACAACGGCACCCACAACGGCAGCTTCGGGGTGTTCTACAGCCACTTCTCCAACTACATCGGCCTGCTGGGCAGCGGCCGCACCTTGAATGACGAAGGCGAGGAAGACGCTGGCGGCATCCCTGAGTACAAATACTCCGGCGTGCGTGCGCGTTTCGCCGGCTTTGAAGCCCAGGATCACATCAAGCTGGGAGAAGGTGCCTACGGCAAGTTCGCACTGGAGCTGTCGGGCGATTACACCCGCGCCACCAACCTGGACACCGGTGAAGCGTTGCCACGGATTGCGCCGCTGCGTTTGAACAGCGGCCTGTTGTGGGAGCTGGATCGCTGGCAGGCGCGGATCGACGTCGAGCACGCGGCGGGTCAGGGCCGGGTGCCGGATAACGAAAGCGGCACCGACGGCTACTCCACCCTGGGCGCCAGCGCCGGTTATCGCTTCAATGTGGGCGGCAGCCAGTGGCTGGCGTTTGTGAACGGCGAGAACCTGACGAACCAGACCGTGCGTTATGCCAGTTCAATCCTGCGGGATATTGCCCCGGCACCGGGGCGAAGTGTGCAGGTCGGTCTGCGTACCACCTTCTAACTGACTGCACTGGGCTAAACATGTGGGAGCGGGCTTGCTCGTGAATACGGTGGATCAGTCGCAGATGCAGTGACTGACACACCGCATTCGCGAGCAAGCCCGCTCCCACATTGACGGTGCCCACTTTGGATTTTTGGTGGGGCGAGTACCGCGCGTCCACCGGCCCTTGATGTGGATCAGGTGCGATGTTCTACAGTGGAACTCACGTGGGCCAATTGACGCAGGCATCGCTGCCGGCGAGGAGAGCAAGGATGCGGTATTCACCCTTTGTCCAGCGCATTGGCGGCGAGTCCGTCAGTGCCTGGGATATTCACTACACCGCCGCCGAAGCCCAGCATCGCGGCGAAGACGTGATTGTGCTGAGTGTCGGCGACCCGGACTTCGCCACCGACAGCGCGATATGCGAGGTGGCCGTCGACGCCCTGCGCGCCGGCGACACCCACTACACCCACGTGCTCGGTCGCCCGAAACTGCGGGAGGCCATCGCCGCCAGGCAGAGCGCGCTGCAGGGGATTGCGGTGCACGCCGACAATATCGCCCTGGTCGCCGGCGCGCAGAACGGCCTGTTCGCCGCCTGCCTGTGCCTGTTCAGCCACGGCGATGAAGTGCTGGTGCCTGCGCCGATGTACCTGACGTACGAAGCCTGTGTCCATGCCTCGGGGGCTCGCCTCGCCACCGTCGAGCAACCGGCCGCCAACGGCTTTCGCCTGACCCGCACCGCGCTGCAAGCGGCCATTACCGACAAGACCCGAGGCATCGCCCTCGCCACACCGTGCAACCCCACCGGCAATGTCTACAGCCGCGAAGAACTGGAGGCCGTCGCCGACGTGGCACGCGCCCATGACCTGTGGGTGATTTGCGACGAGGTGTACGGGCAGCTCGTCTATGACCAACAACACCTCAGCATCAGTGCATTGCCCGGCATGGCCGAGCGGACGGTGGTGCTCAACAGCCTGTCGAAAAGCCACGCCATGACCGGCTGGCGGGTCGGTTGGGTGGTCGGCCCGCCCACGTTGATCAGCCATCTGGAAAACCTGCTGCTGTGCATGATTTATGGCTTGCCGGGGTTTATCCAGGCGGCGGCGATCAAGGCACTGGAACTGGATGAGGCCGTCGTCAGCCATGCCCGCACGGTGTATCGGCGGCGGCGGGACCTGGCGGTGAACGCGTTGAGTGCAATCACTGCCCTGGACTGCCGAGTGCCCCAGGCCGGCATGTTCATGCTGGTGGACGTGCGCCGTACCGGGCTCACAGGCCGGGACTTCGCCTGGCAACTGTATCGCCAGACCGGCGTCTCGGTGCTGGATGCCCAGGCCTTTGGCCCCAGCGCCGAAGGTTTTGTACGGGTGTCGTTTACCGTCGCCGATGACACCCTCAAGGAAGCGTGCCGGCGCATTGCCGGGTTCGTTGAAGGGCTTGGGGCCGGCGCCGCGCCTTTACGTGATTGCCGATAACGGGCATAACACGCCCTTCGCCCCGTTCGAAGGACTGCCATGTCTCAAGGATTGACCTATCGCCAGGCCCACCTGGATGACCTGCACACCCTGTGCGTGCTCGGCCAGCCGTTGAATCGCCTGCACCACCAGGAACGGCCCGATATCTACCGTGACGCCACCGACCAGGTGGAGCGCGACCAGTCCCATTGGCGGCCCTGCCTGACCAGCCGGGTGCAGGCGGTGTTTCTGGCCGAGCTGCAAGGTGCGGGCGTGGGGTTTATCAGTGTGCAACTCATCGAGACCGCAAGCCCGTTGCTGCAACCGTTGCGCGTGGCGCGGATCGGCTCGATCTGCGTGCTGGAGGCCCAGCGTGGCCAGGGCATTGGCCGTGAGCTGATGGCGCTTGCCGAACGTTGGGCGATTCGCCAGGGCGCCGCGGATTTGCGCCTGACCGTCTGGGCCTTCAACGAACCAGCCCAGCGGCTTTACGAAGAACTGGGCTATGAAACACGCGCCTTCGAAATGGGCAAGCGGCTTCGTTAAATCGAGGATACCCCGACCGCCGGTAAGATGGTCCTTGAACACCTGTACGTATTTCTGTACGTTTCAGCCATCAAGCGAGGACTCTATTATGGAAACTATCAACTACACCCATGCACGCGCCCATCTCTCGGACACGATGGATCGGGTAAACGAAGATCGTGCCCCGCTGTTGGTGACTCGGCAAAAAGGCGAACCGGTGGTCATGATCTCTCTTTCAGAGTTCAACGCTCTGGAAGAGACCGCCTACCTGCTGCGCTCTCCCAACAATGCGGAACGCCTGATCAAATCGATCAACAGCCTGCGAGCCGGAAAAGCCAAGACGAGGCAGCTGATTGAAGAATGAAAATACTCTTTACGCCTGAAGGCTGGGACGACTACCTCTGGTTTCAACAGAACGACAAGGCTGGGCTCAAACGCATCAATTTACTGATCAAATCGATCCAGCGTGATCCTTTTGACGGTGTTGGCAAGCCAGAACCACTCAAACATAACCTCAGTGGTTTCTGGTCCCGGCGAATCACCGCGGAACATCGTCTGGTGTACGGGATTGAGGACGGTGAAATACAGATTCTCATGTGTCGCTATCACTATTGACGGCCCTCACCATCGGGATCCTGCCTTGACCTGATCCCCCTCCCCGCTGAAAATGCGCGACGCTTTTCCCGTCTCCCCGTTTACTGAAGTAGTGAAATTTCAATGTCTGATTCCCGTACCGAAGAATCCGTAGTCGCCTTGCAATCCAAAGCTGAATACGAAAACGCCATCAATCTTTCACAGCACGTGCCGGCGGCCAAGACCATCAGCGAGATGGTGCTGGACGCGTTCCACACCTCCAAGGAAAGCGACCAGATCCGCGAGCTGCGCGTGGCCATCCGCCAGGCCCACGACGCCTTCGACGATGACAAGGCCTACGACCTGATGGGCGAGCTCAAGCAGCTCAAGGACGCCGAAGCCGCCGACAACGCCGCCCTGGAAGACCTCAACAGCAAATTCTCCATCAGCCGCATCCTGTCCAGCTTCAAGGACGACCCGGCGTTCCAGGAACTGGTCTACGGCCTGGCCCTCAAGGTGCTGAACCAGACCCACCAGGCCATCA
The DNA here is from genome assembly GCF_013386825.1 of Pseudomonas sp. IPO3778. Classification (GTDB taxonomy): domain Bacteria; phylum Pseudomonadota; class Gammaproteobacteria; order Pseudomonadales; family Pseudomonadaceae; genus Aquipseudomonas. The sequence goes on from NZ_JACARC010000002.1 coordinate 39,087, forward strand.
GCAACCCGAGCGCCGGCAAAGGCAAGGCTTCACGGCCGAAGAAGGAAGCGGAAGTGTTCGCCATCAGCAAGGACGGCATCAGCGTCACCCTGCCGATGCGCACGCCGCGCTCCAAGCCGAACGTGGACCGTGAAGCGTTTGAGTTCCTCGGCTTCACCTTTGTGGGTGAAGGTGACGAGGCGGAACTTGAGGTTGAAACCTTTGTGGATAACTCCGGCGCCGAGCAGCCACTGACCCGTAAAAGCATCATCACCGCGCTGCAGCAGCAGACGGCGTTTGAGGGCTACAGCATCGCCCAGCAGTAAGGCTGCGTCTCGGTCAGGAGATAATGGCTTCTTGTGCGGCGTCGGGTGGGGCGCTACACCATTCCACGGTTGTTTTAGGGATCACCACCTGCGCCTTGTATCCGGTCAAAAGATCGACTTTGTCCGGATACCCGACGGCCAAAATCAGCAGGATATGGACGTTCAGCTTCTGGTAAGTGGACGTCGCATTAAAGGGGCTAAGGCTTCTGGAGATCAGCCTTTTCAAAAGCCCTTGGGGCGCAGCTGGCGGCGGGCCCAAGTGCCACATGTGCCAAGCAACGGGCAACCAGTTTATCAGGGCAGAGACCAGTCTGAAGGGCAGGAGTACGTAACGGCACACCCTGTAAGCCACCTTGCGCGAACGCGAACAGGTGCAGGTATTCGGACCCCGGCATTCGCACCTCAACCACGTGGCGTCAAGGCCGACCCACCTCAAATGGGCCTGTAACTTCGACAGGCGATCGGGCCTCAGGTCCGTCGCAAACGCCCAGGTGCCTATGTGCAATTCCTGAGTAACACCGCTGTCACGAATTTTCTGGACCGTCTTGGGCAGCGCGAAGTAAATCAGCGCCGGGTTCTCCTCTTTCTCCATTCTGCCGATATGAAACCCCAGGGTTTCGTTGGCATCGAAGGTCAACGAGATTTTTTCGCCTAGACCGAGTGTCAGGCGCTGACCTTGCAGCGCATAGAAATAGGCCACGGTCATGACGACGCTGACTGGAATAATTAACCACTGCCGGTCGAGCAATCGCTCGAAGACGCCGGCAAAAGGGCGAAAATGCAGAATCGCGAACGGTGAAACTATCAGGTCCATGAGGCAGAAGCTAAACAGCAAAAAAACGCCGGGTTTTGAAAGCCAACGCATCAGAAACAAGAAAGCCGGAATTTTCAGAAAACGGCTGGAGTTCACCTTGCGCCACTTAAAGACCGCAAGAATGAACTGCAGCGAAAAAAAAAGGCCCGCCATTGTCGACAGGAACAGATAAAACCAACCAATGAATCCAGAACTCAGCATTACGACTCCCTTTGTTCAATAAAAGCCTCGCACTCGCGAGCGCTTCAAAAAACCATCAAGAGATATCATATTGCCATCATTTGTTGACTGTCGAGTGGCAGGCTCTACTTCCAGCCTGCGAGCGTGCTCACTTGTGCCGCAAACACCTCGCGAAACCGCCGCATCTCTTCAGCATTCCCCACGGTGACCCGCGCCCAGTGCGATCAGTGAACGGCTACTCACGTTGACCATGACCTCTCCTTGTCGGGTCGCAGCTTCAGGTGCGGGATTCGCCCCCGCTCCTGCAGTTGGGTATGACGAGGAAAATGTCCGGTGATTTATCCGGCCAACAAAAAGCCCCGCGCTTCAGACCGAAGGCGGGGCTTTTGCGTTTCTACCTACTTGGAATGAAAACGCCGGTTCAACGCGATCCGCTTGGCCTCCACTTCCCGCAGGTGTTTGCGGTGGCGCCGCCACAGCACCAGCACGATGATCAGCACCAACACCACAAAACCACCGCCCCACAGCAGATACGGCATGGCGGTGATCAACAACGGCGCATCCCCACCGCGACGCAGGCGGGTCACGTCTTCGGAACTGACGCTCAGCGCCGGGTTGCCGAAGGTGTGCAGGCTGTAGTTGGCAATGGCGGCGATTTGCGCGTCGTTCAGGTCGCCGCCCAGGGCCGGCATGCTGACGGCGCCGTCGGCCCCTTTACGGTCAATGCCCGCAATGATCGCCATCACCAGGTTGTTGGCCTGGTTGCCGTTGAGCGCGGTGTTGAGGCTCAAGGACGGATAGAACCTGTCAGCCGTGCCCTGGCCGTCGCGGCCGTGGCAGCTGGAGCAGGCCGAGTTGTAGAGGCGCGCGCCATTCAGGCCGGTGGCATCGGCCAGCGAAGGCTGGTCGCCCTGGCCGGTTTCCAGGATGCTCATGTCCACCGGTGTGACCTTACGCACTACCCGCTCGGTCTGCCCGGGGTCGCGGATCGGCGGCACGGTGTGCAAGTAGGCGGCCATGGCGTGCAGGTCGCTGTCGCTGAGGTAGCGGAAGCTGTTTTCCACTGCCTCGGCCATGCCGCCCGCGGCCTGCGCCTTGTCGGCGAGGTGACCGTTTTTGAGGAAGTTGACCAGGTCGTCGTCGCTCCAGTCCCCCAGGCCGCTGACCTTGTCGGAGGTAATATTGGGCGCGACCCAGCCACCCAGCGTGGCCCCGGCCAGGTACTGGCTGTTGTCCTCGGCCATCAACACGTTACGCGGGGTGTGGCAGGCGCCGCAGTGGGCCAGGTTGTCCACCAGGTACTGGCCACGGCTGACCTGTTCGGTGGCCCCGGGCTTGGGTACAAAACCCTGGCTGTCGAGGAACACCAGGTTCCAGCCGAACATCAGTTGGCGGATGTTGAACGGAAACGCCAAGTGGGTTTCCGGCACCGGCTGGTCCACGGCTTTGACGCCCTGTTGCAGGTACACGTACAAGGCGTGGATGTCGTCATCGCTCATGCCCTGGTACGAGGTGTAAGGCATCGCCGGGTACAGGTGCTGGCCCTTGGCATTGACGCCTTTACGCAAGGCGTCCGCCAGTTGCTGCTCGGTGTAGTTGCCGATGCCGTAGGCCTTGGACGGGGTAATGTTGCTGGAAATGATCTTGCCCATGGGCGAGTCGATCACGTACCCGCCAGCCAGTGGCGCGCCGCCATTTTCGGCGGTGCGGTGGCAGGCTTCGCAGTCGCCGGCACGGGCCACATAGGCGCCTTTCTGGATCAGCGCGGCGGTGTCTTCAGCGGCAAACGCCGGCAACGCGGTGAGCAGCAAGGCCAGCAACGGAAATTTAAGCAATCCCATGACCTAGACCTCCCGCGCAATGATGTCGGCCATACGGATACTCAGCGCCACGCCCGCCAGGGTCGGGTTGATGGTGCCGGACGCCGGGATCACCCCGGTGGTGGCGAGGAACAGGTTGGCGTGGTCGTGGGTGCGACACTCGTGGTTGACCACCGAGTCCTTGGGGTTGGCGCCCATGATCACGGTGCCCATCAGGTGGTCGCGGTTCTGGTAGCCGGTGTTGTCTTCCACCACCGTGCCGCCCATCAGTTGCACAAAGTGCGCGTAGTCTTCGGTGACGCCGGCCTTGGCCGCCTTCACGTAATCGCCTACTTCGTAATTGACCACCAGCATCGGAATGCCCAGGGCGTCCTTGCGGGTGCGGCTCGGGCGCACGGTGTTGGTCTGCAACGGCAGGGTTTCATACACAGTGGACACGTCGACCCAACGCGCCGCGTCGTGGCGGATGCGCTCGTCCAGTTCCTTGCCGTACACGCCCTGGGCGATCAGCCGCTTGGCCACCGCGATGTTCGGCACGTTGTTGGAGATCGAGTGCTTGACCGAGGCCCGCTCCTTGCGGAACTCACCGTCGCGACGATTGAAAATCCCGCCCTGCTGCACGGCCCCGCGCCCCGGCCACAACGGCTCGTCGGCGATAAATTGCAGGCCCTGGCCGGTGTGGTCCATCAGGTTGCGACCGACCTGGTCGGAGGAGTTGGCCACCTCGGAAATCAGCAGCAGCTTGGGGGTTTCCAGGCCATGGGCCGCAACGATGAAGTACTTGGCCGTCAGCCGCACATCGGCGCCGGTGGAGCTGCGGTAATGGATGGCGACGATCTTGTCGTCCGCGCCTTTTTCCAGCTTGTAGGCCGTGGCGTCGGTGATCAGTTTGGCGCCGGCCTGTTCCGCGTGGCGGGCGTGCACATCGCCGCTGTACATCGCGCCGATGGGGCACACCGGCATGCAGTTGTTGTTGCCGCTGCACGCCGGGCGCCCGTCATAGGGCTCGGTAGCCCGGCCGTTGGGCTCATGGATAAAGTGATACCCCGCCGGGGCCATGCGTTCGCGCAGGCGCTGGAACAGGTAGGTATCGCCTTCCGGCGCCATCGGATAGGGGCTGGAGCGCGGAGGGAACGCGCCGCCGCCCTGCCCGCTCTGGTCCTGGGTGTCGCTGCCGCACACGCCCAGGGCAATTTCCGCGCGCACGTAATAGGGTTCCAGCTCACTGTATTCCATCGGCCAGTCGCGACCTACGCCGTACAGGGTCTTGAGCTTCATATCGTTGGGCAAGTAACGCCAGCACGCCGCCGCCCAATGCCAGGTAGTACCGCCCACCAGCTTCAACATGCCGGGGCGGAACTCGAAAGAACCGGTGTTCTCGATGTATTGCTCATCATAGGAATGATGGGCCCACGGCTCATTGGGATACGGTGAGTTGTAATTGCCCTTGTTCGACGAATTGCGGAAGTTCTCGACTATCTTCCAGCGGGGAATATGTTCACCCGCTTCCAGAATAATCACCGACTTGCCGTGCTTGGCCAATTCAAATGCTGCGTTGCTACCTAATGCGCCGGAGCCAACCACAATGACATCGGCGTCAAAATCCTGATTCATAAAAGTGCCTTGTCTTAGTCGTTGGCCAGCGTGGCCGGAGGATTAACCCAGTAATTGGTTTTTCCCCGGGAGTACGTCGGGATCACCGTGGCGTCTGCGGTCGGCGCATAGGCCAGGGCCCCGGTGAACGTCACCAGCCGCGTGCCGTCGGTGGCGCGCAGGGACACCGGGGTGCCGGTGTAGCCGAGGTACCAGGCCGAGACGATTTTCTGCACCGTGTCCTTGACCACCGGATCGCGGTAGAACGGGCTGCCGGACAACTGGCTGACGCTGCGCAGATGATGCTGGCCGACCTTGCTCCACAGCGTTTTCATCCTCTCGGGGAACTGGGCGTCGTTCTGCGTGCACTGGGCCAGGATGCGCAAGGACAAGGCGGCATCCAGGCTCTGGCGCTCGAGGAGGAACATCGACAATTGGCGGAACGATTCAATGTCGTCGGTGGCGGCGCTGCTGACGTCCTGCGCCAGCGCAGCACCTGCCCACAGCGGCGCAAACAGGCCGGCACCGGTCAAGGCTGCGCCTGAATAAAGGAGTTTTCTTCGGGTTATCACGGGGTATCTCCTCATGAGTCGAATAACGATCGGCGCAGAGGCCAAGTTCGACTTCACTGCAAAAGGCTGAGTACTTCGTTCACGGAGGTTGAACGGACTTTAAGAGCCCTTTTTATAACTGCCAGGAGAACGCCAAGCTGTCGTGCAGCTTGTTAATTATGGAGATAAGCAATAACGCGACCATCTATAACAGCCGCTTAAACACCGTACAGCAATTTATCTCGTAATAACATGAAACATCCCTTTGGATGTTTGCTCAGTTGTGCAGGTAATCCGCGAGCGGATACTTCGCGCACAACGTTTGGGCCTGTAAATACAGGGATTTCTGTACTGCAGGGTCGAGGGAGTACTTGTGCTCATTGAGGGGCGTGACGGCGTCGAGTACCCGGCACATCAGGTCGACTACCTGGCGACATCCCTGGGCATCGATGTGGCGTTGTGCCAGGGAGCCGCTGCCGATACACAACCCGTTGGCGACAAATGACGGTCGCGTCTCACCCGGTGCGCGGTGTTTGTCCACGATGATGCCGCACTGCTCCAGGGCCGCCTGGGCGATGGAACCGGTGATACCGCCGCGCAGACGGATCAGGACCGAGTGGTTATCACTGCGCCCGCCCACCACTTCATAGTCACTGGACTGAAACGCGTTGGCCAGGTCATCGGCGGTGGTGCGAACCCGCGCCATCCAGGCGTCGAATTCCGCCGACATGGCGTAGCCGAACGCCGCCGCTTTCGCCGCGATCATGTTGAAGGCCGGCGCGCCCTGCATCCGCGGGAACACGGCCTGGTCGAGGAGCCGACTGAAGGTGCTCTTCAGGCCAGGCACCTTGGTGTCGGCGTCTCGACCGGACAGGATCAGGCCGCCACGCGGGCCGCCAAGCTGCGTGTGAGTACACAGCGTGGTGACGTGGGCCGCATTGATCGGGCTCGGATGGCGCCCGGTGGCCACTAGGCCCGCGAGGGTTGAAATGTCTGCCAGCAGGATCGCCCCGGCTTCGTCGGCAATCGCCCGGAACCGCTCGAAATCAATCCGGTAGGAGTAAGCGCTGGCACCGCAGACGATCACACGCGGGCGGTGAGCCAGCGCCAGCGCGCGTACCTGTTCGTAGTCGATAACGCCCTTGGAAGTGGTGCCGTACCTGAGGGCCTTGTAGTACGCCCCGGTGAACGCCACAGGGCTGCCATGGCTCAGGTGCCCGCCATGATCAAGGGCCATGCCAAGCACGGTGTCTCCGGGCTCCAGCAGGGCTGCCAGCACCTGGTAAAGGGCGGTGGATGCCGAGTGCGATTGCACGCCGGCGTATTGCGCACCGAACAACTCCCGCGCTCGGCGGACAGCCAGGGACTCGACCCGGTCGGCGTTCTCGCAACCGGCGTGATGGCGCCAGCCGAGTGTGCCTTCGGCCCTCACGTTGACCAGCGCCGAGGCTGACGCCGCGAGGATGTGCGGCTTCACGGCGCAGGACGACGCCGCCAGTGACAGGGTTTGGTGTTGCCGCGTGACTTCCGCATCCAACAGCCCCGCCAACTCCGCATCGTCTGCCCGCAGATCCGTCAGCCCGCGTTGCAGCAGGCCGGCGTGGTGGGTAAGTGGTTGCGTATTGACCGTCATAGTCATGTGTTCCTTCCCTGAAAATCCCGTTCGCCTTTCCATTGGGCGCAGGCCAATTAAGCAGAAAAATGAACATTTTCCAAATTAAATGATTCTTTTTGCTCGAGCACAGGGGGACAAGGCGCGATTTTTCCTGCTGGATGCTGGCCAATCGCCAAAAAGCGGATCACGGTCTTTATTCTTGTACCGGGCCCATGCAACACTTCGCGCCGCGGTGAAACCCGCACCCAGCGCAACATGGACGCTCTGTGTAAAACAAAAGGAAGTGGTGGGCATGTGATTCATCGAAAAGAACGCACCGAGTATTTGAAGAGCAACATCAAATACCTGATCAAAAGCCGCGGCGAGACGCAGCTGTCGTTGTGCAACGCGGCCGGCCTGACCCGAACCACGATCTACAACATCCTGGAAGGCAAGGTCGTTAACGTCCAGCAGTCCACCGTCCGCAAGATCTCGGATTTCTTTGGCGTCTCCTATGAAGAAATCGAGACCCTCGACTTTGAAGAGAAAGAGATCATCGACAGCAGTATTTCCCCCCAGGGAAATATGAACCCCGCCGCCGTGCCGATCATCAAGGAGAGCCTGGTGATAACGAGCATGGACAAGCGAATTGGCGAACTGGCCACGCTGTACCCGCTGACCTACTACTTCGGTACTTCCTACAACTTGATAGGCGTCTTGCTGGAGACTGAAATCCCCGGCGTGAACGAGCCCGGCGACCTGCTGATCGTGCAGAAGGGTTCATCGAGTGACGATAAGGAAAAGCTGGTGTACGACCGAGCCGCCCAAAAACTGTTTATCACGGATGAAGCCTGCGTGAACTCGGACCGTATCTGTGTGGTGGGCGATATCATCGAGGAGCGCTTCAATGACAACGTATGAGGGCGGAGCCGAAAACAGCAAATATAAGCTGTTGGGGTTCGAGAATGACAAGAGCCTGGCGGTGATCATGGTGATCGCCACCGGGAAGATCATTCGCATAAAGCTGAGCGAAGTGCTGAACAGCGAAATCATGGACAATTTAAATAAAATGGAAGTCAAGAACATGTACAAGAAGTTCTATTCACAGGGCGGAGCGCTCACCGCATACGACATTAACGACCGTAATGAGAACTCGTGGATGATTTATATCATCCTGAACTTGCTGCTCTTTACGTTTTATATCTTTACCAGTATTGCTGCGACCAAACCGATTTATCTGGAGTCGCTGGGCATTATCGTCACACCCGGCACGTTCCTTTACCCGCTGACGTTCCTGATCGTGGACTTGCTCAACGAGCAGTTCGGGCTGAGGCTGGCGAGAAGGGCCATCCTGTTTGCGTTTGCCAGTAACGCGATGATTATCGTCCTGCTCTACGGCTCCACCTTCCTCCCCGGCCTGCCAGGCTGGAAGCTCGACGGGCCTTACAACGACGTGATCATCCAGGTGTCGTCGGTGTTGATCGCGTCCTCGGTTTCGTTCCTGGTGTCGGAGAACATCAACTCGTACCTGCTGTGCAAGATCAAAGAGCTGACCAATTCCAAATACCTGTTCCTGCGGATTTTCCTGAGTACGTTCTTCGCGGTGATTATCGACAGCTTCCTGTTCTGCTTCATCGCGTTCTACGGTGCGATGCAGACCAGCGACCTCCTGAACATGATCTACGTGCAGATCGCGATCAAAGTCTGCTTCGCCTTCTTCAACATCCTGCCGGCCTACGGCGCACGCTCGTTGTTCAAGCGCTACATCACCGGCGATAAACAAGCCCAGTGATGATCGTTCCCACGCTCGGCGTGGGAATGCATCCCGTGATACTCCGCGTCACAAAGGCGGACGCGGAGCGCCCAAGGCGGCGTTCCCACGCAGGGCGCGGGAACGATCCGCTTCACGCCAGTTTGCTTTTCAGGCTCTGCATGACGGCTGCCTTGTTGTCCAGGTAGTCGTTCAGGCCACGTGCACGGAGGTTGCACGCATCGCAGTTGCCACACCCCGTACCGATGATGCCGTTGTAGCAGGTCAGGGTCTGATTGCGGATCAAGTCCAACTGGTGGTGATAATCCGCCAGGGCCCAGGTTTCGGCCTTGTTCAGCCACATCAGCGGCGTTTCCAGGCGCACGTCGTATTCCATGCCCAGTTGCAGCGCTTTATTCAGCGCCTTGACGAACTCGTCCCGGCAATCGGGGTAACCCGAGAAGTCGGTTTCGCACACGCCGGTGATCACCGTTTCTGCCTTGACCTGGTAGGCGTAGATCGCCGCCAGGGTTAAAAACAGAATGTTGCGGCCCGGCACGAAGGTGCTTGGCAAACTCTCGCCGGAGCTGTTTACCGTGGGCACCGGAATGTTGTCGCGGGTCAGGCTGCTGATGGCCAGCTCGTTCAGCAGGGACACGTCCATCACTTTGTGAACGGTGGCACCCAGCTGTTTTGCCAGCTTCTGTGCGACTTCGATTTCTGCCACATGCCGCTGGCCATAATCAAAGGTAATGCAGTGCACCTCGTCATACAGCGGCAACGCCTGGATCAGGCAGGTGGTGGAGTCCTGCCCACCACTGAAGACGATAACGGCTTTTTTACTCATCATTCTGCTTCCTGCATTTTTCAATTAATTAGTCTGTAGGAGCGAGCTTGCTCGCGAAAAACGTCAACGATAACGCAGCGTATCCGGTTTGACACGGTGCCCTCAGGTTTTTCGCGAGCAAGCTCGCTCCTACAAAAAAGCCCCGCGCTTCTCACGAAGGCGGGGCTTTTTGTACTTCATCCACTCAGTGCGCGTACGTCAGCAGCAACTCTTTCGGCACCTGGAAATCCAGGGACATCATCACGCTCAAGGCGGTGATGGTGAAGATCGAGAAGACGAACAGCTTGCGTGCCCAGACGGTGTCATCCACCGCCTTGTAGCCGGTCCAGGCCATGTACAACCAGTACATGCCCATGGCGGCGGCAACGGCGAGGTAGCTCATGCCGGCGTAGCCACTGAAGGTCAACATCAAGGTCGCCACGAGGAAGGCCAGGATGTAGAGCAGGATGTGTTTCTTGGCGACCTTGATGCCACGCTTGACCGGCAGAACCGGAATCGAGGCAGCGAGGTAGTCATTGAAGCGGAAGATCGCGATGGCATAAGAGTGCGGCATCTGCCACAGGCTGAACATCACCAGTAGCACCAGCGCGGCCATGTCGAAGCTATTGGTCACAGCCACATAACCAATCACCGGCGGCATCGCCCCCGACAGACTGCCCACCAGCGTGCCGTGAACCGACTTGCGCTTGAGGTACAGGCTGTAGAAGCCGACGTAGATGACAAAACCGATCACGGCAAACAGCGCCGCCAGCGGGTTGGCCACCTTGTACAACAACACCACGCCTGCGATACCCAAAACGGTCGCGAAGATCAGTGCCAGTTTCAGGGAGATAAGCCCCTGGACCAGCACGCGATTCTTGGTGCGCTCCATCTTGATGTCGATATCGCGGTCGATGCAGTTGTTGAATACACAACCGGAAGCTACCACCAGGGACGTGCCGATCATCGCAGCCAGGAAAATGGCCAGATCGACATGCCCCTTGGAGGCCAGGAAGAAGCCGCCTGCCACAGAAAGCACGTTACCGAAAATGATCCCCGGTTTGGTGATTTGGATAAAGTGCTTAAGCGACATCGGGTCTTACCTCACTTCGCCATCATGAACGTATGGATGCTGAACATGATCCATACCGACAGGCCAACCAGCAGGAGGATCACCAAGCCTGCAAACACGAATGCAATCACGTTATCGCGCTGAGCCTTCGAGCGGTCCAGGTGCAGGAAGTACACCAGGTGAACCAGCACCTGAATCACCGCGAACGCCAGGACGATCATCATGGTGATCGACTTCGGCAGGGTCGGGTACATGACCAGGCCGAACGGAATCAGCGTCAGGATGACCGACAGGATGAAGCCAATGGCGTACGACTTGACGCTGCCGTGACTGTCATCATGGCTGTCATGGGAATGTGCATTAGCCATTACAGAGTCCCCATCAGGTAGACAACGGTGAAGACGCAGATCCAGACCACGTCCAGGAAGTGCCAGAACAGGCTCAGGCAGCTCAGGCGAGTCTTGTTGGTGTTGGTCAGGCCATGCTTGTTGACCTGATACATCATGGTCGCCATCCAGATCAGACCGGCGGATACGTGCAGACCGTGGGTACCTACCAGCGTGAAGAACGCCGACAGGAAGCCGCTGCGGTGCGGGCCGTAACCTTCGGAGATCAGCAGGTGGAACTCATTGACCTCCATGCCGATGAAGCCCAGGCCGAACAGGAAGGTCAGGGCCAACCAGCTCAGGACGCCTTTCTTGCTGCCCTTGTAGAAGGCCAGCATGGCGAAGCCGTAGGTGATCGAGCTGAACAACAGCAAGGCGGTTTCGCCGAGCACGTAAGGCAGTTCGAAGATGTCGTGGCCCGACGGGCCACCCGCTACGTTGTTTACCAGTACCGCGTACACCGCGAAGATCGACGCAAACAAGATGCAGTCGGTCATCAGGTAGAGCCAGAAACCGAAGACGGTCATTGGCCCCGAGTCGTGGTGATGGTCATCGTGCCCATGGTCATCGACATGGGCGTGTCCAGCATTGGTCACTAAGTTCGACATGGTTTAAGCCTGTTCCAACGAGGTTTCAACACGGTTGGCCGGGATCTTCTTCTCGGCAACCAGGCGAGCGTGTTGCTCGGCTTCGATGCGTTCGATCACGTCGACCGGCACCATGTAGCCTTGGTCATCACGGGCAGCGTGAACGATGAAGTAACCGATGGTGCCCACCAGGCTAGCGATGGCCAGCCACCAGATGTGCCAGATCATCGCGAAACCGAAGACGGTCAACAGCGCACCCATCACCACGCCAGTGGCGGTGTTGTTCGGCATGTGGATCGGTTCGTAACGCGCAGGCTTCTGGTACGCAGTACCGTCTTCCTTGGCTTCAGTGAACGGATCGATGCTGTCAGCCTTAGGCAGTACGGCAAAGTTGTAGAACGGCGGTGGCGACGAGGTCGACCATTCCAGGGTGTGCGCATTCCATGGGTCGCCGGATTCGCACAGGTTCTGCTTGCGATCACGCACGCTGACATACAGCTGGATCAGCTGGCAGGCGATACCGACCGCGATCATCACCGCACCGAACATGGCCACGTACAGGTACGGTACCCACTCAGGGTTGGTGGTGGCGTTCAGACGACGGGTCATGCCCATGAAGCCCAAGGCGTAGAGCGGCATGAACGCGACGAAGAAGCCCGAGATCCAGAACCAGAATGCAGCCTTGCCCCAGCCTTCGTGCAGCTTGAAGCCGAACGCTTTCGGGAAGTAGAAGCTGAAGCCTGCGATGTAGCCGAATACCGCGCCGCCGATGATCACGTTGTGGAAGTGAGCAATTACAAACAGGCTGTTGTGCAGTACGAAGTCAGCACCCGGGATGGCCAGCAGTACGCCGGTCATGCCGCCGATCGCGAAGGTCACCATGAAGCCCAGGGTCCACAGAACCTGGCTGGTGATACGCAGACGACCGTGATAGATGGTGAATAGCCAGTTAAATAGCTTCACCCCCGTCGGGATAGAAATCAGCATCGTCGCCAGTCCGAAGAACGCGTTGACGCTGGCCCCCGAACCCATGGTGAAGAAGTGGTGCAGCCAAACCATGAAGCCCAGTACCGAGATCGCGCCCGAGGCGTAGATCATCGAGTGGTGACCGAACAGGCGCTTGCCCGAGAAGGTCGAGATCACTTCAGAGAAGATACCGAACGCTGGCAGGATCAGGATGTACACCTCAGGGTGCCCCCATGCCCAGAACAGGTTCACGTACATCATTGGATTGCCACCAAGTTCATTGGTGAAAATGTGGAAATCCAGGTAACGGTCAAGCGACAGCAACGCCATGGTTGCAGCCAGGATCGGGAACGATGCGACGATCAGTACGTTGGCCCAGGTGCAGGTCCAGGTGAAGATCGGCATGTCCATCAACTTCATGCCCGGGGCGCGCATTTTCAAGACGGTGGCCAGGAAGTTGACCCCCGTCAGTGTCGTCCCGAGTCCTGATAGCTGTAGCGCCCAGATGTAGTAATCCACACCCACGCCCGGACTGTAGGCAATGCCCGACAACGGCGGGTAAGCCACCCAACCGGTCTTGGCGAATTCGCCGACGCCCAGGGACAGGTTGATCAGCACTACGCCGGACACCAGCAGCCAGAAGCTCAAGGAGTTCAGGAACGGGAACGCAACGTCACGCGCACCGATCTGCAGCGGCAAGGCAAGGTTCATCAGGCCGGTGAAGAAAGGCATCGCCATGAAGATGATCATGATCACACCGTGGGCGGTGAAGATCTGGTCATAGTGTTCAGGAGGCAGGTAGCCAGGCGAACCCTCGGTGGCCATGGCCAACTGGGTACGCATCATGATGGCGTCGGCAAAACCACGCAGCAGCATGACCATGGCAACGATGACGTACATGACACCGATTTTCTTGTGGTCGACAGACGTCAGCCACTCGGTCCACAGGTAGGTCCACTTCTTGAAATAGGTGATACCCGCAAACAGTGCCAGACCACCCAGCGCGATCATGGCGATGGTCACCATCACGATCGGCTCGTGGAACGGGACCGCATCCCAACTTAATTTACCAAACATCGTTTACTCCTCTGCCCCAGCAGTTGAATGCGAGCCCGTGTCAGAACCTTCAACCGCGGCCACTTCTTTCTTCTCGTGCTCGATCGGCTTGCCTGGCTTCATACCTTCGTACTTGTCGACGATTTTCTGAAACAGGTCCGGCTCGTACGTGGAGTACAGGGCGACTGGGTTGTTCTGGCTTGGTTTGGTCAGGGCGTCGTATTCAGCTTGATCAAGCTGTTTAGGTGCGGCCTTGACTTCGGCTACCCAGGCGTTGAAATCTTCCTGGCTCGTCGAGATCGCTTTGAATTTCATGCCGGTGAAGCCAGCGCCGCTGTAGTTCGCGGAGATGCCTTCCATTTCAGCTTTCTCGTTTGCGATCAGGTGCAGGCGAGTCTGCATACCTGCCATCGCGTAGATCTGGCCGCCCAGTGCCGGGATGAAGAACGAGTTCATCACCGCATCGGAGGTGATCCGGAAGTTCAGCGGGGTGTTCTCCGGGAACCGGATCTGGTTCACGGTGGCGATACCCAGGTCCGGGTAGATGAACAGCCACTTCCAGTCCAGCGCGACCACTTCGATGTTGATCGGCTTGACGTCGGAGTCCAGCGGACGGTAAGGGTCCAGCTCGTGGGTCGACTTGTAGGTGATGTAACCCAGGGCAATGATGATGAGGACCGGGACCAGCCACACCGCGATTTCGATCTTGGTGGAGTGCGACCACTTCGGCGCGTACGTCGCGCTGGTGTTCGACGCGCGGTATTTCCAGGCGAAGGCGAACGTCATGATGATCACGGGCACCACGACCAACAGCATCAGCAGGGTGGCGGTGATGATCAGGTTTCGTTGATCCAGACCGACCTGACCTTTAGGGTCGAGCAAGGTCCACTTGCAGCCTCCCAGCATTAACAGCATGCCGAGCAGCGGCAAAAAGCCTAGTAATCGGGGGTACCTGTTTTTACTCATCTCACGACCTCTAAAGCAGCTTGCGCAATGCAGTTGGGTTTTGATCGCCAACACTTCACCCTGCCAAGGGTTGGCATTTCTCTTCGATTGAATAAGGGCCTGCCCGTCGCACCTTGCGCGAATCGACACGTCCCGGGCTAGCGGTGAGTTCTTATTCGAATTCGTGGGTCAAAGGCCTTGTTACAGACCAATTCCATTTGGTGCGGATAGTTGAAAAGCTGCCGGCACCTGGGGTCGCATGAAACGTTACACCCGCTTCTCGACCGCCATTGTTTGCTCAGGGGTGAGCAGCACCGGACATTCAGTGCGGGCGATTGTAGTTAGCTAGCGATGTATAAACCATGTCTTATCCAGAAATAATTTTTATCGTTTCCAGCAATAATCCTTCACCATTATTGCAAAGGTCCGCGATCGTATCGTGTTTGATTCTCGACAAAAACCACAAAAAATGCCGTGTTATTGGGCATAACGCCACATCCCCTACAAGCTGTAAGGGCATCGAAAACGGATCCAAGTGCCCTAAAAACAAGGCATTCGGACATCGGGCAGTGTCGCCGGCCTCGCGCGACTCGCGGCGCCGGCCACGCCACGAACTGACAGCCACAAAACGCCGCCTGGTGCAAATTTATGCCGCGTTTCCTGGGGTCAGAAACGTCCGGCGGCCGCTTCCGTGTGACAACATGTCGCACACTGCGCGCACCCAAACTTGCCTCGCGTCACAGCCCCTTCACAAATTTCCACAAACAAATACGCCCCGACCTTCTTTATAGGAAGGTCGGGGCGTTGGGTTGTTACGGCTTAGGCTTTGCGCTGGCGATTACGGTAGATGCCCAGTGGCACCAGGATGACGGTCAGCACAAACGCCACCAGCGCCCATTGGGCCAGGGACAGGCCGAGGACGGGCGGGTAAGGCGTCTCACAGAAGCCATCGACCTGGAACCCCAAGGGAAACAGCGAGGCCAGCGGCAAGCCATCGACAATCGGTTGCAGCACATCAATGCCGCAGCTGACTTTCGGAAAGTACTGGATGTACACGTGATAACCGGCGGCGGCGACGCCACCGAGGGCGCTGAGGGTCACCAGCACTTCAAACACCGTGACACTGCGAGGGGTGCGCATGGCGGCCCCGATGAAGGCGAAGATCGCGATCAGCAGCAAGGCGTAGCGTTGCAGGATGCACAGCGGGCATGGCGCCTCGCCCAACACCACCTGCATGTACAGCGCCCCGCCGATCAGCGCCAGGCAAATGATGCCCAGCAGTACCAGAAAGCGTCGCTCCCTGCCCAAACGCAATTCGTCGATCATCCCCGTTTCCCTTTAGCCAATTGTGGTTGTGCCAATGGCCGCAAGTTTACACGCGGACGGTGAAAGTTGAGCAGTTGGCGTGAGGAGGTTTAAACAGGGAGGGTTAACAGCGGATTAATCTGGGGAACTGTTTCGAAACTTCCTTGCGACCGAGTCCTTTGTGGCAAGGGGGCTTGTCCCCCGTTGGGCTGCGCAGCAGCCCCAAAAGAATGGGAGCGCTGCGCACTCCAACGGGGGACAAGCCCCCTCGCCACAGATAATCACAAGACCACAGGGGGTAAGGGTTATTCCAGCGCCGACGCCGGCCCAAAAAACTCATACCGGCTCTGCTTCTCTGGCACACCCAGGGCCTTCAGGTGACGTTTGATCGCCGCCATGAAGCCTTTTGGCCCCAGGAAGTAAGCATCCACATCACGCTCCTGGGGCAACCACGCCGCCAGCTGCTCCTGGCTCAGCATGCCGACCTTGTCCGCCGCCGGGCTCACGCCATCATCTTCGGCGTAGCAATAGAAGCGTTTGAGCTGCGGATGCTGCGCAGCCAGGCCATCCACCCACTCCCGGAACGCATGCACCCCACCATTGCGCGCGCAGTGGATAAAGTGAATCGGACGCTCAGTGGCCAGGGCCGCTTCGAGCATCGGCAGGGTTGGCGTGATGCCGACACCACCGCTGATCAGTACCAACGGTTTGTCGCTGGCCGCCAGGGTGAACTCACCCGATGGCGTGAACAGGTCGATGGTCGCCCCCACCTGAAACTGGTCATGCAGGTAGTTCGACACCCGGCCACCGGCCTCGCGCTTGACGCTGATGCGGTACTGGCCCGACTGGCTGCGGGCCGAGAGGGAGTAGTTGCGGCGTACTTCTTCACCCTCCAGCAGCAATTTCATACCGATGTATTGGCCTGGCTCGGCGGCCAGGATCGGGCCTTTATCCACCGGTGCGAAGTAGAACGAGGTAATTTCCGCGCTCTCCTCCACTCGCTTGACCAGGGTGAACGACCGCGCACCGCGCCAGCCGCCCGGTGCCTCGGCCTTCTCTTTATAGATAGCCGCTTCGGCACCGATCAGGATGTCAGCCAGTTGGCCATAAGCGGCGCCCCAGGCACTCATCACTTCAGGGGTGGCGATTTCGCTGCCCAGCACTTCAGAAATCGCCCGCAGCAGGCAGGTGCCCACAATCGGGTAATGCTCCGGCAGGATCTGCAGGGCCACGTGCTTGTTGATGATCTTCGCCACCAGGTCGCCCAACTGGTCCAGTTGGTCGATGTGCCGGGCGTACATCAACACGCCATTGGCCAGGGCCCGTGGCTGGTCGCCGCTGGCCTGGTGGGCCTGGTTGAACAGCGGGCGCACCTCGGGGTACTCGGACAGCATCATGCGGTAGAAATGGGTGATCAGCGCTTCGCCGCCGCTTTCCAGCAGGGGCACGGTGGATTTGACGATGGCACGGTCTTGGGCACTAAGCATGGCAGACTCCTGAGTCTTCTTACTGAATACCCTCTACTACTCAGTATTCGTGCCAACTTATAAACCCTTATAAATCAATTACTTGAAATTAATGTAGTCAGTATGACTTCCTACATCTTATAGTCACTATGACTACAAGGAGTCATTATGACTGCGCAACCCCTGCTCACCACCCTGCTGCCCCTGGTCGCCGACCTGTCCCGCGAGCTGCCCGAAGGCGAGCGCTACCGGCGCCTGCTCCAGGCCATGCGAGCCCTGCTGCCCTGCGACGCCGCCGCCCTGCTGCGCCTCGATGGCGAATGGCTGGTACCGCTGGCGGTGGACGGCCTGAGCACCGACACCCTCGGCCGGCGCTTCAAAGTCAGCGAGCACCCGCGCTTTGGCGTGCTGCTCAGCAGCCCCGGCCCGACCCGCTTTGACAGCGACAGCGACCTGCCCGACCCCTACGACGGGTTGGTGGATGGCCTGCACGGGCACCTGGAAGTCCATGACTGCATGGGCTGCCCGCTGTTTGTCGACGACCAGCCCTGGGGCCTGCTGACCCTCGACGCCCTGGATACCGAACGCTTCGAACGGGTGGAACTGGACGCCCTGCAAGCCTTCGCCAGCCTTGCCGCCGCGACGGTGAATGTCGCCGCACGCATCGAACGCCTGGCCCTGCGCGCCGAAGACGAACACCAACGCGCCGAAATCTACCGCCAGGCCAGCGGCCAGCAGCACAAGGAAATGATCGGCCAGAGCAAAACCCACAAACGGCTGGTGGAAGAAATCAACCTGGTGGGTGGCAGCGACCTGACGGTATTGATCACCGGCGAGACCGGCGTCGGCAAGGAACTGGTGGCCCAGGCGATCCATGCCGCCTCCTCCCGCGCCGAAAAACCGCTGATCAGCCTCAACTGCGCCGCCCTGCCGGAAACCCTGGTGGAAAGCGAGTTGTTCGGCCATGTGCGCGGCGCGTTTACCGGCGCGCTGAATGAACGCCGGGGCAAATTCGAACTGGCGAATGGCGGCACGTTGTTCCTGGACGAAGTGGGCGAGCTGTCCCTCACCGTGCAGGCCAAGCTGTTGCGGGTGCTGCAAAGCGGCCAACTGCAACGTTTGGGCTCCGACAAGGAGCATCAGGTAGATGTACGCCTGATCGCCGCCACCAACCGGGATTTAGCCGAAGAAGTGCGCAGTGGCCGCTATCGCGCCGACTTCTATCACCGTTTGAGTGTGTACCCGCTGCAAGTCCCGGCGCTGCGTGAGCGCGGGCGCGACGTGCTGTTGCTGGCCGGCTTTTTCCTCGAACAGAACCGCTCGCGCATGGGCCTGGGCAGCCTGCGCCTGACCAGTGACGCCCAGGCGGCGCTGTTGACATATGGGTGGCCAGGCAATGTGCGCGAGCTGGAACACCTGATCGGCCGCAGCGCCCTGAAAGCGCTGGGCAACTGCCGGGAACGGCCGAAGATCCTCAGCCTGGACGCCACGGACCTGGACTTGCCGAACGTCAGCGCACCACCGATCGAACAGCAGCCCGACGCCGTGCCGGACGTGACCGGCGACCTGCGCCTGGCCACCGAGAACTACCAGCGCCAGGTTATCAGTGCCTGCCTCGAACGCCACCAGCACAACTGGGCCAGCGCCGCCCGCGAGCTGGGCCTGGACCGGGCCAACCTGGGCCGGATGGCCAAGCGCCTGGGCCTGAAATAACGAACGCTGGTTCTCAGACAAAAAGGATCAAATGTGGGAGCTGTCGAGCTTTAGCGAGGCTGCGATGGCATCACCGCAGTGCACCTGCAAGACCGCAGCGCCTGCATCGCAGCCCCGCTCGGGCTCGACAGCTCCCACACTAGACCTGCTTCGCCTTGTAGATTGGATTGATTGGCGCGCCAACCTTGGGCTTACGAAACACCAACACATTCCCCAGCATCACCAGCACCAACCCGGCCAACGCCGGCGCGGTCCACTGGTAGCCCTCGGCAAACGCCGAGACGTTCAGCGCCACCACCGGGAACAGCACGGTGCAATACGCCGCCCGCTCCGGGCCCATACGGCCGACCAGGGTCAGGTAGGCGGTAAACCCGATCACCGAACCCGGGATCACCAGGTACAGCAACGAACCGATGTAGCGGCTGTTCCACTCCATGTCGAACGGGATGCCCTGCACTGCGCAGTACATCGCCAGCATTGAGGCGCCGTAGGCCATGCCCCAGGCATTGGTGGTCAACGGCTTGAGGCCAGCCTTCTGTTGCAGGCTCGAGAGCATGTTGCCCGCCGAGAAACACATAGTGCCGAGCAACGCCAAACCCAGGCCGAGCAAGGTTTGCGGGCTGGCGGTGTGCCCCACCAGTTCCGGCCCGAACAACAGCCCCAGGCCCAGCAGGCCCAGACCGCCGCCCATCAACACATTGCGGGCGACCTTCTGGCCAAAGAACACCCGGGCGTTCAGCGCGTTCCACAAGGTGGCCGTGGAGAACACCACCGCCACCAGGCCGCTGGGGATCCACTGGCTGGCAGTCAGGAAGCACATGAAATTCACGCAAAACAGGCACAGGCCCTGGGCCAGGCAGATCAAATGCCCGCGACGGTTCATCACCTGCAGCTTGCGGCTGAGCAGCAGCATCACGAACAGCACCAACGCGGCGAGGCCAAAGCGATAGACGATGGACACCGGAATCGCCACCACTCCAAGCTGCCATTTGAGGGCAATCCACGTGGTGCCCCAGATCAGCACAGTGAGTAAATACAGAAATAGGTTCATGACGGGCTCCTTGGGGTTGAGCCACAGTTTCGCCCCGGGCGGCACCCAGCCTCTTGCACATTCTTGCGCTTTTGTCGGCTGCCGGGCTCACAGCAACCGCCGCTGGGAGTAGGATGCAAGCCGTCAGAGAGTACGAATATGCCACCACTGGAAACCCTGCAAGTCTTTCAATCCCTCAACCGCTCGCCCAACGCTCGCCTCGAGCTGTGTGCCGAGCTCGGTGACGGCTTGTCTGCAGCCCTGTGGAGCAACCATCACGACGCCCAGGACTACGAAGCCCCCGACCACCACACCCTGTCCTGCTACATCGGCGGCGGCACCGGCACCTTTCGCCGCGACCAGCCCGGCACCAAGGGCGGCCCGGACAAGCTGTGCATTCTGCCCGCCGACCACCAGTCAGCCTGGGTGATCAACGGCGAGATCCGCCTGGCCCACGTGTATTTCAGCCCGGAGCAATTCGCCCTGGGCTGCGTGACCTTGCTGGACCGTGAACCACGGGAGTTGCTGTTGCGTGAGAGCACATTCCTCGACGACCCACAGCAGGCCCGGCGCTTCCACCAGTTGATCAGCCTGAACTGGAAAGAACCCGGCGAACGCTTGCTCACCAGCAGCCTGGCCCATGAAATGCTCAGCCATACCTTGCTCAGCCAGGTGGGGATGCGTGAGGGGTTGCGCCTCAAAGGCGGTCTGGCCGCCCACCAGCGCCGGCAATTGGTGGAATACATCGACCACCAGTTGGCCGAGCCGGTCAGCCTGGGGCAATTGGCGGGGTTGTGCGCGCTGTCGGAGTACCACTTTGCGCGGATGTTTCGCGAGAGCTTTGGCTTGCCGCCCCATCAATACCTGCTGGCGCGACGCCTGGCCCGCGCCCGGGAGCTGTTGCGTGGCAGCTCGTTGCCACTGGGCGAGATTGCCCTGGCGTGCGGATTTTCCAGTGCCAGCCACTTCACCAACCGGTTCCGCCAGGCGATGAGGGCGACACCGGGGGAATACCGACAGGCGTTTCTGCCTTGAAATGCAATCTGCCTGATGGCTCAGTTCCAATGTGGGAGCGGGCTTGCTGTGGTGAGCGGGCTTGCCCCGCGCTGGGCTGCGAAGCAGCCCCATCAATCTGTGGTGAACCCGACGGGGGACAAGCCCCCTCACCACAGCAAGCCCGCTCCCACATTTGATCTCCACAGCCTTCAGTTTTTTGTGTTCAACGTCAGTCCGTCGATTTTGCCAACGCTGCCGCAAGGCGGTTCTCCAATGCCTTGATGCGCGCGCCTTCGACCACGTAATTGTTGCTCACCATCGAAAACACCAGCTTGCGCCCATTGGCATCAGTGACATACCCGCTCAACGACGACACGCCACTCATGGAGCCGGTCTTGGCGTGCAGGTTGTTCTGCGCCGCCGTGCCCCGCAGGCGATAGCGCAGGCTGCCGCCCACCATTCGCTCCGGGTTACCGGCAATCGGCAGCGCGTTGTACCAGGCGTTGAACCAGGGCTGTTTGCTCGCGGCCAGCAGCAGGTCCGTCAGGTTCTGCGACGACACCAGGTTACGTCGGGACAACCCCGAGCCGTCCACCTGGTTCAAGGTGGCCGTATCAATGCCCTGGCGCTTGAGAAACCCCGCCACTGCCGCCACGCCGGCAGACGCCGTGCCGGCATTGGCCGTCTTGCGGCCCATGGTCTTGAGCAAGACTTCAGACATGTTGTTGTTGGAAAGCTTGAGCAGCGGCGTGATCAATTCCTGCAGCGGTGCCGACTCGTGCATCGCCAGCACCGTCGCCGTGGCCGGCGTGGCACCGCCGATCAACCGGCGCCCTTGCACGGTAATCCCCTGCTGTGCCAACGCCTGTTCAAACAGATTGCCGACCAGTTGCGTCGGCTCCCACACACTGACCAATTGCCGGCTCTGCTTGCCCGGCGCCAACGCCCCGGTGAGTTGCATAAGGTTGGTCCCGTGCTGACGATTGATCCCATAGCTGTTGCCCGCACCGCTGACGGCACGGTTGCTGAGCTGCACGTAGTCGGTGACCGGGCTGACCTCCACCGTCACCGGGCGACCCGCCACAGCCGGCGCCTTGGCCGTGATCAACAGGGAGCCCGCATCAAAGTCCGTATTGGGCGACACCGTCAGCGCCGAAATCTGCGCGCCGTAGTAGGTGCTTTCATCGTCCTGGGACCAATCGACGCCCAGGCGCTCAGCATCGAAAAAGGTGTCATCGAACACCAAGTCGCCTTGCACCTGCCGGATACCCTGCTGGGCCAGGCTGGCTGCCAATGCCTGGTAGTCCGCCCACTGGATCGTCGGGTCGCCCAGGCCGCGCAGGTAGAGATTGCCGTTAAGCAGCGCGCCCTGCCGGGTGCCCGTGCTCAGCAGTTGGGTGGAAAACCGATACTGCGGGCCCAACACATCCATCGCCGCGGCCGTGGTCAGCAACTTGAGGCCGGAGGCCGGGCTCAACCGCGTGCGCGGGTTGTGTTGGTAAAGCGTGCTGCCACTGCGGGCATCGCGCACCATCAGCGACACGCTGGCACCGTGCAGCGCCGGGTCGGCCAATAACTGGTCGAGGCTGGCGCTGGTGGAAGTTTTCGGCGCCGTGGCGCAACCGCCCAGCAACAAGCTCAAGCCCAGCAGCAACCCGCCGGCGTGTGTCCATCGTCCCAACCGCATAAACCTGGTAGTCCTTGAATT
This sequence comes from Pseudomonas sp. IPO3778, assembly GCF_013386825.1. GTDB lineage: Bacteria > Pseudomonadota > Gammaproteobacteria > Pseudomonadales > Pseudomonadaceae > Aquipseudomonas. Next base: position 61,750 of record NZ_JACARC010000002.1, read on the forward strand.
TCGAGAGTGCGCAGCTTGTGGAATTCCTCCCGGTCAATCAAGGCCCAGGGTGGTGATGGAAAAGGTATTGGCCTGAAACACCGGGTCTGGCTTGGGTTCGGCCTGGCTCGGCGCCGGCTGGGTAAAGTCCATGGCCGGCAGGAATACCCGCTGGCTCACCGGGTCGAACGCCATGTTGTAGGCCATCGGCAAGGTGCTGACGCCGGCACGCACGGTGTAGTGATCGGCATCCTGTTGATCCACGAGCGTCAGGTTGGCATCAACGCCGCTGGGGATCAGCAAGCGCCGGTGCTGCTCGTCATAGGCCAGGGCGTTGACGTCGCGGGTGATGGGCAGCGTCGCCTTCACTTCACCGGTCTCCCGGTCGGCGACGATCAACACTGGCGCCTCACCACGACACGCCACGAACAGCCGCTGGCGCGCCACGTCCTGGGCCAGGGCGCTGGGTTTGGGGCAATCAGCGAACTGCCAGGTACCTTGGAGCGCAAAGGTGCTCGCCGAATATCGGGCCACCTTGCCTTCATCGCGCATCGGCAGGAAGAAGCTGCCATCGCCCTTGACCAGCAACGGGTCGATTTTCTTCACCGCCAGCTCATGAGCGCCGGTGATTCGCTCCTGCTTGGGATCAAATTCAAACAGCGTCGAACGATCCGCCCGACGGCCGCTGACAATAATCACCTTGCCCGTCGACGGCTCGTACACCGCGCTGTTGAGGTTGCTTTGCGCCACCGGGATGCGCTTGAGCAATTTGAGTGTGGATAACTGCACCACGCTCAAACTGCCGTCGGTGTTGAGCACGAATACACGGTTCACCTCGGGCACGAACACCACGCCATTGGCGCCTTCGGACTGCGCCACGGTCTTGACCAGGCGCTGCTGCTTCACGTCAAACACGCTCAGGCCGTTTTCCCGGCGGGCCAGGAACAGATAGGGCCGGGTCGGGTCCAGCGCGACAAAGCCCCAGCTATGGGCGGAACCGGGCAGCGTCACCCGGTGTTCGCGATGGTAGGTCGCGTCATCGGCCCATGCCGCGCCGCTGATCAGCAGGGCTGCCCATAACCAGTATTTCATCAGAACTCCAGGGTGCTGGAGACGGACACCTGGCGGGCATCGCCGATGGAGACGAACTGGGTGTTCACGGCGGAGGTGTAATAGGTGCGGTCAAACAGGTTCTTCACGTTGAGCTGGAACTTGACCTTCTGCCCGTCGACCTTGGTGTCATACGTAGCGAAAGCATCGGCCACGGTATAACCCGGCAGCTCGAAGCTGTTGGCCGCATCACCCGAGCGCTCGCCAACATAACGTGCACCGGCGCCGACCCGCAGTTGGTCACCGCCAAGGAGGCTGCCGAAGTCATACACCGCCGACAGCGAGCCGGTGTTCTTCGCGACGTTTTGCAGGCGGTTGCCCTTCAGGTCCGGGTCTTCGGTGACAACCGCATCGGTGTAGGCATAGCTGCCGATCACGCTCCACTTGTCCGTCAACTGACCGCTGGCATCCAGTTCCAGGCCACGGGAGCGCACCTTGCCGGCGACGCTGTAGACCGAGGTCAGGCCATCGCCCACCTGGACCAGCACGTTACGTTTTTCGATGTTGAACAACGCTGCGCTGGCGGTGATGCGACCCGGCATGTCGAGCTTGGTGCCCAGCTCCCAGGACTTCGACTGTTCCGGCTCGAGGCTGCCGTCCAGGGTCGTTTTGTTGGCGAGCGGCGCGATGGTGGAGTTGGGTTTGAACGACTCGGTGTAGCTGCCGTAGAACGACAGTTCGTCGGTGTAGCGGTACACCAGGCCGACGCGGGGCACCCACTTCTGGCCATTGCCATCGGTGTTGGCGGTGAATGGGATGCCCTTGCCTGCGTATTGGTCGTACATCTGATAACGCGCGCCGCCTACCAGAATCCACTGGTCGGTGAGGTGGATCGAGTCCTGCATAAACAGCGAGTCGCTGCGCAGCAGGTCGGTCTGGTTGCTGTCCGGCGCACTGACGGTGGTGCCCGCCACTTCATTGCCATAGACCGGATCGTTGTAGTTGAACGTGCCACGGGGCGCCTGGCGGATCAGGTCGGCGCGGTAGATCTTGCGGTACTCGTCATCCAGGCCGAAGGTCAGGTCGTGCTGCATGCCGGCCACGTTCACCTTGCCTTCAAGGCTGGCGGTGGCGAAGCGGTCGGTGGTCAGCGCGCCCTGGGTGCCGTCCATGCTGCGGGTCAGGGTGCCGTTGCTGTTGACCTTGACCACACGCACCTGGCTGGCGTCGTAGGTCTCGCGGTTCCAGCTGTAGCCGAAGTGAGCTTTCCAGTCGTCGTTCAGGTCGTGGTCGGCTTCGAAGCGGTACAGGTCGGAGCGGCCTTCCATGTTGTTGAAGGGCTCATCGAGACGGCGAGTCGACGGGATATTCAGCGGGTGGTTGGTCTTGGGGTCGATGGCGGTGCCCCGGTCAAACGGCGACAGAAACTCCCGATGCTCATAGGCGAATAACAGCTTGGTGCTGTCGCCATACCAGGCCAGCGACGGGGCAATCAGGCTCTCGCGGTGGGTGCCGTAATTGCGCCAGTAGTCTTCGTCTTCATGGTCGACGATCAAGCGGTACGCCAATCCGCTGTCACCGATGGGGCCGGTGGTGTCGAGGTTGCCGCCGCTGCCATTCTTGCCGTCACCAAAGGTCGAGCCGCGCACGGTCAGGGCGGTGGATTGGACCAGTTCCGGTTTCTTGCTGACGATATTGACCACGCCGCCCGGGTCCTGGATGCCGTAGAGCAACGACGACGGGCCCTTGAGCACTTCAACCCGTTCGGCGGTGGAGTTCAGCGCCCGGCCCTGCACCACGGGCATGCCGTCCTGCATGATCGAACCGTTACGGTTATCACCAAAACCGCGCAACATCACCGCATCTTGGGTGCTGCCCAGGGTGTTGGCCTGGGTGATGCCGCTGATGTTGGTCAGGGCGTCGTCGAGGTTGCGCGGCTGTTGATCGCGCATCACCTGGGCCGGCACCACGTTGACGGTTTGCGGGGTTTCCAGCAGCAGGCCGTGGGAACGCATAACCGAACTGGTGGGCGGCGGCTGGTAACTGGTGGTGTCCGAGGCCAGGGCCGCACCGTTGATGGTGGTGGCACCGAGGTTCAGCGCGCCGTCGGTCGGCAACGGTTCCAGGGCCAGGGTGCGGGCGTCGATCTGGCGGAAGGTGAAGCCGGAATTGCCCAGCAGGCGCTGCATGGCCTGGGTCGCGCTCATCTGCCCGGTGATGGCCGGGGCCTTGATGGCGTAGGGCGCTTCGTCGGTGTAAACCACGCTGATGCCGGTCACCCGGGTGAAATCGCTCAACGCCTGGGGCAGCGGCTTGGCGGCCAGGGCAAAGTTGAACACGGTGCTCTGTTGCTGCGCCTCAGCCGCCTGCGCCACGCCCTGGGGCAGCAGCGCCAGCCCCGACACCGCCAATACCGAGGCTCCCAGCCATTGTTTAACCGAACCCGCCGACGTTGCCCTGGACTTCATGCTTGAGAACCCGTGTGTAAAAAGCGCTGTTAATGCGAATTAATCGCAGTTTCAAGCACTACACGGATGGCCGACAGGTTTACCTCACCTCGATTTGAAAATAATTTCAGTCACGCCGTTTGGATCCGAAATCCGAAGCGTGGGACGTGCACATGCACGGTGCCGCCACGTTCGTCGGTGCGCCGCAGAATCAGCTCTTCCCGGCCGGCAAACAGTAACTCGCCGGCCACCGGGTCGACGCCATAATCGGTGGCGCTGAGGGCCACCTGCTGGCCGGGTTTGAAGCCGTTCGGGTCTTCGAAGATGTCTTCCGGCAGGTTGGCCGGCGTGGCATTGCGCGCCACGTCCAGGGCTTGCTCGGCAGTCATCTGGCTCGACGTGCCATGGCCGAAACCCAAGACCCGGGCCAGCCAGGCCGCGACGGCGGGATAGGCTTCCACCAGCGGCGACGTCACCGGCGACCCCATGAGGAACCACAACGGATGGGCCAGGGCAAAGTCGGCAATCGACGGCTCGCCGAACAGGAAGTCGCCCTGCTGATGCTGCAACTGTTGATTGATACGGCCGATGATCACCGGCCATTGATGCTTGGCCTGGTCCAGTTGCACGCGGGTCGCCGTGCCACCGCTGAACAACTTGCTGCGGTCGGCCACCAGCACCTCGATCATTTGCGGCGGCACTTTGGCGAACTTGACCGCCAGGGACTCCGGCTGGAATACCAGGCTCACTGCATGGGCAAACACCGTCGAATCCGCCCAGGCGGCGAACCCCTGGCTGACCAGTTCAAGGCCTTGGGGAAACAGGGCTGGTGCGGCTTTTTCCTGCTCCAGGCGGCGGGCGATCAGGGCGCTGTCGCAGTAAATATCGGCGCCGACCTGCAGCACCGGGGTCTTGCGATAACCCCCGGTGAGGGCGGTCAAGTCAGGCTTGGGCATCACCGGCGAGATAAGCACCGAGCGCCAGGACAAGCCTTTGAAACCCAGCAACAGGCGGGCTTTTTCAGCAAATGGGGACTGCGGGTAGTGGTGGAGGATCAACTCAGACATGCCAGGCTCCGCTTAATGAGTGAGCGTCCAGCTTAGCCTGCAAACCCGCCAATGGCGTGCATGGGAACTGATCAGTCAAATTGATGGGCCGATCGCCGCCAGGCACTCCTTGGCGCTTTTCTTCAACTTCTTGATCAGCCGCTCCTGGCGCAACGCCTCGGCCTTGCTGGCACAGGCTTCGGTGTACACCAGCGCCACGGCGGGGCTTGAGAGAAAAAACCGTGCGCCCTTGCCGCTCTGGTGAGTGGCAAAGCGGCGCACCGGGTCATTGCTGATGCCGCAATAGAGCGAGCCATTGGCGGCACGCACCAAATAGACAAACCACGGCTTGGCTTCGACAGGAACAACTTCAGAAGCGCTATTCACAATCCGTTCCGACACCCCAAGAGAAGAACACACATCTTATCAATGCCTGCACACCCTGTGGGGAGGGGGCTTGTCTGTGGCGAGGGGGTTTGTCTGTGGCGAGGGGGGTTTGTCTGTGGCGAGGGGGCTTGTCCCCCGTTGGGCAGCGAAGCAGCCCTGAATCAGCAATCACGGTATTTCTGAAAGACCTCGATTGCCTTTCTGGGGCTGCTTCGCAGCCCAACGGGGGACAAGCCCCCTCGCCACAGGTCAAGCTACCTCGCCACGGGCCTGGAACGCCTTCAAGCCTTTCAGCGCCTGGGCGCGCACGGCGTTTTTCACCAGCGGCGTCCAGCCCAGCAACAGGCCTTTGGTGCCCAAGGCCTGGCGCGACCAGCGCCACAGGTCGAAGTGATCGTGGTGCTCGCAGATCTTGCCGTCGCGAAACACAAACCGCGCGCGGATGTCGTTGACCACGGTGTTGCCGGTGGCGCTGAACAGGTAGGTCGCCACCCAGTGCGCGCTGCCGGTGATTTCGTCGCTGCGCACGCTGTCGAAGGTCAGGGAAAAGTCCTTGGCCCGGGTGGTGAGCATGCGCCACATGTCACCGGCATCCCGCCCACGCAGTTCACCGAAGGCCGGGTCGCTGAACACCACATCGTCGGTGTAGCAGGCGCTCATGGCCTCGGCGTCCAGGCGCTGGAAGGCGCTGTAGAACTCGGTGATCACAGCGTTATGGGCGTCGCTCATGGGCAGGTTCCGCAAAAAGGGTGGGATGGCCGATACGATAATCCCCAGCGCCCGGGAACACTACTGGCATTAGTGCCAGGAATGCCTAGGGAACCATGCCGCTGCTGCGAGCATAGGCAAACAAGTCGACGTCGGTGGAAATGCACAAGCGGCTCATGGCCGTGCTCTTCTGCTTGCTGATGGTGGAAACGCTGCGATTGACCCGGGCGGCGATCTGGCTGACGGTCATGCCGCTGGCGAGCATGCGCACCACTTCCCGCTCCTTGCCCGACAGTTGCGGGGGTTGCGACTGGTCCCCTGTCCCGGCCTGGACCAGTTGCACCCGCAGGCACTCACTGACAAACGTCTGGCCCTCACTGACCACCTTGAGTGCGGTGGGCAACTCCTTGGCCGATGCGCTCTTGGCGACAATGGCCCTGGCCCCGAGGGCGAACGACGCCCGCAAGGTGGCGACATTGGCAAACATCGTCACCAGAATCACTGGCAAGCGGGGGTACTGGCGTCGCAACAGGCCCAGTAAAACGTAGCCGTCCGCCTGTTGCCCGCCGGGCATGGCAAAGTCGGTCACCAGCACATCGCAGGGCGTCAGGGTGAGCACGTGGAGCAACTCGTCGGGACTGCTGGCCTCACCGACCACCTTGCAATTGCCATTGGCCTCGATCACCACTCTTTGCCCGATACGAACAATGGGATGATCGTCAGCAATAATTACGCGAAGCATAAAAACCCACAAAAGATGGCGAATTGACTTACGCAAAATACAGCCCGGCGATGGGTGCAACAACCGCCCAACCCGGGTGGGTTTCGCTCGGCTCCAGTGTTTTGTAGAAAGAACATTTTTTCCCACAAAACAAAAGGAAAACGCTTACATATCAAAGCTACGAGAACGGGTAATCGATCCCACAAAACACCCCCATCACTGTCATAAATCCGTCAAATACCGCAGGTACCGGCTCACGTCCTGTTCAAATTGTTCCAACCCCAGACGGTTGGGCTCGATCCCCTGGTCGCGTATGTGCGCGATCAAATCCGCTGCGCGGGCATCCAGGCCGGTGCTTCCCAAAAACACCAGGCTACCCACCAGACGGTGCAGGCAATCGATCGCGGCTTGCTTGTCCAACGTGCGGCAGGCACGTAACAGGGCGGCATAATCCTCGTCCGCTTCCCGCCGCAGGCTGTGCAACATCTGGTTCACTACCTGCTCATCCTTGAAGGTCTCCACCAGTTCCGCACGGGTTGGCCACCGCTGTGCAGGCAGGGCCGGTGCATTGCTCATCGCAGCCGAGGCCCGCGGCAGCCAGCGCTCCAGCACGTCGCGCAATTGCCCGAGCGACAGCGGTTTCAGCAACCAGCCATCCATGCCGGCGTCGAGGCAGCGCTGTTGATCGTCCACCCCCGGGTTGGCGGTCAAGGCAATGATGGGGATGCGCTGCCGGCCCAGGGCCCGTTCGCGATGACGCATCTCCCGCGCCATGCTGTAGCCGTCCATCACCGGCATGCGGCAGTCGCTGATCACCAGGTCGAAGTGGCGCAGCGTGCTGACCGTCAGCGCCGCTTGCCCATTGCAGACCAGCTCATGGTCCAGCCCCAGCTTTTGCAAAAACCACCCCATCAACGTGCGATAGGTTGAATGGTCTTCAACCACCAGCACCCTCAGATACTGCCAGTGCACGGGGAGACGCTCCCAGGGTGCGGCGTGCCGCCCGGGGTCGTCTGCAGAAGCCCTTGGCGCCATGGCCACCTCGATGTTGGTGCAGGTCCGCCAGCGCTGTGCCCAGCGCTGACGCATCCTTAAGTGAGGGCACACTTGGCGGCGACTTTTCAGACACTCATACGGCACCCATGAGCCGATCAAGCTACTCATGCGGATGCATTTTTGGCGATACAAGAACTACGAGAAGACAAACTTTCCTACAGCCGCAATCGGCTATTTCTACTTGATCAACAGCGCCTCACCGGGCCAATACCATTCTCGTATTTGTTGTATTTCCCCTCCCCGACCCGACCGTTAAATTGCGCCCCACCCCGCTTGGGGCAACGGTCACGTTTGACCCTCGCCGCCCGCCGGCACGGTGAAAAAACGTCACCGGCCAACGGCGGTCCACCACAAAGGTTTATCCACATGAATCGACTTGTTCCGGCAGTCCTCGCCTCGGTACTGACATCGTCGGTCTGGGCTGCCAGCACCACCGACCTGAGCGTGCGGGGCCGAATCACCCCCAGCTCCTGCAACCCCACACTTTCAGGCGGAGGGGCGGTTGACCTGGGCAAGATTTCAGCGGCCGAGTTGAGGCCCGATCAGCACACCGCATTGCCGTCGCACACCCTGAGCTTGAGTGTGCGCTGCGAAGGCTCGACCTTTTTTGCCATGAGCATGATCGATAACCGCTCTGGCACCGCCTCCGTCGACAGCCTGCACGGCCTGGGCATGACCAGCACCAACCAGAAGGTCGGGAGTGTGGCATTCGGTCTGTACAACCCGGTGGCCGATACCGCGCCGGTGCGTGCGATTTTCTCAACCAATGGCGGGGGCAGTTGGGTCCCGGCGTCCTATGTAGGGCATGCCGCCCTGACCTCCGTCGCGGCCATGGACGGTGCGAACACCCCCATTGCCCTGAAAGCCCTGGATGCCGACCTCAGCGTCGCCTCCAACATTGCACCGGCCGACGGTTTGACCCTGATCGATCAGGAGTCCATCGACGGCCACGTCACCCTGCAATTGAAATACCTCTGATCCGCAACCCTCCTCCATCCGCCTTAAACAAAGGAAGTTTTTTACCGTGAACAAGCTACTCAAAACCGTTGCCAGCACCCTGTTGATCGCCTGTGCGCCGGGCGCGTTTGCTGCGTCCACCGTGGACTTGACGGTTACCGGACTGATTACCCCCAACTCGTGCACGCCTCTGTTGTCCGGTGGCGGCCAGGTCGACCACGGCAAGATCTCGGCGAAAGACCTCAACACCGACAAAATGACCGTCATTGGGGTGCAAACCCTGCAAATGAGCGTGAGCTGCGATGCGGCCATCCTCATTGGCCTGAAAGCCATCGACAACCGGGCCGGTTCTTCCTCATCCGGTCAAGGAATGGGCCTTGGCCTGATCAACGGTGACCAGAAGCTGGGCTTCTACTATTTGTACTTGCGCAACCCGATCGCTGACACCGTGGCCGTGCAACCCATCATCACCGAAGACAATGGCCGGTCCTGGTTTAACGACGCGTTCTGGAACCCGCAGTTTTTGTCCTCGGTCGGCGCCATGAGCGACGACTCGCAACCCATCCCGGTGCGAGACCTGACCGTGGACCTGGAAGTGCAGACCGTCATCGCCCGCACCGATGGCCTGGACCTGAGCAACGAAGTGCCCATCGACGGTTCGGCGACACTGGAAGTGAAGTACCTGTAACCCCTGGCCCGACACTGAAAAGGAGTTCGTTCCACCATGAACAAGATGCTCAGCGTCATCGCGCCGGTCCTGTTACTGGGCGCCCTTGATGCTCACGCGGCCTCGGCCGTGGATCTGGCAGTCAAGGGACTGGTTACACCGAGTTCCTGCACGCCAACGCTCACCCGCGGCGGCGTGGTCGACTACGGCAAGATGTCCGCCAAGGACTTGCGGCCCGACCGGGCGACTTCACTGGCCAACGTCAACCTGCAACTGGAGATTGTCTGCGATGGCAGCACGCTGCTGGCCTTGCAGGGCAACGATAACCGTGAAGGCTCGGACCACCGGGGCGATGCGATGTACTACGGCCTGGGGTTGATCAATGGCAGTGAAAAGCTCGGGGCTTTCGATCTGAGGTTTTCCTCGCCCGTTGCCGATGGCATCGCCGTGCATACCATCGCGTCGCCGAACAACGGCGGCTCATGGTGGACCGAACCCAATCTTGTTCGAGGGGACATTCTCAGTGTTGCCCATATGGGTTCCCTGGTACCGATTCCCGTGCGCAACCTGACGGCGGACGTGCGGGTCGGTGCGGAGATCGCGCCCACCCGCCAGCTGACACTGGACAACGAAGTGCCGCTGGATGGTTCCGCGACGATCACCGTCAAATACCTTTAACGTTCTCGCGACCCGCACCTCAGGCCGTGCGCCTGGGGCCGGGTCTTGAATGACCTGACGAGACACGTCATGACCCCGTTACGTTCAAAACCCGCTGTACGACATAGTCTGAGCCTTGGCCTGTTGAGCCTGGTGTTGAGCTGTTCGGCCCTGGCCGACGGCATGGTGCCGGAAACCTCCGTGGTGATTGTCCATGAGGCCGAAGGCGAAGCCGCCGTCTCGGTGACCAACACCGACGCCCAGGTGGCGTTGCTGCATGTCACCCTGGAAAACGTGCCCGAAGACACCGAGAGCCTGCTGGTGGTCACCCCGCCCCTGGCCCGGGTGAACCCTTCCGCATCGCAACTGGTGCGCTTTATTTTGCAAAACCCCCAACCCCTGACCACCCAACGACTCAAGCGCGCGATCTTCGAAGGCATGCCCCAGGACCGGGCGCCCGCCGAGGCCGGGCATGCCCGGGTCGGCGTGACGGTGCGTCAGAACCTGCCGGTGATTATTCACCCCAAGGGCCTGGCGCCAAATCGCACGCCCTGGACCGGCTTGAGCTGGTCGCTGAACAACAACGCGCTGAGCGTGCTCAACGACACCCCGTATGTGGTGCGCCTGGCCCAGGAGCTGCAACTGCTGCCGGGCAAGCAGCAGGCCATGTTGCCACGCACCTACATTTTGCCCGGCGAACACCTGACGGTGGGTGTGCCTGCGCAGTCGGCGACCAGCGTGCGCCTGCAACCGGCCACGGTGTACGGCTTTGCGGTGGCCGCCTATGACGCGCCGATTACCTCCACGCTCAAGCGATCCGACGCGCCATAAAAATGAAGTGACCGCGACCTGACGGTCACCACCCAACAGGCCGGGAGCAGCCCGCAACGAACCTGCGCGCCCCCACAATTCGAGTGTCCTTCGTGAAAACAGTATGGAATTACCGTGACGGCGAAGCCGTGCGCGACGGTTCGCGCCGTCGCCTGGTGCGAACGCTCTTGTTGAGCAGGGCCGCGCTCCCCCTGGTCAACCTGTGCTGGCTCGCCCCGGCCTGGGCCGACACCCAGGGCCAGTTCGACCCACAAACCTTGCACCAGCGTGGCATCGACCCGGCGCTGGCCAAATTGCTGCTGGAAACCCCGCGCTTCACCGCCGGCGTGCACGCCGTCAGCCTGGTCGTGAATGGCCAGCGGCACGGGCGCATCAATGTACAGTTCGATGAGCACGGTACGCTGTGTTTTGATCGTTCCCTGCTCGACACCGCCAACCTGATCGTCCCCGACGACAACCCGCGCTGCCATGCCTTCATCACGGCCTATCCCCAGACCGTGGTTGAACAGGACCCTGCCAACCTCAGTGTGGCGCTGGTGGTGCCGACCGATGCCTTGCGCCCGCGCCAGCAGGACATTTCCGGCTACCAGACCGGTGGAGTGGCCGCCCTGCTCAACTACGACGTGAGCGGCGCCTACAACCGCTTCAATGACGACAGCAACCGTTTCGGCTCCGCCAATACCGAGGTCGGCTTTAACGCCGGCGACTGGATCGTGCGCAGTCGCCAGGTGCAGACCTGGCAGGATGACCGTTCCAGCAGCACGCACCTGGAAGCCTACGCGCAACGCACCTTTGCCAGTCACCAGGCGGTGCTCCAGACCGGCCAGATCAACCTCTACAACCCGGTGTTGGCGGGCGCGCAGATCACCGGCGTGCAGGTGTTCACCGAGCAGGCGCTGCAGGACCAGCATCAAGGCGCAACCATCGACGGCATCGCCAACAGCCCCGCCCAGGTGGAAATCCGCCAGAACGGTGCGCTGATTCACTCCACCGTGGTGCCTGCCGGCCCGTTTTCCCTGAGCGATGTCAGGCGCCTCAATAACCGTTCGGATGTGGAAGTCACGGTCAAGGAAACCTCGGGCGGCGAACGGCGGTATACCGTGCCGGCCGCTCTGCTCGGGATTGGCTTGCCCGCACCCGGTTATTCAATCGGGGCCGGGCGCGTGCGCAACATCGGTGACGCCCATGGCAGTGATCCCTGGGTCGTCAGTGCCGGATGGAGCGGTGCATTGCACCCGCAGTTGAGCCTGGGTGCCGGCACCCTATTGGCCAGTGATTACCGCTCGGCCGGGGTGAACCTCGGGTGGCTGCCGTGGGCCGACGGGCAGATCCAGCTCTCCACCCAGGCCGCCGATGCGCGGCTGGACGAAGCCGAACGCGGGCTGCAAACCGACCTGTCCTGGACCCAGCGCCTGGGCGAACAATGGTCGTTCACGGCCGCCAATTCCTATCGCACGCCCGGTTATCGTGAACTGGAAGAAACGGTCTACCAGGACGAACGGGAAACCCGGCGCAACACCCGCCACCGCTACCGCGACCAACAAAGCCTGGCGCTGTCCTGGACCCATCCGTGGCTGGGGGCGTTCAGCGGCGGTGCGTCCCGCGCCAGCACCTTCGACGGTGATAACAGCAGCCGCCTCTTCGCCTCGTGGGGCACCAACGTCAGGGGCGTGTCGATTTCCGCCAGCGGCGAACGGCAGATGGGCGGCCAGCATTATCAGGACAACGCGTTTTACGTCACGGTCAGCGTTCCCCTGGGTGAAAACCGCCGAGGCCGTTCCTGGTTGCGCAACTCCGGGGGCGAACACCGTATTGGCGTGGGCCTGAGCGAACAGGTCAATGACCAGCTCAGTTACCGGGTTGCCGCCGAGCACGACAGCCGTGACCAGGAAGTGGAAAGCTCGCTGGGGCTTTCTTACTTGCCGCGCTATAGCCAGTTCGACGTCAACTACACCCGTTCCAACGCGGATCAATCCAGCTACCAGGGCGGTGCCCGCGGCGGTGTGGTGGCGCATGACGGCGGCGTCACCCTGTCGCCTTACCCGGTTCGCGACACCTTCGCCGTGTTGTCGGTGGGCGATATGCCCGGCATCAAGGTCAACACCCCCAGCGGCCCGGTGTGGACCGACTGGCAAGGCCAGGCCGTGGTCCCCCAAGTGGCGGCCTACGGCAGCAGCGCGGTGGAGGTACAGACCCGCTCACTGCCCCGCAATGCCGATATCAGCAACGGCCTGGCCATGGTGTCTGCCGGACGCGGGGCCGTGGACCGCCTCGATTTCGGGGTGGCGATGACACGCCGCGTATTGCTCAGCGTGCGCAACGACCAAGGCCAGCCGCTGACTCGCGGCGCGTCGGTCACCGACGATCAGGGGGCGTTCGTGACCCTGGTCCAGGACAACAGCCAAGTGTTTTTGCCCAACGTGCTCGATCAACCTTCGCTGTGGGTAAAAGCCCCCGGCCTCAACCGCTGCCGGTTGCACTTCGAACTGCCGGAAAAGGCCGATCCGCAGGTGTATTTCGAAACCGCCCCCGCCCGCTGCCAGACGCCATGAGGACTGTGCAATGAACCGTGATAAACCCCTGCAAAGGCTGACGGCGATACTGCTGCTGGGCATTGCTTCCAGCGCTCAGGCGATGGACGAATGCCAACTGAACCTCAGTGAATCGCTGCTGGATTTCGGCCAACTGAGCCGTACCGCCCGCCATAACCCGGCCGGGCAACACCTGGTCGGAGAGCGCCGCTTGAGCCTGACACTCAACTGCCCCCAGCCCACAGACTTGAGCCTGTTCTACCGTGGCCTGGCGGCCGGCGCCGAGCGGCTGCGGTTTACCGAACGCGGCACCTACCAGATACAGCTCAGCGACGCGGTCGTCGACGGCCAGGCTGTGGAGCTGGGGTTGCTGAGCGCCCCGGGGCAAGCACCCACCGACACCCGTGCGGCACTCAACTGGCTGCCAGGATACGGCATCGCGCCGGTGCGGGCCGGGGCGGTGGTGCCGGGCAAAAGCCTGGCGCTGCAATTGACCATCAGTGCCTGGGCCGATGCCGGCGCCACCCTGGTCCAGGACGCCACCACATGGGAAGCCAGCGGCTTGATCGACGCGATCAACACCGGCCGGGCGCGGGAGCTGAGCCTGCGTGCGCGGGTTGTGCCCGCCGCCTGCGTCCCGACCCTGTCCAACGGTGGCCTGGTGAGTTACGGCAGGTTGTCGGCCAAGGAACTCAACGTGGATAAGGAGACCTGGCTGGCAACCAAAACCCTGCTGTTTTCAGTCGCCTGCGATGCGGCCACCGCCTTCGCCGTGCGCATGCAGGACAACCGCAACGGCTCGGCCACCGGCGGCACCGATGAAACCGCCTATGGCCTGGACCTGGACGGCGCCGGCAACAAGATCGGGCGCTTCTACGTACTGGCTGACCCCGCGAACTTCAGCGCCGACACCTTGGCCACGCTGTACCGCACCGACTCCACCACCGCCGGGCGCGCCTGGAGCAACGCCAGCGCCCAGACGATTCCCCTGGGCGCCAACAGCTACCTGGGGTTTACCGACCGTGCCGGCGACAACGGCGGCCCGGTGTCGATCCAAAACCTCTCCGGCAGCCTGCACATCAGAGCGGTCCTGGCCCCCAGCCAAACCCTGGACTTGCGTAACGTTGTGCAGCTGAACGGCTCGGGCACCATCGAAATCATCTACCTGTAACGTCTACCGAGGACCTGTCCATGAACCTTTTCGGCATTGCACTTTCCACCGCACTCGGCCTGCTGAGCCTACCGATGGCACAGGCTGCGTCCACCGTCGAATTGACGGTCACCGGCCGCATTACCCCACTGGCCTGCACCCCGACGCTCTCCGGCGGGGGCGTGGTGGACCTGGGGAGAATTTCCCATCAGGACCTGAATACCGAGACCGGCACCCGCCTGCCATTGCGCCCATTGAGCCTTGGGATCAGTTGCCTCGGCCCGACCCGTTTCGCCCTGCTCATGACCGACAACCGCGACGGCTCGGCGAACGTCAACAGCGAAATCTTCTACGGACTGGGCCTGGATAACAGTGGCAATAAGGTGGGCCTGTTCTCGGTGAGCTTCGACCCGACGCTCACCGTGGTCGACAGCGTGGCGCAGATCTATGGCACCGAGTCCACCACGGGCGGCGTAGCCTGGCGCCCCGCCAACCTGCGGCCCATCGACATCGGCTCGCGCAGCTACCTGGCGTTTACCGACATCGATGGCAGCACCGCCGGACCTTCGGCGATTCAGAACCTCACGACCTTGCTGAAGGTCGAGGTGGTGCTCGCGGCCCTGAAAAACCTCGACCTGAGCACCGACGTGCGCATTGATGGCTCGGGCAGCCTTCAAATCGTGTACCTGTAGCGGCGGGCCCTAGACCTTTTCGCTGGTCACCTGAACGTACAACGAACGTCCCGCCCCCAGCCCGGCGACGATCGCGCCCAGGCCGATCACCGCGAAAATCCAGCCGACGGCCGCCCAGCCGCCGGTCCAGTCATGCACCAGGCCCACCGCGAACGGGCCCATGGACGCCAGGGTATAGCCGATGCCCTGGGCCATACTCGACAGGTTGGCGGCGACGTGGGCATCCCGCGAGCGCAACACGATCAAGGTCAGTGCCAGGCTGAACGTACCGCCCTGGCCCAGGCCCAGCAGAATCGCCCAGCCCCACAACCCGTCCAGCGGTGCATACAGGCAGCCGAACAGGCCGCCCAGGGTCAGCACCATCACCACCACAATGGCCAGGCGCTGGTCCTTGCCGCGCGTGGCCAGCCACGGCGCAGCCAGGGAACTGGCCAGTTGCACAATCACCGAGCCCGAGAGCACCAGGCCCGCCTGGGTGGCGGTCAGGCCACGCCCGATCAGGATCGACGGCAACCAGCCAAACACGATGTAGGCCAGGGACGATTGCAGGCCCATGTACAAGGTCACTTGCCAGGCCAGCGGGTCACGCAACAGGCCTTTCACCCGATACGCCACCTGGTGGGCGCCATGCTTCTGGCCGATTTGCGGCAGCCAGAACAGCGCAGCGACCAGTGCCGGCAGGATCCAGAAACCCAGGCCGATGTTCCAACTGTCGCCAAAGTAGTGACTCAGCGGCACCGTGGCCCCCGCCGCCAGCGCCGCGCCCAGGCACAGGGCCATGGTGTACACGCCGGTCATGGTGCCGGCCTGCTTGGCGAAGTCGCGCTTGACGATACCCGGCAACAGCACCCCGATGATCCCGATGCTCGCACCCGCCAGCAGGCTGCCGGCGAACAGCCCGACTTCACCGAATGAACTGCGCAGGATGATCCCGCCCGCCAGGGTCAACAGAATCCCCAACACCACGCGCTCGGCGCCAAAACGCCGGGCCAGGATCGGTGCCAGCGGCGCAAACAGCCCCAGGCACAACACCGGCAAGGTGGTCAGCAGCCCGGCCTTGGCCGCCGACAAACCGAGGCTGCTCGAGACTTCAGCCAGCAGCGGCGACATGCTCGACAGCGCCGGGCGCAAGTTCAACGCCACCAGGATCAGGCCCAGCAACAACAGCCACGGGCGGCTCACCAGCGGCGGGCTGTGCTGGACCTCGTCGTCATCAGCTTCGGCGTCGATCAGGATTTCTTCGAGGGCGTTATCTGAACGGGGCATGAGGTTCTCGGGTTCAAGGTTCATTGATCAACTGCCGGCACAGGGCCTTGGCGCGTTCCGGGTCCTGTTGTTCCACGGCATCGAGCAAGGCGCCGTGCAGGTCGAACACCGCTTGCCGGCGCGGGTGGATGTTCAGGGTCTGGCGCAACTGCGCACCCACGATGCTGGAGAAGTACTGGTACAGCTCGCTCAAGGCCGGGTTGTGGGCGGCGTCCACCAGGCGTCTGTGGAACACCAGGTCGCAGTTGATGTAGTGCTCAAGGTCGCCGTGGTAATGCTCGCCGCTGGTGTCCAGTGCCTGGCGCAAGGCGATCAGGTCTTCATCCGTACGCCTTAACGCCGCCAGGCCAATCGCTTCGACTTCAAGAATCTGCCGCGTCTCCTGGGCCTGGGCCACGGTGCAGTGGGACAAGGCCTTCATGGCGCCCAGCGGGTCGGTCATGGAGCGCAAATAGCTGCCGTCGCCCTGGCGGATCTCGATCAGCCCGGAGAACGCCAATACCCGCATGGCTTCACGCACGGTGTTGCGGCTGATACCCAACTCGGCAGACAACTCGGGCTCGGTGGGCAGGCGCTCGCCGATGGCCCAGACGCCTTGGGTGATGCGTTGGCGCAGTTGGTCCAGGGCCTGGTCGACCAGGGAGCGTTTGATGAGAGGGGCGATGTCTGTCATGGGATCTGAGCTTTCGTCCAATCATAGGATGAATTTTCCCACAGCCTATTCGGAGTTGCCTACAAAGGCAACGCACTAGGGTTGGGTGGGTAACAAATGGAGCGGGATTTCCAATTGATAAAATTACCCTTAGAGGGTAATTTCGGCCTCAGGTGTCTTATGGAAAAGTACACACCTCATTACGATTTGGCGGCGATAAAAGCGGATGTCAGGCGGCTTGGGAAGAAAGCATTTACCAATACCGCAGAAAGGACCGGCCAGGAGATGGGCCTGACTATTGAAGAGATGCAGGAAGTCATTTTCGAGCTGCAAACCAGGATGTTGTACAAATCGATGACCACCTATGAAGACCACCGAGTTTGGCAGGACGTGTACCACACGAACTCACAAGATAGGGAGATTTATATAAAGGTGACATACCGCCCTGCCGGCGGCCCACCCGTAATCTCCTTCAAGGAGAACAATCCATGAAAACCCAGCAATGTTTCAGCTGCGGCGCACGTGAGGGAATGACCCATTTCGAAGGACGGGGCGAAACCATAAGCGTCAAGGGCATGGAGCGCCGTGTCGATAATCTTTCTGGCTGGGAGTGCCAGAAATGCGGGGAAGTCGAGTGGGATCCAGAAAGTTCGGAGCGCCACGGGCAAGCGGGTGATGAACTGGTTATCGCCGCCCGACAAATGATCGGTGCCGAGATGAAGCGCATCCGCCGCACATTACACCTTACGCAAAAAGAGGCCGTGCAACTGCTATCCGGCGGCGGCCACAACGCATTTTCGCGTTACGAGCGCGGCGAGCTTCTTCCGCCAAAGGCCCTGATGCTGTTGATGCGTCTGCTGGACCGATACCCTCACCTGCTCGCTGACGCCAAGGTATTGGCCGACGGGGCTGATCTGCGGGGAGCCTTCACCTACACCGTGAATACCGAGCCTGAGGCACTCAAGGTTTCATGACAGGCAAAAATAAACCCGGCACCAGGCCGGGTTTATCGTTTCAAGCATCGATCAATGCAGAATCTGGCTCAAGAACAACTTGGTCCGGTCATTCTGCGGGTTGTCGAAGAAGTCATTCGGCGCCGCCTGTTCCACAATCTCGCCCTTGTCCATGAAGATCACGCGGTTGGCCACGGTGCGCGCAAAGCCCATTTCGTGGGTCACGCAGAGCATGGTCATGCCGTCTTCCGCCAGGCCGATCATGGTGTCCAGCACCTCTTTCACCATCTCCGGGTCGAGTGCCGAGGTCGGCTCATCGAACAGCATGATTTTCGGTTTCATGCACAGCGCACGGGCAATCGCCACACGCTGTTGCTGACCGCCGGACAGTTGCCCCGGAAACTTGTGGGCCTGCTCTGGAATACGTACGCGCTCAAGGTAATGCATGGCAATTTCTTCGGCCTTGCGCTTGGGCATCTTGCGTACCCACATCGGGGCCAGCGTGCAGTTCTGCAGGATGGTCAGGTGCGGGAACAGGTTGAAGTGCTGGAACACCATGCCGACTTCGCGACGGATCGCTTCGATCTGCTTGAGGTCGTTGGTCAGCTCCACACCATCGACCACGATACGGCCCTGCTGGTGCTCTTCCAGACGGTTGAGGCAGCGGATGGTGGTGGACTTGCCGGAACCCGACGGGCCGCACAGCACGATACGCTCGCCCTGCTTGACGTTCAGGTTGATGTCTTTCAACACGTGGAACTGGCCGTACCACTTGTTGACGCCCTGCATCTGAATAATGCCTTCAGGGCTCACAGGCTGTTTGATCGCTTCACTCATCACAAAACTCCTAACGCTTGTGGCCTGTGTCCAGCTTATGTTCCAAATGAATGGAATAGCGGGACATACCAAAACAGAAAATCCAGAACACCAGGGCGGCGAACACGTAGCCTTCAGTGGCCATGCCCAACCATTTGGGGTCGGCGGCAGCTTGCTTGACGCTGTTGAGCAGGTCGAACAGGCCGATGATGATCACAAGGCTGGTGTCCTTGAACAACGCGATAAACGTGTTGACGATGCCCGGGATCACCATCTTCAGCGCCTGGGGCAGAATCACCAAGCCCATGCTGCGCCAGTAACCCAGGCCCATCGCGGCGGCGGCTTCATACTGCCCCTTGGGAATCGCCTGCAACCCACCGCGCACCACTTCGGCCACGTAGGCCGACTGGAACAGGATCACGCCGATCAACGCCCGCAGCAGCTTGTCGATGCCCATGCCTTCCGGCAGGAACAACGGCAACATCACCGACGACATGAACAGCACCGTGATCAACGGCACGCCGCGCCAGAACTCGATGAAGGTCACGCAGACCACACGAATGGCAGGCATGTTCGAACGCCGTCCCAGCGCCAGCACGATGCCCAGCGGCAAGGCCCCGGCAATACCGACGGTGGCGATCACCAGGGTCAGCATCAAGCCGCCCCATTGGCTGGTGGCCACGTTGGTCATGCCGAAGATCCCGCCGTGCAGCAGGAAGTAGGCAACGATCGGGTACACCACCAAAAAGCTCAGGCCGTAGACCGCCTTGCGGGTAAAGCGCGAGATGAACAACGGCGCCACGCCCACAATGGCCAGCCACACGGTCAGGTCCACGCGCCAGCGCAGGTCGCCGGGGTAGTAGCCGTACATGAACTGCCCGAAGCGCTGTTGGATAAACACCCAGCAGGCGCCCTCCTTGGTGCAGTCGGCGCGGGTGGTACCGACCCAGTTCGCGTCGAGGATCGCCCAATGCAGGATCGGCGGCACCACCAGGTAGATCAGGTAAAACGCCAACAGCGTCAGCAGGGTGTTGAGCCAGCTGGAAAACAGGTTGGCGCGCATCCATGCCATCGGCCCGAACACTTTGTTCGGTGGCGGCATATCAGGTTTGAATGTATGCGTACTCATGCAGGTTTCCTCACCGCTCGATCAGCGCAATGCGCTTGTTGTACCAGTTCATCAGCAGGGAAATGCTGATGCTGATCGCCAGGTACACGCTCATGGTGATGGCAATAACCTCGATGGCCTGGCCGGTCTGGTTGAGTACCGTGCCGGCAAACAGCGAAACCATTTCCGGGTAACCGATACCGGCGGCCAGTGACGAGTTTTTCGCCAGGTTCAGGTATTGGCTGGTCAGCGGCGGGATGATCACGCGCAAGGCTTGCGGGATGATCACTTTGCGCAAGGTCGGACCGTTGCGCAGGCCCAGGGAGCGCGCCGCTTCGGTCTGGCCGTGGCTGACCGACTTGATGCCTGAACGCACGATCTCGGCAATAAACGCTGCCGTGTACACGGTAAGCGCCAAGGTCAATGCCAGCAGCTCAGGGATCAATACCCAGCCGCCGACAAAGTTGAAACCCTGCAACTTGGGCATTTCCCAGTGCAGCGGTGCACCGAAGATCAGTGAACACAGCGCAGGAATCACCACCAACAGGGCCAGGCCCGCCCAGAACTTATGGAACGGAACACCGGTGGCTTCAAAGCGTTTGTTGGCCCAGCGGGCCATCAGCACAATGGCGACGATCGCCACCACGACGCTGATCACAAACGGCCAGAAACCGTCCGCCATCAAGGCGGCGGGCATGTTCAGGCCACGGCTGCTGACAAAGAAGGTGTCACCGAAGTTGTGGCTGTTGCGCGGCCCCGGCATCGTCAGGAACACGGCGAAGTACCAGAACAGGATTTGCAGCAGCGGCGGAATGTTGCGGAACACTTCCACATACACGGTCGCCAGCTTGTTGATCATCCAGTTGGGCGACAAGCGTGCCACGCCGATGATGAACCCGAGGATGGTCGCCAGGACCACACCGATCACGGTCACCAGCAAGGTGTTGAGCAGACCGATGACAAAGACCCGGGCATAGCTGTCCGATTCGGTGTAGTCGATCAGGTGCTGAGCGATGCCGAAGCCGGCACTGCGCTCAAGAAAGTCGAAACCCGAGGTAATGCCCCGGTGTTGAAGGTTGGTTTGCGTGTTGTTGAACAGGTACCAGCCCAACGAGACCACCGCCACAATCGTGATGATCTGGAATAGCCACGCACGCACTTTTGGATCACTGAAGCTGAGCTTCTGTTTTGGTGCGCCGATTTGATTTTGCATTAAGTGCCCCAGGAATAATGGAACAGAACATCACCCGGCGGTTGGCCCACCGGGTGACAGAACCATCAGCGATCAGCGCACAGGTGGTGCGTATTGAATGCCACCGTTGGTCCACAGTGCGTTCAGGCCACGATCGATTTCCAGCGGAGTGCTTTTGCCGAGGTTTTTCTCGAAGACTTCACCGTAGTTACCCACCTGCTTGACGATCTGTACGACCCAGTCTTTCTTCACTTTCAGGTCTTTGCCGTATTCGCCATCAGCACCCAGCAGACGGGCTACGTCCGGGTTCTTGGTGGACTTGGCTTCAGCTTCGACGTTCTTCGAGGTGATACCGGCTTCTTCAGCGTTGAGCATGGCGTAGCCAACCCAGCGCACGATGGCCAGCCACTCGTCGTCGCCGTTACGCACGACTGGGCCCAGTGGTTCTTTGGAAATGGTTTCCGGCAGAACCACGTAGTCCTTCGGCGAAGCCAGCTTGCTGCGCTGTGCGTAGAGCTGGGACTTGTCGGAGGTCAGTACGTCGCAACGACCGGATTCCAGCGACTTGGCGCTTTCATCGGAGGTGTCGAACGTGATCGGGGTGTACTTCAGGTTGTTGGCACGGAAGTAGTCGGAAACGTTCAGCTCCGTGGTGGTACCGGCCTGGATGCAGATGGTTGCACCGTCCAGTTCCTTGGCGCTTTTCACACCCAGCTTGTTGTTAACCAGGAAGCCAACACCGTCGTAGTAGGTGATGAAGCCCGGGAATTTCAGGCCCATGCCCGCATCGCGGGAGCTGGTCATGGTGGTGTTGCGCGACAGGATGTCGACTTCGCCAGACTGGAGCGCGGTGAAACGCTCCTTGGCATTCAACTGGCTGAATTTGACCTTGGTTGCGTCGCCGAATACGGCAGCGGCAACAGCACGGCACACGTCAGCGTCGATCCCGAGGATCTTGCCGCTGGCATCCGGCACCGAGAAGCCTGGCAGACCGTCGCTCACGCCACACTGCACAAAGCCTTTCTTCTGCACGGCGTCCAGGGTGGCGCCAGCCTGGGCGAAACCACTGACACCCAATACGGTAGCCGCGGTCACGATGGCCAGGGTGGATTTCAATACCTTCATTCAAACCTCCAGTTTTGCTCTTGTTGTGTCGGAGCTCGAACCCCACCGCACCCTTATGAGGCGACATCGACCCGTGTTGGCTTTTTTTAGGGTCAAACAGCATGAGGTTTTTGCTTTAAGTCCAGTTGCTATCCCACAGGCGTCAGTCACTGATAGTGTTACCGCCTGGGGTGAGCCTTGACATCGGGTTTCTCATAGCAAGCCCCGTACCAGACTGGCGGCTGAGTCGTTTCAGCCCATGGTCAAGAGCAAAAGATTCAACCTTGCGACATTCTCTTAACAGATCAACCCGTCGCGCACCGTTACGACGCACCCAATCGGAGCGCACGCACATTTATGGAGCAGACATGACCGAACCCTTGATTCTTCAGCCCGCCAAGCCCGCAGACGCTTGCGTAATCTGGTTGCATGGCCTGGGTGCCGATCGCTACGACTTCCTGCCGGTGGCCGAAGCCCTGCAGGAAAAACTGCTGTCCACTCGCTTCGTTTTGCCCCAGGCGCCGACACGTCCAGTGACCATCAATGGCGGCTACGAGATGCCTAGCTGGTACGACATCAAGGCCATGAGCCCGGCTCGCTCCATCAGCCTTGAAGAGCTGGAAGACTCGGCAAAAATGGTCACCGACCTGATCAAGGAACAAAAAAGCACCGGAATAGACGCCTCGCGGATTTTTCTCGCCGGTTTTTCCCAAGGCGGCGCCGTGGTATTCCACACCGCCTTCCTTAAATGGCAGGGCGCATTGGGTGGCGTGATTGCCCTTTCCACGTACGCTCCGACGTTCGGCGACGAACTTGAACTGTCGGCCAGCCAGCAACGGGTTCCGGCGCTGTGCCTGCACGGCCAATACGACGATGTGGTACAGAACGCCATGGGACGCAGCGCCTATGAGCATTTAAAAACGCGCGGTGTCACCGTTACATGGCAGGAATACCCAATGGGCCACGAAGTGTTACCCGAAGAGATCCGCGATATTGGTGACTGGTTGACCGCCCGCCTGGGCTGAAAACCACACATTATGTAGCCGTATGACCAACGCACTACGCCGCGCCCGATTCTTGCATTACACTGGCCGGCGTACATTCCTTAACCAATTGATGAGATGACCGTGCTCAAAGCACTCAAGAAGATGTTCGGTAAAAGCGAGGCTGAGCAGCTCGCGCCAGGTTCCAGTGCCCCCGCCCATGTCCAAGGCAGCCGCAATGACGGCCAACAGCCTGGCCGGGCCGCACCTGTTGCCTCGCCAAAAAAAGAGCCGGTGACCACACCCGCCACGGTTAACGTCGCTGAAGAATCACCCGCCGAGAAGCCACGCCAGGAGCCACGCCAGGAGCCACGCCAGGAAAAACCGCGCCGCGAACGCGCGCCAAAACCCGTGGTCATTCCCTGGAAACTGGAAGACTTCGCCGTCGAACCCCAGGAAGGCAAAACCCGCTTTCATGATTTCAAACTCGCCCCGGAACTGATGCACGCCATCCAGGACCTGGGATTCCCGTACTGCACGCCGATCCAGGCGCAAGTGCTGGGCTTCACCCTCGCCGGCAAAGACGCCATCGGTCGCGCCCAGACCGGTACCGGCAAGACCGCCGCGTTCCTGATCTCGATCATCACCCAGTTGCTGCAGACCCCGCCGCCCAAAGAGCGCTACATGGGTGAGCCGCGCGCACTGATCATCGCCCCGACCCGGGAGTTGGTGGTACAGATCGCCAAGGACGCCGCCGACCTGACCAAATACACCGGCCTCAACGTGATGACGTTTGTGGGCGGCATGGACTTCGACAAACAGCTCAAGCACCTGGAAGCGCGTCACTGCGACATCCTGGTGGCCACACCGGGCCGCTTGCTGGACTTCAACCAGCGCGGCGACGTGCACCTGGACATGGTCGAAGTGATGGTGCTGGACGAAGCCGACCGCATGCTCGACATGGGCTTCATCCCCCAAGTACGCCAGATCATTCGCCAGACCCCGCCGAAAAACGAACGCCAGACCCTGCTGTTCTCCGCGACCTTCACTGAAGACGTGATGAACCTCGCCAAGCAGTGGACCACTGACCCGTCCATCGTCGAGATCGAGGCCCTGAACGTTGCCAGCGAGAACGTCGAACAGCACATCTATGCGGTGGCCGGTGCCGACAAATACAAGCTGCTCTACAACCTGGTCAACGACAACGGTTGGGAGCGGGTGATGGTGTTTGCCAACCGCAAGGACGAAGTGCGGCGCATCGAAGAACGCCTGGTGCGTGATGGCGTCAACGCCGCGCAACTGTCGGGCGACGTGCCACAGCACAAGCGCATCAAGACCCTGGAAGGTTTCCGCGAAGGCAAGATCCGCGTGCTGGTGGCCACCGACGTGGCCGGGCGCGGGATCCACATTGATGGCATCAGCCACGTGATCAACTTCACCCTGCCGGAAGTGCCGGACGACTACGTGCACCGCATTGGCCGTACCGGCCGTGCGGGCGCGGCGGGCGTGTCCATCAGCTTTGCCGGTGAAGACGATTCGTATCAGTTGCCGTCGATCGAAACACTGCTGGGCCGCAAGATCAGCTGCGAAACGCCGCCGACGCATCTGTTGCGTCCTGTAGAACGCAAACGTCCTTAAGCTGGAATGCGGTAAAACATGTGGGAGCGGGCTTGTGTGGGAGCTGGCTTGCCTGCGATAGCATCACCCCGGTGTGACTGACACACCGAGGTGCCTGCATCGCGGGCAAGCCCGGCTCCCACACAAGCCCGCTCCCACATTTTGTTTCAGCGTCTTCACATTCAAGGAGGAACACATGAACCAGGCCGACTACATCATCATCGGCGGTGGCATCGCTGGCGCATCCGCCGGTTACTGGCTGTCACAACATGCCCGCGTCATCGTGCTGGAGCGCGAGTCGATGCCGGGTTACCACTCCACCGGCCGCTCCGCCGCCCTGTACATCGCCGCCTACGGCACGCCCCAGGTTCGTGCACTGACCCTCGGCAGCCGCGCCTTCTTCGATCACCCGCCCACCGGTTTTGCCGAGCACCCGCTGCTCACCCCGCGAGGCGAACTGCTGGTGGACTTGACTGGCGACCCGGATGAGTTACAGCGCCAATACCTGAGCGCCAAGGCCCTGGTGCCGGAAACGCGGTTGCTCGACGTCGAAGAGTCGATGGCCATGATGCCAATCCTGCGCCGGGAAAAAGTCCACGGCGGGATCTACGACCCCACCGTCTGCGACATCGACACCGACGCGCTGTACCAAGGCTATTTGCGTGGCATTCGACGCAACGGCGGTGAAATCCACACCAACAACGACGTGCAAAAACTGACCCGCGACGCTCAGGGCGTGTGGCAAGTTCGCACTGCGCAACAGCACTTCAGCGCCCCGGTCATCATTAACGCCGCCGGTGCCTGGGCCGACCACATCGGTGAGTTGGCCGGTGCACAAAAAATCGGCCTGCAACCCAAGCGTCGCAGTGCATTCGTATTCGCCGCGCCCGCTGAACTGAACATCCATGCCTGGCCGGAACTGGCAGCCCTCGACGGTTCGTTCTACATGAAACCCGACGCCGGCATGTTCCTCGGCTCACCCGCCAATGCCGACCCGGTGGAGCCTCACGATGTGCAGCCCGAAGAGCTGGATATTGCGACGGGCATCTACCACATCGAAGAAGCCACCACCCTGAGCATCCGCCGGCCTGCGCGGACCTGGGCCGGGTTGCGCAGTTTTGTCAGGGATGGGGATCTGGTCTGCGGGTTCGATCCACAGGTGGAGGGTTTGTTCTGGATTGCGGCCCAAGGCGGCTATGGGATCCAGACGTCACCGGCAATGGGCCAGGCCAGTGCCGCGCTGGTACGAGGGAAGCCATTGCCAGATGCATTGGCGGCGTTCGGGTTGACCGAAGCTATGCTGTCGCCGCACCGGCTGCAAGCCTCGACCTAACCCCTGTGGCGAGGGAGCTTGCTCCCGCTGGAGTGCGCAGCGCTCCCAAGATTTTGGGGCCGCTACGCAGCCCAGCGGGAGCAAGCTCCCTCGCCACACGTCTTGTTATTTCCAGCGATCAGCAGCAGCGTGATCGCTGTCGCGCCCTTCCACCCAGCGCGGGCCATCACTGGTGTTTTCTTTCTTCCAGAACGGCGCCCGGGTTTTCAGGTAGTCCATTACAAACGCACAGGCATCAAACGCGGCCTGGCGATGGGCACTGGCCGCCGCCACGAACACGATCGGCTCGCCCGGCTCCAGGGCGCCGATGCGGTGCAGCACTTCCAGCTTGAGCAGCGGCCAGCGTTGCTCGGCCTCCACGGCGATTTTGCCGAGGGCTTTCTCCGTCATGCCAGGATAGTGCTCAAGGAACATCCCGGCCACGTCCAGGCCATCGTTGAAGTCGCGCACATAGCCGACAAAACTCACCACCGCGCCCACGCCGGCATTGGCCGCGTGCATCGCGTTGACCTCAGCGCCGGGATCAAACGCCTTGACCTGCACCCGAATCGCCATGGTCAGCCTCCGGTCACGGGCGGGAAGAATGCGACCTCGTCGCCGGCTTGCACAGGCTCGTCCAGCGTACAAATTTCCTGGTTGCGGGCACACATCAGCCGGGTCTCGTTGAGCACTTCAAAGCCTGGATCAGCCGCCAGCGCCACACGCACGGCGTCGACGGTGGCGAAGTCGCCTTCCATCTCCAGCGAGTCAAAGCCCACCGTTTCGCTGTAGCGTGCAAAAAACAGTACGTTGATGCTCATGCCTGGTCCGCCTTGAAATGCCCGCTCTTGCCGCCAAGTTTTTCCAGCAGGCGAATGTTTTCGATGGTCATGCCGCGGTCAACCGCCTTGCACATGTCGTAGATCGTCAAGGCGGCCACACTGGCTGCCGTCAGCGCTTCCATCTCCACGCCGGTCTGGCCGGAGAGTTTGCAGCGGGCGACGATGTGCACCGCGTCCAGGCCATCGGCGCTGAGTTCAACCTTGACCCCGGTGAGCATCAGCGGGTGGCACAGAGGGATCAGATCACTGGTTTTTTTCGCCGCCTGGATCCCGGCGATGCGGGCCACGGCAAACACGTCGCCCTTGGGGTGGGCGCCGTCGACAATCATTTTCAGGGTCTCGGGCAACATGCGCACCCGCGCTTCGGCCACGGCTTCACGGAACGTCACGGCTTTTTCAGTGACGTCGACCATATGGGCGCGACCTAGGGAATCGAGATGAGTCAGCACAGGGATACTCCTGATCAGGAGCCCCGATTGTAAACCCTGTAGGAGCGAGCTTGCTCGCGAAAAACCAGAGAACAACGCGGGGCACCAGATGCCCCGCGTTATCGTTGACGTCCTTCGCGAGCAAGCTCGCTCCTACAGGACTGTTTACAGATGCGATTCGGCGTATTCGGCCAGAATCGAACGAGGGACACCCTGCAGGGCGATGTGCACGCCGTTCGGGAAGTCCTTGAAGCGTTCCGTCAGGTACGTCAGCCCGGAACTGGTCGCGGACAGGTAAGGGGTGTCGATCTGTGCCAGGTTGCCCAGGCACACCACTTTGGAACCGGCGCCCGCACGGGTGATGATGGTTTTCATCTGGTGCGGCGTGAGGTTCTGGCATTCATCGATCAAAATCAGGCTTTGCTGGAAGCTGCGACCCCGTATGTAGTTGAGGGATTTGAACTGCAACGGCACTTTGCTGAGGATGTAGTCGACGCTGCCATGGGTGTTTTCGTCATCCATGTGCAAGGCTTCGAGGTTGTCGGTGATCGCCCCCAGCCACGGCTCCATTTTTTCCGCTTCGGTGCCGGGCAGGAAACCGATTTCCTGGTCCAGGCCCTGCACGCTGCGGGTGGCGATGATGCGGCGATAGCGCTTGGTCACCATGGTCTGCTCGATGGCGGCCGCCAGGGCGAGGATGGTTTTCCCCGAGCCTGCAGCGCCGGTCAGGTTGACCAGGTGGATGTCCGGATCGAGCAAGGCATACAGCGCCAGGCTCTGGTAGATATCACGCGGTTTCAGGCCCCAGGCTTCCTGGTGCAACAGGGGCTCCTGATGCAGGTCGAGGATCAGCAGCTTGTCGACCTGGATCTCTTTGATCCAGCCCACAAAGCCCTGTTCGTCGATGATGAATTCATTGATGTGCACCGCCGGCAGGTTGTCGATCAGCTGTACCTGGTGCCAGGTGCGGCCATGGTCCTGACGGGTTTCAACCTTGCTGACGCGGTCCCAGAACGAGCCGGTCATGGTGTGATAACCACGGGACAGCATCGATACATCGTCAACCAGTTGGTCGGTACTGTAGTCCTCGGCAGCGATCCCACACGCTCGTGCCTTGAGGCGCATATTGATGTCTTTGGTCACCAGCACCAGGCGCAAGTCCTTGTCACGCGCATGCAGGTCGATCAATTGGTTGATGATTTTGTTGTCGTTCAGATTTTCCGGCAGCAGGCTGTTGGGCTCGCTGCGCTTGTTCATCAGAATCGACAGCAAGCCCTTGGGTCCGCTTTTGCCACGCTGGATCGGCACGCCCACTTCGACATCGTCGGGTGAGGCTTCGCCCAGGGTCTTGTCGATCAGCCGGATTGCCTGGCGGCATTCGGCGGCAACGCTGTGGTGCCCGCTTTTGAGTTTGTCGAGCTCCTCAAGCACGATCATCGGGATGGCGACGTGGTGTTCTTCGAAGTTAAGCAGTGCGTTTGGATCGTGAATCAGTACGTTGGTATCAAGCACATAAAGGATTGGCTGGTCGGAAGAAGGGTTACGTCCATGATCATCCATACTCGGTCACCTTTGTGGGAGCCAGTCGACGCAATACCGCGACAGTGCTGCGCCTCGATTCGACCGTCGAACGCACTTGAGGGGCGTCAAGTGCGGTGCACACAAGAGGTGTCTTGGAAGACGCCACCTGTGTTGCAGGTTTCGGCTGTCTGTCTTCGTAATACCGCAAAACACATGACAGGAAAAAGCACTTTGACGCTTTTTTGAAGTTTATTTTTCAGGATGACGAATAGCACTAGGCGAGTCGGCATTGCACCGTTAAAGTCGGAAGTCCGCCTGTATCGAAATATCTCCAAAATTCCCCCCGAAAAAACCTCAGCCCCAACAGGGCCGGGCTCTTTGTGCTTTTTCAGTGAAACGCTTCGCGGCAATCCTGCCAGCCGAGTCCACTTTCTGCCGTGGCGTGTAAAAGCCAGGGTAATGCGATGCGCGCCTTGTCCTGGGTGTCGTGGAATACGATCACCCCGCGCCGCCACAGCAGCATCAGCGTGAGCACCCGGTTGGCCGATTCGTCGGCCTTGAGCTTGCCGGCTTCGTCTTCCGAATCGATGTCCCACAATGCCACTTGCAGCCCCTGGGACTGAAAGAAGCCCTGGCTGTCGGAGCGGCGCTGGCCATAGGGTGGGCGGAACAGCGGCGCGTAGTTTTCCGGCATCAGGCTTTGGGTCAGGGAGGCGCTGCGGGTGATGGAGGACTGCCAGTCGACCCAGTGGCTATGGGAACGGTACTGCCAGCCCTGGATGCCGACGCACTGGCCCTGGTACAGCGCCTGCACATCGGTGGCGGAGCTTTTTTCGACGCGGGTTTGCAGGCTGTTGCCCAGCACGAAGAAAAGGCTGTGCATTTTCTGTTTGCGCAGGTAGTCGGTGAGCCAGTCGGTGTTGCCGCTGACGGGGGATGGGCCGCTGTCGAAGGTCAGCAGGAACATCCGGTCGTTGAGTTCGTCGCCGTTGCGTTCATGGTCGCCGAAGCGGGCGATTTCGCTGCTGATCTGGGGGAACAGGGCGGCCTTGCGCAACTGTTCATCCAGGTAGCGCTCGTGGAAGGCGGCGCTGGGGCCGGCCCAGCCTATATAGAAGGAGCTGTCGCTGACCTGGAACTTGGCGGCTTGTTCGCGCAGGTCGTCCATGTTTTCTACCAGGTAGCAGAAGGAGGCGTCCTGTTCGCAGCTTTGTTGGGCGAAGGTGTAGTTTTCCAGGAGCCGTTGCCACAGTTGGCGGCGCAGGTCGTCGACGGAGGCCTGGTTGATGATCTTCAGGCCCAGGCGCTGCTTGAGGGCGGGCTCGTCGAGGGATTCGCTGGCCAGCAGGGTGTGGGCGAACATCAGGATTTCGGCGCGGGAGGCGACGTCGAACAGGGCGGGGCTGCTGAGGCGTTCGGGCCAGGTGCCGCGGTCCAGGGTCGCGACGTCCACGGGGGCGGCTTGGGCGCCCAGGCAGATGAGCCAGGCTGACAGAAAAAGCGCAATTCGCACGAAGGGTCTCCCTTTCCAGAGTCGTCGGGCACTATAGCCGATCGTGTGGGGGCGCTATTGGTTGGTGTGTATATCCGTTATTTAGGTAACGGCCGCTATGGGTTCCGCTCTTACAGCGGGTCACTTTTGAAAGGAGCCCAAAAGTAACCAAAAGGCTCTTGCCCCACCACTCGACACCTCGCTCAGGCTCGGTGTGCCCGAACG
>NZ_JACARC010000020.1:0-166 GCF_013386825.1 Pseudomonas sp. IPO3778
GCTCCCACAGTTGATCCCCCACATACATTGAACAATGTGCTCGCCTGGCTGACGAGGCTCAGAACGCCGCGTTCTCACAAACAAACCCAATCCAGTGTGGGAGCTGTCGAGCCCCAGCGAGGCTGCGAAGAGGCCCTGTCTGCCGATAAAGATGTCGCCTGCCAGT
>NZ_JACARC010000020.1:270-484 GCF_013386825.1 Pseudomonas sp. IPO3778
AGTGTGGGAGCTGTCGAGCCTCAGCGAGGCTGCGAAGAGGCCCTGTCTGCCGATAAAGATGTCGCCTGATAGTCCGCCATCGCAGCCTCGCTAAAGCTCGACAGCTCCCACAGTTGATCCCCTACATCCTTGAACAATGTGCTCGCCTGGCTGACGGGGCTCAGAACGCCGCGTTCCCACAAACAAACCCAATCCAGTGTGGGAGCTGTCGAGC
>NZ_JACARC010000020.1:637-45022 GCF_013386825.1 Pseudomonas sp. IPO3778
CCCACAGTTGATCTCCCACATACATTGAACAATGTGCTCGCCTGGCTGACGAGGCTCAGAACGCCGCGTTCCCACAAACAAACCCGATCCAATGTGGGAGCTACTTCAGGGATGGCGCAACCGGCTCCGGGCATACACTGCCACAATCACGAAGCACCCCATGGGCAACAGGTATGCCAGGGCCACCGTGCTGTTATCCGCCACCTTGCCCATCAAGTAAGGCATCAGCGCGCCGCCGACAATCGCCATGATCATGAACGAACTGCCACGCTTGGTATGGGGGCCGAGGTTTTTCACGCCCATGGCGAACAGCGTCGGGAACATGATCGACATGAAGAAGAACACCGCAATCAGTGCGATCACCGAGATGCCTTCAACGCCAATCACTACCAGCGCACATAACGCGATATTGATCAGCGCATACATCAGCAGCAGCTTCTGCGCGCTGACTCGTCCCATCAACCAGGTGCTGAAAAAGCGCCCGAACATGAAGGCCAGCATCGCGATCGACAGCAGATAAGCGGCTTGCTGACTGCCCATCTGCGCCCAATGCTCGGTGACATAGTTGATAAAAAATGCGCCGACGCCGACCTGGGCGGCCACGTAGAAAAACTGCGTGATCACCCCTCCGACGAATTCCGGGTACTGCCACAGCCCTTTGCCGGCCACGGGTTGCAGTGCTTGTTCCTGGGCGCGCAGATCCGGTAACGGCGTGCGGGCGATCAACAGCGCCACCAGCAACACCAGCACGGCGATCACCACGTAGGTGGTTTGCAACGAACTCATGTCCGAAGCCGGTGTGCTGCCGGCGCTGAAGAACATCGCGCCGCCAATTAATGGGCCGAAGAACTGACCCAGGCCGTTGAAGGATTGCGCCAGGTTCAACCGCCGCTCGGCACCCTGGGGTTCACCCAGCACCGTGGCATACGGGTTGGCTGCGGTCTCCAGGCAGCCCAGGCCACAGGCGATGACGAACAGCGCGAACAGGAAAAACGGAAAACTCGCCGCCGCGGCCGCCGGCATGAACAGCAACGCGCCCGCCGCATACAGGCACAAACCCAGCAGGATCCCCGCCTTATAGCCGTGGCGGTCCATCAACAGCCCGGCCGGCAGCGCGATCAGGAAGTACGCGCCGAAATACGCACCTTGCAACAGCCCGGACTGGGCCTTGCTCACGTGCAGGACTTCCTGGAAGTGCTTGTTCAGGACGTCCAGCAAGCCGTAGGACAAGCCCCAGAGGAAGAACAGACTGGTCACCAGCATCAGTGCCCAGCGGTAGGTCGGCACGGCGGGTGTGCCGGCTGCCACAGGTGTGTCTTTGCTTAACATGACGCTTCTCCTGTTGTTTTTATGGGATCAAGGCGTGCGATGCAGCGGTTATCAGGGTTGGTCGGTGAGGCTGAAAATCTGTGTCAGCGGCTGCCATTTGCCGCCGGGGTCGGTCCACGGCGTGGGCGCCTGGAAACGCCACATCAGGGTCTCCCAGGCTTGCACGTCGGGGTTGGCGCGGGCGGCCTGGTCGAGTGCTTCGACGCTGAACCCGGCCGTGGTGTCCATGACCATGAACAGCCGCGTGCCCAGGCGCCAGATCTGCATCTGCAAGATGTGCTGGCCGCGCAGATGCTCGGCCACGGCGGGCCAGATGCGTTGATGCAACTGCTGGTACTCGGCGATCAATGCCTCGTCGTCGATCAGGTCCAGGGCCAGGCAGTAGCGTTGGCCGCTCATGTCAGCGCCCGATCGAGGTGGGTGTAGCCGCCGTCCACCACCAGCCATTGCCCGGTGGTGTGGGAGGCGCGGGGTGACAGCAGGAACAGCACGCTGTCGGCAATTTCCTCGGGGGGTCGTCATCCGTTTGCCCAAGGGGATTTTCTCGACGATGGCGGCGAGCTTGGCCTCGGGGTTGTCGAAGCCATCAATCCAGCGCTGGTACAGCGGCGTCAGCACCTCGGCGGGCACCACCGCATTGACCCGGATGCCGAATTCCAGCAAGGAGGCCGCCCACTCCCGGGTCAGCGACAATTGCGCACCTTTGGCCGCGGTATAACCGCTGGTGCCACCCTGGCCGGTGAGGGCCGTCTTGGAGCTGATATTCACGATCGCCCCGCGACTGGCCTTGAGGGCATCGAGGCACAGGTGGGTCATCAGGTAGTAATGAATCAGGTTTTTTTCCAGGGACTCGACGAAGGCTGCACGGCCCGCTTCCAGGCCCACACCGTCATTGACCCCGGCGTTGTTCACCAGGCCGTCGATGCGCCCGAAGCGTTGCAATACGTCGTTGACGGCGGTGCGGCAGGCGTCTTCATCGCGCAATTCGACGCGGATAAAGTGGCTTTGGCCGTGTTGTTCGAGCTCGGCCGCGAAGGCTGCCGACAAGGGTTGATGACCGACAATCACCGGGATCGCGCCTTCGGCGATCAACCCCAGAGAGATGGCGGCGCCAATCCCCGAGCCGCCGCCGGTGACGATGATCACACGGTCCTGCAAATGCAGATTCATGGGCAGTTTCCTTCAAGGTGATAGACCCGCTGGGCGGTGCCGCCCCAGATGGCCTGCTGTTCATGGGCCGACAGCGGGCCGAGGGTCTGTTGCAGCCATTGGCAGGTGCCCTGGTATTCGTCGGCCAGCAGGCACACCGGCCAGTCCGAGCCGAACATCAGGCGTTCGGCGCCAAACAGTTCCAGTGCCAGCTCGATGTAAGGTCGTAGTGCCTGGGCGTTGCGTTGATCGGGCCCGGCCTCGGTGAGCAGGCCCGACAGCTTGCAACTGACGTGGGGCAGGGCGGCCAGTGGCGCCAGGTGTTCGGCCCATGCGGCCGGGCCGTTGGCGATGTCGGGTTTGCCCAGGTGGTCCAGCACCAGATGATGCCGGTCGTGGCGCTGACACAGGGCGGTAGCGGCGTCGAGGTCGGCGCAGCGGATCAGCACTTCATAGACGTAGCCGTGTTGTTGCAGGTGCTGCAGGCCACGGGAAAATCCAGGGTCTGCCATGAAACTGGCAGGCGTGGGTTCGTCCTGAATCTGATGCCGAAAGCCCTTGAGTCGCGGTGTGTCGCGCCACTGTTCCAGGTGCTGTTCAAGGGTTGGGTCGCACAGGTCCACCCAGCCCACCACGCCAAGTATCCACGGGTGCTGGCGCGCCATTTCCAGCAGCGCATCGGTTTCCTGCTCGCCAGCCCGGGCTTGCACGGCAATGCAGCCATCCAGGCCGGCCGCGTCGAGCAAGGGCCGCAAATCCTGTGGGAGAAAGTCCCGCCGCAGGTCGGCTTCAGCCGTGCCGATCCACGGATAATCAGCGGCCCGGTAGCGCCAGAAATGCTGGTGCGCATCGAGGCTCAGAGGTGATGGGGACGACATTATTATTGTGCTCCGTCCATTCAAAGGGGTGCTTCAGGTCACGGCCGGTGGCGGAACTGCTCCCGGGACGCGGCTTTCATCTGGATCGAAAACCCCGGTGCCTTCGGTGGCAGATAGGCCGCGCCGCGCACCACACAAGGTTCCTCGAAATGCTCGTGCAAGTGGTCGACATACTCGATCACCCGGCCTTCGTGAGTGCCGGCGATGCACAGGTAATCGATCATCGACAGGTGCTGCACATACTCGCAAAGCCCCACGCCGCCAGCATGGGGGCAGACCGGCAGGCCGTATTTGGCCGCCATCAGCATCACCGCCAGCACCTCGTTGACCCCACCCAGGCGGCAGGCGTCAATCTGCACCACGTCGATGGCTTCACGCATGATCAATTGCTTGAAGATGATCCGGTTCTGGCACATCTCGCCGGTAGCGACCTTGACCGGCGCCACTCCCAGTCGAATCGTGCGATGGCCTTCGATGTCGTCGGGGCTGGTGGGTTCTTCGATAAACCAGGGCTTGGCAAACGCCAATTCGCGCACCCAGTCGATGGCGGTGTCGACTTCCCACACCTGATTGGCATCGATCATCAATTGGCGATCCGGCCCCAGCACTTCCCGGGCGATGCGCACGCGGCGCAGGTCGTCCTGCAAGTCGTGGCCGACCTTGAGCTTGACGTGGTTGAACCCGGCATCCACCGCTTCCTGGCACAGCCGGCGCAGCTTTTCGTCGCCGTAACCGAGCCAGCCGGCCGAGGTGGTGTAGCAGGGGTAGCCATTGGCTTGCAGGTTGGCCATGCGTTCGGCCTTGCCTTCGGCCCGTTGGCGCAGCAAGGCCAGGGCTTCGCTGGAGGTGATGCAGTCGGTGATGTAGCGGAAGTCGATGCACCGCACCAATTGTTCCGGGCTCATGTCGGCCACCAGGCGCCACAGGGGTTTGCCTTCGGCCTTGGCCCACAGATCCCACGCGGCGTTGACGATCGCGCCGGTGGCCAGGTGGATGGCGCCCTTGTCCGGGCCGATCCAGCGCAACTGGCTGTCGCTGGTGACATGGCGCCAGAAGCGGCCCATGTCTTCGGCGATCCATTCCAGGGTCAAGCCCACCAGCAGCGGCTGCATGGCCTGGATCGCCGCGCAGCAAATCTCGTTGCCACGGCCGATGGTAAAGGTCAGGCCATGGCCTTCAAGGGCCGGGTTGTCGGTCTGCAAAATCACATAGGCGGCCGAGTAGTCCGGGTCCGGGTTCATGGCGTCGGAACCGTCCAGAGACTGGGACGTAGGAAAGCGGATATCTTCGACGCGAATCGCGGTAATGGTGGTCATGAACGGCTCCTTGGCTCTTGTCAGGCGTCGACCGTGGTCTGGTTCTGTTCACCCAGGCCTTCGATGCCCAGGCGGATCTTCTGCCCCGCCTTGAGGTAGACCGGCACGGGCTTGATCCCCAGGCCGACACCGGGCGGGGTGCCGGTGGAAATCACATCCCCCGGTTGCAGGCTCATGAACTGGCTCAGGTAGCTGATCAATTTGGGAATCTGGAAAATCATCGTGCGGGTGTTGCCGTTCTGGTAGCGGTGGCCGTCAACTTCGAGCCAGATCGACAGTTGATGCGGGTCGGCGATTTCATCCCGGCTGACCAGCCACGGGCCCAGCGGACCAAAGGTGTCGCAGCCTTTGCCCTTGTCCCAGGTGCCGCCACGCTCCAGTTGGAACTCACGCTCGGAGACGTCGTTGATCACGCAGTAGCCGGCCACGTGCTGCATGGCCTCGCTTTCTTCGATGTAACGGCCGCCCTGGCCGATCACCACGCCCAACTCGACTTCCCAGTCGGTCTTGGTGGAGTGGCGGGGGATTTCGATAGTGTCGTTGGGGCCGACGATGGCACTGGTCCATTTGTTGAAGATGATCGGTTCATCGGGTATCGG
This sequence comes from Pseudomonas sp. IPO3778, assembly GCF_013386825.1. Lineage (GTDB taxonomy): Bacteria > Pseudomonadota > Gammaproteobacteria > Pseudomonadales > Pseudomonadaceae > Aquipseudomonas. The sequence continues at coordinate 5,909 of NZ_JACARC010000020.1, forward strand.
TGCGCCGGTTTCGGCCGCGTGATCGGCATAGTTCAGGCCGATGCAGATGAATTTTCCTACTTGGCCGACACAGGCGCCCAGGCGCGGATTGCCCGGTACCAGGGGCAGGCTCGCGGGGTCGAGGTCTTGCAGGCGAGCAAGGTTTTGCGGAAGCAGGGCTTCGCCTGCGACATCACTGATGTGAGCGGACAAGTCCCGCAGACGACCGTCCGCGTCCAGCAGGGCCGGGCGTTCCTGACCTTTTTCACCATAGCGCAGCAATTTCATGGGCAATCCTCGTGTTAGGAAGTGGGCGGTCAGTTGCTCCAGCCGCCGTCAATAATCTGGGTGGTGCCGGTGGTAAACGCGCTGGCGTCGGAGCCAAGGTACAACGCCAACTGGGCAATTTCCTGGGGTGTACCCAGGCGGCCCATCGGCTGGCGCGCAGTAAAGGCGGCGTACACCTCATCCTGCTGGCGGCCTTCGCGGCTGGCCTGTTCGATGATGCGTTGTTGCAGCGAAGGGGACTCCACGGTGCCGGGGCAGATGGCGTTGCAGCGAATACGCCGGGTGACAAAATCGGCCGCGACGGATTTGGTCAGGCCGATGACTGCGGCCTTGCTGGCGCAATAGGCAAAGCGATTGGGCACACCCTTGAGGCTGGAGGCCACCGATGACATGTTGATGATCGAGCCGCCGCCCGCCGCCAGCATCCCCGGCAGAAACGCGCGGATCATGCGGTACATGGCGGTGACGTTGAGGTCCAGGGCAAAGGTCCAGTCGCTTTCGGGGCATTCGAGGATGTTGCCGGCGTGCACCACGCCCGCGCAGTTGAACAGCACATCGAGAGGGCCGATCTCGGCGGCAAGGCGCTGGATGGCGCTGGGGTCGGTGACATCCAACACCACCGTTTGCGCACCCGGCAGGCCGGCGAGCGCCTGTTGATTGATGTCGGCTGCAATCACTTCAGCGCCCGCCGCCAGATAGGCGTCGACGCTGGCGCGGCCAATGCCCTGGGCGGCGGCGGTGATCAGCACGCGTTTACCGGTGAGGTCCATGACAGACTCCCTAGATTGTTATTATTGGCTCAATGGTCAGGCCATTAAGGGCGTAAAAACACCTGCGTCTGTGGCATAGCGAACGGTTGAGGGTTTGCTATGATCAGCACACTGGAAACGATCCAATGGTCAGGCCATTGATCCAATTTTTAGCATGGGTCTTCCCGGTCAACAAGCGGCTTTTTCGCGGGTTGATCCTGTTGACCGTGCCATGCATGAATCGAGCTGAGCCTAGATGCCATTTCAAGTGATTGATAACCAACGTCTTTATCGACAAATTGCCGACCAGTTACGGGCGTTGATCGACAGCGGAGAATTTCCGCCGGGCAGCCGCCTGCCGGCCGAACGGGAGCTGGCCAAATTGTTGGGCGTGAGTCGCGCCTCGGTGCGTGAAGCCATGATTGCCCTGGAGGTGATCGGCCTGGTGGACGTGCGCGTGGGCAACGGCGTGCTGGTGTGTGAACCGGTGCAACCAACCGTCAGCCAGGAACCGGTGATGGCTCAGGCCACTCGGGATCAATGGAAAGAGTTCGATCCGGAACTCAACCTGCACGTTGACTTCAACGCCGAGATTCCGCCGTTTTCCTTGCTCCAGGCCCGTCGCCTGATTGAGCCGGAAGCGGCTGCCCTGGCTGCCAAACATGCCACGGATGAAGAACTCGCCGGTATCCGCGAGGCGTTCGAGCGCAATGTGCAGGACAACCGTGAAGGCTCCCATACCCACCCGGGTGATCGTCTGTTTCACATTCGCATCGCCCAGGCATCGGGCAATCCGGCCTATGCGCTGATGATTGCGCACCTGCTGGGGCATCGGTACGGCAGCATGTTCCAGCGGTTGCAGGCGCATTACACCTCGGACGACATGCCCCATCGCTCGGAAGACGAGCACCGCAAGATCCTCGACGCACTGGAACAACGGGACGTGGAAGGTGCACGGCAGGCCATGCGCAAGCATCTGGAAGAGGTGGTACGGATTTTCATGCGGACAGCGCAATGACCGTGTTCTACGACGCACGCGGCAATATCTACGGCGTGGTCAGCCCGGGGTTATTGCGCAGCAAAGGTATCGACGTGCCTGATGGCGCAGCCTTGGCCGCCGGTACCCGGGAGGCCTGGGCGCTGGCGGCCATTGCTGCGGAGTGCGGCTGGGGCGTTTTGCCACGCCCGGCAGAGGCCAAGGAGCATCGCTGTGACGGCCTGTTGGTGGGGCCGTTTCAGGCCGAGCCGCCTTTTGATGTGCTGATTGTGAATACCGATGGCTCTTTGGCTGAACGCAGTGGCAATGGGCTGACGATTTTTGCCCAGTCGCTGACTGACCAGGGATTGATGGCGCAAGGCTGCGACCTGCGGGTACATCACGACAAGACGGATGCCGTGTCTCCAGTGGTCACGCGGGTTGAGCCTGCGCTGTACGAACAGGTCCAGGGCTTTTGGCTGGCGCTGGGGCGCCCTGAACTCGGGCCTCTGGCGGTCGGGGCTACGGGGGTTGGCCTGGTCTCGCTGGAGGGCACCGAGGTGAGCCATGTTTCGCCACTGGCTGCGCTCAACCCTGAATGGAATTACAGCCAGTTTGTGCGCGTGGGCAACCCCCATTGCGTGACGCTGGTGCAGGATGCGTCGGCGTTGCCGGACAACGCGCAGATGCATCGCCCCGCGTTGTTTGAGCCACTGAGGGCGATCGCTTTTGCGCCGCCTGTCGGCGGCGGCCAACCGTGTATTTCCGGGGTGAACCTGCAATGGGTCGCCCGGGATTCAGGCAATCGGGTCATCGCTCGGGTTTTTGAGCGCGGCGAGGGGCCAACGGCGTCCTCCGGGACCAGCGCCAGCGCCGTGGCATGCGCTGCCTGGTCTGTAGGATGGGTGACTGCCGGTGAGGTGGCAGTGGTGATGCCGGGTGGTACGGCACCGGTTCGATTGCACGCAGAAGCCGGTGAGTTGTTGAGCGTCAGTCTGTTCGGGACTGCGCGGCTGCAATAAGGTCGAAAAGGGCAACGGCGGGCTTATTATCGTTGTCAGTCGTTTCCTTATAAGTAAGTAACTTTGATTAATAAGAGCGTAAGAGAATTCTTATTAGTGAGCATAGGCTGTTTAACTGCATTTCCGTAATTCATAAAAGACCCTTCCATTCTCGATGTACGAATCTTCTTTTTTATTTTGAAGCGGCCGAATTTCGCCTGAAATCGCTAGTATTCCTGGGGTTCAGGCACTTTTTATCGGCTTCGGATTGAATGGCTTTATCTTCGTCTTACGGAGGAAGTCATTTCAGCCCGACAATGAATGGCGGGTAACAACGGATGTTCAATACGCTTGTTTCGTCACGCTTCAAACTGATCGTTGCAGGACTAAACCAGGAACTTCAGGTGCTGGCTTTTAAAGGCAGCGAAAGCATTGATCAGCCTTTTTTCATCGAAGTGCAGTGGGTCAGTGAAAACCCCGGGCTTGATCTGGAGACCCTGCTTCATCAGCCGGCCTACCTCGATCTGGGTGAGCCGGGCGAAGGCCTCCACGGGCAAATCTACGCCATTGGCCGGGAAGACCCAGGCCGCCGGCTGACCCGTTACCACCTGACCCTTGCGCCGCGCCTGGCTTACCTGGCCCATCGTTGCGATCAGCGGATTTTCCAGCAGCGCAGCGTGCCGCAAATTATCGCGACGGTGCTTGAGCAGCACGGCATTCTCGCTGATGCCTACGCCTTTGAACTGGGGCCGGTGGTGTACCCGCCGCGCACGTTCTGTGTGCAATACGCGGAAACCGACCTGCATTTTATCCAGCGCCTGTGCGAAGAAGAGGGCATCCACTACCACTTTCGCCACAGTGCGCAGGCGCATGTGCTGGTGTTTGGTGATGACCAGACGGTGTTCCGGCGTTTACCGGCGCAGCGCTATTGTGCGGCGGGTGGCCCGGCAGCCGACGCTCGGGTGGTCCAGCGTTTCGATGTGCGCCTGGCCACACGCAGTGCTCAGGTTGTGCGGCGCGACTATGACTTCGAACACCCGTCGCTGCGCCTGCAGGAGCAGGCGGGATCTTCGCCGGCGCTTGAGGACTATCACTACCCGGCGGGATTCACGGGGCACCTGCGAGGTGGGCAGTTGGCCCGCCGTGGCCTGGAGCGGCATCAGCGGGATCGTCATCGGGCGGTGGGCCGCAGTGATCAACCCGCCTTGCGCAGCGGACATTTCCTGGCGCTGCGAGGCCACCCGGACCGGTCTTGCAATGACTTGTGGTTGATCACCAGCGTGCGCCACGAAGGCTACCAGCCGCAGGTCCTGCAGGAATCTGTGGGGGAGGTCGAGGCGTTCCATGGCTATCGCAATCGATTTACGGCAACGCCCTGGCGCGCCGTTTACCGACCGCCGCTCAAGCATCCCAAGCCACGTATCAGCGGCAGTCAGACCGCGACCGTCACCGGCCCCGCAGGTGAGGACGTGCATTGCGACGCCCACGGGCGAGTGAAAATTCGCTTCCACTGGGACCGGTTGGACAAGCATGACGACAAGAGCAGCTGTTGGGTGCGGGTGGCGTCCGGTTGGGCGGGTGACCGCTTTGGCGCGGTGTTGATCCCGCGTGTGGGCATGGAGGTACTGGTCACGTTCCTGGAAGGCGACCCCGACCGGCCTGTGATCAACGGCTGCCTGCCCAACACCCTTCAACCTGCTGCCTATCCTCTGCCGCAACACAAGACCCGTAGCGTGCTACGCAGCCGCAGTTCGCCGGGCGGCGGGGGTGCTAACGAGCTGCACCTTGAAGACCGCAGCGGTCAGGAACTCATCTACCTGCGCGCTCAACGCGATCTGGAACAACAGGTAGGCCATGACAGCCGCCTGGAGGTCGTGGGTGAACGTCAGGAAACCATCCACGGCTTGAGTGCAACCACCCTGGGGGGTGAAGAGCACCGCAGCATCGCCGGTGACCGCAAGGTCCGGCTTGAGGCGGACGATCACCTGCACGTGCAGGGCAATAGCCAGACCCGTGTCGGTCAGACTCTGGTGATCGAAGCGGGTCAGCAGGTCCATCTCAAGGCGGGTGCCAGCCTGGTGATCGATGCCGGAGCGCAATTGAGCTTCAAGGCCGGTGGTGAGCATTTGCTGATTCAGGCCGGTGGAATTTTCAGCAGTCGCCCGATCACGTTGGGCGGTGTGCCGCCGGGGAGCCGTGCAGCCAATCCCGTCGGGCCGGGTGACGTTGCGGCCTCACCGGTATTCGGCGCCGCTGTGCCGAAGGTTTCCCTTGCCCAAGGCACAATCATGGCGCTTGCCAGGCGACTGGACGCGGACTTCTGTCCGCTGTGTGAGTGCTGCCGCGAAGGCACGTGCGACTCCACGGGGAGGGCGGCTTGATGGAGAAGAGGCCGGAGTGGTGGATGGCTCAACAGCAGCAGGCGGGGCGTCGGCTGTGTCTGGTTCTACAGGGTGAAAGCGAAGCGCGCGGGGCACTGCTGGCGACACGCACGGTGGCGGAATATTGCAGCCTCTACGGTGAGACCGTCGCGGCGGAATTGGCAGCGCACGGCCCGATGATCCTGTTGCTCGACCACGTCAACGAGCCCGGGCTGGTTGGCTTGTTGCAAACCCCCCAGCGCAATTGGGGATGGTTGGGCAGCTTGCCCGGTGAAGACTTGAGGGGGGTTGCCGGGCACTGGCGAGACAGGCTTGTGGCCGGGCCACCGGGGCGGCAGGTGCTTTACCGTTTTCACGATAACCGCACTTTGGCACGGGCGTTGGATCACCTGCCAGCCGAGGGCTGGCCGGCCTTTCTCGGGCCGCTGATCAGCGTGTGTTACTGGCAGGGCGAGCGCTGGTGCTGTGGTGATAACCCGGCACCGGGGGCGTACCCGGTGCCCGATCCTGCGCCATGGCTGCAAGTGCCCAACCCTCAGGCGGGAGTGATTCTGCAGGCCAATATCCTGCGTTATCTGCTGGCCGAGTACAGCGAGGCGCTGAGTTCACTGGCTGAATTTCAAGACCCGAGAATCTGGCTGGAACAGCTTCTGGAGCAAGCCCGGGCCTGGCAGTGGGAGAGGCCGGAACAGCTGGAGTTTTTGGTCGTGCGGCAACTGGTGGAAGCCACTGGGGACGTGCTGATTCGCTGGCAGCCGTTGCGGGGGGAAGGGCCGGAGGACCATTTTCAGCGAGTGGTTGAGGAATGGCGTCGGGTGGAGCGGGAGCAGCAGGATGCGTAGGGGATTTATGTTGAGTGTGTGGCGAGGGTTGTTCGTTTGTGGCGTGGTGGTGGCTTCGGGGTGCGCGGTGAGGCCTGCGGATAGTTTTATGTTGGAGGTGGATCTGCCTGCTAATTTCAGGTTCAAGAGTGATGCAGCTTATCGGCCGGCAACGGGTGAGACCTGCACCTTGCCCAAGCGCCGGGGTAAGTGGCCGGAGGACAAGGTTTTTGACACGGTGGGCAAGCCGGTGGCCAATCGGGTGAGCTTTGAAGTGCCACTGACGGAGAAGGTGGATGGGTGTCCGTTAGTGTTGCGCAGCATTACGTTTGATATGTACGCGAAGTGGGGAGAGCGGTCGACGGATATTGGAGGGGATTTCGCATTCATCAGTGTGCTGGATCGGTTGGAAGAAGGAATGGCCGGGATGCCTGAGTCGGGTGTTCAAAAACTGCCCGGACGATGTCAGTGGTTATTCCGAACAGTCGGCCCCAAACGGGCCATTAGCAAGGTACTCAAGTGTAACTCGCTGGATGCAGCAGGGAATCTGCGAAAAGCAAGAGCAGGTGGAGCGGTGCAACGGGATGAGTTGAAAGATAAGACGTTGAGGATGGCCCTGGAAGTGACGACGGAGGAACGGCCTTACATGGGAGATAACTGGGTTCGATTCCCTCAAGGTTGGAAACGCTGTATGGGCAAGAGCCTGGAGGATCAATACGCGTTCTGTCGCGGGAATACTACCGATTTCAAATCCATCAAGATGCCTGATGGGCGTGAATGCGACATATATCCCACTTGTGCCGAATAAGGATATTCAGACATGCCTCTTGAAGAATGGAAGCAACCTTTTTTTAGCGAAAAAATGCCAGTTTGTGCATTACGCGGATGTTGGTTGAGTTTTTGTCTTGTGGATGAGTCAGGCGATGGTAAAGCTTATGGAGGTCTTGCATATGAGGTTTTTGACAGTGCAGGTCAGCAATACAAGGGGCGTTTGAACGGCGACGGATTTGCAAAGCTGGAGAATCAATATCGCGGTCCTACGGTGCTGATCTTCGAAGCAGCCTATGGAAGGCGCGACGATTATTACTCTACGTTACAGAGACGCAGCCGTTATCCATTACCCATCACCGAACTTCAAGTTCGAGCGGAACAAACGCGCTTTGTCCGGGCTGATGGTGAGCGTACCGAGCGAAACCCCGCTCAGCAAAAGGCCGGCAGGTTTTACCAAGTCGAAGTGCGTGATTTGGTCAGGCATGCAGCCCACTTACCACCCTTGGCGCCCAGGATATTTCGTCCCCAGCGACATGCGCTAAAAATGATGGCTGACCTTGGATTTGGGCCGTCCCAGTCGACCTTGGCAGGCGTTGTGTTGTTTCCCAATCAACATACCGTGCTGGAGATACGGCCGTTGCGAGCGCTGCGACCGGTGTTGTCCATCGACGACCAGTTCTGTGCCTTGAATCTGTATCAGTTGGCCTTGATGGCTACCTTGAGTTACTGCGACTTTGGACAGGAGCCACGCACACAGCCAGTAGATCAGGTCTGCTTTCCCTTGGATCCCAGTGTGGGGCGCTTCTTTTCCGAAGAACTTTCGGGTTACCAAGAGGCTTGGAAAGTTGACGCTGAGCAAGTGCAACGCTTTTATCCACTGTACGAAGACGTGCCCTATTCGAAACGGTTTGAGGTTTTGCCCTTTGATCCGGAGTTGTATGAACAGAATCGCCCAGCACAGGGGGAGGCTCAGGAACACCCGGCGCGTCTGCATTTTTTCGATGATCAGAAGCACGGCACTGATACTCAGGCATTTATCAGCCATCACGATGAGGTGATTCTGATTTCTGTGCGGGGCACGGCTAGTGGCGCGGATGCACTGCGGGATGCCAACGCGCACCAGGTAGCTTTCGGTGATGGTTTTGGCAAGGCTCATGAAGGGTTCTATAAGGCTTATAGAGCTATGCGTGATTTTGTTCTGCTTTACCTCGATCAGTTTTATGTGGGGCAGCGCATCTTAATCTGTGGCCACAGCCTGGGTGGAGCCATAGCACTGTTGTTGGCTGAAGGACTGCGGCGAACTCCCGATCGTGACTACAACATCCTCCTATACACCTTCGGAGCCCCCCGAGCTGCCGACTCCGAATTCACCGACGGAGCTTCCGCCTTGGTGCATCACCGCATAGTCAACCACAACGACCCTGTCCCGAGTGTCCCTGCACCCTGGATGAACACCACCGCCAAAATTTGGATACCTGGCGCCGTGGTGCTGTTCAGTAACCCTGCACCTGGGGGCCTGCTGTTTGCCCTGGGCCTGGTACGCCTGACCGGCAACCCTTACCAGCACCATGGTGCACAGCAGCACTTCATGCCGATCCTGCTACCGGATGGAACACAGTCCTCAGTCCTGTGGACCCCAGGCTGTGAATCCATTGAGGACGCAGCATGCAAACGCGCATTGCAGCTCAACGGCGATATGCCGGATCGCGCCAACCTGATCAAACAACTGGTTCAATCCAGCCAGCACTTCATGGTCGCCAGCTACATTCCTGCCGCTTGGGCCACGTTGCGCCGATGGCAACAAACCCTCGACACTAACGGCACCCTAGTGACCGCTACTGAATTTGAACTGATCGACAAAGCCCTGTTCACCATGCAGCACCAGTTGAGGGAGCAGCGAAAAAAACTGGATCTGCACCTTCCTGCCAACCAGCGTGGCTATGAACACCACGATCCCTTGAGCACGGAAGTAGACCGGCTCAAAGACAGCCGCGACCGCCTGGCAACCCTCCGCTGGCGCCGCCTCCAGCCCCGCGACGTCTACGGCAGCCACGCCTCATCCCCAACCCTGCAATCCAGCCTGAAACGCTGGTTCACCCACCCGCAAAACCGCGAACTCACCCAAGTGGCGAGCATCCCGCCACAACCGGATGGCGGCTGGGGAAAGCCCCAAACCCTCGATATCGACTCAATCACATGAGCCTAAAAAAACTCCACCTGCGCCGGCTGGCGCTTCATCAGCACCTTGCCTCCCCGAATCGAATACAGCGGCAATCCCTGGCTGCGAATCACTTCATAGTCGCTGTCGGCAGACAGGATCAGCAGGTTCGCCGGGCGCCCCGGTTCCAGGCCGTAACGATCTCCCAAGGCCATGGCCTTGGCGCTGTTGTCGGTGACCAGGTCCAGGGCGTTTTGCAGGTTGCGATAGCCAAGCATGTGGCAGATATGCAACCCGGCTTCCAGCACCCGCAGGATGTTGCCGTTACCCAAGGGATACCAAGGGTCCACGATGGAGTCCTGGCCGAAGCAGACGTTCATGCCGGCCTCCAGCAGTTCGTTGACCCGGGTTACACCCCGGCGTTTCGGGAAGCTGTCGAAGCGGCCCTGCAAGTGGATGCTTTCGGTGGGGCAGGAGACAAAGCTGATGCCCGAATGCCCCAGCAGGCGGAAGAGCTTGGCGCAGTAGGCATTGTCGTAGGAGCCCATGGCGGTGGTGTGGCTGGCGGTGACCCGGGCACCCATGTCGCGGCTGCGGGCTTCTTCGGCCAGCACTTCAAGAAAGCGCGAATGCGGGTCGTCGGTTTCGTCGCAGTGCACGTCCACCAGGCAACCGGTGCGCTCGGCCAGGTCCATCAGGAACTTCACCGAACTCACCCCTTGGTCGCGGGTGTATTCAAAGTGCGGGATGCCGCCGATGACGTCGGCGCCGAGGCGGATGGCTTCTTCCATCAGCTCGCGGCCATTGCGGTAGGACTCGATGCCTTCCTGGGGGAACGCGACGATTTGCAGGTCGATCAAGTGGGTGCTTTCCTCGCGCACCTCAAGCATGGCCTTGAGCGCGGTGAGGTCCGGGTCGGTGACATCGACATGGGTGCGCACATGCTGGATGCCATGGGCGGCCAGGGTCTGGATGGTTTTCCCGGCGCGGGTCTTGGTGTCTTCCAGGGTGATGGTGGCCTTGCGTTCGCCCCAGCACTCGATGCCCTCAAACAGTGTGCCGCTCATGTTCCAGCGCGGTTCGCCAGCGGTCAGTGTGGCATCGAGGTGGATGTGCGGTTCGACGAAGGGCGGCACCACCAGGTTGCCGGCGGCGTCCAGGTCGTCGGGGCCTGGCGCAGGGGCGGCGCCTTGGGGGGTGATGCTGGCGATCCGGCCGTGTTCCAGGTGCAGATCATGCAGGCCTTCACGGTTGCGCAGGCGGGCGTTGATGATGTGCATGGGCAAGTTCCTCTTGGCAAAAAACAATCAGGCAGACAGCCGCCAGATCATCAGCGCGATGCCGATGTCCAGGCGGTCATAGGCGTTGTCCAGCGTCAGCCCGCACAGGGCTTCGATGCGCTGGACGCGGTGCGTCAGGGTGTTGCGATGAACCGCGAGCCGCTGGGCGGCGGCCACAAGGTTACCATTCTCGTGGAACCAGGCTTCCAGGGTCGGCATCAGGCTTGGCCCATGGTGCAGGTCGTGGCGCAGCAGCGGCCCCAGGCGTTCACTGAGAAACTGGTCGAGCAGGGCGCGATCACGTACGCCGCTGAGCAGCTTGAGCACCCCCAACTCGTCGTAGACACACAGTCCGGCGCGCTCACTGAACCTTCGCGCAGCCGCCAGCGCCTGGCGCGCTTCATCCAGGGCCTGGGCCAGGCGAGCGGGCGGGTGCGCGGCAGCGCTGAGGCCGATAAACAGTTTCAACGGTGCCAGGCGCAGGTTCAGCGCTTTCAGCCAACCCGCCAACAGCTGACGATTGGCCAATGCCGCGCCGGCGTCCATCGCAGGCAACAGCAACGTCCATTGCCCGGCACGTCCCAGCACGGGCAGCCGCGACGGGTGCTGCGCAGAAAACTGGCTCAGGCGACGGGTAATGGCATCGTGTTGACGGGCCAGTTGCGCCTCGACCACCGGCGCTTCGCCCTGGGCAAACAGCGCATCGCTGCCGTCCAGTTGCAACTGGACAAGCTGCCAATGCCCGGCCAACGGCATGCCCAGCTGTGCGGCGCGGTGCAGCAGCAAATCCAGGGATTGATAATCCCCGGCCAGCAAGCGTTCCAATACATCGTGCCGCGAGCGCCCCAGTTGTTGCGACTGGATCAACGCGGAGCCGATGGCCTGGGTCACCAGCACCATCTTCAACGAGTACGGCTGCTCGATCAGCGGCATACCCGCCTCTTGCGCCGCGTCCAGCAAGCGTTGGGGAACGGCCTGGATATAGTCCGGGCCCGTGAGGATCACCAGGCCGGCCACCTGGCGCTGACAGGCTTCGTCCAGCAATACCAGCAGGTTGGCCTCGTCCCTTGGGTGATTGATGCCGGTGACGAACACCAGTTCGCCGCCCAGCACCCACTCGGCGATGCCGGTGTTTTCCGCGACATAGGGCCAACGCACCGTGTTCTCCAGGCCGGCTTCCCCGGCCCGCAGGCACATCGACTCCAGCCCGGGCAAGGCCAGCACATCGGCGACCGTCAGGCTCATGCCTGGGCGTCAGCCAAAGGTGCCCGCACCCGTAGCACGCTGGTCAGTACGATGTAGGTCAGCGACGCCGCCACAATCCCCACCAAGGGCGCGACCCAGGGTGAGTGAAAGGCCAGCACCGTACCCACGGCATAGGCGATCAGCCCCGGCCAGTTGAACGCTGGCAGGCGTGTGTCGGCCAGGCGCGGGTATCGGCCGCGATAGCGATAGAAGAAGTCCGCCATGATCACCCCGCCAATCGGCGGAATCACCGTGCCCAGCAGGATCAGGTAGGGCACCAGCATGTCGTACATACCCAGCAGTGCCAGCAGGGTGCCGATCACTGCGCCGGCCAGGGTCACCGTTTTGCGGCGTTTGGTGCGCAGCAGGTTGCAGCCGGCAACGGCGAAGTTGTAGATGGTGTTGTCCTGGGTGCTCCAGATGTTCAGTAACAGCATCGCCATGGCGGCCATGGCAAAACCTTGCAGCAGCAACACCTCGACCACGTCGGGCTGCTGGTAGACGATGGCGCCGTAGGCACCGATCAGTACCATCAAGCCGTTGCCGATAAAGAAACCGATCAGGCTGGCCAGCACCGCGACCTTGGCCGAGCGCGAGAACCGGGTCCAGTTGGTGGCCTGGGTCGCGCCGCTGACAAACGTACCGAACACCAGCGTGATAGCGGTGGACATATCCAGCTCACCGGTCGGCACCACCGCCAGTAAGCCATCCAGCCCGCCGACCTTGGCGGTGGCGATCCACATCGACAGAAACAGCAGAATGCACATGGCCGGCACCGCGATGTAGGACAGAATCTCCAGCCCGCGGTACCCGACATAGGCGGTGGCGCAAAACAGCAGACCAAACAGCACCATCAATCCCAGCACGCTGCCCTGGCTTAACCCGAAGTATTTGCCCAGCACCACCGCCGCGGTGGCGGTGCCCCAGGCGTACCAGCCGATCTGGGTGAGGCCGAGGATCAAGTCGCTCAGCTTGCTGCCCACTTCGCCGAAGCAGAAGCGTCCCATCAGTACCGAATTCAAACCGCTCTTGAAGGCGATGTAACCCAGGCCTGCGGCGTAGATACCCAACAACAGGTTACCCAGGGCCACGACACCGAGCATCTGGGTAAAGCTGAAGGCCACCCCCAGCTTGCCGCCGGCGAACATGGTTGCGGTAAAAAACGTAAAGCCCAGCAACACCATGGCGGTGGAGGCCAGGCCTTTGCGGGCATGCATGGGCACCTCGCTGAGAGGGTAGTCATTGCCCGGTTCGTTCTGCGTCATGTGCCTTTCTCCCTGAATGAGTGACGCAGGCCTATTGCACCCCGCGTGCCAAGTGCAAGGCAGTGACAGGCGCACGGTCAGCACTGTGCAGGTTGCACAGTATTTATAGCCAAATCAGGGGAGCACGCAGGAGTGATTGGTCTTTCTGCCCAGGCAGGCGCGAAAGCGGTGCAGGGGTGATACAAATTGGATCACCCGTTGTTCAATCGAACAGGGTCTGGGTGGTTTCCCCGCGATGAAACGCAAAGGCGGCTTCAAGGTCGCTTTCGATGGTGCGGCCACGGGACAACGGCGGCAGTTCGTCGAGGCTGAAGAAGCCGACTTCGGTGGTTTCGAAACCGGCCATCGGAGCCAGTTGGTCAACCCGTTCGCACAGGAAATACAGCTTGTAGAAGTCCCGGATATCCGGCCGGTACAAGCCTTTGGCCTTATGGGTAACGCTGTACAGCGCCTTTGCGGTGACGGTCAGCCCGGCCTCTTCGCGGATCTCCTTGATGATGTTTTCAGCGGCCGACAATCCTATATCCGCATAACCCCCGGGCAGTGCCCAGCAGCCGTCCGTCAGCTCACGCACCAACAGGATCCGGTCACCGTCGATCACTGCGCCCCGCACATCAATCATCGGCGTTGAATAGCGCTGGGCAAAATCCGTCACCAGCCCGGTGATGCGCTCCAACGGCACGTCGCCCAACTGCGCGAGCATGCTGTGGGCGATCTGGGCGATTTCCTCAAGGCGCTCGCGCTCGAAGTCATCGGTGCAGAAGTGCAGCCCCGTGGAGGCCAAGGCTTGCAAGCGCTTGGCCTGGGCCAGCCAGGTGTTTTCCATGGGGGGCTCCTTCAGTGAGCGGCAGTGAGGTCTTTTTGCATATAAACCCGACGCAGCCCGTTTTCCTCGGCCCGATGGGTTTCCACGTAACCTTTGCGCGTATACAGCGCGATGTTTTCGGTCATTGCCTCGTTGGTATAGAGGCGTACGAGGCCCTGATGGGCTTGCTGTTCGGTGAACTCAAGCAGCAGGCGCCCGTAACCCAAACCCTGGGCACGGGGGGCGACGGCGAGGTTATCCAGCAGCAGGTACTCGTCGTGAGGGATCAGCACCACAAAGCCATGCACCTGGCCCGCGCTGTCCAGCACGTGCACCCGTGCAGCAGCGACCTGTTGGCGATAATCATCCAGCATCGGCCCCGGCTTGCGCCCGATGCGTTCGATGTAAGGGGAGTAAGCGGCGTGGACGATGGCCTCGATGGCAGCGATATCGTCAACGGTGGCGGGGCGGATAAGGATGGGCATCGCTGCGGGCTTCCAGAAGTCACGTGTGGTGAGGGGAGAAGCCCTCTCACCACAGGTTTTTTTACATCATCGGCTTATTCGCCGCGATAAATGCAGCCACTGGTGCAGGTCTCATGGATACGAATCGCGCTGAGTTCCGGCAACAACGGTTTCAATTCATTCCAGATCCACTTGGCCAGCACTTCGCTGGTGGGGTTTTCAAGGCCCGGGATGTCATTGAGGTAATTGTGGTCGAGGCGTTCGTAGAGCGGCTTGAAAATCGCCTTGATCTCCGAGAAGTCACGGATCCAGCCGGTATGCGGGTCGAGGTCGCCGCTGAGGTGGATCGCCACCTTGAACGAATGGCCATGCAGGCGCCCGCACTTGTGGCCGTCGGGCACGTGGGGCAGGCGGTGGGCGGATTCGAAGGTAAATTCTTTGAAGATTTCCACAGTATTTTCAGCTCGGTCAGGTGTCTGGCAGGCGGCGAGTTTAACAGCTTGATCCCTGGCCGCGCACACCGCTTGATCAGAGGGCCAGCAGGCGCTCGCCCAATTGGCCGTTATCCGCCAGTTGCAAAAACTCATCGCCCAGCCGCTGGCTTTCACTCATTGCGGTTTGCCAGTACTTGTTGCGGCCCGGGTCGTCGCCCATGAAGCGCTTGAAGTCGCTGCGGTCCGGCAGTTTGCCGTAGGGCAGGCGGGCCAGGTATTCCTTCGACGGCGCCAGCAGCAGTACATCCTGCAGGCCCTGTTGATTGGCACGGCGCCACGGCAAGCCTTTGTCGAACCAGCCGGGGATGACCCGGTCGGTGAAGTGCGGGTACAGCACGATGTCATCGCCGTGGTAGGGCAGGTCGAGGTGGTAGTCCAGCAGGCCACCGTCGCGGTACGTGCCGGCGCCGGCTCCCGGCAGGTCGCGCACACCTTGCATCACCATGGGGATCGAGCCGGACGCCAGCAGCGCCTGGCGCAGGTTGCCCAGTTCCAGACTGAGGAAGCGCGAGGGGAAATCCGTGAGTGTATGCAGCGGCGGCGCCTGGCGCGGGTCGTGGACAATCAGCCGTTCGAAATGCCGTGACAGCCGGGCGCGGCCCCGCAGGTTGTCGGCGATCACCGAGGACAGCCCCAAACCGAGGCGGCCGCGATGATCGTCGGCGAGCAGGCCGTGGCTTTTGACCACCATGATGTTCAGCCGATAGTTCGGGTTGTCGAGCACCCGGGCATCACGGCCGGCCAGCAGGTCATCGAGCATGCGCACGCAGCTCTGGCTGACTTCGGCCATGGTCACGCCTTTGGCAAAGCGTTGTTCGTTATACAGCCGGCCCAGGTCGAGCAGGCCCTGCACCGGGTCGGGCAGGCACGCACTGGCAAACCGCCAGGAGCCAATCGAAGCGCCGATCAGCGCGCGTTCACGTGGCGCGCGGGGCAGCCAGTCACCGAACAGCGCCAGGTCCAGACCCTGGATGCCCAGGGCCTTGGGGCCGCCGGCGGCGCCGGGTAGGATGCCGACATCGGCAGGTACAAGCCCCTGCTGGCGAATGCGTGCGAAGGCGCGTTTGCCGGCCTTGAGGGTCAAAGCGGGGAACTTCATATGGATAGCTGTCATACCGGTCTCATTTACCGCGAGTGGGGCAGTATAGAAAATCTTGCCCGGTTGCAGGCAAAGGTGTTGCCCGGAATTGCCATGGTGGCAATTCAGTTTCAGTTAAGTTGGATCCAGTACGGTGAGCCCCGTAGGCAAAATATCCTGAAACGGAGACTCACCATGAAAACCCTCACAGCCTTGATCGCCAGCAGTATTATCGCCCTCACCGCCGGCATCGCCCAGGCCCGCGACCTGGGGCCGGACGAGGCACTGAAATTGCGCGACGCTGGTACCATTGTGTCTTTCGAGAAGCTCAATGCCATTGCACTGGCTAAACATCCCGGCGCCACCGTGCATGAAACCGAGCTTGAAGAGGAATACGGCAAGTACCTGTATCAGGTTGAACTGCGCGACGCCCAGGGCGTTGAGTGGGACCTGGAATTGGACGCTGTCACCGGGGCCGTCCTCAAGGATCATCAGGATACGTAATGAAGGCAAATCTACGCACCAGCGTTCAAGTGGCGCTGGTGCTCCTGGCATTTTGCTCAGGCCTGGCCGCTCGGGACCTGGGCCAGGACGAAGCGCTGCGCCTGCGCCAGAAGGGCGTGATCGCGCCGCTTGAGCATCTGCTGGGGCCCGCGTTCGAGCGCTACCCGGGCGCCAAGTTGCTCGACGCCGAGCTTGAAGAGCACAAGGACCGCCCTGTGCGCTATATCTATGAAATCGAACTGTTGACGGTGGAAGGCGTGGTGCGCGAGATCGAACTCGACGCCAACACCGGTCAACTGCTCAAAGACAAGGAAGACGACTGATGCGCCTGCTTCTGGTGGAAGACCACGTACCCCTGGCCGATGAGCTGATGGCCGGCCTCAATCGCCAGGGCTATGCCGTCGACTGGCTGGCAGACGGGCGTGATGCGGTGTATCAGGGGCGCAGCGAGCCCTACGACTTGATCATTCTGGACCTCGGCCTGCCGGGTTTGCCCGGGCTTGAGGTGTTGACCCAATGGCGGGCCGCCGGCCTGGCAACGCCGGTGCTGATCCTCACCGCCCGCGACTCCTGGGCCGAGCGCATCGAAGGGCTGAAGGCCGGGGCCGACGATTACCTGAGCAAACCGTTCCATCCCGAAGAATTGCACCTGCGTGTTCAAGCCTTGCTGCGCCGGTCCCATGGCCAAGCCAATCAGCCCACCTTGCAGGCCGCCGGCTTGCATCTGGATGAAGGGCGCCAGTGCGTGATGCGTGATGGCGAGGAGATCCAGCTGACCGCCGCTGAATTCCGGTTGTTGCGCTATTTCATGCTGCACCCCGAGCAAATCCTTTCAAAAAGCCACTTGGCCGAACACTTGTATGACGGCGAGACCGAGCGTGATTCCAATGTGCTGGAAGTCCACGTCAATCACCTGCGCCGCAAATTGGGCCGCAGCGTGATCGAGACCCGGCGCGGCCAGGGTTACCGGTTCGGCGCGAGCCCTGCATGAAGTCGATCCAGCGACGCCTGAGCCTGGGGTTGATCAGTGTGATGGTGATCGTCGGCCTGGTGCTGGCGCAGACCAGTCTGTGGTTGTTCGAAATGGGTTTGCAACGCTATCTGGAGTCCGGCTTGCGCAACGACAGCGAGAACCTGCTGGTGGCGCTGGTGCGCGGGCCCACGGGCGTGCAACTGGATGAGCAACGGTTGTCGCCGGCTTATCAGCGGCCGTTTTCCGGTCATTATTTCCGTATCGACTTTGCCGACACTCATTGGCGTTCCCGTTCGCTGTGGGACCAGGAGCTGCCGCAACTGCCCCAGGCCGGGCTCAAGGGCAACCTGCAATTGGGCCCGGAAGGCCAGAAGCTGCTGGTGTTGCGTTCGGACTACAAGCGTTTTGGCCAATCGATTTCCATCAGCGTGGCCCAGGACTACACCCCGGTCAGGGAAAGCTTTCGCCTGATGCGCCAGATTGGCCTGGTGCTCGGGTTGGCGGCGCTGTTGCTGATCCTGATCCTGCAACGGGTCACCGTGCGCCGCGCCTTGCGCCCGCTGGAGACTGCGCGTAACCAGATCGCTCAACTGCAACAAGGCCAGCGCTCGCAACTGGACACCCAGGTACCGGTTGAGCTGGAGCCGCTGGTGGCGCAGATCAACCATTTGCTGGCCCACACCGAAGACAGCCTCAAACGCTCGCGCAATGCCCTGGGCAACCTCGGCCATGCCTTGAAAACCCCGTTGGCGGTGTTGCTGAGTGTGGCGTCCAGCGAACAACTCAAGGACCATCCACACCTGAGCAAGCTGCTGCGCGAACAACTGGAGCAGGTGCAGAAGCGGCTTAACCGCGAACTCAATCGGGCCCGTTTGGCCGGCGAAACGCTGCCGGGTGCCTTGTTTGACTGCGATGGCGAATTGCCGGGGCTGCTGGCGACCTTGAACATGATCCATGGCGAACACCTGGATTTGAGCTACCGCGTACGGCCCGGTCTGCAACTGCCGTGGGACCGCGAGGACGTGCTGGAACTGTTGGGCAACCTGCTGGACAACGGGTGTAAGTGGGCGGATGCCGAGATTGTGTTGAGCATCAGCGAAACCCCGGAAGGCTTTCAGTTGGCGGTGGAAGATGACGGGCCGGGGATTCCCGAGAGCCAGCGCGATCAAGTGTTCAGCCGGGGCACCCGGCTGGATGAGCAGACTGATGGCCACGGCCTGGGGCTGGGGATCGTGCGGGATATCGTCGAGGTGTGGGGCGGGGTGCTTCTGTTGCAGGAAAGCGAACTGGGCGGGCTGAAGGTCGTTATCGACCTGCCACGCCGCCAGGGCTGATACACCGTAGAGCAAAGTGTGGGAGCGGGCTTGCTCGCGAAGGCGGCGTGTCAGTCACTGGATTAATTGACTGATACACCGCCTTCGCGAGCAAGCCCGCTCCCACATTGGATCTTCATCACAGGGTGATCTGTGTACCTCATCAAACCCTGAACTGATCCATCAGGCCCTGCTGCTGATTGGCCAAACTGTTCAACGCCTGGCTGACCCGCGCCGACTCATTTGCCTGCTCCGACAACGACTCCGTCACGTCCCGAATGGTCGCCACGTTGTTGTTGATCTCCTCGGCCACTGCGCTTTGCTCTTCGGCGGCGCTGGCGATTTGCAGGTTCATGTCGCTGATTACCGTCACCGCCTCGCCGATCTGGCGCAACGCGGTCACGGCCTGGCCCACCTGTTCGACGCTGCCCTGGGCCTGGCGATGGCTGTTGCCCATGGAACCCACTACTTCCTGGGTGCCGCTTTGCAATTGTTCGATCACCAGGCGGGTTTCTTCAACCGACTCCTGGGTACGTCGCGCCAGGTTGCGCACTTCGTCGGCGACCACCGCAAAGCCGCGACCGGCCTCACCCGCGCGGGCGGCTTCGATGGCGGCGTTCAGCGCCAGCAGGTTGGTCTGCTCGGCAATCGCACGAATCACCTCCAGCACTGAACCGATCTTCTCGCTATTGGCCGCCAGCCCTTCAACCTGGGTCATCGCGGTGCTCATGTCCGCCGCCAGGTGGCCGATGCTGGTGGTGGTGCGGTCGATCACCGTCAAGCCCACACGCGTAGCCTGATCGGCATCGCGGGCGGCCTGTGCGGCCTGGGCTGCGCTGCGGGCGACGTCCTGGGCGGTGGCGCTCATCTCGTGGGAGGCGGTGGCTACCTGGTCGACCTGGCGGTACTGCTGCTCCATGCCGGCGCTGGTTTCGGTGGCAATCGCGGCCGACTGGTCGGCGGTGCCGCGGGCGTCCTGCACCGAGCGTTTGACCTGGGCAATGATCGGCTGCAGCTTGTCGAGGAAGCGGTTGAACCAGCCGGCCAGCTCGCCGAGTTCGTCGTGCTTGTCGTAGGCCAGGCGGCGGGTCAGGTCGCCTTCGCCACTGGCAATGTCTTCCAGCATGCGTGCCACGCCGAGGATCGGCCGCGTCACGCTGCGGGCCATCAGCCACACCAGCAGCAGGCCGACAATCGCCGCCAGCAGGCCAAGGCTCAATTCCAGCAGCGTGCCCTTGGCGTTGTCGGCGTCCAGCTCGGCCTTCAGGGCTTCAGCCGGGGCCACCAGGACTTTTTCCGGCACATCCAGCAGAACGCCCCACGGTTTGCCGTCGGGAATGGGTGTGAATGGCGCCAGCACCTTGAGTTGGTGGTCGGTGCGCACACTGCGGGTTTGGGTGCTGGTCGCCAGCGAACTGATCAACTGCGCGCCGCTGGCGGTGTCGACGGTGTCGAGGCGCTGGCTGAGCTTGCTCGCGTCCGGGCTGTAACCGGCCAGCAGGCCCACCGGGCTGATGATGCTGACGCTGGTCTGGCCGTCATAGAGTTTCTGGCTGGCCTGCTGGCTGACCGCCTGCAGGCTGTTGAGGTTGATGTCCACCGACAGCGACGCGATGACTTTGCCGTTGACCATCAGCGGGAAAACGATGCTGGTCATCAGCACCTTTTGCCCGTCGATCACATAAAAGTAAGGTTCGATCACGCACGGCTTGAGGGTGGTGCGTGGGCAGGTGAACCAGGCGTTGGCTTTTTCGCCGCTGGGTCCGACGCTGGTGTCGGACATGTCGCTTTCGGGCAGCGACATTGAGGTCAGTTTGCCTGCGGTCGGCTGGGACCAGTACAGCGCAAAGCGGCCCTTGTCGTTGCTGCCCAGCTCCTTTTGATTGGCGAACAACTCGTCCTTGCCATCGAGGGCGTTGGCCTCGAACACCAGGGACAGGCCCAGCAAGTCGGGGTTGGCTTGCAGTGCGGCCTTGACTTGATGGGTCAGGTCTTCGCGCAGGTCGAAGGCATCCAGGAAACGTTTCTCGGCTTGTTCGCGCAGGAACAACACCTGCCGGGAAAAGCCGTGGCCATATTGATAGGCGTCCATGAACTGCTGGCGGATGCCCAATGCCTGGACTTCGCCCTGGGCTTTCTGATCTTCTCGGTGTCGGGCATCGTGCGCTGGCGCGACACCGACGACCTGTTCACCGAAGGCATGAAGATGATGGCAATGATCGGCTTCATCATGATCGCCTCCTCGGGCTTTGCCGAAGTACTCAAGGCCACCGGTGAAGTGCAGACCCTCGTGCAGGCTTCGGCGGCGTTTATCGGCCATAGCCGCGGTGTGGGTGCGCTGCTGATGCTGCTGGTGGGTTTGCTGGTAACCATGGGCATCGGCTCGTCGTTTTCCACGGTGCCGATCCTGGCGGCGATCTTTGTGCCGTTGTGCGTGCAACTGGGCTTCAGCCCGTTGGCCATCGTGTGCATCGTCGGCACAGCCGGGGCGCTGGGGGATGCCGGCTCGCCCGCGTCGGACTCCACCCTGGGCCCGACCTCGGGTTTGAATATCGACGGCCAGCATCACCATATCTGGGACACCGTGGTGCCGACGTTCCTGCATTACAACATCCCGCTGCTGGCGTTCGGCTGGTTTGCCGCGATGACCCTCTGACAGGGTTGTCCTACAGATTCAAAGCGCAGGGCCGATAACCTCTCAAGTCTTCCCTAATAAGAGAGAAAAGCCATGCGCCTTAGCCTGAAGGCCAAAGTCCTGTCCCTCGCCGTACTGCCCGTATTGCTGTTTGCCGTGATCATCAGCCTGACCACGGTCTGGATCCTCCAGGAGCAGGCCCGTAAGGAGGTCGAAGAAACCCGCCAAAACCTCCTCAACGACGCCAAGGCCACGCTGCAAAGTTATGTGGAAGTGGCGATGACCACCATCAAGCCGCTCTACGATGCCGCCGCCCCAGGCGACACGACGGCGCGCGCAGAGGTGGTCAAATTGCTGTCCAACACCAGCTATGGCAAGGATGGTTACTTCTTCGGCTACGACTCCGAGACCATTCGCCTGTTCAAGGGCAACAGCCCGGACGGCGTCGGTAAAAGCTTCAAGGACAACCGCGACCCGAATGGCGTCTACGTCAACCGCGACCTTGTGAAAGTCGGCAAGGACGGCACCCACTACCTGCAATACAGCTCGACGCAGCCAGGGCAAACCGAGTTGGTGCCGAAGATGGGCTATACCGAGTACCTGCCCAAGTGGGACATGGTGATCGGTACGTCGGTGAACCTGGACGGCATCGACGCCCAGGTGGCCGAGGTCCAGGTCAAGGTGGAGAAGCGCATGGAAGGCGTGCTGCTGAGCATCATCGGGATTGCCGTGGTGGTGCTGTTGGTCATCGCCGCCGTGGGCATGCTGATGGCCAATACCATCCTGCGGCCGCTGCACCTGATGAAGATCAACCTCGACGACATCGCCGCCGGTGAGGGCGATCTGACCCGCCGGCTGGCCATCACCAGCCAGGATGAGCTCGGGGAACTGGCCGGCTCCTTCAACCGGTTCGTCGACAAGATCCACGGCCTGGTGCGCCAGATCACCGAGATGACCTCCCAGCTTACCGGCCTGGTGAGCCAGGTTTCCGAGCAAGCCAATCGCTCGGAAAAAGCCATGGAGCGCCAGCGCCACGAGACCGATCAGGTGGCCACGGCGATCAACGAAATGTCCTCCGCCGCCCATGAAGTGGCCCGCAGTGCCCAAGGCGCGGCCGTGGCGGCGCAACAGACTGACGCCGAAGGCCAGGCCGCGAAAAAAGTCGTGGACGGCAGCATTGCGCAAATCCATGCCCTGGTGAACGACATCCGCAGCAGCGGTGTGTCCCTGGACAGCTTGCAACAGGACGTGTCGTCGATTGTCAGCGTGCTTGGGGTGATCCGCTCCATCGCCGAACAGACCAACTTGCTGGCCCTCAATGCCGCCATTGAGGCCGCGCGGGCAGGGGAGGCCGGGCGTGGTTTTGCCGTGGTTGCCGATGAAGTGCGTGCCCTGGCCAGCCGAACCCAGCAAAGCACCCAGGAAATCCAGGGCATGATCGACCGCCTGCAAAAAGGCACCGAAGCCGCCGTGGAATCCATGCGCCGCTCCAGCGATGCCGGCGACGGCACCTCGGCCCAGGCGAATGAAGCCGGTGCGTCCCTGGACACCATGGCGCAACTGATCGGCACCATCAACTCGATGAATGCTCAGATCGCCAGCGCCGCCGAAGAACAAACCGCCGTGGCCGAAGAGATCAACCGCAGCGTGCATCAGATTGCGGTGGCGGTGGATACGGTTGCCGATGAAACCCAACAGGGCGCCCAGACCTCTCGCAGCCTGGCGGACCTGGGGCAGCGGTTGGGGCAGTTGGTGGGGCAGTTCAGGATTTGATTGCAGGCTTGAGCCATCGGCAACGTCCTGTTGCCGACGGGCTTGGCTGGATTGATCGATCAGGTCAACAGCGCCAAACGTTCCACCGTCTCCGGAAACTTCGCCACCAGCCGAATCAAGGTGGCCGCCTGAGCATTGGGTGTGGCCCGGCCTTGCTCCCAATTTTCCAGGGTCCGGGTGTTGGTGCGCAGGTACATCGCAAACACCGAGCGCGACAGATTGAGTTGTTGACGCACAGCGACGACTTCGTCGGCAGTGAGCGGTGCCAGTTTGCTCAACTGCACCTTGTGGCTGCGCAGCGTTACCTTGCCTTGTCGTTCATCTGCCAGCGCGTCGAAGCCTTCGACCAGTTCGGAAAAGATGTCACGTTTCATGGGGGTGCCTACGTAGGTTGCGTATAGGTCGGCAACGTTACTGTGGCTCTTGAGAGGGCGATATCAGGAGAGATTGTGTGTAGGGTCAGACAACTCCGCCGTTTCTGTAGGAGCGAGCTTGCTCGCGAAAAACTGAAAGGCGTCGCGTTGTTTCAGATACTCCGCGTCATCGTTAACGACCATCGCGAGCCAGCTTGCTCCTAAAGCGGAAAGCAAAACGGCGCCCTAAGGCGCCGTTTTGTTTACTGCGTTTAACTAAGCGATCAACCCGCCATCACCGCATGCTGCACCAGGGTGAGCAACGGTTGTGGGTAAACGCCCAGGAAGAACGCCAGCAGGGCGATTGCCAGCAGCATCACGCCGCCCGCTTTCTGTTCCCAGTGCAACTCGGCGTCCACACGGCGCAGGTTTGGCTCGATCAGGTACAGGGTCACCATCACGCGCAGGTAATAGAACACGCCGATGGCGCTGCCCAGTACCAGGGAGGCCACCAACCACCATTCGTGGGCTTCAACACCGGTGGCCACGATGTAGAACTTGCCGATGAAGCCGGCGGTCAGCGGGATGCCGGCCAGGGACAGCATCATTACGGTCAGCACGGCGGTCAGGTACGGACGGCGCCAGAACAGGCCGCGGTATTCGTACAGGGCGTCGGCGTCACGGCCTTTGTAAGGCGAGGACATCAGGGTGATCACACCGAATGCACCGAGGCTGGTGATCACGTAGGTGACCAGGTACACGCCGATGGCTTCCATCGCCAGGCCCTTGCTCGCCACCAGGGCGATCAGCAAGTAACCGAAGTGCGCGATGGACGAATAACCCAGCAGACGCTTGAGGTTGTTCTGGGTCAGCGCCAGCAGGTTACCGAACAGGATCGAAGCAATCGCGATGATGGTCAGCACGTTGCTGAGCACACCGGTGTTGGCCGCCGGGGAGATCTGGAACAGGCGCACCATCACGGCAAACACGGCGACTTTCGACGCGGTAGCCAGGAACGCAGCCACCGGCGCCGGGGCGCCTTCGTACACGTCCGGGGTCCACAGGTGGAACGGCACCAGCGACAGCTTGAACGCCAGGCCGATCAGCATCATGGCCAGGCCCAGTTGGGCGATGGGCGCCGGGCTGCCGGAGGCAGCCAGGGCGTGACCGATACCGCTGAAGCTCAGGCTGCCGGCTTCTGCGTAGAGCAGGGCCATACCGAACAACAGGAACGCCGAACCGGCGGCCGACAGCACCATGTACTTGATGCCGGCTTCCAGTGAACGCTTGTTGAAGAAGGCGTACGCCACCAGGCCATAGACCGGGATCGACAGCAGTTCCAGGCCGATGAACAAGCCGGCCAGGTGCTGTGCGCTGACCAGCACGATACCGCCGGTGGCAGCCAGCAGGATCAGCAGGTACAGCTCTTCGCGGTTGCCCGGGTAACCCGTGCCGCCTTCGCCGAGGTAGGCGTGGGCGAGGGTGACGCAGGCCAGGGTGGCCACGAGGATCAACGCGATATACAGCAGCGCGAAGTCATCGACCATCAACAGCGGAGTGACCGCCAGCGGTGCGACCTTGAGTGCCGGGATAATCGACAGCAAGGCCAGGTTCAAACCTGCCACGGAAATCAGGAAGGTCTGCGAGTGGTTGCGGCGCCATGCGATCGCCAGCATCACCACCACAACGGTGAGGCTGGAGATCAGCAGCGGCGCAAGCGCGATAAAGTGTTGGATCGTGAATTCCATAGCGCTCTTACCGGGCCGAAGCGAGTTGAGTGAAGGCGGTGCTGAACCATTGCTGCACGCCATGCATCGTTGCGGCAGAGGTATCCAGGAACGGTTGCGGGTACACGCCGATGAACACCAGCAGTACCGCAAGGCCGAGCACCATGATCAGTTCGCGACCGTCCATGCCGTGCAGCACGGTGTCGGACTTGGCCGGACCGAAGTACGCACGGTGGATCATGATCAGCGAGTAGACCGAACCGAACACCAGGCCGGAGGTGGCGATTGCACTGATCCACGGTGTATGCACGAAGGCACCCATCAGGATCAGGAACTCGCCGATGAAGTTGCCGGTGCCCGGCAAGCCCAGGGAGGCGGCCGCAAAGAACAGGCTGATGGCCGGCAGGTAGGCGATACGCGACCACACGCCACCCATCTCACGCATGTCACGGGTGTGCAGGCGCTCGTACAACTGGCCGCTGAGGATAAACAGTGCCGCGGCCGACACACCGTGAGCCAGCATCTGGATCACCGCGCCTTGCAGCGCCAGTTGGCTGCCGGAGTAGATGCCGATCAGTACGAAACCCATGTGGGAAACGGACGAGAAGGCAATCAGACGCTTGATGTCGGTTTGGGCGAAGGCCAGGAACGCACCGTAGAAGATCCCGATCAGACCGAGGGTCATGGCGATCGGCGCGAACTCGGCCGAGGCATTCGGGAACAGCGGCAGGGCGAAACGCAGCAGGCCGTAGGCCGCCGTCTTCAACAGGATACCGGCGAGGTCCACGGAACCTGCGGTCGGCGCCTGGGCGTGAGCGTCAGGCAACCAGGAGTGGAACGGCACCACCGGCAGCTTCACCGCGAACGCGATGAAGAAGCCCAGCATCAGGATGTACTCGGTGGTCAGGGACATCTTGGTTTTCAACAGGTCGGCGTAGTTGAACGTGATCACGCCCGTGCTGTTGAAGTTGACCAGTACCAGGCCCAGGATCGCCACCAACATGATCAGGCCGGAAGCCTGGGTGAAGATGAAGAACTTGGTCGCCGCGTAGATCCGGGTTTTCTTGCCGTCCGAAGAGCTGTGACCCCAGAGCGCGATGAGGAAGTACATCGGCACCAGCATCATTTCCCAGAAGAAGAAGAACATGAACAGGTCGAGGGCGAGGAACACGCCGACAACGCCGCCCAGGATCCACATCAGGTTCAGGTGGAAGAAGCCCACGTGACGCTGAATTTCTTTCCAGGAGCAGAGTACCGAGAGGATACCCAGCAGGCCGGTCAGCAGGATCATCAACAGCGACAGGCCGTCGAGGGCCAGGTGCACGTTGATGCCGAAGCGCTGGATCCACACGTGCTTGAATTCAAGCGCGAAGGTGGGATCGACACCCGGTGCCGGAGCAAATGAATAGTCGCCATGGGCCCACAGCCAGAGGCCGAGCGCGAGTTCCAGGGACATGGTCAGCAACGCAATCCAGCGGGGGAGGGTGGCGCCGAAGCGTTCACCCATCCAGCAGAGCAGGCCGCCGATAAAGGGGATCAGGATTAGCCAGGGCAGAATCATGACGGGCTCGTTTCCTTTCGCAAGTTCGCAAAGTTCGCAATGTGCATAGTCAGACCGCGACCACGATGATGGCGCCGATTACCAGGACGGCACCGGCCGCCATGGAAGCTGCATACCAGCGCAATTGGCCGGTCTCGCTGCGGCTCAGGGCGGTGTGACCGGCCTTGGCGGCACGCGGGATCAAACCGATGGTCTGGTCGAGCGGGTCTTTGCGCAGTACGTGGCTGATGGCTAGGTAAGGCTTGACGAACAGTTTGTCGTAGATCCAGTCGAAGCCCCAGGCAGCGAACCACCAGGCCGAAAGGAAGCGGCCAATGCCACTGTTGGCGATGGCAGTGACGAAGCGACGCTTGCCGAGGAACAGCAGGGCAGCCAGCAGGATACCGGCCAGGGCGATGGCACCCGAGGCGATTTCCAGGCTGTGCTTGGCGGCGCCGCCGGCATGGCCAGCGCTTTCCGGCAGTACACCGGCCAGAGGCGGGGTGATCATGGCGCCGACAAAAGTCGACAGGACGATCAGCACCGACAGTGGCAGCCAGTGGGAAATGCCATGGCCTGCGTGGGCTTCAGTCTTGGCTTCACCGTGGAACGTGATGAAGATCAGGCGGAAGGTGTACAGCGAGGTCATGAACGCACCCACCAGGCCGGCATACAGCAGGCCGTGGTTACCGCTGGCAAAGGCTTCCCAGAGGATTTCGTCTTTCGAGTAGAAACCTGCGGTCACCAGTGGCAGGGCCGACAAGGCCGCGCCGCCGACGATGAAGCTGGCGTAGGCCAACGGCAATTTCTTCCACAGGCCGCCCATCTTGAAGATGTTCTGCTCGTGGTGGCAGGCAACGATCACCGCACCGGACGCCAGGAACAGCAGGGCCTTGAAGAAGGCGTGGGTCATCAGGTGGAAGATCGCGCCGTCCCAGGCACCCACGCCCAGGGCCAGGAACATGTAGCCGATCTGGCTCATGGTCGAGTAGGCGAGGATACGCTTGATGTCGGTCTGAACCAGGGCCGCGAAGCCGGCCAGTACCAGGGTCACGCCACCCACCAGGCCCACCAGATGCAGAATCTCCGGCGCCAGGGTGAACAGGCCGTGGGTACGGGCAATCAGGTACACACCGGCAGTGACCATGGTTGCGGCGTGGATCAGTGCCGAAACCGGGGTAGGGCCGGCCATTGCATCCGCCAGCCAGGTTTGCAGCGGCAGTTGTGCGGATTTACCCACAGCGCCACCCAGCAGCATCAGGGTCGCCAGGGTGATCCAGAAGTCGCCGACCTGGAATTTCTGCGGTGCCAGCACCAGCAGTTCCTGGATGTTCAGCGTGCCCACCTGTTGGAACAGGATGAACAGGCCGATGGCCATGAACACGTCGCCGATCCGGGTCACGATAAAGGCTTTGAGTGCGGCGTTACCGTTGTTGCGGTTGCTGTAGTAGAAACCGATCAACAGGTACGAGCACAGGCCCACGCCTTCCCAGCCGAAGTACAGGAACAACAGGTTATCGCCCAGCACCAGGAACAGCATGCTGGCGATAAACAGGTTGGTGTAGGCGAAGAAGCGCGAGTAACCGGCTTCACCGCGCATGTACCAGGACGCGAACAGGTGGATCAGGAAGCCCACACCCACCACCACGCCAAGCATGGTGATCGACAGGCCGTCGACGTAGAGGGCGAAGTTGGGCTTGAAGCCCTCCACCGACATCCACTGCCACAACACCAGGGTGTAGTGACCGCCTTCAGGCGGCGCGACGTTGAATTGCCAGATGACGTAGGCGGCGACAATCGCCGACAGGCCAATGGACCCCACACCGACCAGGGCCGAGAGGTTTTCCGACCAGCGTCCACGGGAGAACGACAGCAGCAGGAAACCGATCAGGGGAAATACGAAAGTCAGAAAGATCATGTTCATCCGCGCATCTCACTGGCAGCGTCGATATCAAGCGTGTGGAAGCGACGATACAGTTGCAGCAGGATCGCCAGGCCAATACTGGCCTCGGCGGCTGCCAGGCTGATCACCAGGATGAACATCACTTGTCCATCCGGCTGGCCCCAACGGCTACCGGCCACGATGAACGCGAGTGCTGCGGCGTTCATCATGATTTCCAGGCTCATCAACACGAACAGAATGTTGCGGCGAACCATCAGGCCGACCAGGCCAAGGCAGAACAGGATGCCGGCAACCGCCAGACCATGCTCCAAAGGGATAGCAGGCATCGTCATTGCTCCTTGGCTTCGTTGCGGCCCAAGTGGAAGGCAGTGATGGCTGCAGCGAGCAGCAGCATCGAAGCCAGTTCGACCACCAGCAGGTACGGGCCGAACAGGCTGATGCCCACGGCTTTCGCGTCTACGGTGGTGTGGCCGATGGCCTGGCCGCTCTGGTGAGCGAACAGCACATACAGCAGTTCACCCAGCAGCAGGGCTGCGAGGATCACCGGGCCGAGCCAGATGCCGGGCTTGAGCCAGACGCGTTCCTGGGCGACCGAAGCCGGCCCCAGGTTGAGCATCATCACCACAAACACGAACAGCACCATGATGGCGCCGGCGTAGGCGATCACTTCCAGCACACCGGCGAACGGTGCGCCGAGGCTGAAGAAGGTCATGGCCACGGCGATCAGCGAAATGATCAGGTAGAGCAGGGCGTGCACGGGGTTAGTGTTGGTGATCACGCGAAGCGTGGACACCACTGCAATACCCGATGCGAAATAGAAAGCGAATTCCATCTTTCTTCCTTAAGGCAGCAAGCTCTTCACGTTGATCGGCTCGGCTTCGTTTTGTGCGGCGCCTTTCGGCTTACCGGCAACGGCCATACCTGCAACACGATAGAAGTTGTAATCAGGGTTTTTACCGGGACCAGAGATCAGCAGATCTTCTTTCTCGTACACCAGGTCCTGACGTTTGAACTCGGCCATCTCGAAATCCGGTGTCAGCTGGATCGCGGTGGTCGGGCAAGCTTCCTCGCAGAGGCCGCAGAAAATGCAGCGCGAGAAGTTGATGCGGAAGAAGTCCGGATACCAGCGACCGTCTTCGGTTTCAGCTTTCTGCAGCGAGATGCAACCCACCGGGCACGCCACGGCGCACAGGTTACAGGCCACGCAGCGCTCTTCGCCGTCGGGGTCGCGGGTCAGGACAATGCGGCCGCGATAACGCGGCGGCAGGTACACCGCTTCTTCCGGGTATTGCAGGGTGTCGCGTTTGCGAAAGCCGTGACCGAACACCATCACCAGGCTTCGCAACTGGGTACCGGTACCCTTAACGATGTCGCCAATATATTTGAACATGGGTCAAATCCTCACTGAACCGCGCCCGCTGGCGTGTTCAACAACACAACGGCAGCAGTCACCAGCAAATTGATCAGGGTCAGCGGCAGGCAGAATCGCCAGCTGAAATCCATCACCTGGTCATACCGTGGGCGCGGGATGGAAGCGCGCAGCAGGATGAACAGCATGATGAAGAACGCGGTCTTCAGGAAGAACCAGAAGAACGCCAGCTGCGGCAGGATGCCGAACGGACCGTGCCAGCCGCCGAAGAACAGCGTGACCAGCAGGGCCGAGATCAAGATGATGCCGATGTACTCACCTACGAAGAACATGCCCCATTTCATGCCGGCGTATTCAATGTGGTAACCGTCGGCCAGTTCCTGTTCCGCTTCCGGCTGGTCGAACGGGTGACGGTGAGTCACGGCGACGCCAGCGATGAAGAAGGTACAGAAGCCGAAGAACTGCGGAATGATGAACCACAGGTTCTGCGCCTGGTACTCGACGATGTCGCGCATGTTGAACGAGCCCACCTGCACCACGATGCCCATCAGCGCGAGGCCCATGAACACTTCGTAGGAGACGGTCTGGGCCGAAGCCCGCAAGCTGCCCAGTAGGGCGAACTTGTTGTTACTCGACCAACCGGCGAACAGCACCGCGTAGACCGACAAGCCGGCCATGGCGAAGAAGAACAGCAAGCCGATGTTCAGGTCCGCCACGCCCCAGGTCGGGGTGATCGGGATGATTGCGAAGGCAATCAGCAAGGCGCTCATGGCCACGACCGGTGCCAGGGTGAAGATCACCTTGTCGGCAAACGGCGGGGTCCAGTCTTCCTTGAAGAACATTTTCAGCATGTCGGCGGCGATCTGGAACATACCAAACGGGCCAACGCGGTTCGGACCGTAACGGTCCTGCCACCAGCCCAGCAGGCGACGTTCGACGAAGCTGAGCAAGGCGCCCGCCACGACCACGGCCAACAGGATCACGATGGCCTTGACCACCGCGATGATCACGTCGATCACTTCAGGGGTGAACCAGGTCATTGAGCTGCCTCCTGCAGACCGTCAACGGTAAGGCCGAAGATCGCGGGAGGAATCCCGGCGAGGCCTTTTGGCAATGCAACCAGGCCAGCACCCAGCTCTTCGTCGATCCGCAGCGGCAGACGCAGGGTCTTGCCGGCGACGTTCAGGCTGAGCAGGGCACCGTCGTTGACGCCCAGGCGGTCGGCTTCGGACTTGGCTACGGACACGTAGGCGGCTGGAATGCGCTCTTGTACCGGCGCGGCTTTGGAAGAAGTCTCTTCGCTGCCGAACAGGTGGAAGAACGGCACAACCTGCCAGGTACCCTGGGCCGGGTTGAACGGACGCGGAACACTGGCGAACCAGTTCAGCGAGTCACCGGTGCTTTCGATCAGGCGGGTGCCCGGGTCGCCGGCACGGATGTGACCACCGACTTCGTCCTGGAACTTGTTCCAGGCTTGCGGCGAGTTCCAGCCCGGCGACCAGGCAAATGGCACCTGCTGACGTGGCTCGACCGAACCCGAGTAACCTTCCATGGAGAAGGCGAACGCGGTGTCGTTGTCTTGCGGGGTACGGGGTTCGTGCACGCTGATGTCAGCCCGCATGGCGGTACGGCCGGAGTAGCGCAGCGGTTCACGGGCCAGTTTCATGCCCTTGATGCGGAACGAGGCGGACGGTGCTGCGTCGACGATGCGTGCCAGTTGCGGTGCGGCTGCGGCTGCGGCTGCGGTCACGTGGTCGAGTTGGGTCCAGTCGATCGGCTGGTTCAGCAGGGTGGCGCGCAGGGCATGCAGCCAGCGCCAGCCTTCGTGAACCAGGATGCTGGCGTCCATGTACTTCGGATCGAACACCTGGAAGAAGCGCTGGGCGCGGCCTTCCTGGCTGACCAGGGTGCCGTCGCCTTCAGCAAAGCTGGCGGCTGGCAGTACCAGGTGAGCGCGGTCGCTGGTGGCGGTTTTCTGGTGGTCGGCAACGATCACCACTTTGGCCGCGTTCAGCGCTGCGTCGACCTTGGCCGAATCGGTGCGGGTGTACAGGTCGTTTTCCAGCACCACGATCGCATCGCTGCTGCCGTCGGTCACGGCTTGCAGGGCGGCGTCCAGGGACTCGCCACCGAGCATGGCCAGGCCGAGGCTGTTGGCCTCCGGCACGATCAGGCTGATGGAACCGTTCTTCTCGCGCAGCTTCAAGGCTTTGGCGATGTTGGCAGCGGCTTCGATCAGCGCCTTGGAACCCAGGGAGGTACCGGCAATGATCAATGGACGCTTGGCCGCCAGCAGGGCGTCGGCGATGCGCTTGGCCAGTTCAACGGCTTCAGCATCCAGGCCTTCAACGGCAGGCGCGCTGGCGTCGAGGGCGTGAGCCACGGCGAAACCGATGCGGGCCAGGTCGTCGGGGGCTGCGTGTACGCATTCTTCGGCGATGTCGTCGAGCTTGGTGTTAGTCAGGCTGGCGATAAACAGCGGGTTCAGCGCGTGCTGGCCGATGTTCTTCACCGCGGCGTCGAGCCAGGGCTGGACGCGCATGGCGTCGGCCATGTCTTCGGCCTTGCCTTTCACCGACTGGCGCAGGGACAGGGCAACACGGGCGGCGGTCTGGGTCAGGTCTTCACCGAGGACGAAGATCGCGTCGTGGTCTTCGATGTCGCGCATGTTCGGAACCGGCAGCGGGCTGTCGTTCAGAACTTGCAGCACCAGGCGGATACGCTCCAGCTCACCGGCTTCGATACCCGAGTAGAAGTGCTCGGCACCCACCAGCTCGCGCAACGCGTAGTTGCTTTCGAGGCTGGCGCGGGGCGAACCGATACCGACGATGTTGCGACCGCGCAGCAGATCAGCGGCTTTATCCAGCGCTTCGTCGAGGCTCAGCTTGGCACCGTCGGCCAGCAGTGGCTGACGCGGGCGGTCTTCGCGGTTGACGTAGCCATAGCCGAAACGGCCACGGTCGCACAGGAAGTACTGGTTGACCGAACCGTTGAAGCGGTTTTCGATGCGACGCAGTTCGCCGTAGCGTTCGCCCGGGGAGATGTTGCAACCGCTGGAGCAGCCATGGCAGATGCTCGGCGAGAACTGCATGTCCCATTTACGGTTGTAGCGCTCGGAGTGAGTCTTGTCGGTGAACACACCGGTCGGGCAGACCTCGGTGAGGTTGCCGGAGAACTCGCTTTCGAGGGTGCCGTCTTCAACGCGACCGAAGTACACGTTGTCGTGGGCGCCGAACACACCGAGGTCGGTGCCGCCGGCGTAGTCCTTATAGAAGCGCACGCAGCGGTAGCAGGCGATGCAGCGGTTCATCTCGTGGGAAATGAACGGGCCCAGTTGCTGGTTCTGGTGGGTGCGCTTGGTGAAGCGATACCGGCGCTCGTTGTGGCCGGTCATCACGGTCATGTCTTGCAGGTGGCAGTGGCCGCCTTCCTCACACACAGGGCAGTCGTGCGGGTGGTTGGTCATCAGCCATTCGACGACGCTGGCGCGAAACACTTTCGCTTCTTCGTCTTCGATGGAAATCCAGCTGCCGTCGGTGGCAGGGGTCATGCAGGACATGACGATACGACCACGGGTGTCGTTCTCGTCGGTGTACTGCTTGACCGCGCACTGGCGGCAAGCGCCAACGCTGCCAAGGGCGGGGTGCCAGCAGAAATATGGAATGTCGAGGCCTAGCGACAGACACGCCTGTAACAGGTTGTCTGCCCCATCGACTTCGAGCTCTTTGCCGTCTACGTGGATAGTGGCCATGGTTCAAAGTTCTTCGTTGGCCCGGTGTCAGCGGGCGTGGCTAATGGAATCTTGTTATTCATGTGCATCAACACAGCCATAAAGGCGTCAGCACACGAGAAGGCGAAGGGCACGGACCCTTCGCCTTTTTAAGCGTTACGCGCCGACTACAATCGGCCTTGCCAGAGGCGGGACGGCGGCGCTGGTAGGCGCGATGCCGGCTTCGAACTCCGAGCGGAAGTATTTGATCGCGCTGCCCAATGGCTCCACGGCGCCCGGTGCGTGAGCACAGAAGGTCTTGCCTGGGCCGAGGAAACCGACCAGACCCAGCAGGGTCTCGATGTCACCCTCGCGGCCTTCGCCGTTTTCCAGGGCCATCAGCAGCTTGACGCTCCAGGGCAAACCATCGCGGCATGGGGTGCAGAAACCGCAGGATTCGCGGGAGAAGAACTGCTCCATGTTGCGCAGCAACGACACCATGTTCACGGTGTTGTCCACGGCCATGGCCAGGCCGGTACCCATACGGGTGCCTACCTTGCCGATGCCGCCGGCGTACATTTGTGCGTCGAGGTGCTCGGGCAACAGGAAACCGGTGCCGGCGCCGCCTGGCTGCCAGGCCTTGAGGGTGTAGCCGTCGCGCATGCCGCCGGCGTAGTCCTCGAACAGCTCGCGGGCGGTCACGCCGAAAGGCAGTTCCCACAGGCCCGGGTTCTTGACCTTGCCGGAGAAGCCCATGAGCTTGGTGCCCATGTCTTCGCTGCCTTCACGGGCCAACGATTTGTACCACTCCACGCCGTCGCCGATGATTGCCGGCACGTTGCACAGGGTCTCAACGTTGTTCACGCAGGTCGGCTTGCCCCACACGCCCACGGCGGCAGGGAAGGGCGGCTTGGAGCGCGGGTTGGCGCGGCGGCCTTCGAGGGAGTTGATCAGTGCGGTTTCTTCACCGCAGATGTAACGCCCGGCGCCGGTGTGCACGAACAGTTCGAAGTCAAAACCGGAACCCAGGATGTTCTTGCCCAAAAGGCCAGCAGCCTTGGCTTCTTCCACGGCACGGGTCAGGTGCTTGGCGGCGGTGGTGTACTCGCCACGCAGGAAGATATAGCCACGGTAGGTTTTCAGCGCGCGGGCGCTGATCAGCATGCCCTCGATCAGCAGATGGGGCAGTTGCTCCATCAGCATGCGGTCTTTCCAGGTGTTCGGCTCCATTTCATCCGCGTTGCACAGCAGGTAGCGGATGTTGATGGATTCGTCTTTGGGCATCAGGCCCCACTTGACGCCTGTGGGGAAGCCTGCACCGCCGCGGCCTTTCAGGCCTGCGTCTTTCACGGTCTGGACGATGTCGTCCTGGGCCATGTCGGCGAAGGCTTTGCGCGCGGCCGCGTAACCGTTCTTGGCCTGGTATTCGTCGAGCCAAACGGCTTCGCCGTCGTCACGCAGGCGCCAGGTCAGCGGGTGAGTCTCAGCCGTGCGCTTGATGCGGTTGGCAGGACCGAAGGAAGTCAGGGTCATGGGTAGCCCTCGAGCAATTGGGTGACGCCAGCAGGCTGCACGTCGCCAAATGTGTCGTCGTCGATCATCAACGCCGGCGCCTTGTCACAGTTGCCCAGGCAGCACACCGGCAGCAGCGTGAAGCGGCCGTCCGCGGTGGTTTGGCCCAGGCCGATGCCCAGCTTGTTCTGGATCTCGCTGACCACGGACTCGTGGCCACCGATGTAGCAGACCATGCTGTCGCACACGCGAATGATGTGACGGCCCACCGGCTGGCGGAAGATCTGGCTGTAGAACGTCGCCACGCCTTCAACGTCGCTGGCAGGGATGCCCAGGATCTCGCCGATGGCGTAGAGGGCGCCGTCCGGCACCCAGCCACGTTCCTTCTGGACGATCTTCAAGGCTTCGATCGACGCCGCGCGCGGGTCTTCGTAGTGATGCAGCTCGTGCTCGATGGCCGAGCGCTCGGTTTCACTCAAGGTGAAACGGTCTGTCTGGATAAGCGTGCTATTCATGCTTAGCGGTCCACGTCGGCCATAACGAAATCGATACTACCCAGGTACGCAATCAAGTCCGCGACCATTTCACCTTTGATCACCGAAGGGATCTGCTGCAGGTGCGGGAAGCTTGGAGTACGGATCCGGGTGCGGTAGCTCATGGTGCCGCCATCGCTCGTCAGGTAATAACTGTTGATACCCTTGGTCGCTTCGATCATCTGGAAGGATTCGTTGGCCGGCATCACCGGGCCCCACGAAACTTGCAGGAAGTGCGTGATCAGGGTTTCGATGTGTTGCAGCGTGCGCTCTTTCGGCGGCGGCGTGGTCAGCGGGTGATCCGCCTTGTACGGGCCTTCCGGCATGTTGCGCATGCACTGTTCGATGATCTTCAGGCTCTGGCGCATTTCTTCGACGCGCACGATGCAGCGGTCGTAGGCATCGCCGTTGGCCGCCAGCGGGACTTCGAATTCGAAGTTCTGGTAGCCGGAGTACGGGCGCGCCTTACGCAGGTCGAAGTCGCAGCCGGTGGAGCGCAGGCCGGCACCGGTGACGCCCCATTCCAGGGCCTCTTTGGTGTTGTAGGCCGCAACGCCGATGGTCCGGCCCTTGAGGATGCTGTTGTCCAGCGCGGCTTTCTGGTACTCGTCCAGACGCTTGGGCATCCAGTCGATGAATTCCTTGACCAGGCGTTCCCAGCCGCGCGGCAGGTCGTGGGCGACGCCGCCGATGCGGTACCAGGCCGGGTGCAGGCGGAAGCCGGTGATGGCTTCGATCACCTTGTAGGCGCGCTGACGGTCGGTGAAGGTGAAGAACACCGGGGT
This sequence comes from Pseudomonas sp. IPO3778, assembly GCF_013386825.1. GTDB lineage: Bacteria > Pseudomonadota > Gammaproteobacteria > Pseudomonadales > Pseudomonadaceae > Aquipseudomonas. The sequence continues at coordinate 42,293 of NZ_JACARC010000020.1, forward strand.
CATTGCACCGACGTCCTGGATATAGGTACCCAGGAACAGCAGGTGGCTGGTGATCCGGAAGAACTCGGCCATCATGATGCGGATGGTGTCGACCTTGTCCGGTACCTTGATGCCGGCCAGCTTCTCGACCGAGAGCACGTACGGCAGGTTGTTCATCACGCCGCCGAGGTAGTCGATGCGGTCGGTGTACGGGATGAAGCTGTGCCACGACTGACGCTCGGCCATCTTCTCGGCACCACGGTGGTGGTAACCGACGTCTGGCACGCAGTCGACGATTTCTTCACCGTCCAGTTGCAGGATGATGCGGAAGGCACCGTGAGCCGAAGGGTGGTTCGGGCCCAGGTTGAGGAACATGTAGTCCTCGTTGGTGCCGGAACGCTTCATGCCCCAGTCTTCCGGACGGAAGCGTGCCGCTTCTTCTTCAAGCTGTTGCTTGGCGAGGGTCAGGCTGAAGGGATCGAATTCGGTGGCGCGGGCAGGGAAGTCCTTGCGCAGCGGGTGACCTTCCCAGGTCGGCGGCATCATGATGCGCGTCAGGTGCGGGTGGCCCGGGAAATCGATGCCGAACATGTCCCACACTTCACGCTCGTACCAGTTGGCGTTTGGCCAGATACCGGTCACGGTCGGGACGCTCAGGTCGCTCTCGGAGAGGGCCACCTTGATCATCACGTCGCTGTTACGTTCCAGCGACATCAAGTGGTAGAACACGGTGAAATCGGCGCCGCTTGGCAGTCCCTGGCGCTTGGTGCGCAGGCGCTCGTCCACGCCATGCAGGTCATAGAGCATGACGTACGGCTTGGGCAGGTTGCGCAGGAAGCTCAGGACTTCGACGAGCCTGGCACGCGCCACCCACAGCACCGGCATACCGGTGCGTGTGGCCTGGGCGGTGAAGGCGTCAGGGCCAAAACGGTTATTGAGTTCGACGACCACATCCTGGTCGTCTGCCTTATAAGGCGGGATGTACAGAGCACTGCCTGTAGTCATGGTTTTTTATCGCTTTCGGTCAACGTAAAGAATGAAGCCAGGTTTTCGTTCTATAAAAGAAGCGGTGCTGGATCAGACTTCGTCGGGGCTGCGCAGGTTGGTGACCTGAATACGCTGTTCGCGGCGCTGTTCCTTTTGTGACGGCATCTCGGCGCGGTATACGCCTTGATCTCCGACAACCCAGGAAAGTGGGCGACGCTCCTTGCCAATCGATTCCTGCAACAGCATCAAGCCTTGCAGAAATGCTTCAGGGCGGGGCGGGCAGCCAGGCACGTAGACGTCCACGGGCAGGAACTTGTCCACCCCCTGAACCACGGAGTAGATGTCGTACATGCCACCGGAGTTGGCGCACGAACCCATGGAGATAACCCACTTTGGCTCGAGCATTTGCTCGTAGAGACGCTGAATGATCGGCGCCATCTTGATAAAGCAGGTACCGGCGATAACCATGAAATCCGCCTGACGCGGCGATGCCCGGATAACTTCGGCGCCAAAGCGCGCGATGTCGTGGGGCGCCGTGAAGGCGGTGGTCATTTCCACGTAGCAGCAGGACAGACCGAAGTTGTACGGCCACAGGGAGTTTTTACGCCCCCAGTTGACCGCGCCACTCAGCACGTCTTCCAGCTTGCCCATGTAGATGTTTTTGTGGACTTGGTCTTCTAACGGGTCGGAAACGGTTTCCCGTTCGCCGATGGGGTACTGCTCGTTAGGAGCATCCGGGTCGATCCTGGTGAGATTGTATTGCATCGCCAAAGCCTCATTGTTTCAGCTTCGCTTGCCGCTTGCGACGAGCTTCCGGAGCCCAGTCAAGGGCGCCCACTCGAAATAGGTAGACAAGGCCTGCCAACAGAATTGCTATGAAAACGAGGGCTTCGACGAATCCGGTCCAGCCGCTTTCGCGGACGGACACAGACCAGGCAAAGAGAAAAAGGGCTTCGATGTCGAAGATCACGAAGAGCATCGCGACCAGATAGAATTTGGCTGAGAGCCGCAAGCGGGCGCCACCTGTAGGTAGCATGCCGGACTCGAACGGTTCGTTTTTGCTGCGGCCCCAGGCTTTTGACCCGAGGAGGCTGGAGACGCCGAGCATGAAGGCGCAAAGGCCGACAACACCGAGGAGGAAAATGGCAAAGCCCCAGTTGTGGGCCATGAGTCCTGTCGCTTCGGTCATGCTGGAAATCCTTAACAGAGAGCAAAGGTCTCTGAGCTCGAAAAAGTAACGATGCAGTGACGATATGTCGCAGCGCAATCAATCGCGGTGATTTTATGGCTAAACACCGGGCAAGTAAAATTCCTATAGCGAAATTATTCGATGGAATAAGGACATAGTGCACCTTTGTGGGGCTGTAGCCCTTGCGGGGCGGGCATTAGCGGGCATTTCACCAATTATGTTTTGTTTAAGCTGTAAAGAAGTTTTCATGCTCTAAATGATAATGAATATTGTTTGCGTGGGTTTTAAACAGCTGTTCGGGGTTTAACGGGGGAAGTTGCTGTTACTTGTGTGGGGGATGCTAGTTGGTAAAGCGGATCTTTTAGCTGGTTTTGTAGGTGGGGGTACCGCTCTGGATCAATGTTTTGATCGAAAATTGGGGGTGGGGGGTGTACATATCCGTTGTTGCGGTAACGGCGGCTATTGGTTCCGCTCTTACAGCGGGTCACTTTGGAAAAGCCCCAAAGTAACCAAAGGGCTCTGCCCCGCCTGTCGGCACCTCGCTAAGGCTCGGTGTTCCCTCACTCCGGCATTGC
>NZ_JACARC010000020.1:45153-45347 GCF_013386825.1 Pseudomonas sp. IPO3778
AGCAAAAGCCAAAGCGAAAGCCAAATCTGAAACGGATGCAGCTCTGCTTTTCTGTGGGAGCTGGCTTGCCTGCGATGCAGACACCTCGGTTTTTCAGGTACACCGAGGCGATGCCATCGCAGGCAAGCCAGCTCCCACATTTGACCGTGCCCGCTCTGGCTTTTGATTTTGCCTTTGCTTCACACCACTCAAGC
>NZ_JACARC010000020.1:45366-90263 GCF_013386825.1 Pseudomonas sp. IPO3778
CCGTTAACCACGCTGGCCGAACGCAGGTATTACGGAGCGGGTAAACCGGCAGGACGCCGGTTTAGCCGCGACGGGGCAGGGACGCCCCGTCGCGGCGGCCCGCGGAGTAATACCGGAGCTGAGGGCACACCGAGCCTAAGCGAGGTGCCGAGTGGTGGGGCAAGAGCCTTTTGGTTACTTTTGGGCTCCTTTCAAAAGTGACCCGCTGTAAGAGCGGAACCAATAGCAGCCTTAACCGCAAAAACGGATATGTACACAATCCACCTGCACGTTAAAAACGGCGCAAAAAAAAACGCCCCGAACCAGTCGGGGCGTCAGATCGTGCGGCATTGCGGTTAGGTCTTCCTTGGGGCCGCAATGGCCGTGTACTCAGTGACTCAGTGGAACTGTTCTTCTTCAGTCGAGCCGGTCAGCGCGGTCACGGACGAGGTGCCGCCCTGGATCACGGTGGTCATGTCGTCGAAGTAGCCGGTGCCCACTTCCTGCTGGTGCGCCACGAAGGTGTAACCCTTGGCGGCGTCAGCGAATTCCTGCTCCTGCAGTTTCACGTAGGCCGTCATGTCGTTGCGGGCGTAGTCGTGCGCCAGGTTGAACATGCTGTGCCACATGTTGTGAATGCCGGCCAGGGTGATGAACTGGTGCTTGTAGCCCATGGCGGACAGTTCACGCTGGAACTTGGCGATGGTCGCGTCGTCCAGGTTCTTCTTCCAGTTGAAAGAAGGCGAGCAGTTGTAGGACAGCAGTTGGTCCGGGTATTCCTTCTTGATCGCTTCAGCAAAGCGGCGAGCTTCGTCCAGGTCCGGCTTGGCGGTTTCGCACCAGATCAGGTCGGCATACGGCGCGTAGGCCAGGCCGCGAGCGATGGCCTGGTCGAGACCGGCGCGCACTTTGTAGAAGCCTTCCTGAGTGCGCTCGCCCGTCACGAACGGCTGGTCGTACGGGTCGCAATCCGAGGTCAGCAAGTCAGCCGCGTTGGCATCGGTACGGGCCAGGATGATGGTCGGCGTGCCGGCCACGTCGGCCGCCAGGCGCGCCGCCGTCAGCTTCTGCACCGCTTCCTGGGTTGGCACCAGAACCTTGCCGCCCATGTGGCCGCATTTCTTCACCGAAGCCAGTTGGTCTTCGAAGTGAACGCCGGCAGCGCCTGCCTCGATCATGCTCTTCATCAGCTCGTAGGCGTTCAGTACGCCGCCGAAACCGGCTTCAGCGTCTGCAACGATCGGTGCGAAGTAGTCGATGTAGCCTTCGTCGCCCGGGCCTTTGCCGGCTTTCCACTGGATCTGGTCGGCGCGGCGGAACGAGTTGTTGATGCGCTTGACCACGGTTGGCACGGAGTCCACCGGGTACAGCGATTGGTCGGGGTACATGGATTCAGCGGAGTTGTTGTCCGCTGCCACTTGCCAGCCGGACAGGTAGATCGCCTGGATACCGGCTTTTACCTGTTGAACCGCTTGGCCGCCCGTCAGGGCGCCCATGCAGTTGACGAAATCTTTCTCTGGGCGGAAGGACGGCTTGGCACCTTGGGTGACCAGCTTCCACAGCTTCTCGGCGCCGAGTTTTGCAAAAGTGTGCTCAGGTTGAACCGAGCCACGCAGGCGGACGACGTCAGCAGCGGAATAAGCGCGGGTCACGCCTTTCCAGCGTGGGTTTTCGGCCCAGTCTTTTTCAAGGGCTGCAATTTGCTGTTCGCGTGTCAGTGCCATGGGGGAAAACCTCGTCGCATAGGTCTAGGTGGAAAATTCCATTTGCCAGCCACGTATCGGTGCGTGGTGATGGCTGCTCGCTGACCAGAAGCTTAGGCGGTCAAGTCAGGCTTGGCGGGGATGGCGACGGGATGAACGAGTGGCTCAAGGGGGGAGTTGAGCAGGTAAGGGCGAACTGCGAACGGTCTTCGGGCGTCGTGGGCCTTTGTACGATCCATCAGTGTGTTGCCGGGTTACCTGGTTAGCTTCCGTCCCTCGGGACAACTTCGTTCCAGTCGCAACCTCGTCAAACACACCTTGTGGGCGGTACAGACACGAATCGGCTCAGGTGGGTAGCTTGGAGCGACGATCCGAAGGCCCTTGCCAGGGCCCCTGATTAGCGGGAGCGAGGCCATCATGCCCATGCTTTTTTGGATCGTCAAATGTTTTGTAGTGCTTTTTTTCAGGCACTACATCTTTAGTCTAATACGACTCATCAGTCAGTTTTTGGTGCTTCAGTTCAGGGTGTCGACTTTGACCCGCAAGGTCAGGTCATCGCGCCCCTGAGTAGAGTAGCTGCGGGTTGTAGTGCTTTTGTCGGCCTGAGTCTGGCGATTGATCCCGGCCAGAGTGATCCATTCACCCAGGCGTCCGCTGACTGTTGTGTCGGTACTTTGCACGTTCACTACATCGGGACGTTCCTGGCTCATGCGGTCACGATTGGTACTGATGTTCAGGTGAACGGTCTCGCCGGTGACGCTGGCGGTGACGTAAAAGCCCTGGGTCACGTTGCGATATTGCGTCTGGTTTTGCGGGCGACCATAGGTGTCGGGCTGGGTGGTGGTGAGCGGAACGCTCTGGCCGACCTGGATCAGTGCGGGCACGCCTTCGCTGGCCTGGATCTGCTGGATCCCGCCGTCGCGGCTTTCAGTGCTGTAGGTGATCACTTGGGTTTGATTGTTGCCGTTGCTTTGCTGGTTGTTCTCGTTGGTGTCGACGGTGATCAGCAGGCGTTTGGAGGGCGTGTCCAGTTGCGAGAGCAGAGCGCGCAGGCCCTGGATCTTGTCCGGCTCGGCATTCACGATCAGTTGGTTGCCGTAGGCGCTGACGGTGCCGTCCTTGCCGATAAAGTTCTGTGCCACGGGCAGCAGGTCGGCGCTGGTGCGGTTGCTCAGGGGCACGACTTCAGTGGCGGCCATCACCGAGAAGCTGGTGGCGAGGAGCACAGTGGTGAGCAGGGTGCGTAGGGACATGTCCGTTATCTCTGCGAGTCATTTAGGCTAGATAGTGCCAGTTTGTCGGCTTTGTAGCCCGCAAGTTGAATCCTGGACGGCAAAAGGCCCTGGCATCGGTGGATGGCAGGGCCTTTTGGGGTGTTGCTGATGCCGCTATCGCAGGCAAGCCAGCTCCCACATTTGGAATGCATTCTCCTGTGGGAGCTGGCTTGCCTGCGATGGGAGCGACTCGGACTAAAGTCAGCCCTCGCGCACCATATCAACGTGAGGAATCCCGACTTCCAGGAACTCATCGCTGACAATCTTGAAGCCCAGGCGCTCGTAAAACGGCGCTGCGTGGACCTGTGCACTGAGAATCTGCCGGGTCTGGCCGCGTTTCTCGGCCTCGCCGATCACCGCTTCCATCAGCTTGTCGCCCACTTTCAGGCCGCGCCAGTCCTTGAGGACTGACACGCGCCCGATTTCGCCGGTAGGCAGCAGGCGGGCGGTGCCGATGGGAAAGTCGCCTTCGAACGCCAGGAAGTGCACAGCACCTGCGTCGTCAGCATCCCACTCCAGCTCCGGTGGAACCGATTGTTCAGCGATAAATACCGCTTCACGAATGCGCCGTATCTCGGCGATATCCTTTTGCCAGTCCGCGACACTTACGTGAATCTTATTCATCGGCAAACCCCAGGCTCCCTTGCTTGACCAGTTCGCACAGCAGGTTGCGGCCGTCTTCATCCGCCAGCCATGGGCCGAGGTTGTCGGTGTGCAGCGCGTCAGCGGCGCAGACCAGCTTCAGCAATTCCCGCAGCTTGCCCGGCAACAGGCGGCTCTGGCCACTGGCGAACAGCAGCAGGTCGTCGTCCACCTCGGACCAGGCCAGGCGGGCGCTCGGGTTGCGGATCAGCACGGCGCCGTCTTCCAGGCTGCCCAGCAGGTCTTCTTCTTCCACTTCCGGGCCGGCAACCAGTTCCGGGTAGCGTGGCTCGGTCATGAATTGGCCGAACCAGGTCAGCAGCATGCGCTCGTCGCTCATGTGCTCGGCCAGCAGGCTCTTCAGGCGGTCGAGGGCGTCGCCCTGGATCTGGTGCGGGTCGCTGACCGGCTGGGCGTCGGCGTCGGTGTAGCGCTCTTCGTCGGTCAGGTACTGGCTGAGGAAGTCGGTGAAGTGAGTCAACACTTCAGCGGCGCTCGGGGCGCGGAAGCCCACGGAGTAGGTCATGCAATCATCGACCGCGACACCGCAGTGGGCCAGGCGCGGCGGCAGGTAAAGCATGTCGCCCGGTTCCAGTACCCATTCGGCGGTTTCTTCGAAGTCGGCGAGGATGCGCAGGTCCGCGTGTTGCAGCAGCGGGCTTTCGGAGTTGCACATCTGGCCGATCTTCCAGTTGCGCTTGCCGGAACCTTGCAGCAGGAACACGTCGTAGTTGTCGAAGTGCGGACCCACGCTGCCACCCGGGGCGGCGTAGCTGATCATCACGTCGTCGATGCGCCAGCTTGGCAGGAAGCGGAAGTTTTCCAGCAATTCGGCCACTTCCGGCACGAACTGGTCGACGGCCTGCACCAGCAGGGTCCACTCGCGCTCGGGCAGGGCGCTGAACGCATCTTCGGCGAACGGGCCGCGACGCAGCTCCCACGGACGCTCGCCGTGTTCGATGATCAGGCGCGACTCGACTTCTTCTTCCAGCGCCAGGCCGGCCAGTTCGTCGGCGTCGATCGGGCTTTCGAAATCAGGAATGGCCTGGCGGATCAGCAGGGGTTTTTTCTGCCAGTAGTCGCGCAGGAACTCGCGTGCCGTGATGCCGCCCAGAAGTTGAAGAGGAATATCAGGATTCATGTGTAACCTATTGAAAAAAAGCACTTTTCAGACGGGAATAAAAACGCCCGGCGCTGCCGGGCGTCTCAAAGGGTCAAGCAGCTATCAGATGCGTTTGGCTTGGGCCACAGCGTTGCCGATGTAGTTGGCCGGGGTGAGCAGTTTCAGCTCAGCCTTGGCGGCGGCTGGCATGTCCAGGCCGTCGATGAACGTTTGCAGGGCTTCGGAGGTGATGCCCTTGCCGCGGGTCAGCTCTTTGAGCTTCTCGTACGGGTTTTCGATGTTGTAGCGGCGCATCACGGTCTGGATCGGCTCAGCCAGTACTTCCCAGCAAGCGTCCAGGTCAGCGGCGATTTTCTGCGCGTTGAGTTCCAGTTTGCTGATGCCTTTGAGGCTGGCTTCGTACGCAATCACGCTGTGGGCAAAGCCCACGCCGAGGTTGCGCAGTACGGTGGAGTCGGTCAGGTCGCGCTGCCAGCGGGAGATCGGCAACTTGCTGGCCAGGTGCTGGAACAGGGCGTTGGCGATGCCGAGGTTGCCTTCGGAGTTTTCGAAGTCGATCGGGTTGACCTTGTGCGGCATGGTCGACGAACCGATTTCACCGGCAATGGTGCGCTGCTTGAAATAGCCCAGGGAGATGTAGCCCCAGATATCGCGATCGAAGTCGATCAGGATGGTGTTGAAACGCGCAATTGCGTCGAACAGCTCGGCGATGTAGTCGTGGGGTTCGATCTGCGTGGTGTACGGGTTGAAGCCCAGGCCCAGCTCGTCTTCGATGAAGGCGCGGGCGTTTTCTTCCCAGTCGATCTCGGGGTAGGCCGACAGGTGAGCGTTGTAGTTGCCTACGGCGCCGTTGATCTTGCCCAGCAGCGGCACGGCGGCCACTTGAACGATCTGACGCTCCAGGCGGTACACCACGTTGGCCAGTTCTTTACCCAGGGTGGTCGGCGAAGCCGGCTGGCCGTGGGTGCGCGACAGCATCGGCACGTCGGCGAAACGGATCGCCAGTTCGCGGATAGCGTCGGCGGTCTGGCGCATCAGTGGCAGCATCACGTCATCACGGCCTTCGCGCAACATCAGGGCGTGGGACAGGTTGTTGATGTCCTCGCTGGTGCAGGCAAAGTGGATGAACTCGCTGACCTTGGCCAGTTCCGGCAGCTTGGCCGCTTGCTCTTTGAGCAGGTATTCGATGGCTTTTACGTCGTGGTTGGTGGTGCGCTCGATCTCTTTGACACGCTCGGCGTGCTCCAGGGCGAAGTTTTCCGCCAGGGCGTTCAACACCGCGTTGGCTTCGGCGGAAAACGCCGGCACTTCGCTGATGGCGGGGTGAGCGGCCAGGCGCTGGAGCCAGCGCACTTCAACCAGAACACGAGCACGGATCAAGCCGTATTCGCTGAAAATAGGGCGCAGGGCCTGGGTTTTGCCGGCGTAGCGGCCGTCAACAGGGGAAACCGCAGTGAGCGAAGAAAGCTGCATGGGGTGTTCTCGGACAGTCGGGCAACGAAATGGGGCGCGTATCATACATGAAAAAATCCGCCGGTCCGTTGCCAACTGACCGGCGTATTACGCGTGGGGCGATAAAAAAATCGGTTGCGGCGACTTATTCGTTGCGCATCAACGGGTAAAGCTCTCTCAGCAATTTGCGACGGCTGATCACCAACTGCCAGCGATGGCCACCCAACTGGCGCCACAGCCGTGCCGAACGAATACCGGCCAGGAGCAGGGCGCGGATTTTCGAGGCGTTGTTCGGTTGTTGCAGGTTGCGCATGTCGCCGTGCACCTGGATCCGCTGGCGCAAGGTGCTCAGGGTGTCCTGGTACAGGGCGCCACAGCCTGCGATCACGTTTTCGTGAGCCGGGCCGAAGTGCTCCACCTGGGACTGAATCTGCGGCAGGCGCTTGCCGATGGTTTCCAGCAGGTCGTCGCGCTTGGCCAGCTGACGTTCCAGGCCGAGCATTGACAGGGCGTAGCGCAGCGGTTCGCGTTGCAAGGTGCTCGGGTCGCGCTCCAGGGCGCCGACCAGCGCACGATAACCTTCACGCAGGGCCAGGTCGTCGCCGCCGTACACTTCCAGGGTGTCCTTGGGGTCGCGGATCAGCAAGCTGCCGAGCATGCAGGTCAGGCCTGCCTCGGTGACCTGGCCGGTCTTGGCGATCTTGTCCACCAGCACCGCGGCGAGAAACACGCCGCCCAGTGCTGTCAATTGCTCCTGGGTCGGGCTCATGCCTGGCTGCTCCAGGGTTCGGCAACTTCGATCACGCCGCCCCCCAGGCAAATCTCTGCGTCATAGAACACCACCGATTGGCCGGGCGTTACGGCGCGCTGTGGGTCGTCGAAGGTGGCGCGATAGCCGGTGGCGGTTTTTTCCAGGGTGCACGGCTGGTCGCTCTGGCGATAGCGCACTTTGGCCGTGAGGCGGCGCGGGCTGCTCAGGTCCACCGGGTTCACCCAATAAATGTCCGACGCGAGCAGGGCGCGGGAGAACAGCCAGGGGTGGTCATTGCCCTGGCCCACGATCAGCTCGTTGTGCTCCAGGTCCTTGACCAGCACGTACCACGGCTCGTCGCCGGCGTCTTTCAAGCCGCCGATGCCCAGGCCCTGGCGCTGGCCGATGGTGTGGTACATCAAACCGTGGTGACGGCCGATGATTTCGCCTTCGGTGGTTTTGATCTCGCCCGGTTGCGCCGGCAGGTACTGCTTGAGGAAGTCGCTGAAACGGCGTTCGCCGATAAAGCAGATTCCGGTGGAATCCTTCTTCTTGGCCGTGGCCAGGCCGTGTTTCTCGGCAATTGCGCGCACTTCGGGTTTTTCCAGCTCGCCCACCGGGAACAGGGTCTTGGCGATCTGTTCGCCGCCGACGGCGTGCAGGAAATAGCTCTGGTCCTTGTTCGCGTCCAGGCCCTTGAGCAGTTCGGTACGGCCATCAATGTCGCGACGGCGCACGTAGTGACCGGTAGCGATCAGGTCGGCGCCGAGGATCATCGCGTAGTCGAGGAACGCCTTGAACTTGATTTCGCGGTTACACAGGATGTCCGGGTTCGGCGTGCGACCGGCCTTGTATTCGGCCAGGAAGTGTTCGAACACGTTGTCCCAGTACTCGGCGGCGAAGTTGGCGGTGTGCAGCTTGATGCCGATTTTGTCGCAGACGGCCTGGGCATCTGCCAGGTCGTCCATGGCGGTGCAATATTCCGTTCCATCGTCTTCTTCCCAGTTCTTCATGAACAGGCCTTCCACCTCATAACCCTGCTCCATGAGCAGAACGGCGGAAACGGAAGAATCCACGCCGCCGGACATGCCGACGATGACGCGCTTCTTTTGTGTGTCAGAAGGGGCTGGATCACGCATAGGGTTTCAACGGGAGTCTTTAAAAAGGACGCGATTCTAGCAGGCTCGCGCCAGCAAGGCTAAAGAGAAGGGCGCATCCCGATGCGCCGTTTCGGCGCGAAGGGCTGCGTCGCGCGCTAAAACGAGACGGCGCCCTGCGCGCAAACATACCCGTATACCAGCGCAAGCCCCCATGGCTCGGGCCTTGGCAGTGCTTGGCATGGGAGATGCTTAGTGCCTTGTATACATGAATGCACTCACCCATTTCCGATACTTCTTGCGCTCATTAATCGCGGGTATCCCCGATGTCCAGGATGGTTATTTCTGCGGCTGGGTGCACGCTGCCCACGTCAGCATCGACCTCAGTACCTGAAGGAGACACTGTGAACAGCCTGTATGCAACCAATGCCCTGGCCGAAGACGTTTATCGCCGGCTGAAGCAGGAGATCTTCGATTTCTACCTGCTGCCCCAGGATCGTTTCACCGAGACCCAATTGGCTGCGCGTTATCAGGTCTCGCGCACGCCCGTGCGCGATGCCTTGTACCGCTTGCAGCGCGAGGGGTATCTCGATGTGGAGTTTCGTCGGGGCTGGTCGGTCAAGCCGCTGGACTTCGTACAGATCGACCAGCTGTATGACCTGCGCATCGTGCTGGAGTCAGCCGCCGTCGAGCGCATTTGCCAGTCCGCCGAGGTGCACCCGGCCCTGGATGGGTTGCGCCAGCAGTGGTTGGTGCCGCGTGAACATTGGCACAGCGACATGCAACGGGTGGCGGATATGGACGAATATTTTCATACCGGTCTGGTGGAAGCGTCCGGCAACCTGGAGATGGCCCGCGTACACCAGGGTGTCACCGAGCGTATCCGTATCGTGCGCCGGCTCGACTTCCTTAAAAGCGCACGTATCGAACACACCTACCTGGAGCACGCCGCCATCCTCAAGGCCTTGCAGGCGCGCAAGCGCGATGAAGCGCTGTTGCTGCTGCGCTCCCACGTGGAAATCAGCAAGCTGGAAGTGCGCAAGTTGACCCTGTCTATGCTCAGCGAAGCGCGCAAGCAGCATCAGGCTTAAAGGGAAGGGCGGATCAGTTCAAGGCTGTGGCGCTGGCCGGCCAGGTAATCGTCAATGCAGCGGATGATCAGCTCGCTGCGCCAGTCCTCGCGCAGGGTCATCAATTCGTCACGGGTCAGCCAGCGGGCGCGCACGATTCCGTCGTCCAGTTGATAGTCCGGGTGGTGTTTCACGGCGTTCGCGGTGAAGCACACCCGCTGATAAGTCACGCCGTTGCTGGGGGCGGTGTACAGGTAGATCCCGACGATGCCGGTGGCTTCGACGTCCCAGCCAGTTTCTTCGAGGGTTTCGCGCACGGCGGCTTCGGTCAGGGTCTCGTTCGGGTCGAGGTGGCCGGCGGGCTGATTCAGCACAGCGCGGCCGCCCTTGAGTTCTTCGACCATCAGGAAGCGGCCGTTGTCTTCGACGATGGTGGCGACGGTGATGTGGGGGAGCCAGGTCATTGGGGGCGTCTCGAGGGATCAGAGAAACATCATACAGGGGCGCCCGCCGGGAGCGCCCCTGCCGGTTACTTCGCGGCCTTGGTAATGGCGTCGAAGGCGACCATGTCGTCAATTACTTCGCCGCCCGTGGCTTTGGTTTGCGCTTGCCATACGACGATCACCACGTTTTGAGTCGGATTGATGTAGACAAACTGGCCGAAAATCCCCGCGGCCGTGAAGGCTTTGTCTGCCTTGGAGGCGGCGGTCCATGCGGGCCACCACATGGAAGCAAAGTCGCCGTACGCCGGGTCGGTGCCGGTGGTGGCGCTGGCGAAGCTCATCCAGCCGTTGGGCAGGACCTGTTTATCGCCGGCTTTGCCGCCGCTAAGTACGAACTGCCCGAAGCGCCCGTAATCTTCAAGCGTTGCGCTGATGCCGCTGCCACCTACCTCGTTGCCATTGGGGCCGTCGAGCCACCAGTTGGCGTCGGTTTGCATCCCGTACGGTGCCCAGATTTTTTCGCTCAGGTACTGCGCCAGGGGTTTACCCACGGCAGCGCTGACCAGTTGGCCCAGTACTTGTGTCTCGCCGGTACTGTAGTTGGTGCGAGTGCCAGGGGGTGCGGCGCTGGGCAGGCTCGCCATGAACTTGAGGGCGGAGCCAGGTACTTGTTCGGTTTGCAGCTTGAGCATCATGCGCCGGTCTGATGTGGGGTCAGCGTATTTCTCACTCCATTTGACTCCGGAGCGCATCGCCAGGACCTGGCGGACGGTGGCCTGGTCATAACCGCTGCCGGCGAGTGCGGGCAGGTAGAGGGTCACTTTGTCATCCAGGCTTTTGATCGAGCCGTCCTGCAGTGCGGCGCCCACAAGGGTTGAGGTAATCGACTTGGCCACTGACATCGACATCCATCGAGTGTCCGGCGTGTTGCCTTTTTCGTAGCGTTCAGTAACGACCTGGCCGTCCTTGATCACCAGCAGGCCTGTTACCCGGTTGAGGGTGACGTAGTCGTCGAGGCTGTAATGTTTGCCTTCGTAGTCGAATTCAACCGGGCCCAGCGGTTGGCTGCGGCGTGGCAAGGGAAATGGGTGGCCGCCAGCCTTGATGGTGCGCACCGGGAACAGACGATCGATATTGCGGAAGGTGCTGACGGCGGCTTGTTCGCTGAGTTTGCCGTCGTACATGGTCTGTACGTCGCCGATCGGTTCTTGAACGTGGGGGGAGGGGCTTGAAGTGCCCGCGCAGGCCGTCAGCAGGGCGAGCGCCGATGAGTAGGTCAGTACCTGTAGGAGGTTTTTTGGCATGGGAACGTCCTTATTTATTGTTTTTCGAGGGTTGGAGCAATAAGAAGACAAGGCAAGGACTGCGCCCGTTCCTGAAAAGCAGGCAAAAAAAATCCGGAATCCTTTCGAATTCCGGATTTTCCTGTCACACAAGGATTAGCGAGCGATCCTCATGCGGCGGCACCGTAGAGCATCAAACCAGCGCAGCGATTGCCGCGTTGAGGGTGTTGCTTGGGCGCATGGCTTTGCTGGTCAGTTCCGGGTTCGGCGCGTAGTAGCCACCGATGTCCACTGGCTTGCCCTGGACGGCATTGAGCTCGGCAACGATGGTTGCCTCGTTCGCGGTCAGGGTTTTGGCCAGTTCGCCGAACTGCGCTTGCAGTGCAGTGTCTTCGGTCTGGGCGGCCAGGGCCTGAGCCCAGTACAGCGCCAGGTAGAAGTGGCTGCCGCGGTTGTCGATGTTGCCGACTTTGCGCGATGGCGACTTGTTGTTGTCGAGGAACTGGCCGGTGGCCTGGTCCAGGGTCTTGGACAGCACCAGGGCTTTCGGGTTGTTGTACGTCACACCCAAATGCTCAAGGGAAGCGGCCAGGGCCAGGAACTCGCCCAGGGAATCCCAGCGCAGGAAGTTCTCTTCAACCAGTTGCTGTACGTGCTTCGGTGCCGAACCGCCGGCGCCGGTTTCGAACAGGCCGCCACCGTTCATCAGCGGCACGATCGACAGCATCTTGGCGCTGGTGCCCAGTTCCATGATCGGGAACAGGTCGGTCAGGTAGTCGCGCAGTACGTTGCCGGTTACCGAGATGGTGTCCAGGCCTTTACGGGTGCGCTCCAGGGTGAACTTCATCGCGTCGACGGGCGACATGATGCGGATGTCCAGGCCTTCGGTGTTGTGGTCTTTCAGGTAGGCCTGAACTTTCTCGACCACGACGCCGTCGTGCGCGCGCTGTGGGTCCAGCCAGAAGATGGCCGGGGTGTTGCTGGCGCGGGCACGGTTGACGGCCAGTTTGACCCAGTCCTGGATCGGCGCGTCTTTGGTCTGGCACATGCGGAAGATGTCGCCGGCTTCAACCGTCTGTTCCATCAGCAGGTTGCCCTTGCTGTCGGTGACGCGGACCACGCCGTCAGCCTTGATCTGGAAGGTCTTGTCGTGGGAGCCGTATTCTTCGGCTTTTTTCGCCATCAGGCCAACGTTTGGCACGCTGCCCATGGTGGTTGGGTCGAAGGCACCGTTTGCCTTGCACTCTTCGATCACCGCCTGGTAGATGGTGGCGTAGCAGCGATCCGGGATCACCGCCTTGGTGTCGTGCAGTTGGCCGTCGGTGCCCCACATTTTGCCGGAGTCACGGATCATGGCAGGCATCGAGGCGTCGACGATGACGTCGCTCGGCACGTGCAGGTTGGTGATGCCTTTGTCCGAGTTGACCATGGCCAGGGACGGACGCGCGGCGTACACCGCCTGGATGTCGGCTTCGATCTGCGCTTGCTGATCGGCCGGCAGGGCCTTGATGCGGGCGTACAGGTCGCCGATGCCGTTGTTCAGGTTAAAGCCGATCTGTGCCAGCACGTCAGCGTGCTTGGCCAGGGCGTCTTTGTAGAACTCGGCAACGATCTGGCCGAACATGATCGGGTCGGAGACCTTCATCATGGTGGCTTTCAAGTGAACCGACAGCAGTACGCCTTGTTTCTTGGCGTCGTCGATTTCAGCGGCGATGAAGCTGCGCAGGGCTTTTTTGCTCAGCACGGCGGTGTCGATGATCTCGCCCGCTTGTACGCTGGTTTTTTCTTTCAGGACGGTCGCGGTGCCGTCTTTGGCAATCAGTTCGATTTTGACGGCGTCGGCCGCTTCGATCTGCACGGATTTCTCGCTGCCGTAGAAGTCGCCGTTGCTCATGTGAGCCACGTGGGACTTGGAGTCGGCAGCCCAGGCGCCCATTTTGTGCGGGTGCTTGCGCGCGTAGTTCTTGACCGACAGCGGTGCGCGGCGGTCGGAGTTGCCTTCGCGCAGTACCGGGTTCACGGCGCTGCCCTTGACCTTGTCGTAACGTGCACGGGTTTCTTTTTCCGCGTCGGTGGTTACGGTTTCCGGGTAGTCCGGCAGGGCGTAGCCCTGGGCCTGCAGTTCCTTGATCGCAGCTTGCAGCTGTGGGGTCGAGGCACTGATGTTCGGCAGCTTGATGATGTTGGCTTCAGGCGTAACGGCCAGGTCGCCCAGTTCGGCGAGGTGGTCCGGGATAGCCTTGGCGCCCAGTTGCTCGGGGAAGCTTGCGAGGATGCGCGCGGCCAGGGAAATGTCGCGGGTTTCCACGGCAATATCAGCGGAAGCGGTGAAGGCCTCTACGATAGGCAGCAGTGAATAGGTGGCGAGGGCTGGGGCTTCGTCGGTGAAGGTGTAGATGATCTTCGAGCGGGTGGGCATATTCGGATTAACTCTCTTCTTTGCTGAAAGCATGCGCAGAAACTCGAGATGCGCCGGGTAAAGCGCGTTCGTTCAAAGTCATCCATGAGCGAAATGTCGAAGTTTCTTCGCGGTGATGTTGGGTTGCATCAGTCGAGCGTCAAGCGGGTGAGCTACTGTAGTAGTTCGGCTTTTCTGGCGGAGGGCTTCGTTCTAGAGCGGTCAGCCGTCGTGACTCTTTGGTCAGCGGCGGCATTATACATAGGTCGCTATGCTTACGCCGAGCCTTCATACAAAAGGTGTGTCGTCCATTGGTCTAAAGGTCGCAGGCAGCGAATCGCGCCCACTGGCGCACCATGTGCTCAAGATTGGCGCTTTTCCCTTTGATTTCAAGCTTGTAGGCCGTCAAATGTGCTGTTTTCGACGAAAATGTGCCGGGCCTGAGGTTTCAGTCCTCATTTATCTGGAGTAGGCTCGAACGCAGCCAGATGTTCAATCCATAGATGGAGTTCAGCATGGGATACAAGAAGATTCAGGTTCCGGCAGTCGGCGACAAAATCACCGTCAATGCAGACCATTCTCTCAATGTTCCTGACAACCCGATCATCCCCTTCATTGAAGGTGACGGTATTGGCGTCGACATCAGCCCGGTGATGATCAAGGTTGTCGATGCAGCTGTTAACAAGGCTTATGGCGGCAAGCGCAAAATCTCCTGGATGGAGGTGTATGCCGGCGAAAAGGCCACTCAGGTTTACGATCAGGACACCTGGCTGCCCCAGGAAACCCTGGATGCGGTCAAGGATTACGTGGTGTCCATCAAGGGCCCCCTGACCACTCCGGTCGGTGGCGGCATCCGTTCCCTGAACGTGGCCCTGCGTCAACAACTCGACCTTTATGTGTGCCTGCGCCCGGTGCGCTGGTTTGAAGGCGTGCCAAGCCCGGTCAAGAAGCCTGGCGATGTGGACATGACCATCTTCCGTGAGAACTCCGAGGACATCTACGCCGGCATCGAGTGGAAGGCAGGCTCCCCGGAAGCGATCAAGGTCATCAAGTTCCTTAAGGAAGAGATGGGCGTCACCAAGATCCGTTTCGACCAGAACTGCGGGATCGGCGTCAAGCCGGTGTCCCTGGAAGGCACCAAGCGCCTGGCGCGCAAGGCCTTGCAGTATGTCGTGGACAACGACCGCGACTCGCTGACCATCGTGCACAAAGGCAACATCATGAAGTTCACCGAAGGTGCCTTCAAGGAATGGGCCTACGAAGTGGCAGCTGAAGAGTTCGGCGCGACCCTGCTGGATGGCGGGCCGTGGATGCAGTTCAAGAACCCGCGCACCGGCAAGAACGTGGTGGTCAAGGACGCTATCGCCGACGCCATGCTCCAGCAGATCCTGCTGCGCCCGGCTGAATATGACGTGATCGCCACTCTTAACCTTAATGGTGACTACCTGTCTGACGCCCTGGCGGCGGAAGTGGGCGGTATCGGGATTGCGCCGGGCGCCAACCTGTCCGACACCGTGGCGATGTTCGAAGCCACCCACGGTACCGCACCGAAGTATGCCGGCAAGGACCAGGTCAACCCAGGTTCGCTGATCCTGTCGGCGGAAATGATGCTGCGTCACATGGGCTGGACGGAGGCAGCTGACTTGATCATCAAGGGCACCAATGGTGCGATTTCGGCCAAGACCGTGACCTATGACTTCCATCGCTTGATGGAGGGCGCCAAGCTGCTGTCTTCCTCGGCGTTCGGGGATGCGCTGATTTCGCATATGTAACGGAGCTATAAAAAAACGGCCCTCCTGAGTTGTCAGGAGGGCCGGTTTTTTGCGCAACGCTTGGCTCAGTGGCTGATCAGGCCATTGGTTTTCGTTTTTTCAGTGAGCGGTGCGTTCTGCCTGAGCGTGATGCGTGTCGTGACTTTTTTCGTGATGCTGGCTGGAAAGCTTTTCAGCGGCGTTCGTAATAGCCACCGCGTGCAGTCCTTTTGGTCCCTGGATTATCTCGAAGGAGACGGGTTGTCCTGCCTTCAGGGTTTTATAGCCATCCATCTGGATAGCCGAATAATGCGCAAAAAGGTCTTCAGTCTTGCCGTCTTCATTAATGAAGCCGTAACCCTTGGCATTGTTAAACCACTTGACCTTACCACTTGCCATGCCCATATCCCTCTGCACCAGACTCCATCACTGGAGTATCATCCAGTTTATCCGTCCTAACCCGAATAAATAAGGTTGACTGCGCGGACCTTTTTTACCCACTGTGGGTTCTATTGGTTGTAACACCGATTTGCCGATAGTCAAGGCGACCAGTCGGTCAGAGTTGAAATTCTGACAGGCCGCCCCCACCACTGTATTTGAACCACTGACGAACCTTTCTTTCCATGCATGCAATCAGCCAGATTCGACTAACATTCAATCAGGATCGCCCGGATCATCAAGAGGACGACGACGGTTCTGCAGGCATTGCTGTTCAGGAGGCCAAGCCTGCTTTACAGGCGCCGCCGATGTACAAGGTGGTTTTGTTCAACGATGACTACACACCGATGGATTTCGTCGTCGAAGTGCTCGAGGTGTTTTTTAACCTGAACCGCGAGTTGGCGACCAAGGTAATGCTGGCCGTTCACACAGAAGGACGGGCAGTATGTGGAGTGTTTACCCGCGACATCGCCGAGACAAAGGCCATGCAGGTCAACCAGTACGCCAGGGAAAGCCAGCATCCGCTACTCTGTGAAATCGAGAAGGACGGTTAACGCCGACCACTTGGGTATGAGGTGAAGCTATGTTAAACCGCGAGCTCGAAGTCACCCTCAATCTTGCCTTCAAGGAGGCCCGTTCGAAGCGTCATGAATTCATGACCGTCGAGCACCTGCTGCTGGCACTTTTGGATAACGAAGCTGCCGCCACCGTACTGCGTGCGTGTGGTGCCAACCTCGACAAACTCAAGCATGACCTGCAGGAGTTTATCGACTCCACCACGCCGTTGATCCCCGTTCATGACGAGGACCGCGAGACCCAGCCAACCCTGGGCTTCCAGCGGGTACTGCAGCGTGCCGTTTTCCACGTACAGAGCTCCGGCAAGCGAGAAGTCACAGGGGCCAACGTGCTCGTGGCGATCTTCAGCGAGCAGGAAAGCCAGGCTGTGTTCCTGCTCAAGCAGCAAAGCGTTGCCCGTATTGATGTCGTCAACTACATCGCCCATGGCATTTCCAAAGTGCCAGGGCATGGCGATCACTCAGAAGGTGAGCAGGATATGCAGGATGACGAGGGCGGTGAGTCTTCTTCTTCGAGCAACCCGCTGGATGCTTATGCCAGCAACCTCAACGAACTGGCGCGCCAGGGGCGGATCGATCCGCTGGTAGGGCGTGAGCTGGAAGTTGAGCGCGTGGCGCAGATCCTGGCGCGCCGCCGCAAGAACAACCCGCTGTTGGTGGGTGAAGCAGGCGTGGGTAAAACCGCGATTGCCGAAGGCCTGGCCAAGCGCATTGTTGATAATCAGGTGCCAGACCTGCTGGCCAACAGCGTCGTCTACTCCCTTGACCTGGGCGCGTTGCTCGCCGGGACCAAGTACCGTGGCGACTTCGAGAAACGCTTCAAAGCGTTGCTCGGCGAGCTGAAAAAACGTCCGCAGGCGATCCTGTTCATTGACGAGATCCACACCATCATCGGTGCCGGTGCGGCGTCCGGTGGCGTGATGGACGCTTCTAACCTGCTCAAACCGCTGCTGTCTTCGGGTGATATCCGTTGCATCGGTTCGACCACGTTCCAGGAGTTTCGCGGGATCTTCGAAAAAGACCGTGCCCTGGCGCGCCGCTTCCAGAAAGTGGACGTGTCCGAGCCTTCGGTTGAAGACACCATCGGCATCCTGCGCGGGCTCAAGGGGCGTTTCGAAGCGCACCATGGCATCGAGTACACCGATGAAGCGTTGCGTGCAGCCGCTGAGCTGGCGTCGCGCTACATCAATGACCGGCACATGCCGGACAAGGCCATCGACGTGATCGACGAGGCGGGTGCTTACCAGCGCCTGCAGCCGGTCGAGAAGCGTGTGAAGCGCATCGACGTGCCTCAGGTCGAGGACATCGTGGCGAAGATCGCGCGGATTCCGCCAAAACACGTCAACACTTCCGACAGGGAGCTGCTGCGTAACCTGGAGCGTGACCTCAAGCTGACCGTGTTTGGTCAGGATGCGGCCATCGACTCGCTGTCCACCGCGATCAAGCTGTCCCGTGCCGGCCTCAAGTCGCCGGACAAGCCGGTCGGTTCGTTCCTGTTCGCCGGGCCTACCGGTGTGGGCAAGACCGAAGCGGCGCGGCAACTGGCCAAGGCCATGGGGATCGAGCTGGTGCGTTTCGACATGTCCGAATACATGGAGCGCCACACTGTGTCGCGCCTGATCGGTGCGCCTCCGGGCTATGTCGGCTTCGACCAGGGCGGCCTGTTGACCGAGGCGATCACCAAGCAGCCACATTGCGTACTGCTGCTCGATGAAATCGAGAAGGCACACCCGGAAGTCTTCAACCTGCTGTTACAGGTGATGGACCACGGCACCCTGACCGACAACAACGGGCGCAAGGCGGACTTCCGCAACGTGATCGTGATCATGACCACCAACGCCGGTGCCGAAACGGCCGCGCGGGCTTCCATCGGCTTTACTCATCAGGATCACTCTTCCGACGCCATGGAAGTGATCAAGAAGAGTTTCACGCCGGAATTCCGCAACCGCCTGGACACCATTATCCAGTTTGGTCGCCTCAGCCATGAGGTCATCAAAAGCGTGGTGGACAAGTTCCTCACCGAGCTTCAGGCGCAGTTGGAAGACAAGCGCGTGCAGCTGGAAGTCACGGACGCGGCGCGCAACTGGCTGGCAGAAGGTGGCTACGACGCGGCAATGGGGGCTCGACCAATGGCTCGCCTGATCCAGGACAAGATCAAGCGCCCGCTGGCGGAAGAGATCCTGTTCGGCGAACTGGCAGACCATGGTGGCGTGGTGCATATCGACCTGAAGGATGGCGAGTTGACCTTCGAGTTCGAAACCACGGCGGAAATGGCCTGATAGCTGACTGCAACAAAGCAAAAGGCGCCGAGAGGCGCCTTTTTGCTATCTGGATAATGGGTGGGTCGATACCTATCAACCGGTGAAGATCAACTGTGGGAGCTGGCTTGCCTGCGATGGCGGTGGGCCAGTCAAGCATGCAGTAACTGACAGACCGCTATCGCAGGCAAGCCAGCTCCCACAGGGTAATGTGGCGACTGTTAAATGGCGCACACACAAAAACGCCCGGCATAACCGGGCGTTTTGTATTGACTTGATTAACGGGCGCGGTAAGTGATGCGCCCTTTGCTCAAGTCATAGGGCGTCAGTTCGACGCGCACTTTGTCACCGGTAAGAATACGAATGTAGTTCTTGCGCATCTTGCCGGAGATATGCGCGGTTACGACGTGCCCATTTTCCAACTCCACACGAAACATGGTGTTGGGCAGGGTGTCGACGACAGTGCCTTCCATTTCGAAGCTGTCTTCTTTCGACATGCAGTAAAGCCCTCGGTATCCAGTGAATGGCCCGGTGCAACTGCGCCAGGCAAAAGCGGCGTGCATTGTGCCCGAAAAAGGGTGTTTAAGCCAAGAGGTTCTAGTTCAAGGTGACCCATCTTTGGTTAATTAGCAGCTCGATGGGCCGATATTGGGTCTTGTAGTTCATCTTTTTGCAGTTTTTGATCCAGTATCCGAGGTACACCGCCTCCAATTCCATGCGCAACGCTTCGCCGATTTGCCACAGGATCGCAAAACGTCCCAGGCTGCGGCGTTCCTCTGCAGGCTCATAAAAGGTGTAGACCGCCGACAGGCCGTTGGGCAGCAGGTCGGTGACGGCGACGGCGACCAGGCGTCCTTCGAGCCGGAACTCATAAAAGCGCGAGAAGGGCAGGTCGCGTACCAGGAACGTGGAAAACTGATCGCGGCTGGGCGGGAACATATCGCCGTCAGCGTGACGCTGTTCAATGTAGCGTTGGTACAGGTCGAAGTACTCTTCGCTGAAACCGGGTTTGGCGGCGGTGACGGTCAAGTCGGCATTGCGCTTGAGGATGCGTTTCTGGTTACGGTCCGGCAGGAACTGCGCCACCGGGATGCGCGCCGGTACGCAGGCGTTGCAGTTCTGGCAGTGGGGCCGGTAAAGGTGGTCGCCGCTGCGCCGGAAGCCCATTTCCGACAAATCGGCATACACATGCACGTCCATCGGCTGACTGGGGTCGAGGAACAGCGTGGTGGCCTGCTCATCGGGCAGATAGCTGCAAGAGTGGGGTTGAGTGGCATAAAACTTCAAACGCGCCAGCTCGGTCATGATCAACCCTCGGATAAGCTTTGAAATAAGTGTAAGCCAGGTGCGGGGAAGTCGCCTAGGAAACCCATGGCGCAGAGCTGGTTTGGTCCAAATGGTCGCGCAGGTAGTGGGCAAAGTCGCTGCGGGGAATGGCGCGGGCGCCGAGGCTGTGCAGGTGATCGGTGGGCATCTGGCAATCGATCAGCACAAAGCCCCATGCCTGCAATTGCCTGACCAGGGTGGCAAAGCCGAACTTCGAGGCATTGTCGGCGCGGCTGAACATCGATTCGCCAAAGAACAATTGGCCCATGGCCAGGCCGTACAGGCCGCCCACCAGTTCGCCCTGGTCCCAGACCTCCACCGAATGCGCATAGCCGCGCTGGTGCAGTTGCAGGTAGGCGCTTTGCATGGCTTCGGTGATCCACGTGCCGTCGGCATAACTGCGTGGCGCCGCACAGGCCTGGATGACGGCGGCGAAGTCCTGGTCGAAGGTCACGGTGTAGCGCTGCTGGCGCAACAGTTTGCCGAGGCTGCGGGAAACATGCAGCTCATCCGGGAACAGTACGGTGCGCGGGTCGGGCGACCACCAGAGGATAGGTTGGCCTTCCGAGAACCAGGGAAAGCAGCCGTGGCGGTAGGCCTGGATCAAACGGTCGGCCGACAGGTCGCCACCGGCGGCGAGCAGGCCATTGGGTTCGCGCATGGCCTTGGCCAGCGGTGGAAACGTCAGGGTGTTGCGTTGTAACCAGGTCAGCATGGCATCCAGGCTTACGGAAGGGGAGGGCGGTAACGGCGATGTTGCCCGTTGCAAGAGCTGTGATTATTGTCGACGAAACGCTCTGGGGCTACCCCGAACATGGGATCGGTGCAGATAAGCATGAATGGGTGTTCCTGCAACTCTATGCCGGGGCCGTGGTCGTAATCGCGTACGTCGGTCGGCAAGCTAGCCTGGATTGGCAAAAACAGCTCATAAGCCTTTGTCAGTAAAGACAATGCATGCTCAAATTGAACGGTATCAAACTGAACATTGGCTATGCTGTGTAACGTGGGGCCAAGTGCGTGGCATCGCTCACACAAACCCGTACAATGCGGCCATTCAGGCGTTATCGCCGTTTCATGAATCAGTTGCAGAGTGTTAAAAGTAGCTTCACTGGCACTCGTTCATTTTTTACCTGCCCGGATTGGGCAGTATTTTGCAGTCATTCAATAGATGGACGCGCTAAAAGCGCAGGAAAAGACCCGTTTTGAAGAAATCCGCCGCAACACCTAAAGCCGCAGTCGTGCCCGCCTGGCGCCAGCACCTGCACTACCGACTCAAGGAAGGTGCGCTGATCGCCATCGGCGCCCTGTGCCTGTTCCTGATGATGGCCTTGCTCACCTATGGCAAGGACGATCCGGGCTGGAGCCATAACAGCAAGATCGAAGACGTGCAGAACTTCGGCGGCCCGGCCGGCTCCTACAGCGCCGATATCCTGTTCATGGTGCTGGGTTACTTCGCTTATATCTTCCCGTTGCTGCTGGCCATCAAGACCTGGCAGATCTTCCGCCAGCGCCATGAGCCGTGGCAGTGGAGCGGCTGGCTGTTCTCCTGGCGCCTGATCGGCCTGGTGTTCCTGGTACTGTCGGGTGCGGCCCTGGCCCATATCCATTTCCACGCACCCACCGGTTTGCCGGCCGGTGCCGGCGGCGCATTGGGCGAAAGCCTGGGCGACCTGGCCCGCAGAACCCTGAATATCCAGGGCAGCACCCTGATGTTCATTGCGCTGTTCCTGTTTGGCCTCACCGTGTTTACCGACCTGTCCTGGTTCAAGGTCATGGACGTGACCGGCAAGATCACCCTCGACCTGCTGGAGCTGTTCCAGGGCGCCGCCAATCGCTGGTGGTCGGCCCGGGTGGATCGCAAACGCATGGTTGCGCAGTTGCGCGAGGTGGATACCCGCGTCAACGAGGTGGTGGCCCCGAGCACGCCGGACCGGCGTGAGCAGGCCAAGGTCAAGGAGCGCCTGATCGAACGTGAACAGGCCCTGACCAAGCACATGTCGGACCGCGAGAAGCAGGTGCCGCCGGTGATCGCGCCTGCGCCGACCAAGGCGCCCGAGCCAAGCCACCGCGTGCAGAAAGAGAAGCAGGCCCCCCTGTTTGTCGACAGCGCCGTGGAAGGCACCTTGCCGCCGATCTCGATTCTCGATCCTGCGGAAAAGAAGCAGCTCAACTATTCCCCCGAGTCCCTGGCAGCTGTTGGCCACCTACTGGAAATCAAACTCAAGGAATTCGGCGTCGAAGTCTCGGTGGATTCGATCCACCCGGGCCCGGTGATCACCCGCTACGAAATCCAGCCGGCTGCCGGCGTGAAGGTCAGCCGCATTTCCAACCTGGCCAAGGATCTGGCGCGTTCGCTGGCCGTGACCAGTGTGCGGGTGGTGGAAGTGATTCCGGGCAAGACCACCGTGGGTATCGAGATTCCCAACGAAGACCGGCAGATCGTGCGCTTCTCCGAAGTGCTGTCGACCCCGGAATATGACAACTTCAAATCCCCGGTCACCCTGGCCCTGGGCCACGATATCGGCGGCAAGCCGGTCATTACTGACCTGGCGAAGATGCCCCACTTGCTGGTCGCCGGTACCACCGGTTCCGGTAAGTCGGTGGGGGTGAATGCGATGATCTTGTCGATCCTGTTCAAGTCGGGCCCGGAAGACGCCAAGCTGATCATGATCGACCCGAAAATGCTTGAGCTGTCGATCTACGAAGGCATTCCCCACCTGCTGTGCCCGGTGGTGACCGACATGAAGGACGCCGCCAACGCCCTGCGCTGGAGCGTCGCCGAGATGGAGCGGCGCTACAAGCTGATGGCGAAGATGGGCGTGCGTAACCTGTCGGGCTTCAACGCCAAGGTCAAGGAAGCCCAGGACGCCGGCACACCGCTGACCGACCCGCTGTACAAGCGCGAAAGCATTCACGACGAAGCGCCGCTGTTGACCAAGCTGCCGACCATCGTCGTGGTGGTGGACGAATTTGCCGACATGATGATGATCGTCGGCAAGAAGGTCGAAGAGCTGATCGCCCGTATCGCCCAGAAAGCACGGGCTGCAGGTATTCACTTGATCCTCGCGACCCAGCGTCCGTCGGTGGACGTGATCACCGGCCTGATCAAGGCCAACATCCCGACCCGCATGGCGTTCCAGGTGTCGAGCAAGATCGACTCCCGGACCATCATCGACCAGGGCGGTGCCGAGCAACTGCTGGGCCACGGTGACATGCTCTACATGCCGCCGGGCACCAGCCTGCCGATCCGTGTCCACGGCGCCTTCGTCTCCGACGATGAAGTGCACCGTGTGGTGGAAGCCTGGAAACTGCGCGGCGCCCCGGAATACAACGACGACATCCTCGCAGGCGTCGAAGAGGCCGGCAGCGGTTTCGACGGTGGCAGCAGCGGTGGCGACGATGATGCCGAGACCGATGCGCTCTACGACGAAGCGGTACAGTTCGTCCTTGAGAGCCGCCGCGCCTCGATCTCCGCCGTACAGCGCAAGCTGAAGATTGGCTACAACCGGGCTGCGCGCATGATCGAAGCCATGGAAATGGCCGGCGTGGTCACCTCGATGAACACCAACGGCTCGCGCGAAGTCATTGCGCCAGCGCAGATGCGTGACTGATTACGTGCCGCGTGGCAACACGCGGCACGCCTTGCAAACGAATCTATGAGGACTCCCATGCGTCTTATCCGCATGCTGTTGTTGCCGGCACTGGCCCTGACTGCTGTTTCGGCTCACGCTGATCCGGCTTCCGTGGCGAGCCTGACCAACCTGCTGGACAAATCCAAGACCCTGACTGCGCGCTTCTCCCAGTTGACCCTGGACGGTGGCGGCACTCAGCTGCAGCAAACCGCCGGCGAAATGGCCGTGCAGCGTCCAGGGCTGTTCTACTGGAAAACCGACGCGCCCAACGATCAGACCATCGTTTCCGATGGCCAGAAAGTCACCCTGTGGGACCCGGACCTGGAGCAGGCGACCATCAAGAAGCTTGATCCGCGCCTGAGTCAGACGCCGGCGCTGCTCCTGTCGGGGGATGTGTCGCAGATCAGCCAGAGTTTCGATATCACCTCCAAGCAGACCAGCAACGTGATTGAGTTCACGCTCAAGCCGAAGTCCAAGGACACGCTGTTCGACAGCCTGAACCTGTCGTTCAACAACGGTGTGATCAACAACATGCGCCTGATCGACAGTGTTGGCCAGCGCACCGATATCCTGTTCTCCGGGGTCAAGGCCAACCAGTCGGTGCCGGCGTCCACGTTCAAGTTCGACATCCCCAAGGGTGCCGACGTGATCCAGGAATAATCTGCCTAGAGGTTTCAAACGCTGCCCATGGACCTGTTTCGAAGTGACCCGATTGCTCAGCCTTTGGCAGCGCGCCTGCGCTCGACCAACCTGGACGAGTACGTCGGGCAGGAACACCTGCTCGCTCGCGGCAAGCCTTTGCGCGAAGCCCTGGAGCAGGGTGCGCTGCACTCGATGATTTTCTGGGGGCCGCCGGGCGTGGGTAAAACCACCCTGGCGCGGCTCTTGGCGAAAGTCTCGGACGCACACTTCGAAACGGTTTCGGCGGTGCTGGCCGGGGTCAAGGAAATCCGCCAGGCGGTGGAAGTCGCCAAGCAGCAGGCCGGGCAATACGGCAAGCGCACCATCCTGTTTGTTGACGAAGTGCATCGCTTCAACAAGTCGCAGCAGGATGCGTTTTTGCCGTATGTCGAAGACGGCACGCTGATCTTTATTGGCGCCACTACCGAAAATCCGTCCTTTGAACTGAACAACGCCTTGCTGTCCCGGGCCCGTGTCTATGTGCTCAAAAGCCTCGACGAAGCCGCGATGCAGAAGCTGTTGCAACGGGCGCTGACCGAAGACAAAGGCTTGGGCAAGCGCCAGCTGAGTGTCAGTGAGGAAGGTTTCAAGATCCTGCTGACGGCGGCTGATGGCGATGGTCGACGCTTTCTCAACCTGTTGGAGAACGCTTCCGACCTGGCAGAGGACGGCAGCGAAATCGGCGTCGACCTGCTGCAAAGCCTGCTGGGGGACACCCGTCGCCGTTTCGACAAGGGTGGCGAAGCGTTCTACGACCAGATTTCCGCGCTGCACAAGTCGGTGCGCGGTTCCAACCCGGACGGCGCGTTGTACTGGTTTGCGCGGATGATCGACGGTGGCTGCGACCCGCTGTACCTCGCCCGGCGCGTGGTGCGCATGGCCAGCGAAGACATCGGCAACGCTGACCCGCGCGCCCTGAGCCTGTGCCTGGCCGCCTGGGACGTGCAGGAGCGCCTGGGCAGCCCGGAAGGCGAGCTGGCGGTGGCCCAGGCCATCACCTACCTGGCTTGTGCGCCGAAGAGCAACGCGGTGTACATGGGCTTCAAGTCCGCCCTGCGTGCCGCCGCCGAGCATGGTTCACTGGAAGTGCCGCTGCACCTGCGCAATGCACCCACCAAGCTGATGAAGCAGCTCGGTTATGGCGACGAATACCGCTATGCCCACGATGAGCCGGACGCCTATGCGGCCGGCGAAGATTATTTCCCGGATGACCTTGAGCCACAGCCGTTCTACCAGCCGGTGCCTCGCGGCCTGGAGTTGAAGATCGGCGAGAAGCTCAATCACCTTGCTCAACTTGATCGCCTGAGCCCCAGGCAGCGGAGAAAATCATGATTCCTTTGATCGTTGCCGTCTCGGTGGGCGGCATCGCAGGTACACTGCTGCGCTTTGCGACGGGCAACTGGATCAATGCCAATTGGCCGAAGCACTTCTATACCGCGACGCTGGCCGTTAATATCGTGGGCTGCCTGCTGATTGGCGTGCTTTACGGCCTGTTTTTGTTACGCCCGGAAGTGCCGATTGAGGTGCGCGCCGGATTGATGGTGGGTTTCCTCGGCGGCCTGACCACCTTTTCATCTTTTTCACTGGATACGGTGCGCCTGCTTGAGAGCGGGCAAGTGCCGCTGGCGATAGGCTATGCGGCCATCAGCGTGTTCGGCGGGCTGCTCGCGACCTGGGCTGGCCTGTCCTTGACCAAACTTTGATAAACGAGAGACCGACATGCTCGATTCCAAACTGTTACGTAGCAACCTTCAGGACGTAGCGGACCGCCTGGCATCCCGCGGCTTTGCCCTGGATGTCGCGCGCATCGAAGCGCTGGAAGAACAGCGCAAGACCGTCCAGACCCGCACCGAAGCACTGCAGGCTGAGCGTAATGCGCGTTCCAAATCCATCGGTCAGGCCAAGCAGCGCGGCGAAGACATCGCGCCGTTGATGGCGGACGTCGAGCGTATGGCTGGCGAATTGGCTTGCGGCAAAGTCGAGCTGGACGCGATCCAGACCGAGCTGGACTCGATCCTGCTGGGTATTCCGAACCTGCCGCACGAGTCTGTGCCGATCGGCGAAGACGAAGACGGCAACGTCGAAGTCCGTCGCTGGGGCACGCCAAAAGCCTTCGATTTCGAGATCAAGGACCACGTCGCCCTGGGCGAGTTGACCGGTGGTCTGGATTTTGAAACGGCCGCCAAGATGTCCGGCGCGCGCTTTGCCTTGCTGCGTGGCCCGATCGCGCGCATGCACCGTGCCCTGGCGCAGTTCATGATCAACCTGCACACCGGCGAACACGGTTACGAAGAGGCTTACACCCCGTACCTGGTTCAGGCGCCGGCGCTGATGGGCACCAGCCAGTTGCCGAAGTTCGAGGAAGACCTGTTCAAGATCAGCCGCGATGGCGAAGCTGACCTGTACCTGATCCCGACGGCCGAAGTGTCGCTGACCAACATCGTGGCCGGGGAAATCCTCGACGCCAAGCAACTGCCGATCAAGTTTGTCGCCCATTCGCCGTGCTTCCGCAGCGAAGCCGGTGCCTCGGGCCGCGACACCCGCGGCATGATCCGCCAGCACCAGTTCGACAAGGTCGAGATGGTGCAGGTGGTCGAGCCGTCGACCTCCATGGAAGCCCTCGATGGCCTGACCGCCAACGCCGAACGCGTCCTGCAACTGCTGGAACTGCCGTACCGCGTTCTGGCGCTGTGCACCGGCGACATGGGTTTCAGCGCCGTGAAGACCTACGACCTGGAAGTGTGGGTGCCGAGCCAGGACAAATACCGCGAGATTTCGTCGTGCTCCAACTGCGGTGATTTCCAGGCCCGTCGCATGCAGGCGCGTTTCCGTAACCCGGAAACCGGCAAGCCTGAGCTGGTCCACACCCTCAACGGTTCGGGCCTGGCGGTAGGCCGTACCCTGGTGGCCGTGTTGGAAAACTACCAGCAGGCTGACGGTTCGATCCGCGTACCTGAGGTGCTCAAGCCGTACATGGCGGGCATTGAGGTCATCGGCTAAATGGAATTTCTGCCGCTGTTTCATAACCTGCGCGGCAGTCGTGTGTTGGTCGTCGGTGGTGGGGAGATTGCCTTGCGCAAATCCCGACTGCTGGCCGACGCCGGCGCGTTGTTGCGGGTGGTTGCTCCCCAGATTGAAGACCAGTTGCGTGAACTGGTACAGGGCAGTGGCGGTGAACTGATTTTGCGCGGTTATCAGGAGGCCGACCTTGACGGTTGCACCCTGATCATCGCCGCGACCGACGACGAGCCGCTGAACGCGCAAGTGTCCAGCGATGCCCGGCGCCGTTGCGTACCGGTGAATGTGGTGGACGCGCCGGCCTTGTGCAGCGTGATCTTCCCGGCGATTGTCGACCGTTCGCCGTTGGTGATCGCCGTGTCCAGCGGCGGCGATGCGCCGGTGCTGGCGCGCTTGATCCGCGCCAAGCTGGAAACCTGGATACCGTCGACTTATGGCCAGCTGGCCGGGTTGGCGGCGCGGTTTCGTAGCCAGGTCAAAGGCTTGTTCCCGGATGTGCAGCAACGTCGTGCGTTCTGGGAGGAGGTCTTTCAAGGCCCGATTGCTGATCGGCAACTGGCCGGGCAGGGCGATGAAGCCGAGCGTCTGCTGGTGGAGAAAATCAACGGTGCGCCGCCCCATGCACCGGGCGAAGTCTACCTGGTGGGCGCAGGCCCGGGTGATCCCGACCTGTTGACCTTCCGAGCCTTACGCTTGATGCAGCAGGCCGATGTGGTGCTGTACGACCGTCTGGTGGCGCCGGCGATTCTTGAGTTGTGCCGTCGTGATGCCGAGCGCGTGTATGTCGGCAAGCGTCGCGCCGACCATGCGGTGCCGCAAGACCAGATCAACCAGCAACTGGTAGACCTGGCCAAGCAAGGCAAGCGCGTGTTGCGGCTCAAGGGTGGCGATCCGTTTATCTTTGGCCGGGGTGGCGAAGAGATCGAAGAACTGGCGGCCCATGGCATCCCGTTCCAGGTGGTACCGGGCATTACGGCGGCCAGTGGTTGCGCGGCGTATGCCGGTATTCCGCTGACCCACCGCGACTATGCGCAATCGGTTCGCTTTATTACCGGGCACTTGAAGGACGGGACTTCGGACCTGCCGTGGAGTGATCTGGTAGGGCCTTCACAGACACTTGTGTTCTACATGGGGCTGATCGGGTTGCCGATCATCTGCGAACAGCTGATCAAGCATGGCCGTGCGGCGGATACGCCGGCAGCGTTGATCCAGCAGGGCACCACGTCCAACCAGCGAGTGTTTACCGGCACCCTGGCTGACCTGCCACGTATGGTGGCGGAGCATGAAGTGCATGCGCCGACACTGGTGATTGTGGGAGAAGTGGTGCAGTTGCGTGAGAAGCTGAAGTGGTTTGAAGGCGCTCAATCGCAAGTTTGATAGGCGCGACACTGTCCAACTGTAGGAGCGAGCTTGCTCGCGAAAGACTCAAGGGTACCCCGTTCATTCAGAATGAGCGCGTTATCGTTGGCGACCTTCGCGAGCAAGCTCGCTCCTACAGGGCTTGGATCAACTCCAAACGCCTTTCCCGCTCAACCGGTCTCGGTCATGAGCAGCATCAAACCTCTGCAACGGCCCTTCCGGCACAATCCCCGTCGGATTAATCGTGCGATGACTGGCGTAGTAGTGCCCCTTGATATGGGCAAAATCCACCGTCTCGGCGATCCCCGGCCACTGATACAACTCCCTCAGCCAATTCGACAAATTCGGATAATCCGCAATCCGCCGCAGGTTGCATTTGAAGTGGCTGTAGTACACCGCATCAAACCGAATGGCTGTGGTGAAAAGCCTTACATCGGCTTCCGTCAGGTATTCCCCTGCCAAATAGCGATGTTCACCCAGGTGCTGTTCCAGGTGATCCAGCTCGGCGAACACATCATCAAATGCGGCTTCATACGCTTTTTGTGACGTGGCAAAG
The DNA here is from genome assembly GCF_013386825.1 of Pseudomonas sp. IPO3778. Lineage (GTDB taxonomy): Bacteria > Pseudomonadota > Gammaproteobacteria > Pseudomonadales > Pseudomonadaceae > Aquipseudomonas. The sequence continues at coordinate 74,176 of NZ_JACARC010000020.1, forward strand.
CCTGCGCGGTACACGCCGTTATTCACGGCGGGATAGATCCGGTCGTTCAGTGCATCGATGGTCTCGCGCTGGGCTTCGGGGTAGAAGTCCAGCTGATTGCCGGTCAGGTCATTAAACGCACTGTTGAACATGCGAATAATCTCAGCCGACTCATTGCTGACAATCCGCTTGAGCCTCTTGTCCCACAACACCGGCACGGTCACGCGCCCGGTGTAGCTGGCGGTGTCGGCGGTGTAGCGTTGGTGCATGTAGGTGAAGTCGTCGAGTGTGTCGCCGCTGGAGCCGTGGGCCTTGTCGAAGGTCCAGCCGTTTTCCAGCATCAGCCAACTGACCACCGACACATCAATCAAGCTTTCCAGGCCTTTGAGCTTACGCAGGATCAATGTGCGGTGCGCCCAGGGGCAGGCGAGGGAGACGTACAAATGGTAGCGGCCGGCTTCAGCCGCAAAGCCGCCTTCACCGCTCGGGCCGGGTTCGCCTCCGGCGGTCACCCAGTTGCGGCGTTGCGCCTGTTCCCGTTGGAAGGCGCCGTCTGCGCTACTTTCGTACCACTGGTCATGCCAGCGTCCTTCGATCAGCAAACCCATGACTGACTCCTTGGCTAATAAGCGTTGGAGTGCAGTCTAAAGGTCTGAGTTCGAACAAAAAGCGCAAAGGCTGGGGGTTAATGATCGACTAAATCGATTTGTCCCGAGCGTCCCAGTACTGCTGGGCCAGCTCGAACGCCTGCTCACGTGGGTGGCCGAGGCCGCGCAGTGCCAGGGCCATGGTGGCGATCAGTGCCAGTTGCGGGTAGCTGTCCTGCACTTCACCGCGCCATAGTGCCTTCAGGTGTTCGGGCTCCAGAGCGGCGGGCTTGACGTGGCGCTGGGCAGAGAGGGCGGGCCACTCTTCATCCCAGCTCTCGCCGCCGGTGGTGCCATACAGATGGCTGATGGTGTCCGGGTTGATCTCAATCTCCCCGCCGTCGCCCTTGACCACGATGGTGTTGTCGCCGAGCAGGCCGCTGGCATCACGGTGCACGCCCTGATAACCCGGATGGAAGATACTTTGCAGGCCGCAGCGGGCACTCAACGGGTTGAGGATGCGCGCCAGTGAGTGGATCGGCGAACGCAGGCCCAGGGTGTTGCGCAGGTCGATCATGCGCTGCAATTGCGGCGCCCAATCCCCCAGGGGAATAAACGCCAGGTTGCCCTGTTCAAGGGCGGCCTCCACCTGCTGCCAGTTGCGGCATAACGGAATCTGCAAGCCTTCCAGCAACTGCTCGGTATACAGCCGGCCCGCGGTATGCGCACCGCCGCCGTGCATCAAGATGCGCACGCCGTTCTGTGCCAGGCACTTGGCCGCCAGCAGGTACCACGGCAGGTGGCGTTTTTTACCGGCGTAGGTAGGCCAGTCGACATCCACATTGAGTGACGGTGCATTCAGGCGTTCGCGCACGGCTTCAGTAAAACCGGCGAGTTCTTCGGGGCTTTCTTCCTTGTGCCGCAACAGCATCAGGAAGGCGCCGAGCTGGGTGTCTTCGACCTTTTCATCCAGCAGCATGCCCATGGCTTCGCGGGCTTCCTCACGGGTGAGGTTGCGGGCGCCGCGCTTGCCTTTGCCGAGGATGCGTACAAAGGGCGCGAACGGGTGCTCGGCGGGGGTTTCAGTGATCAACGGGGCAAAATCAGTCATAAGCAATTCGTCGGCCTGGGCAGGCCCGCCAGCTTGGCGGCGAGTTTGGCGGGAGTGCCTTTGAACAGTCGGTTGAGGTGCAGGCTGTTGCCCTTTTCCGGGCCCAGCTTCAAGGCGGTGTACTTGATCAGCGGGCGGGTGGCAGGCGACAGCTGGAATTCGGCGTAGAAGCCCCGCAGCAGTTCGAGGATTTCCCAGTGCTCCGGGGTCAGCTCCAAGTCTTCGGCGGTGGCGAGGGCGTTGGCCACGTCGCTGGACCAGTCGCTCAGGTCGACGAGGTAGCCGTCCTTGTCCAGTTCGAGGGTGCGTTCGCCTACGGTCAGGGTGTTCATAGCCAGGTGTTGACCTTGTCGTAATCGATCGACAACTGGACGAAGGCCGGGTAATCGACGCTGGCGGCCCAGGCAGGCACGGCAAGATTGCGCACCTGGCTGTCTTCGGCCAGCACAAACACCTTCACGCCCTTGGCTTGCAGGGCCTGGCAGGGTGCGCTGGCAGGTTGCAGGGCGTAGGCGCCATCGCCGCACAACAGGATGGCGTCCTGGGCGCCACAGAGGCGCAGGCAGCTGTCCAGCCGGCTATCGGTAAACGGGGAGTGGGGCACCACATGCAAAGTCGACATCAGAGGGTAATCACCTGGTCGTAACGGTCAATCATCTGTGAGATCTGTTCGCTGCTCAGAGGCTGCGCGCTACCGGAGTCGGTCAAGCCGCGCAGGGTCAGGCTATGGCGACAGGCAAACACATCCTCAACGCCAAACAACGCCAGGGCCTGGAGGTTGGCGCTGAGGTCTTTTTGCTGCACGGCCTTGGCGTCCTGGCTTGTGGCCAGTTGAAACACGCCGTCATCCAGAAACAACAGGCCAATCGGCAAATCAAACGCACCGCCGGCCAGCACGATATCCAGCGCTTCGCGGGCACTGGGGCCGGACCAGGGTGCCTGTCGGCTGATCACCAGCAAGGATTTCGACATGTCAGGGCCCTCCGAAGCAGATCAAACGGTCAGCGGCCTGGGCGGCGTCGTGCAACTGCCCCAGCCCGGACAACACCCAAGGCGCCTCCAGGTTCACCGCGCTGCGTTGATAGCGGGTGGCCTCTTCGGCATTCAGCACCCCACGGCGCAAGGCCGCGGCGATGCAGACCACGCCATCAAGTTGATGCCCGCTGACAAACTCGCGCCACTGGCGGGCAATATCCTGCTCATCCTGTGGCGCAACAATGTTATTGGAAGCGCTGTAGACGCCATCCTGATAAAAAAACAGCCGCACAATCTCATGCCCGCCTGCCAGCACCGCCTGGGCGAACAGCAAGGCACGGCGCGAGGAGGGCGCATGGGGGGCTTCGAAAAGCGCAATCGCAAACTTCATGGAACACTCTGAAGGCAAAACCTGTGGCAATGATAAAGCCGCAGGCAACAAAAAGCCCGCCGAAGCGGGCTTTTTGCATGGCGCTGCGATCAGTCGTCGCGGCCCATGATGCCGAAGATCTGCAACAGGCTGATAAACAGGTTGTAGATCGATACATACAGGCTGATGGTGGCCATGATGTAGTTACGCTCGCCACCCTGGATGATCGCGCTGGTCTGGAACAGGATACAGGCCGAGGAGAACAGCACGAAACCGGCGCTGATCGCCAGTTGCAGGCCACTGATCTGGAAGAACATGCCTGCCAGCACTGCGGCCAGCAACACGAAGAAACCGGCGGTGATGAAACCACCCAGGAAGCTCATGTCCTTGCGGGAAATCAGCACGTAGGCCGACAGACCACCAAACACCAGAGCGGTCATGGCAAATGCCGAGCTGACCACTTCCGCGCCGCCGGCCATGCCGAGGTAACGGTTAAGGATCGGGCCAAGGATAAAGCCCATGAAACCGGTCAAGGCAAACGCCGACACCAGGCCCCAGGCCGAGTCGCGCAGCTTGTTGGTCAGGAAGAAAAGACCGTAGAAGCCGATCAGCACCACAAAGATATTCGGGTAGCCGACGCGCATCTGCTGGGCGACGAATGCCATCACGCCGCTGAACGCGAGGGTGAGAGCGAGCAAGCCGTACGTATTGCGCAGGACGCGGCTAACCTCTAGCTGCTCAGCCTGCGCGTTTCCATTCACTGCGTAATTCTGTTCGCGCATGGCGACACTCCTTCAGTTTTGAAACATTCAGTCGCAAGGATCATAACAGACGCTCTGTAACAAGCTATGGCGAGAGTTTGACAGTGTGTTTCATTCGGGTATTATGGCGCCCGCTGAGACAGGATGGGCTACGCTAATCCTGTGTTGCACAAGGGAAATTGGCAGAGTGGTTGAATGCACCGGTCTTGAAAACCGGCGAACGTTAATAGCGTTCCCAGGGTTCGAATCCCTGGTTTCCCGCCAAATTAAACGATAAGGCCTCGATTAGTCGGGGCTTTTTCGTATCTGGGGTTTGGGACGGTTTCTGCTGCTTTTGGCAGGGGTTCCGAAACTTTCGGGTAGGAGTTCCGAAACTTTGCCTATTTGGACGGTTTCGCGGTCGCCCCGATCCTCCTGTACACCCTCTTTGTGATCTCCTGTTTGCTGTGTCCCAGCAGCAGGCTTGCATCGCCGATATCGATGATTTCCGAGGCGGCCTTCGGCCGTATGTCGCGGAACTGAAAGCCTCCAATCTTGGCCGCGAGCAGCGGGTCGCCTTGTTCGATGGCATTTTGCTGAGCTTTTTCCCGCGCCTTGTCCCAGCGCAAGCGCAGCATCCCCTTCGTCATCCGCTTTCCATGCCTGTTGATCAACAGGTATTTGGATGGATGACCGACATTCCTTTCACCAATCTCCCTGACCAATCTCCCCAAGCTGTTTTCCCCTGCATCCGTACGCATCAGGATTCGCAGCTTCTGCCCGGTCTTGCCCTGCGTTACCAGGAAGTAGTCACCTTCGGTATCGTCGCTGCGCATGATCAGCACGTCAGCAGGCCTCTGCCCGGTCAAATAGCCCAAGTCCATGGCTTCCTTGAGTTCTTGTTCGGCAACCGCGTAGACGGCATCCCAGACAGCCGCATTGGCGTAGTAATCGCGCGGCGCCTCCTTGTTCTTCCTGATTCCCTGGCAAGGGTTCTCCCGTTCCGTGAGCCCCCATTCCCTGGCCATGTTGAAAACGTGGGACAGGAGCGCGATCTCGCGGTTGGCACGAACCTTCGCTGAGCGGGCATCACGGTACCCGGCAATGTTGAACGGCGTAATTGAATCGACGGGCGCCTCATCAAACGTAGGGCGAAGCTGTTTCAGCTCGGCCATGTTGTCCTTCTGGGTGCGCTCTCCCTTTTTCGGGATGACGTCGCGCACATACCGGTCGAAGATTCCCTTCATCACTGTCAGGTCGGCCGGTTTATCTTTGGCCTCAAGTTCTGCCCATTTCAAGCGAGCTTTGCTCAGGTCCGTGCCCAGCGGGATCTCTTTGCCTGCAGAATCCCGGTAGTAGTATCCGATCCAGACCTTGCCATTTTTCCTTGGGCGCTTACGGCGCACCATTCCTGGCGGCAAGTCCCTGTTTTCCGTGTTCCGGGGGCGCATATCAGTTCACTCTGGAGAAATCGGGCGTCCAGGCCGGACGCGTCGGCGGCGGGTTTGGATCTGCGATTGCGGCGTTAACCATGCCAAGCTTCATGCGCGCGAACATCCGGCCCACCAGCGGGCGGCCGCCACGGCTCTCAATGAACACCCAGTTTCGGTCCTTCAGCCATTTGCGCTGATGTGAACGCTGCTTGTAGCCGGTGATCTCGGCCAGTTCGTCGTCCGACAGTATTTCTGCTTGCATAGTTACGTCCCCCCGGCCGCCGTGGGCCGCGCTGTCTTGATGATGTGAATGACCAGGCCGAAGGTGATCAGCATCCACCCGCAGGTGCCGGCGAAGGCGTAGAGGATGTCGGCTGTTTCGCCGTCGGCCAGAAGGCGTGGGGCGATCCAGAAGTACCAGCAGCCGCTGCCGACTAGGTACAGCAAAGCGCCCAGCAGGATCAGGGTGAGTTTGATTGCGAACATGTGGTCTCCTTGCCGCGCTGGGCGGCAGAAGGTGGGTTAGGGTTATGCTCTTTCGCAGAGGTCCAGGCCGATCTGGCTTACGCGATCGACACAGGCGGGGTTCAACCAGATGCATTCGGTTCGGTTGGCTGTGCCGCGACCGGCGCTGATGCGGGCGGATGTGCTGTAGCTGGCCCAGCCGGGTAGAAGCTCCGCGTACAGGTCACTCGGGTATCCCGACAGCACGACCATTCCTTCTAGCTCGAGCAAAACCCCGAGTAGCTCGCGGTGTGCTGCATCATCCATCTCGTGTTTGTAGTACCGGCCGCTCGACGCGCCTTTGTACCTGGTGTCATGCACGTAGGGAGGGTCGACGTAATGCAATGTCTGCGGGCCGTCGTGCGACTTGATCACCTCGATCGCGGGGCGGTTTTCGATTAGCACGCCGCTTAGCCTCTGGCCGACCTCGGCAAGTTGCTCCGGATAGGAGGCCCAGAGTGACTGGGCTGTGCCGTATTGGCGTTTGGTATCGATGCGGAAGCCGGTCACGCCCTTGGTCGCACCGGCGGAGCCGAATCCCATTTGCGCCCTGATGATGGTCCGCCTTGCACGCTCGATCGGCTCGGCGCTCGGCTGCCAGGATAGTTCGAACTCTTCGCGGGAGTAGGGTGTGAATACCAGGCGCTCGACAAGTCCCGATCGCGATTCCTGATCCTGCAAAACCCTGAACAGATTAACGATGTCGCCATCGAGGTCGTTGTACACCTCGGCATACGACCGAGGCTTTTGCATAAGCACGCCAGCGGCGCCGCCGAAGGACTCTACGTAGCAGGTGTGCGGCGGGAAGTGTTGCAACACCCACGGCGCGAGCCGGAACTTGGCGCCGTGGTACCGGATGACCGGGGCGGTGATGGTCATAATTATTTTTTCCAGGCGTGCGCCCGCCGCTCACCGGCAGGCATGTAGGGGAATGGAGTAATGGCTTTTTGCTCGGGTATCTCGACCCTTTGGATGGGTGTACAACAGGTGTTCAATTCGTTGCGCCTGTGGGAGGACGCGTGTCACACAACCTCGATGTGCCGATCGCTCATGAGTACCGAGGTCACACGGTATTCCTCAAGTTCGTCTGGAAAAGACCTAACGACCGGGTGCCTGCATCCGCGACAATCATTGAGCCCGTGGACATACACGGAATGGGTGAAGTCGCCGCTGTATTGCCAGGCCCATGGAGTGACTACCCGGCCGCCCTGCACGATGCGATGTCAGCGGCAGAGCGCTGGGTTGATAGCCAGCTTCCGTGATCCCGCCCACCGGTAGGCACGTGGAGGGATGAGCTATCTGAAATCCATTCTGGACGAGAGCGAGAACTGTGCTAGAAATGACATGTCGCGCATCCATTTCAGAGATTTGCTGTTGAAGTGGTTAGCGCGGCTGGCGCTCTATCAAGTCATTGGAGCGAGCTCTTCAAGCTGTGGGCAATGATTCAGCGGACCGAAGTAGTTAGCCGCGAGTTAAACAACTCCCTTCCTTTGGGCTAGTAACTCAACGCCTTGGTCCGCTGGTCACATCCACCGGTCACTTGCAGATGACGTCGCAGGCGAACCAGAGGGTGGCGATCATGGCGTCACCTAGTCAGGCTTGTACTTGGCGAGCCGCCACAGAGTGTTGTTGCTCCGGCTGTGGTCCGACTCGACCAGGCCATCACGTTTCATCAACTCCAGTTCGCGGCGGACCTGCTTGGTGGTGAACGGCTCAATGTGGAACCGGAACCACCAGGTGCAGAACCAGTTATCTCGGGAGCCGCCGGCGCCCCTCATGTACGTGGTGATGCGCTGGCGCAGGATTGATTCACTTTCATCAGGCATGCCGGGTTCCTTGCCGCTATAGCGGCTGACTTTGAAGGGGGGATATGGGGAGGGGTGGACCGAAAGAGTGAGGCGCTAATTCCAGCGAACGTCGAGTTCTGAAATTTGTTCCTGCAGCTGCTCTATGAGTTCAAACCAAGAATCGAAACCATTTGATTCGTTCTGGATCAGGAACAGGTAATAACCTCCGGTTTCACCTGCGCGGTCATCCTGAATTTCTATCGTCCAACCGGCGTATTCGCCAGTCAAAACTGTTCCAGTACGAATGATCTGCATGTGTTGGTCGGAATCCAGTGAATGTCTGAAATGGCAGCTGTACTTTTTACATCAGCTTGGAAAATGTTGGTACTGCGGCATTCTCCCTCGTTACCAGATCATGGGCATTCACAACCGTCATGCCGAGGCGTTCGGCGATCAGGACTTCCAGGCGGGCACCCTTTGAATGCTCCCAGCCGGGCAGGGTGGCCACGGTGTCGCAGTCCATCAGGGCGGCAATGTCGCGGCGCATGCAGTCGTTCCAGGTGCCGCCGTCGGGGTTGAGTTCGGCGGGGTTGGTGACGGTGTGGCCGCCGGCGCGCAGGTTGGTGGTCATTGCGTGGAAGGCGGCGAAGTTGAGGCCGGGCAGGCCGGTCATGGGCCCGCTGAGGTAGATGCGCTTCATGCAACCTCCTTGTCATGACCCTGGCAGCCACCGCCGGCGAAATCGAAGCCTTCACACGGCGGGCCAAAGGGAAGTACCTCTTTGCCCTGGGCCAGCGCCTCGAGCAGATGTTCCTTAGCCTCGTCGGCGGTGCATTCCCGTCCATCCACACGGAACATGCCTTTGAGCTGACGCTTGCTGAAGTCACGAATCGCCCCGCGCACGCTCAGGTGAATGTGAAAGGTACGGCCGTGCAGTCCGAAAGGATCAGCCGGTTTGTTTTCTGTAGGCATGGAGAGTCCTTGCCGGGCCATGCCCGGGGTGTGGTGCTACGATGGCCCCTTCCTCTAAATGGGCTGGACCATGACAAAGCACGATATTTACGATGAGATCGAAGGCTTTCAGGTTTGGAACTACATGGAGTGCGACAAGGACGAGGAAGGCCGGGAAACCTGGCGTATCAACGTCGAGGTAAAGCGTGGTGGTGAGGTGGTGGTACCGGTTGTTGCGGGTGACCGAACCTATGTTGATCGTGGCCTGGCGCAGGTGGCTGGGCGTGAGGTCGGCGCCAGGCTGATTGTCGAACGTACATAGTTTCGCCAAAGTGGCATGATTGTTAAGTCGGGATGTTTTTTATTCGGCGCTTATATGGCCGAGCTACGGGGATGCATCATGGAAGTCGAAGTCCTTAAAAGCCTGAATGAAGATATGGTCCTATGGCGGTACATGTCGCTAGATAAGTTTATAAATTTACTAAGCGACCAATCTCTATATTTTGCAAGTTTGGCTTCATATAAGCAGTCTGATCCTTTTGAGGGTTATCCGCCGCTCGTTGCATTGCAGGCTATGTATTCTGTAAGTGATAAAGCATATGCGGACCTATATGCGGTGCTTGATCGCGTTAGTGGCGCCGGCGTTAAAGTTGAAGAGCTCGCTGGAGAGCCAGGACAAGCGCTACGCAAAGCACTAGATAATCGGTTTTCGGATTTCAGGAAACTTACTGAAGCAGTATTCAAGGGGACGATGGTTAGCTGCTGGTATCAGTCCGAACATCAATCTGAAGCAATGTGGAAGCTCTATAGCGACCAATTGAAAGGTGTCGCCATACGCACGACCGTCGGTGGCCTGGCAAAATCGCTGAAAGAGTCTCACACTACCGATAAAAAGGTTTTTATCGGTAAGATAAAGTACCTTGATTATGGAAATGCAGAGTTGACTCCGCAGGATTGCGTAGTTGATGGGCATATAGTGCCGCTTCTTAAGCGTATCTCGTTTAGTCATGAAAACGAAGTTAGAGCTTTTTTTGTGGGTGATGCGAATTATTCTAATATTGAAGTATTTGTTCCAGAGTCGAAGCATGTCAATGTTGAAGCTAGAAAACTGATCGATGCCGTTTACATTTCTCCCTATTCCAACGCGCCATTTGCGAATGCTGTCAAAGCAGTTTGTAAGGTTTTTGGGTTGGAGTGCAGCGTCACTCAGTCAGATCTTTTAGGGGGCGTGGATCAACTTTTTGATTTTGCGAAGTAGATCAATCACCACAAAAGCAGGCTATAGCTTCGTCGTGGTCGGCGAACATGTCGAATTGGGTGTCGGAGTAGTCGAGCATCTGCTGGTAGCTGGGACGGTCGCTACGGAAGCGGGCGCCGTCGCCGGTGAACTTCCCGCCGGACACGACTGAGCTTTCCATGCGAGCCCACCATTCGGCCTTGGGCCGGTCGCTGGCGATTATCGAATAGACCTGCTTGGCACCCTTCAAGAAACAAAGGTCGCAGTTGCCTTCCAGCGTCCTTCCGTTAATCGTCGACAGCATCAGGTCGAATGGTTGGCCGGCCCAGAAGTCGGTCACGTCCTGAACGCCGACACCGGCGTCAGCCAGCGGCATCACCATCGTGGCCCACTTGCTTTCGCTGGTGCTTTTGCGGTGCCGAATCTTCACGACGCGGCGCGGCTCATCGGCACGGATGCCTGTCATCATGTCCAGCGGCGCTTCCTCGGTAGAAAGGCGCAAGCTGCGCAGGTACTTGTGGATGATGCGGATCTTCAGGTCGATCGTGCAGAACCTGGTCACGGGGTTGGGCAGGTACTTTCGTTTACGGATCAGGGCTTCGAACGGTTCGCCCTGGCGACTGGCGGTGGCGTAGTCCACCACCGCAAAACCTGCCTCATCGTCCCGAAACTCCAGCCAGACAATCGGCACTGCCCAGCGCTCGGCGCATTCCCGAACAAACTCCAGGGTGGCTGGGTGCTCCTTCCCGGTGTTGGCGAAGGTGACGACCAGATCGCTCAGGTCCTCGTTGTAGTCCAGCACCTGGCGCAGCATGTAGGCGCTGGTGCGGCCGCCGGAAAAGCTGACGACCGTCGTCCCGGACAATTTGTAGGGAGACATAGGGGATCCTCGCCGGCTGGCGCGATTCGAAAATTGGGTTGATGATTTGCGCTCAGCAAAAACCTGACGGTGACTGCGATGAGCACGAAAACCGATGTGGAAGCGATACGCCTGATAGGCGATGAGGTTGTGCGGCTGCTGAGCCTTCCTGATGAAGCGCTCGAGGCAGAGGCCAGCCAGGGGCTTAGGCTGATCGCTGATCTGGCACGGTGGCGCGACCTGGCGGGACTATCTGCTGCTGAGCCTTATGGCGTGATTCGTTGATATGGGTAGGTCCAAGCAGGCTTTTTTGAAAGGAGTACAATTAAGTCTTGACTTTCAGGAGATCTAAAAAAATGCAGCAGAGTGGACACGAAATTATCTATCCGTTGAATGGCAACGACTTTGCTTGCTCGATTTCGAGTCGAGACGGGAGCGGCGCTCCGAAGAACGGCAGAATCATCCGGCGTTGCGGTCGACGCCACGCGCTGGTGTTCGATCATCCAGGGCCGTGGCCGAATGACGGGGCGGCATTCGAATCCATGCGGATCAAAGCGTTGTCTGTCGCTTTTCAGGCGCCGCCCTCCATTACCGGATGCAGCGAGTAGGGTGGGTTATGCGGGTCTTTCGATTTCGTCGTCAGGCTCTGGCGGATCGTCTTCGAGCGACTTCATACCAGCCGCTCGAAGTAGCTTTGACACCTTTTCGGTAACGACAAAAGGTGTCGTGACACACTTGAGCATCTGCGCCGCCGTTTCAAAGTCGGCAGCGATGACGTTGCGCAGTGGGTTCTGAAACACTTCCTGCTGGTTGTTGAAGCCGTGCTGCTTCATCAGGCGCTTGAGGTCGGACTTGAACACACCGGCCACCTCAACCGTAAATTTCTCGACGCCCAATGCAGTGTTCTTCGTGGCTTCCTTCTCGCGCTTGCGGCGCTGCTTCTTGGCTTCCGCCGTCAGCTCTTCCTCGGCCATGGCCTACCTCTTCGATTCCACTTGCCGGAATTGCCAGCCATGTTGGGCGGCGCCGCGCGGCGGTGATCTTGTTGATGCGCTTCATGGGGTGTCGGCGAACTTGAAGCCGTTCTCTTGAGCGATCAGCCTGGCCCGCTTACTGTCGGTGCCGAACTCTTTGGCCGCCTCGATGGCGGACAAGCCGGCGTCTGCCAGTTCCTTCAGCCTGGGCGCATCCTTGTCGCGGGCAGCCTTCAGCTTGATGCTGCGGGTGCTTTTGATTGGGCCGCCGACTTCACCGCTGACGCCGCGGGCAATCTGCTCCGCCTTGTTGCCGGCGCCGAAGAAGGCGTCCATCTGGCGATGCAGATCGGCGATCACCGCGTCTTTCGGGTTGGCCATCGGTACGCCGATCACTGCGACCACCCTTCGATGTTGATCTTCTTGCCGTCAGCGCGGGCTTCCAGCACCTGAGCGCGGTTGATCGCTGCCTTCCAGGTGAAGCAGATGCCCATGACCTTGCCGGTGGAGCGCTCGACGACGTGATAGGCGCCGGTACCCTTGTTGACTACCTGGAAGCGAACCTCCTGCGCGGGTTGTTCTTTGCCGATCATGGCGTACATCACGCCAGTGGCGATGGTTGCGCGGACACGGAGGGCTGCGAGCCCTTCGGAGCGTGCTTGCATTGATGGGTGCATGTCTTGTCCCTAGGTGTTGGGTTGCGTTTATTCGTCAGCAACCTGACCGCCTGCTGTTTGCCGTTAGGCGCAGGGGAGGGTGCTGACGAATAAAGGCGAGGCGTAAAAAAGCCCGGGGGTTGCCCGGGGGTTGCCCGGGCTTTCGGTGCGTTACATATGCCCCCATACGTGAACGCCGCCCAGGCCCGCTACTGGCGACGGCCTGGGTTTGTTGCATCAAGTTGTTCTTTTGCGTTGGGTTGGGCCTGCCAGTGTCCTGGCTGATGCGCGGTGACATCGTCGACCCCATTGATCCGCTGCCTGTATGGGTGTTGGGCGCAGCCTTCAGGCTTGCCGCGCCACGCAGGTGAATCGTTCGTCTACTTCATGGCGTGTCTCCCGTCGTGCGCTCACTGGGCAGGCAGTGGCCACCTTATGGATTAGGCCAGCAGCACCGGTTGTTCGGCGCGGCGCACCATCCTGACTTGAGCTGTACGGCGTTCCGGAACCCGGCGGTCACGACGCATCGACTCGTCACCGATCATTGCGTGCATGGCGATCAGGGCCGCCAGGACGAAGCACATCGGCGAGATGATCTGACGGCGCATGGCCTCGGCGATCATCGCGGTCTGGCGGGTCACGCCGAGCTTGAACATGGCGCAGGAAAGGCGCTTGGCCACGGTGCACGCCGCCACGTCGAACTGCCTGCCGATTTCCTTGGCGGTCATGCCCTGGGCGGCGGCCAGAAGGTACTGAAGTTCTTTGGGCGCAAGGCCTCTACCGAGGTGACCCTTCCATGCGCCGTTGATGATCTCGTTCATCGTTGTGACTCCCGGTTGTTTTCCCGCTGCACCCGTCACCAGGTGCAGAAGTGAAAGCTTCTGGTGTCGCTTGCCGCTGTTACACGCCACCTGCGGATTGGGCGATTACTTTCTCGGGAGGCCTTAGGCCTCGACATCCAGCCGCGGGTAAATCCCGCTGGATAACTGTCTTGGCGCTTTACGCTGCACGCCCGGGTCAGTTGCCAACCCTCTGAACCGTTGAGGCCGGTTCATCGCTGCCTTACATCTGGCCGGTTGTTATCCGGCGATGGGGCAAATTTAGAAAACTTAACAAGATTGGTCAAGCCATATTTTTAGATAACTTAACAAATAGTTAAGTTTCTCGATTCAAAGGCACAAAAAAACCCGCTCGGTGGCGGGTCTTCATTTGCGATTCTAGGCTTCAGCGGGAATACATGGCCCACCAAAATACGTGGCCGATGATCGCTATCTGTTGGTCTTGGACTTCTTGAAAGGTGTAGTCCTCGTCAGGGTGTTCGTCTCGGTTAAAGCTGCGCAACCGGATTCCTGTGGGGGTTCGATACACCTGCTTAACGCGGAGCTGCCCGTTGTGGCTTATCGCGTACATCTCTCCGTCAACCACGTCCCGTAGTGAATTTTTCCCCACATTTATACCGACGGTAGCTCCATCACGAAGCACCGGGAGCATGCTGTTGCCGCTGACAGAGACGCACTTTGCGTTGGCAAACTGCACGTTGTTCTGGCGCAGGTCTTTCTTGAAGAAGCGCAGCCGGGCTGAGTCGCTCTCTTCTATTGAGTATTTGCCTGAGCCTGCCGACAGCTCTACCTCTTGCAGGAAGGGGACATAGACCTCGTCCTCGTCCAGCGGCGTTTCATCATCCCAGGTTTCGATAGGCACAAGGCTAGGGGCCTTGGGCGGGTCAATCCCTTCCGACAGCCACTCAGCTGAGCAGTCGAGCGCCCTGGCTAGCGATGTCAGGTTTTTTCCCTTCGCGCCATTTGTCCCATTAATCCAGAAAGAGACCGTCGCCTTCGATACGCCGGTCATCTCGCTGATATCTGTCGCGCGGAGGCCTAGGGCGTCCATGCGTGCTTTGAGTCGTTCGCTGAAATTCATATTTAGGATTCTAAACAATGCCGAGTTTAGATAACTTGCCTTTTGTGGTTAACATTTCTAAACTCGCGGCAGTGAAATGGAGAAACCTTGATGACCTATGACCAAGCCTTGAAGTTTTTTGGCTCGCCAGGCGCGATCGGTGCGGCCCTCGGCGTGACAAGAAGCCGGGTTTCGCAATGCAGATCCGCTGGCGGGTTCTCCTACCCAATGCAGTGCGTGTTGGAGAAGGAATCCCGCGGAGAGCTTTGTGCGACTCGTGAAGACGACCCAGCAAGTGCCACCAAGGATTCGGCGGCCTAGCCGTTCGATGAGTTGATTTTCCGCCCAATAGGCGAAAACAAAAAGGCGATCTGGTTTAGCTGTTGATTCATCCAGCACCCAAATCGCAGACATAAAAAAACCGCCTGGCAGGGCGGTTCAGTGCAACGTTTTAGCGAGGTCGATAATGATCAAAAACACACCCGCAGTCAATAGTTCTGGCGATGTCGCGACACTTCCCGGTGAGTCCGAAAAGGTGTCACGACACGTAGTCACCAATCAATCAGCAGCGATGAATGCCGCCCTCATGATCAGCGGCCAGTACTCGCATGCATCTAAGTCTCAATTCCGCCGGGAATGCCTCGATTACTTGAAGGCGTCCCTGGCACCTGCCCAGGATGTTTCCGCATGAGCACCATAATCATGAGCCTGTGCTGGCCGTTGCAAGGCATGAGCGGCCCGCAGAAGGCTGTCCTGATATCGCTGGCTGACAACGCAAACGACGAGGGTGTTTGCTGGCCTTCGGTCGCTCGTATCGCTGAACGTACATGCCTTGCCGAAAGGACCGTTCAGGGCGCGATCAAGTGGTTAGGGCAAGCAAGCATCTTGTCCGTCCGTGAACGGATGGGCCGCTCGACTATGTACACCCTAACCCCGGCAGCATATGCACCCCCGCAAGATATGCACCCCGCAGCAGATGCACTGCCACCCCCGCAGCTCACGACAAAAACCCCCGCAGCAGATGCACCCAGAACCGTAATAGAACCATCAAGTGAACCGCCACTTCTTGTTGGCGGTGACCAACCAGCCAAAATTTCGAAGCCGAAGTGCCCGTCTCAGGCAATCGTCGACCTGTTCAACAAAACGCTCCCTCGGCTCCCTCAGGTAGCGATGCTCACCAAGGACCGAGTCACCAAGATCGCGGCCCGCTGGAACGAAAGCCCGGTTCATCGGGATTTGGATTTTTGGGCTGAGTTCTTCGCGCTGGTTGCTTCGAGTTCATTCCTGATGGGGGAGGGCGAGGGCCGGGACGGGGCTAAGCCTTTTCGGGCGACGTTCGATTGGTTGATCAAACCGAGCAACTTCGTGAAAGTCGTGGAGGGTAATTACAATGCGTGACCCATACAGCGTTGAGGCTGAACATGGCGTCCTTGGCGCGATGTTCCTCCGTCCGGAGCTGATCGACATTCTCAGTGCTGACCTCACAGTTGATGACTTTTACTACGACGATAACGCCGCGCTCTACCGGGGCATCATGGCGCTGCACGGCGAAAATAAGCCGGCTGACGCGGTAACCGTAGGCCTGTACCTGGGCACGTTGCCCAGCGGTGACAATGCGGTTGCCTATGCTGCCGAGGTAACCCGGAACACGCCTGGCGCCGCAAATGCTGCGTCCTACGCCGCCACAGTTCGTGAACGCAGTCTCGACAGGGCGATGATCGAACTGAGCAATCGAATTAACGAGATCGCTCACAGCGATCAGCCCACAGTCGACAAGGTCGCGGCGGTGCAGGCCGAGGCGCAGGCCATTGATAGCCAGTCAGCCACATCCGAGGTGCTCAAAGCTTCTGACATTCTGGACGACTACATCGAAGTCTTACAGGCGCGTGCTGACCGGGGTGAGGGCATCGACGGCCTTTCTACGGGCATCGAGGATTTGGACGAGAAGCTGCAGGGGCTCAAGCCTGAGCAGCTGATCATCATCGCTGGTCGCCCGGCGATGGGCAAAACCACCTTGGCGATGAAC
>NZ_JACARC010000021.1:0-15434 GCF_013386825.1 Pseudomonas sp. IPO3778
CTGTAAGAGCGGAACCATAGGAGGCCGTTACCGCAGGAATGGATATGTACACGGTGCAACAGCTCAAACCCCACACAACGAACGCAGCAACCCAGTATCCAAATGCTGCTCTACCAAATCCGCCAACCGCTCAATATCCCGCTCCCGCAACCCGTGATAATCCACCTCCTGCACATCCTCCAACCCCGCCCACCGCAACAACGCACTGCACGCCGCCGGCGTCTCAAACAACCCATGCAAATAGGTCCCGAGAATCTGCCCATCCTCACTCTGCGCGCCATCGCTGCGCCCATCGTCCAACTGCACCGCAGGTCTCAATAAACCGGCGCCACTGGTAACGCCCGCGTGGATCTCATACCCACTCACCTCGGCCTCCTCCAGCAACAACCGCCCCCGCACATTGCGCAGCTGCTTCTCTTCTTCCAGCGTCGTACTAAACCCCAACAACCCAAGACCGGCGCTCGAACCGCAAGGCCCTTCCAACCCAAGCGGGTCATGCACCTGCTCCCCGAGCATCTGCAAACCACCACAAATCCCCAACACCTTCCCGCCATAACGCAGGTGCCGCGCCACGGCGGTGTCCCACCCATTAGCCCGCAGATACGCCAGATCACCGCGCACACTCTTCGAGCCCGGCAAAATAATCAGGTCCGCTGCAGGAATCCCCTGCCCCGGCCCCACAAACTGCAAATCCACCTGGGGATGCAACCGCAACGGATCAAAGTCCGTGTGGTTACTGATCCGCGGCAACACCGGCACCACCACCTTGAGCACCTGCGCCGCCTTGTCGATCTGGCGCTGGTCGATGCCATCCTCCGCCTCCAGGTGCAAATCCATCACGTATGGCAACACCCCCACCACCGGCTTGCCGGTACGCGCTTCCAGCCAATCCAGCCCCGGCTGCAACAGCGCAATATCCCCGCGAAACCGGTTGATGATGAAGCCCTTGACCCGCGCCTGCTCGGTGGGCGACAGCAACTCCAGCGTGCCAACCAGATGCGCAAACACCCCGCCTCGATTGATGTCGGCGATCAGCAGCACCGGGCAGTCCACCGCTTCGGCAAAGCCCATGTTGGCAATGTCATTCGCCCGCAGGTTGATCTCCGCCGGTGAGCCCGCACCCTCGACCATCACCACCGGATACGCCGCACTCAACCGCGCATGGGAGGCCAGCACTGCCTGCATCGCGATAGCTTTGTAATCGTGATAAGCCACGGCATTCATGGTGGTCACGGCGCGCCCATGGATAATCACTTGGGAGCCCGTGTCGCTGTTGGGCTTGAGCAGCACCGGGTTCATGTCGGTGTGGGGCGCCAGGTTGGCGGCCTGGGCCTGCACCGCCTGGGCCCGGCCGATCTCGCCACCTTCGGCGGTCACGGCGCTGTTGAGCGCCATGTTCTGCGGCTTGAAGGGCACCACCGGGATGCCCTGGCGCACCAGCCAACGGCAGAGTGCGGTCACCAGCGTGCTTTTGCCCGCGTCGGACGTGGTGCCCTGCACCATCAAGGTACTCATGAGGCGTCCTTGTAGGCGCTCAGCGCCTGTTCCAGCCGCAGCCAGTCGGCCTCGGTGTCCGGCAGGCCGAAACGCAGGCTGCTGTTGTCGACAAACAGGCGCAGCAAAATACCGCGCTGGGCCATGAATTCATGCAGCTGCTCAGCCCGGTCGGTGATCATCCACTGGAACAGCCCGCAGCCGCCCTGAGGCCGCAAGCCATGGCGTTCAAGCAGGTCGTGCAGGCGCTGGCTGGCTGACTCACAACGCAGCCGCTGTTGCGCATGGCCGGCGGTATCGCGCAGGCACACTTGCCCCAGCACCCGCGTCGGCCCGCTGACGGCCCACGGCCCCACCTGTTCGGCGAGCAGCTTGAGCAGCTTGCGTTCGGCCAGCACAAAACCCAGCCGTACCCCCGCCAGGCCGAAGAATTTGCCGAAGGAGCGCAGCACGATCAGCCCGACTTGATGAGCCTCGCTCGCCAGGCTCAGCTGCGGGGTGATGTCCATAAAGGCTTCATCCACCACCAGCCAGCCGCCGCGCTGGGCCAGTCGGGCATGCCAATCCAGCAGACGTTGGGGCGTCAGGCTCAGCCCGGTGGGGTTGTTGGGATTGACCACCACCAGCACGTCGAGGCTGTCGAGGAAGAAGTCGACTTCCTGCTCCAGCACTTCGCGCACGATATAGCCGGCACGACGCCAGGCTTCGGCGTGCTCGGCGTAACACGGCGACAGCACGCCAACTTTGCCCGCCCGGCGCAAGCGCGGCAGCAATTGGATCGCCGCCTGGGACCCGGCCACTGGCAGCACATGGGTTGCACCGTAGTATTCGCAGGCGGCCTGTTCCAGGCCGTCATCGGTTTCAGGCAGGCGTGCCCAGGCCCGCAGCGGGATTTCCGGGATCGGAAACGGCCACGGCGCCAGGCCGCTGGACAGGTCCAGCCACTCGGACTCTGGAATGCCGTACTGCATCGCCGCCTTGCGCAACCGGCCACCGTGTTCAAGCATAAAATTCAGCCCCCACACACAGGATCAGCAACCACAGCCACACGCCGCGTTGCACCAGTTGCCAACCGCGCTCGATGGCGTCCGCATCGGCGGGCGGGCCTTCGCCCAGTTGCGGGCGCTGGTGCAGTTCGCCGTGATAAATCGCCGCGCCGCCCAGTTCCACACCGAGGGCGCCGGCACCGGCCGCCATCACCGGGCCAGCATTGGGGCTGTCCCAAGTCGGGCCCTGGGTGCGCCAGCATTTGAGGGCCAGACGGGTTTTGCCCAGCAGCGCGTAGGTCAACGCCACCAGGCGTGCCGGAATGTAGTTGAGCACGTCGTCGATCTTTGCTGCAGCCCAGCCGAAACGTTCAAAGCGTTCATTGCGATAGCCCCACATGGCATCCAGGGTGTTGCTCAGACGATAGAGCACTACGCCGGGCACGCCAGCAACCACAAACCAGAACAGCGCCGCAAACACCGCATCGCTGCCGTTTTCCAGCACCGACTCGGTGGCCGCGCGGGCGACTTCGGTGTGGTCCAGTTCGCGGGTCTCCCGGCTGACCATGTAGCTGACGCGTTGGCGCGCTTCGTCCAAATCATCACTGCGCAGTGCCTGTGCCACCGGCAGCACGTGTTCGCCGAGGCTGCGCATGCCGAGGGCGCAATACAGTGCGAGAATTTCCAGCACCCAACCGATATAGGGCGCCCACGACAGGGCCGTGGCCAGCAGCGTCAGGGGCACCACCGCGATCACCCACGCCGTGACGCCGTGGCTGCGCCAGCCACGGCCGCCGGAGTTGAAACGTTGCTCGATGCGCCCGGCAAAATTGCCGAACGCCACCAGCGGATGCCAGCGCCTGGGTTCGCCCAGCAGCGCATCCAGCGCCACCGCAGCGACACTCAGCAAGGCCACACTCATTGACTCACTCCCCAAACATTCTCATACAACATGTCACTCAGCGGCCGCGGTTCGGTCCAGCCTTCGAGCTGCAACATCGGTGCCGGGTAGAACTCGGTCACCGGGCCAAGGCATAACACGGCCAATGGTTTGGCCCCGGGCGGCAAGCCCAGCAGGTCGGCCAGGGCCTGGGGTTCGAACAGCGAGACCCAGCCCATGCCCAGGCCTTCGACACGGGCTGCCAGCCATAGATTCTGGATCGCACAGGACAACGACGCCATGTCCATTTCCGGCAAGGTACGGCGCCCGAAGATATGCCGCTCGCGGTCGTCCATCAGCGCGGCCACCAGCACTTCGGCGCAGTCGTTGATGCCTTCGACCTTGAGCTTCATGAACTGGTCGGAGCGCTCGCCGAGGGCTTCGGCGGTGCGTACGCGTTCTTCTTCCACCAGCTGCTGGATCTGGCCGCGCAGGTGGCGGTCGCTGATGCGGATAAACCGCCACGGTTGCATCAAGCCGACACTGGGCGCCTGGTGCGCGGCTTGCAGCAGGCGCTGGAGCAATTCGGGCGCGACCGTGCCACCGCTGAAGTGGCGCATGTCGCGGCGTTCGGCGATGGCGCGGTACACGGCTTCGCGGTCGGCTGCGGGAAAGGCGTTGTCAGTCATGGCCTCTTCGCGAGCAAGCTCGCTCCCACATTGGATTGCGTTTCAACTCGGTCAAGTGTGGGAGCGGGCTTGCCTGCGATGGCGGTCTGAGGGTCCGGTGCAAACAGGGCGGCCACCGCGGCCGGGTTGGACGGGAAATAAAAGTGCACGTAGGACGCCGTCATCCGGCCCTGACGGTAAACCGCCTCGGCGCCGCGCCCGCCATTCGGGCTCAGGCCACGGGCAATCGGCTGCCACTCGGTAGTAGTTAACGAGTGATGGTAGGTGTGACCGCGCAACAGGCCCTCTGGCAGTTCGACATTTTGCAGTGCCAACGCTGCCAGGCGCTTTTGCATCACCGCATCGCCCTGGAGCAGGCCCACCAGTTCAGCACGGGTGCCGTCGACGTCGGTGAGCGAGTCCAGCAGGTAGAGCATGCCGCCGCACTCAGCCAGCAGTGGTTTGCCGGCCGCGTGATGGGCGCGGATGGCGTCGAGCATCGCGGTATTTTCCGACAACGCCTGGTGATGCAATTCCGGGTAACCGCCGGGCAGGTACAGGCTGTCGGCTTCAGGTAATGTGCAGTCGCGAATCGGCGAGAAGAAGCACAGTTCGGCGCCCATCGCCCGCAACAGGTCGAGGCTGGCGCCGTAGGTGAAGGCGAAGGCTTCGTCGCGAGCCACGGCAATACGCACGCCGGCCAGCAACGGTTGGGCCTCGATCACTTCAGGCGCGGCGAATTCCACCGGGGGTGGCAGCGCTACCTCACAACTGCTGCCCAAGGCTTGGGCGGCGGCGTCGAGGCGCAGGTCGAGGTCGTTCAGTTCGCTGGCCTGCACTAGGCCAAGGTGCCGGCTGGGCAACTCGATGCCGGTTTCCCGGGACAGTGCGCCGTACCAGCGCAGGCCTTCGGTGAGGCTGCCTTCGAGCAATTGCGCATGACGCAGCGTGCCTACACGGTTGGCCAGCACGCCGGCGAACGGCAGATCCGGCTGGTAACGCGCCAGGCCCAACGCTAGGGCGCCGAAGGTCTGGGCCATGGCCGTGCCGTCGATCACCGCCAGCACCGGCACGCCAAAGTGCCGCGCCAGGTCAGCGCTGGACGGCGTGCCGTCGAACAGGCCCATCACGCCTTCGATCAGGATCAGGTCGGCTTCCCCCGCCGCTTCCCACAGCAACCGGCGACTTTCCTGCTCGCCCACCATCCACATGTCCAATTGGTAGACCGGCGCACCACTGGCGCGCTCGTGGATCATCGGGTCGAGAAAGTCCGGTCCGCATTTGAACACCCGCACCTTGCGCCCCAGGTTGCGGTGCAAACGGGCGAGCGCGGCGGTGACGGTGGTTTTGCCCTGGCCGGACGCCGGTGCGGCGATCAACACAGCAGGACAGTGACGGGGCTGATTCAAAGTTCGATGCCTTTCTGTGCCTTGATACCGGCCTGGAACGCGTGCTTGAGCATGCCCATTTCCGTCACGGTGTCGGCCATTTCGATCAATTCGGGTTTGGCACCACGGCCAGTGACCAGCACGTGCTGCATCGGCGGGCGGGCCTGCAGGTCGCTGAGTACCTGGTCCAGGTCGAGGTAGCCGTGCTTGAGGGCGATGTTCAGCTCATCCAGCACCACCAGGCCGATGGCCGGGTTCTGCAGCATTTCCCGGGAGACCGCCCAGGCGGCTTCGGCGGCCACAATGTCCCGCGCGCGGTCCTGGGTTTCCCAGGTAAAGCCTTCGCCCATCACGTGGAAGCGCACCTGCTCGGGGAAACGGCGGAAGAACAGTTCTTCGCCGGTGCTGTTGCGGCCCTTGATGAACTGCACCACGCCGCACTGCATGCCGTGGCCCATGGCCCGGGCCAGCATGCCAAAGGCCGAGCTGCTCTTGCCTTTGCCGTTGCCGGTAAGCACCAGCAACAACCCGCACTCGTTCGGTGAATTGGCAATGCGCTCGTCAATCACGGCTTTTTTGCGCAGCATGCGCGCCAGGTGGCGTTCGTCACGATCGGGGGATTCAGTCATGGCAGCTCTCCGTTGGGGCTGGACAAAAACGGCGGGCAGGAAAAAGGTACAGACAGACAGCCAAGCATCGCCCACCGTGATGCTGTTGGATGGATCAGGCCGGTCTCCGGGCTCATGAGTGACATGCAATGCCGAGGGTGCGCCTTCCCATATCGCGGGCGATACAGTGGCTTAAGGCACCGTCTTGACTCATTTACCGTTGCGGGGGCAGCGCCGGAATCGTGGCCTCACTGTAGAAAAGTGCGCTCACTCACCGGCTTCCCTGTTTCACTCAGTCGACGCGTACGCCACAGAGCACCTGAAACAAGCCGCGAAGGTTAGTGGGTTGGGGGTGGAGCGTCAATTAAAGCCGGACACGCGCGTGAACCATCGGGCTGCTACGCGCCTCTACCCTTACAGGTATTAAGGAGAAAACCATGCACAAGACCCGACTTGCCCTACTGATCATGGTCGCCGGCACCCTCGCCGCCTGCGGTGAAAGCTCTACCCTGCAAGTGTCCGACGGCACCGGGCCCTCACCCAAGCTGCCGGAACCGAATAAAACCCTGATCCCCACCGTGAATATCGCCCCGGCGATCGGCTGGCCCGAAGGCACCAAGCCGACTCCGGCCGCGGGCACCCAGGTGGCGGCATTTGCCGAAGGCCTGGATCACCCACGCTGGCTGTATGTGCTGCCCAATGGCGACGTGCTGGTAGCCGAAACCAATGCGCCACCCAAGCCAGATGACGCCAAGGGCATCCGTGGCTGGGTAATGGAGAAAGTCATGGGCCGCGCCGGCGCCGCCGTACCCAGCCCGAACCGCATCACCCTGCTGCGGGACGCCGACCACGATGGCGTGGCCGAAACCCGCACGGTGTTCCTGAAGAACCTGAACTCGCCGTTCGGCATGGCGCTGGTGGGCAACGACCTGTACGTGGCCGACTCCGACAAGTTGCTGCGCTTCCCTTATCAACCGGGCGAAACCTCCATCAAGGAAGCGGGCACCCCGGTGGTCGACTTGCCGGGCGGCAGCATCAACCATCACTGGACCAAGAACGTGGTGGCCAGCAAGGACGGCAGCAAGCTGTATGTCAGCGTGGGTTCCAACAGCAACGTCGGCGAAAACGGCCTGGAAGCGGAACAGGGCCGGGCCGCGATCTGGGAAGTGGACCGCGCCACCGGCCAGCACCGCATCTTCGCCTCTGGCCTGCGCAACCCCAATGGCATGGCGTGGGAACCACAGAGCGGCAAGCTGTGGACGGCCGTCAACGAACGCGATGAAATCGGCAGCGACCTGGTGCCGGACTACATCACGTCAGTACAGGATGGGGCTTTCTATGGCTGGCCGTTCAGCTACTACGGGCAGCACGTGGATGTGCGGGTGAGCCCGCAGAACCCGGACCTGGTGGCCAAGGCGATCGCACCGGACTACGCGGTGGGCCCGCACACAGCCTCCCTGGGACTGACCTTTGCCGACGGCAACACGTTACCGGCACAGTTCAGCAACGGCGCGTTTATCGGCCAGCACGGCTCGTGGAACCGCAAGCCGCACAGTGGCTACAAGGTGATCTTTGTGCCGTTTGAGGCAGGCAAGCCGAAAGGCCAGCCGGTGGATGTGCTGACCGGCTTCCTCAACAGCGATGAGAAAGCCATGGGCCGCCCGGTCGGCGTGGTGATCGACAAGCAGGGGGACTTGCTGGTGGCGGATGATGTGGGGAACAAGGTGTGGCGGGTGTCGGCGGCGAAGTAGCCGATTTCGTAAACACCACACCATAAAGGTGGGAGCGGGCTTGTGTGGGAGCAGGCTTGCTCGCGAATGCGGTNNNGCAAGCCCGCTCCCACACATGCCCAGCCCCCACATCTGGCCTAGTATTTTCCTACGGATTGCGGGCCAGATGCTCCGCCGGCAACACGCGCTTGGCGCTCAGGTAGGCATTCTGCCAATAGGCCTTGGACAGCGTGTCCAGCTTCACCGTACCGCCGGTTTGCGGCGCATGCACAAAACGCCCCTCGCCTACGTAGATCCCGGCGTGGCTGACCTGCGAACCGCCACCGGTGGCGAAGAAGATCAGGTCGCCGGTTTGCAGGTTGTTTTCACTCACATCCAGGGCACGCATCACGATCAGCTCGCGGGTGGTACGCGGCAGGGAGATGCCGGCGGCGTCACGGTAGACGAAACCGATCAAACCACTGCAATCAAAACCCGAGTCCGGCGTGTTGCCGCCCCAGCGATAAGGCGTGCCCACCAGGCCCAGCGCACGAAAAAGCACGTCTTCGGCGGCTGGCGAAAAACTTTGGGTGGCGTAGGTGTTGAACACCGGCTTGGGCTTGACGGCCACGGGAGCAGGCGGA
Organism: Pseudomonas sp. IPO3778; assembly: GCF_013386825.1. Lineage (GTDB taxonomy): Bacteria > Pseudomonadota > Gammaproteobacteria > Pseudomonadales > Pseudomonadaceae > Aquipseudomonas. Next base: position 8,378 of record NZ_JACARC010000021.1, read on the forward strand.
GGACGACTTGCGCAGGCGCTGAGCAGCGCGGCGCAAACGAGAAGAATTAGGCGGGCCGAGGTCGACATGGGCAGAACAATCCTGATCTGGATGCGGCTTTCGCTGCCGAACGCTGAAAACCAGAACGCGCAAGCAAAGCTCGCGCGATCGATTTACAACAATATCCAGAGATTCTAGCGCTTACACGTCAAACTTCAAGTATCACTTTAACTTTACTTGCTAGCCGTAACGGTAGTAGGGGCCATCGCCAGGGCGCGCTTGGCTTCGATGAAGGTTTTGCTCCAGTAGCTGTCGCCCAGGTTGTCGACTCGAACACCACCGCTGCGGCGGCTGCTGGAGTGGATAAACTGGTTATCGCCCAGGTAGATACCGGCGTGACTGACACGACCGCGGCCAGCCGTACTGAAGAAAAGCAGATCACCGGGCTTGAGGTTGTTCCGCGCGACCAGCGGTGCATCCACATTGATCATTTCGCGGGTGGAGCGCGGCAGATTCATGCCGGCTTCCTCACGGAACAGGTAGCCGATGAAGCCGCTGCAGTCGAAACCGGCTTCAGAGGTACCGCCGAAACGGTAACGGGTACCGATCAGGGACATGCCGCGTTCGAGAATGCTGTCGGCCAGAACGGGAAGCTGGTAAGGCTTGCTGCCGGCGAAGTCGGCGAGTTCTTTTTCGGTAGCCTGCTCTTCTTTATAGAAAGCTTCCTGGTAAACCGTGGAAGACTGCGATGCTACGAATTTTGCCTGGGACTGTTGTTGAGTTTTTTGCTGCTCAGCCACGTTTTGAGTGTGGGTGGCGCAACCAAACAACAGGGTAACGAGTGCGAGAGGCACGAGGGGTGCGAAGCGATTTAGCATGGGCACGACCGTGGCTGATGTGTAAAGAAGCCGAGACTATGCCCTCTATCACATCGATTTGCAAATTCAATCGTGATCTATGTGACTTCTTGTTTGGAACATAACATCTAAGCCCTTAACACCCTATACAACCCATTTGCGTGGCAAAAACGGCCCAAACGCAGGTTTTCTGGCGCCTGTAATTTGCCGAAAGCCCCGTTTTCAAAAGGCTGACTACCAGCCGAGGGTTTCCTTGAGGAAGGGAATGGTCAGCTTGCGCTGGGCCTGCAAAGAGGCCTGATCGAGCTGTTCGAGCAAGTCGAACAGTGCGCTCATGCTGCGGGTGCCACGGGTGAGGATAAAATGCCCGACTTCGTCGGTCAGGTGCAACCCGCGACGGGAAGCGCGCAATTGCAGGGCACGCAATTTGTCTTCGTCGGACAACGGGCGCATCTGGAAGATCAACGCCAGGGTCAGCCGCGACTTGAGGTCGGCCAGCTTGACCGGCAATTCACGGGGCGAGGTGGACGCGGCAATCAACAGACGCCGGCCGCTGTCACGCAAACGGTTGAACAGGTGGAACAGCGCTTCTTCCCAATCCGCCCGCCCCGCTACTGCCTGCAAATCATCCAGGCAGACCAGTTCGTATTGTTCCAGGTTGTCGAGAATGCCAATCCCGCGATCCAGCAGCTCGGCCAGCGGCAGGTACACCGCCGGCTCACCCATCTGCTCAAAGCGCAGGCACGCAGCCTGTAACAAGTGGGTACGCCCCACGCCGTCCTTGCCCCACAGATAGATCAAGCTTTCGGTCCACCCGGCGTCGGCTTCGCAGAGCCGCTCGACATAGCCGAGTGCAGCGGCATTGGCGCCTGGGTAGTAATTGATAAAGGTGGCGTCGTCACGCAGACGCACACCTAGGGGCAGCTGAATCGGTTTCATGCTGACTGAACGGCTCCAATCGAACCGTTAGTGGCCTCTGTGTAAAGTTTGCAAAGTTTATACCCGTGACGCCGGGCGCACAATGCAGCAGACCACAAGCAAAATCAAAGGTTTGCGTTAACTTGTTGGATTTGGTGAAGATTGTTTGACGCACTGGCGAAACGCCAGAGCGGTTAAACGACAAACCCGGCCTTGAGCCGGGTTTGTGATGCTGCGGTTATAACTGCGGTTCGTCGCCCCCGGCGTACATGTCCGAATCCTTGTACAAGTCATGCAGATGGCGCACCAGCACCATGATCACCGCCGCCACCGGCAGCGCCAGCAGGATGCCGGTAAAACCGAACAGCTCGCCGCCTGCCAGGATCGCGAAGATCACGGCCACCGGGTGCAGACCGATCCGGTCGCCCACCAGTAACGGCGTCAGCACCATGCCTTCCAGCGCCTGGCCCACCATGAACACCGCGACAATCCCCAGCATCGGGTACAGGTCGCCATGAAACTGGAACAGCCCGGCCACCAGCGCCGCACCAATCCCGATCACGAACCCCATATACGGCACGATGGCCGCCAGGCCGGCGATCAGGCCGATCAACAGCCCCAGCTCCAGGCCGATAGCCATCAGCCCCGCCGCATAGATGATCCCCAGCGCCAGCATCACCAACAGTTGACCACGGACAAAGGCGCCGAGCACCTCATGGCATTCCCCGGCCAGGGAGACGATCCGCTCCTCGCGGTCGCGCGGCAGCAGGCTGCGGATCTTGGCCATCATGATGTCCCAGTCCCGCAGCAGGTAGAACGCTACCACCGGGATCAACACCAGGTTGGTCAACCAGCCGATCAGCGCCAGGCTCGAAGCGGTCGCCTGGCTCAGCACCACACCGACGATGTCGGTGGTCTGGCCCATGTGCTCGCTGATGGCGGCCTTGACCTTGTCGAACTTCCAGAAGCCGTCTGCCAGCCCCAACTTGGCCTGCGCCCACGGCATGGCCGTGTGTTGCAGCCAGTCGAGCATCTGCGGCGCCAGTTCATAGAGCTTGAACAATTGCTTGGCCAGCATCGGCACCAGCACCAGCACCAACGCCGTGATGATCAACGTGAACAAGGCAAACACCGCCACCACGCCCCAGGTACGCGAGAGGCCGATCTTCTCCAGACGATCCACCACAGGATCGAACAGGTAGGCCAACAGCAACGCGACCAGGAACGGCGTCAGGATCGAATGCAGCAGGAACACAAAAACGCACAGCAGGACAATCCCGCCAAGCCACACCCAACGACGCGTATCCGCCATAAACCACTCCATCTGTTATTTGCTTCCTGCTTCTATATAAGGAGGAAGAGTGCTTACCAATGAAAACGTAACTGCGGCGTCGGCTCGACCGGCGCCGGTTGTGCACCTTCCGCCACCGGCTGCGGAGCCGGAGCTTCGCCTGCCGGCACTTCCTGCAACTTGGCCAGGCTCAACTGGCTGCGCAACTGCTCGGCACTGCCGTTCACCCGATACACGATGCGAGTGCCGTCCACACGCACCGGCTGCGCACCAAACGGCTCCAGCAGATGACCGAGGGCCGCGTAATGCTCCAGGTTCATGCCCTGCACTTCCAGCAGCTGATCGCTGGTGGCAGCGCCGGCCTTGACCGCAAAGCGTGGCGCCAGGCGTTCACTGACGGCCAGCAGCACGGCATCGGCCAAGGCGGCAGTGTCAGCGCCGGTGGCTGTGCCCTGCTCGCTTTTATCGCCGAGCCACAGGCGCCATTTGGCCGACCATTGGCCGCCGTCTTCACGGGCATGCACCGCCAGCAAGGCGTCGGCGCCGTAACGCTCGGACGCACCGCGCAACGGCGTGGCGTCGGGGCTTTCAAGATTCGGCGCGGTGGCGACGATTTGTTCGTCCAGGTCTCCCAATGGCAGGCGCAAAGGCAAGCCACGGTGTTGAGCCGCGCGACGCAGCGGCTGGGCGATGGCCTGGCCATCGCCGACCAGGCTGCTGCCTTCGACAGAATCGTTCAGCCACCAGCCGAGGATCGACGGCCGATTACTGCCCCACAGTGCCAAACCGGCGCCACGCAAGGCACGGTCGGTGCTGACCGGGTCGAAATCCACTTGCAGGCTTTCTGGAGGGCCTGCGTCGTAGCCGTATTGGCTGATGATCTGTTGCGGGTCCTTGCGGATCGCCGCCAGGGCCGGGCCATCGGCGGCCTTGGCGTCGCCGGTCAGGCGGATCACCAGGGTTTGCAGGGCACGCTGGGTGGCCTGGTCACGCTCCTGGGGAGACTGACTGCTGACCGGCTCCAGCACTTGATAGAGGCCATTGAGGGTTTCGGCATGACTCGCCAGGCTGACCAACGACAAACAGCCCACAAAAAAATATTTACTCAGACCCATGAAAAAAGATTCCCGAACGACAAATAAGCGGTTGGAACAGACCGCGTGAACACTGTTTAGCAAGGCTGTGACCACAGCGACCGGCAAAACATTCACAAGGCCTCGGTAAGTTTTTGTACTGTCATAACGATAGCGAGTTAAAGGCTATACCTTAATACGGCCCATGACCGACACGATTAGGGATTTTTTTAACGGCTATTGCCCCTGCCCGTCGGCCCGAGGATGGCCGCTGCCCCTCAAGCCTGATAAAATCGCGCGCCTTCGCAGACCGTCAATGGCAGGCCATGCTGAAACGTCAGGTTTCGGTAGACCCGCCGCATTCGGTCGTTACCCCTGAATCCCCCCTAAAGGCCTGGATCATGAGCAAGCAACCCTCCCTGAGCTACAAGGACGCCGGTGTAGACATCGACGCCGGTGAAGCATTGGTCGAACGCATCAAGAGCGTCGCCAAGCGCACTGCGCGCCCCGAAGTCATGGGCGGCCTGGGCGGTTTTGGCGCCCTCTGCGAGATCCCGGCCGGCTACAAGCAGCCTGTATTGGTCTCCGGCACCGACGGTGTGGGCACCAAGCTGCGCCTGGCACTGAACCTGAACAAGCACGACAGCATCGGCATCGACCTGGTTGCGATGTGCGTGAACGACCTGGTGGTGTGCGGCGCCGAGCCGCTGTTCTTCCTGGACTACTACGCCACCGGCAAGCTCAACGTCGAGACCGCCACCCAAGTGGTGACCGGCATTGGCGCTGGCTGTGAATTGTCCGGCTGCTCCCTGGTCGGTGGTGAAACCGCTGAAATGCCAGGCATGTACGAAGGCGAAGACTACGACCTGGCCGGTTTCTGCGTCGGTGTTGTAGAAAAATCCGAAATCATCGACGGCTCCAAAGTCGCGGCCGGTGACGCCCTGCTGGCCCTGCCATCGTCCGGCCCGCACTCCAACGGCTACTCGCTGATCCGCAAGATCATCGAAGTGTCGGGCGCCGACATCGAAACCATCCAGCTCGACGGCAAGCCCCTGACCGACCTGCTGATGGCCCCGACCCGCATCTACGTGAAGCCGTTGCTCAAGCTGATCAAGGACACTGGCGCGGTCAAGGCCATGGCCCACATCACCGGTGGCGGCCTGCTGGACAACATCCCGCGCGTACTGCCAAAAGGCGCCCAGGCGATTGTCGACGTGGCCAGCTGGCAGCGCCCGGTAGTCTTCGACTGGCTGCAAGAGAAAGGCAACGTCAACGAAACCGAAATGCACCGCGTGCTGAACTGCGGCGTGGGCATGGTGATCTGCGTGGCTCAAGAGCACGTTGAAACCGCATTGAACGTGCTGCGTGAAGCCGGCGAGCAGCCTTGGGTCATCGGCCAGATTGCCACCGCCCCTGAAGGCGCTGCCCAGGTTGAACTGAAGAACCTCAAGGCACACTGATGCAAGGGCAGATGTCCCAGACCTGTGATGTCGTGGTGCTGCTCTCCGGCACCGGCAGTAACTTGCAGGCCCTGATCGACAGCACGCGTACCGGCGACAGCCCGGTGCGCATCGCTGCGGTGATCTCCAACCGCAGCGACGCCTACGGCCTGCAACGCGCCAGGGACGCGGGTATTGACACCCGCTCCCTGGATCACAAGGCTTTCGACGGCCGTGAGGCCTTCGACAGTGCCTTGATCGAACTGATCGACACCTTCAATCCAAAACTCGTGGTACTGGCCGGTTTCATGCGCATTCTCAGCGCTGACTTCGTACGCCATTACAACGGGCGCCTGCTGAATATCCACCCGTCCCTGCTGCCCAAATACAAAGGGTTACACACCCACCAGCGCGCCCTGGAGGCCGGCGACACCGAGCACGGCTGCAGCGTGCACTTTGTCACCGAGGAACTCGATGGCGGGCCTCTGGTCGTACAGGCAGTAGTTCCGGTAGAGTCTGCGGACTCGGCGCAGACACTTGCGCAACGGGTTCACACCCAGGAACACAGGATTTACCCGCTGGCTGTTCGCTGGTTCGCTGAGGGGCGGTTGATTCTTGGCGACCACGGTGCATTATTGGACGGTCAGTTACTGGCGGCCAGCGGCCACTTGATTCGAACCTAGGAGACTTTATGCGTCGCGCCCTGCTCTTCGCTTTTGCGCTGTTCGCCTTGCCTGCCGTGCAAGCGGCAGACCTTCACCCTTTCTCCGCCAGCTACACCGCCGACTGGAAACAGTTGCCCATGAGTGGTTCGGCAGAACGCAGCCTGACCAAGAATGACAACGGCACCTGGACCTTGAATTTCAAGGCTTCCATGATGATCGCCAGCCTGACTGAAACCAGCGTGATCCGCTTCGACAAGGACGCCCTGCAGCCGCAGAGCTACACCTTCGAACGCGGTGGCCTGGGCAAGGCGAAGAAGATCAACCTGGACTTCGACCGCACGGCCAACAAGGTCACCGGCTTCGAAAACAAGGACCCGGTCAACGTCGCCCTTGAAAGCGGCATGATGGACAAGTCGACCTACCAGCTTGCCCTGCAACGCGACGTGGCCGCCGGCAAGAAAAGCATGAGCTACCGCGTGGTCGAGGGTACTGATACCGACACCTACGACTTCCGCGTGATCGGCCCGGAAAAGGTCCAGACCAAAGCCGGCTCCATCGATGCGATCAAGGTCGAGCGCGTGCGTGACCCGACTCAAAGCAAGCGCATTACCCAAATGTGGTTTGCCAAGGACTGGGGCGGCATCCTGGTTGCCCTGCGACAGGTCGAGACCGACGGCAAGGAATACAACATCATGCTGCAAGACGGTACCGTTGACGGCAAGGCCGTCAAAGGCAGCTGATCTTCTGTGCAGTGAAAGAGCCTCGCTGATCGCGGGGCTTTTTTTCGCTTGGGACTTTTGGAACACCCCATTCCCCTGTGGCGAGCGGGCTTGCC
>NZ_JACARC010000021.1:15503-198412 GCF_013386825.1 Pseudomonas sp. IPO3778
GCTTGCCACAGGGACCCCGTCGGCCCTTCACCTGACACCAACATGAAACTTTTGTCATAAAACTCAGCACCCTGCGACGCAATGGCACGGTTTACGGGGGCTGGGACGATTACTCCAAATTCTGTAAAGGTGTGTTGCAAATATTGCTTATTTACTTAGCAAGCTAACAAACCATATAACAAAGGCCTGCGACGCCTTGCCGCAGGTCAACCAGAGATTGGAGCAAGCAGATGACTGTAAAAGTAACTGAACGCGACGATGAACATATGTCCCACGAAGCAGTAGCCCACGGGATTCACATCTGGGATGTACACCAGCAAGACCTGCTGGTCGGCATGTTTCACGACGAGACCGAAGCTCATAATTATAAAAACGAGCTCGAGACCCTTGAGATGAAACGCCAGGCGCAAAGCTCCTGATACTCTGAAATCCTCTGGACACTCCAGCCCCACGCAGCTGGAGTGTCTGTAAACACAAACCCCGCCTTTTGAGCGGGGTTTGTGTTTTTAGGGGTTGGGATTTGGGGGGCGCTTCGCGCCCCAGCGAGGGACAAGCCCCCTCGCCACAACAAGCCCACTCGCCACAATGTGGTTTCTAGAGCCTTACCACATCAGGTCGTCAGGGATCTGGTAAGCAGCGTACGGATCGTCCTCATCCGGCACCTGGCTCTCGGTCAGCACGTTCATCTGAACGATACGCTCCGGCGCCCGCTCCTGGATCTTCAGCGCCGCCTCACGCGGGATCACCTCGTAGCCGCCACCGTGATGCACGATCGCCAGGGAGCCGTTGCTCAGCTTGTTGCGCATCAGGGTGTTGACCGACAGGCGCTTGACCTTCTTGTCATCCACAAAGTTGTAGTAGTCCTCGGTGGTCAGCTTGGGCAGGCGCGAGGTTTCGATCAATTGCTTGACCTGAGCAACACGGGCCTTGGCCTCGGCCTTTTCCTGATGCTGGCGGTTCAGTTCCTGGTCACGCTTGACCTTCTCGGCATGGGCTTCGATGGCCAGGCGCGCCTGGCTGTCGTCAGCCTCGACCTGGCCTTTGTGCACCAGACGCTGTTGTTTCTGTTTCTCTTTGCCGACCTGCTTGGCCTGCTTTTGGTTGACCAGGCCTGCTTTGAGCAACTGGTCGCGAAGGGAAATGCTCATGGTGCTTACTCACTTGGGCAACGGCTCAGCCGCAGCTGGACAGATTCTTTTCCTGGCGTTTGGCTTCGCCCCACAGGGCGTCCAACGTTTCGAGGGTGCAATCTTCTATGGGTTGGTGCATATCGCGCAATGCCTGTTCGATAAATCGGAAACGTCGTTCGAATTTGGCATTGGCTAAACGCAAGGCGGTTTCCGGGTCGACCTGGAGGTGACGGGCCAGGTTCACCGCCGCAAACAACAGGTCACCCACTTCTTCGGCGATGGCTGCCGGGTCGTTGTCGGCCATGGCTTCGAGCACTTCATCGAGCTCTTCACGCACGTTGTCCACCACCGGCAACGCAGCCGGCCAGTCGAACCCCACCTGCCCGGCGCGCTTTTGCAATTTGGCGGCACGGGAAAGCGCCGGCAAGGCCGCAGGCACATCGTCGAGCAAGGATAACTGCTCTGGCGCGTCGGACTTTTGCGCACGTTCCTCGGCTTTGATCGCCTCCCAGCGCTGCTTGACCTGTTCCTCACTCAACTGTGGGATATCCAGCGGCGCATACAGGTCGCCGGTGGGAAATACGTGAGGATGGCGACGAATCAACTTGCGGGTGATGCTGTCGATCACCCCGGAAAATTCGAAGCGCCCTTCTTCCCGCGCCAACTGGCTGTAATACACCACCTGGAACAACAGGTCGCCCAACTCACCTTGCAGATGATCAAAATCCCCGCGCTCGATGGCGTCGGCGACTTCGTAGGCTTCTTCCAGGGTGTGGGGGACGATGGTGGCGTAGGTTTGCTTGATGTCCCACGGGCAACCGTATTGCGGGTCGCGCAGGCGGTTCATCAGGTGCAGCAGGTCTTCAAGTGAATACATCAGTCTCTTTCCGCAGAAGTGGGAACGCTGAAGATCAAATGTGGGAGCGGGCTTGCTCGCGAAGGCGGTGTGTCAGTCAAACATCAGATAACTGACACGACGCCTTCGCGAGCAAGCCCCCTCCCACATTCTAGTCCGCGCTCATCCAGCGACTCATGGTGTCCGGTTGCGCCGGGTCTCAATGATGTTCGGCAACTGGGAAATACGCCCCAGCAACCGACCCAATGCGTCCAGACCCGGAATCTCGATGGTCAGGGACATCAACGCGGTGTTGTCCTCTTTATTCGAACGGGTGTTGACCGCCAGCACGTTGATCCGCTCGTTGAGCAACACCTGCGACACGTCCCGCAGCAAGCCGGAACGGTCGTAGGCACGGATGACGATGTCCACCGGATAGGTCAACACCGGCACCGGGCCCCAGCTGACCTGGATGATCCGCTCCGGCTCGCGCCCGCCCAGTTGCAACACCGAGGCACAGTCCTGGCGGTGAATGCTCACCCCACGGCCCTGGGTGATGTAACCGACGATCGCGTCGCCCGGCAATGGCTGGCAGCAGCCGGCCATTTGCGTCATCAGGTTGCCCACACCCTGGATCTGGATATCGCCGCGCTTGCCCGGTTTGTAACCGGTGGCTTTACGCGGGATCAGTTCCAGTTGCTCGCTGCCACGCTCCGGTTCAACCAGCTGCTGGGCCAGGTTCACCAACTGCGCCAAGCGCAAATCGCCAGCACCGAGGGCGGCGAACATGTCTTCGGCGATCTTCATGTTGGCCTTTTCGGCCAGCTTGTCGAAGTCCACCTGGGGCAGGCCCAGGCGCGCCAATTCGCGCTCAAGCAAGGTTTTGCCGGCGGCGACGTTCTGGTCACGCGCCTGCAGCTTGAACCAGTGGACGATCTTCGCCCGCGCCCGGGACGTGGTGATGTAGCCCAGGTTCGGGTTCAGCCAGTCGCGGCTCGGCGTACCGTGCTTGCTGGTGATGATCTCGACCTGCTCACCGGTCTGCAGGCTGTAGTTGAGCGGCACGATGCGCCCGTTGATCTTGGCGCCACGGCAGTTGTGGCCGATCTCGGTGTGCACGCGGTAGGCGAAATCCAGTGGCGTGGAGCCCTTGGGCAAGTCGATCGCGTGGCCGTCCGGGGTAAAGATGTAGACCCGATCAGGCTCGATATCCACCCGCAACTGGTCGGCCAAACCGCCGATATCCCCCAGCTCTTCGTGCCATTCCAGCACCTGGCGCAACCAGGAGATTTTCTCTTCGTACTGGTTGGACCCGGCCTTGACGTCAGTGCCCTTGTAGCGCCAGTGGGCACATACGCCCAGCTCGGCCTCCTCGTGCATGGCGTGGGTGCGGATCTGCACTTCCAGCACCTTGCCCTCGGGACCGATCACCGCCGTGTGCAACGAGCGGTAGCCGTTTTCCTTGGGGTTGGCGATGTAGTCGTCAAATTCCTTGGGGATGTGCCGCCACAGCGTGTGGACAATACCCAGCGCGGTGTAGCAATCGCGCATTTCCGGCACCAGCACGCGCACGGCGCGCACGTCGTAGATCTGGCTGAAGGCCAGGCCCTTGCGCTGCATTTTGCGCCAGATGGAATAGATGTGTTTGGCCCGGCCGCTGATATCGGCTTCTACCCCGGTGGCCTGCAATTCCGTGCGCAACTGGCTCATCACATCGGCGATAAAGCGCTCACGGTCAAGCCGCCGCTCATGGAGCAGCGTGGCAATCTGTTTGTACTGATCGGGCTCGAGGTAACGGAAGGACAAGTCCTCCAGCTCCCACTTGATATGGCCGATGCCCAGGCGGTGAGCCAGGGGCGCGTAGATGTCGAACACCTCGCGGGCGACCCGGTTGCGCTTTTCGTCGTCGGCGGTTTTCACCGCACGAATCGCGCAGGTGCGCTCGGCCAGCTTGATCAGGGCAACGCGTACGTCGTCGACCATCGCCACCAGCATCTTGCGCAGGTTTTCCACCTGGCCCTGGGTGCCCAGCACCATGGACTGGCGCGGGCTGAGGCTGGCACTGATCGCCGCCATGCGCAGCACGCCGTCGATCAGCTTGGCCACCACCGTGCCGAAACGCTGGCTGACGATGGGCAGTTGAATATGCCCCTCACGCACGCCGCGATACAGCACCGCCGCGATCAGCGAATCCTGATCGAGCTTGAGATCGGCGAGGATCTCGGCGATTTCCAACCCGGTGCGAAAGCTTGAAGTGCCTTCGGCCCACAGGTTCTTGGCCGCATTGTCTTGCTGCTCAGACTCACGAGCGAACTCGCAGGCTGCTTTCAAGGCTTCACGGTCCAGTGCCGGGTCGACACTGATGGCATGATCCAGCCATGCCTCGAGATTGATACTGCCGTCGGTGTTGATCGGCTGGTGTGCTCTCACCTGTACCATCTTGCTTACCTTCCCTACGACGCACCTTTTAGTGCGTCAAAATCATCGCTGACCTGCTTTACAAAAAAAGCTTGTGCACGCTCCCTGGCAGGTCACAGGCCCAGGAGATGCAGGCCAGTCGGATTAAACGGGCATCCTAGCCCGCTTCAAATAACGCCATGGCCTCGACATGGGCCGTCTGGGGAAACATGTCGAGGATCCCGGCACGTTTTAGCCGGTAGCCTTGCTTGACCAACTCGACCGTGTCCCGCGCCAGCGTTGCCGGATTGCAGGACACATACACCAGGCGATCAGCCCCCAGGGTGGCGAGCTTGCGCACAACCTCCAGGGCACCATCGCGGGGTGGGTCCAAGAGTACCGCAGAAAAGCCCTGTTTGGCCCATTCCGCGTCGGTCAAAGGCTGGGACAAATCGGCCTGAAAAAACTGCACATTATGCAAATTATTGCTCACGGCATTCTGCGCCGCCCGCTCTACCATCGCTTGCACGCCTTCCACCGCCACCACTTCCCGTACCTCACGGGCCAGCGGCAAGGCGAAGTTGCCCAAGCCACAAAACAAATCCAGCACCCGCTCGTCGGGCTTTGGCGCCAGCCATTCCAGGGCCTGGGCAACCATCGCCTCGTTGACCCCGGCGTTGACCTGCACAAAGTCGCCCGGGCGGTAGGCCAACTGCAAATCCCACGGTTCCAGACGATAGCCCAAAGCCTGGTCGGGCTCGAACGGTTGCGGCTGGCCTTCGCCATGCAGCCACAGTTGGGCTTCATGGAACGCACAAAATTCCTGCAGGATCGTCAGGTCCGCTTCGGACAAGGGCGCCATGTGTCGCAACAACACGGCGATCGACGATCCGCTGAACAACTCCACATGCCCCAACGCCTGAGGCTTGCTCAAGCGCCGCAGCATGTTCGGCAAACGCTGCATGATCGGTTGCAAGGCCTGTACCAGCACAGGGCAATCGTCGATACCAACGATGTCCTGGCTGGCGACGGCACGAAAGCCGACTTCAAGTTTCTTCGCCTTGGCATCCCAGCGCACCGCCACGCGGGCGCGACGCCGATAAGCGAATTCCGGCCCGCTCAAAGGCGCGGCCCACTCTTGAGGTTCGACACCTGCCACACGGGATAATTGCTCGGCGAGCATGCGCTGTTTCAGGGCGAGTTGTTCGTCATGGGGCAAGTGTTGCAGGCTGCACCCACCACAGCGACCCGCGTGCACACAGGGTGCCGGGCGGCGCAGTGCGCTGGCGGTAAATACGCGCTCGGTGCGCGCCTCGACCACTTTGCCGTGGGCGCCCAATACCCGCGCTTCGACCTCTTCACCGGCCAGGGCACCCACCACAAACCAGGTGCGGCCCTCAAAGAACACGATGCCACGGCCGTCGTTGGCCAGGCGCTCAATGGTCAGGCGCTGCTTCTTGCCTACAGGAATCTGTGGGGCCCGGCTGCCGCCCGTCGGTTGGAAGCGCAGGCCTCTCTCGTGCTTGGCCATCAGTTGGGCGCGTCGAAAATGCCGGTCGACAAGTAACGGTCGCCACGGTCACAGATGATCGCGACGATCACCGCGTTTTCCAGTTCCTGGGACAAGCGCAACATCCCGGCCACCGCACCACCGGACGACACGCCACAGAAGATGCCTTCTTCACGGGCCAACCGGCGGGTGGTGTCTTCGGCTTCACGCTGGGCCATGTCGATGATGCGATCGACCCGGGCTGCGTTGTAGATCTTCGGCAAGTATTCTTCGGGCCAGCGACGGATCCCCGGGATCGCCGCGCCTTCCATCGGTTGCAGGCCGACGATCTGGATGTCGGGGTTCTGCTCCTTGAGGTAGCGCGAATTGCCCATGATGGTGCCGGTGGTGCCCATCGAGCTGACGAAGTGGGTGATGGTGCCCTGGGTCTGGCGCCAGATTTCCGGGCCGGTGGTGGTGTAGTGGGCCTCGGGGTTATCGCCGTTGGCAAACTGGTCCAGCACCAGGCCACGGCCTTCGGCGGCCATACGCTCGGCGAGGTCGCGGGCGCCTTCCATGCCCTCCTCCTGGGTGACCAGGATCAACTCGGCGCCATAGGCCGTCATCGCCGCCTTGCGCTCGGCGCTGCCGTTGTCGGGCATGATCAGGATCATCTTGTAACCCTTGATCGCCGCGGCCATGGCCAGGGCAATCCCGGTGTTACCGGAGGTGGCTTCGATCAGGGTGTCGCCGGGCTTGATCTGCCCACGCAACTCGGCGCGGGTGATCATCGACAGCGCCGGGCGGTCCTTGACCGAACCCGCGGGGTTGTTCCCTTCGAGCTTGAGCAACAAGGTATTGCTGGTGTTGCCCGGCAGGCGCTGCAAGCGGACCAGCGGGGTGTTGCCGACGCAATCGGCGATGGTGGGGTACTGCAAGGTCATGGCGTATTCGCAATCCAGACTGCGGGGGCGACCATCATACCGGGAAAGACTGGCGGGCCATATCACGCAAAGTGTGGTGCTTATCGCTTAATGGAATAAGTCAGGCAGGGCCGTGGTTGCGCTGGAATACTTCGTCGCCCATCGCCGCAATTTGTCCTTCGATCAACGCCTCGAATGGTTTCAACAGCGGCTCAAATGACGTGGGCGCTTCAAGCACCTGCAAGGCCTGCACAATGGCTTCCACCGTCGACAATGCACCGGGGCCCGGTGCCTTGCGCAGCCGATACCGGGACACAGCACCTTCGGCCAGCGTCACTCTTGGCAACGCCGCCAACAAGGGATTGAGGTGCAGCAGCTTGCGTGCCTTGCGCCAGGTCCCGTCCGGCACTACCAGCAGCAACGGTTCGTCGGAGGGCGTGTAGGCCTGCAACGGTTGCGCCTCTTCGGCCGGGAATAACAGGCGCGCCTGATAACCCGGCGGATTCAACAGCACCTGCAAATTCTCAAAAACCTCCCCCACCACCAACTGCGCATTCACCAACCCCAGCGCGGCCAACCGTGCCGTATTCAAGGCGTGATTGACCTCACTCGGATGCTGCAACAGCAGCACGCGGGTGCGGCTATCCAGGCTGGGGATCAGCGGGCACAGGCAATGGGTGGTGGGCCGCAGGCAGCGGGGGCATTGGGGTCTGGACATGGGGTTTCAGGCCTGGTTGAGCTGGGCTTTAAGTAGGTCGCGGAAGGTCTGGATCAGGGGTTCGCGGCTGCGGCCCCGGCGCATGATCATCGAAAACGGCGCCTGGTAACCAAAGGTCGCCGGCAGCAGTACCCGCAGGTCGCCCTTGTCGGCCCAGGCCTGGGCGTAGTGTTCCGGCAGGTAGCCGATGTAGGCGCCGGACAGCACCAGGATCAACTGCGCCTCCATACTTTCCACCGTGGCGGCGCTGTGCTTGAAGCCATGGCGTGCGAGTTCGGCCTGGCTCCAGTAACCACGGCCGACCATGCGTTGCTGGGTGATCACTTGTTCGGGGATGCGCCGCTCGTTGAACAACGGATGGCGGGTGCTGCAATACAGCCAGTGCTGTTCACGGTACAGCGGCATATAGATCAGCCCGCTCATGCGATTGGAGAAGGCACCGATGGCCAGGTCCAGGCGATTGTCCTGCACCCCGAGCTGCAGTTCGTACGGGCTCATCACCGACAGATGCAAATGCACCGCCGGGTGCTCCTGGCTGTAGGCGCCGATCACTTCGGCAAACGGCAGCGCCTTGTCGCTGACGGTGGAGTCGAGCACTCCCAGCTTCAACGTACCGCGCAGTTCGCCCTTCAATGCGGCGGCATATTGCTCGAAGCCTTCCAGTTCGCCCAACAGGCGCAGGGTTTCCTGATGGAACAGCTCGCCCTTGCTGGTCAGGCTGAACCCGCCCCGGCCGCGATGGCACAGCACCAGGCCCAACGCGGCTTCCAGCTGGCTCATGTAGGTGCTGATGGCCGAGGTCGACAGGTTGAGTTCGTGCTGGGCGTTGGCGAAACCCTGGTGCCGCACGATGCTGACGAAGATGCGCAGGAGTTTCAGGTCGGGCAAGGCGTTGGCCATGGGCTCTCCAGAGGCAAACAAAAACCTGTGGGAGCGGGCTTGCTCGCGAATGCGATGGATCAATCGAACCCTCCGTGACTGACACACCGCATTCGCGAGCAAGCCCGCTCCCACATTTGAACCGAGTCTACCTCAGGGATTAGTTTAGAAAAATCTGAACTAAGTATTTGCCCCTGCCGATTCTTCCCCTCCCGTGCATTTCGCAGAATCGGCTTCTAATAAACAAAACGATGAGGCAATCCCGTGGACAAGATTTTCCACCAACCACTGGGCGGCAACGAAATGCCGCGCTTCGCCGGCATCGCCACCATGATGCGTCTTCCCCACTTGCAATCGGCCAAGGGCCTGGATGCCGCCTTCGTCGGCGTGCCTCTGGACATCGGCACCTCCCTGCGTGCCGGCACCCGTTTCGGGCCGCGGGAAATCCGCGCTGAATCGGTGATGATCCGCCCTTACAACATGGCCACCGGCGCCGCACCGTTTGACTCGCTGTCGGTTGCCGACATCGGCGACGTGGCGATCAACACCTTCAACCTGCTGGACGCCGTGCGCATCATCGAAGAAGCCTACGACGAGATCCTCGAGCACGGCGTAATCCCGATGACCCTGGGCGGTGACCACACCATCACCCTGCCGATCCTGCGGGCGATCCACAAGAAACACGGCAAGGTCGGGCTGGTGCACATTGATGCCCACGCCGACGTCAACGACCATATGTTCGGCGAGAAAATCGCCCACGGCACCACCTTCCGCCGCGCGGTGGAAGAAGGCCTGCTGGATTGCGATCGCGTTGTTCAAATCGGCCTGCGGGCCCAAGGCTACACCGCCGAAGACTTCAACTGGAGCCGCAAACAGGGCTTCCGTGTGGTTCAGGCCGAAGAATGCTGGCACCACTCGCTGGCGCCCTTGATGGCCGAAGTGCGTGAAAAAGTCGGCGGCGGCCCGGTGTACCTGAGCTTTGACATCGACGGCATCGACCCGGCCTGGGCGCCGGGTACCGGCACCCCGGAAATCGGTGGCTTGACCACGATCCAGGCGATTGAAATCATCCGCGGCTGCCAAGGCCTGGATCTGATTGGTTGCGATCTGGTGGAAGTTTCTCCGCCGTACGACACCACCGGCAACACCTCCCTGCTGGGCGCCAACCTGCTGTACGAAATGCTCTGCGTACTGCCTGGCGTGGCGCACCGCTGATGAGCGACCAGGCCGAGGTATTAAACGCCGCGGCCGACCTGGTGTCGGCCTTCGCCCGCAATGACCGCGAGGCCTACTTCGGTGCGTTCAGCGCCGACGCCAGCTTCGTGTTCTACACCCTCCCCCAGCCGCTGCTGAGCCGCGACGCCTACCAGGTGTTGTGGGGCAGCTGGCGCCGGGACGAGGGATTTGAGGTGCTGTCCTGCACCTCAAGCAACGCGTTCGTCAGCCTGCAGGGTGACGTCGCGGTATTTGTGCATGACGTGGCCACCGAGCTGCGCATGAACGGGGAGCAATGCTTTAGCCAGGAACGCGAGACCATTGTCTTCAAACGGCAAGGTGATCGCACACAACAAAAAGAAGGCCTGTGGCTGGCCTGTCACGAACATTTGTCCGCTATGCCGGAAGGGCTGCCGCCCCCTTAGCCAATGTGATCGGAGCTGATCATGAATAATAAAAACAACGAAAATAGTATTCGCAACATAGAAACCAACGGCGTCGAACAGATCCCGGACCACGAACGTACCGCCGGGCCGAAGGATTTGTTTCGCCTGATTTTCGGCGGTGCCAACACCTTCGCCACCGCCGTGCTGGGGAGCTTTCCGGTGTTGTTTGGCTTGTCGTTCCAGGCCGGCGTCTGGGCGATTGTGCTGGGCGTGCTGGTGGGGGCGGTGATCCTCGCGCCCATGGGCCTGTTCGGCCCGCTCAACGGCACCAACAACGCCGTGTCTTCCGGTGCGCACTTTGGTGTGCACGGGCGGATTGTCGGTTCGTTCCTGTCGCTGCTGACCGCGATCGCGTTCTTCTCACTCTCGGTGTGGAGTTCAGGCGATGCGCTGGTGGGCGGTGCGAAACGGCTGGTGGGCTTGCCGGAAACCGACCTGACCCTGGGCCTGGCCTACGGTGTATTCGCCATTCTGGTACTGACGGTGTGTATCTACGGCTTTCGCTTCATGCTGTGGGTCAACCGCATTGCTGTATGGGCGGCCAGCCTGCTGTTCCTGTTGGGCATCTTCGCCTTCGCCCCGGCGTTCGACAGCCACTTCGCCGGCACCGTCGCCCTCGGCCAGACCGGCTTCTGGGCCGCGTTTATCGGTGCGGCACTGGTGGCCATGAGCAACCCGATTTCCTTCGGTGCGTTCCTCGGTGACTGGTCGCGCTATATCCCGCGGGAAACCTCGAAGATGCGGATCATGCTGGCGGTGGTGCTCGCGCAGATCGCCACCTTGATCCCGTTCCTGTTCGGCCTGGCCACCGCGACCATCGTGGCGATCAAGGCACCGGACTACATCGCCTCCAACAACTATGTTGGCGGCCTGCTGGCGGTGGCACCGAGCTGGTTCTTCCTGCCGGTGTGCCTGATTGCGGTGATCGGCGGCATGTCCACCGGCACCACCTCGCTGTATGGCACCGGGCTGGACATGTCCAGCGTATTCCCAAGGCTGCTGTCGCGGGTCAAGGCGACGCTGCTGATCGGCGTGATGTCGATTGCCTTCATCTTTATCGGACGTTTCGCCGCCAACCTGGTGCAGAGCGTGTCGACCTTCGCCGTGCTGATCATCACCTGCACCACGCCGTGGATGGTGATGATGATCATCGGCCTGATCGTGCGCCGGGGTTACTACTGCCCGGACGACCTGCAAGTGTTCACCCGCGGTGAAACCGGCGGGCGCTACTGGTTCAGCCACGGCTGGAACTGGCGCGGCCTGGGGGCCTGGATCCCGAGTGCGCTGGTGGGCCTGTGCTTCGTCAACCTGCCGGGGCAGTTTGTCGGGCCGCTGGGCAACCTCGCCGATGGCATCGACATCAGCTTGCCGGTCACCCTGGGCCTGGCCTCGCTGGTGTACCTGACGCTGCTTCGCGTGTTCCCTGAACCGGCTTCCGTCTACGGGCCGACTGTGGCGAGGGAGCTTGCTCCCGTTCGACTGCGCAGCAGTCGCGAGGCCGCCTGATGAATGGCGTGAAATGGATTGGGGCTGCTGCGCAGCCCAGCGGGAGCAAGCTCCCTCGCCACACAGCCCCCTTTAGCCCCACATAAAAAAGATAATCGGAGACTCGCCGTCATGGCATTAGATCTATTCGTCGTCCTCATCTACGCCGCCGGCATGCTGGTGCTCGGCTACTACGGCATGCGCCGGGCCAAGACCCATGAAGACTACCTGGTGGCGGGCCGCAACCTGGGCCCGACGCTGTACATGGGCACCATGGCCGCCACAGTGCTGGGCGGTGCGTCCACCGTCGGCACCGTGCGCCTGGGGTATGTGCACGGTATTTCCGGCTTCTGGCTGTGCGCCGCGCTGGGTGCGGGGATCATCGCGTTGAACCTGTTCCTGGCCAAGCCGCTGCTGAAGCTGAAAATCTTCACCGTGACCCAGGTCCTGGAAAAACGCTACAACCCCATGGCCCGCCAGGCCAGCGCAGTGATTATGCTGGCTTACGCGCTGATGATCGGCGTGACCTCGATCCTGGCGATCGGCACCGTGCTGCAAGTGCTGTTCGGCCTGCCGTTCTGGATCTCGGTGCTGTTGGGCGGTGGCGTGGTGGTGGTGTACTCGACCATCGGCGGCATGTGGTCGCTGACCCTGACCGACATCGTGCAGTTCGTGATCAAGACCGTCGGCCTTATGTTTATCCTGCTGCCCATCTGCCTGTACCGCGTCGGCGGCTGGGATCAACTGGTGGCCAAGCTGCCCGCGTCGAATTTCAGCTTCACTGAAATTGGCTGGGACACCATCATCACCTACTTCATGATCTACTTCTTCGGCATCCTGATCGGCCAGGACATCTGGCAACGGGTGTTCACCGCCCGTGACGAAAAGGTCGCCAAGTACGCAGGCACCTTCGCCGGTTTCTACTGCATCCTCTACGGCCTGGCCTGCGCGCTGATCGGCATGGCGGCCCACGTGCTGATCCCGGATCTGGACAACGTCAACAATGCGTTTGCCGCCATCGTCAAAGTCTCGCTGCCGGACGGTATCCGTGGCCTGGTCATCGCCGCTGCACTGGCGGCAATGATGTCCACCGCCAGCGCCGGCTTGCTTGCCGCGTCCACCGTACTGACCGAAGACCTGCTGCCGCGCCTGCGGGGCGGTAAACAGTCGAGCCTGAAGATCAACCGTCTGTTTACCTTGCTGACGGGGATTGCCGTGTTGGGCATCGCGCTGGTGGTCACCGACGTGATCAGCGCACTGACCCTGGCTTACAACCTGTTGGTGGGTGGCATGTTGATCCCGTTGATTGGTGCGATTTTCTGGAAGCGTGCAACGACTTCCGGGGCGATCACCTCCATGACGTTGGGCTTTGTGACGGCACTGGCATTCATGATCAAGGACGGGTTGGACGCCAACACGCCGATCTACTACAGCCTGGGCGTGGGCCTGGTGAGTTTTGTGCTGGTGAGCTTGCTGTCCCGCCGCCCGGAGGCTGTGGCAGCTCGGGCGATCTGAACGAACAACTGAAAGCAGCTTTCTTCAGCGGGTGCGACGTCGGATGTCGCACCCGTTTTTTTTATTCCCACATTGTCGAAACCGCCGGCGCCCTTGCCTGGATGACCTCCTGAACCAAAGAGGCCCATACCAATCCCTGGGTTGTGCCCGCGGCGTACGTTGCCCCCGCGACAATTCGGTTGTAGGCCGACCAATAGACGATTGAAAGTCCATCTGCGGTGCCGGGCCTCGCACACTCGATAATGTGCAAGTCGCCCTTTTCGATCGCCCTGCGGTAGGACGCTGGAAAGTGCCGAGAAACCGCGGCCAGGCACGCCGCCAATATCTGTTCCTTGTCCTCCTGCGTCGAATCGGGCGGAACCTGCCCGCCGGAAACAAGAATGCAGTCCCCGTCCAAGCGGCAATTCATGACACCGATGGGCAGATCGTGCTGCAGCTTGAGCCCGCGCATTCCGACCCCTTCATGACCCACCGCGCGCAGCTTGAAAAACCAGCCAATGATCGCGATGACCTCTGGCTCCTCTACCCCCATGGCCGTGATAACGAAGTGCTCTCTGCTCAGATCAGCAATCTGTACCGGACTCAGATGCTGGGGCAGGAACTGAACCCCTGAGCGCCGCAAAAGTGCCTCTATTTCCTCCATGAGATGGACAAATTCCAGCTCGTAGCCCGATACCTCAAGCGCACGACCGATTCCAGGGACGCCATAATTTGCCTGGAATTGCCGTTGACTGATCTCTGCCGGTTCACACCCCGGCTGGCCGCTCGGCCACGGCCTGTTCTCGATATCGCACTGCTCGCGGATCAAGGCCTCAACGCCTGTGGCGTCGGCCGCATAGGCTCTTACAATCCCCGACCGCGCGAAGGGTGCCAGCGATGGGTTATCGGCCAGGAGTTTTTCAAACAACTCGATGCCTGCGCGATTGCACTCAACGGCCAAATGCTGATTTCCTGGCGTTAGATACTCGTTATGCAGCGGCTTTGCAGTCGTCTCCGTTGCAGACAGGTGCCGCATGTTCACATGCTTGTGACTGGCTCCATCCCTTTGCTGATTTCCCCCGTAAACCATGACGTGATAATTCGCCAGGCGGAACATTACGGCCTGGAGCAGGCCGTTGATACCTCTGCCCATAATCGACACGCGTGGCGCGCCGGCATGCACCGGCTGAGAAGGGATGATCAATGAGTGTGCAAGTTTGCGCCTGACAAGGCCGCTCAGGGCCATCAAGCTGAGTTGAACAGCAACCGCATAGTCAAGGTCGCCGTTGCAGGCTTCGGTGGTCGCCGCTTGTGTGGTCAGGGTCGCCGGCTTGCGCCATGTGGCGACACCACAGCCGAGGGATTGGGTACGTGTCCGAAAGGCATCCAGCGTTCCGGGCCCGTAGTCCACTACAAGCTGGATGTCTTCAGCCGTTGCCAGGGCCTGTAACGCATCGTCGCTGAAGACATCCGGCTTGGCGACACACACCAGGCGAGCATGTCTGTGCATACACTGGATAAGGGCCCGATCAATGCGATGAGTGGTCTCATCATTCAGGGATACGCATAGGGCCACAGCAGAGGCCCCCTGCAGCGCCTCGAACCAGTCTGCGACATACGACACCCTACAATCGGAAACGGCTTTCCCGAGAGTGTCCGGAACTTGGCCGGGCCGACATAACACGTTAATCCGAACATCCGGATCCAGTTCAAGCAATAACTTAGTAAGTTCTTTTCCCACATTGCCGTATCCCACCACACAGACATCACGAGGAATGGCGCCATCGGCGAGGGTCAGCCAATGTGCAATATAGGCAGCAACATGCGGTGCGTTGACCCCGGGCGTATTGATCACTCGAATGTTGTTAGAGGCACACAGATCCAATCGCACCTTATCCAGACTCGTACCTCTGCGAACTAAATAGAGGTCTCCAAATGGATGGGATATACGCCATTGCTCTATAACATCTGCCTCGATAGTTTGATCAGCGACAATGATCGTTGATGGGCGCAGGAGCCCGATCTGTATGAGCAGGGCTTGCTTGCTCAACGTCGGCGGAAAAACACGATGTTGCCGGGTGCGTCAGCCTTCCAGCCTCTCGATACAGGTGCGATGTGCAAGATATTTCCGGTTGTGGCGATGAGTGACGCGGCGACTGGCGGGACGGAAGAAAGCATCATGGCCTTATCTCCAACAATCTGACTGGCTCAAGAGGAGTTCAATAAAGTTGGGGGTGCTGGAAATGCAAACGATACAAATCTTTTCCTAACGGAACTCAACCTACGCCTATCTTCAGAATTGAATAAGCCAGCCGTTTCTGACAAACAGGTAGTCCACTTCCGACACTTAAACGCCAAAGCCTGACTGACGTGCACAGATTCGGACTACTTAGGTATTACCGTGAAATGATCAAACGGCGTGTTCGAACAGCGTTCCTGACCACAGCCGTTTTTTGCCAACGCACAAAACAAATGTGGGAGCGGGCTTGCTCGCGAATACGGTGCGTCAGTCAGTGCAAAGGTCACTGATACACAGTATTCGCGAGCAAGCCCGCTCCCACATAAAATTTATGTCGCTTCAGACCGCGCCCAAACACAGGGGTTTGAGCGCTTTCCAGGACCTACCTGCGACGCGGGCGACGCTGCTCGTCATCGGTGCGGATTGGCACCGGTTGCAGCGGTGGCTCGATCAAGCCGAGTGCGACGCCGAGGTCGTGCAGCCAGTTTTGCAGTTTCTCTTTCATGGTGCCCCCTTGGGGTAATGCCGAGCGGCTGGAATTCTTTGGCCGCTTCCTACAGATAGTAGCCCTAAGTCCTACGTATTGCTTGAACGAAACCACAACGAACTATTACTGAATTGATCAAAATCCTGACGGATCGTTCAAGCAATTGCTCGGGTTTCGCTTTCCGGTAGCACCTTGCCCTCCTGCTGCAGGTCAATCCACGCGTTGAGGTTAGCGCCGAGCATGCCCTTGCGCCACATCAACCAGGTGGTGGCGCTGGCAAAAGGCCCGACCAGCGGATGAACGGACACGCTGTCCTTGCCCGGCAGGCTGTCGAGCATCGATTCAGACATCAAGGCCACACCAGAGCCGGCGGTCACACAGGCCAGCATGCCCTGGTAGGACTCGATCTCAATGGCACGCCCCATGGCCACGCGGTCGTGGGAAAACCAGGCTTCCAGGCGCGCCCGGTAGGCGCAACTGCGTCGGAAAGTGAACACCGAGCGGCCAGCGACATCCTGCGGCCCACGCACGGGTGGGTGATCCGCCTCGCAAATCAGTATCAGCCGCTCCTCGCACAGCGGTATGCCATCCAGGGTGGCCAGGCTCAACGGGCCGTCCACCAGTGCGGCATCCAGGCGCCCGGTGATCAATCCCTCCAACAACTCGCCGCTGGGGGCCGACTGCACTTGCAGGTTCACCATCGGATACGCCTTGTGATAACGCGCCAGCAGCTTCGGCAAATGAATCGCCGCCGTGCTGTACATGCTGCCGAGCACAAAATCGCCAGCGGGCTGGCCGCCCTGCACCGCGCCATAGGCTTCGTCATGCAGCGCGAGCAGGCGAGCACTGTAGTCCAGCAACACTTTACCTGCGGGAGAAAGCTGCAAACGCTGACGCTCGCGCACAAACAGTTCGACGCCGAGCTGTTCTTCCATTTGTTTCAGCCGGGTCGACAGGTTGGACGGAACCCGGTGCAAACGCTCGGCGGCGCGGGTGATGGAGCCCTCCTCGGCCACGGCCTGGAAAATACGCAATTGACTAAACTCCATCACCTTTCTCCAAAACTGAACAAGTTACTCACTATTATTCATTTTTACAGAAAGTCAATTCACTTTAGCCTGATGGTCACTCGCTGATTGCAGGAAAATGACCATGTCACCGCTGATCCGCTTACTCGCCAGCTTTATTGCCTTGATGATGGCCATGGGCATTGGCCGCTTCGCGCTGACTCCGCAAATGCCGCATTTGCTCAGCGAAGGCCAGATCGACCTGACCGGCGCCGGGCTGATTGCAGCCGCCAATTATCTGGGTTACTTCGTCGGTGCGGTGGATTCGATATTCGCCCGCAGCCATCACCATGTACGCGGGCGTTTATACGGCGGGTTGTGGCTGTGCGTGCTGCTGACCCTGGCGTCGTACTGGGCCCACGGGTTCTGGCCGCACCTGTTGTTGCGCTTCGGTACGGGTGTGGCGAGCGCCTGGGCGTTGGTGATGATCACCAGCTTGAGCCAACCGCTGGCCATTGCGGCCGGGCGTCCACGCCTGGGAGCGCTGGTATTTGCCGGGCCGGGGCTGGGGATTCTGTTGACCGGGTTGCTGGCGCTGGGCTCCAACCTGCTGGGGCAAAACTCTGCAACCTTGTGGCTGGTGTATGGCGTGGTTGCGCTGGTCATGTTGCTGGCCATCCTGCCGTTCCTGCCCAAGCCTTCCGCCGCCAGCACGCCCGTTGCCAGCCACACTGACGTGGTCAACAACGGCAGCATCACCCACCTGTGCTGGATTTACGTGCTGTACGGTCTCGGCTACATCATCCCGGCGACCTTCCTGTCACAAATGGCCAGCGCGCAATTCAAGGGCGCATGGCAAGCGGACCTGTTCTGGCCATTCTTTGGCCTGGCCGCCGCGATTGGCGTGGTGGTCGCAAGCCTGCGCCGCAAGGACCCGGACACCACCCGCCGCTGGCTGATGACTACCCTGTGGCTGCAAGCGGCCGGGGTATTTGCCTGCCTGCTGGGCAACGGTTGGGGCCTGGCCCTGGGGGTGTTGCTGTGCGGCGGGCCATTCCTGGCGTGCATGCAACTGGTGATGGCGCGCTTGCGTGAGGTCGCCCCTCACGGCTACCAGCGCAGCACCGGATTGCTCACCGCCAGCTTTGCGATCGGCCAATTGAGCGGGCCATTGCTGGCATCGATGAGCAGCCACCTCAGTGGTGGCCTGCAACCGGCGCTGGTGGTCGCTGGCGCCGGTTTGTTAGTGGCGGGGGCGGTGCTGGTCAGCCGGCAACCATCGGCACAGGCACGCGAACCTGTTCACGCCGCGCCAATACCAGGAAAAACAGCCCACCCAGGAAGCAGCCGGTAAACCAGGCAAAGTTGGCCATCGGCTGCAACACCGGAGTGAAGGTGATTGCCACACCCACCAGGGTCGCGGGCACCAAGGCTTTGACGGCCGTCCAGTTGACCCCGCCATCGAAGTAGTAGCGACCCGACGGGCTGTCATCGAACAGCGCGTCGACGTCGATTTTTTGCTTCTTCACCAGGTAGTAATCCACCAGCAGAATCCCGAACAACGGCCCGATAAACGCCGCGAGGATGTCGAGGGTGTAGTGAATCATCAACGGGTTGTTGAACAGATTCCACGGCGTAATAAAGATCGAAGCCACTGCCGCGATCATACCGCCCGCGCGCCAGCTGATTTTGCTCGGTGCCACGTTGGCAAAATCAAAGGCCGGCGAGACGAAGTTGGCGACGATATTAATGCCGATGGTCGCGGTGACAAAGGCAAACGCCCCCAGCAGCACGGCCATGTTGTTGTCGATGCGCGAGACGGTGGCGATCGGGTCGTGAAGCATTTCGCCGAACACCGGCAAGGTGCCCGAGACAATCACCACGGTGACCAGGGAGAACGCCAGGAAATTTACCGGCAAGCCCCAGAAGTTTCCGCGACGGACGTCCTTCATCGTGCGGCAGTAGCGGCTGAAATCACCGAAATTCAAGGTCGGCCCGGAAAAGTACGACACCACCAAGGCGGTCGCCACGATGATTTGGCCGAAGGCCTGCCAGCCGGACAGGGACTTTTCCGCCAGGGTGAAACTGATATTGGCCCAGCCGGCCTTCCAGACGATCCAGCCTGCCAGGGCAAACATCACCGCATAAACGATAGGACCCGCCCAGTCGATAAAGCGGCGGATGGATTCCATGCCGGTCCAGAACACCAGCGCCTGGAGCGTCCACAGGCTGAGGAAGCCGAACCAGCCCAAGTACGAAAGGCCCGCGAAATGTGGCTCCGCATAGACCGCCATCTGTGGGAAAAAACGCAGCACCACAATGATCAATGCGCTGGACGCCAGGTACGTCTGAATCCCGTACCAGGCCACCGCGATCAAGCCGCGAATCACCGCAGGAATATTCGCTCCAAAAACACCGAAGGCCAGCCGGCAGATCACCGGGTACGGCACCGCGGCCTGCTGGCTTGGCTTGGCCACCAGATTGGCAATCAATTGCACAATGCAGATGCCGGCGAGCAAGGCGATCAACACCTGCCAACTGGCCAACCCGAGGGCGAACAGGCTGGCGGCAAACACATAACCGCCGACGCTGTGCACGTCGCTCATCCAGAAGGCGAAGATGTTGTACCAGTTCCACTTTTGCGGCAGCGGTCCCAGGTCCTGGTTGTACAGGCGCGGGCTGTAGCCTTTGGGCAATTGTTCGGTCATCGCAGGGCTCCTCGTAAATACCGGCCTGCAACCCGCGACGGGAGTGCGTACGGGAGGCGGCATGGTTTGTATACGAGTTGATGAGCAGAATGCGTGCCAATGGAATAAAACTCGGCACAATCCCTCTGGAGCGTGGGTCTTCAGAAGGTTGTGCAAGGACACAGAGATGATTAAACGGTGCCGGTTTGCTCAGGGATGGTGCAGATCAATCCTGTACACAATCAATTGTGCACCCTGCGTGCACAGTGATAGCCCACGGCGCAGCAAACCGCACTGAGGAAGGTGCCCCAGGCAATGTCCATGACGGCCAATCCGGCAGACCAGCCCTGCAAGGTCGCCCAATTGCTCAAGTCATAGGTGCCGTAAGCCACCAGGCCCAGCAAGGCACCAAGCCGCACGGCCCGTTGCCAGCCGCCGCTCGTCAACGCCGGAAGGACAACAAACACGACACACCCGAAGACATAGAGAAGATAGAACGCCACGGCCGGGAACAGGCGTGGCTGATCGAGCATCAGTGGGCCGAGCAGCGCTTTGTAGGTCGGGCCCATTAAGACGCCGAGCCAAAGGCCGTCGAGGACCAGGAAGGCGAGCAAGGTACCGAGGTAGGCGAAGAGGGTTTTTCTGGACATCCTGGCGACCTTTTGTAGGAGCAAGCGTACTCCTACAAAAGAGCAAACCGCGATCAGCTTAGTTCAATACGATCCGCGTGGATCACAATGTGACCTTGCTTGTAGAGGGCACCGATGGCCTTCTTGAAGTTGCCTTTGCTGACACCGAACAAACTGCTGATCAGTGCCGGGTCGCTTTTATCGCTGACCGGCAAGGTGCCGTTGTTGTCGCGCAACTTGGCGAGGATTTTCGAGTTCAGGCTGGACGCCGCCTCTTCACCCACCGGCTGCAGGCTCAGGCTGATATTGCCGTCGGCGCGAATTTCCTTGATGAAGCCTTTCTCTTCCTTGCCCGGGCGCAGGAACTTGAACACTTCGTTCTTGTGGATCAGGCCCCAGTGCTTGTTGTTGATAATGGCCTTGAAGCCCATGTCTGTGGCTTCGGCCACCAGCAAGTCAACTTCCTGGCCGACCTTGTAGGTGGCCGGGGTCTTGTCCAGGTAGCGGTCAAGGCGCGCGGTGGCCGTGATGCGCTTGGTGTGCTTGTCGAGGTAGACGTGCACCACGCAGTACTCACCGGCGGTCAGTTGGCGCTTTTCTTCGGAGTAAGGCAGCAGCAAATCCTTGGGCAGGCCCCAATCCAGAAAGACACCGATACTGTTGACTTCAACCACTTTCAGACTGGCAAATTCACCCACCTGTACTTTTGGTTTTTCGGTGGTCGCGATAAGTTTGTCATCGCTGTCCAGATAAATAAAAACGTTGAGCCAGTCTTCATCTTCACTGGGAATATCTTTGGGAATATAGCGATTGGGCAAGAGGATTTCGCCCTCTTGATCACCATCCAGGTACAAACCAAAGTTAGTGTGTTTAACCACTTGCAAGCTGTTGTAGCGCCCGACTAAAGCCATTTCCAATACCCTCATTGCGTGGGCGGCATTCTACCCGAGTTGACGGCGGCGGTCCCCTGTACCGGCGCACACGCCTGAAAAATCGTGGGTTTGCCGGCCACCGCCCCGCTCGTCAGATCATCCGCGCAGGTTTTGCCAGCGCACACGGCAATTTTCCCCATGAGTTTCGAGTTAAAACAGCGAGTTAGGCGAGTATTTCACTCGTTATTTCCAGGCCATTCATTAACCCGTCATATATTTCAGGGGGATATTTGCCAAGCAATTGTCAAGCATTTCATGTACGATGCATGGCCAAGTTAATTTTCTACAGGTTAGTGGCCGCCATGCGCGTAAAAGCATCCAACAGCAAAGCAAAGCCAGCTCCCGCCGTTGAAACCAGCGAATCGATCAACAACCAAATTGCTGCCTTCCTCAAGCAGGGCGGCGAAATCCAGCAGATTGCCAAAGGCGTGAGCGGCCAGACTTTCGGCCCGTCCAAGCAGATCACCCTGGGTAAAAAGTAAAACTCGCGCATTACACCTGGTCCCTATGCGCTTTGCCTTTCAAGGCGCTAGGACTAGAGCCCGCAACACCCTCTGATACACCCCCCTTTTACACGAATCGACGAACGGGCTTTATCTGCAAACCATCGCCGGTATGCTTGCACACGTCTAGATCGGGCATCTGCCCGATATTTCCCATTACTGCTCCTCGCTTTTCATGGAGTGAAGCGTGTTCAAATCCTGCATTTTCCTGGCTGCTGCCCTGTTGGCCAGTCCCCTTGCCGAAGCGCAGGTTTTCCAGCGTGAGCTGGGTGACTTCGACCTGAAACTGGGCACCACGCCCGGCCGCAGCATGGCCCAGGGCCTGGTCAAACCCACTGCGCCTGGCAGCGACTCGTTCCACGGTGGCCTGGACCTGAGTCATGACAGCGGCCTGTACCTCGGGCAATTCTCACCGAACATGGGCATGTCTCCCGGCAGCAACCTGGAAATCGATTCCTATATGGGCTTCAAGCACCCCTTCGACCAGACCCTGGGTTATGAGCTGGGCATGATTCACTACAGCTATCCCAAGCTGAGCCCACTGGACAGCCAGGAGCTCTATGGCGGCCTGAACCTGCTGGGCAACCGTTTCGGTGTCGCCTTCAGCAACGACCCGGACCGCCAGGACAGCACCCTGTTTGCCGACCTGGGCGGCACCAAGCCTTTCGGCATCGGCGTCAGCATGAAATACACCACCCACCAGTTGGGCACTCCGGTGTCGGTGGCCGATGGCAGCTCCATCCGCAACTTCAGCGATTGGTCGGTGCAGGTGTCCCGGCCATGGATGGGTGTCGACCTGAACCTGATCTACAGCGACTCCAGCCTCAGCGGCGGCGATTGCTCGGCCTACTCCGGACACAACTCGCAATGCGACGGGCTATTGACCTTAAAAGCGGAGCGGGCGTTTTATTGATGGGCTGAACTGTCGTCGCCCTGACGGGTTCAGATGCAATACTCTCGTCTGCGCAAGGACTCGCTCATGCTGCGTCGGTTCAAACTTCTGGTGATGTTGCTGGCCCTCAGCCTGGTGCTGGCAGGTTGCAATCGGGTGGGCCTGGCCTATCGCAACCTGGATGTGATCATCCCCTGGACCCTCAGCGACTACCTGGACATGAACGCCGGGCAAAAAAGCTGGTTCAACGACAAGCTCAAGGAACACCTGGCCTGGCATTGCACCACCCAACTGCCGGGCTACCTCGACTGGCTCGACCGCCTGCAACAGATGGTCGACACCAACCAGGTGACCGACGCCGCCCTGCAAACCCGCACCGCCGAAGCCAAGCAAGCCATTGCCGAGAGCGCCCGGGCGATCACGCCGTCCGCCATCGAGTTATTGCAGGGGCTGGACGACCAACAAGTGCAAGACATGGAGCAAGCGTTCGCCAAGGACCTGCGCAAGCGTCAGGACGAATACCTCAAACCGTCCCTGGAGCAGCAAATCAAAGAGCGCGCAGAGCGCATGAACAAGCGCCTGGACGCATGGCTGGGGCCGTTAAGCGCCAGCCAGCAGAATCGCGTCACCGCCTGGTCCATCGCCCTGGGTGAGCAGAATCAACAATGGATTGGTAACCGCGCCCACTGGCAGGCGCTGTTTATCGCAGCGGTCAAGGACCGCCACAGCAACGACTTCCCACACAAGATCGAGCAATTGCTGGTGGACCGCGAAAGCCTGTGGACCCCGGAGTATCGCCAGGCCTACGCCCAGACCGAAAGTGCCGCCCGTGGCCTGATCGTCGACCTGATGGCGGAAAGCACGGTGCAGCAACGCCAAAAGCTGACGCAGAAGATCGACAAGGTGCGCAGCGACTTTAAGGCCCTTAAATGCCTGAAGGCTGGCACCCCGTAGTCATCAGGCAATCTGCGCTTTAGACGCCACGTCATCGAACGTCGCGGGGTCCAGTGCATCGGCCTGCTCGTCCAGCACCTCGCGCGGATGATTATTGCCGGGGATGCAGCTGTCGATCAGGCTCAGCAGCTGTGAGCCGCGCGGGGTCAATACGAAATTCTCACCGTTGCCGCCTTCGTCCTCGGGGCGCGGCTCGATAAAGCCACGGTCCAGCAGGAGCTTTTCGTACTCGGTGGCAGTCACTTTCAGTTCGTCCAGGTTCCCCACATCTTCACCGTTTGCTGCCTTGGCGGCCGCTTCCTGCTCGGCGTAGGGGCGCGGTGTAAAGCTGTGGCCTGCGCTGTTCTGCACTTCATGCAGCAGGCGTTCAAGCAAATCCCAATTGTAAGTCGTCATCCTGATTCCTCCTGAAGGCACACGAATAGAGGCCCTTCAAAGGTGTGACATGCCGGGCCCATCGTCCGTTCAGCCTAGCGGACAGGCGCGATTTCGCTGAACTTTTGAGCGGCTGAGGCCCTCAACCGAATATCACCGCCAAGGAGGTCCGAATAATGAAAACCCTGCTGAATATGGCCGTCGCGGCCACCCTGCTCGCAGCCCTGCCCGCCTGGGCCTGCACGCTGGAAGAAGCCACCGCAAAACGCGAGCAACTGGCCAAGGAGGTGACTAAGCTCACCCAACAGAACCCGGAGAAGGCCAAGGAGATCAACGAGGAATTGCAGAACATGAAGCTGGAAACCGCCAGTGCAGACCTGCCTGACAAGTGCCAACTGATTGACCAGCGCCTCAAGGAAATGGACGAGGCCGCAGCCAAAACCAAAAACTGAGGCGAAAAAAAACCGGACATTGTCCGGTTTTTTTGTGGTTCAAGCTTTACTCGGCAGCAGGCGCTTCCGGCTTGCGGCGCTTCAGGGGAGCCATGCCGTCCTTGCTGACCAACGACAGGTTGTCGGTCTTTGGACGGTTGGCAATCTTGCGCTTGGTCGGCGACTTGGCGCCGGCTTTTTTCTTCTCGCCCTTCGCGTCGACTTTTTTCTTCTTCACGCCAACGGCTTTGCCCGAGGCTTTGACCTTTTTCGGTCCGCCGTAGGTGCCTTTGACTTCCTTGATGGTGCGGCGCTCGAACGACTGCTTCAAGTAGCGCTCGATGCTCGACATCAGGTTCCAATCACCGTGGCAGATCAGCGAGATCGCCAGGCCATCGTTGCCAGCACGCCCGGTACGGCCGATACGGTGTACGTACTCGTCGCCGCTGCGGGGCATGTCGAAGTTGATCACCATGTCCAGGCCATCCACGTCCAGGCCGCGGGCGGCAACGTCGGTGGCAACCAGGATCTTCACGCCGCCTTGCTTGAGGCGGTCGATGGCCAGCTTGCGGTCCTTCTGGTCTTTCTCACCGTGCAGGACGAACGCCTTGTATTCCTGAGCCACCAGGCGACCGTAGATGCGGTCGGCCATGGCCCGGGTGTTGGTGAACACGATGGCCTTCTGATAGGTCTCGTTGGCCAGCAACCAGTTGAGGATCTGCTCTTTGTGCACGTTGTGGTCAGCGGTGATGATCTGCTGACGGGTGGTGGAGTTCAGGTCGCTGACGTTGTTGACCTGCAGGTGCTCCGGGTTGTTCAGGACCTTGGCCACCATGTCGCGCAGGGTCGAACCACCGGTGGTGGCCGAGAACAGCATGGTCTGCTGGCGGTTTACGCACTCTTGCACCAGGCGCTGCACGTCGTCGGCAAAGCCCATGTCGAGCATGCGGTCGGCCTCGTCGAGCACCAGCACTTCAACTTCCTTGAGGTCCAGGTTACCGGCGTTCAGTTGCTCGATCATCCGGCCCGGGGTGCCGATCAGGATGTCCGGCACCTTGCGCAGCATGGCGGCCTGGACCTTGAAGTCTTCGCCGCCGGTGATCAGGCCGGACTTGATGAAGGTGAACTGCGAGAAGCGTTCCACTTCCTTCAAGGTCTGCTGGGCCAGCTCGCGGGTGGGCAGCAGGATCAGGGTCTTGATGCTGACACGAACTTTCGCCGGGCCGATCAGACGGTTAAGAATCGGCAGGACGAAAGCGGCAGTCTTGCCACTCCCGGTTTGAGCCGTCACCCGCAGGTCACGCCCTTCGAGCGCGAGCGGGATGGCCGCTGCTTGCACAGGCGTTGGCTCGACAAATTTAAGCTCGGCCACGGCTTTGAGCAGGCGTTCGTGCAGGGCGAATTGGGAAAACACGGGTGCTACCTCGAAGAAATACAAAAAAACAGCTGCATAGGGTAACGGTTTCGGGCGCCGAGGCCGAGTTTCTTTACGCGAACAACGCTAATCAGGCGGTTTTTTGTCAGGGGATTTGTCCACAAGGACAACTTTGACGCACTTAAATGCTCTAATCGCCCCGTCACGTCTTACAGAAGAATCGCGTTTACCCATGGATATCAAACAGCTCTGGCTCAACGCCCAAGACCTTTGGGGCACCCTCGACGAACACCCGTTGCTGCATGCCAGCCTGGCGCTGGTGGTGTTGCTGGTGGTGGCCTTGCTGCTCGGACGAGTGGCCCGGTACCTCATCCTTCATGCCGTCAAACTACTGGGCCGGCAACCCTCGCTGCACTGGCTCAATGACCTGCGGCACAACAAAGTCTTCCACCGCCTGGCGCAGATGACGCCGTCACTGGTGATCCAGTTCGGCCTGTACCTGGTGCCGGCCCTGAGCAAGACCGCCACCCTGTTCATCGGCAATGTCGCCCTGGCGTTCACCATTCTGTTCCTGGTGCTGGCGATCAGTGCCCTGCTCAATGCCCTGCTGGACATCTACGCCCGCACCGAACACGCCCGCACCCGCTCCATCAAGGGCTACGTGCAGTTGGCGAAAATGGTGTTGTTCGTGTTTGGCGCGATCATCATCGTCGCCACGCTGATCGACCGTTCGCCGCTGCTGCTGCTTTCCGGTTTGGGGGCAATGTCGGCGGTGATCCTGTTGGTCTACAAGGACACCTTGCTGTCGTTCGTCGCCAGCGTGCAACTGACCAGCAACGACATGCTGCGGGTTGGCGACTGGATCGAAATGCCCCAGGTCGGCGCCGACGGCGACGTGGTGGACATCACCCTGCACACCGTGAAAGTGCAGAACTTCGACAAGACCATCGTCTCGATTCCCACCTGGCGCCTGATGTCCGAGTCGTTCAAGAACTGGCGCGGCATGCAGGCCTCCGGTGGTCGGCGGATCAAACGCAGCCTGTATATCGACGCCAGCGGCGTGCGCTTCATCCGCGACGATGAAGAGCTGAGGCTCTCCCAGGTGCACCTGCTGACCGACTACATGAGCCGCAAGAAGGCCGAACTCAAGGCCTGGAACGAAGCCCAGGGCAATGTTGCGGCGATGTCCGCCAACCGCCGGCACATGACCAATATCGGCACCTTCCGTGCGTATGCGTTGGCTTACCTGAAAAGCCACCCGGATATCCAGCCGAACATGACCTGCATGGTGCGGCAGATGCAGACCACGGCCCAGGGCATTCCGCTGGAAATCTACTGCTTCACCCGCACCACCGCCTGGGCCGACTACGAGCGTATCCAGGGCGATATCTTCGATTACCTGCTGGCGGTGCTGCCGGAATTTGGGCTGAGCCTGTACCAACAGCCGAGTGGCGGCGACTTGCGGGCAGGGATGTTGCCGGCGGTGTTGGGTGCCAGCCATTTGCCGGCGCCCGAAAGCCGCGCGCTTTAACCCACTGAACGGCTGGGCGACTTGATGCCCAGCCGACTGATCCACACCGCCCCCAGAATCACCAACCCGCCCAGCAGCAACCTGCCCAGCGGCTCGTGCTGGTTCCAGATCAGCAAGTTAAGCAATAACCCCACCGGCACATGCAGGTTGTTCATCACCGCCAGGGTGCCGCCGTTGACCATGCACGCGCCCTTGTTCCACCAGTACATGCCCAGTGCCGTGCTGACCAGGCCCAGGAATACCAACACACCCCATTGCAACGGCGCTTCAGGCAGGTAGTTCGCCTTGCCGAACATCAGGAACGCCGGCAACGCCACCGCCAATGCACCGAGATAGAAGTAGCCAAACCGCCGGTAATGCGGCAGGTCGCTCGGATGGCGGGCCACCAGGTGCTTATAAAGCACCTGCCCGGCGGCGTAGGTGAAGTTGGCCAGTTGCAGCAGCAGGAAGCCCATGAAGAAGTTCGGGGTGATCTGGTCAAAGCGAATCACCGCCGCTCCTGTCACGGCCACCAACGCGGCCACCAGTGCCCACGGATTGAAGCGGCGGTTCAAGGCGTCTTCGATCAAGGTCACGTGCAATGGCGTCAGGATGGTGAACAGCAACACCTCCGGCACCGTCAACACGCGAAAGCTCAGGTACAGGCACACGTAGGTCACGCCAAACTGCAACGCGCCGATCACCAGCATGCCG
This sequence comes from Pseudomonas sp. IPO3778, assembly GCF_013386825.1. Taxonomy (GTDB): domain Bacteria; phylum Pseudomonadota; class Gammaproteobacteria; order Pseudomonadales; family Pseudomonadaceae; genus Aquipseudomonas. Next base: position 43,250 of record NZ_JACARC010000021.1, read on the forward strand.
CGCATGAACGCCGGTTCCACCGAGCGCCAGCGGGTCAGCGGGATAAACACCAGCCCGGCCAACAGTACGCGCACCAGCACCGCGAAGTAACTGTCGACATGACCGGCCAGGTATTCACCGATCAAGCTGAAGGAAAACGCCTGGATCAGCGTCACAACAAGTAGATAGCCCATGCTCGCCTCATTTTGAATGGGCGCGACATTAGCGGTTTTCGCAGGCGTGCGAAACTCAAGGCAAAAAAAACCCGACCTCGCTAAAAGCGTCAGTCGGGCAGGAGCACTCAGGAGCAAAAAGTGCAAAGGGAGGTTCGGTACGCGTACTTGAAGGGTTGCGTGGGGCTATTAAAACCGCAGGCGATTATCTGGCGATTAACGGATCACGCCACCTGTGCCAGTAGGGCCTTGGCCTGGTTCATACCCTTTTCCTGGAAGTCTCCACCCAGGTTCACCCCTTCGGCGTGGATAAACGTCACGTCGTGGATGCCGATAAAGCCCATGACCTGGCGCAGGTAGGGTTCCTGGTGGTCAGTGCTGCCGCCAGCGTGGATGCCGCCGCGAGCGGTCAGCACAAAGGCACGTTTGTCGGTCAGCAGGCCCTGAGGACCGGTGGCGGTGTACTTGAAGGTCACACCGGCACGCAGCACATGGTCGAGCCAGGCTTTCAGGGTGCTGGGAATCGCGAAGTTGTACATCGGCGCGGCCATGACCAGAACATCGGCAGCCAGCAGTTCGTCGGTCAGCTCGTTGGAGCGCTCCAAAGAGGTCTGTTCGATGGCAGTACGCTGCTCGGCCGGTTTCATCCAGCCACCCAGCAGGTGGGCGTCCAGGTGCGGCACCGGGTTGATGGCAAGGTCACGTACGGTGATCTGGTCAGCCGGATGAGCGACTTTCCATTGGCTGATGAATTGTTGGGTCAGCTGACGGGAGATTGAATCCTGCTGACGGGCGCTGCTTTCGATGATCAGAACACGGGCCATGATTATGTAAGCTCCATCGGTAAATGCTGTAAGGCGATGGAGTGAAGGTTAATCAGGGCTCGTTCGATTAAAAAGCGTAAAAAACTGCTATAACCCATCTAGAAATTTGTTTATAAGCGGAGTGTTGCTGTACGCAAGCTCCGCTTTTTGCCTTATTTCGGTGCGCAGGTCAGCTGGATACGCATCTTGATAATGGCACGGCTGAAATTGACCGTGGTGTTGGTGGTTTTCCCCGCTGCGACCGTGACCTTGCGGGTACGCGGGGCTTCAGGTCCGTTGATGAAGCGTACCTTGCACTCCGCATCATTGGGGCCGTAGTTGGTGAGTTGGATCGAACTGATATTGCTGTCGATGTCCGACGCGCTGTAATCGATCTTCACACCCTGGATGTCTTTCGTTACGTCGGTGGTGAATGCAAACGCACTCAACGGCAGCAGCGCCAGCAGCACACAACAGAATTTTCTCATTCGGCAGTCTCCAATAAGGACTGTCAGCTTAGGACAAGAGGAGCTCATCTTGAAAGCGCCCCGCGTTACCCTTGATCAATGGCGCACCCTGCAAGCCGTGGTCGACCATGGCGGCTTCGCCCAGGCCGCCGAAGCGCTGCACCGTTCGCAATCCTCGGTGAGCTACACCGTGGCCCGCATGCAAGACCAGCTCGGCGTGCCGCTGCTGCGCATCGACGGGCGCAAGGCGGTGCTCACCGAAGCCGGTGAAGTGTTGCTGCGCCGTTCCCGGCAACTGGTGAAAAACGCCAGCCAGCTGGAAGACCTGGCCCATCATATGGAACAAGGCTGGGAAGCCGAGGTGCGGCTGGTGGTCGATGCGGCTTACCCCAACGCCCGCCTGGTGCGCGCCCTGACTGCCTTTATGCCGCAAAGCCGTGGTTGCCGGGTGCGCCTGCGCGAAGAAGTATTGTCCGGCGTCGAAGAATTATTGATGGACGGCATGGCCGACCTCGCGATCTGCGGCTTCATCATTCCGGGCTATCTGGGCACGGAAATGAGCGACGTCGAATTTGTCGCCGTGGCCCACCCCGATCACCCGTTGCATCGCCTGCACCGCGAACTGAGCTTCCAGGACCTGGAAAGCCACATGCAGGTGGTGATCCGCGACTCCGGCCGCCAGCAGCCACGGGACGTCGGCTGGCTCGGTGCCGAACAGCGCTGGACGGTCGGCAGCCTGCCCACCGCCGCCACCTTCGTCAGCAGCGGCCTGGGCTTTGCCTGGCTACCCCGCCACCTGATCGAACGCGAACTCAAGGAAGGCCTGCTCAAGCTTCTCCCGCTGGAACGGGGTGGCAGCCGCAACCCGACGTTCTACCTTTACTCGAACAAGGACAAACCCCTGGGCCCGGCCACGCAGATTCTCGTCGAGTTGCTGCGCACCTTCGACACCGCTCCACTGGACGCGCCTTTCGCCGCACCGCAACAAGCCTGAACAAGGAGTTCGCCATGGCCTATTTCGAACATGAAGGTTGCACCCTGCATTACGAGGAATATGGCCATGGCGCGCCGCTGATCCTGATCCATGGCCTGGGCTCCAGTTGCCTGGATTGGGAGCTGCAAGTGCCCGTGCTGTCGCAACACTACCGGCTGGTACTGCTGGATGTACGCGGTCACGGCCGCTCCGACAAACCCCGGGAGCGCTACAGCATCGCGGGCTTCAGCGCCGATTTGGCGGCCTTGATCGAACACCTGCAATTGCCACCGGCCCACGTGGTTGGCCTGTCCATGGGCGGCATGATTGCCTTTCAATTGGCCGTGGATGAGCCGCACATGCTCAAGAGCCTGTGCATCGTCAACAGCGCGCCCCAGGTCAAGGTCCGTACCGCCAGCGACTATTGGCAGTGGGCCAAGCGCTGGAGCCTGGCGCGTATCCTCAGCCTGAACACCATCGGCAAAGCCCTGGGCAGCCTGCTGTTCCCGAAGCCCGAACAGGCCGAACTGCGACGCAAGATGACCGAACGCTGGGCAAAAAACGACAAACGTGCTTACCTCGCCAGCTTCGATGCGATTGTTGGCTGGGGCGTACAGGAACAACTTTCGAGAATTTCCTGTCCAACCCTGGTCATCAGCGCCGACCACGACTACACCCCGGTGGCGCAGAAAGAAATCTATGTAAAACTGCTGCCCGATGCGCGACTGGTGGTGATCGAGGATTCCCGCCATGCCACGCCGCTGGACCAACCCGAACATTTCAATAACACCCTGCTCGATTTTCTCAAGACAGTCGAAACCACAACCCAGGATCACTGACCCATGCTGAAAAAAATCGCCTTCTTTGCCGGTTCCGTACTGTTTGCGGCCAACCTGATGGCCGCCGAGCCCGCCAAGGCACCGCACGTATTGATCTCCACCACCAATGGTGACATCGAAATCGAACTGGACCCGGTCAAGGCCCCGATCAGCACCAAGAACTTCCTGGCCTACGTCGACAAGGGCTTCTACACCAACACCATTTTTCACCGGGTGATCCCGGGCTTCATGGTGCAGGGTGGCGGTTTTAACCAGCAGATGTCGCAAAAGCCGACCGAAGCACCGATCAAGAACGAAGCCAGCAATGGCCTGCATAACGTGCGTGGCACGCTGTCGATGGCACGAACCAACGACCCGAACTCCGCCACCAGCCAATTCTTCATCAACGTGGCAGACAATGCTTTCCTCGACCGGGGCCGTGATGCCGGTTATGCGGTGTTCGCCAAAGTGGTCAAGGGCATGGACGTGGTCGATATCATCGTCAACTCGCAAACCACCACCAAACAGGGCATGCAGAACGTGCCAATCGATCCTGTCCTGATCAAGTCGGCCAAGCGCATCGACTGAAGGCTACAGGGAGTTTCGCGCGGTGCCCGCCAGGCACCGCGCGCCTTTGAACAGGAGAGCCCGCCGCGCGGGCGTCAGACCTAATGCTCTATCGTCGTTTTGAACAACTGATCGACATCTTCCGCGAACCTCCCAGCGCGGCCCCTCCCGATAAAGTCCTGCCCTTTTACGTCTATTACCTGCGCCAGGTATGGCCCTGCTTTGCCGCCTTGCTGGTGGTGGGCCTGATCGGCGCACTGATCGAAGTGGCGCTGTTCAGCTACCTGAGCCGCATCATCGATTTGGCCCAAGGCACACCGCCCGCCAACTTCTTCCAGGTCCACGCCAACGAGCTGATCTGGATGGCCGTGGTCGCCCTGCTGCTGCGCCCTATTTTCGGCGCCCTGCACGACCTGCTGGTGCACCAGACCATCAGCCCCGGCATGACCAGCCTGATCCGCTGGCAGAACCACAGCTACGTGCTCAAGCAGAGCCTGAACTTCTTCCAGAACGATTTCGCCGGGCGCATTGCCCAGCGCATCATGCAAACCGGCAACTCCCTGCGCGATTCTGCGGTGGCCGCCGTGGATGCGATCTGGCACGTGGCGATCTACGCCATCAGCGCCCTGGTGCTGTTCGCCGAAGCCGACTGGCGCCTGATGATCCCGTTGATTACCTGGATCATCGCCTACAGCCTGGCCCTGCGTTACTTCGTGCCACGGGTCAAGGACCGCTCGGTGATTTCCTCCGAGGCACGCTCCAAACTGATGGGACGGATCGTCGACGGCTACACCAACATCACCACCTTGAAGCTGTTTGCCCACACCCATTTCGAGCAGAACTACGCCAAGGAAGCGATCGTCGAGCAGACCGAGAAAACCCAGCTGGCCAGCCGCGTGGTGACCAGCATGGACATCGTGATCACCACCATGAACGGCCTGCTGATTGTCACCACCACGGGCCTGGCCCTGTGGCTGTGGACCCAATCCCTGATTTCGGTGGGCGCCATCGCCCTGGCCACCGGCCTGGTGATTCGCATCGTCAACATGTCCGGCTGGATCATGTGGGTGGTCAACGGCATTTTCGAAAACATCGGCATGGTGCAGGACGGCCTGAAAACCATCGCCCAGCCGCTGGCAGTGACCGACCGGGAGAATGCCCCGCGCCTGGAAGTACCCCACGGCGAGGTGCGTTTCGACCAGGTGGATTTCCACTACGGCAAGAAAAGCGGAATCATCGGTGGCCTGAACCTGGACATTAAACCGGGTGAAAAAATTGGCCTGATCGGCCCGTCCGGCGCCGGCAAATCCACCCTGGTCAACCTGCTGCTGCGCCTGTACGACCTGCAAGGCGGACGCATCCTGATCGACGGCCAGAACATCGCCGACGTCGCCCAGGAAACCCTGCGCGAACAGATCGGCATGATCACCCAGGACACCTCGCTGCTGCACCGCTCGATCCGCGACAACCTGCTGTATGGCAAGCCGGACGCCACCGACGAGGAGCTTTGGGCCGCCGTGCACAAGGCCCGTGCCGACGAGTTCATCCCGTTGCTGTCAGACGCCGAGGGTCGCACCGGCCTGGATGCGCACGTCGGCGAGCGCGGGGTCAAACTCTCCGGCGGGCAGCGCCAGCGCATCGCTATTGCGCGGGTACTGCTCAAGGACGCGCCCATCCTGATCATGGACGAAGCCACCTCGGCGCTGGATTCGGAAGTGGAAGCGGCGATCCAGGAAAGCCTGGAAACCCTGATGCAGGGCAAGACGGTAATCGCCATCGCCCACCGGCTTTCGACCATTGCCAGAATGGACAGGCTGGTGGTGCTGGAAAAAGGCCAGATTGCCGAGACCGGCAGCCATGCCGAACTGCTCGCACATGGCGGTTTGTATGCACGATTGTGGCAACATCAGACCGGCGGGTTCGTCGGAATAGACTGATTCCTTTGATTAACGGCAACCTCAATTGCGAACAATTCTGACAGTTTTCTCTATCTCGCTGGTCTTGCGACACAATCCTGCTGTACTGCAATCAGGCCCCAGGAGGGCCCTGATTTAAGGCAGCAGGGATGCACCACAGACCCGTTAATCAGATAGAGCAATCTACTAAGGATGTGTTCATGTCACTGTTCAAACGTTCCGTTACAGAAGGATTGGGTACGTTTTGGCTGGTGTTGGGCGGCTGCGGGAGTGCGGTGTTGGCCGCAGCGTTCCCCAATGTCGGAATCGGTCTGCTCGGAGTGGCCCTGGCGTTCGGGCTCACGGTGCTGACCATGGCATTTGCCATCGGGCATATCAGTGGTTGTCACCTGAACCCGGCCGTCTCGGTGGGGCTGGTAGTGGGCGGAAGATTTCCGGCCAGGGAGTTACCGGCGTACATCGTGTCTCAGGTGATCGGCGGCACCATCGCCGCCGCACTGTTGTACTTCATCGCCAGCGGCAAGCCAGGGTTCGAGCTGGCCTCGGGCCTGGCCAGCAACGGCTACGGCGAGCATTCGCCCGGTGGTTATTCGATGGCGGCGGGGTTTGTCTGTGAGCTGGTGATGACGGCGATGTTCGTGCTGATCATTCTTGGCGCCACCGACCGACGTGCCCCTGCGGGCCTGGCGCCAATCGCCATTGGCCTGGCGCTGACGCTGATCCACCTGATCTCGATCCCGGTCACCAACACCTCGGTCAACCCGGCCCGCAGTACCGGCCCGGCCCTGATTGTGGGCGGTTGGGCGCTCCAGCAGCTGTGGATGTTCTGGCTGGCGCCGATCCTCGGTGCGGTGGTCGGCGGTTTCACCTACCGATGGCTGGGCAAGGAAGAAACCGCCTGAGCCAAACGGGTTCAGCCCTGCCGGTAAGGCAGGGCTGTTCTCGCCTCCTCGGCATACGCCAGAATCCCCACGCTTTCGCGCTCCAGGAAATCCGCCACCGCCGTCTTCAATCCCGGATGGCGCAAGTAATGCCAGGAACGGGTAATCACCGGTTCAAAGCCACGAATCAACTTGTGCTCGCCCTGGGCACCGGCATCGAACCGCTGCAGGCCGTGGGCAATCGCATAGTCCATGCCTTGGTAGAAGCAGGTCTCGAAATGCAGCCGGTCAAACTCCGCCAGGCAGCCCCAGTAGCGTCCATAAAAACTGTCGCCGCCGATCAGGCTGAAGGCCATGGCCACCGGCCGTGAGCCTTGCTTGGCCAGCACCACGCGAATGGCCTCGGGCATGCGCTCGGCCAGCAGGCTGAAAAACGCACGGGTCAAGTACGGCGATTGCCGGCGTATCGCGTAGGTATTGGCATAACAGGCGTAGACAAAATCCCACTGTGCCTCGCTCAGCTCATGGCCTTGCAACCACTCGAACTCGATGCCCTGCCCCGCCACCTGCTCGCGCTCCTTGCGCATCTGCTTGCGCTTGCGCGAACTCAAGGCGTCGAGGAAGTCCTGAAAGTCGCGGTAACCGCGGTTCTGCCAATGAAACTGGCAGCCCAGGCGTTGCAGCCAACCCGGCTGTTGAGCCAGCGCGGTGTCGGCCAGCGCATCCGTAAAGTTAACGTGGGCGCTGGAAAGGCCTTCGATTTCCAGGTAGCCGGGCAGGCTCTTGAGCAACTCGAAACCGTCTTCGGCGCTGGCGGCCAGCAAGCGCGGGCCACTCACCGGGCTGAAGGGCACGGCGATCAGCAATTTCGGGTAATAGTCGATACCCGCGCGCTCGCAGGCGTCGGCCCAACCGTGATCGAACACGTATTCGCCATAGGAATGCCATTTGCGATAGCTGGGCAATGCAGCCATCAGCCGGCCCGCTTCGTAGTGCAGCAAATGCTCAGGCTGCCAGCCGGAATGCGGGCCGATGCTGGCGCTGTCTTCCAGGGCGCTGAGGAACCCATGGCGCAGAAACGGCTGATCAACGGGGACCAGCGCGTTCCATTCATCGGGCGCAATCTCGGACAGGTTATTCAAACGTTGTAACGGCATCCCATTCCCCGACGGTGACCACAGGCAGACGTGGCGAGTATCGCAGTTCCGGCGGGCGTTGGGGTTTATCCCGCCCATAAAAAAGCCCGCATCCGTGATCGATGCGGGCTTCGGTTCAGTTTGAAAAGTGACGGGTATTACTGGTCGCGGGAACGCTCGGCGGCCAGGCGTTCGGCCAACGCATCGACATCAGCGATGGGCGGCTCGGGCAGGATCTTCAGCGTCGCCTGCATCAAGCGCATCTGCCGGATAAAGCGCCGGCAGTTAGGGCAGAACATCAGGTGATGGCGCACCAGCAGGCGTTCCCGAAAGGCCAGTTGCCCATCGAGATAGTCACTGGAGCGCGCCACTTGTTCTTTACAGGTCAACATTCGCCGGTTTCCTCAAAATGCTCCACCGTGGCGAAGACTTTAAGCCGTGCTCGATGCAGCAGCACACGAACATTGGAGAGCGATAGTGTCAGAAGATTACAAATCTCCTCCAACTCCAGGCCCTGACGCTCCCGCAACAGCAAGACGCTGCTCTGCAATTCGGAAAGACTGGCGAGTGTGTGCTCCAGGCATTCGCGTAGTTCGTCTTCGGTGAGCAACGCCTCGGGCGTGTCCTGGTGCCAGGCAAACGGCGCCACGGCCCAGTGGCCATCGTCGGGCACAAAGCGATCATCGCCGATGGTGCCGTGGGGCGACGGCAGGTCATCGAGCAGCACTTCCCGGCGATTTTGTTTATAACGGCCTTTTGCCGAGTTGGCCGTGATGGTCAGCAGCCAGGTCTTGAGGCTCGAGCGCCCCTCGAACTTCGCCAGGTTGCGCACCACCGACAGCCAGGCGTCCTGTACCACTTCATCGGCATGGCGCTGGCCGACGATGGCATAGGCCACGGCGCGCATGGCGCTCTGGTACGTAGTGACCATTTCCTTATAGGCCCGCTGCTCGCCCTTGAGCAATCGTTCAAGCAGGTGCGCGTCGTCCGCTGCTGCCATTCAAGACCTCTATTTCAAGACAGGAACACCGTCAATGTGGGAGCGGGCTTGCTCGCGAAGGCGGTGTGTCAGCCGTGCATCCGGTGGCTGAATCACCGCTTTCGCGAGCAAGCCCGCTCCCACATGATCAGCGTTTACGCAGAATCACGCTACCAATCGAATACCCTGCACCAAACGAGCTGAGCACCGCTACAGCGCCCTTGGGCAAATCGTCCTGGTAGGTATGGAACGCGATCACCGAACCCGCCGAGCTGGTATTGGCGTAAGTATCAAGGATCACCGGCGCTTCTTCCACCGACGCCTCGCGGCCCAGCAGTTTCTTGACGATCAGGTGATTCATGCTGAGGTTGGCCTGATGCAACCAAAAGCGCTTCACATCGCCCACGTTCAGCTGGTTTTCCGTCAGGTGCTTGCCGATCAACTCGGCAACCATCGGGCAGACATCGCGGAAGACTTTGCGGCCTTCCTGCACGAACAGCTTGTCGGGGGCACCGATGCCCTCTTCGGCCGCGCGGTTGAGGAAACCGAAGTTATTGCGGATGTTGTTGGAGAACTTGGTCAGCAGCTTGGTGCTCACCACGTCGAACTGATGCTTGGACGTGGCGAGGTCAGCGCGCTCCAGAATCACGGCAGTGGCCGCGTCGCCAAAGATGAAGTGGCTGTCACGGTCGCGGAAGTTCAGGTGGCCGGTGCAGATCTCCGGGTTGACCATCAGGATCGCCCGAGCCTGGCCCAGCTGGATGCTGTTGGCAGCGTTCTGGATGCCGAAGGTCGCCGAGGAGCAGGCCACGTTCATGTCAAAGCCAAAACCCTGGATGCCCAGCGCTTCCTGGACTTCGATGGCAATCGCCGGGTATGCCCGTTGCAGATTCGAACAGGCGACGATCACGCCATCGATGTCGGCGGCGGTCTTGCCGGCGCGCTGCAAGGCTTGCTCGGCAGCACCGATGGCCATCTGGCAGAGGATCGACCACTCGTCGTTGGAACGCTCGGGCAGGCGGGGCGCCATGCGCTGCGGGTCGAGGATGCCGGCCTTGTCCATGACAAAGCGGCTCTTGATGCCCGAGGCCTTTTCGATAAAGGCGGCGCTGGACTCGGTCAGTGCCTGCACGTCACCGCGTTCGATGGCTGCGGCGTTATCCAGGTTGAACTGTTGCACGTAAGCATTGAAAGACTGCACCAGCTCTTCGTTGGAGATGCTGTTGGCCGGGGTGTACAGGCCTGTGCCGCTGATGACGACGTTATGCACGGTCGTTCCTCTAAATCTGTTCAGGCAGAAGGGTATTGGTACCGTCGTACCAAACCGTAAGTAGTTCTATGCCGCCCAGCGGCCTTCAAACTGGTAACGCTTTATTCCATCGCGCCATGGCTGCACCAGCCCAACTCGACGATCCCGGCATTTATAACCGCGAAGTTTGCCACAACATCGGAAACTTGGCGCCTATCCCGCACAAACACCTTACCTGTGGCGAGCGAGCTTGCTCGCGCTGGGTCGCGAAGCGGCCCCAATAAAGTTACCCGGGTGTTTCAGAGAGACCTTATGGGGCTGCTTCGCAGCCCAGCGCGAGCAAGCTCGCTCGCCACAGTTGCTTGCCGCACGTCGGTCACGCCTCGACCTGGCTCCATTGCTTGCTCAAACGCTTGTCGGAAATCGGTACCTTGGTGCCCAACTGCTGGGCAAACAACGACACCCGGTATTCCTCCAACCACCAGCGATACAGCTCCAGTTGAGGGTCGCGCTTGCCTTCCTGGGCGTGTTTGTTCAGGCGGTTCTGATACTGGCTCCACAGGCCGCCCAACTCGGTACTCCAGACCCGATCTTTCTGCACCTGACTCGGCAACTTCTCCAGGCGCAACTCGATGGCCTTGAGAAAACGTGGCAGCTCCTTGAACCATTGCGCGGGGGTTTCCCGCACGAAACCGGGGTACACCAGGTTGCTCAGTTGCTGCTTGATGTCATTGAGAGCCACGGCCTGGGCCAAGTCTATCTTGCCCTTGAAGCGTTTTTGCAGGCCATGCCACAGTTTCAGGATGTCGAGGGTCAGGCGCGCCTGGCGCTCGGCATGCTCGGTCCAACTGCCGCGCTTGCGCTCGGCCAGGGCTGCCAGGCCGGCGCCATCCCGCGGCAGGCTGGCTTCGCCCTCCAGCACGCAGCTGTCGAGGCTGGCCAACAGAATGTCTTCCACCAGCGCCTCGATGCGCCCCAGTTCGCGGTACATCAGCCCCAACTCGGTCAGGCCGGGCAACTTGCCCCGCAGGAATTTTGCCGGCTCGGCCAATTGCTGCAACAGCAGGCGCTGCAAGGCTCGACGGTGCTGGAACTCGGCCTCGGCGGCCGTGGAGAAACGCCCTTCCTTGACCGTGCCATTTTCCTCCACCAATGCCGGATACACCGTCATCGACAGCCCGGCGATGTTTTGCTGGGTTTTCTCGGCCACCGCCGCGAACACCTTGGCCTCCACCGGCTGCTGGCTTTTCGCGGTCTGCGGCACCGCCAACGCGGCCTGGCTGGCCTCGGCGAAACGTGCGGTCAACTCGGCCAGGTCGCGGCCTTCGCCGAGGAACTTGCCCTGGCCGTCGACCACTTCCAGGTTCATCTTCAGGTGGTTTTCCACCTGCTGCGCGGCCTCCGCCCAGGCTTCATCAGTCACCCGTGCGCCGGTCATGCGCAACAACTCGCGCCCCAAGGCCTGGGGCAACGAGCCCTGGCCGAACTCGATGCGCTGCAACGCCGCCTTGACGAAATCCGGCACCGGCACGAAGTTCTTGCGCAGGGCCTTGGGCAAGTTGCGCACCAGGGCAATGCACTTGGCCTCGATCACACCCGGCACCAGCCATTCCAGGCGCTCGGGCGGCAACGCCGGCAACAGGGGCGCCGGCACACGCAAGGTCACGCCATCCCGGGGATGGTTGGGCTCGAAGTGATAACTCAAGGCCAGGGCCAGGTCGCCCAAGTGCAACGTGTCGGGGTAATGGGCGGCGGTGACTTCACTGGCCTCCCGGGCCAGCACGTCTTCTTCGCGCATGATCAGCAGTTGCGGGTCTTTCTGGCTGTTGACCTTGTACCAACTGTCGAAGGTCGCCGTCTGGTGAATCTCGGCCGGCAGGCGCGCATCGTAGAAGGCGTACAGGGTTTCTTCGTCCGCCAGGATGTCGCGTCGGCGGGCCTTGGCTTCCAGCTCGTCGAGCTGTTCCAGCAGTTGCTGGTTGGCCGTCAGGCATCGAGCCCGGGACTGGATCTCGCCGCGCACCAGGCCTTCGCGGATAAACAGCTCGCGGGACGTCACCGGATCAATCGGCCCGTAATGCACTGGCCGGCGACCGACGATGATCAACCCGAACAGGGTGATCTGCTCAAACGCCACCACTTGGCCGCGCTTCTTCTCCCAATGGGGTTCGAAGTGGTTTTTCTTGATCAGGTGCCCGGCCAGCGGCTCGATCCAGTCGGCGTCGATCTTGGCCACCATCCGCGCATAGAGCTTGGTGGTTTCCACCAGTTCCGCTGTCATCAGCCATTGTGGACGCTTCTTGCCGATGCCCGACGACGGGTGAATCCAGAACCGGCGCTGACGTGCGCCGAGGTAATCACCCTCTTCAGTCTTCTGGCCGATCTGGCTGAGCAGGCCGGACAGCACCGCCTTGTGCAGCTTCGGGAAATCCGCCGGTTCTTTATTGACGGTCAACTGCATGTCGCGGCAGATCAGGCTCAATTGGCGGTGGGAATCACGCCATTCCCGCAGGCGCAGGTAATTCAGGAAGTTCTTGCGGCACCAGTTACGCAATGGGCTGGCGGTCAATTCCAGGCGTTGTTCTTCAAAACCACGCCACAGGTTCACCAACCCGGCGAAGTCCGAATCCGGGTCCTTCCATTGGGCGTGAGCCTGGTCGGCGGCTTGCTGGCGCTCCGGCGGGCGCTCGCGCGGGTCCTGGATCGACATGGCGCTGGCGACGATCAGCACTTCCTGCAAGCTGCCGAGCTTGGCGGCTTCCAGCAACATGCGACCCATGCGTGGGTCCACCGGCAAACGCGCCAGTTGGCGGCCCAACGGCGTCAACTGGCTGTTGCGGTCGACGGCCGACAACTCTTGCAGCAGGTTGAAACCGTCGCTGATCGCCTTGCCATCCGGCGGCTCGATAAACGGGAAGTCGGTGATCTCGCCCAGGCGCAGGTGCAGCATCTGCAGGATCACGGCCGCAAGGTTGGTGCGCAGAATCTCGGGGTCGGTAAATTCCGGGCGCCCGATAAAGTCTTCTTCGCTGAACAGGCGCACGCAAATGCCCGGTTCGACCCGCCCGCACCGGCCTTTACGCTGGTTGGCGCTGGCCTGGGAAATCGCCTCGATCGGCAAGCGCTGGACCTTGGCCCGGTAGCTGTAGCGGCTGATGCGCGCGGTGCCGCTGTCGATCACATACCGAATGCCTGGCACCGTCAGCGAGGTTTCCGCGACGTTGGTTGCCAGCACCACACGCCGGCCCGGGTGCGACTGGAAAATCCGCTGCTGCTCGGCCGGTGAAAGGCGCGCATACAACGGCAGGATTTCAGTGTGCTTGAGCTGGGCCTTGCGCAGCATGTCGGCGGCATCGCGAATCTCGCGCTCGCCCGGCAGGAACACCAGCACATCGCCGGGGCTCTTGCGCTCGCTGCGTTCAAATGCAGCGATTTCATCGAGGGTGGCGAGGATCGCCTGGTCGACGGTCAGGTCGTCCTCGACGCGGTTGCCCTCCTCGTCCTGCTCCAGGGTCAGCGGGCGGTACCAGGTTTCCACCGGGAACGTGCGGCCCGACACCTCGACAATCGGCGCATCGTCGAAGTGCTTGGAAAAGCGCTCCAGGTCGATGGTGGCCGAGGTGATGATGACTTTGAGGTCCGGACGTCGGGGCAACAGGGTTTTCAGGTAGCCCAGCAGGAAGTCGATGTTCAGGCTGCGTTCGTGGGCTTCGTCGACGATGATCGTGTCGTAGCGTTCGAGGTAGCGGTCGTTCTGGGTTTCGGCCAGCAGGATGCCGTCGGTCATCAGCTTGATCAGGGTGTTGGAATCGCTCTGATCCTCAAACCGCACCTGGTAACCCACCAGTGACCCCAGCGGCGTCGCCAACTCTTCCGCGACCCGGCTCGCCACGCTGCGCGCCGCAATCCGCCGCGGCTGGGTATGGCCGATCAGGCCGTATTGGCCACGGCCGATTTCCAGGCAGATCTTCGGCAACTGGGTGGTTTTACCCGAACCGGTCTCACCGGCAATGATCAGCACCTGATGCTTGAGCAGCGCGGCCTTGATCTCATCGCGCTTGGCGGCGATCGGCAGGCTGTCGTCGTAGCGAATCACCGGCAGGCTGGCGCGCCGCGCCGTCACCTGGGCGCAGGAGGCCTGCATCCGCGTCACCCACTGCGCCAGTTTTTCCTCATCGGGTTTCTTGCGCAGCTCAAGCAGCTGCCGCCGCAAGCGGTGGCGGTCGGCGAGCATGGCGTGATCGAGGTTTTTCAGCAGTTGGTCGATAGCGGGCGCTTGGTCAGTCATCAGGTACGCAAAGGTCGTCTATTTATGCAGGGGGCGGATTGTCGCAGAAAAGCGCCGCCACGCGCTCCCCTCATTCATTGTCCAGACCCTTGCGCCGGTAGGGAAACACATCAATCACCTTGCCGGCACGAATCGCGTCTTGCAGGCCTTTCCAATAGTCGGCGTTGTACAACTCGCCGTGCAGTTCGTCGAACAGCCGGCGCTGGCCGGCATCGGCAAACAGGAACGGCGGAAATTCCTCCGGAAACACATCCAGCGGGCCGATGGAATACCAGGGCTCGGAAGCCATTTCATCTTCCGGGGTGCGCGGGGCCGGGATATGGCGGAAGTTGGCCTCGGTGAGGAAGCAGATTTCGTCATAGTCGTAGAACACCACACGACCGTGGCGGGTGACGCCAAAGTTCTTCAGCAACATGTCGCCGGGGAAGATGTTCGCCGCCGCCAACTGTTTGATCGCCAGGCCGTAGTCTTCCAGAGCTTCGCGCACCTGGGCTTCGTTGGCGTTTTCGAGATAGAGGTTGAGCGGGGTCATGCGCCGTTCGGTCCAGCAGTGGCGGATCAGCACGGTGTCGCCTTCCACCTCGACGGTGCCGGCGGCGACCTCAAGCAACTCGGCCAGGCACTCGGGCTCGAATTTGCTCAACGGAAAGCGGAAGTCGGCGAACTCCTGGGTGTCGGCCATACGCCCGACCCGGTCGACACTTTTTACCAGCCGGTACTTCTCGATCACGGTGGCGCGGTTGACGTTTTTCGACGGCGAAAACCGGTCCTTGATGATCTTGAACACGGTGTTGAAGCCCGGCAGGGTAAACACGCTCATGACCATGCCGCGCACGCCCGGGGCCATGATGAACTGATCATCAGTGGTGGCGAGGTGGTTGATCAACGCCCGGTAGAACTCGGATTTGCCGTGTTTGTAGAAGCCGATGGAGGTGTACAACTCGGCGATGTGCTTGCCCGGCAGGATGCGCTTGAGGAAGCCGATAAACTCCGCCGGCACCGGCACATCCACCATGAAATAGGAGCGGGTGAACGAGAAGATGATCGACACATCGGCCTCGTCGGTGATCAACGCGTCGATCTGGATGCCGCGCCCTTCGCGGTGCAACAGCGGGATCACCAGCGGCCATTGCTCGTCACGGGTGTAGATGCGCCCTACGAGGTACGCGCCTTTGTTGCGGTACAGCACCGAGGAAAACAGCTCGACGTTGAGGTCCGGGTCTTTGCACACCCAGTCCGGCAGGTTTTCGCGCAATTGCGCTTCCAGGCGGCGCAGGTCGGCGGGCAAGTCGGCGTAGGGTTCACTGAAGCGGTAGTCGGCAAAAACCTGCTCCAGCATGCCCCCCAGTTTGCCGCCGGGCTTGTAGGTGCGGGTTTGCGCGGCCCTGGCGCGGCGCAGGCTCGGCCGGGTGGTATGGATGAACATGCAGCCGTCGCTGATCAGGTCGTGGCTGAACAGGCCGCAAAACGTCGAGTTGTACCAGGTCTCGGACAGCTCATCATCGAACCGCAGGTCGATCAGGCTGATGTAGGCGCTTTTCACCTGCGGCCAGACGCAAATATCAAGCAAAACGCCCTCATCGAAAGCCTCCCGCAGCCGCGCGGTGACTTCACTGACCTTGTCTTCATACAGGCTGATGCGCGCAGCCGAAGCCGCCTGCCCTTGCTGCCACTGCGCCTTTTCGAAACGTTCCCGCGCGCCGTCGGTGATCTGGCGGAAGTGCTCGCGGTAGTCATCGAAGCCGTCGAGGATCATCTGTGCAATGTCGAGGGCGGGCGTTGGCTGCGGCATTTGGGAAACCTCTGCGGGCATTTGGAGTGAGCTGAGCTTAGCCAGTGTGCGGGAACAGGAGAAGGGTCATTTTCTGTTCACTGCTGTACAGCTTTGTTCATTTTGTACATTTATTTTCAATTTTATTAATTCGACCATTCGGTCAATAAAAATCCCGAAAGTCATCTTGACCCCGTCAACCGTTTCCCCTGAAGGCCTTTAACGACGGGCTTCGCCCGGGCGCCGTCGGGAAAACCGAGTTTTTGCTCTAGCACGCCGGACGCCGCGTCCTTTTCGAGTATTGGATCCAACGTAAGGGAAACCCTGATTACCTTAAGTAGTAGCACTTTGCTATATAGCGCGCCCTCTCCCACCCTAACAAGGTCAGAAGACCGATCCGGGAACACGTTCTAATCGACCAAGGAGCATTGAGATGTCATTGAGGAATATGGGGATCGGTCTGCGCGCCAGTCTGAGTTTTGGGGTTTTGGCCAGCCTGTTGATCGTGGTCGGCCTGTTTGGTTTGGGGCAAATGGCCAAGCTGCGGGAAAGCGCGCTGGTTATCGAAGAAACGTGGATGCCGAGCATTGAAAACATCCATGACAGCGCCGCCTACGTCGCCAGCATCCGCCTGGAAGCGCTGCGCTTGCTCACCACCGATGAGTCGCGGGTGCGTGACAACAGCAAAAACCTGATCACCCGCCAACGCGGTGACCTTGACGAACTGCTGAACCGCCACGAAGCCCTCCTGAGCAACGAGCAGGAACGCGACATGCTCAAGCAGTTGAGAGCCAACGTTGCGAGCTATATGACGATCGTCGCCCAGATGATTCAAATGGTCGACCAGGACCAACAGCAAAACGCCATGGACCTGCTCAACAGCCGCCTGGCGCCCCAAGGCGTGGTGCTCAATAAAAGCCTGGAAGACATGATCAGCTTCAACCAGAAAGGCGTGGAAGACGCCGCAGAATCGGCGGCCCAGGTGTACTACAGCGCCCAATGGATTGTCGGAGTGATCATCGTCACCGCCCTGCTGGCCACCTTATTGCTGGCCTGGCTGCTGACCCGCAGCATCACCACGCCCATTGGCCAGGCACTGACGGTGGCCCGCACCATCGCGTCCGGCGACCTGAGCCGGCCGATCATCGTGGAAGGCAAGGATGAACCGGCACAACTGCTCACGGCATTGGCCACCATGCAGACCCACCTGCAGGACACCATCCGTGGCATCAGCGAATCCTCGCAGCAGCTGGCATCGGCGGCCGAAGAGATGAGCTCGGTGATGGAACAGAGCACCCGTGGCCTGCAGGCGCAGAACGATGAAATCGAACAGGCCGCCACTGCCGTAACCCAGATGAGCGCGGCCGTCGATGAGGTGGCGGGCAATGCGGTGTCCAGCGCCGAAGCCTCCAAGGCCTCCGACGAAGACAGCAAGCACGGCCACTTCCAGATCAGCGAAACCATCAGCTCGATCCAGAACCTGGTGGACGAAGTACTCGGCGCCTCGACCAAGGCCGAGGGCCTGGCCGTGCAGGCCCAGGACATCAGCAAGGTGCTGGAAGTGATCCGCGGGATTGCCGGGCAGACCAACCTGCTGGCGCTCAATGCCGCGATTGAGGCGGCCCGCGCAGGCGAGGCCGGCCGCGGTTTTGCGGTGGTGGCAGACGAAGTGCGCTCCCTGGCACAGCGCACCCAGGATTCCACTGAAGAAATCGAGCAGATGATCACCGGTATCCAGCAAGGTACCCAGGACACCGTCGGCGCCCTGAACAGCAGCGCCGAACACGCCGGCCAGACCTTGCAACGGGCCAATAGCGCGGGCAGCGCACTGGAGAAAATCACCGCGGCGATCTCCCAGATCAGCCAGCGCAACCTGGTGATCGCCAGCGCCGCCGAGCAGCAGGCACTGGTAGCCCGCGAAGTGGACCGCAGCCTGGTGAACATCCGGGATCTGTCCACGCAAACCGCCGCCGGGGCGACCCAGACCTCGGCCGCCAGCCAGGAACTGTCGCGGCTGGCGGTGGACCTCAATGCTTTGGTGACGCGTTTCGTCCTGTAAAACCTGCATTAACGATTGTGTCAGACAGGTCCGTGGGCAACACTTCCGCCCTTATCAAGTTGGAGTTTTTCCGTGAGACCTGTCGACACCCTGCACCTGTTGGTGCTGGCCGCTATCTGGGGCGCAAGCTTTCTGTTTATGCGGATTATCGCGCCAGAAATCGGCACTATTCCTACCGCATTTTTCCGGGTCTCGATTGCCGCCACCGGCCTGCTGGTGATCCTCGCCCTGATGCGAGTGAACTGGGACTTCCAGGGCAAGTTCAAGACGGTTCTGTTGCTGGGCGTCATCAACTCGGGCATTCCGGCGACGATGTATTCGGTGGCCGCCCAAGTGCTACCGGCCGGTTACTCGGCGATCTTCAATGCCACGACGCCGCTGATGGGCGTGCTGATTGGCGGGCTGTTTTTCAGTGAGCGCCTGACACCGTCGAAAATCGCCGGGGTGTGCCTGGGGCTGTTTGGCGTGGGCATCCTGACCCGTGCAGGGCCGGTGGCCTTCGATACGGAACTGCTGATGGGCGCGCTGGCGTGTCTGCTGGCGACCACCTGCTATGGGTTTGCGGGCTTTTTGGCACGACGCTGGCTCGATCAGCGGGGTGGCCTGGACAGTCGGCTGGCGGCCTTGGGCAGCATGCTGGGAGCCACGCTGTTCTTGCTGCCGTTGTTTGCCTGGAGTGCCATCAGCCATCCGCCGGCCAGTTGGGGCGGCTGGTCTGTGTGGTTGTCGCTGCTGGGGCTGGGGTTGGTGTGTACGGCGTTTGCCTACATCCTGTACTTCCGCTTGCTGACGTCCATCGGTCCGGTGAAGTCGATGACCGTGACCTTCATGATTCCGCCGTTCGGGGTGTTGTGGGGCGCGTTGCTGCTGGATGAACCGCTGTCCATGGCGCATCTGTATGGCGGGCTGTTGATTGCGGGGGCGTTGTGGCTGGTGCTGCGGCCGGGGAAATTGGCTAAATCCCTGTAGGAGCGAGCTTGCTCGCGATGGGCGTCAACGATAACGCGCTGTGTCTGAATGAACACGGTGCCTTGACGTTTTTCGCGAGCAAGCTTGCTCCTACAGGGGCAAGGGTTGATCAGTGCTTACGGAACACAAAAGCCAATCCGACAATGATCAAGCCCATCCCCAGCAAGCTCAGCACGGCCAGTTTGTTGCCGAAGATCAGGTAATCCATCACGGCCGTCACCGCGGGCACCAGGTAGAACAGGCTGGTGACATTCACCAGATTGCCCCGGGCGATCAACCGGTACAGCAACAGCGTTGCCAGCAGTGACACCACCAGCCCCATCCACAGCACCGGCACGAAAAAAACGCTGTTGTGTTCAAAGTGGAACGGCTGGAACGGCACAAACACCGAGCACAGCACCAAGCCGGCCAGGTACTGCACCGGCAGCGTGCCCAACGGGTTATCGGTGATGCGCTTCTGCATGATCGAGCCAAAGGTCATGCTCGCCAGGGCCAACAGGCCGAACAGCATGCCCGCCAGGGACATGCCGGACACGCCGATGCCCTGATACACCACCATGATCAAACCCGCCAAACCCAGCGCCAGGCCGAACATCCGCCCCCAGGAGCGCTGACGCTCCATCAGCACCACGGTCAGGATCGGTTGCACGCCCATGATGGTCGCCATCATGCCCGGCGTCACCTTGAGGTCCAGGGCCAGCAGATAGAAAATCTGGTAAGCCCCCAACAGCACCAGCCCCGTGGCCGCTGCGTAGAGCATCGGCTTGCCGGGGCGCGGCAGTTTCAGCTTGAGGATCGGTACGAGAATCACCAAACCCGCCAGGGCGATGGCAAAACGGATCAGCAGAAAAGCAAAGGGCGACGCGTGGGCCAGGCCCCATTTTGAGAAAATCGCCCCGCTGCTCCACAGCAAGACAAACAGGCTCGTCGAGGCCGCCGCGGCCACGGATTGTTTCGAAAGAACAGACATGGATACCACCTGTGATCAGGCAAAAAGCCAATTCAGCAACAGCTGAAATTCAGTAGGTTTTTTTCAGGCGGGCACAGGGGAACAGCAATCAGCTGATCAGCCCGAAATGCCAACACCCGGCGGTGATACGACTGCGTACACCGGCGTGCTACTGACAGGTGGGGGGTAGTGACTGATCTGCGCAGGCTGCTGGTTCCCGCACGGCACGACCGCAGCGTTGACCGCTGAATCGACTACCGCTATGCGCAGGGAAGCTGGCATGTGCTGATCTTTTTTGAAGGGATGGATACGGTGTCGAAAAACACCGGTGGTCGACTATAACCAGCCGGGGACATGCTTTGCAATGACTTCGCCAAATGGCCAGTAAGGACAGCTTGAGTCAACACCACTAGCCTTGGAAAAAACCAATCCGCTCCGGATCAGGGGGGCTTTCAACTCATGATGACCCATGCCAAAAAAACGCGACACTCTGCGATATCAGCTATACCGCTCCACGGCGCTGCACCTTGCGAAAGCCTCTACCCGGCAGTGGTACGAAGCCCTGAAACAGGATGAAGACAATCACGTCGACTTGACCAAAGTGCGATTTGAGCCCATTAGCATCGAGGCATTGACTGCCTATCAGGACTGGGAAGAAGCCCCGCACTTTTACTGGGAGGAGATTGCAGCGTGGAAAGTACATGAGCCACTGGCATTTGACCTGGCCATTTGGTTCGACGTCGAATTATGTGGATTGTGCTTTGCCAATCCGAATCAAAGTCGGTTACGGATCAAAATCATCCGATTAGAGGGAAAACCAGGAAAAACACATCCCTTGAAAAGCCGTATCGCTGCGTTGACGATGATCGCGGTTGATCATTACGCACAGATCATTGGCAGTCAGTGGATAGAGATTCAAGAGCCCGCGCCGGGTGCCATTCCCCTCTATAAGAATCTGGGCTTTGACTTCGACTCCGAGGGGAGGCTTGTGATAGCCGTAGAGAAGGCATAGCATCGCAAACATGCTCAATTAATGATCAATAGTGGAGGCTAATATGGGAGCAGTTTCTAAAAACTCCGTCACCCAGAAAGCGTCATCGAAGGTAATAAAAGAGCTTAGGGCCCCAACACTTACAGCTAACCAACGGCGTTTTCTCAGTGCAGCCATGACAGTCAGCGTTGAGGAACCCAGCCTTTTGGCTGGCAGCCCCGACAAATCAAAACCATAAAAAAACCGCTCATCCGAGCGGTTTTTTTATGCCTGCAACAACCTTAACCAAACAACCAATACCCCAACGCCGTCAGCACCACCACCGCCAGCACCGGTCGCAGGATGCGATAGGCCTTCGGGTGCTTGCGCTTCCACTGCTTGACCCCGCCGCTGAAGCCATCACTGAAGCGCTTGCTCCAGGCATACGCCTGGTTGATCCCGCCCACGCGCTCGTCATCCAGGTTCTGCGGCGCGGTGGCGCGGCCCAGTTGGGCGCTGACCCAGCGGTTGATGCGGGTCATCAGGCGGCTGCTCAACGGACGCTCGATGTCGCAGAACAGGATCACCCGGGTGTGCTCGGTTTCGTTCTTCACCCAGTGCACGTAGGTCTCGTCGAACATCACGTCTTCACCGTCACGCCAGGCGTACACCTGGCCGTCGACAAAGATGCGGCAGTCGTCGGAGTTGGGCGTGGACAGCCCCAGGTGGTAACGCAACGAGCCAGCAAACGGGTCGCGGTGCGGGTTGAGGTGGCTGCCACCCGGCAACAGCGCAAACATCGCGCCCTTGACGTTGGGAATGCTGCTGACCAGGGCCACGGTTTTCGGGCACAGCAGTTCAGCCGACGGCAACGGTTTGTCGTACCACTTGAGGTAGAAACGCTTCCAGCCCTTCTTGAAGAACGAGCCGAAACCGGCGTCGTTGTTCTTCTCGGCGGCACGAATGTAGCCCTCGTCGAACAGGTGCATGGCCTCTTCGCGGATCACTTCCCAGTTGTCCTTGAGCACGTCCAGCTCCGGAAACTTGCTGCGGTCCAGGTACGGCTTGGACGGCACGGCAGAGAAGATGTACATCAAGGCGTTATAAGGGGCGAACAGCGCCGAATGGTTGACGAACTGACGCAACATCGGCAAACGGGCCTTGCCACGCAAATGTACATACAGCGTGCTGCCGATAAACAGCAGCAGCACTGACAGTTTGGCGGCCAAAGAAAAGGTCATGCAGCAACTCCTGGAAATAGGCGTCTGGCCATTAGCCTCCCGTTGCGGGGAAACCAGACGTAGCAGCCGGCCATGATAAACACTCCGGGCCTCGGGAAAAACCCGCGCACGCCAACAATCAACATTCAGCGGTGCGCGATGACGGGCCAATTATGCATAAGGGCCACGCCATCGCGCTGATTTGAATCAAGCCTGGTTTTCCTGATCGGTGAACAAATCGGCGAACAACATGCTCGACAGGTAGCGTTCACCGGAGTCCGGCAGCACCACCACGATGGTCTTGCCCTGCATTTCCGGCTTCTCGGCCAGGCGCACCGCCACCGCCATCGCCGCACCGCAGGAGATACCACACAGAATCCCCTCCTCCTGCATCAGGCGCAAGGCCATGGCCTTGGACTCTTCGTCGCTGACCAGTTCAACCCGGTCCACCATCGACAGGTCGAGGTTCTTCGGCACAAACCCGGCGCCAATGCCCTGGATCTTGTGGGGGCTGGGCTTGATCTCCTCACCGGCCAGCGCCTGGGTAATCACCGGCGAGCTGATGGGTTCCACCGCCACCGACAGGATCGGCTTGCCCTGGATGTTCTTGATGTAGCGCGACACCCCGGTGAGGGTGCCGCCGGTGCCCACACCCGCCACCAGCACATCCACGGCGCCATCGGTGTCATTCCAGATTTCCGGACCGGTGGTTTTCTCGTGGATGGCAGGGTTGGCCGGGTTTTCGAACTGGGCCGGCATAAAGTACTTGGCCGGGTCGCTGGCGAGGATTTCGCCGGCTTTTTCGATCGCGCCCTTCATGCCCTTGGCCGGCTCGGTCAATACCAGTTCGGCGCCAAGGGCCTTGAGCACTTTGCGCCGCTCGATGCTCATGGACGCGGGCATGGTCAGCAACAACTTGTAACCACGGGCGGCGGCAACAAACGCCAGGCCAATCCCGGTATTGCCGGAAGTCGGTTCGACGATGGTCATGCCGGGCTTGAGTTTGCCGCTGCCTTCGGCGTCCCAGACCATGTTCGCGCCAATCCGGCACTTCACCGAATACCCCGGGTTACGCCCTTCGATCTTGGCCAGGATGGTCACGCCACGTGGGGCGATGCGATTGATCTGAACCAGGGGCGTGTTACCGATGGAGTGCGCGTTGTCTGCAAAAATGCGGCTCATGACGGGTCCTTAAGGCAATTTCAGGAAGGCCCCAAGGGTATGCCTCGTGTTGCGAGGCGTCCAGTCAAGCGAACGTCCGGCGGCGCCAGCAGTCAATCGCCTACACGGATGGAGAAAAATCCTATGAAACGTCGCTACAGTTGGCCGCTCTGGACCCTCGTCGGGGTCGTGGTACTGCTGGTCGTCCTGGATATCGCCCTGCCCTACCTGGTGCGCAATTACCTGAATGACAAACTCGCCGACATGGGTGATTACCGCGGCCAGGTCACCGACGTCGACCTGGCCTTGTGGCGCGGCGCCTATCGAATCAATGGCTTACAGATCGTCAAGGTGGACGGCAAGGTGCCGGTGCCGTTCGTCAAGGCGCCGGTGATCGATCTGTCGGTCAGCTGGCATTCACTGTGGTACGACCATGCGGTGGTCGCCCAGGCACAGTTCATCCAGCCGGAGCTGAACTTTGTCGATGGCGGCACCAACAAGCAAGCGTCCCAGACCGGTCAAGGCACCGACTGGCAGGCCCAGTTGCGCAAGCTGTTGCCGATCACCCTCAACGAGGTGCGTATCGACGACGGGAAAATCGCTTTCCGTAACTTCAGTTCCAAACCACCGGTCAACATTTACGCAACCCAGGTCAACGCCAGCTTCTATAACCTGACCAACGTGGTAGACGTCAAAGGCCAGCGTGATGCGCGCTTCGACGGCAAGGCGCTGTTTTTGGGCCAGGCCCCGCTGGAGGCCACCGCAACGTTCGATCCCTTGAGCAACTTCGAAAACTTTGAATTCCGCTTCCGGGCCAAGGATATCCAGCTCAAACGCATGAATGACTTCGCCTCGGCCTACGGCAAGTTCGACTTCAGTGCCGGCACCGGCGACCTGGTGGTCGAGGCCCAGGCCGAAAAAGGCCAACTGACCGGCTACATCAAGCCCCTGTTGCGGGATGTGGAGGTGTTCAACTGGCAGCAGGACGTGGAGAACAAGGACAAGGGCATCTTCCGCTCGATCTGGGAGGCGGTGGTCGGCGCCAGCGAGACCGTGCTGAAAAACCAGAACAAAAACCAGTTTGCCACCCGCGTAGAGCTGAGCGGCAACGTTCACCAGCAAGATATCAGCGCGTTCCAGGCGTTTTTGCAGATTTTGCGCAATGGTTTTGTCCAGGCCTTCAACGCCCGCTATGAGCAGCCCAAGCCCAGCGCAGACTGAACGTTAGCCCCTGTAGGAGCGAGCTTGCCCGCGAAGGACTTCAACGATGACGCATGCATTCTGGATGCACGCGGTGTGCTCAGGTTCTTCGCGAGCAAGCTCGCTCCTACAGAATAATGTGACCGCCCATTCAGAGACTGAATAGCCCGTCTGCGTTCACAGTCGCCGGGGCTGCGCGGTATAGTCGGGCAAAGCTGATTATTCGCCCGCTTCGGTCCCGGACCGTTCGGCGTCACGTTCGAGGATTGATAGATGAAGTTCGAAGGCACCCAGGCCTACGTTGCCACTGATGACCTGAAACTGGCCGTCAACGCCGCCATCACGCTGGAGCGGCCGCTGCTGGTCAAAGGCGAACCGGGCACCGGCAAGACCATGCTCGCCGAGCAACTGGCCGAATCCTTTGGCGCCCGGCTGATCACCTGGCACATCAAGTCCACCACCAAGGCCCACCAGGGCCTGTACGAGTACGACGCGGTCAGCCGCCTGCGGGATTCGCAACTGGGCGTGGACAAGGTGCATGACGTTCGCAACTACCTGAAAAAGGGCAAGCTCTGGGAAGCCTTCGAGTCCGAGGAACGGGTGATCCTGCTGATTGACGAAATCGACAAGGCCGACATCGAATTCCCCAACGACCTGCTGCAAGAACTCGACAAGATGGAGTTCTACGTCTACGAAATCGACGAAACCATCAAGGCCAAGAAGCGCCCGATCATCATCATTACCTCCAACAACGAAAAAGAGCTGCCGGACGCCTTCCTGCGCCGCTGCTTCTTCCACTACATCGCCTTCCCGGACCGCACCACCCTGCAAAAAATCGTCGACGTGCACTACCCCGACATCAAGAAAGACCTGGTCAGCGAAGCGCTGGACGTGTTCTTCGACGTGCGCAAGGTTCCGGGCCTGAAGAAAAAACCCTCCACCTCCGAACTGGTGGACTGGCTGAAATTACTGATGGCCGACAACATCGGCGAAGCCGTGCTGCGCGAGCGCGACCCCACCAAGGCCATTCCGCCCCTGGCCGGTGCCCTGGTGAAAAACGAGCAAGACGTGCAGTTGCTGGAACGCCTGGCGTTCATGAGCCGTCGCGGTAACCGATAAGGGCGATTGCCATGCTGCTCAACCTGTTCAATGAAATGCGTGCAGCCAAGGTACCCGTCTCGGTGCGTGAGCTGCTGGACCTGATCAACGCGCTGAAACAGCGCGTGACCTTCGCCGACATGGACGAGTTTTATTACCTGGCCCGGGCGATCCTGGTGAAGGACGAACGGCATTTCGACAAGTTCGACCGGGCCTTCGGTGCCTACTTCAATGGCCTGGAAAAACTCGACGATCACCTGCAGGCGCTGATCCCCGAAGACTGGCTGCGCAAGGAATTCGAACGCTCGCTGACCGATGAAGAGCGTGCGCAAATCCAGTCCCTTGGCGGGTTGGACAAGCTGATCGAAGAGTTCAAGAAACGTCTGGAAGAACAGAAAGAACGCCACGCCGGCGGCAATAAGTGGATCGGCACCGGCGGCACCAGCCCGTTCGGCTCCGGAGGGTTCAACCCCGAAGGCATTCGCGTGGGGGATGCCGGCAAGCGCCAGGGCAAGGCGGTCAAGGTCTGGGACCAGCGCGAGTACAAGAACCTCGACGATTCGGTAGAACTGGGCACGCGCAACATCAAGATCGCCCTGCGCCGCCTGCGCAAGTTCGCGCGCCAGGGTGCAGCCGATGAGCTCGACATCGACGGCACCATCGACCATACGGCGCGGGATGCCGGGCTGCTGAATATCCAGATGCGCCCGGAGCGGCGCAACACCATCAAGCTGTTGTTGCTGTTCGACATCGGCGGTTCGATGGATGCCCACGTGAAGACCTGCGAAGAACTGTTCTCGGCGTGCAAGACCGAGTTCAAGCACCTGGAGTACTTCTACTTTCACAACTTCATTTATGAATCAGTGTGGAAGAACAACATGCGCCGCAGTTCGGAACGCACCTCGACCCAGGACCTGCTGCACAAGTACGGCGCCGATTACAAAGTGATCTTTATCGGCGATGCGGCCATGGCGCCGTATGAAATCACCCAGGCCGGCGGCAGCGTCGAACACTGGAATGAAGAGCCCGGGTACGTGTGGATGCAGCGGTTCATGGAGAAGTACAAGAAGCTGATCTGGATTAATCCGTATCCGAAAGACACCTGGGGCTATACCGCGTCCACCGGGATTGTTCGGGATTTGATCGAGGACCAGATGTTTCCATTGACGTTGCGGGGGCTTGAGGAAGGGATGCGGTTTCTTTCCAAATAGGCGGAGCACTCACTGACGCCATCGCAGGCAAGCCAGCTCCCACAGGGAAATGCATTCCAAATTGTGGGAGCTGGCTTGCCTGCGATGCTTTTAGCGGTCCATAAAGCGGCGCAAATACTCCACCTGCTGGCGATGCGCCGTCTCTTGCACCACCGGCGCCAACCGCACCTTCTCCCCGGGCAAGCACTGCGCCAGCCGCGCCAGCGCCAACGGCGTCAACGCCCCCAGTCGCGGGTAGCCGCCAATCGTCTGCCGATCATTGAGCAACACGATCGGCTGCCCATCCGGCGGCACCTGGATCGCACCCAACGGGATGCCTTCGGAGATCAGGGACGGCCCCTGATACTCCAGTGGCGTGCCCAGCAAGCGCATGCCCATACGGTCGGCGCGGCTGTCGAGGGTCCACTCGCTGTTGAACACATCAAACAGGCTCTGCCCGCCAAACTGGCCGATCTGCGCGCCGAGGATCACCTCCAGGGGTGCCTTCGCGTCCTGTGTCGGCAACTGCCCGGCGGACAACTCCCGCATGGCACCGCCCGTACCGGAGTACGTCAGTTGCGCACCTTCAGCCAGCGCCCGGCCAAAGCCATCCAGCCCGCCCAGCTCTTCACGACCCACCGTGGCGCAACTGCCCAGCACCTGCGGCGCATCAAACCCGCCCGGCGCGGCCAGGTAAGCCCGCGCACCACTGAAGGGCTGGGTAAAACGCAAACGCTGGCCTTTTTGCAGAATAAAGCTGCGCCCCGGGCTGATGGCGCGCTCATCGACATAAGCGCCCAGGTCCGCCCCGGCCAGCGCCAGCAGGCAATAGCCCTCGGCCTGCACCGTGAAGCCACCCAAGGTGATTTCTACCACCGGGGCATCCAGGGAGTTACCGAGTAACCAATTGGCCCACGACATCGACACCCAATCCAGCGCACCGCCCTGGGTCACGCCCAAGTGCCTCACGCCAAAGCGTCCGGCATCCTGCAACAGGCACAGCGGTGTGCTGGCCTCGATCAACAAGCGGCTCATGCCTGCGCCTCCAACGGCGTGTCATCGCCACCCAGGTTGATGAATTCGCTACGGCTGACCGCTTCGTAACGCACCGTGTCTCCCGGCTGCAGCAGGCTGTAGCCGTCGCGCTCGCGGTCGAACAGCTTGGCCGGCGTGCGGCCGATCAGGTTCCAGCCCCCCGGCGATACCACCGGATAGGCCGCGGTTTGCCGCTCGGCGATCCCCACGCTGCCGGCGGCGACGCGTTTGCGTGGCGTATTGAGCCGTGGCGCCGCAAGCAGTTCGTCCACCAGCCCCATAAAGGCAAACCCCGGGGCGAAGCCCAAGGCGAACACCTGGTATTCGTGCTGGCTGTGGCGACGAATCACCTCGTCCATCACCAGGCCACTGCGTTGCGCGAGCAATGTCAGCTCGGGGCCCACACTCAGGTCATACCAAACCGGCAACACATGGCATTGCCCACTGCCCTTGGGCTCTGGTTGCAGCGCTTTGAGTGCGTGATCAATCAACTCCCGTGCCTGGGCCGGGTCCAGCGCCATCAGGTCGTAATGCACCATCAGGGTCGTGTAGGACGGCACCAGGTCCACCAGCGCCGGGCCAAACCCTTCCCGCAGGCGCCGCGTGGCGGCGAGCATCCAGGGCATGTTGTCTTCGGCGATCACCTCAAACAGGCGCACCATCAGGCAGTCGATGGCCACCACTTCAATCCGTGGCTTCATGCTGGCGTCAACGCCTCGCGGATGCGCTGCACAGCGGCCACCGAGCTGGCGTTGTCGCCGTGTACGCACAAGGTATTGGCCTGCAGCAGCAACGGGCTGCCGTCGCTGGCCATCAGGTGTTCACCGCGGGCGATGGTCAGGGCTTGTTGGATGATCTGTTCCGGGTCGTGGTGCACCGCACCTGGCAACTGCCGGGACACCAGATGCCCGGCGCTGTCGTAGGCGCGATCGGCGAAGGCTTCGAACCACAGGGTGACGCCATACTCGTCACCCAGGGCCTGGGCAGCGCTGTTGTCGCGGGTGGCCATCAGCATCAGCGGCAAGCTGGCGTCATAGGCGGCCATGGCCTGGATCACCGCACGCAATTGCGCCGGCTTGGCCATCATGTCGTTGTACATCGCACCGTGGGGTTTGACGTAGCTGACCCGCCCGCCCTGAGCCCGGCAAATGCCGTCGAGGGCGCCGATCTGGTAGTGCAACAGGTCCTGGATTTCCTGCGGGGTGTAGGCCATGGAGCGGCGGCCGAAACCCTGCAAATCCTGGTACGCCGGGTGTGCACCCACCTGCACGCCATGCTCGAAGGCCAGGCTGACGGTCTTGCGCATGATGCTCGGGTCGCCGGCGTGGAAGCCGCAGGCAACGTTGGCGCAATCAATGAACGGCATGACCTCGGCGTCCAGACCCAAGGTCCAGTTGCCAAAGCTTTCGCCGATGTCGCAGTTCAATAGCAGGCGGCTCACGGTGAGGGCTCCTGTAGGCTTTGTTTTTTGTAGTGTGGGATCTTTTACCAAGATCTCGCAACGATGTTGTCCTGAACCCCAACGACGCTTATCGTGAGACGGTTCGATTTTTGGCGTTTGCCCTGTGCGGCGTCCAACTAATAAAAACCGATCCATGCATAAGAAAAAGTTGATCCCATGAATTTGAAGTTCCTCGAAACCTTCGTCTGGGTGGCCAAGCTCAAGAGCTTTCGCCTCACGGCAGAAAAGCTGTTCACCACCCAGGCCTCGATCTCCAGCCGCATCGCCGTGCTGGAAAGCGAGCTGGGGGTGAAGCTGTTCCTGCGCGACTCCCGTGGCGTGAGCCTGACCCCGGAAGGCATGAAGGTGCTCGACTATGCCGAACAGATGATGGTCACGATGCAGGGCCTCAAGCAGTCGCTGGAAACCACCAGCAGCAAGGTCGGGCGCATCCGGATCGGGGCGATGGACACGGTGATTCACACGTGGCTCAGTGCGTTGGTGGCGGAGTTGACGAACCATTTCCCGTTAGTGGAAATCGAATTGGTCGCCGATACCGCATTGAACCTCAGCGATCAGTTGCAAAAAGGCTTTCTTGACCTGATCCTGCAAACCGACCTGCTACGCCACGAAACCCTGCGCAGTGTGGAACTGGCCAGCCACCCCATGGCCTGGATAGTCGCCAGCCATTCGATCTATAACCGCGACTACGCTTCCCTGGCCGAATTGGCCCAGGAGCGGATCATCACTTACTCGAAAAACTCCCATCCCCATCAGGACGTGCTCAGCCTGATGCAGGCCAATGGCGTGACGACGCCCCGCGTCAGTTGCGTGAACTCGGTGTCGGCGATTACTCGCCTGCTGCGTGACGGGTTCGGTATTGGCGCGTTGCCGCCGGTGCTGGTCAGCGAGGAGCTGGCCCGCGGCGAGCTGCGGATACTGCCCATGGAGCAACGACCGCCGAACTTGCACGTGGTGGTGTCGTGGCGGGTCGGGGTGGAGTTGGTAGAAGAGGTGGTCGGGCTGTGCCAGACCGTGGTGGAACGCTACGCGCAGGAGGTGGGTGAAGGGTTGATGGTCCTCAACAAACCCACCGCCTGATCGCGCTTACAACCCTTTCAGATCCCGCTCCTCGATTGGCCGGCTCTGGCGCAGGCGCTTGCCGCCCAATACCACCCAGTCGATCAGGCGGAACAGGCATTCGATGCCAAACGACAACAGCATCGCCCCGCCCAGGCCCCAGCCCATGGCTTCCGGGGTCAGCAACAGCATGTAGCTGTAGCCGTTCCAGGTTTCCTGGCGAATCGCCGGGTCGGCGGCCACGGCCACTTGCAGCGCGCGGATGTACCACGGCCCTTGCATCGCCTGGAATTGCTTATCCAGGGCCACCTGACGGTCGAGCAACGTGCCCAGGCTGTTGGCATCGCTGCGAAACACCGGGTCGTCACTGGCGCGGTAATGGGCCACCAGCGCCTGCAAGTCATCGTTGAAGAATTGCTGCGCCGTGGCATCGAAGCCGCGCAAGCCGGTCTGGGCTTCGATCAGATGGGCTTCGACACGCTTGGCGTAGTCGCTGATAAACCCCGGCACCTGCACACCGACCAACAGGCCAACGGCAAACAGCACCAGTCGCAAATAGCTGAGCAACATATTCGGCGTCCTTACTCAGTTGTACCTTGGGAGACGCATTCGCCGCGTCGCCACAGGCTCCACTGGCCCGGTTCGTAGCGGGTCCAGGTCTCGTTTTCGGTCAGGGGTTCGGTGGCAATCACCGTCACCACGTCATTGGGCGTGGTTTCGGCCTGAAAATCGACGATCACGTCGACATCTTTCAAGCGCGCAGGGCCAAACGGTGCTCGCCGGGTGATCTGCGCCAGTTTGGTCGAGCAATAGCAGAACAGCCAGTCACCGTCGCTGAGCAAGCAGTTGAACACGCCTTTGCTGCGGTATTCGCTGCACGCGGCGATCAGGTCCGGCAGCACCTGTTCGATGTCCACCGGCTCCGGGAACGCTTCACGCACGCGGTTGAGCAGATCGCAGAACGCCGCTTCGCTGTCGGTATCGCCCACCGGGCGGTAGAAGGTAGCGCGGGGATTGAAGTCCGCCAATTGGCCGTTGTGCGCGAAGCACCAGTTACGGCCCCACAACTCCCGGACGAACGGGTGGGTATTGGACAGGCACACCTTGCCGACATTGGCCTGGCGGATATGGCCGATGACCACTTCACTCTTGATGGGATAACGCTGCACCAGCAGCGCGACTTCCGATTCGCTGCTGGCCGCCGGGTCCTGGAACAACCGCAGGCCGCGGCCCTCGTAAAAGGCGATGCCCCAACCGTCGCGGTGGGGGCCGGTACGTCCGCCGCGCTGCATCAGCCCGGTAAAGCTGAAGACGATATCGGTCGGTACGTTGGCACTCATGCCCAATAATTCACACATGCCAGGCTTCCCGATTGCTGAGCGTACGACGTTAAAGGCGCGGTTCTACCCGCATGCCGCTGACAGGTGCCGGGCGACCGTAACGCTCATCGGCGAAGGGCTCATCGTCATCCGGCTCGGCGGCAGCGGCGGCTGCCGCGGCGGCCTTTTGCTCCCGGCGGGCCCGGGCGGCGCGTTCGATGGGCCAGCGGATCAGCGCAAACACCAGGTACACGCCGAACGCGATCATGGAATACATGAACAAATCGGAGATCGCCCGCCAGGCGTTGTTGCCGACCTTGAGCACCAGGTCCAGGGCCGTGATGGCGACGGCCGGGGCGAACTGGGTCTTCACCGGGTCGACAATGGTCGGGCTGAGCAGCAGCACCGCCATCAGCAAGCGCAGCGGTTCGCGCAGCCAGCGCCACATCCAGCGGGTCATGGCAAACCACACCAACAGGCAACCCAGGGCTGCGAAGGCGTAGAGGCCCCAAGCGATCAGATAGTCGTTCTCGGTCATGGTGTCCATGGCAAGGTAGGCAAACAGGCCGCTATGATAACGGCTTTTCAGTGCCGAGGCTGCAATGCCGTCGGCCAACCGCCAGACAGAGAGTGATCCATGCCCCCAGCGACCCACATCACTGCCGCCCCGATCGCCCGCAAGGCCCCAGGCACCGACCCGTACGCCTGGTTGCAAGAGCGCGACAACGCCGAGGTGCTCGATTACCTGAAGGCGGAAAATGCCTGGCAAGAAGCAGAATTGTCCGACCAGCAGGCCCTGCGCGAAACCCTGTTCGAAGAGATCAAGGGCCGCATCCTCGAAACCGACCTGTCCCTGCCCTCGCCCTGGGGCCCATACCTGTATTACACCCGCACCACCGCCGGCGACGAATACGCCCGCCACTACCGTTGCCCGCGCCCGGCAGATGACAGCCAACAGGTCGACGAAAGCGCGGAAGAGCTGCTGCTGGACCCGAACGTACTGGCCAATGGCGGCTTTTTCTCCCTCGGCGCCTTCAGCATCAGCCCGGACCACCAGCGCCTGGCCTACAGCCTGGACACCAGCGGCGAAGAGATTTACACCCTCTACGTGAAGGAATTAACCACCGGCAAGGTCAGCGAACTGGAGTTCGAAGACTGCGACGGCAGCATGACCTGGGCCAACGACAGCCTGACCCTGTTCTTCAGCGAACTGGACGACACCCACCGCCCGCACAAGCTGTACCGCTATCGCCTGGACGGCACCGCCGCCGAAGAAGTGTTCCACGAGCCCGATGGCCGTTTCTTCCTGCATTGCTACCGCTCAAGTTCCGAGCGCCAGCTGCTGCTGGCCCTGGGCAGCAAGACCACCAGCGAAATCTGGGCCCTGGACGCCGATCAGCCGCAGCAGGCCTTTACTTGCATGGCGCCCAGGGTCGAAGGCCATGAATACGACGTCGACCACGGCAAGCTGGACGACCAGTGGGCCTGGTTTATCCGCAGCAACCGGGACGGCATCAACTTTGCGCTGTTCCAGGCGGCCGACACCGGCAACGTGCCGACCCAGGACGACTGGCAGAACCTGATCCCCCACGACGACGCGGTGATGCTCGACGGCGTGAGCCTCAACGCCCAGGCCATGACCCTGAGTTTACGGATCGGTGGCCTGCCGATCATCGAAGTGCACCCACAAGGCCAAGCCGTTTATCGGGTGGAATTACCCGACGCGGCCTACAGCCTCTATGTGCAAAACAGCCTGGAATTTGTCAGCGACAAGATCCGCCTACGTTATGAAGCACTGAACCGTCCGGCGCAGGTCCGTCAGCTGGAACTGGCCAGCGGCGCCCAAACCGTGCTCAAGGAAACTCCGGTGCTGGGCGTGTTCAACGCCGACGACTACGTCAGCCAGCGGTTGTGGGCGACGTCGGCCGATGGCACTCAGGTGCCCATCAGCCTTGTGGTGCGGCGCGACCAGTTGGGCAAGCCGACGCCGCTGTACCTGTACGGCTACGGCGCCTACGGCCAAAGCCTCGACCCTTGGTTCTCCCACGCCCGCCTGAGCCTGCTGGACCGTGGCGTGGCCTTCGCCATCGCCCATGTACGCGGCGGCGGCGAGCTGGGCGAAGCCTGGTACCGGGGTGGCAAGCAGGCGCACAAGCAAAACACCTTCAGCGACTTTATCGCCTGCGCCGAACACCTGATCGCCCACGGCCTGACCACCTCCAAGCAACTGGCCATCAGCGGCGGCAGCGCCGGCGGCCTGTTGATCGGCGCCGTGCTCAATCAACGCCCGGAGCTGTTCCAGGCGGCGATTGCCGAAGTGCCGTTCGTCGACGTGCTCAACACCATGCTCGACCCGGAGTTGCCGCTGACCATCACCGAGTACGACGAATGGGGTAACCCTGAGGAGCCTGAGGTGTATGAGCGGATCAAGGCCTACGCGCCGTATGAAAACGTCAGCGCCCAGGCTTACCCGGCCATGCTGGTAATCGCCGGCTACAACGACAGCCGCGTGCAATATTGGGAAGCGGCCAAGTGGGTGGCCAAGCTGCGGGACACCAAGACCGACGACAACCTGCTGCTGCTCAAGACCGAACTGGGCGCAGGCCATGGCGGCATGAGTGGTCGTTACCAGGGATTACGTGACGTAGCACTCGAATATGGATTTGTTTTCAAGGCCCTGGGGCTGATTTAAGGAACTCCGCTCGGCGGGCGGGTCTGAACACCTGACCGCCGGGCGCGCGCCCTGCACGATTTATGGACGAAGACTGTAAGCCTCATGCCAGAACCGACCTTACTCAATAACGAAATCCGCGACATGCTGATGGATTGCGGCCTGTTCGACCCGTTGCTGCCGGAAGACTTTCACGTGGCGGCGGGCTATTTCAACATCAGCAGTATTGCCCGTGACGAGGTGATCTTCCTCGAGGGCGACGCCGGCACCTTCATGTGCATCATTCACTCAGGCCAGGTGGCGGTGCAGAAAACCAACCATGAAGGCCAGCGGCTGACCATCGCCACCCTGCGCAGTGGTCGTGCCTTTGGCGAGATGGCCGTGCTGGATGGCGAGCGCCGTTCCGCCAGCTGTGTGGCGGCCAGCGATTGCGTGCTGTTGAACCTGGGTAAGGATTCCCTGGAAAAAATGCTCAACGATGCGCCGAAAATCGCGGCCAAGATCATTCGTGCGATTGCGATCGCCCTGTCCAAGCGCCTGCGCATGGCGGATGGGCAGTTGCTGTCCCAGCAGTTTTAACCGCCTGGGGTCTTGGGCTTGACGTCGTTCTGCTGCAAGCCGGGGATCGTCTGATCCTTCGGCGGCGCGGGCAACACCATAGGCGCCAGCAAGGGTTCACCGCTGCCGGCCGCCTTGGGCGTCGCCGGTGGAGTGACTTGCGGGTAAGGCGTGGGCGTTGCAGTGCCCGGCGAACCCGCAGTGGGCGCGGGGGTAATCGGCACGGTTTGCGACTCCTGAGCCTGGGCCACACCGCTAAGGGTGAGCGCGCTCCATACAATGACCGTTAGAATGCTGCACTTCATCGATGGCTCCATGGCCTGACCGTAAAGTCGTAAGGCTACTCCCAACCGCGCAAGAATGCCCTTCCCAATGAGATTTCCATGAAACGTTTCGTTCTGCTGGACACCACCCCGATCCCCGACAACGGCGGTGCCTTGTGCCTGTTCGAATACGGTGAGGATTTTGTCATCAAGATCCAGGGCGGTGACGGTGGCCAGTTGATGAACACGCGCATGCACGGCTCCGAGGATGCACTGGCGGAAATTCCGTGCCGCAAGGTCGCCGGTCGGCCCGGCTCCAGGGTGTTGATTGGCGGCCTGGGCATGGGCTTTACCCTGGCGGCGGCCCTCAAGCACTTGGGCAAGACCGCCGAAGTGGTGGTCGCCGAGCTGGTGCCCGGCGTAGTGGAGTGGAACCGCGGCCCGCTGGGTGAAAAGTCCGGCCGCCCGCTGTTGGACCCGCGCACCGTGATCCGCATGGAAGACGTGGCCAAGGTGCTGCAGGCCGAGCCTCAGGGCTTTGACGCGATCATGCTGGATGTCGACAACGGCCCCGAAGGCCTGACGCAAAAAGCCAACAGTTGGCTGTATTCCGCCGGTGGCCTCAGCGCCTGCGCCAAGGCCCTGCGACCCAAGGGCGTGCTGGCGGTGTGGTCGGCCAGCGCCGACAAACAGTTCAGCGACAAACTGCGCAAGGCCGGCTTCAAGGCCGAGGAAGTGCAGGTATTTGCCCATGGCAACAAAGGTACACGGCATACCATCTGGATTGCCGAGAAGCTCAAGGGCTGACACAGCTGCCAGATTTCGCTGCGCGGGGCGTAGGTCAGATCGACCGGCGCAGTCGATTCAAATGCCTCAAGCCTTCCAGCACCAGCACCACCACGGCCAGCCAGATCGGCAGGTAGGTCATCCACTGGCCCGGCTTGAGGCTGTCTCCCAGCATCAGCGACACAGCCACCAGCAGCACCGGCTCCGCGTAACTGAGCAAACCGAACAGACTGAAGGGCAATAGCCGACTGGCCAGTATGTAGGAATAACCCGCCGCCGCACTGACCAATCCCATCAGCGGTACCAGCCAGTAGAGCGCCGGGCGCTGCGCCAGTGCTTCACTGATGGAATCGCCCTCCAGGACGAACCACAGCGCCACCGGGACCATCAGCATCATGTCCAGCCACAGCCCGCCCAGGTTGTCGGTACCGCAACGGCGGCGCGGCACGAAATACAGCGGATACCCCACGCACACTACCAGCGTGGTCCAGGAAAACCCGCCCGTACGATACAACTCATTGGCCACGCCCACCGCCGCCAACGCTGCGGCAATCTTTTGCAGACGTGAAAGGCGTTCGCCGTAAACAATGCGCCCGGTGATGACCATGGTCAGCGGCAGCAGGAAATAACCCAGCGACACATCCAGGCCGTGACCATTGAGGGGGGCCCACATGAAAATCCAGAGTTGCACACCCACCAAGGCACTGGTCAATACGACGCAGGGCAGCAACGCAGGTTTTTCGCGCAGCCGCTTGTAGACCAACGGCACCCACTTCCAATCCCCGGAGAGGCAGAGCAGCAGCGTCATGAAGGGCAATGAGATGAGCATTCGTCAGCCAAATATCTGCTGACCATTCAAGGGTTCAAGAAGGGAGGTAAAGAAATACAACACGCCAAACAGGAAGGAAGCGGAAACCGCCAGAACAACACCTTTAGACACAACAGCCTCTACGAAAAATTGCATGTATTTAATTGAAGCAGGTCGTTGTATTCGCACAGTGCGAATATGAGCAATATGAACATCAAGCACTTATTAACGGGCACTAAAAACTTATAACCAACGCAGACATAAGCCTCGAGTTATTAATTTACAAGTGCAGGTTATTTCGTCGATTTTTTATTGTAGGCAAGACGATCATCAGACGCTTCAACCAACCCGGTTTCGGTTATTGGAAGCAGCACGCTCTGGACGAGCGTCGCTGATTTGAAACGCCACAACATCAGCCGCGGGGGTTGATATCGTGAAGGGAAAACCCGATTTACGGGAAACTCACAGTCGCCAGGAAAGACCTGACGTATTGAACGCCTGGCGCCACCACAGAACACACTAACGGCAGTAGGCCAAGAGGCGCCACATTAAACAAACGGGCAAAGTTAGTCCAACACTTTATCGCCCTGGAGCCCATTAAATGCCCAGCGGCATTTAAATCGATGCCTGCCGGATCTTTACTGTATATTCAGCCGTTATACGCCCGACAGGAACAGCACCCGGCCGCCCCTGCCGACTCGTCACTTACTTGTTTCTACTGTCGATAACGTAGGGCACTTTCTTCTTGAACGTATCGTTCAGTTCCTTGCGGTCAAGTGACGTAAAGCCGCCCAACTGCTGAGCGCTGAAGCCGCTGTCCCCTACCACTGCATCGGGCGCCAGGCTCACCATACGCTTGGCCACCGCCCCGATAGCGTCCTCATACCCGCCCTGCTTGTTCAGGTTGAACGCGCCGAGGTCAATCTGCGTGCGCAACCAGCCCCCCCAGTAGAACTCCAGGAATTCCGGCACCACCGCGCCGGAGGTCGGCTTGCCGTAGGAGGCTTTGCGAGAGAAATACACCAGGCTACGGAACATATCATCGCCGAGGCTCTTGAAGCCCAAGTGTGCCGGTATTTGCTCAGGCGTGATGGCGTTGCCCTGGCCGTCCTTGAGCCAGACCTTGCGCCCCTGCTCCATCCGCTTCCAGAACGTCGCCAGGTCGGGGCTGTCGCTGAAGTTATCGGTGACCCGCACCCACATTTTCAGTTTGGCACCGGCACCGGGCTGTTCCCACAAGGTGCTGAAGCTGTGATGGCCGTCAGTGAGGTACAACTGGCCAGCGGGGCCGACCACCACGGTTTTCATGTCCGCCGGGTGAGTGCCTA
This sequence comes from Pseudomonas sp. IPO3778, assembly GCF_013386825.1. Classification (GTDB taxonomy): domain Bacteria; phylum Pseudomonadota; class Gammaproteobacteria; order Pseudomonadales; family Pseudomonadaceae; genus Aquipseudomonas. Next base: position 81,355 of record NZ_JACARC010000021.1, read on the forward strand.
CCGGGTCCTTGCAGGTGAAGCTGTCGGGCTTATGCAAGTCGGCGCCTTTGGGCACCTTGTCCGCCCCACCCTGGCCGTTGGTTTCACAGTATTCATCGAACACCTGCTTGGGGGACTCGGCAAACACCCCCAGCTTGTAGTGGATCTGGTCAAAACCGATGACGGCCTGGGTCGGGTGGAGTTGCTCCAGCGCCACATCAATCACCTGCCCCGGCTGGGGCGTGGAAAACGCCTGGACTTGAACACTGACGGCGCACAACAGCAACGCCCACCACCATGAATGCATCCGCATGAGTACCGCTCCTTATGAATTCAGTTCGCCGATACTACAAACAATCCCCGCACGCTGGCTGAAAAAGCCGGAGGTTTATTACCCCGCAAGCAGCTAGAATCAACGCTATCCGTGATCCACTAAAAGACAGGAGCCATGATGAGCTCGACCAACCCGCCCTCCCACACCGCCAAGCTGGACCGTATCCTCGCCGATGCCCAGCGCGACCGGGAAATGGGCTACCGCGACAAAGCCCTGAAGATGTACCCCCACGTGTGCGGCCGCTGCGCCCGTGAGTTCGCCGGCAAGCGCCTGAGCGAACTGACCGTGCACCACCGCAACCACAACCATGACGACAATCCCCAGGACGGCTCCAACTGGGAGTTGCTGTGCCTGTATTGCCACGATAATGAACACTCGCGGTATACCGACCAGCAGTATTTCGGCGAAGGCTCCACCAGCAGCCCGACGATTGCCAAGGCCACCCACAACCCGTTTGCGGCACTGGCCGGGTTGATGAAGAAAGACGACTGAAGCGATGTGATGAACGACTTGCTGTGGGAAGAGGCTTGCTGTGGCGAGGGAGCTTGCTGTGGCGAGGGAGCTTGCTCCCGCTGGGCTGCGTAGCGGCCCCACGTTTTTTGGGAGCGCTTCGCACTCCAGCGGGAGCAAGCTCCCTCGCCACAGTGTTACACCCTATGCCGTTCAAACCGACCGCGTTTCGACCAATCCCCGTATAATCGCCGTTTTTCTCGAAGGCACCCTCTTCCGTGGGCAATAAACGCTACAGCTGCATCGGTCTGTATAACCCCAAATCCCCCGAAAACGTCGGCTCGGTGATGCGCGCCGCCGGCTGCTACGGCGTGGCCTCGGTGTTCTACACCGGCAAGCGCTACGAGCGGGCCCGGGACTTTATTACCGACACCAAGAAGGTCCACCACGATATTCCGCTGATCGGTATCGACGACCTGAAAAAGATCCTGCCCCTGGGCTGCATCCCCGTCGCCGTCGAGCTGGTGGAAGGCGCCCGCCCGCTCCCCGAGTACACCCACCCGGACCGCGCGCTGTATATCTTCGGGCCGGAAGACGGCTCCCTGGACCAGGAGATCCGCGACTGGTGTGAAGACGTGATCTACATCCCGACCACCGGTTGCATGAACCTCGCCGCCACCGTCAACGTGGTGCTTTACGACCGCCTGGCCAAGGGCAACAACACCCGTTCGGGCCCCAAGTACTGATTTTTTGGGAACGTCCGCGGCCTGCGTGCAGTCAGTTGCATATCAATAAGCCCTTGTTGGAGACAGATCATGAGCGACAGCAAAACCTTGCGACCCGTTATCCGGTCCACGCCGTTCGAGCGCCAACCCACGCAAAACGTCCAGGGCTGGGAACGCATCGGTTCCCTGGCGGGCGGAGTGGTGATGATGGGCAAAGGCCTGCGCCGTGGCGGCTTTTTTGGTTTGATTCAGCTGGCGATTGGCGGCGTAGCGCTGGCACGCGGCATCAGCGGCCATAGCTCGGCCAAAGAGTTGCTGGAGCGCAGCCGCCAGGAAATGAACACGGTGCGGACCAAGATTGAACGCGCTGGCGAAGAGCTGAAAAACCTCAAGACCCAGGCTGAAGTGGCGGCTGAAAAAGCGGCCAAAACTACAGGATAACCTCGATCAAATGTGGGAGCGGGCTTGCTCGCGAAAGCGGAGTGTCAGCCACTGAATGTGTCTCTGATACACCGTATTCGCGAGCAAGCCCGCTCCCACATTGGTTTCAGTGCAGCAGTTTGGTATCGAGTACTACCGACGATTCGCCAATAATGCTCTCCCCCAACTGCACGAATTCCTTTGTGCTGATGCTGTTCAGGCGCATCACTGCCTGAGTCAGATCATCCAGCGAACGCTTGTTGTGGGTTTTCACACGGATCTCGCGGTCCAGCTCCTGCAACAACACCACCGCCCGTGCCACCGTCGCGCCGTTGGCGTGCTCCACCCGCAGGGTGGTCACGTCCTTGCCTTCCCTGGCAAGCCTGGCCTGGATCGCGGCATAACGGTCGTCACTGATGCCACCGGCACGGCGCATCAGTTCAATGGCGTAGTACTGCGCCAAACCTTCGCTGATCCAGTCGCTGCTTTGATGGTCATTGAAACGGCCGATGGCCTGCACCACTTCACGGATCAACGGGCTGCTGCCGTTTTCGCTGACCAGCGCTGTGCGGCTGTTGATATAGATCGAATCCCGCGCCGAGAACGCGCCACGCCGCATCGGGTCGCTGGCGCCCACCACCAGCAGTTTGGCCGGGTGCCGCGGGAACGCGGCTTGCACCTGGGGCCAGACAAACGTCAGCAGGGTGAGCACGTCCATACGGTGCATGCCCTGGCCCTTGGGTGACGCCACGGTAATTTCGGTTTCCCCCAGGCGCATCCGGCGACTGCCCAGGGTGCCAGCGAGCATCCAGCCGGTAGGCCGGTCAAACAGGCGGGAAACGTTGTCGATACGGAATTTATTCTTGCCGATACGCGGCCAGGAGGTCTCGACGCTTTTCCAGCCGGCAGGCAACTCGAAGACCAGGCGCGACACCAGCTCAATGCCGTCCTGTTGGTCCAAGCGTGCGGTGGGCACCAGGTCTTCACCGCGAAACAGCGCCCAGCTCGGGGTCATGCGTGCTTCGTAAACCCCCTTCTTGCGCGCGTGAGTCAGGCGTACACGGTAGGTCAGGCTGGCTTTGTCGGCGCTGGGCTGCCACAGGCCGCGGCTGTCTCCCGGCGTATTGCCCGGCAGCACCTGCCACTGGCCATCGGCCTTGAAGTCGCTGTAGTCGCCGTCGCGCCCCAGGTCGAAGTTGAGGCTGCGCACCGCCGAGCCCTGGGACAGGCTCAGGCGTACTTCAGCCTGATCACTTTGGGGCAGCAGCTTGACGTGATAGTCCAGGTCGACTTTCTTCCCAGCCCATGCCGACGTACTTAATGCCAACAACAGCAGGCTTGCCGCCAGCTTGGCTCCAACCGACATACACACTCCTTTTCAGCCTGCGCGAAAAATCAGGTAATCCTCCCAGTCATCCTCGGGCACGCTGCCTTCGGCGAGCATGCGCCCGGACTGGGATATGCGTTCCTGATGCACCGCGTCGCGGTCACCGCAGACCAAATGGTGCCAGAGCGGCAAGTCCTTGCGCTCACTGACCAGCCGGTAACCGCAGGTGGGCGGCAGCCATTTGAACTGGTCGGCCTGGCCCGGGGTGAGCTGGATGCAATCGGGCACCGAGTCGCGACGGTTGGGGTAATCGGTGCACTGGCAGGTTTTCAGGTCCAGCAGTTTGCAGGCAATGCGCGTGTAGTAGACGCTGTTGTCGTCTTCATCCTCGAGCTTTTGCAGGCAGCACAGGCCGCAGCCGTCGCACAACGACTCCCACTCATCCTGGTCGAGTTGTTCGAGGGTTTTGCGGATCCAGAAAGGTTCGACTTTGGCGGCCATGGCTCTACATCGGTATCGGTATGTTAAAAGGCCGCCAGTCTAGTGCCCATGGCGGCCGGGGCCAAGCGCTTACGACTGCCGGTAGAACAAGACTTGTCAGCCCGTCGGCGGCGAAGTAGCTTTGAGCCCCGGTTTTTTCATCAGGATCAGCCCCATGAGCAGCAACCCACGCGTCGCCGACTACCCGATCCACCCACAATTCACCGACCGCTGGTCGCCGCGCGCCTTCACCGGTGAAAGCATCCCGGTAGACACCCTGCTGAGCTTCTTCGAAGCCGCGCGCTGGTCGCCGTCGGCTTACAATTCGCAGCCGTGGCGCTTCCTCTACGCGCGCCGTGACACACCAAACTGGGAGCGTTTCCTGGGCCTGCTGAACGAATTCAACCGTGGCTGGGCGCAGCATGCGTCGGCCCTGGTGATCGTGGCGTCGAAGACCGACTTCCTGGTACCCGGCGCCACCGAGGAAACCCCGGCCCTGTGGCACACCTTTGACACCGGCTCCGCCTGGGGCCACCTGGCGCTGCAAGCCAGCCTCAGCGGCTGGCACACCCACGGCATGGCCGGTTTCGACCAGGAACTGACCCGCAAGGAACTCAAGGTGCCAGAGGGCTATGCCCTGCACGCGGCCGTGGCGATTGGCAAACTGGGCGACAAATCGACCCTGGCCGATTACCTGCAAGCCCGGGAAACCCCGAGCCCGCGCAAGCCGTTGAGCGAGTTGGTATCGGAAGGCGATTTCAACGTGTAAGACTTCACCAGGAGCGAGCGTGCTCGCTCCTGGTGTTAATACCCGCGCTCGAAACTCACTTCCCCGCGCAATGTTTCCTGCCCCTGGTACGCCCGCAAATTCTCGACAAACAACTGCACCATCATTCCCGGCGAGGTCGGCGCCGAGCTGTGCCCGGTCAGCAGCAAGCCCCAGGCGGTCCAGAACGGATGGCGCTGCGGCAACGGCTCCTGCCGGCAAACGTCGATCACCGCCCCCGCCAGATGCCCTTCCTTCAAGGCTTCCACCAGGTCCGCGTCGACCACCGCCACACCGCGCCCGACGTTGATAAACAGCCCGGTCGGCTTGAATTGCTTGAACAGCGCCGCATCGTACAAATCATGGGTGTTCGGCGTGTTGGGCAGCAGGTTGACCACGTAGTCCACCTCGCCCACCAAACGCGGCAACTCCTCAATCCCGGCCACTTCGATAAACGGTGCCTGTTCACGGGCTTCGCTGGCGATGCCGTACAGCTCAACCCCAAACGGCTGCAGGAACTGCGCAACGCTACGGCCAATATCGCCGGTACCGACGATCAGCACTTTACGCCCCGCCAGGCTCTGGCCCATGCGGTTATCCCATTTGCGCTCGACCTGGCTGACCAGCCGCGCCAGCACTTCGCGCTCGTGGCCCAGCATGTAAGTCAGCACGTACTCGGCCATCACCTGGCCAAAGATACCCACGGCACGGGTGAGGCGGTAATCCCGCGGCAGGCCTTCAGCCAGCAGCGGCGTGATGCCCGCCCAGGTGGATTGCAACCATTGTGGCTGGTGGCCCTGGCGCAGTAAGGTCGCCAGGAGGTCCGGCTGGCCCAGCCACACCGGGCAGTCAGCGGCCAGGCGCGACAGTTCAGCGGAGTCGCCGCTGGTCATGACCTCAAGGTCCGGCGCCGCTTCGCGCAGCAGCCGGGCGTACAGCGGGTGATCGTGTTCAGCAATCAGAACGCGCATGGTTCAAACCTTTCAAAAACACTGCAGGCGGCCGCCGGTCCAGTTCACTGTCCGTTGCGGCCACCGCCAAAAATTGAATTCCATTGATGAATGTGCCCCGGACGGAGCACTGACCGATCACATCGGGTCATTACGTCGCAGCAGCTCATCGGGCAAGTGTTCGATGTACTCGTCCTCGGCCGGCGGCATTTGCAGGTGGTAGCCCTGCTTCTCGAGGTTTTCCAGGACCACGGTGATGTCCTCGCGGGACAGCTTGCGCTCCGGGCTCAGCACCAGGTCAAAAGCGTGGTGCGGCTTGCCGAAGGCGGCCAGCAGGCTTTCCGGCACGCGCTCCAGCGCATCGCTTTTCAGCACGTAGAGGTACATCTCGTTTCGTTTGAGGCTGCGATAGATGGAGCAAATACGTTTCAAGGCTGTTCTCCGGCAGTGGCCAGGCTGTCCAGCAGCGCCTGGCCCATCAATTCGCGGCGCCAGCCACGCAGCGAATCTGGCAATTGGTAAGGCCCCTCGGGGTAGCCGCTCTTGACCAGGGCTTCGAGGGTTTTCTTGCGCAGCATCAGTTCCGGCGCCATGTCCAGGCGTTCAGCCTCGGCCTGGCCCAGGGCGCGCAGTTGCTTGATCAGCGTGGCGGCGTCCACCGGCAATGGCTCGGCAACCGCCGGCGGCCATTGGTCCATGGGAACGCTGCCGGCACGCTTGATCAGGCCCAGCAGGAACTCGCCGTCCTGGCGCACGGTGCGCGGGTGCATGTCTTCGATCTTGCCCAGCGCGGCGAGGTTATCCGGCTGGGATTTGGCCAGGGGCCATAACGAGTGTTCGCGAATGATGCGGTTGCGCGGCAGGTCACGGGCACGGGCCTGCTGCTCGCGCCAGGCGCACAGTTCACGCAGTACGGCGAGCTGGGCACGGGACAGTTTCCAGGCCAGCTTGGCGTCGCGGTAGACCTCAAACGGGTCGACTTCGCGGCGCAGGTTGGCCACCAGTTCGGCGCCGTCGTCCAGGACCCAGGCGTATTTGTCGTCGGAAAGCTTCGGACGCAGGCGTGTGTAGACTTCCGCCAGGTGCACCGCGTCTTCGGCGGCGTAGCTGATTTGCGTCTCGGACAATGGCCGCTGCAGCCAGTCCGAGCGGGTCTCGCCCTTGGGCAGCTCGATATCGAGGACGGCTTGCACCAACCGCGAATAGCCCATGGAGAAGCCAAGGTTCAGGTACGCCGCTGCCAGTTGGGTGTCGAACAGCGGCACCGGCAGGCTGCCGGTCAGGCGCAGCAACACTTCCAGGTCTTCGCTGCACGCGTGCACCACCTTGATCACCGCCGGATTTTCCAGCAAGGCGGCCAAGGGTTTCCAATTGTCGATGGTCAGGGGGTCGATCAGGTAAGCGCGAACGCCATCACCGATCTGGATCAGCCCGGCGATGGGATAAAAGGTGTCGACCCGCATGAATTCGGTGTCGAGGGCGACGAATGGCAACTGCTGCCATTCGGCGCAGTGCTGGCCGAGGCTATCGTTGTCGCAGATCCAGTGAATATCGATGGCCACACGGCTCTCCCTTGAAGAATGGCGCGCAGTATATATCGCGAAAGGGAGTTGCGAGCATTCGCAGTACAGCATCCGCCATGAAAACTCCTACAGGAACAGAAGAATAGCCCGACGGTCGGGACTTATCCTCTCTTACGCAGGACGTAGACCCGCCACATGGCCGAACCCGGCAGGAATTCCTGTTGATTGAGGACCTTGAAACCAGCCTGGCGAAACTCCGCCTCCACTTGCACCCGATGACTGGCAACCGCCGCGAGGTCGGGCTGAAGCGCCCGGTAGCCGCTGTCGCTGTTGACCGAAACGATCACCGTGTCACGGCTCACCCGATGAAATTCCCCGAGCAGGGCCAGGCGCCCTTCGGCCGTCTGCACATGACGAAACAACTCCAGGCAAAAAATGCAGTCCACCGCGTTGGCCGACAGGCCGATGGAAAACGCCGAGCCCTGGAAGGTCTTGATCCGCTTGAGCAAGCCCGGCGCGTGGTGCGTGAGGGCATGGTCGAGCATGTCCTGGGAGTTGTCCGACGCGAGGATCACCCGATTGCTATGCTCAGCCAACACCGGCCAGAAACGCCCCGAGCCGCACGCAAGGTCGAGGATCAACCCCGGTTCGCCGGCGATTTTCAGCGCCCGGCGCACCAGCCGCTCATCGCGCCACAACGCCAGGCGCCGCAGCAACTTGGGCGGGCGCGTGTCAGCGCAGGCCCGGGCATGCTCCTGGCCTGCGCGTTCGGCAAATTCAATCTCGATGGAAGACGGCGGTTGCGACGGCATCACACGACTCTGTTAATGGATCAGACCTTCGCAGCTTAACCACCGTCTCGTGAAAAAAAGGTCGAAGGATTGTTTACCGCTCATGCAGGGCGAGTATCCAACCCACAGCCTGTCTGTTAACTGTCTGTGATCAAGGCTTCATCTTCAGGCCTGGTGCAAATACCAGCGCCAATCCTGCTCACCCACTTCCCCCATGAACTGGCGGTATTCGGCACGCTTGACCGCCAGGTACACGCCGAGGAATTCACCCCCAAACGCCTCCCGTGCCCAGGTCGAACTTTCGAGCGCGCGCAAGGTGGTCAGCCAATCGGTAGGCAACAATTCCTTGGCCTGGGCGTATCCGTTGCCTTCCACCGGCGCGCCCGGGTCACGCTGTTCGCGGATCCCCCGATGAATACCGGCCAGAATCGCGGCCGCCGCGAGGTACGGGTTGGCATCGGCACCGCAGATACGGTGCTCGATATGCCGGGAAAACGCCGGCCCGCCGGGCACCCGCAAGGTGACGGTACGGTTGTCCACGCCCCAGGTGGCAGCCAATGGCGCGTAGCTGTTGGTCTGGAAACGCCGGTAGGAATTGGCGTTCGGGCAGAACATCAGCAACGAGTCGAGCAAGGTGCTGAGCATGCCGCCCACCGCCTGGCGCAGCAGCGGCGTGCCGTCGGGCGCCTCGCTGGCAAACAGGTTGTTGCCGTCGCGATCTGCCAGGCTGACGTGCATGTGCATGCCGGTGCCGGCCAGGTCGTCGAACGGCTTGGCCATGAAACACGCCGTCATCCCGTGTTTGTGGGCCACGCCTTTGACCAGGCGCTTGTAACGCACCGCCTCGTCCATGGCTTGCAAGGCATCGCTGCGGTGTTCCAGGGTGATTTCCACCTGGCCCGGGGCGTATTCGGAAATCGCCGTGCGCGCCGGAATACCCTGGAGCTTGCAGGCGCTGTAGAGGTCGGCGAGAAACGGCTCGATCTGCTCCAGCTCCCGCAGGCCGTAGACCTGGGTCGAACGCGGGCGCCCGCCATCCACATCCCGTGCCGGTTGCGGGCGGCCGTTGCTGTCGGGCTTCTGGTCGAGCAGATAAAACTCCAGTTCCGCCGCCATCACCGGGTAATAGCCGTCAGCCTTGAGGTCATCGATCACCCGGGCCAGCAAGTGCCGCGGGTCGGCCACGGTGGCGGGCATGCCTTCGGTGGGGTGCATGCTGACCTGCACCGCCGCCGTCGGAATCAGCCGCCACGGCATGCGCTGCAAACTGCCGCTGACCGGGTAGGCGCGGCAGTCGATATCGCCCACTTCCCAGACCAGCCCGGAGTTTTCCACGTCGTCGCCATTGATGGTCAGGCCCAGGATCGTACTCGGCAGCGGCCGGCCACTTTCATACACCGCCAGCAGTTCATCGCGGTGCAGCAGCTTGCCCCGGGGCACGCCGTTGTTGTCGAGGATGAACAGCTCGAACATCTCGATATCCGGGTTCTGGTCAAGAAAAGAGTGGGCTTCGTGCAGGGTGGCAAAGGGCGTGCTCATGGGCATTCTCATACGTTCGCGTCAGGCAGGCGCGTGGGCGCTGCCGGGCAGATGCGCGGGCATCCGGTGGGGCAAATCAACGTAGGAGAACGGAGTCCGGTGGGCGCGCGTGGCGGCAGTGCCACAGCGCCCAGAAAGCGAGTTCGGAAGGAAGGGCATCAGCGGTGATCCGACGACGGTCTGGACGGCTGGACGCCGCAGCGCCTGGCGATGTCTCAGGGTGAGTGTCGGGGCAACCGTCCATACGGGAATCACAGTGAAGAGATGCCGGGCAGCCTCACACGCGAGGTTACGCCGTTAAATCCAGTCTTGACGGAGTTTGGTTGTGCCGTGGCTAAACATTTGCAAATAATGGCGGCCCTGCTCATGCCCAAGGACTCGACCGCATGAAAGCTTTGCTGACCCTTTCGCTGCTGGCCGGCCTGTCCGCCCAGGCCCTGGCCGACAGCCCCGTATCGCGCCTGGATGAAGTGCTGCAGCGCGGTGAAATGACCGTCTGCACCACCGGCGACTACAAGCCCTACAGCTATTTGCGCCCCGACGGCCGCTACGAAGGCATCGACATCGCCATGGCCCAGTCCCTGGCCAAGAGCCTCGGGGTGCAGGTGAAGTGGGTGCCCACCACCTGGAAAACCCTGATGCCGGACTTCCTGGCCCAGCGCTGTGACATTGCCCTCGGCGGTATTTCGGTGTCGCTGGAGCGGCAGAAGAAGGCGTTTTTCAGCCAGCCCCTGGGCGTCGACGGCAAGATCCCGCTGGTGCGCTGCGCCGATGTGCAGCGCTACCAGACCGTGGAGCAGATCAACCAGCCGCAGGTGCGGGTGATCGAGCCTTCGGGCGGCACCAATGAAGTGTTCGCACGGGCGCACTTGGGTAAGGCGCAACTGACGCTGTTCCCGGACAACGTGACGATTTTCGAGGAACTGCTGGCGAACAAGGCCGATGTGATGATCACCGACGCCAGCGAGGCCCGCTACCAGCAGAAGCTCAAGCCGGGCCTGTGCGCGGTAAACCCCGAGCGCTACATGCAGTACAGCGAGAAGGCATTCTTGCTGCCCCGCGATGATGTCGCATGGAAGAGTTATGTGGACCAGTGGCTGCACTTGAGCACGGTGACCGGCGTGTATGACGGCATCATCAATCAGTGGCTGGCTGCGCCCTGACCAATTCGACAAACGCCCGGCACGCCGCACTGCGATAGCCTCCCTTGCGACTGAGCAGCGCCGCCGTGCGTTGGGGTAACGCCGGGCTTAGGGGCACCGCCTGTAACCCTGGTTGCACGTGGGCAATCGCACTGGGCAGGAGGGTCGCCAACCGCGTGCTCCGCACGATCTCGATGATCGCGCTGATGGAGTTGGCCTCCATCGCAATCCGCGGTTTCACCGCCTGGCTGCGAAAATACTCATTGATATAGCGGCGCGTGGCGAACCCTGCATTCAGCAGCACCAACGGCTGCTGGAGCCACGATTGTCGATCAATGCCGGGATGATCGGCACTCACCACCACGCTCAACGCCTCGACAAACACCCCTTCACACTCGATATCCGGCAAATGCTCGCCGGTAAAGCCGATGCCGATATCCAGCAAATCCTCGGTCAGCGCCGCCTCCATGCGGTCCTGGGTCAGTTCCTCGACGCTGACCGTTATCCCCGGATACAGGCCGTTGAACCGCGCCAGCAGCGGCCCGATCAGGTACGCGGTAAACGTCGGCGTCATCGCCAGGCGCAAACTGCCGCGACTCAGGTCCTGCACGTCATGCATGGCGCGGGTACCGGCCTGCAAATCCTGCAAGGCCAGGCGCGCAAACCGCACATAAGCCTCGCCCGCGTCGGTCAGGCTGACGCTTCTGCCGGAGCGATCCAGCAGCGGTGCGCCCAGGGTGTCTTCCAGTTGCTTGATCTGCTGCGACAAGGTCGGCTGCGACACGTGCAGCGCCTCGGCCGCCCGGGTGAAATTGCGGTGTTCGGCAACGGCCAACAGGTAGCGGATATGACGCAGCAACATGGACGGGGCTCCACTATAGGCATGACTTATAGAAACCATAATAAGCCGGTCTTGGACGCTATAGCTGAAAACTTCCATCCTTGCCCCATCAGCGACGCAAGGAGAACCACCATGCAAGACCTCATTGACGGCTTTCGCAAGTTCCAGGGTGAAGCCTTCACCCAACGCAGCGACCTGTTCAAACACCTGGCCACCACGCAAAACCCCGGCACGCTGTTCGTGTCCTGTTCCGACAGCCGTGTAGTCCCGGAACTGCTGACCCAGCAGGAACCTGGCGACCTGTTTGTGATCCGCAACGCCGGCAACATCGTGCCGTCCTACGGGCCAGAGCCCGGCGGCGTGTCGGCCACCGTCGAATACGCGGTAGCCGTTCTCGGCGTCAGCGACATCGTGATCTGCGGTCACTCCGACTGCGGCGCCATGACCGCCATCTCCACCTGCAAATGCCTGGACCACTTGCCCGCCGTCGCCAACTGGCTGCGCCATGCCGAGTCGGCCAAGGTGATCAACGCCGCCCGCACTCACGCATCAGACGCCGACCGGCTGAACTCACTGGTACGTGAAAACGTGGTCGCCCAACTGGCCAATCTCAAGACCCACCCTTCCGTGGCCCTGGCCCTGGAACAAGGCCGGCTGAGCCTGCACGGCTGGGTCTACGACATCGAAAGCGGCGGCATCGACGCCCTGGATGGCCGCAGCGGGCGCTTCGTGTCCCTGCTGGATAACCCGAACACCCGCGCCCACGCGGCCTGAACCTGACTCAAACCCAAGAGGACATCACCATGTTGCAATCCCAATTCGCCCAAACCCCACGCCTGGCCCTGGCCGACACCGTCATCGACCTCAAGGCGCGCAAGAGCCTGTCATGGCAGGACCTCACCGACGGCACCGGGCTGAGCCTGGCGTTCGTCACCGCCGCCCTGCTCGGCCAGCACCCGCTGCCCAAGGACGCGGCCGATGTGGTCTGCGACAAACTCGGCCTCGACCAGGACGCCAGCCGCCTGCTGCAAACCGTGCCCCTGCGGGGCAGCTTCCCCGGCGGTGTGCCGACGGACCCGACCATGTACCGCTTCTATGAAATGCTGCAGGTCTACGGTTCGACCCTCAAGGCCCTGGTGCACGAGCAGTTTGGCGACGGCATCATCAGCGCGATCAACTTCAAGCTGGACATCAAAAAGGTCGAAGACCCGGAGGGCGGTTCCCGTGCGGTGATCACCCTGGACGGTAAATACCTGCCGACCAAACCGTTCTGATTTGTCGGCAAACCGTCTACGCTCTTGGCACACCAACAAGAACGAGGGACGGGTCATGAAGGGACTGCTCCGAGCCACCTGGCTACTGCTGTTGTGCGTTGGCCAGGTGCACGCCGCGACCACTCAGGATGAGGATGCCCAAGCCGCCAAGGCCCTGCTGGAAAAAGCCTTGGCGTATTACCAGACGAATGGCGACAAAGCCTTTGCAGCGTTCAGCCGCCAGGGTGAATTCGTCGATCAGGACCGTTATGTGTTCGTGGTCGACACCCAGGGCGTGCTGCTGGCGAGTGGCGGGCCCTCTTCTGCGTTGATCGGGCGTGATGTTTCCGAGGTGCTTGGGCCGGATTTGAAGCAGTCGTTCAAGGACGCCTTGGCCGTGCCGGACGGCAGCGGCATTCAGCAGGCCGATTACCGGTGGCAGAACTGGAATGACGGTAAGGTTGAGCGCAAGCATGTGTATTACCAGCGGGTTGGGCAGCGGATTCTGGCGGTGGGGTATTACCTGCCACGGGCGACTCCGGAACATGCCCGGGCCCTGCGGAACAAAGCCGTCAAGGCGCTGGAGAAGGACCAGGCCGGGACGCTCAAGGCGATCAACGATATGCAGGGTGGTTTTCTGCAGGACGATTTGTATGTGTTTGTGGTTGACCTGGATACCCACCGCTATGTGGCCCACGGTACCAATCCGCGCTTGGTCAACACTGACTTCAGCAAGATCAAGGACCCCGACGGGAAGCCGGTGGGTGAGCCGATCCTGGCGGTGATGGCAGAGCAGGATCAGGGGGAATACAAGTACCGCTGGAAAAACCCGGTGACCGGGAAGGTTGAGAACAAGCATGCGTATTTGCGCAAGGCTGGGCATTTTATGGTGGCTGTGGGGTATTACAGCCCGTGAGGCCGCTCGTAAGGAGCTGCCTTTAATTCAGTCGGAAAGTTTCTTTTTCCGACGGTGCAGTATTTCCCTGATCCGTTTTTTCCTCGTAAAGCCCAACCACAAGGGTGCGGATGCTTACAGACATCGCACTGCCCGTAACACTCAATGCGGCGCCAAGAGCATCTTGAATTTGAGCGATAGCCGGTCTCTACGACGTATTCAGCAACAAACTCCGACTTGAGCCGCGTTGATTTTTAGCCCAGTGGCTTCCCATACTCCTGGCGCAATTTTCATCGAAAGCTGTCAGCGGGACACGGATGTTTTTATGGCAAGTGCCCTCGTGGCAACAGATAGAAGATCGTATAACCCATGAAATGGGCTACCCGGTAGGGTCAAGCTTTCGCACGTACCTGAACGAACATATCCCTTCGCTTGATCTGCAAATTCGTCGTGTCAGTAACGTCCGCACTGCATTTGATCGAGCAGAATGGGAAGCTGCGCGCTTATTGCGGCAGCGCTTCGCCGACATAGATATCTCCAGCATTCTTTCCGAGCTGATCAGTACCGTCGCCCAAATGGCAATGATCGTTGCGGGCGGGGTGTTAACTGGAGGGGCCATTGGCGCGGGTGTTGGGGTTTGGGCCGCAGGTGCAGGGGCTATACCGGCAGGCGCTGCAGGTGCGGCGATGGGTTTGCAAGTCAGCACCTGGCTACTGGGCGTTCTTGGCCTGGCGTCCATCGCCGACTTTTTTGTGGAGGGTCTACCTGCCATTGGCGAGTACTACCTGCGTGGCATCAACATCGCATGGGACGGTGCGCGTGGCGATGATGGGCTCAATCCCTTTGGCACGGACGACCCGTTCGCTGTGAACAGTGCCTCCCAGCAGATTGCATTGGGGCACGTAGAAGTCGTGGTTCTACTGCTGGGGGCGGTTGTTGCCTACCTGACCCGTGGTCGAGGTAACGCCAGCGTTCTGGCTCAGGAAATGCGAGGCAGCGCTAAAGGAGCACGGCTGGCTCAATGGATGCTCAAACACGAAGATGCGCTGAAAAAACGTCCTGACCTGCAAACGGCAGAGCCTCGTAGAGGCGCACTTGGGCCGCAGGAACCGCCGCCGAACCGCCCATCTGGAAAAGACAAAGAACCAGCCAAGGGCAAACCAAATACTATGCCGCGCCATGAAGTAGAGTGCTTCAAGGCAGACAAAATGCCGGCCTCTAAAGTCGGAGAGTTCGAGCGGCAGTTAAAGGGCCAAGAGGAAGGGCTGAATCGGCTGACGGTTGATGAGTATTTGGAGAATATTGCTAATTCTGTAAAACGTAGCAAGGCGGCTGCCACGGTGGCTCGTAAAAAACTACAAACCGATCCTCAACAAAGATTTCAAGATGAATTTTCTCATACCATGGACTCACTTGATGCAGAAGACGCGGCTATCAAAAAAGCGAAGGAAACGATGTCAAACCTTGCCGGTCTGCACAACCCTGATTTGAGCGCTGGCGGTAGGGACGTTATTGCTGACTTTGGTGATAGACAGGTGAACTCAAGCATTGGCCCACAGTGGAAAAACAAAATACAGAATTTAAAAAATGCGGCTGAAGACATACCAAAGTCGATGCGAGAATCGACTTTCCTTAATGTAAAACTACATAAGTGCTAGTTGGCGAGGATAGGTTAATGGACAGAGTATTTGCTAGATTTATAGAAAAACTTGGTGACCCCATTGATCGTCAGGAAGTGCCAACATCCAGTATCGAGCACTACCGAGGTAAGCTACCAGATTTACTTTTGGAGTATTGGACTGAACATGGTTGGTGTGGCTACGGCGAAGGAATTTTTTGGCTCGTTAACCCGCAGGAATATGAAAACGTAGTGGCGTCTTGGATTGAGGGTACAGAACTAGAAGCACTCGACACTTATCACCTAATTGCCCGCAGTGCTTTTGGCGACTTATACCTTTGGGGGGAAAAAACTGGAGCGTCTCTTAATATAACCAGCATACTATCTAAATACATAGCATTTTACTCAAAATTTGGAACGGAGCATATGGACAAGCAACTCCAAAACTTTTTATTAACTAGAAATGTAGATGACAATGACTACGATGACCTATTCAAACCAGCGAAGAAAAAGCTGGGGGCTTTGCGTCATGATGAAATGTATGGCTTTGTTCCAGCATTAATGTTCGGCGGCCAGGATACTCTTGACCACCTTGAAAAAGTAAAAACGGTGGAGCACCTAATATTGCTTTCGCAGATAACAGAACTTCAGCCTTATAGCTTTTCAGATACTTAATAAAGGCCTGTGTCAGCACGCAATAGCGATGACATTCGCTTGACCATCCTTTCGTTGAGCATGTGCGGGGGCAAGTTGCGCTCGCGCGGCTGCATGAACCACGCCGACGGCGCCGGGTGCGGCAGGCACGTCGCAGCGTATGCGATCCATAAACCCCACCTACCGCAAGAGGGGGCCTTGGTTTACCGTAGCCTTTCTCGCGGCACTGCATAAGTGCTAATCACCATGGAGGTGTTTAATGGACAAAGTATTTGCTAGATTTATAGAAAAACTTGGTGATCCCATTGATCGTCAGGAAGTGCCAACATCCAGTATCGAGCACTACCGAGGGAAGCTACCAGATTTACTTTTGGAATATTGGACTGAACATGGTTGGTGTGGCTACGGCGAAGGAATTTTTTGGCTCGTTAACCCGCAGGAATATGAGGAAGTGGTGGCTTCTTGGATTGAGGGTACGACACTTGAAAAGCGTGACACTTACCACCTAATTGCACGCGGTGCGTTTGGCGATTTATACCTGTGGGGCGAGAAGACGGGATTTTCACTGAAAATAACCAGCATCCTTTCTCGATGCGTAATTCATGATTTTGAACCCACACCAGAACAAATGGATCGTAAAATTCAAGACTTTATCGTATCCAGAAAAGTGGACTCTAATGATTATGGCGACCTGTTCAAGCCTGCAAAGAAAAAACTCGGCACCTTACGTAATGATGAGATGTACGGCTTTGTTCCAGCATTGATGTTCGGCGGCCCGGATACTCTTGACCACCTTAAAAAAGTAAAAGCGGTGGAGCACCTAATATTGCTTTCGCAGATAACAGAACTTCAGCCTTATAGCTTTTCAGATATTTAATAAAGGCCTATGTCAGCACGCAATAGCGCTGACATTCGCTTGTCCATCCTTTCGTTGAGCATGTGCGGGGGGCAAGTTGCGCTCGCGCGGCTGCATGAACCACGCCAACGGCGCCGGGGGGTGGCAGGCATGTTGCAGCGTATGCGATCCATAAACCCCACCTACCGCAAGATGGGGCCTTGGTTTACCGTAGCCTTTCTCGCGGCACTGCATAAGTGCTAATCACCATGGAGGTGTTTAATGGACAAAGTATTTGCTAGATTTATAGAAAAGTTTGGTGAGCCGACGGATCGTCGAGAAGTACCAGCTTCGAGCCTTGCACATTTCAAAGGAAAGCTGCCCAATCAATTATTGGAGTATTGGGCTGAGCATGGATGGTGCGGCTATGGTGGCGGTATTTTTTGGATCGTGGACCCACAAGAGTATGAGGGGGTAGTGGCATCGTGGGTTGAGGGAACAACAATTGAAAATCGGGACACCTATCATCTCATCGCCCGCAGCGCTTTTGGTGATTTATATCTATGGGGAAAAAACACAGGTCCAACGATTACAATAACCAGTACTTTTTCACGATACGTTATTCAAGATTTTGAAATCACGCCAGAGGACATGGATAGAGAGGTCCAAAATTTCTTATTATCTAAGGAAATTAAATACAACGATTACGGAAACTTATTCAAGCCAGCAAAGAAAAAACTCGGCACACTACGCCATGACGAAATGTACGGCTTTGTTCCAGCATTGATGTTCGGCGGCCCGGATACTCTTGAGCACCTTGAAAAAGTAAAAGCGGTGGAGCACCTAATATTGCTTTCTCAGATAACAGAACTTCAGCCTTATAGCTTTTCAGATATTTAATAAAGGCCTGTGTCAGCACGCAATAGCGCTGACATTCGCTTGTCCATCCTTTCGTTGAGCATGTGCTGGGGCAAGTTGGGCTCGCGCGGCTGCATGAACCACGCCGACGGCACCGGGTGCGGCAGGCACGTCGCAGCGTATGCGATCTATAAACCCCACCTACCGCAAGAGGGTGCCTTGGTTTACCGTAGCCTTTCTCGCGAACAATTCCACGACAGCAGGACTTCGTAATCTTCCAATGATGCCGCCTGGCTCTTGGCCTTAGATCTTGGCGGTCTCGACCAAACTGTAGATCTGCGCACTGGCGGTGTTGCCTACACAATCCCGATCTATCTGCAGGTGGAAAAGATATCATCGCGGGCCTCGGTGATCGACAAGTCAACTCCAGTATTGGCCCTCAGTGGAGGCCAAAAATTGCAAATTTGAAAAAGGCCGCAGAGACAGTGCCAGCGGCTTTACGCGGTGACACCTATCTCAATGTCAAACTTCATAAATGTTAAGGGGAAAAGCAATGGATGAGATATTTTCCATTTTTTTGGAAACGTTTGGAGGGCCAGTTGATCGACTTGAAGTACCAACATCAAGCATCGAGCGCTATAGAGGAAAGCTACCCAATCAGTTGCTAGAATACTGGGTCGAACACGGCTGGTGCGGGTACGGCGAGGGCATTTTTTGGATCGTAAACCCCCAAGAATATGAGGGTGTGGTTGCATCCTGGCTTAAGGGGACGAAATTTGAAGAACTTGATACCTACCATCTGATTGCTCGAAGCGCCTTTGGTGACTTGTACCTCTGGGGCGAAAAAACGGGATTTTCGCTTAAGATAACAAGTGTTCTTTCTAAGGTTGTAATCAAAAACTTTGAAGTTTCAAGCGTAGAAATGGACAGAGAATTACAAGGTTTTCTACTTTCCAGAAATGTGGACTCCAACGATTATGGAGAACTGTTCAAGCCCGCAAAGAAAAAGCTCGGCACCCTGCGTCACGACGAGATGTACGGCTTTGTTCCAGCATTGATGTTCGGCGGCCCGGATACTCTTGACCACCTTGAAAAAGTAAAAGCGGTGGAGCACCTAATATTGCTTTCGCAGATAACAGAACTTCAGCCTTATAGCTTTTCAGATATTTAATAAAGGCCTGTGTCAGCACGCAATAGCGCTGACATTCGCTTGTCCATCCTTTCGTTGCTCATGTGCTGGGGCAAGTTGGGCTCGCGCGGCTGCATGAACCACACCGACAGCGCCGGGTGCGGCAGGCACGTCGCAGCGTATGCGATCCATAAACCCCACCTACCGCAAGAGGGGGCCTTGGTTTACCGTAGCCTTTCTCGCGAACAATTCCACGGCAGCAGGCTTCGTAATCTTCCAATGATGTCGCCTGCGGTAGCCGCTCAAGTACGTGGCGCAGCCCCATTGACCGTGTTCACATTAAAGAGCGGGTTATTTGGCCTTGTCTTCCCGCCCCCGCAACACACGATTAGGCATGGCAATCGCCGCCGCCAACCCCAACAACGAAACCCCCGCACTCACCATCAGCAAATGCCGGAAAGTGATCAGCAACTCCCCCCGCAACGCATCCTGCGCCGGCCCGGGCGCGGCATTCAACCCATCCAGCAACACATTCCCCGAACTCCCCTCAGCCACCAACGCCCCACTGGCCAAGTGCGCAAAACTGGAGTCCTGCAACAACGCCAGCAACAGCGCCGACATGCACGCCACCCCAACCGCACCACCCAACGACCGAAACAGGTTAGTGGTACTGGTCGCCACCCCAATGTCCCGCTGTTCCACCGAATTTTGCGTACCCACCAGCGAAGTCGGAAACTGCATCCCGGCAGCAATCCCGCACAGCAACATAAACACGCTGGTGACCACCACCGCCTGAGGCGCACTGAGGGCCATGCCGAGAATGGCGATCGGGCTCAGAAAGGCCCCGGTGAGGATCATCGGCTTATACCGCCCAGTCACCGAGGTCATGCGCCCAGCGAAATACGCTCCCATCGGCAACCCAATCGCCAGCGGCAGCAAATGCAAGGCAGCACTGTCGGCACCTGAGCCGGTGACGGTCTGGTAACGCAGCGGCATCAATACCGTGAGGGAAATCGCCTGGAAACTGGTAAAGAAAATCGTGCACCAACACAACACCGCACTGCGGTTGGCAAACAGGTGCATCGGCAACAACGGCTCCCGCGCCCGACGCTCGTGCCACACAAACACCGTCAATGCCACCAACGCGCACACCAGCAGCCCCAGCACTTCATCGTCACGCCAATGGTGGCCCTGGCCGATTTCGGTGATGCCCAGCAGCAAAGCGGTCAAGCCGACGATCATCAACACAGTGCCGAGGTAGTCGATCACCGGCTTGCGCTGCGGCACCGGCAGCCCCACCAGCGTGCGATGGGCCACCCACCAGGCGCCGGCGCCCAACGGCAGGTTGATCAGGAACACCCAGCGCCACGACAGGTACTCGGTCATGTAGCCGCCCAATACCGGGCCGGCCACGCTCGCCACCGCGTACATGCTGCTGAAGTAACCCTGGTAGCGCCCGCGTTCGCGGGGCGGAATGATGTCGCCAATAATCGCCTGGCTGACCGAAATCATCCCGCCGGCACCGATGCCCTGGAGGATCCGCGCCAGCACCAGTTGCTCCATGCTCTGGGCCATGCCGCAGAACAGCGAGGCAACGGTGAACAGCCCCATGCCGATCAGCATCATCGGCCGGCGCCCGTACAGGTCGCCGAGCTTGCCGTAGATCGGCACCGCCACGGTCATCGCCACCATGTAGCCGGAGATCACCCAGGCCAGCAGGTTGACGTCGTGGAACTGGGCGGAAATGGCCGGCATGGAGACGGCGACGATGGTCTGGTCCAGCGCCCCGAGGAAGATCGCCATCATCAAGGCGACAAGGACACTACGAACAGCGGGTGTGGCGGGCTGATTGAGGTTGGTCACGGCAGAACCTGCAGGCAAGGCCCCACGGGAAAAGGAGGCCCGCGGGAATGCTCGTCAGTGTACTAGATAGCTGGCTATTCGATAGCCTCGTAAGGAAGCCCGACGTAATTTTCTGCAATGGTTTTACGCCCGGCCTCGGAGTCGACGAAGTACTCAAGCTCGCTCTGGGCGATGCGCTGGCTGAAGCCATCGGATTCCGGAAACTGATGCAACATGGAGGTCATCCACCAGGAAAACCGTTCGGCTTTCCAGACCCGACGCAGGCAGATCTGCGAGTATTTCGCCAGCAACTCCACACGGCCCTCGCGGTACACCTTGAGCAGGATGTTGAACAAGGTGCTGACATCACTGGCCGCCAGGTTCAACCCCTTGGCACCGGTGGGCGGCACGATGTGGGCGGCGTCGCCGAGCAGGAACAGGCGGCCGTACTGCATCGGCTCCCCCACGAAGCTGCGCAGCGGCGCGATGCTTTTTTCGATGGACGGGCCGGTCACCAGTTGCCCGGCCAATGAGGTGGGCAAACGGGTTTTCAGCTCATCCCAGAAGCGCTCATCAGACCAGTCTTCCACCGCTTCATCCGCCGGCACCTGCAGGTAATAACGGCTGCGGATCGCTGAACGCATGCTGCACAGGGCAAAGCCGCGTTCGTGCTTGGCGTACACCAGTTCATCGTGGATCGGCGGGGTATCGGCGAGGATGCCCAGCCAGCCAAACGGATAGACCCGCTCAAAGACCTTCAACGCGTCAGGGGGAATCGACGGGCGCGCCACCCCGTGAAAACCGTCACAGCCGGCGATGTAGTCGCAGTCCAGGCGATAGCGTTCGCCGGCATGTTCGAAGCTCAGCCACGGTTCTTCGCTTTTCATATCATGGGGCTGCACGTTGCTCGCTTCGTACAACGTCGTGGCACCGCTGGCCTGACGTGCAGCCATCAGGTCACGGGTGACCTCGGTCTGGCCATAGATCATCACCGTCTTGCCGCCGGTCAGCGCCTTGAGGTCGATGTGGGTCAGTTGGCCGTTCAGCGCCAGCTCGAAACCGTCGTGCACCAAACCTTCGGCATCCATGCGCGTACTCACGCCAGCCTGGCGCAACAGGTCGACCATGCCTTGTTCCAGCACTCCGGCCCGGATGCGGCCTTGCACGTAATCCGGCGTCTGGCGCTCAAGAATCAGGGTTTCAATCCCGGCGTTGTGCAACAGCTGGCCGAGCAGCAGTCCCGAGGGACCGGCGCCAATAATGGCGACTTGGGTTTTCAGCGTTTTCATTATTTTTATGGCCCGCACGCTTCATCGAACGTATTCGGTGAAAGAGTTGTCATTGAAGGTGTTGCTGGCATTTTTCACTTGAGTGACCGGCATAAGAAGGTGAAAACTGAGCCCAAAGCTGCGCTTTTTGCCAATTGGGGCGATTACCGCACAATTCTCCCGAAGTATCGGATGAAGCCATGACCAAAACTGCCAGTTCCGCGATTCCAGTGTTCAAGCTCTACGGCGAGAGCCAGCAATGGCCGACCCCGGATTTGCTGCACTGTGAAACCATCTCCCGGCGCAGCCGTGAGTACCAGTGGGAAATCCAGCCCCACCGGCACGCGGACCTGTGCCAGTTGCTGTACGTGCACAAGGGTCAAGCGCAGTTGGAGATCGAGGGCCAGCGCAGCACGCTGAACGAATCGACCTTGCAGGTGCTGCCGCCGTTATGCGTGCATGGTTTTCGGTTTTCCGAAGACGTCGAAGGGTTTGTCGTCACCCTGGCTGCGCCGCTGATGGCGCATTTGCAAGGGCAACTGGGCGCGGCGCTGGATGGCCTGAACGCCTTGGGCAGCTACCCTGCCGGCAACGACAGCGACTACCTCAACAGCCTGTTTGCACGCTTGCAGGATGAGTACGCCAACGATCAACCGGCGCGGGACATGATGATGCACGCCCTGGTCAGCGTGCTGCTGGTGTGGATCAGCCGCCAGGCGATCCAGCGTCGCCATCCACGGGCGCCGCGAGGGCGCGAATACTTCCGTCGTTTCACCCAGTTGGTGGAGCAGCATTACCGCGAACACCCGAAAATCGAAGACCTGGCCCACAAGCTGGGGATCTCGGTCTCACACCTGAACGGTACGTGTCGGGAGTTGGGCGGACAGCCCGCCTTGCAGATCATGCACGACCGCCAATTGCTGGAAGCCAAGCGCCTGCTGACTTACACCAGCATGACCATCAATGAGATGTCGGACGTATTGGGCTTTTCTGACCCGACCAACTTCTCGCGCTTGTTTCGCCGGCGCGTCGGGTTCTCTCCGAAGGCGTTTCGGGAGCAGCTGAAAGCCGACCAGAGCGCTAGCGCAGTGAGCTGAAGCTCGCCATGTGACCGACGCAATGATCTTTGTTGCAGCTGGACGCATAGTTCGGCTGCAGGCGGGTCTGTTCGACGCGGTAGGCGGCAGTGCCGTAGAGCGCTGTGGCGGCGGCGCACAGGGTGAAAATCATCAGGTACTTTCTTGTTTTGATCGACATGATGCTGACCTCTGATCCGATCAAGAAGGTGCTTTGATCAGCATAGTTCAGAAGCATGGCTCCGATGGGGCATGTCGCTTATCGGGCGACATTCAACAGGTTTATGTCGCTCAGAGACCGACGTCCCACAGCGGCTCTTCCGGAAACCTCAGCACCAGGAAGTCCAACAGGCTGCGCAGCGCCGACGGCATGTGCTTGCGCGAGGCGTACACCGCGTAGATGTTCATCTGTTGCGGCTCGGCGTCGGGCAGCAGGCGCACCAGTTCGCCACTGCGGATGTAGTCGCCGGCCTGATAACTCGGCAGCCGGCACACCCCCGCCCCCGCCAGTGTCACCCGCAATAACGTACTCGCCTCGTTGGCGCTGATATTGCCCTGCACCGGCACTGACACCGGCTCGCCGTTTTCCACGAAGTGCCACAGGCTTTTGCCGAAGTAGGAATGAGTCAGGCAATTGTGCCGGGCCAAATCCTGTACCTGCCGGGGCTGCGGGTGCTCCAGCAGATAAGCGGGCGATGCGCAGATTACCGAGCGGCACAGCGTAAGACGGCGGGCGATCAGGTTGGGGTCCAGTTCAAAACTGGTGCGGATCGCCAGGTCGATGCGCTCATCCACCAGGTTGACCGTGCGATCGAGCATCTGCATATCAATGCTGACCAACGGGTAGCGCTTGACGTATTCGGCCATGGCATCGGCCAGCTGTGCCTGGCCGAACGAGGTGCTGACGCTCAGGCGCAGCAGGCCGCGGGGCGCTTCGTCCGGCTCGCTGACGGCGGCCTGCATGTCGCTGCACAACTCCAGCATCTGCCGGCAACGGGGCAAGGTTTCGCTGCCGGCGGCGGTCAGGCTGAGTTTGCGGGTGGTGCGGTGCATCAGCCGCGCGCCCACCCAGTCTTCCAGCTCCGCCAGGTAGCGCGACACCACCGGCCGCGACAGGTCCAGGTGGTCGGCCGCCGCCGATTGGCTGCCCAGGTCCACCACGGCCACAAACACCCGCATTGCTTGAAGACGATCCATGATCTGCCCGCTTTTAGAAACAAACTATGTCCAAGCATCGCATTTTTTGTAGCGTTTGTTGCAACTAAGCTCTGCCCACACCTGACCGATGACTGGAGCTGCACATGTTTGGATTCTTCCCGCTCAAGCGCGTTGCCCTGGCCGCTGCCACCCTGGCCTTCGCCGCCCACGCCGCCGCTGCCGACTTGACCCTGGACGCCTACAACCCCGGCGAAACCGCGATGATGCCGGTCACCTCGGTGCTGGTCAGCGGCGAGAAAGACGCGATCCTGGTGGACGCCCAATTCGGCAAGACCCAGGCCGAGCAACTGGTGCAAAAAATCCGCGCCAGCGGCAAGCGCCTGACCACCATCTACATCAGCCACGGTGACCCCGACTACTACTTCGGCCTCGACACCCTGGCGGCCGCGTTCCCCCAGGCCAACATCGTCGCGCCACAGCCGGTGGTGGACCATATCAAGGCCACCGTTGAACACAAACTGGCGTTCTGGGGCCCGAAACTGGGGGCCGACAGGCCGGCCAACGCCATCATCCCCCACGTCCTGAAAGGCCACAGCCTGAGCCTCGAAGGCAAGCAACTGGAAGTGATCGGCCTTGACGGCGCCCAACCGGACCGCACCTTTGTGTGGATCCCGTCGATCAAGGCGGTAGTCGGTGGCGTGGTGGTCTCCGAGAACATTCATGTGTGGATGGCCGATACCCAGACCGCCAAATCCCACACTGATTGGCTGGCGACCCTGCAACGTATCCAGAATTTGAAACCCCGCACCGTGATTCCGGGTCATTACCTGGGCACACCTTCGCTCAAATCCGTGGCCTTTACAGCCGACTACATCAAGGCGTTTGACGAAGAAACCGCCAAGGCCAAGGACTCTGCCGCGCTGATCAGCGCAATGAAAAAACGTTACCCGAGCCTGGGCGACGAAAGCACCCTGGAACTGGGCGCCAAAGTCGCCAAGGGCGAAATGCAGTGGTGAGTTGATTCAACCCTTAACCGTACTGGAGAACGTCATGAGCAAGATCGCAATCATTGGTGCCACCGGCCGTGCCGGTAGCCAACTGCTGGAAGAAGCCCTGCGTCGCGGGCATACCGTGACCGCCATCGCGCGCAATACCGACAAGATCGCCGTGCGCCCTGGCGTCACCACCAAGCCAGTGGACGCGCTGGATGCCCAGGCACTGGAACAGGCCATCCGTGGCAACGACGTGGTGATCAGCGCGGCGCACTTCGCCACGCTGCCGGCAGAAGCGGTGATCAATCCGGTGAAAAACGCCGGTGTGAAACGCCTGCTGGTGGTGGGTGGAGCCGGTTCGCTGCTGTTGTCGGGCGGCAGCCGGGTGATCGACAGCCCGGGTTTCCCCGAAGAATACAAAACCGAAGCCAGCGCCGGCAGTGTGTTCCTCGACACCTTGCGCCAGGAAAAAGACCTGGACTGGACCTTCCTGTCGCCCTCGGCGGAGTTCACCGAGACCGGGCGCACCGGCAAATTCCGCCTGGGCCAGGATGAGTTGCTGGTGAGCAATGAAGGCCGCAGCTGGATCAGCTTTGCCGACTTTGCGATTGCGCTGATGGATGAGGTGGAAACGCCGAAGCATTCGCGTCAGCGGTTTACCGTCGGTTATTAAGACTGGCGCACACTGAAAATGTGGGAGCGGGCTTGCTCGCGAAGGCGGTGGGTCAGTTAGCCGATGTGTTAGCTGACACGGCGCCTTCGCGAGCAAGCCCGCTCCCACATTTTGATCTTCAGGGTGACGGCTGTTGCGCCTGGCTCACCAGCCAGTCCATCAGCTGCTCCAACCCCGCCGAGGGCGCCGTGCCCGGCGGGTACACCAGGTAATACCCCATCCCCGTCGGCACCCGCAGTTCAAACGGGGTCGCCAGCCGCCCGGCCTTGAGGTCCTCGCCGATCAGCGCGCTGTCGCCAATCGCCACGCCGGAACCCTGGGACGCCACCGTCATCGCCAGGTCCAGCGTCTCAAAATGATGCCCCTGGGCCAGATTGCTCACCCACGTATCTGCCGCCTTCAACCACAACGCCCAATCCCGTTCATCCCGCGTGGGGTGCAACAGCACCTGTTGCTGCAAATCCGCAGGGGTGCGCAAGCCACCCAGCAAAGCCGGCGCGCACACCGGTGTCAGGCGCTCATCAAACAAGTGCCGGGCCTGGGCCGACTGCTCGGCAATCGGCGCGTAGATCACCGCCGCATCGAATTGCTCGCGGCGAAAATCGACGGTGTAAGCCACGGTGGTGGTCAGTTCCACCGGCACGTCCGGGCGTTCCTCCTGCCACTGCATCAGGCGCGGCAACAGCCAGCGCATCACGCAGGTGGAGGCCTTGAGCTGCAAGGTGTCGCGGCGGGTGCCGATCTGTTCCACCGCATCCCCGATCAAGCCGAACACCTGCTGCGCCCGCAGCGACCACTCGCGCCCCTCTTCGGTCAGGCTCAAGCCCCGGGCCTGGCGCTGGAACAGCGCATAACCCAGGTGGCTTTCCAGCCCGGCAATCTGGCGGCTCACCGCGCCTTGGGTGATGTGCAACTGCTCGGCGGCACGGGTGAAGTTGCAGCACTGGGCCGTGACCCAAAAGGTGTGCAAGGCCGGCAACGGTGGAAGGCGTTTCATAGGGGCGCAGCCATGACGTGGAGACATGGCTAGTATGACTTTTTATCGATTGTTGCCGCTACGGGCCAGCCGTTCCAATACCGCTCTCCTACGAATCAACAATAAAGGGAACGATATGGCGACCTGCGGCGAAGTATTGGTCAACCTGCTGGAAGGCTACGGCGTGGACCAGGTGTTCGGCATCCCCGGCGTGCACACCGTGGAACTCTACCGGGGCCTGGCGCGCTCCAGCATCCGCCACGTCACCCCGCGCCACGAACAGGGCGCCGGCTTCATGGCCGACGGCTATGCGCGCACCAGCGGCAAGCCCGGCGTGTGCTTCATCATCACCGGCCCCGGCATGACCAATATCACCACCGCCATGGGCCAGGCCTACGCCGACTCGATCCCGATGCTGGTGATTTCCAGCGTGCAATCCCGCAGCCAGCTGGGCGGCGGACGCGGCAAGCTGCACGAGCTGCCGAACCAGAACGCGATGATCGCAGGCGTCGCGGCGTTCTCCCATACCTTGATGTCGGCGGCCGAATTGCCCGGTGTATTGGCCCGGGCGTTTGCGCTGTTCCAGGCCGGGCGACCGCGCCCGGTGCACATCGAAATCCCGCTGGATGTACTGGTGGAAAACGCCGATGCGTTGCTCGGCAGCGAGCCGGTCAGCGTTTCCCGCGCCGGTGCTGCGCCGTCGGCCGTCAAGCAGATGAGCCGGTTGCTGGCGGCGGCGAAACGTCCGCTGATCCTCGCCGGTGGCGGCGCCATCGACGCAGCGCCCGAGTTGACGCAACTGGCCGAAGCGCTCGGCGCGCCGGTGGCGCTGACCATCAACGCCAAGGGCATGCTGGCCTCCCACCACCCGTTGCTGATCGGCTCGACCCAAACCCTGGTCGCCACCCGTGCCCTGGTGGCCGAGGCCGACGTGGTCCTGGCGATCGGCACCGAGCTGGCAGAAACCGACTACGACGTGACCTTCGCCGGCGGCTTCGACATTCCCGGCGCCCTGCTGCGCATCGACATCGATTCCGACCAGACCGTACGCAATTACCCACCGCACGTGGCACTGGTGGCTGACGCGCAAATCGCCGCCCAGGCACTGCTCGCCGAACTGGGCAACACGCCCTTGGCCGCCCGCGACAACGGCTGGGGCGCCCAACGCGTCGCCCGCCTGTGGAGCGAACTGGAGCCCACCTGGGACGCCGCCACTCGCGCACAAACCCTGTTCCTCAACACCGTGCTGGATGAACTGCCCGACGCGGTCCTGGTGGGCGACTCCACCCAGCCGGTGTACACCGGCAACCTGACCCTGAACCTCGACCACCCGCGCCGCTGGTTCAACTCTTCCACCGGCTACGGCACCCTCGGCTACGCCTTGCCGGCCGCTATCGGTGCATGGCTGGGACGCGGCAACGGTGCGCCGGTGGTGTGCCTGATCGGCGACGGCGGGCTGCAATTCACTCTGCCGGAACTGGCCAGCGCCGTGGAAGCGCGCACGCCGGTGATCGTGCTGCTGTGGAATAACCAGGGTTATGAAGAGATCAAGAAATACATGGTCAACCGCGCCATCGAGCCGGTGGGCGTCGACATCTACACCCCGGACTTTATCGGCGTGGCCAAGGCCCTGGGCTGCGCCGCCCAGGCCGTGCACGGCGTTGAAGCACTGCGCAGCGCATTGCGTGCTGCCACGGATCGCCAGGGGCCGACGCTGATTGAAATCGACCAGGGGCTTTGGATGAAGGCGGTGGCGGTATGAGCGCGGTACTGAACGGACTGTATATCAACGGTGTGTGGCAGGCAGGCAATGACGTGCTGGATGTGATCAACCCGGCGACCGAGACCACCTTGGCTCACGTCAGCGTGGGTGATGCTGGCGCGGTGACGGAGGCCGTGAGTGCCGCCAGCGCGGCCTTCCCGGACTGGTCCAAAAGCACCGGCCGGGATCGCGCCGCGCTGCTGCGCAAAATCGCCGAGGGCGTCAGCGCCCAACGCGAACACCTGATGCACCTGCAATCGAGCAACAACGGCAAGCCGCTGTTCGAGGCGGGCATTGATGTGGACGACGTGATCGCCACCTTCACCTACTACGCCGGTTTGGCCGACGACATGGACGCCAGCCAGGATCGCTCGGTGGCACTGCCCACTGAGGATTTCAGCGCTCGCGTTCGCCGTGAACCGTGCGGCGTGGTGGGCCTGATCGTGCCGTGGAATTTCCCGATGGTGACCACCGCCTGGAAACTCGCCCCGGCGCTGGCTGCCGGTTGCTGTGTGGTGCTCAAACCTTCGGAAGTGACGCCGCTGGCGGAGCTGGAACTGGCCAGGATCATCGCCTCGGTGGGCTTGCCCGCCGGTGTGTTCAACGTGGTCTGCGGCACAGGCCTGGCAGTGGGTGCCCCGCTGGCGGCTGACCCGCGGGTCGCAAAAATCTCCTTCACCGGCAGCAATGCCGTGGGCGTGCAGGTGATGCAACGCGCCGCCGAAACGGTCAAGGGCGTGAGCCTGGAACTGGGCGGCAAATCCTCGTTACTGGTGCTGGCGGATGCCGACCTCGACCTGGCCGTGGAACTGGCCTGTGGCGGGGGGTTCTTCAACGCCGGGCAGATGTGTTCCGCCACCAGCCGGGTGTTGGTGGCCGACGAACTGGCAGATGAGTTTCTGACTCGCCTGCAAGCCAGGGCCGAAGGTATTCGCGTGGCAGACCCGTTTGCCGAAGACGTGGAAATGGGCGCATTGGTCAACCGTGCGCAGTACCAGCGCGTGCTCGGGCATATCGAGCGGGGCGTGCAAGCCGGCGCGAAGTTGCTGTGTGGCGGCGGGCGGCCGGCAGAGTTGCCTCACGGTTATTTCATCCGCCCGACGGTGTTTACCGAAGTGCCGCTGGACAGCGCGTTGTGGAACGAAGAAATCTTCGGCCCGGTGCTCTGTGTGCGCAGCTTTACCAATGAAGCCGAGGCGGTGGCACTGGCCAATGACAGCGAGTTCGGCCTGGTGGCCAGTGTGTTGAGCAACAACCCGGAAGCGGCTGAGCGGGTGGCCAATGCGTTGCAGGTGGGCCTGGTGTGGATCAACGCGCCGCAGGTGATCTTCCCGCAAACGGCGTGGGGTGGTTACAAGCAGAGCAGCATCGGCCGGGAACTGGGACCATGGGGGTTGCAGGCGTTCCAGGAGATCAAGCATGTGATTCGGGCGGCCTGAAACCAACCGAAAGCACTGTGGCGAGGGAGCTTGCTCCCGCTGGAGTGCGAAGCGCTCCCAAAAATTCTGGGGCCGCTACGCAGCCCAACGGGAGCAAGCTCCCTCGCCACAACAGGCTTCCTCCCCCCAACAAACTCCCTTGCCACAAACAGCCCGCCCGCATTTTTTCAATAGCCCCAACGACTTTCTCATTTGCCCCCCTCCCCCACGCCCGGCCTAATACTGCCCTTGTCAGTTCAAGGCCTGCCCATGGAAAACGTTCGCGCAACACCCACCACCGCCGTTTGGCTGATGATCAGCGTGGTGCTGGTCGCCCTCAACCTGCGCCCGTCGATGGCCGCCGTTGGCCCGTTGTTGTCGTCGATTCGCGGTGACGTGCCCCTGAGTTTCAGCACCGCCTCCTTGCTCACGATGTTGCCGGTCATGGCCATGGGCCTGGCGATGTTTTTTGGCATGGGCGTGGCCAAGCGTTTTGGCGAGCATCGCAGCATCGTGCTGTCGCTGGTGGTGATCGGCCTGGCCACCGTGTCGCGGTTGTTTCTGGATTCGGCGGTTGAGCTGATCCTCAGCGCCATCGCCGCCGGCGTAGGCATCGCGATGATCCAGGCGCTGATGCCCGCCTTGATCAAGTCCCGCTTCAGCAACAACGTTTCCCTGTTCATGGGCCTGTACGTCACCGCGATCATGGGCGGCGCGGCCCTCGCCGCGTCGTTCTCGCCATTTATCCAGGTGCACACCGGCAGTTGGCGTATCGGCCTGGCGATCTGGGCGGTGCTGGCCGTATTAGCGCTGGTGTTCTGGTACGCCCAGCGCTCGGTGCTGCCACCACTGCCGAACGCCGGCGCCGGCCCGCAGGCGTCGTTCTTCGGCAATCGCCGGGCCTGGTTGCTGGCGATCTTTTTTGGCCTCGGTACGGCGGCCTACACTTGTGTGCTGGCCTGGCTGGCGCCGTACTACGTGGAAATGGGCTGGAGCGAACAGAACGCCGGGCTTTTACTGGGTTTCCTGACCACCATGGAAGTGGTCTCCGGCCTGGTCACCCCGGCCATCGCCAACAAGCGCCAGGACAAACGCGGCGTGGTCGCGGTACTGCTGATGCTGATCATCGCCGGCTTCTGCGGCCTGATCCTCAGCCCGCAACAGCTGAGCCTGCTGTGGCCGTGCCTGTTGGGCCTGGGCATTGGCGGGTTGTTTCCGATGAGCCTGATCCTGTCCCTCGACCATCTGGACAACCCCCGCCGCGCCGGCGGCCTGACCGCCTTTGTGCAAAGCATCGGTTACCTGATCGCCGGGTTGTCGCCGCTGATCGCCGGGATGATCCGCGACCAATTGGGCAGCTTTGAATGGGCCTGGTGGGCACTGACGGCGGTGGTGGTGGTGATGCTGCTGATCGTGCTGCGCTTCGACCCACGGCATTACGCGCGGCATATTCGCTGAGGTCGTGTTGTAAACATTATTTGTCCCACCTCAAACAGAGAAAGGTCCGACAGGGCTTTCTATTGGCACGAGCGTTCCGTTAACATTTTGTATTGTCTTGTACCGAGTTCGGTACAAAGCGCTTGCGGACGGAACGGATGCTAAACAGCAACTTGCTAAGAAAGCTCGATATGCAGGATTTGATGGTGTTTATCGCTGTGTATGACCAAAGCAGCGTCACCGACGTCTCCGAAACCCTGTTCGTCAGCCAGTCCACCGTGAGCTACAGCCTGAAGAAGCTGCGCACCAGTTTTGAAGACGAGTTGTTTATCAACACCCGGGCGGGTATGCGTCCTACGCACAAAGCCACCACCATGTACGGCCATGTGCAAAAAATCCTTGAAAGCATCAACCTGTGCCACGCCGGCAGCCAAGCCTTCGACCCCACCCAGAAGGCCGTGACGTTCAACGTCTGCGCCCCCGAATACTTCGAACAACTGATGCTGCCCCGCCTGCTGAAAAACTTCGACCACGCCGACCTGCCGGTGATCGTCAATGTGCAGAAGCTGGAAACCGACATCCCGGCCGAGGCTTTGCGCGACGGTCGCCTGGACCTGGTGATTTGCTTCGGCCCGCACTTCCATCGCGAGCACAAAGACATCAAGACCCAGATGCTGCTGGAGGACGACCTGGTGTGCGTGTTCGACAAACACTCGGCGCCCCGGGAACCGGCGTTCAGCCTGCAATCCTTCGTCGCCCGCCGCCACGTGTTCCCCACGCCGTGGAGCTCGGACACCAACATGATCGATGGCTGGCTGGCGCGCCAATCACACAAGCGCCAGGTGATCGCCCGGGCCAACAGTTACAGCGCGGCGCTGAAGATGATCACCGGCACCGACTTTGTCGTCACCCTGCCCCGTCGGGTGCAAAAGTTACTGGCGGACAAAACCGTATACGGCCATTGCGAAGCGCCGAACGGTTTGCCGGGGTTTACCCTGGATATGCAGTGGAATGAACACAGCGAGCAGGACAGCGCCAACACGTGGTTCAGGGAGCAAGTGGTGAAGGTGTGCGCGGATCAGGGGTTGCTATAACCCTTTTTGTAGGAGCGAGCTTGCTCGCGAAGAACGTTAACGATAACGCGGGCACTCAGGATTCCCGCGTCGCCTGTTAGTTTTTCGCGAGCAAGCTCGCTCCTACAGTGGTTAGCCGATGGTGACTTTGCTGTAGGACTCGCGATCCATATCCACCAGCAACACACTGAGCTGCACCTGCAAATCCGCAGGCCAATCGCCCAAATCCTGCAACGCCGCCAACAGGCTTTCCGACAACTGCTTCTTGACCTGCGGTGAGCGCCCGCTGAGCAGCGACAGCTTCAAGGCGATAAACGCCCGCGGGCTCAGGGACGTGCCGACCTGGAACGTCTCCACCTTGAGCGCGCGGCTTTTGATATCAAACTCGGAACCGAACTGCCCGGACGCCATCAGCACGTTGTTGAGCCGCAGCAAGGTTTTCTCAACGGCCAGCTCTGTCAGGTTGGCGGTGTATTCCAGATGCAGATGCGGCATGAAAGGCTCCGAGTTGTTGTAGGAAAAGAGTCATACATATAGCACGGGGCCGGGCGGAATCAGACCGCTTTCAATGTGAAACTTCGGTAATGCTGCGCAGCGAGCGATTTTCCCAAATCGCCACCACCACCAATACCGCTGAGGTCAACGCCCCCAGCGCCAACGCCGAAAACACCTGCTGCAATCCCGGCGGCAACAGCACCAGCAACAGCAGCAACCCGCCCAGGTGCGAGAGCGGTGGCAACGGCCGGTCGCTCATCACCCACTTGAACAACGCGCTGCCCAGCAAGAACAGCCACGGGCCGGCGATGATCGCCACCACGCCGGCCTGGCTGGCGTGCCCCGGGTGCACCAGCACCAGCTCATCGGCCACTGCACTCACAATGATCCCGGCCACGATCAACACATGCAGGTAGGTGTAGGCAATCCGCGCCTGGCGCCCCGGATCGGCGGAGCTGGCGATGCGGTGGTGAGCACGCTCGGCGCCGCTGTCGAAATAGATCCACCACAAGGCGATGCTGCCCACCACCGCCACCAGGAAGGCCGCCAGCCCGTCCACGCTCCAGGGCAATTCGGCAAAGGTGGCGCCGGTCACCAGCAACGACTCGCCGAGGGCGATGATCACAAACAGGCCGCAGCGCTCGGCCATGTGGTTGCCTTCCACATTCCAGTCCGCCAGCGTCGAGGGGCCAAGCCCTGGCACCCAGAAATACACCGATGGGGAAATCAGCTCGATCAACAGCGCCAGGGCCCAGAAGGCCAGGCGCTGCTCACCTTCGAGCAACGCGCCGGTGATCCAGAACACCCCGGAAAACAGCATCCACGCCAGGATCCGCTGGAAATTCCGAGTCATGTTCAGCGACTCGCCGCGCACCGCCCACAAGGCAAACAAGGTGCGTCCAGCCTGCATGAACACGTAGGCGCCGGCGAACAACAGGCCGCGGTCAGTAAATGCCTTGGGAATCGACGAGGACAACAGCAGGCCCGCCACCATCAAGCCGAACAGGCCGATGCGGATCGGGATTTTTTCCGGGTCCAGCCAGTTGGTGACCCACGAAGTGAAGATCCACACCCACCACACCGCCACCATCATCAGCGCCACCTGCACCGCACCGCCGATGGACAGGTGTGCGAGCAGCGAATGAGACAATTGGGTCACGGCGAACACGAACACCAGGTCGAAAAACAGCTCGACCATTCCAACCTTGCCGCTGTCATGACTGCCGCGCCCACGCAGCAAGGATCGGGATGGGCTCATGGGTGGATCTCCCTGAAGAGGTTATCTCAAGATTTTGGCACGACCACCGGCAACAGATCCCGCTCACTCATGAATGCCTCCAGCCGCGAACGCACCCAGCGTTCTGCCGGGTCGGTGTCGACGTGGCTGAGCCAGACCATGGACAAATCCAGGGTCGGGGTTTCAAACGGAAACGGCTCACAGAACAGGTTGCCCCCGGCGGCCATGGCCTGGGCAGTGTAGTCCGGCAGGCTGGCGATCATGTCGGTACCGGCGAGCAACGCCGGCAGCGCGCTGTATTGCGGCACCGAGAGCACCACGTGGCGCTTGCGACCGATTTCCGCCAGCCATTCATCGGCAAACCCGGACACGTTGGCGGTGTGGGATACCAGCACATGGGGCCGTGCGCAATATTCGTCGAGGGTCAGGGGTTTTTCCGAGGCGTCCGCCCTTAACAGGCAGGGGCGGATGTGCCGCAACAGCTTGCGCTTGGCATTGGCCGGCAGGCCGCGGGTCTGGGTGATGCCAACGGTGATGTCGCCAGAGGCCAGCAGGTCGGGGATGCGCCAGTAATCCACGTGTTGCACCACGAACACCACCTGCGGCGCTTCCTGGCGCAACGCGCGCAGCAGGGGCGGCAGCAGGCCGAACTCGACGTCGTCGGACAGGCCGATACGGAAGGTCATGGTGCTGATGGACGGGTCGAAATCGTGGGTCAGGCTCAGGGCCGACGACAGTGAATCAAGGGCGGGCGACAGGTGCTTGATGATTTCCTCGGCCCGCGCGGTCGGCTCCATGCGATGGCCGACGCGAATGAACAGAGGGTCATTGAACAGTGTTCGCAGGCGATTGAGCGCGGAACTGATGGTGGGCTGGCCGAGAAACAGCTTCTCGGCCACCCGTGTCACGTTGCGTTCGAGCATCAAGGTTTCAAAGACCACCATCAGGTTGATGTCAGCCTTGCGTAATTCATTGCGATTCATCGGCGACCGCCCCACTGCCCTGGATAAGCCGCAGTTTAGAAACACCCGGGGGCCTGCGTCTATGCGCACACTGTTCAACACGGGCCTTTGGGACTATAAAGCAGCTTCCAAGGCTTGCGAGAACACCATCGTGCTGGTCATTTCTGCCTTGAGCGTCCTGCTCGCCGGGATTTTGCTCTGGGCCATCAAATTCATCGCTCATCCCACCGCCAGGACACTGTTGCGGGTATTTGTCGGTTTATGCCTGGCGGCAGTCGTGGCTTACCTGGTGCTGGCTTCGGGGTTTCCCACCTCATTGCTGGTGTGATCAGGCTCCTGGCCCTGGCGCAGACGCAACGCCGCCAACGCGGCCACCACCAGCACCACGGCAATCACTTTCAAGCCGTTCATGGCATTGCCGGTGCTCATCTCGATCGCGCCCATCACCGACGGCCCGACAAACCCTCCGAGTAACCCACAGGCGTTGACGAACCCCAGCCCGCCCGCCAGCGCCACGCCTTTGAGGCGCGACGCTGGGTACAGAAAGATGATCGACTGCACCACAAAGAACATCACTGCCGACACACAGAAGCCCAACAGGCTGAACACCGGCCCGGACACCGAGGCAATGCCCAGCCCCGCCGCCATGGTCAGCAAGCCGGTAATCAACAGCCGCCGGGCACGGGTGGGCGTGGTCGCAAACCGCGGCAGCAGCACGGCGCCTGCCGCGGCGGCAATCCACGGCAATGAGGTCAGCAGGCCGACGCTCATGGTGCTCAGTTCCCCGTATTTACTGATGATGCTCGGCAGGAAGAAGATCACGGTGTAGATGGTGATCTGATGGCAAAAATACACAAAGATCGCCAGCAGGATTTGCGGCGTCAGCCAGTTTTTCAGGGAGTGCCCGCCCTCGCCTGCGCCTTCTTCGGTCTCCATCGCGATGCGCTGTTCAATTCCGCGCGCCTCTTCAGCCGAGAGCCAGGGTGCCTTGCTTGGACGGTCCGGCAACTTGCGCCACACCACCCAGGCGAACGCCACGGCCGGCAAGCCTTCGAGCAGGAACATCCACTGCCAGCCGTGCCAGCCGAGGACCCCGTCCATGCGCATCAACGCCGCACCCACGGGGCCACCGATGATGTTGGCAAAACACACGCCCAGCAGAAAGTAGCCGGTGGCCCGCGCCCGTTGCTCGCGGTTGAACCAGTAGGTGAGGTACAGCATCACCCCGGGAAACAGGCCGGCTTCGGCAATGCCCAGCAGCAGGCGCAGCACATAGAACGAGGTCTCGCCCTGGACGAACGCCATGGCCGCCGAAATCAGGCCCCAGGTCACCATGATCCGGGCGATCCAGAACCGCGCGCCGACCTTGTGCATGATCAGGTTGCTGGGGATTTCCGACAGCGCATAGGTCAGGAAAAACAGCCCCGCGCCCAGGCCGTATGCCGCCGCCGAAATCCCCAGGTCCACGTCCAGGTGATGCTTGGCCAGGGCGATGTTGGTGCGGTCCAGAAAGCTCAGCACGTAGGCGATGATCAGCAAGGGCATCAACTTGGCGAACATCAGTTTGTTCAGCTCCCGTGGCTCACGGGCAGTGTTGGCGGTCTTCATCGGGCACTTCCTCTTGGCGCCCCGCCAGCCTCACGGGTGGGGGGCGCATCGGTGTTGTTCTAGGGTTCGAGTTGCGCAACCAGCGCCGGCGGGCGATGGGAAAACAGTTGCAGCAGCGCCCCGCCCAGGGCGCAACCGGCCATCACGAAGAAGCACACCGTGTAGCCGTGCAAGGTGGTCCAGCCGCCGCCCATGGCAATCAGGCTGCCCATCAGCACCGGCGCCAGGCCGCCACCGATAAACATCGCGGTGGTGATGATGCCGTTGGCGGTAGACGTCGCCGACGGCTCGGCCGAGTCGCAGGCCACCGCGTAGTAGATCGGCCACACCGCGTTGGCCACCAGGCCGAACAGCAGTTGCACGACGATGATCAGGGTCAGGGTGTTGGCGAAGTAAAACGCGCCGACACTGGCGGCCATCCACACCCCGCAGATGATCAGGGTGACGCGCCGGCCAATGATGTCCGACAGCGACGGCCACACCAGTTGCCCCAGAATCCCGGTCAGGGTGAACACCACGCTCATGCCCGCCGACTCCGCCAGGGACAGCCCGGCAATGTTGTACAGGTACGCCGGCAGCACGATGTTGACGCCCATGTACACCACTTGGGTCAGCATCGTATTGCCCGCCGTGAGGGCGATATTGCGGTTGCGCAGCGTGGCGATAAACGTGCGCCAGGCGTGGCCCTTCACTTGGCTGGCCGGTGCGTTGTCCGGCGGGGTCATGCCCTTGGCGGCGATGTCGACGTAGAGCGCGGTGATGCGTTCGGCGGTGGAATAGCGCGCCCAGAAAATCATCAGCGGCAAGGCCACCACAAACGCGAAGAAGAACACGTAGCGCCAGTTGTCTTCACCAAAGGTACTGATGACAAAACTGGCGACGATGCCACTGAGCATGGCGCCAATCGGGTAACCCGTGTGGTGCGCGCCGAGGGCAAAACCACGGCGCTCCACCGGCCACCATTCGGCAGTGTTGCTCACGCCCACCGGCTCACCCCAGCCGGCGCCGAGGTTGACGCCAACCCGCAAGGCAATGAAGGTCGCAAGGTTGCCGCTCAGGGCCTTGAACCCGGAGAGAAACGAGATCGCCGTGTAGCCCAGCACCAGCGGCACCTGAAACCGTGCGCGCTTCCAGCCACCGCCGTAGCGGTCACTCCACATCGAACCGGGAATATCCAGCAAGGCCAACGCGAGCATGATCACCGTGGCCATGGTGCCCCACTGATCGGCGGACAAATCGAAATGCTTGGAGATGGTCGGCCCCAGCCGCAGCACGATCTCACGGTCGTAGGCGTTGAGGATCCAGATCATCCAGCACACCAGCAGCGACACCCAGGAGTGCCGGTGAATGCTGCGCAGCGAGGCTTTTTTTAACGTTGCCATGGGTTTCTCCAGGCGCGCGAGGGCGCGCACTGACACAAGGTTGCGGAAGGAATGAGCCTTGTTGAAAAAAACGCGCTAGCTGGCGAACCGTCGCTCGGCTATTCCTTGCACGCCCAACCCGGTGATCGCAAAAAGCGCCCCGCGCTGCTGACCGTCGGCCGGGAAACGCGGCAACGGCGGCTTGGCCATGGAGGTGACGAACAGGGTGTCCAGGTTCGGCCCGCCAAAGGTCAGGCTGGTGACCTTTTTCACCGGCATCTGGATGATCCGGTCGACCTGGCCATCCGGTGTGTAGCGCACCAGTTTCCCGGCGTAGACCAGCGCCTGCCACAGGCAGCCTTCGGCATCCACGGTGCAGCCGTCCGCGGCGCCCCCGCCGGAGGTGTCGACCTTGGCGAAGGTGCGTCGATGGCTCACGGCGCCGCTGGCCTGGTCGTAGTCATAGGCCCAGATCTCGCCGGACCAGGTGTCGCAAAAATAGAACGTGTCGCCCGACGGGCTCCAGCACGGGCCGTTGGACACGATGATGCCTTCGTCCAGGGTGTGCAGGCTCAAGTCCGCATCCAGGCGGTAGAGCTTGGCGCTGGCGCTGTCTTCCAGAGTGTCCATGGAACCGAAGACAAAGCGGCCCTGGCGGTCGACCTTGCCGTCGTTGAGGCGGTTGTTGGGCAGTGCGGGTTCCGGGTCAATGACCGACGCAAGGTCGCCGCTGTTCAGGTCCAGGATATGCACGCCGTTTTGCAGGGCGACAATCGCCTGCTCGCCGCTATGGCGCAGGGCCATGGAGCCGATTTTCTGGCCCACGTCCCAGGCCCGCAGCTCGCGACCGTCATCGGTGCAGCGCAGGATCCGGCCGTCGGCGCTGTCGATCCAGTACAGCCGTTGTTGTTCGACGTCCCACACCGGGCCTTCGCCCAGGGTGGTCTTCACGTCCACAAGCACTTCGATACGCATGGTGTTATCCCTTTTTTGTTGTTGTGCGGGATGGGCATGGCCGCGCCGTGACGCGGCCGGTTGATCACTTAGAAGTTGACCTGGTCGCGGCCCTTGAGCCCGAGGATTTCCCGCGCTTCATCCGGCGTGGCGACCCGGTGGCCGAGGGCTTCAATCACTGTGCGAATGCGCCGCACCTGGTCGGCGTTGGACGCGGCCAGCTTACCCGGGCCATCCCACAGCGAATCTTCCAGGCCGACCCGGGCATTGCTGCCCATGGACAGGCCCATGGTGGCCAGCGGAATCTGCCCACGGCCGGCGCCGAGGATTGACCACACGTAGTCGTCACCGAACAGCCGGTCGGCGGTGCGACGCATGTGGGCCAGGTCTTCCGGGTGGCCGCCGATGCCGCCGCGCAAACCGAATACCGACTGGATAAACAGCGGCGGCTTGAGCAAGCCGCGCTCCAGGAAGTGGGCGGCGGTGTACAGGTGGCCGATGTCGTAGCACTCGATCTCAAAACGGGTGCGGTTTTCGGCGCAGGAATTGAGGATGTGGGTAATGTCGCGGAAGGTGTTGCGAAAGATCCGGTCGTCGCTTTCTTCGAGGTACGGACGCTCCCAGTCGTGCTTGAACTCGGTGAAACGGTTGAGCATTTCGTACAGGCCGAAGTTCATCGAACCCATGTTCAGCGAGGCCAATTCCGGCTTGAACTGCATCACCGGTTGCAGGCGCTCTTCCACGCCCATGGTCGGTGCACCACCGGTGGTGATGTTGATCACCACATCGCTGGCGGCCTTGATTTGCGGCAGGAATTCGGCGAACAGCGCCGGGTCCTGGCTGGGGCGGCCATCAATGGGATCACGGGCATGCAGGTGCACAATGGCGGCGCCGGCTTCAGCGGCACCGATGGCGGCATCGGCAATTTCCTGCGCGGTGATCGGCAAATGCGGCGACATCGACGGCGTATGGATGGCACCGGTGACGGCGCAGGTGATGATGACAGGACGATTTTTGGACATGACGATTCTCCGACTTTTATTCTTATGAAAAAAATCCCGGGTGCTGCGTGTGTGTTCTTCCTTGGCGACTGGCTGGCGCGGCCTACAGGTACTCGACGTTGCCGTCGACACTGATCGCCTGGCCGGTGACATTGCGGGCGGCGGGCGAGCAGAGAAACAAGGCCATGGCCGCGACGTCTTCGGCGGTGACCATGCGCTTGAGGGAAATCTTGTTGAGGTACTCCTGGCGCATCTCGGCTTCCGGCACGCCGACCTGTTCGGCACGGGCGCGGATCACGCCGTCCATGCGCGGGCCTTCAACGATGCCGGGCAGCAAGGCGTTGACGCGGATGTCGCTTTCGCCCAGCTCCGAAGCCAGGGATTTCATCAGGCCGACGATGGCCCATTTGGTCGCGGCATACGGCGTGCGCCAGGCGTAGCCGAGACGCCCGGCGACCGAGGCGATATGCAGCAGATGGCCGTGGGACGATTCCTTGAGCATCGGCACTGCGTGGTGGGCAAAGCGGTATTGCGCCGTCAGGTTGATGTTGATCGTGGCTTGCCACTCGGCATCGCTGATGGCATCGATACCACCGGTGGGCCCGGCAATCCCGGCGTTGTTGACCAGCACATCCAGCCCGCCGAACTGCTCGCGTTGCACCTGGAACACCGCCTCGATCTGCGCGGCATCACTCACGTCGGCACGGGTGGCGACGGTACCCGGGTACTTGTCGCGAAACGCCGCCAAGGCCGGTTCGCTGACATCACACACATGCACCTTGGCGCCCGCCTCCAGATAGGCCGCCGCCAACACTTCACCGATGCCGGCAGCCCCGCCGGAAATCAACACACGTAACCCAGGATAGGGCTGCAGCCGTTGTAGGACACTCATGCACGTTTACCTCCTGAAACAGACGACCGCGAACGGTCGTTCTTGACGAGCAGGCGCGCCAGGGAATCGGCGGCCTGCATGATGTCATCGGTCACGGCAGCACGGGCGCCGGCGCCATCGCGGGCGGCCAGGGCTTCGACGATGCGCGTGTGCGCCTCCATCGAGCGCTGCAAGTGAGCTTTATCGGGAGCGACCAGGGCAAAACACGGCCCCATGTGCAGCCAGAAGTTTTCCACGGCGGCCATGGTCAATTCGGCCTGGGCGACGGCATAGATGCGTCGGTGAAAGGCGAAGTTGGTCCACAGGTAGCGGGAAACGTCGACTTCGTCGGCGGCTTGTTGCATCTGCTGGCAGAGGTCGGAGATTTCGTCGAGGTCGGCTTTTTCCAGGAGCAGCACGGCCTTTTCCGCCAACAACCCCTCCAGGGCAACCCGCGCATCGCGAATCTCGCGCAGGCGTTCGACCGTCATCATGCGTACCCGCAGACGGGAAGTTTCGGTGACTTCAAAGGCATTTTCGGCGCTGAGGCGCTGGAGGGCTTCGCGCACCGGCATGGGGCTGGAGCCGAGGGCTTCGGCGAGGCCGCGAATGGTGAGTTTCTGGCCAGGCTGGAAACGACCACTCATCAAGGCTTCGCGGATCTGGCGATAGACCTGGTCTTGCAAGGTATCGCGGGACACCTGGCGCAAGGTGGGAAGGAGAAGCGGGCCATCTGTCATGAGTCAAAACCTGTGTTGTCGTTCTTATGCCTCCAATATGTGATCACAAATCAAATATGTCAAATAGTTTCCCGTTGACCGTCCGTGCGACGCTGACTTTAATGACCCCTCTCTCTAGCAAGGACCGCTGAACCATGAAATTTGCCTACACCATCGTCTACGTCCCGGACGTGTCCGCATCCCTGCAATTCTTCGAAAAAGCCTTCGGTTTCAGTCGCCGTTTCCTGCATGAATCGGGGACGTATGGTGAGCTGGATACGGGTGGTACCACCCTCTCCTTCGCGGCGCATGAGTTGGGTGAGATGAACTTCAAGGGCGGGCACGTAGAGGCGCATGCTTCACGGCAGCCGCTGGGGATGGAGCTGGGGTTTGTGACTGAAGATGTGCCAAAGGCCCATGCCAGAGCGCTGGCGGAGGGGGCGACAGAACTGGCAGCGCCGAACACCAAGCCCTGGGGACAGGTGGTGGCATATGTGCGGTGCCCGGATGGCACGCTGGTGGAGTTGTGTACGCCGATTCAGGACTGAGGAAACACTGTAGGAGCGAGCTTGCTCGCGAAGGTCGTTAACGATAACGCGGGAAACCAGGTGCCCCGCGTCGCCCTCAGGTTTTTCACGAGCAAGCTCGCTCCTACAGGAAACAAGGATTCAAGGCTTGAGCGGGCGCTCCTGATCACGCTCGGAAAGCTCCGTGCCGTCGTCCGGATGCTTCCAGGTCTGCGGTTTTTCTTCTTCGCGACGCTGCCTGGCGCGCGCCTGCTCAGCCTCATCACGCGGCTTCTGTTCGTTGCTCATACCCACCTCCCATCCGTAAGAATTGGACACATGGTGTAAGCATAGAAGAGGGAGCGGTTTTGTGTGGCTTATCCGATTGATAACCAAGACGCATCAATGCATGTAAACAACTCACTTATCATTTCTAAATGTGTCAGCCACTATCCGCGGTCTTAAGCGAAACAAGCACTTTAAAAAGAACGCTGGAGACACAAAAAAATGCAAAACCCTTCACGGCCTGACTCTGCCCGCTCCAAAGTCGGCGCGGTCTTTCGCGTCACCTCCGGCAACTTCCTCGAACAGTTCGACTTCTTTCTGTTCGGCTTCTACGCCACCTATATCGCTGCCGCCTTCTTCCCTGCTGCCAATGAATTTGCGTCATTAATGATGACCTTCGCCGTGTTCGGCGCGGGCTTTTTGATGCGTCCACTGGGGGCCATCATCCTCGGCGCGTACATCGATGACGTGGGCCGCCGCAAAGGCTTGATCGTGACCCTGGCGATCATGGCCAGTGGCACCCTGCTGATCGTGCTGGTGCCGGGCTATCACACCATTGGTTTGTGGGCACCGCTGCTGGTGCTGATGGGCCGTCTGTTGCAAGGTTTCTCGGCTGGCGCAGAACTGGGCGGCGTGTCGGTGTACCTGGCCGAAATGGCCACCCCGGGCCGCAAGGGTTTCTACACCAGCTGGCAATCGGGCAGCCAGCAGATCTCCATCGTGGTCGCGGCCGCCCTGGGGTATGGCCTGAACCAATGGATGGAACCGGCCGTGGTTGCCGATTGGGGCTGGCGCATTCCGTTCGCCATCGGCTGCGTGATCATCCCGTTCATCTTCGTGCTGCGTCGTAACCTGCAGGAAACCGAAGAGTTCGCCAACCGCAAGCACCGCCCAACCATGCGCGAAGTGCTGGCCACCCTGGTGAAGAACTGGACCGTGGTCATCGGCGGCATGATGATGGTGGCGATGACCACCACCGCGTTCTACCTGATCACCGTTTACGCGCCGACCTTCGGCAAAACCGTGCTCAACCTGACCACCTCCGATGCCCTGCTGGTGACCTTGCTGGTGGCCGTGTCGAACTTCATCTGGCTGCCCATCGGCGGCACCCTGAGTGACCGTTTTGGCCGCAAGCCCGTGCTGATCGCCATGACCGTGCTGACCGTGCTGACCGCCTACCCGGCGCTTTCCTACGTGGTCAATGCACCAAGCTTTGCGCACATGCTGGAAACCCTGCTGTGGTTCTCCTTCCTCTATGGCATGTACAACGGCGCCATGATCCCGGCCCTGACCGAAATCATGCCGGTGGAAGTGCGGGTGGCGGGCTTCTCCCTGGCCTACAGCCTGGCGACCGCGATCTTCGGTGGTTTTACCCCGGCGATCTCCACCTGGTTTATCCACGAGACGGGTGACAAGGCCTCGCCGGCGTACTGGCTTATGTTTGCCGCACTGTGTGCCCTGTGCGCGACATTCGCGCTGTACCGCCGTGCCAGTGGCCGTGTGCAAGTCGCCTGAGGAGTCACGCTGATGAACCCTATGTTGAAAACACTGGCGGCCCTGGCGATCGGTTCTCTGGCGATGGTCGCCCACGCTGAAGAACTGAAAGTGATGACCTCCGGCGGCTTCACCGCGGCCTATAAGGTGCTGGGGGCGCAATACGCCACCCAGAGCGGCGACACCCTCGACACCATCCTCGGCCCCTCGATGGGCAAGGCGCCGGAAGCCATTCCCAACCGCCTGGCCCGTGGTGAACATGCCGACGTGGTGATCATGGTCGGCTACGCCCTGGATGAGCTGATCAAGCAAGGCAAAGTCGACAAGGCGTCCCGCGTTGAACTGGCAGATTCGCGTATCGGCCTGGTGGTCAAGGAAGGCGCGGCCAAGCCTTCGATCGCCACCGATGCCGAACTGAAGGCTGTACTGACCAACGCAAAATCTGTCGCGTACTCCGACAGTGCCAGCGGCGTTTACGTCGAGAAGGAACTGTTCAAAAAGCTCGGCATGCCCTCCAAGGGCACCATGATCGAACGCATCCCGGTGGCCTCTCAGGTCGCCAAGGGTGATTACGAAGTGGGCTTGCAGCAGGTCTCTGAGTTGCTGCCGATTCCGGGCGTGACTTACGTCGGAAAAATCCCTGAAGACGTGCAGTCCGTCACCCGTTTTGCCGCCGGCATTCCGGTGAATGCCGAACACCCGGCCCAGGCGAAAAAGCTTCTGCAGTTC
Organism: Pseudomonas sp. IPO3778; assembly: GCF_013386825.1. Classification (GTDB taxonomy): domain Bacteria; phylum Pseudomonadota; class Gammaproteobacteria; order Pseudomonadales; family Pseudomonadaceae; genus Aquipseudomonas. The sequence goes on from NZ_JACARC010000021.1 coordinate 125,761, forward strand.
CTCGCCTCGCCCCAGGCGCAACCGGTGGTGCAAGCCACCGGCCTGGATTCGGTTTCACACTGACCGGAACGGCATCTCCCGCGTCAACCGCTCCAGTTCCAGTGCCGCCGGCGTCAACGTACGCCCGCGGCGCTTGATCAACCCCACGTTACGCACCACCTCCGGCTCCACCAACGGCACGCTCATCAGAATCGGGTGCTTGCCGCCCGGCATCGCAATCGACGGCACCATCGCCACCCCCAACCCTGCCTCCACCAGCCCGATCATCGTGGTCACGTGATGGGTTTCGCAGATGCTCGGCTTCTTCACCCGCACCCCGCGCAGGGCCTGGTCCAGCAAAAAGCGATTGCCTGAGGTCTTGTCCACGGTGATGTAGTCGTGCTCATAGGCCTCGGCCCACGTCACACTGGTGCGGTCCGCCAACGGGTGCTCCCGGCGACAGGCCAGCACATAGCGCTCCTGTAACAACAACTCAAACTCCACCCCGTCCGCCAGGCTGCCGCTGAAACTCACGCCGAAATCCGCCTCGCCACTTTCCACCGCCGCACACACCTCACCCGCACTCGCGTCCAACACTCGCAGGCGAATCTTCGGATAGAGCTTGTGGAATTCGGAGATCACGTGGGGCATGAAGTAGTACGCCGTGGACGGCACACAAGCGATGGTGACGTTACCCATGCGGGTTGAGGCCACGTTGCTGATGCCCATCAGGGCAATGTCCAGGTCATCGAGCATGCGCTCGACCTGCGGCAGGAACGCGCGGCCGACCATGGTCAGGCTGACCCGGCGGGTAGTGCGTTCGAAGAGTTTGACGTCGAGGGCGGATTCGAGCTTTTCGATGCGCCGGCTGAGGGCCGGCTGGGAGATACGAATGGCTTCGGCCGCCGCACGGAAACTGCCCTTGTCCACGACGGCACGGAAGGCTTGGAGGTCGTTGAGGTCGAAGTTGATGATCATCGAGTGGGCCGTTGGGTAGTCGCAGGGGAGAAAATTATGGGGCTGGCAAAAAAACGTTCAGATGCAAAAAACCCAGCAACAGGCTGGGTTTTTGACTGGTATGCACCAGGAATTCAAATCGTTGGGGTGTCGAATCGAGCCGCTTTGATGGCCTCGGCTTTCTGCACCACGTCACGCTGAGAGGCGCTGGCCTTGCTGATGACGCCTTTCAAGACGTCGCGTCTCGTTTCATCGCTGGTGTTGGAAAAAAACTCAGTCAACACACTGATTTTCCCGGTATTTGCTGTATTCATAAATTCATACCTCTGCTAGCAGCTCAGTGAGCTGGGCTTGATCATAGGTCTCGGGTATTAGGGCGTCAATCGCTACAGTGCTGGCGTCAAGCTCTACAAGCTCACTGAGGCCGTCAAAATCCTTGATCAGCAGATCTACGTGGATTAGCCCACCGTATAAGCGTTTCAGCTCAATGACATTTCTCCGGGCTGCCAAAAACTGCCTGGAAAACTCTACCAAAGGGATATTTCTCCCCTCTGTTATTTCCCGTGCTTGAACAAATTGCCAGGCAAGCTCCGGCCGCTGGTAAACATACATGATCTGGGCATTCCGACCATTTCCCAAGACCCTGTCAATATTCCGCTTGGCTACCTCAATATTGGCCATCGTCCCATCAAGAATGAACGACAGACGCTTTTCAAATGCTCGATCCAGTACATTTTCCAGAATTTTGGTGACAGCACGCTGAAACAGGTATGAATTACTACCCTCATAGCCAGGGATCAAACATCTGAAATCATCAGGATCGATGCGAAGAACTCGCTGGACCTGAGGATTTGCGCTTCTCGCCTCCAAGACCTCTGCCATCGCTTTGGAAATTTCCGCTTTCCCGGCACCGGGAGAGCCTGCCATAAAGACCGTAAATGGCGCGTCTTCACTGAAAAATACTGCGGTATCGGCAACATGCCGCGCCAGGGATGCACGATTGGCCTTGGCAAACTCAAAGGCGGCTTGCTCGATGACTATCTCTTCTGGAGTCATAGGTAACTCGTATCTCAGCACTGACCAGTGGGTAGCCTAGAGCATCAATTATCAGCGTACAGGCAGAGGGCTCCGTACGAGCCGACATTCATCCCAAAAAACATACGGCCATACATTTCAGCCAACAATTTGCGGCGACGAGAAACGGTGCTTCTGGAAAGCGTCAATACTGACAGCTCTAATTCAAGTAATGTTTTACGGTAGGCGAGCTATCCAGCCCCCTTGAAACGTGAAGACAGCGATTAACTTCAGCTCCACTCTTTTCCATTCACCCCTACCTACCGGCAGCGCAACCAATGGATCAAACAATAAAAAGGACTTCCAGCCCGGCACCTCTCCATCGCGTGCTTCGGCCGGGATTGTGGCTACTGGGGCTGCTCTGCCTTGCAACCCTGGGCTTCTTTGCCTGGCAAAGCTTCTACCCGGTCAGCGCTGCCGATGACTGGAGTGTTCAAGTGATACACCGCGATGTGGCAAAGGCCGCATCGCTGATGCCGATGCCCGACGGCTCACTGATGGTCAGCCAGGAGTTGAGCGACGGACTTGGCAGTATCGTGCGCATTCTCCCGGACGGAAAGCGCGAACAGGTGGTAGGCAACCTCTCCAAGCCCGACGGGATGGTCGCCACTCAGGGCGGTTGGGTGTTCAGCCAGGAAGTAGACGGCGCGCCCGTCAGCTTCCTCAAGGACGGCGTGATCACCGAGCTGTTCAAGGGAAACAGCGTGCAAGGACTATGGGACGACGGCGAGTACCTCTACGCCATCGAGGACCGCAAGGTCGGTGCGCGGATCCTGCGCTATCGCTGGAGCGCCAAATCATTGAGCGTCGTGCGTGACCAACTCAGTGAAGGCGAGTCGATCGTTCGCTGCACGGATGGCCGCATGCTCTACACGGAAAAGAAAAAGGGCGTGGTCCGGGAACTGACCGACGATGGCAGCGACCCGGTGGTGTTGAGCCATCTGAACAAACCCACCTTCCTGATGTGCGATGAACGCGGGTTATGGATCAACGAGGATTCAACACACCGCGCGCGCTTGTTGTTGATCGACAAGCAAGGGCGCCAGCAGACGATTCTGTCTTTCCTGAAGGCGCCACAATCGATTGTGCGTACGACCAAGGGAACGTACCTGGTGGCCGAAGGTGGCCGTGACCGTATCCTGGAGTTGGTGCCCTCCGTGGCACAGGTAGACCCCGTTACAGCTGAAACCGCGCCACCGCCTCATTGAGGGACACCGCCAACCGCGCCAGCTCGTGGCTCGAGCCGTTGATCTGCCCCGCGCCCGAGGACGATTGCGCGGACAGGTCGCGAATGTTGACGATGTTGCGGTCCACTTCCTTGGCCACCTGAGCCTGCTCCTCGGCAGCGCTGGCGATGACCAGGTTGCGCTGGTGAATCTGGTCGATGGAGTCGGTGATCTGGCTTAGCGCGCCACCGGCCCCTTCGGCCAGGATCAAGGTTTCACTGGCCCGCTGGGTGCTCGACTGCATCGACGTCAATGCCTCGCTGGAACCGGTGCGCATCGCGCTGACCATCTGGTCGATCTCCAGGGTCGATTGCTGCGTACGATGGGCCAGCGCGCGCACTTCGTCGGCCACCACCGCAAAGCCACGCCCCGACTCTCCGGCACGCGCAGCTTCGATGGCGGCGTTCAGGGCCAGCAAATTGGTCTGCTCGGCGATGGAGCGAATCACGTCCAGCACCTTGCCGATATCCCGCGATTGATCGGCGAGGTTCTGCACCAGGTTTGAGGTTTCACCGATGTTGGTACTCAGCGCCTGAATCGCGCTGACCGTTTCGCCGACGCGCTGCTGGCCGTCGCGGGCCGTTTCATTGGAGAGCCGGGTGGACTCGGAGGTGGAGACAGCATTACGTGCCACCTCATCGGCCGCCGAGGTCATCTCGTTGACGGCGGTGGCCGCTTGCTCGATTTCAGCGGTCTGCTTTTGCAGGCTGCGACTGCTCTGGTCGGTGATGCCGTTGAGGTCGGTGGCCGATGCCGCCATTTGCCCGGCCGACTGGCGAATCAGTTGCAAGGTACTGCGCAGGCTGCCTTGCATGCTCTGTAGTGCCACGAGCAGGCGCGTCACTTCGTCATCACCCGTCACTTCAACAGTCTGGGTCAGGTCGCCCTGGGCGACGTTTTCTGCGGCGCGCACCGCGTGGCTCAACGGACCGACAATGCTGCGTGTCAGCAACCAGGCCAGCGCCACGGTGCTGAACGCCGCCAGCAGCACAAAGCCAAAGACCATCGTGCGTGAGCGGCTGTACTGCGACTCGGCCGTCTGGCCCTGCAGGTTTATCTGGGCGTTGTAATAATCGGCCAGGGCATTGAGCTGATTGCCGGAACCGTCGACCACGGTTTTCATGTCCACCAGCAGCAACTTGTTCAGCTCGGCAATCTGCTGCTTGTCAGCAAGGATGAACGACTGGGTGAGACCTTGCTGATACTGACGCAGGGAAACCTGGAACTGATCGTAGAGATTGCGCACCTCAGGGGTGTCGATGACCGCATTCAGGTCAGCGAGTTTTTTCGTCAGGTCCTGGCTGCGGGTGTCCATCTGGCTGCGGTATTGCGGGATGCTTGCCGCATTGGAATCCAGGGCCATGCGCAGGGAAATGGTGCGGATGCGCAGCATGATTTCGCGAATGTCCGACACCAGGCGCATTTTGGGCACCAGGCCACGTTCAACCTGCACCGCGCTTTCGCGGATGCTCGCCATGTTCGAGAGCGCAAAGAATCCCAGCAGCGCCACCAGCAAGGCAATCAAGGCAAAACCGAGACCCGCACGGCGGGCGATGGACAGATTGCGGAGCGACATGGCGATTGTTCTCATTATTGGCATACGACATCGTATGACATAGTTTCGGCCAGTCAGGGCGGGACTTGAGGGAGATTCGAGGGAAGTGTTCAGATATAAATTTTGCAAGAAAAAGCCCGCTGGCTTTTAGCTACAGCGGGCTTTGCGGGGCATCGTGGGCGATCACAGATTGGTGGGTTGATCCGCCGCAAATTGTCGGTCGAGTACCGAGTCCACCAACGCCCGAGCGTTCTCGATCAACTGCGCCAGGCCCATGGTCAATCGGTAGTGGGCGCTGTCTTGGCCTTCGGCGCAGCGGTAGGCCGTTTCCAACGCTGACGACAGGATTTCGGTGGCGTTGGCCAGTGCCTCTTCCGTACCTACATCGGCGCCTACGCTGAAAACCCTGCGGGGCGGGCGCTCGTCGATTTCAGCCGGTTCAGGCGCGGGGTCGCGCAAGTAATGGTCGAGTGCCCGTTGCGCCGCTTCAGACATTTTGTCGTCGGTGAATCTGTTATGCGCACGGGCGCCATAGGAATCAGGGGGATTGGGGGTGATCTTTTTCATGGTGTAGCTCCACGTTGTCAGAAGGAGCTGCCATTCCCCTGCTGTCAAACAGGATTGGGTGGCAGCTGTACGCGGGTTGACAGACCGGAAACGTGGAAACCCGGCGCACCCGAAGATGCCCCACGTACAACCGCCATAACACATAGGCACAGACAAGCGCCTGGAGCCATATACGGGGAAGTACAAAGATCGCACGTTATTCGGCCTGTCAAAACCGGTCGCCATGAGGGCAACGGGGCGAAGGTTACCGCCGAGCCTCAGGCAGCGCAACCCTGCATCGGCTGCTTGAGAATCAGGCTACAGACATCAGTGAAATGGCGTAATTTGCAAGTCACTTGGCCCCCTCTCGCTAGTGTATGAGACGGGCCCGTCCACCATCATTCGTTCACAGGTTGCTCCCGCTGTCTCAAACGAAGAGGTGTTCGAATGTCCAAAATCTGGTTTATCACCGGCAGTTCCCGTGGCCTCGGCCGCTCGATTACCGTCGCCGCGCTGCGGGCCGGTGATCGCGTGGTCGCCACCGCGCGCAATCCCAAGCAACTGGATGACTTGGTGGCCGAGTATGGTGATGCGATTTATCCCGTCGCGCTGGATGTCACCCACAACCAGCAGGTGCTGGAAGCAGTGGACGCCGCGGTGAAACATTTTGGCCGCCTGGATGTGGTGGTCAATAACGCCGGCTACGGCGATCTGGCTTCGGTGGAAGACGTGACGCTGGAAGATTTTTCGGCACAGATCGACACCAACTTCTATGGTGTGGTGCATGTCAGCAAGGCGGTAGTGCCGGTGCTGCGCGCCCAGGGCAGCGGTCATATCTTCCAGGTATCGTCCCTGGGTGGACGCATCGGCATGGCCGGCCTGGCCGCGTACCAGAGTGCGAAATGGGCGGTGGGTGGCTTTTCCACGGTGCTGGCACAGGAAGTCACACCACTGGGCATCCAGGTGACCGTGCTGGAGCCGGGCGGCATGCGTACGGACTGGTCGGGCAGTTCCATGACGATCCCCGCCATCAGTGAGCCCTACCAGCAAACCGTCGGCGCCCTGGCTGAATTGCTCAATTCACCCGGCATCCTGCCGACCGGCCCGGACCGGGTTGCCGAAATCGTGCTTGAGTTGGCACTGAACAAAGACGCCCCGCTACGCTTGCTGATCGGCAGTGACGCGGTGCAATACGCAGCCCGGGCAGCGGCAGACTTGGCCGAGTCCGATAAAAAGTGGCATGACCTCAGTGTGTCAGCCTCGGATTAATCTCACGGTTTGGAAAAAGGTGCGGCATGTCTGACGCGACCCAACCCCGTTTCAACGTACCGGATGTGTTCTGGCAAGCCCTGAAGAGCGTCGGGCTGGAGCCGTCCGTGGTGTTGCGCCAGGCACGCTTGCCCATGACCCTGCATATCCGCGAGCGGCGCGACCGGCGGCAGGTGACGACGCTGGAGTTCTTTCGCTTGTGGGAGGCGGTGCGGGTGCTTAATCCTGATCCGGCGGTAGGAATTCTGCTGGTGACGGGGCTTGATGTCACCGCGCTTCCGCCGTCCAGCTTTGCGGCCTTTATCGCCCGGGATTACCGCGATGGCCTGCACCGCCTCGCCCGCTTCAAGCAACTGTGCACGCCCGAGCGCCTGCAGGTTTGCGAGGAGGGTCGCAGGTGCACGGTGACCATCGACTGGCCGCACACGCCTGAGCCGCCACCGCCACTACTGGTGGACGCGGCGTTTGCCACGTTTATTGAATTGGGACGGCGAGGTTCCCGTGCGCCCATCATCGCGCTCAAGGTTGAACTGGCTCGCCCGGACGACGGCAGCACCGTACTGGCAGAGTTTTTCGGCTGCGCCGTGCGCTTTGGTGCCGAGCGCAACGCGCTGGTGTTGGACGCCGCGGATCTGGATCGCCCCTTTCCGGGATACAACCCGCAGATGCTGGAAATGCTGAACCCCGGCTTGGTGGCCGCACTCGCCGAGGCATCGGCACCGGCCAGCATTCGCCATCAGGTCAAGATCACCCTCAAGCGCTTTCTGGCCAGTGGCCGCCCGGAGATGGTCGAGGTGGCGCGGGAGTTGGGTATGAGCGAACGCACGTTGCAACGGCGTATTACGGAGGCCGGCACCAGCTTTCGACAACTGATGCTGGAGACCCGCCAGGAAGTGGTGCGCCATCTGCTCAGCGAGCCGACGATTGAAATAGACGAGATCGCCTGCCTGGTCGGTTATGAAGACACCAACTCGTTTTATCGGGCGTTTCGCGCCTGGGAAGGCACGACACCGGCCCGATGGCGGGCGCTGCAAGCCCCTACTTGTTGATAAACGCCGGTTGCTTGCACAGGGTCAGGTTGTTGAGGTTCTCGTTGATGTCGAGCTTTGACGAGCCAATATCAAATTGGTAGTAGACCTTCCACGAAATCGCCGCCCGATTGCCCGTGGTGCAGAACTTTATCAACTTGGCCTTGCAGGTGGCCTCGTAGAAAGAGCCCGCCAGCATGCGCGCCGGGCTGGCACCGGGGTCCTTCGACTGGCAGGGACAGTGGGACAGGAACACCTCGGCTTTGGCCGGCGGCCGGCCGCGCAGGCTGACGAAGTTTTGTACGCACTCGTCGAAGTGTTCGATCATCAACTCTTCCGCGTGGCGGCTTTCGACGTCGACTTGGCGCTGCGCCACCAGGTCCTGGGCCACTGGCAGCATCGACCGATATTTCTCCTGGTGCTGATCCGCCGTCAGCTTCGTTTTCATCAACTCTGCATGCAGTTTCAACTTGCTGCCCACCGCGCTGTTGGCGACTTGCTCGCGGGATTGACGACTGACAAACACATAGTACCGCGCGCCTTCCAGGCTCAATACCAAGCCGATTGCACCTGGGCGCTCACGAAGCGGCAGCGCTTCTTTGAGTGTGTCTCGGTAAACCAGCATAGGCCTCTCCCTCACCAATCGATAAACCCGAATCAACAGGACGCCAGATTCGGACAGGTACGTTGGTGAACGGTCGAGGGGCCTGGTTTATTCCATCCCGGTGACTACACGGCCAGGCTCTTCTCGGCACTGCGCGCCATGATTTGCAGATCTTCGAAAGGATTTCTGCCAATCAACATGAACGCATGGGTTGGGCTGGACCAAAACACCACGTTCAGGCCACGGCGCTGTTCAGTGGCCATGGCCACGGCACCATTTTTTGCCGCTGTGATGCACAGTGCCAGCGGGCCGTGGCGCGGGTCGAGGTAGGTCAGTTGGCCGATCAGCACGCCATCGTAATCGAGAATTTGTGCGCGCCTGAACGCCGCGCCCGGCAGGTTGATCGCTTCGGGGCTCAGCGGCAGACCGAGTTGGCGGCCTACCGAACTCAGTTGGGCGATATGCGACTCGGGATCGGTGCTGAGGTTTTCCAGGGTCTGGGGCGTGTACAACGCCATGTACTCGGCCACCGAGGCGCGCCAGCCCGAACCGGGCTCAGGTCGGGGCCATGCCATGAACAGTCGGTCAGCGACCACGCCAGCCACCGCAAAACTTGCGGCCACCGCAAGAAACCTGCGCCGGCTCAAGGTGGGTGTTTGTGCCGATGGCAAGCTGTCGAGCATCGCCTGCAAACGCTCGGTGGGAGCTTGATCGAGAACCGAATCGAAGGCAGGTTTGAACGACAAGTCACCACGCTTGAGCTGCTCCACGCGGGCAGCCATGGCGGGATCGATGCCCAGCAGGTTATCGATAATCTGGCACTGCCCGGGGTCCAGCTCACCGTCCAGATAAGCCACCAGCTGTTCATCCGACGGTGGGGTATGTTGAGTCATCGTCGTTCTCCGCTCGATTTATCCAACAGGCCGCTTGAGTGCGCCGTTTGCGCCAGTTTCAAGCGCGCAGCGGCCAGCCGGCTCATCACCGTTCCCACCGGGATGTGCAGGACCTCGGCAATTTCCTTGTATGAAAGCCCTTCGACGTAAGCCAGAAATACCGTCTCCCGCTGGGCTTCGGGTAGCGCATTGACGCGCTTGATGACCTGCGCGGCCAACACCTGGTCCTGCGCCTGGGTTTCGCCGTCGAACGACAATTCCTCCTCCGCGTCGACAAATCCCTGGCCCTGTCGTACTCGTTGCGAGCGCAATTCGTTCAGCCAGATCGAATGCATGATCGTCAGCAGCCAGCGGTCCAGCCGCGTGCCGACCACAAACTGGCCGGCGCGCTCCAGCGCCCGCACGCAGGTGGCTTGCACCAGGTCATCCGCCACGTGCTTTTGTCGCGACAGCACTAAGCCGTATCGCCATAAACGCGGCAACAGCTGGCTCAACTCACGGCGCACCTCAGCGTCTTGGGTGATGGCGACCTCCCGACGGTTTACCCACGGGCTTAAGCCTGAGGCGCGGCGGCGATGGCTTCGGCCAGGTCTTCGTACTCTTCGCAGGTGATACTGCACAGGGCTTTGATTTTCACCAGTTGCTCCTGGGCCAAGTCCACGCGGCCCTTGATCACATAGGCCTCGCCGAGGTACTCGCGCACTTGGGCGTAGTTGGGGTCCAGCGCCACGGACTTGAGGTAGTAGCTGATGCCTTCATCGGTGCGACCCAGCTTGCGGGTGGCGTAGCCGCGGTAGTTCAGCGCTTTGGCTGTGTTCGGGTTTTGCAGGGTATCGAGCAGGGACAAGGCTTCTTCATAACGCCCGTCCTTGGCCAGCCGATAGGCGTAATCAGTGCGGTCGGCGTCCGAGGTGGCCTTGCTCGTCTGCAACACACACTTGCCGGTCTTCGTGTCCCAGACCTGGCCTTTGGGGCAGTTGGGCTTGGGCGGCGCCGATTCGTCACCGGAAGCGTGGGCCTGGCCGGCCAGTAACGCGGCGGCCATACAGGCACCGAAGAACAGCGCAGTGCGGTAACCAACGGCGTATTCGTGACGATTCTTCATGGTTGTGATGCTCCGTAACGATAGGGAAAGTACCGCAGCAAACTCAGTGTTGAAGATCGCCCCGAGGGCCGGGCAGCATGCGGCGCAGGGTGCTGTCACGCTGGACATAGTGATGCCACAGCGCGGCGCAGGCATGCAGCCCCGCAAGCACGATGATCGCCCAGGCAACGTTGTTGTGCAGGCCACCCAGGGTGCCCCGCAATTCATGATCGATCACAAATGGCGCAGGCACCGGGAACAGTCCAAAAAAGTTGAAGGGCTCGCCCTGGGCCCAGCGGAACAGAAAGCCGAGGATGACCTGCGTGAGTAATAACAGGTATAGACAGCCGTGGGCGATTTTGGCGGCCACGTTCAGCGCTGGGTGCGTGTCGGCCTTTGGGTGATTGCCGCCGAACAGCCGCCAGAGGATACGTGCAGCAATCAGCACCGCCATGGCGATGCCCAGGGAGATATGCACGGATTGCAGGCCTTTGCGCAACGGCGTGCCTTTTTCCAGGTTTTCCCAGATGTGGGCGCTGGCGAACATGAAGATCACCAGGGCGGCGGTCAGCCAGTGGAAGGTGCGGGTCAGGCGGTCGTAGCGGTCGGCGGGGCTGGTCATGGGCGTTTCCTGGGTGGTCTGTGTGGTGAACACCGCAGCGGGGGGAGTTATTCGGTCGTGAGTGAAGTTTATGTGAGCGCGAACGAATACAACGCTTCTTGGGCTGGGAGGAAAACACCCAGAAACCAAATCACTCGCCTGCCACTTCGCGTTTTATGGGACTTACGGCTTATCTGAACATCACCCATCGGATGAAACGCACTTGAACAAGTCCCATGCTGGGACTAGGATCTTTAATGAGAATTGTCGCTGTCAGCCAACTAAAGGCCTTTTGGCAAAAACGCCCGGATGCAGAGCAATCATTCCTCGCCTGGATTGATGAGGTCAAAAAAGCAGACTGGAAGACCCCGGCTGATATCAAGGCTCAGTTTCGTCACGCCAGTGTTCTAAAAAGCCGCAGGGTCGTGTTCAACATCAGAGGTAACGACTATCGGCTCGTGGTTGCCGTTGCTTATCGCTACGGCGCCCTCTATATCAAATTCGTCGGTACGCATAAGCAGTACGACGTCATTGATGCCGATACCGTTGAAATGGAGTAAGCCATGAATATTCGCCCTATCCACACCGAGCAAGACTACCGGGACGCGCTGAAGTCTGTATCTCAATTGTTCGACAATGAGCCTGAACCCGGCACACCTGAAGGCGACTATCTTGATGTGATGATTACGCTAATTGAAGTCTACGAAGCGAAGCACTTCCCGGTGGATTTGCCCAACCCGGTGGATGCCATCCGTTTCAGAATGGAGCAGTCGGGGCTATCGGCAGCTGACCTGGTACCTGCTATTGGCCGACAGAATCGGGTTTATGAGGTACTGAACGGAAAGCGGGCTCTTACGCTACCGATGATTTGGAAGTTGCATGAGATGTTTGGGATTCCGGCAGAAAGCCTGATAAAGCCAGTAAAGATTGCTTGAGATCAGAAACGAAAAAGCCCCGTAGTTTATTCAACTACGGGGCTTTTTCTATGTAATGGCGGAGAGATAGGGATTCGAACCCTAGGTACCGGTGAAGGTACAACGGATTTCGAATCCGTCCCATTCGGCCACTCTGGCATCTCTCCAACGGCGCGCATCATAACAGCCTGTTTCGTGGAAGCAAAGCGCCTAAGCGATTTTTTTCCGTGCTATCAGATGCTTGCGTCGATTACAGCGGTACGCCAAGACGGTTGGCGACTTCTTCGTAGGCTTCAATAACGTCACCGAGGCCCTGGCGGAAGCGGTCTTTGTCCATCTTCTTGCGGGTGTCTTTGTCCCACAGGCGGCAGCCGTCCGGGCTGAATTCGTCGCCCAGGACGATGGAGCCGTCGTGGAACACACCGAATTCCAGTTTGAAGTCCACCAGCAGCAGGCCGGCGTCGTCGAACAGTTTGCTCAGGACGTCGTTGACCTTCAGGGACAACTCCTTCATGCGAGCCAGTTGCTCAGCAGTGCCCCAACCGAATGCCACCACGTGGGATTCGTTGATGAACGGGTCGCCCTTGGCGTCGTCCTTCAGGAACAGTTCGAAGGTGTAAGGGTTGAGCTTAAGGCCCTCTTCCACGCCCAAACGCTTCACCAGGCTGCCGGCGGCGTAGTTACGCACGACGCACTCGACCGGGATCATGTCGAGTTTTTTCACCAGGCATTCGTTGTCGCCCAGCAGCTTGTCGAATTGGGTCGGAATACCGGCCGCTTCGAGTTTCTGCATGATGAAGGCGTTGAACTTGTTGTTCACCATGCCTTTGCGGTCAAGCTGTTCGATGCGCTTGCCGTCGAACGCCGAGGTATCGTTGCGAAACAGCAGGATCAAGCGGTTGGCGTCGTCGGTCTTGTACACCGATTTGGCTTTGCCGCGGTAGAGTTCTTCACGTTTTTCCATGATGGGCTCCGCTTTACGTTAGGTGGGCTAGGCGATATGTCGCCAGTCGAGCCCTGAATCTTGATCGGCCAGTTGCAGCCAGTCCGGGTCGCACCCAAGGGTGTCGACAAAACATTGCCGGGCAAGCGTCGGCAGGTTGTTCTTGCTGCTCAGGTGGGCCAGGACCAGGTGTTGCAGGTCTTGCCAGCCCAACTCATACACCAGGTACGCCGCCTGATGGTTGTTCAAATGTCCAAACTGCCCGCCGACCCGCTGCTTGAGAAAGCTCGGATAGTGACCACGCGCGAGCAGGTCGCGGCAATGGTTGGACTCAATCATCAAGGCATCGAGGTCCCGATAACCGTCCAGCACCTTGGCGCAGTAGGAACCCAGGTCGGTGAGCAGGCCGAAGCGCCGCTCACCGTCACTGAATACGTATTGCGTCGGTTCCTGGGCATCGTGGGCCACTTCAATTACATCGATGCTCAAGGCACCGATCTGCAATTGCTCGCCACCGGCCAGCAAACCTGCGGGTTCAATCGGTTTGCGCATCCCGCGCAAGGTACCGCGACTGAGGTACACCGGAAGATTGTAGCGCCGAGACAGCAAACCCACGCCATGCACGTGGTCGGCATGTTCGTGGGTCACCAGAATCGCACTCAACTGCGTGGGGTGAACCCCCAGGCGCAGCAGGCGCCGCTCGGTTTCCCGCAGGGAGAAACCACAATCCACCAGGATATACGTGTCGTCGTGGGCTACAAGCGTGCCGTTCCCTTGGCTACCGCTGCCGAGAACGGCAAAACGCATCGGATCAGCCCAGGTTGTCCTGAATCACGCCCAACACTTTGCGCGCCACATCGGCCGGCGCCACGGTGTTGATGTTTTTCTCGACGGTGACTTGCACGCTGTCGCCGACCTTGCTCAAACGAACCTGGTAGCGATCGGCACGAGTCTCGATCTCTTCCTTGGTCGGCTTGCTGCCAAACAACTTGCTGAAGAAACCTGGCTCGTCGTCTTTCTTCTCGGCTTTTTCGGCCAAGTTGATGTAGTACAGGCCCAGGCTGCGGTTGATGTCTTCAACGCGCCATTCGCCGTGTTCCAGCGCGCGGCCGACACTCGACCAGGCGCGGTCCAGGTCTTCACCCAGGTTGAGTACCACGTTGCCGCTGCCGTCTTCACTGAGGCTGACGCGGTTAGGTGTGTCAAAGCTGCCGGCGGCGAGCAAGGAGACGGAACCGCCTTTCTCGGAGATACGGCTCATGCTGGCGAGCATTTCGTCGACCAGGGCAGCGTCCACGCCGGTGTTGACCGAGCGCGGGGTGAAGTCGACGTTGGCGGTGCTGCCGGCAGGACGCTCGGCGCTGACCACATAGACTTCACTGGTATTACGTTGCACGCCAGGCTCAATACGCACGCGGATGCGGGCTTCGCTGTCATTGGCGACGCCGCCGGCCTGCAGGCGCTTGGCCATGGATGCCGACAGTTCGCTGGTGTGCTGCCATGCAGTGGTGAATTCACCGGTCTGCGGGCGTTGCTCGTCAATGCGGAAACCGTTGTCCTCGAAGAACTGCACGGCCACCGGCCAGACTTCGGCAGGTGGACGCTGGGCCATCACCCAACGGGTGTCGCCGCTCTTCTGCAGGCTGTAGTCGCTGGCATCGGCCACGGCCGACAGCGGCTGTGGACGCGGCACTTCGTACTCACCCTTGAAGGTGTCGTCGGCCACGTTGCGCGGAATCGGCAGCAATGGGTCAAGGCGCTTGGCGACATTGACGTCCGGCGGCAGTTTCATCGGGGCGGTTTGTTGGGCTTCCAGGTAATCGCTACCGCGGTCGCGGAAGTAGCCTTCCGGGCCCCAGATCCAACCGCAGCCACTGGTGCTGGAGATAATCAAGGCAAGTGCGGAAAGTCCGGCCAATCGCTTCATGCGTAGTGCTTCCTCAATTAAACCAGGACGCCGGACTGGCGCAGGGCCTGTCGCAGCGGTTCGTGACAGGCTTCGCTGAGCCAGGTGAGCGGCAGACGGATACCGTCCGGCATCAGGCCCATCTCATGCAGCGCCCATTTCACGGGGATAGGGTTGGATTCGATAAACAGGGTTTTGTTGAGCGGTGCCAGTTGTTCGTGGATCGCCCGGGCCTTGACCGCATCACCGGCGATGGCCGCGGCGCACAGCTCGCTCATGGCGCGAGGCGCGACGTTGGCGGTCACCGAGATATTGCCTTTGCCACCCAGCAGGATCAGCTCGACGGCCGTGGCGTCGTCACCGGAATACACCAGGAAGTCGCTGCTGACGCCGGCCAGGATGTCCTTGGCGCGCTGCAGGTCACCGGTGGCTTCCTTGATGCCGATGATGTTCGGCACGGTGGACAGGCGAATCACGGTCTCGGCCTTCATGTCGCAGGCGGTGCGACCGGGCACGTTGTAGAGGATCTGCGGGATGTCGACGGCTTCGGCGATGGCGCGGAAGTGCAGGTACAAGCCTTCCTGGGTCGGCTTGTTGTAGTACGGCGTCACCAGCAGGCAGGCATCGGCGCCGGCTTGCTTGGCGTTTTTGGTCAGTTCGATCGCTTCGCGGGTCGAATTGGCGCCCGTGCCGGCGATGACAGCGATACGCCCTGCAACGCGCTTGACCACGAACTCGATCACTTCGATGTGTTCTTCCACATCAAGCGTGGCCGATTCACCCGTGGTGCCGACCGCCACAATGGCGTTGGTGCCCTCTTGCAGGTGGAAGTCCACCAGTTTGCCCAGGCTGTCCCAGTCGAGATTACCTTGTGCATCCATGGGTGTGACCAGTGCCACCATACTGCCCGCAATCATGCAACCGCTCCTGCCGGAAAAAGAGAGCGGTAATGGTACTGGCGCCAAGATGCTTGTACAAGCGAAGTACCGTCTGAGGATGCGTTCTGGATCAACTTAGTTCGCAGCAACGCCATCATTGGGCCAAAGCGGGGTTTGATGAAGCTGATTACGTAATGAAAACGCCACCTCCTAGCCCTTGGCGATGGTTTTCGCTACCCTTCATCCTTTGATTGATACCGCTTTCATCGTATCGACCGCTCATCGCTTTAGGAAGGCTGCATGTCCACCCCCACAGTCCGCGAACAATTCCTTGTCATCAGTGCCCTTGGCGCCAACCCCATGGAGCTGACTAACGTCCTGTGCCGCGCCAGCCATGAAAACCGCTGCGCCGTCGTGACCTCCCGCCTGACCCGCCATGGCGAGTGCAGTGCGCTGGTCCTGCAGATTTCCGGAACCTGGGATGCCCTGGCCCGCTTGGAAACCGGTTTGCCGGGTTTGGCCAAGAAGCATGACTTCACGGTCAACGTGGTGCGCAGCGCGGCCCTGGAGAACCGTCCCCAGGCCTTGCCTTACGTGGCCTATGTCAGCTCGGCCTACCGCTCGGACATCGTCAACGAGCTGTGCCAGTTCTTTATCGACCACAACGTCGAGCTGGAAAACCTGACCTGCGACACCTATCAGGCCCCGCAGACCGGCGGCACCATGCTCAACGCCACGTTTACCGTGACGTTGCCGGCCGGCGTGCAGATCAGTTGGCTGCGCGACCAGTTCCTGGATTTCGCCGATGCCCTGAACCTCGACGCACTGATCGAGCCATGGCGCCCACAGAACCCAATGTAAGGAAGTTTTCATGGCTGTAGTCATCGACACACCGGTAGCCGACTTCGAAGCCCAGGCCACCAGCGGGCAGACCTTCAGCCTTGCCGGGCTCAAGGGCAAGCAAGTGGTGATCTACTTCTACCCGAAAGACAGCACCCCGGGCTGCACCACCGAAGGCCAGGGCTTTCGTGACCAGCACGCAGCGTTCGAGGCAGCCAACACCGTGGTGTTTGGCGTGTCCCGGGACAGCGTGAAGTCCCACGAGAACTTCAAGGCCAAGCAGGCATTCCCCTTTGAGCTGATCAGCGACAAGGACGAAGCGGTTTGCCAGCTGTTTGATGTGATCAAGCTGAAGAAGCTGTATGGCAAGGAATACCTGGGCGTTGATCGCAGCACCTTCCTGATCGACAAGGAGGGCGTGCTGCGCCAGGAATGGCGTGGTGTGAAAGTGCCAGGCCACGTGGATGCTGTATTAGCAGCAGCGCAGGCGCTAAATAAAGCCTGACACCGAACCTGTAGGAGCGAGCTGGCTCGCGAAGGTCGTTAACGATAACGCGCCCTGCCTGAATGACGCGTTGCCTGTGAACTCTTCGCGAGCAAGCTCGCTCCTACCGTTACAACAATGGCGCTACAACGGGCTCCTGCCGCGGCCAGGCATCCAGCACCGCCTTGAATAGCGTCGCCAGGGGAATCGCAAAAAATACCCCCCAGAAACCCCACAACCCGCCAAACAACAACACCGCACAAATGATCGCCACCGGATGCAGGTTCACCGCCTCGGAGAACAACAGCGGCACCAGTACGTTGCCGTCCAGCACCTGAATGATGCCGTAGACCGCCATCAGGTAGATGAACTGATCACTCCAGCCCCACTGGAACAGCGCGATCAACATCACCGGCACCGTCACCACCACCGCGCCGACGTAAGGCACCACCACCGAGACGCCTACCAGCAGTGCCAGCAGCGCCGCGTAGTTCAGGCCCAGTGCGACAAAGCCAATGTAAGTCACCCCACCGCAGATAAAGATCTCAATGACTTTGCCACGGATGTAGTTGGCAATCTGCCGGTTCATTTCCTCGGCCACACGAGTGATCAGCGCCCGCTCACGGGGCAGGTAACCGCGCACCCAACGACCGATCATCTCGCGGTCCTTGAGGAAGAAAAACACCAGGATCGGCACCAACACCAGGTAGATCATGATGTTGACCAACAGCGGCAAGCTCGACAGGGAAAAAGTCAGCGCCCATTGCCCGAACTTTCCGATTTCACCGCGGGCCACTTCAATGGCCTGCAGTACCTGCTCGTCCGACACCAGGTGCGGATAGCGCTCGGGCAACAGCAAGAGCAGCGATTGCCACTTGGCGAGCATCCCCGGCAGCTCGTTGAACAAGGTAATCAACTGATGCCATAGCAACGGCACCACGATCACGATAAACACCAGCAAAAGCCCCATGAACAAGGCAAATACCAGGCCCACCGCCGCCCCGCCCGGCAAGCGCAAACGCTCCAAAATGGAGACCAGGCCTTGCATCAGGTAAGCCAGCACCATCCCCGCCAATACCGGCGCCAACATACCGCCCAAGGTGAGCACGGCCGTAAAGGCGAGAAACAGCAGGACGGCCAGCACCACAGCTTCTTCGTCGGAGAAGTAGCGCTGAATCCAGTCACGTAACACTTTGAACATCAATAAACCTCAGGCGATAAAGACGGCACATTCAAGTGATTCAGGCCTTGCGCAACCAGTAACGATACACGCCAGCTTCGTCCTCTTCATGCAATAAGGTGTGGCCGGCCAGTTTGGCAAATGTACGGAAGTCCCGCTGGGAGCCCGCGTCCGTGGCGATCACCTTGAGCACCGCGCCGCTGGCCAGCCGATTGAGTTCCAGCTTGGCCTTCAGCAGTGGCAGCGGGCAGTTAAGGCCACTGGCATCCAGTTCGGCATCGAAGGCTACAGCGTCGGTCATGGTTTTGCTCCGGGTGGGCGTCGGGGGCGCTTAGAATATCTGGTCCGAAGCTCAGTGTCCGGCTACAGTAAGCTCTTTGTCGAAAGGCTTTGTGCATGACTTTTTTGCGCCCTACCCTGCTGACGCTGGCTTGCCTGCTGGCCTCTCCAGGCTTCGCCGACGACCTGCCGTCACTTGGCGACGCCAGTTCTGCCATTGTCTCGCCAAAACAGGAATACGATTTGGGTCGGGCATGGCTGGCCTACCTGCGTGGCCAGGTCTCGCAACTCAACGACCCGCAACTCAAGGATTACGTCGAAACCAGTGTTTATAAACTGGTGGAGACCAGCCAGGTCAATGACCGGCGCCTGGAATTCATTCTGATCAACAGTCCGCAGCTGAACGCCTTTGCCGCACCCGGCGGTATCGTCGGGGTCAACGGCGGCCTGTTCCTCAACGCCCAGACCGAAGGCGAATACGCGTCGGTGCTGGCCCACGAATTGGCTCACTTGTCCCAACGCCACTTCGCTCGAGGCGTGGAAGCGCAACAGCGCATGCAGATCCCGATGATGGCCGCCCTGCTCGGCGGCATCATCGCAGCCGCCGCCGGGGCAGGCGATGCGGGCATTGCTGCGATTGCCGGCAGCCAGGCCGCTGCCATCCAGGAACAACGCCGCTTTTCCCGGCAAAACGAGCAAGAGGCTGACCGCATCGGCATTCTCAATCTGGAGAAGGCCGGCTACGACCCGCGCTCCATGCCGACCATGTTTGAACGCTTGATGCGCCAGTACCGGTTCGACGCCAAGCCGCCGGAGTTCCTGCTGACTCACCCGGTCACCGAATCGCGGATTGCCGACACCCGCAACCGTGCGGAACAAGCCAAGCCGGGCGGCATTGAAGACAGCCTGCGCTATCAACTGATCCGCGCTCGTGTGCAGCTGTATTACGAAGACACTCCAGGCCTGGCCGCCAAACGCTTCCAGGCTCAGCTGGATGAAAACCCGAAAAACGATGTGGCGCGTTATGGCCTCGCCATTGCCCAGATCAAAGGGACGCAGTTCAACCTGGCCCGGGAAAACCTCAAGCCGCTGCTGGCCAAGGCGCCCAACGACATCACCTACAACCTGGCGCAGATCGAGTTGGACATGACCAACAACCGCCTGCCGGATGCCCAGCAGCGCACCGACCGGATGTTGACCCAATACCCGGGCAACTACCCGCTGAACCAGGTACGGGTGGACCTGCTGCTCAAACAGAACCGCACCGCCGACGCCGAAAAAGCCCTCGAAGGCCTGCTTAAATCACGCCCGGACGACCCGGACGTCTGGTATCAGGTCGCTGAAACCCGTGGCCTTTCAGGCAATATCATCGGCCTGCATCAGGCCCGCGCGGAGTACTTTGCGCTGGTGGGTGATTTCCAGCAGGCCATCCAGCAACTGGACTTCGCCAAGCGTCGTGCCGGCAGCAACTTCCCGCTGTCCTCCCGCATCGATGCACGCCAACGTGAGCTGATCGAACAGGAGCGCCTGGTCAAAGGCATGATGAGCTAAACCTTTCAGCCACAAAAAAGCCCCGCTCTCGTGCATCGAGAGCGGGGCTTTTTATGGGTCTAGCGGATTACTCAGCCAGTTTGAAGGTAATGAAGCTGGCACGGCCCTGACGCAGGACACGCATCGACACCGAGCGGTTCTTCGGCAGCGCCTTGGCGATGTCGGTGAACTCTTTGGTGGAGTTGATGGCCTGGTTGTTCAGGTGAGTAATCACATCACCCGGTTGCAGGCCGATCAGGGAGGCAGGACCGTCCTGGACTTCCTTGATCACGACACCGCTCTTGAGGTCGAAGCTTTTCTTCTGTTCGTCGGTCAGCTCGACCACGGCGATGCCCAGGCGGTTACTGCTACGCTCGGCACCCGGCTTGCTGTTGCCCAACGCATCAAGCGCCGCGCCTTCTTCCGGGATCGCGCCTACTGTCAGCTCGACGTTCTGGCGCTTGCCGTCACGAATCACTTCCAGCTTGGCCTTGCTGCCGGCCTTGAGCGCGCCCACCAGGTGTGGCAAGTCTGCAGACATGACGATCGGCTGGCCGTTCATGCTCAGGATCACGTCACCGACCTGCAAGCCGCCTTTGGCTGCAGGGCCATCGTCCTGGATCTGAGCGACCAGGGCACCGGCCGGTTTGTCCAGACCGAAGGACTCGGCCAGGTCTTTGTTCACTTCCTGGATCACCACACCCAGCCAGCCACGGCTGACTTTGCCACCGGCTTTCAGCTGGTTGGAAACGTCCATCGCCACGTCAATCGGGATCGCGAACGACACGCCCATGAAACCACCGGAGCGGGTATAGATCTGCGAGTTGATACCGACCACTTCGCCCGCCAGGTTGAACAACGGACCACCGGAGTTACCCGGGTTGATCGGCACGTCGGTCTGGATGAACGGCACGTAGTTTTCATTCGGCAGGCTGCGGCCGATGGCGCTGACGATACCTTGGGTCACAGTGTGGTCAAAACCAAACGGAGAACCGATGGCGACGACCCATTGCCCGGCTTTCAGGTCCTGGGATTTACCCAGCTTGAGCACCGGCAGGTCCTTGCCTTCAATTTTCAACAAGGCAACGTCGGAGCGTGGGTCAGTGCCCACCAGCTTGGCTTTCAGCTCACTGCGGTCAGCCAGGCGCACCAGAATCTCGTCGGCGTCGGCAATCACGTGATTGTTGGTGAGGATGTAGCCGTCCGGCGAGATGATGAAACCCGAGCCCAGGGACTGGGCCTCACGCTGGCCGCCACCGCCACGAGGTGTGCGCGGCTGAGGCATGCCACGTTCAAAAAACTCCCGCAACATCGGCGGCAGGCCTTCCAGGTCAGGCATCTGCTGGTTGGAGACTTTACGATCCGGCAGCTTCTGCGTGGTACTGATGTTCACCACGGCAGGCGACGCCTGCTCCACCAGTTGGGTGAAGTCAGGCAGCTCGGCCGCTTGCGCGGTAACGGCCTGACCCAGCACCAGCACCGTGGCGACTATGGATAGGTAAGACTTCAAACGTGGTATCGACATACAGCTCCCGTTACGACGAGCAGGGTTGAGCGACAGGGTTCAATAAACGCCGAAAACTACGACCGACATTTTTGTTCCGCGAACAAAACAAGGCCATGGCCCATAAGCCCTGACCTATAAAAAACATAGGGGATTTTAGCAAGTGAAAATAATGGTCCATACATTTCATATTTCCCGGCAGAGGCAGGCATCGACTTCCCTCTGCGCAACATTGAAATATCAGGATGAACATAGGATTAACAGCTCACGGTTTAGCGGGCGTGCTGCCGATGCGGGCAGACAGCGCAATTCGCTCGGCGGTGCCAATCGGGATTTCACCGACGACGGTCACCATCACTTCGCCCTCCACGGTATTCAGACGCCGTGACACGGCGACGGTCGGGCCCAGTTGAGTGCGGGTTTCCATCACGGTCGCGCCGTTAAGCGGCTCCAGAAACACTGAAAAACGCGCCAAACCATCGTCATACATCAAACTGCTGACGATGACCTTGGTGTGGGCATCTTTGTGGGCGCCGCTGTTGACCAACTGGAAGCCTGGCGGCAACCAATCGAGGTGCCAATCCTGAGGAATATCGACCGCAGGGGCCTTGACGCTGGTAACAGCGATAGGCGTGCATTCACCGCTTGGCTGCAAATCACGATCATCGGGGACCGACGTATTGAGCTGGGTGAACTGGAATCGCTCCAACAACTGGCCCTGATCGTTAAGCAATAACGACTTCAGTGGCAGCGCGGTTTCGCGGTCGAGGTGCAACTCAAATCCGTAGCGGTATTGATCACGGGGCGCTACCGAGACGATCACTGCATTTCGGCCGGCCACGCGTGATTTACCGATAACGGCAAGGTCGTAGAAGGCTTTGAGTTTTTGCGGATCAAGGGCGCGTGCAGGGGAGTCAGGGGAGCCCCCAAGCCCGGCAACCAGTGTGCCGCTTACGCATTGGGTATGGCCGTCGACACGCACGACTTCCTGGGCAGAACCATCGAGCTGCAAAAGCCGCTCACGGACCTGACCGTTCTGGACGCGATGCCAGATGTCATGGGTAGAAAAACTACCGTTACGCTCGTAGATGAAGGTGCCCTGGAAGCTTTGTTGTTGCTCCGCCCGCCCAAGACGCGTCAGCCAGTCTTGGGCTTCGTCGGCATGGGCGGGGACTACAAACCAGCCACTGAGCAAAAGCGCAAGGAGCGGTATGGCGCGCATAAAGCTCCTTGGCGGACTAGCGGTTTTCCAGGCTTGCAGCGCGAGCGTATGGCAGAGCGCTTTCAGTGCCTTTCAAGGCCGATTCCTGTGCGTGTTGGCGCAGGTAGCCTGGAAGACGCTGATCTTGCCAGCCGGATTGCCCTTGAAGTACACCGTTGGCCATAGGCCCGGTGGTATCGGAGCTTTCCTTGTAGCCGGCCAGTACGGCTGGGCCCTTGACCTGCGGGCCGGCCATGACCGGTTGCTGGGTCTGCTGGGCCAGTTCGGCACCGGCGATTTCGTCCTGGTTGTACAGGCGAACACCTGCCAATACAGCGACGGTCACCGAAGCAGCAACGGCCAGACGACCCAGGCTACGCCAAGGACCGCGAGCAGCTTTTGCCGGAACGGCTTCATCAGCCAGTGCAGCAGAAACGGCCGCAGCAATATCCAGACGAGGGATTAGAAGATCCTTGTGCATCACCGCCCGAGCGACTTGGTAACGAGACCAGGTATCACGGGTTTCGGCGTCATCAAATGCATTAAGCACTCGACGAAGTTCCAGTTCATCCGCTTCGTTATCCATCACTGCGGACAGCGATTCCTGCAGGGCATCACGACTCATGGCGGTTCCTCTCTTGGCTGTCGCCGCTGTCTCAGTTTTCCTGCAACAACGGCTGCAGGGCTTTATCGATGGCTTCCCGAGCCCGGAAGATCCGGGAACGTACGGTACCCACCGGACATTGCATGACGCTCGCAATGTCCTCGTAACTCAGACCATCGAATTCACGTAAAGTTAATGCCGTACGTAAATCTTCTGGTAGTTGCTGAATAGTGCGATGAACGGTTCCTTCGATCTCGTCGCGCAGCAATGCACGCTCCGGCGACTCGAGATCTTTGAGGCCGTGATCACCATCATAAAATTCAGCATCTTCCGAACTAACATCGCTATCCGGCGGGCGGCGACCGCGAGAAACCAGATAGTTCTTCGCCGTGTTGATGGCGATGCGGTACAGCCACGTATAAAACGCACTGTCACCGCGGAAATTACCGAGTGCACGGTACGCCTTGATAAAGGCTTCCTGTGCAACGTCCTGCGCTTCATGGGTGTCGTGCACAAACCGCACGATCAACCCGAGAATTTTGTGCTGGTATTTCAGCACTAGCAGATCAAATGCCCGCTTGTCGCCGCGTTGAACGCGCTCGACCAGCTGCTGATCCTCTTCCTGGGTTAGCATGAACACTCCTCGTTGTACTTGAAGGAGGCTTGCATAACTAATCGATCAGGCTTGCAAACATAGACTCGGACTTTTCGCAAAAGTTCTCCCCCCTCCAAGCAAGTTTCCGGTACGCACTGATTTGGCACACACGAAAAACGCAGCGCGGACAATGCCGGCTGCGCGAATAATCTGTCGCCAGTTTCCTGACGCGTCTGACGCAGACGCCGATCAGTGAATCCAGCGTGTTCCCAGCTTTCGGGCATCCTGCTATTGAGTCGAGGCTTATGCAAAAAGTTCCCATCTCAATCGCTGTCCGCTTCATGAAAGCCGTGCAGTTCGTTGCCCGTAGTCTCACAATGCCACGAATGCCCGGCTATTGTGCCGCTCCCCCCCTCTATATACTAGTGGGCCGTGTGACCCTTTGATTCGCCGATCCAGGCGTCCTGTTTGCGCCCCCTTCGGATCGCTTTTTGCGGAATCCTTCAAATGAGCCAACAGTTTCAACACGATGTCCTGGTGATTGGCAGCGGCGCCGCGGGCTTGAGCCTTGCACTGACCTTGCCGAGCCACCTGCGCATAGCCGTACTGAGCAAGGGCGACCTGGCCAATGGCTCGACATTCTGGGCCCAGGGCGGTGTCGCCGCGGTGCTCGATGACACCGACACCGTGCAATCCCACGTCGAGGACACCCTGAATGCCGGCGGCGGCCTGTGCAATGAAGAGGCGGTGCGCTTCACCGTCGAGCACAGCCGCGAAGCCATCCAGTGGCTGATCGACCAGGGCGTACCCTTCACCCGCGATGAACATTCCGGCACCGACGACGGCGGCTTTGAATTCCACCTGACCCGCGAAGGCGGCCACAGCCATCGGCGCATTATCCATGCCGCCGACGCCACCGGTGCCGCGATCTTCAAGACCTTGCTCGCCCAGGCCCGGCAACGCCCGAACATTGAACTGCTGGAACAGCGTGTCGCCGTCGACCTGATCACCGAAAAACGCCTGGGCCTGCCCGGCGAACGCTGCCTGGGCGCCTACGTGCTCAACCGTGCCAGCGGCGAAGTCGACACCTATGGCGCGCGCTTCACCATTCTTGCCTCCGGCGGCGCGGCGAAGGTCTACCTCTATACCAGCAACCCCGACGGCGCTTGCGGTGATGGCATCGCCATGGCCTGGCGTTCGGGTTGCCGGGTGGCGAACCTGGAGTTCAACCAGTTCCACCCCACCTGCCTGTACCACCCGCAGGCCAAGAGTTTCCTGGTCACCGAAGCCCTGCGCGGCGAAGGGGCGCACCTGAAGCTGCCCAACGGTGAACGCTTCATGCAGCGCTTCGACCCGCGTGCCGAGTTGGCCCCGCGAGACATCGTCGCCCGGGCCATCGACCATGAAATGAAGCGACTGGGCATCGACTGCGTCTACCTGGACATCAGCCACAAACCCGAAGCCTTCATCAAGACTCACTTCCCGACGGTGTACGAGCGCTGCCTGACGTTCAATATCGACATCACCAAAGGCCCGATCCCGGTGGTCCCGGCGGCGCACTACACCTGCGGCGGCGTGATGGTCGACCAGCACGGGCGCACTGACGTGCCCGGCCTGTACGCCATCGGCGAAACCAGCTTCACCGGCCTGCACGGCGCCAACCGCATGGCCAGCAACTCGTTGCTGGAATGTTTCGTGTACGCCCGCTCCGCCGCCGCCGACATCCTCGAACAACTGCCGCGCATCCCGGTGCCGGCCGCCCTGCCCCGCTGGGACGCCAGCCAGGTCACCGATTCGGACGAAGACGTGATCATCGCCCACAACTGGGACGAGCTGCGGCGCTTCATGTGGGACTACGTGGGGATCGTGCGCACCAACAAACGCCTGGCACGGGCGCAGCACCGGGTTCGGCTGCTGCTGGATGAAATCGACGAGTTCTACAGTAACTATAAAGTCAGCCGCGACCTGATCGAGCTGCGCAACCTGGCCCAGGTGGCGGAACTGATGATCCGCTCGGCCATGGAACGCAAGGAGAGCCGGGGCCTGCATTACACCCTCGACTACCCGCAAATGCTGCCCGAGGCGCGCGACACTATTCTGGTGCCAACCACCTACGGCGGCTGAACTTCAAGCGCACCCGCAGGCGCCGATGCACATCGGTGGCCTGCGAATCCGCCGGGATACACATCGAACGCACCCGCCAATCACCCTGCACCCGAAAGCGCAGCACCACGATCATAGGCAACGCCAGGCTGTCGGGACGCAGTTGCACGCTGTGCCAACCCCGTGCGGCGCTCCATAACTGCCAGCCGTCCTCATCCCGGCGCAGGCCACGGATCGACGAACGGTGAGTCAGCAGAATGTGACGTGGCAACACCCAGCCGGCGTGAGCCAGGCACACCAAGGCGCCGAAAGCGGCTATCCACGGGGACACATCGAGAAACCACAACGCACCCAGTGCGAACGCCTGGGCGAACAGATAAGCCGCCAGCAACTGCCCGGAGGCATGCCAGCGGCATTCGAACGTATTACTTGGGCTGGACACGATCCAGAATCATCCGGACCATGCGCTGCAGCTCAGGGTCTTCCGATTCGGCGCGTTCCATGAACCAGCCGAACATGTCCTGATCTTCGCATTCCAGCAGCTTGCGGTAGCAATCGCGGTCGACGTCGTTAAGGTGCGGATAGACCTCCCTGACAAACGGTACCAGCAACACATCCAGCTCAAGCATGCCACGGCGGCTGTGCCAATAGAGGCGATTGAGTTCTACATCTTCGACCATGGAGCGCTCCTCAAATAGAGCGCAAGTATACAGGCCGATGCTGCCTGGAACAGTCGGCTTTGGTCGGCCATACCGAAACTATCCATTTGCCGGGCGCCCCTCTATGATGCACCCATGACTTTTTAACCTGCGATGACCCATGGCTGACTCTGCTTTCTTCTGCCCCCTGTCCCACGAAGGCGTTCTCGCCGTCCGCGGTTCCGACGCTGCCAAGTTCCTCCAGGGACAACTGACCTGCAACCTCAACTACCTGAGTGACACCCAGGCCAGCCTGGGCGCGCGCTGCACGCAAAAAGGGCGCATGCAGTCGAGCTTCCGCATCCTGCTGCAAGGTGATGGCGTGTTGCTGGCCATGGCCTCTGAGTTGCTGGAGCCGCAACTGGCGGACCTGAAGAAATACGCCGTGTTCTCCAAATCCAAACTCACCGACGAAAGCGCCGCCTGGGTGCGGTTCGGCGTGTCGCAGGCGGATCCTGTATTGGCCAGCCTCGGCCTTGAGCTCCCCGCCGAGACCGACAGCGTGGTGCACAGCGACGAGTTGATCGCCATCCGCGTATCGCCAGGCCGCGCCGAACTCTGGGCCCCTGCCGCCCAGGCCGAAGCCCTGCACAGCCAACTCGCCGCAAAATTGAACGAAGGTGAACTGAACCAGTGGCTGCTGGGCCAGATCCGTGCCGGCATCGGCCAGGTCATGCCCCAGACCCGCGAACTGTTCATCCCGCAAATGCTCAACCTGCAGGCCGTCGGCGGCGTCAGCTTCAAGAAAGGCTGCTACACCGGCCAGGAAATCGTCGCGCGCATGCAGTACCTGGGGAAGCTCAAGCGCCGCCTGTATCGCCTGAGCCTGAACGCCGGCGAATTACCGGAGCCTGGCACCCCGCTGTTTTCGCCGACGCATAACAGCGCCATCGGCGAGGTGGTGATGGCCGCCCGGGCCGGCGAGTTGATTGAACTTCTAGCGGTGCTGCAAGCCGAAGCAGCAGAGAGTGGCGATGTGCATGTAGGCACGCTGGAAGGCCCGGGCCTGCAGTTGCTCGACCTCCCCTACTCGCTGGACCGTGATCGCGAGATCCAGCGCTGATCGTCGTACCTTTTTGCAACACCCTAGAGATCATGAATGAACAAGCTGGCGGAAAGAGTCCAACAGGCTTTGGTTGTGGCCATCGATAACGATGACCTGGTTCTGCCAACGCTACCGGAAGTGGCCCTGAACATTCGTCAGGCCGCCGAAGACCCGGACATCAGCATCAGCCACCTGAGCAAAGTGATCAGCCGTGACACCGCCTTGTCGGCGCGGTTGATCAAAGTGGTCAATAGCCCGCTGTTGCGCGCCACCCAGGAAGTCACCGACCTGCACACCGCCATCACGCGCCTGGGCACCAACTACAGCAGCAACCTGGCGATCGGCCTGGTGATGGAACAAATCTTCCATGCCCGTTCCGACGTGGTCGAACAGAAGATGCGTGATGTCTGGCGGCGCAGCCTGGAAGTGGCGGGCGTCAGCTATGCGCTGGGTCGCAACCACAGCCAGTTGAAACCTGATCAGGCAGCCCTCGGCGGTTTGGTACACCAGATTGGCGTGCTGCCGATCCTGACCTACGCCGAAGATCACTATGAACTGCTGTCAGACCCGGTCAGCCTCAATCACGTGATTGAAAGCATCCACCCGCTGCTGGGGGACAAACTGCTGCAACGCTGGGACTTCCCGGAAATGCTGGTGAGCCTGCCTGGGCAGTACATGGACCTGGAGCGCGATTCCCAGCGCCTGGACTATATAGACTTGGTGCAGGTCGCCGTGCTGTATTGCCACCGCGACACCGATCACCCGCTGGCCAGCGTGCCCATAATGGAGCTGCCCGCGATGAAAAAACTGCGGATCGACCCCTACAGCGATACCTTGCGCGCCGAGCTGGATGAAGCGCGGTCGATGTTCTACTGATTACCCCGCAATAAAACTGACCCGCACCTTCAACCCCGCCGACTCACCGTCATGCAAACTGATCTGCGCCAGGTGCGCCCGGCAGATCTCACCGACAATCGCCAGCCCCAAGCCTGAACCCAAGCCCTGCTGACTGCGCCGATAGAAGCGCTCGAACACCCGGTCCCGCTCATCCTGCGGAATGCCCGGGCCGTCGTCTTCCACCTCAAGTATGGCCGGCGCCGTGACCCGCAGAATCACGTTGCCTCCCGGTGGCGTATGGGCCAGAGCGTTGTCCACCAGGTTGCTCAACAACTCGTTCAACAAGGTCGGCTCGCCCCGTAACCACACCGGCTCGTCCGCCTCCAGCGCCAGGGCCACGCCCCGCGCATGGGCCAGCGGGGCCATGGCCATGCCCAGCTCGCGGGCCAACTGGCTCAAGTCGAGCAATTGCGCGCCGCCTTCGGCAATCGCACGGGCGCCGTTTTCGATGCGCGCCAGCGAGAGCAATTGATTGGCCAGGTGCGTCAGGCGATCAGTGCCCTGGGCGGCGCTCTCCAGGGTGGTGCGCCAGGTGGCCGGGTCTTCGGCGCGCAGGCCAAGCTCCAGCCGGGCCTTGAGCGCCGCCAGGGGTGTGCGCAGCTCATGGGCGGCATCGGCAATAAACTGCGCCTGGCGTTCGAACTGCCCGCGCAGGCGTTCGGTGAAATGGTTGAGGGAGCGCACCAGCGGGCCCAACTCATGCTGCACTTCCACCAGCGGCAAGGGCCGCAAGTCATCCGGCTGGCGCTCCTCTACCGCGGTACGCAAGCGCTCCAGCGGCCGCAGGGCCGCACTCACGGCAAAGAACACCAACAACAACGCACCAATGGCCAGCATTCCCAGGCGCAGCAGGGTATCGGCCATCAGGCTGCGGGCCATGGCGACTCGCGCCTCATCGGTTTCGGCCACGCGAATTTCCGCCATGCCGTTCATGTTCGGTTCGGACACCGCCTTGAGCAGGCTGACCACCCGCACGTTCTGCCCCTGATACTTGGCGTTATAGAAGCGTGCCAGCGCCGGATAGTCATCGGTGCGCGGCGTACCCGGTGGCGGGCCCGGCAGGTGTTCGTAGCCGGAAATCAGCTTCTGCTGAATATCGTTAACCTGATAGTAAATACGCCCGGCGCTGTCATACGCGAAAGTATCCAGCGCCACGTAGGGCACATCGGCACTCAAGGTGCCGTCGCGGTTGGACACGCCGGCGGCGATGGTCCGTGCCGACGCCAGCAGCGTGCGGTCGTAAGCCGTGTCCGCCGCCTCGCGCCCATTCCAGTAAGCGCTCAAGCCACTGGCGATCATCAGCACCACCAGCAGCAGCGCCAGGTTCCACAGCAGGCGCCAACGCAGGCTGCTGGGCTTATGCATCGCGGGATTCCAGCAGGTACCCCAGGCCACGGAAGGTGACGATGGCCACAGGCTGGCCATCGAGTTTCTTGCGCAGGCGGTGCACGTAGATTTCGATGGCATCGGGGCTGGCTTCTTCATCCAGGCCGAACACCTGGGAGGCCAGTTGCTCCTTGCTCATCACCCGGCCGGGGCGGGCGATCAGCGCCTCAAGCACCGCCTGCTCGCGGGAGGTCAGGGTCAGCAGTTCACCCCCCAGGGTGAAACGCCGCGTATCGAGGTCGTAAATCAGCACGCCACACGCCTGCTGCCGCTCACCGCCCAGCACGCTGCGACGCAGCAGCGCCTTGACCCGCGCTTCCAGCTCGGTCAGCTCAAACGGCTTGGCCAGGTAGTCGTCCGCCCCCAGGTTGAGGCCATGCACGCGGTCCTTCACATCGCTGCGGGCGGTCAACATCAACACCGGCAGATTTTTCCCACGGGCCCGCAAGCGCGCCAACACCTCAAAACCGTCCATGCGTGGCAACCCCACATCGAGGATCGCCACCGCGTATTCCTCGCTGCTCAAGGCCAGGTCTGCGGCCACGCCATCGTGCAGCACATCGACCGTCAAACCCGTGCTCTTGAGCGCCTGGGCGACGCTTTCGGCCAGTTGCAAATGGTCTTCGACCAGAAGGACACGCATGGGTTTTTACCTCGTTCGGGGGTGGTCGGTGCCACGCTTTGCCGGGGAGTTTACAGGCGCCACCTGCGCTGTGAAGCCCGAAAACATTGAAAGGCGACTGAAAGGTTAGTGAAAGCTTCACCCTTTAGCATCCAACCACGGTGGGTTTCGCCTGCCGAGCTATTTCACCGATAGCGCCCGAAAAACGCCTCGAAGCGTTTTCGCCAAAATAAGAACAATAACGGAGTACACCCACGATGCTGCGCACACAGCCGCCTGCTCGTTCTTCTCGTTTCACCCAGACCGCCCTTGCCAGTGCCGCCGCCCTTGCCGGTTTTTCGCCCGCAGGCCACGCCGCGTTTTTCGAGGACAGCAGCGCCACCCTCGAAACCCGCAACATGTACTTCAACCGCGACTTTCGCGACGGCACCAGCGCCCAACAATCCAAGCGCGACGAATGGGCCCAGGGCTTCATGCTCAACCTGCAATCGGGCTACACCGACGGCACCGTCGGCTTTGGCGTGGATGCGCTGGGCATGCTCGGGGTCAAGCTCGACTCCAGCCCCGACCGCACCGGCACCGGCCTGCTGCCCACCCATGATGACGGCCGCGCCGCCAACGAATACTCCAAACTCGGCCTGACCGGCAAAGTGAAGATCTCCGCCACGGAGCTGAAAATCGGCGCGCTGATCCCCGAACTGCCGATCCTCAAGCCCAACGACGGGCGCATCCTGCCGCAGACGTTTGAAGGCGGCCTGTTGAGTTCCAAGGAATTCAAGAACCTGGTGTTCACCGGCGGGCGCCTGAACAAGGCCAAGGACCGCGACGACACCAACTACGAAGACATCGGCCTCAACAACAAGAACAGCCGCTTCCTCAGCGGCGCCACCGGCAAGCATTTCGACTTCGGTGGCGTGGACTACAAGTTCGCCGACAAGATCACCGGCAGCTACCACTTCGCCCAACTCGACGACGTGTACCGCCAGCACTTCCTCGGCCTGGTGGCCTCGCGTCCGATGGGCCCGGGTACCTTCGGCGCCGACCTGCGCCTGGCCGTCAGCGATGACACCGGTGCAGCCCGCGGCGGCAAGATCGACAACACCTCCCTCAACGGCCTCTTCAGCTATGCCCTCAATGGCCATAAGCTCAGCGCCGGCTACCAGCACATGTCCGGCGACAGCGCCTTTCCCTATGTGGATGGCAGCGACCCGTACCTGGTCAACTTCGTGCAGATCAACGACTTTGCCGGTGCCGAAGAACGCTCCTGGCAAGCACGCTACGACTACGACTTCGCCAAACTGGGAATTCCCGGCCTGAGTTTCATGAGCCGTTACCTGTCGGGTGACAACATCAAGCTCAAGAACGGCGAGACCGGCAAGGAGTGGGAACGCAACAGCGAGATTCGCTACGTGGTGCAAAGTGGCACCTTCAAGGACGTGGCCGTGCGCCTGCGCAATGCCACCTACCGTTCCAACTATTCGGCCCGTGATGCGGATGAAGTGCGTTTGCTGGTGAGCTACAGCGTCGCCCTTTGGTAACAGCAACCTCATAACAACAATGATGGAGATGAACATGACCCTTTCACTGCGTAAATTCGCCCTCGCGGCCGGCTGCATGCTGTTCGCAGGCCAACTGCTGGCGGCTGATGGCGAGCCCAAGCGCCCGGAATGCATCGCCCCGGCTTCCCCGGGCGGTGGTTTTGACCTGACCTGCAAACTGGCGCAAAGCGCGCTGGTCAACGAGAAGTTGCTGAGCAAGCCGATGCGCGTGACCTACATGCCGGGTGGCGTAGGCGCGGTGGCCTACAACGCGGTGGTCGCCCAGCGCCCGGCAGACGCCGGCACCTTGGTGGCGTGGTCCAGCGGTTCGCTGTTGAACCTGGCCCAGGGCAAATTCGGCCGCTTCGATGAAGACGCCGTGCGCTGGCTCGCCGCCGTCGGTACCAGCTACGGTGCCATCGCCGTGAAAAGCGATTCGCCCTACAAAAACCTCGACGATCTTGTTCAAGCGTTGAAGAAAGATCCGAGCAAAGTGGTGATCGGCTCCGGCGGCACCGTCGGCAGCCAGGACTGGATGCAAACCGCGCTGATCGCCAAGGCCGCCGGGATCAACCCCCGTGACCTGCGCTACGTGGCACTGGAAGGCGGTGGTGAAATTGTCACGGCCTTGATGGGCGGCCACATTCAGGTGGGCAGCACCGATATTTCCGACTCCATGCCCCATATCCAGAGCGGTGACATGCGCCTGCTGGCGGTGTTCTCCGAAGAGCGTCTGGACGAGCCGGAAATGAAGAACATTCCGACCGCCAAGGAGCAAGGCTACAACATCGTCTGGCCCGTGGTTCGTGGCTTCTACCTCGGGCCAAAAGTCAGCGATGAAGACTACGCCTGGTGGAAAGCCGCCTTTGACAAACTGCTGGCTTCCGACGAGTTCGCCAAGCTGCGAAACCAGCGCGAGTTGTTCCCGTTCGCCATGACCGGCCCGGAGCTCGACACCTACGTGAAGAAACAGGTGGCTGACTACAAAGTGCTGGCCAAAGAGTTCGGCCTGATCCAGTAATCGCCCCTTGTTCGCGCGGCCACGCCCTTGCGCATCAGGGGCGTGGCCCAGGAGTTTTCCATGCTCTTACAACGCATTTTTTGTGCCGCGCTGTTGCTGGCCTGTGCCGGCCTGGCGCTGATGGCGTGGCCGTATCACGCGTCATTTTCCTACGAACCCGTAGGACCCCGGGCCTACCCGCTGCTGATGCTCGGGCTGATGAGCCTGGCGCTGATCTACATGCTGTTTCGTCCGCAAGCGACCAAACACACCGAGGAAGAACCCGCGCTGGATCGCCCGACGCTGATCAAGATCGGCCTCTGCGTGCTGCTGTTGCTGGTGTTTGCCGGCACCTTTGAATCCCTGGGTTTCATCCTCAGCAGCATGCTGATCGGTATTCCGATGGCACGGCTGTATGGCGGCCGCTGGTTGCCTGGTGCGGTGATCATCACCTTGATGAGCGTCGGCCTTTATCTGTTGTTCGATAAAGCCATGGACGTACCGCTACCCCTCGGTCTGCTCGACGTACTGGAGAACTGATATGGATACGCTTGGCTATTTGGGCCAGGGCTTCGGCGTTGCGCTGACCCCTTACAACCTGGTGACCGCACTGTGCGGCACCCTGATCGGCACCGTGGTCGGCCTGTTGCCGGGCCTGGGCCCGATCAACGGCGTGGCGCTGCTGATCCCCATCGCTTTCGCCCTCGGGCTGCCGCCTGAGTCGGCGCTGATCTTGCTGGCGGCCGTGTACCTGGGCTGCGAATACGGCGGGCGTATCAGCTCGATCCTGCTGAACATTCCGGGCGAAGCCTCCACCGTGATGACCACCCTCGACGGCTACCCGATGGCCCGTAAAGGCCTGGCGGGCGTGGCGTTGTCGCTGTCGGCATGGAGTTCATTCATCGGCGCGTTTATCGCCACCTGCGGCATGGTGATGTTCGCCCCGCTGCTGGCGAAATGGGCGATTGCCTTCGGCCCGGCGGAATATTTCGTCCTGATGGTGTTTGCAATTGTCTGCCTGGGCGGCATGGCCGGTGACAAGCCACTGAAAACCTTTGTGGCGGCGCTGATCGGCCTGTTCCTGTCAGCGGTGGGTATCGACGCCAACAGCGGCGTGTACCGTTTTACCGGGGACAACATTCACCTGACCGACGGCATCCAATTCGTGGTGCTGGTGCTGGGCCTGTTCTCCATCAGCGAGATCCTGTTGCTGCTGGAAAAAACCCACCACGGCCAGGAAGCCGTCAAGGCCACCGGGCGCATGATGTTCAACTTCAAGGAAGCTTCGTCGGTGTTCGTGGTGAACATCCGCTGTGGCGTACTGGGTTTCATCATGGGCGTGCTGCCGGGTGCCGGTGCTACGTTGGCGAGTGCCGTGGCCTACATGACCGAGAAACGTATCGCGGGTGCCAGCGGCGAATTCGGCAAGGGTGACAAGCGCGGCCTGGCGGCGCCGGAAACCGCCATCGGCGCGGCGGCCTGCGGTGCCTTGGTGCCGATGCTGACCCTCGGTGTACCGGGCTCCGGCACCACGGCGGTGATGATCGGCGCGCTGTCGCTGTACAACATCACCCCCGGCCCGCTGCTGTTCCAACAACAACCGGACATTGTCTGGGGCCTGATCGCCTCGTTGTTTATCGCCAACATCATGCTGGTGATCCTCAACATCCCGATGATCCGCATCTTCACCCGCATCCTCGCGGTGCCGAACTGGGCACTGGTGCCGGTAATCGCCATCATCACCGCGATCGGTGTGTACGCGGTTCACGCCACCACCTTCGACCTGTTCCTGATGATCGGCATCGGTATCTTCGGCTACATCCTGCGCAAGCTGGATTTCCCGC
The DNA here is from genome assembly GCF_013386825.1 of Pseudomonas sp. IPO3778. Taxonomy (GTDB): domain Bacteria; phylum Pseudomonadota; class Gammaproteobacteria; order Pseudomonadales; family Pseudomonadaceae; genus Aquipseudomonas. Next base: position 160,568 of record NZ_JACARC010000021.1, read on the forward strand.
TGTCGCCGGTACTGCTGGGCTTTATCCTCGGTGGCTTGATGGAACAGAACCTGCGTCGTGCGCTGTCGATTTCCAACGGCGAATTGCAGATCCTCTGGTCCAGCCCGATCACCTTCGGCGTGTGGGTACTGACGGCTCTTATGCTGCTGATGCCGATCCTGCGTATCTGGCGCAAGCGTTCCCTGCAGCGTCGTGCCGTGGCCGATGTCTGAGGCCACGTTTAAAAACTGGTGGGCAACACCGCTGGTCGGTCTGCTGGGCGGTTACCTCGCCAGCCAGATCGGCTGGCCACTGCCGTATATGGTCGGCTCGTTGCTGGCGATCATCCTTGTGCGCTGCCTCACACCCTGGCAGCTCGCAGAAATTCCTGGCGGCCGCAAATGCGGCCAATGGGTGGTGGGCATCGGCATCGGCCTGCACTTCACCCCGGTGGTGATCGAGCAGGTGATGAGCCACTTCGGTTTGATCTTCTTCGGTGCACTGGTCACCAGCCTCTCCAGCGTTGTGGGGGTGTGGTTGATGCGCCGCAGTGGTGAAGACCGCGCCACGGCTTTTTTCTCCAGCATGCCGGGTGGGTCCGGCGAGATGGTCAACCTCGGCGCACGCAATGGCGCGGTGCTCAGCCGTGTCGCGGCGGGGCAGAGTTTGCGGGTGTTGGTGGTGGTGCTGTGTGTGCCGGCGGCCTTCAAGTATGTGCTCGGTGAAGGGGCGCCGCAGTTTCATCCGGCGAATGTCGACTGGGCGTGGCTGGCGGTGCTGTTTCCCGTCGGCGCGCTGGTCGCCTGGGGCTGGCAGCGCTTGCGCCAGCCGAACCCGTGGCTGTTCGGGCCGTTGCTGGTCAGTGCCGCCGTCAGCATTACCTGGGACTTGCACATCGGCCTGCCCGACGGTGGCAGCCAGATCGGCCAATGGCTGATCGGCAGTGGGTTGGGCTGCCACTTCAACCGGCAGTTCTTCCGGCGTGCGCCGTTGTTCATGGGCCGGACCTTGATCGGAACCGCGTTGACCATGTTGATCGCGACGCTGGCGGCGGTGGGTTTGAGTGCCCTCACGCAACTGGACCTGCGCTCATTGACGTTGGGCATGATGCCCGGCGGGATTGCGGAAATGAGCCTCACGGCAGAAACCTTGCAACTGTCGGTACCGCTGGTGACCGCGATGCAGGTGATGCGTTTGTTGTTTGTGTTGTTCCTGGCGGAGCCGTTATTTCGCCACTGGAACCGACAGCCAGACAAGGTTTGAAGCCATACAACGTTCAACAGTGGGAGCTGTCGTGCTTTAGCGAGGCTGCGATAGCGGTGGTTCAGCCAACCTTTATGTCGACTGTGCCGCCGTCTTCGCAGCCTCGCTAAAGCTCGACAGCTCCCACATTGGATGGGTGTCAGCTCAATAACGCTGCGCTTACACCGGCGGCAATCGCCACTCGATCGGCGCCTCGCCGTTTTGCTCCAGAAACTTGTTGGTGCGGCTGAAATGCCCGCAGCCATGGCGACGTTCAACGGTGGGAGCTGTCGAGCTTTAGCGAGGCTGCGATAGCGGTGGTTCAGCCAACCTTTATGTCGACTGTGCCGCCGTCTTCGCAGCCTCGCTAAAGCTCGACAGCTCCCACATTGGGTGGGTGTCCGCTCAATAACGCTGCGCTCACACCGGCGGCAATCGCCATTCGATCGGCGCCTCGCCGTTTTGCTCCAGAAACTTGTTGGTGCGGCTGAAATGCCCGCAGCCAATAAATCCTCTATACGCCGACAACGGTGACGGATGCACCGAGGTCAGCACCAGGTGCTTGGTGGCATCGATCAGTTTCTGCTTGCCCTGCGCGTGGGCGCCCCACAGCAGGAACACCAGATGGGGCTGATGGGCGCTGACAATCTCGATGATCCGGTCAGTAAAGAACTGCCAGCCCTTGCCCGCATGGGCGTTGGCATTCGCGCGCTCCACGGTCATGGTGGTGTTGATCATCAGCACGCCCTGGTCGGCCCAGCTTTGCAGGTAGCCGTGGTTGGGGATGTCGATGTTCAGGTCGCGCTTGAGTTCTTTGTAGATATTGACCAGCGACGGCGGCGCAGGCACGCCCGGTTGCACCGAGAAGCACAACCCGTGGGCCTGGCCGGGGCCGTGGTACGGGTCCTGCCCGAGGATCACCACCTTGACCTTGTCCAGGGGTGTGGAGTTGAGCGCATTGAAGATCATCGGGCCCGGCGGGTAGATCTCCTTGCCGGCGGCGTGCTCCTGGCGCAGGAATTCCCGCAACTGGGCCATGTACGGCTGGTCGAACTCGTCACGCAGGGCGTGTTTCCAGCTGGGTTCGAGTTTGATACGGTCGTCGGTGGTCATGGTTGCATCCAGAAAAAACAATGGTGCGAACCCTAGGAAAGCCCACCCTGCTTGTCAATTGATCTGACGCAGAACCGGCACTTTCCCACGAACCGATCATACTGAACCTTCACTTTCTCGATTGAGGTCATGATGAACCTGCACTTCGAAGAGCTGATTGGCACCGACGGCGCCCGCATTGGCATCGCCAGCCTGGACGCTGAAAAATCCCTCAACGCCCTCTCCTTGCCGATGATCCTGGCCTTGAGCGAACGCCTGGACAGCTGGGCCAAAGACCCGCAGATCGTCTGCGTGCTGCTGCGGGGCAATGGCCCCAAGGCGTTTTGTGCCGGTGGCGAAGTACGTAGCCTGGCCCAGGCCTGCCGTGAGCACCCCGGCGAAGTGCCGGCGCTGGCCGCGCAATTTTTCGCGGCCGAATACCGCCTCGACTATCGCTTGCACACCTACCCCAAACCGCTGATCTGCTGGGGCCACGGTTATGTGCTGGGCGGCGGCATGGGCTTGCTGCAAAGCGCCGCGGTGCGCATCGTCACCCCGAGCAGCCGCCTGGCCATGCCGGAAATCAGCATCGGCCTGTACCCGGATGTGGGCGCCAGCTGGTTCCTGTCACGCCTGCCCGGCAAGTTGGGCTTGTTCCTCGGCCTGACCGGCGCCCACATGAATGGCCGCGACGCCCTGGACCTGGGCCTGGCTGATCGCTTCCTGCTGGATGAACAACAAGACGAACTGCTGGAAGGCCTGCTGCAACTGAACTGGCAGGAACAGACCGACATGCAGCTCAACAGCCTGCTCAAGGCCCTGGCCCAGGAAGCCGTCGGCCAGATGCCCGAAGCCCAATGGCTGCCGCGCCGTGCGCAGATCGATGAATGGCTGGATGTGGGGGATGTACGCTGTGCGTGGCGGGCCCTTAGCCAATTGCGCGACCACGCCGACCCACTCTTCAACCGCGCCGGCAAGACCCTGAGCGAAGGCTGCCCGCTGACCGCGCACCTGGTGTGGGAGCAGATCCAGCGGGCGCGGCATTTGTCCCTGGCCCAGGTGTTCCAGATGGAATACACCTTGAGCCTGAACTGCTGCCGTCACCCGGAATTCAGTGAAGGGGTGCGGGCGCGGTTGATCGACAAGGACCAACAGCCCCACTGGCATTGGCCGGACATCAATCTGATCCCCGAGGCGGTGGTGCAGGCGCACTTCCACAAGGTGTGGGAAGGGCGCCATCCACTGGCGGATTTGTCCGACTACTGAAAACCCTCAGCGGTGCCCGCCGCCATGGCCGCCACCCTGATTGCCGCCACCCTGGCCACGGCCACCGCCATTACCCCAGTGATTGCCCCCACCCTGGTTGGGGTAAGGCCGGTAACCGGCTCGCGGCCCTGAAGGGTAATAACGAGGCGCCGGCTGGTAATAACGCGGCGACGGGTAATAACGCTGTGGTGGCGGGTAGTAACCCTGGCGGTAGTGATAGTAGGGGCCGCCGCCGTAGTAATACGCGGGCGCAGGCGCTGTGTAGACCTCGGAACCGTAATAGGCCTGGCCGCCACCGTAATACGGCGCGCACGCAGACAGGGTCAGACCGAGCAAAGCGATGAGAAGCAGTCGACGATACATGGCGGCCTCCTGGACCGCGGAAGAGCACACCCAGCGACGCTGGGGGGCGGCAAACAGCTTTCACTGCTTGACGAAATATCTGACATCAAAATCGGAATCTGGTGCGATTTCGACATAGATTGATACATCTGATCGTCGCCTCATTGCAGTGCAACCCCGCACCAGCACAACGCACAGTCTGCGCGCCCTGCGCCCTCCTCCTCGCGCCAACCCGCGCCGTTGCTGCGCCGGTGCCACTTGGCACGACTCTCGCTTTACCTCTTCCGTGCAGGAGTCATCACAGGTTCGCGGCACCACAATTTGCAATGGCTGACTAGGGTTCCGGCTCGCTAAGGCGAGTGGCTGGTCCGAGAGTTGGCGACCTCCAGTTGAGGTTACACGGCGGGATAAAAGCCCGGGAGACAAGCCACCGTTTACGGTGCCGCGTTGCTCCTGCTCGCCCTTGATCAACTGGAGAACCATCCATGCCCTCAATACGTTTACCCGCCCTGCTCGCCGCCGCCTTCGCCGCCGTGGTGAGTTTTTCCGCCCAAGCCGCCCCCAAAGACCATTTCAGCGTGTGCTGGACGATTTATGCCGGTTGGATGCCGTGGGAGTACGCCGGCAGCCAAGGCATCCTCGACAAGTGGGCCAAGAAGTACGGCATCAAGATCGACATGGTGCAGCTCAATGACTACGTCGAATCCATCAACCAGTACACCGCCGGCCAGTTCGACGGCTGCACCATGACCAACATGGACGCCCTGACCATCCCCGCCGCCGGTGGCGTGGACAGCACCGCGCTGGTGGTCAGCGACTTCTCCAACGGCAACGACGGCGTGGTCATCAAGGGCGAAGGCAAAACGGTCGCCGACCTCAAGGGCATGAACGTCAACCTGGTGGAACTCTCCGTGTCCCACTACCTGCTGGCCCGCGCCCTGGAGTCAGCCGACCTCACCGAAAAAGACCTGAAAGTGGTCAACACCTCCGACGCCGATATCGCCGCCGCCTTCAACACCGAGGAGGTCAAGGCCGTCACCACCTGGAACCCGATGCTCTCGGAGATCAAGGCCAAGCCCGGCGTCACCGAAGTGTTCGACTCCAGCAAAGTGCCCGGCGAAATCATGGACATGATGGTGGTCAACACCCAGACCCTCAAAGACAACCCCAAGCTGGGCAAAGCACTGACCGGCGCCTGGTTTGAAGTGGTCGCCCTGATGAACGCGAAAAACGCCGCCAGCACCCAAGCCCTGGAACACATGGCGAAGGCTTCCGGCACTGACCTCAAGGGTTTCCAGTCCCAACTGGACACCACCAAGCTGTTCGCCACGCCCAAGGAAGCCCTGGCCTTCGCCACCAGCGCGCAGTTGCCCGCCACCATGCGCAAGGTCGCCGAGTTCTCCTTCCAGCACGGCCTGCTGGGTGAAGGCGCCAAGGACACCAGCGCCGTGGGCATGAGCTTCGCCAACGGCGTGACCAGCGGCGACACCGCCAACCTCAAGCTGCATTTCGACCCCAGCTACGTGCAGATGGCCGCCGACGGCACGCTGTAAGAGGACCCGGCCATGCGCCTGATCAACCGTCACCCGGAACGCTCCAGCCGCCTGCTGTTGGTGCTGCTGCCGTTCGCTTTGCTGCTGTTCGCCTACTTCGTGGGCTCGGCCGAGCGCCTGGCAGACAACCCCAACGACAAGCTGCTGCCCAGCGCCGTGCAAATGGGCGACGCGGTGAAACGCCTGGCCTTCAGCGCCGATAGCCGCACCGGCGAGTACGTGCTGTGGCAAGACAGCGCCTCCAGCCTGCGCCGCCTGGCGATTGGCTTGGGCATCAGCGCCCTCGCCGGCCTGTGCCTGGGCATCGCTGCCGGCACCTTGCCGCTGTTCGGTGCGCCGTTGTCGCCATTGTTGACGGTGCTGTCGATGGTGCCGCCGCTGGCGATTCTGCCGATCCTGTTCATCGTGTTCGGGCTGGGGGAATTGTCGAAAGTGATGCTGATCGTGATCGGCATCACTCCGGCCCTGGCACGGGACCTGGAGCAGCGCGCCCGGGAAATTCCCGTGGAGTTGCTGGTGAAGGCGCAGACCCTCGGCGCCTCCACCTGGACCCTGATGCTGCGGGTGGTGCTGCCGCAATTGCTGCCGCGCCTGCTGATCTCCCTGCGCCTGATGCTGGGCTCGGCGTGGCTGTTCCTGATTGCCGCCGAAGCGATCGCCTCCACCGACGGCCTGGGTTACCGGATCTTCCTGGTGCGCCGCTACCTGGCGATGGACGTGATCCTGCCCTACGTGGTGTGGATCACCCTGCTGGCATGGCTGATGGACTGGGGCCTCAAGGCCCTGACCCGGCGTGCGTTCCCCTGGTACGAAGGAGCGCGCGCATGAGTTTTATCAGCGTCAACAATGTGTGGCAGCGCTACGGCGACCAAGTGGTGTTGGAACGCTTGAACCTGCACGTGGCCGAAGGCGAGTTCTGCACCTTGGTCGGCACTTCCGGTTGCGGTAAATCCACCTTCCTGCGCCTGCTGCTGGGCCAGGAAACCGCCAGCCATGGCGAGATCCTGCTGGACGGTAACCCCCTGGCCGCCGAACCCGATGCCAGCCGTGGCGTGGTGTTCCAGCGCTACTCGGTGTTCCCGCACTTGACGGTGCTGAACAACGTGGCGCTGGGCCTCGAACTGCCCCGCTCACCGTTACTCGGTCGCCTGTTTGGCAGCGCAAAAAAACAGGCACGGGAACAGGCCGCGGCCTTGCTGCATAAAGTCGGTTTGGGCCATGCCCTGGACAAGTACCCGGCGCAGCTTTCCGGCGGCATGCAACAGCGGCTGGCCATCGCCCAGGCGCTGATCATGAAGCCTCGCGTGTTGCTGCTGGACGAACCCTTCGGCGCCCTCGACCCGGGCATTCGCAAAGACATGCACCTGCTGTTACTGGAGCTGTGGCGCGAAACCAGGCTGACGGTGTTCATGGTCACCCACGACCTGAGCGAAGGCTTCAGCCTCGGCACCCGCTTGCTGGTGTTCGACAAGGTGCGCCTCGACCCGCACGCCCCCGGCGCTTACGGCGCCCGCATCACCTACGACATCCCTTTGAACAGCGAGCGCCGCAAGGCGATCGCCGCCGAACTTGGAGCCACTTCCAAATGACCGACTCAACGCAATTGTTCCCACCCTTCGCCGAGGAAATGCTCCCCGGCGGCGGCCACCGTTCCTTCGTGCTCAAGCGCGGCCAACTGCTGCGCCTCACCGACATCCGCGGCGGTGCCAACGTCAGCCTGACCCTGCTCAACGCCAACGAAAAAACCGAGCGCCTGAACCTGCCCGACAGCCTCAAATGCCAACACACCGCCAAACTCACCAGCGGCCATTGCTTGTACTCGGACATGGGCCGCGTGCTGGCCGCCATCACCGCCGACACCTGCGGCTGGAGCGACAGCATCGGCGGCGTGCTATGCGCCTCCGAGGTTGCGGAAAAATACGGCAATGGCCGCTATCAAGAGCTGCGCAACGGCTTCTACCGCAACGGCACCGACAACCTGCTGGTGGAATTGGGCAAGTGGGGCCTGGGGCTTTCCGACCTGCTGATGACCCTCAATCTGTTCAGCAAAGTCACGGTGGATGACGCCGGCGGCCTGCATTTTGTGGCCGGTCATTCCAAGGCCGGCGACTACATCGAACTCTACGCGCCGATGGACACCCTGGTGGTGCTCACCGCCCTGCAGCATCCCATGGACCCGAACCCCGAATACGCGCCGCAGCCGCTGAAACTCAGCTGGATGAACGCCGACAAAAGCGTCGCCGAACACTGCCGCACCTCGCGCCCGGAAAATGAGCGCGGCTTTATCAACACCGACCGTCTGTTCGCCTGAGGACCTGCCATGTCTATCGCACTCGCCAAACAACCGGACGCGGCCGTGTACCGCGCGACCATCCCCGCCGGCGAACCCTGGCTGATGGAAGTCAAGGCCGGCCAGACCCTGCGCATCCTCGACCTTGAGGGCAACCAGGCGGTCGACACGCTGTTCTACAGCCTGCAAAACCCCAAGGAACGCTACGACGTGCAGCGCACCTTACGCCGGCAAAACAGCGTGTACCTGAGCACCGGCAGCGTGCTGTATTCCAACCTCGGCCAGCCGATGCTGACCCTCATCGACGACACCTGCGGGCGCCACGACACCCTCGGCGGCGCCTGCGCCCAAGAGAGCAACACCGTGCGCTACGCCCTGGAAAAACGCTACATGCACAGCTGCCGTGACAACTACCTGCGGGCCTGCGCCCACGATGGCCGGCTGGGCAAAAGTGACATCGGGCCGAACATCAATTTCTTCATGAATGTGCCGGTGACCGCCGATGGCGGGCTGACGTTTGAAGACGGTATTTCCGCCCCCGGCAAATACGTCGACCTGCGGGCCGAGATGGACGTGATCGTACTGATCTCCAACTGCCCGCAACTGAACAACCCGTGCAACGGCTACAACCCCACCCCGGCGGAGTTACTGGTATGGAACTGAAAATGAAGCGCTTGCGTCAGTGGTTGTTCGCCCTGTGCCAGGCCCGAGCGGGGCAGTGCCTCCAAAAACGCTGAAGACCAACTGTGGAAGATGACCTGTGGGAGCTGGCTTGCCTGCGATAGCGGTGGATCAGCCAACATATGAGGTGACTGACCCACCGCCATCGCGGGCAAGCCCGGCTCCCACCGTTGATCTCCATTGGTGTTGAAATTTGCGCTCCGGACGACCGCAGCGCCCTCCACTTTTGCGGGACGGCCCGCATCCCAGGACAAGGCCGAGCACTCATCGGCCTGCGGGGTTTTGCCATGTTCGAAAAACTGTTGATCGCCAACCGTGGCGCCATCGCCTGCCGCATCCTGCGCACCTTGCGCGAGCTGTCGGTAAAGGGCGTGGCGGTGTATTCCGAAGCCGATGCCGCCAGCCTGCATATCCAGCAGGCGGACGAGGCCTACAGCCTGGGCGAAGGCGCGGCGGCCGGCACGTATTTGTCGGTCGAGAAAATCCTCGCCACGGCCAAGGCCTGTGGCGCCACCGCGATTCATCCCGGCTACGGCTTTCTCTCGGAAAACGCCGCCTTCGCCGAAGCCTGCGAAACAGCCGGCATCGCCTTCGTCGGCCCGACGCCGGAACAGCTGCGGGTGTTCGGCCTCAAGCACACCGCCCGTGCGTTGGCCAAGCAGCACCACATCCCGCTGCTGGAAGGCACCGAACTGCTCAACAGCCTCGACGCCGCGCTGCTGGCCGGTGAAACCGTGGGCTATCCGATCATGCTTAAAAGCACCGCCGGCGGTGGCGGCATCGGCATGCGCGTGTGCCACAGTGCCGATGAATTGCGCGACTGTTTCGAGGCGGTCAAACGCCTGGGCCAGAACAACTTCAGCGACGCCGGTGTGTTTATCGAGAAGTACATCCAGCACGCCCGGCACCTGGAAGTGCAGGTGTTTGGTGATGGGTGCGGCGAGGTGATCGCCCTCGGCGTGCGCGATTGTTCGGTGCAGCGGCGCAACCAGAAAGTGCTCGAGGAAACCCCGGCGCCAAACTTGCCCGACGGCATGGCGGATGAGCTTTGCCGTGCTGCCATCACCCTGGCCAAGGCGGTGAATTACCGCAGTGCCGGCACCGTGGAATTTATCTTTGATAGCGCCGATGGCCGCTTCTATTTTCTGGAAGTGAACACCCGGTTGCAGGTGGAGCATGGCGTCACCGAGCAAGTGTGGGGCGTGGACCTGGTGCGCTGGATGGTGCAGTTGGCCGCCGACGAATTGCCGCCTTTACACACGCTGGAACTGAAGCCTCACGGCCACGCGATTCAGGCGCGCCTGTATGCCGAAGACCCGGGCAGGGATTTTCAGCCAAGCCCGGGCTTGTTGACCTGTGTGGAGTTCCCGGTTGCTGAAGGCCTGCGCGTCGACACGTGGGTGGAGGCCGGTTGCGAGATCCCGCCCTACTTCGACCCGATGATCGCCAAGCTCATCACCTGGGCGCCGACCCGCGAACAGGCGCGGCTGGACCTGCATCAGGCGCTAAGCAACAGCCAGTTGTACGGCGTGGAAACCAACCGCGATTACCTGCGCCAAATTCTGCTGGCCGCACCCTTCGCCAGCGGGCAGCCGTGGACCCGCTGCCTGGAAGATCTGGTGTACCACGCCGATACGTTTGAAGTGCTGAGCGCCGGCACGCAGACCAGTGTTCAGGATTACCCCGGGCGCCTGGGTTACTGGGCCGTGGGCGTACCGCCGTCGGGGCCGATGGACAGCCGCGCCTTGCGCCTGGGCAATCGCCTGCTGGGGAATGCCGAGGGTGCCGCCGCGCTGGAAATCACCATGAGCGGGCCGTTGTTGCGCTTCAAGTGTGCGGCGGTGGTGGCGGTGACCGGCGCGGACGTTGCGCTGCGATTGAGTGATGAAGCGGTGCCGATGAACACCGCGTTGTTGATCCCGGCGGGCGCGACCTTGAGCCTGGGCACCATCGCCGGGGCCGGTGCCCGCAGCTACCTGTGCGTGCGCGGCGGGCTGCAGGTTCCGGATTATCTGGGCAGCAAAAGTACCTTCACCCTCGGGCAGTTTGGTGGGCATGGCGGGCGGGCTTTACGGGCGGGGGATGTGTTGCATTTACGGCCATTGGAGGATGGCAGTTGCGGCAAGACCTTTACGCCCGAGCCGCTGGCCGAGGTTCGCACATTGCGGGTGATTTATGGCCCTCATGGCGCGCCGGAATACTTCAAGCCGGAGTACATCGAAACGTTCTTTGCCACTCAGTGGGAAGTGCATTTCAACTCCAGCCGCACGGGTGTGAGGCTGATCGGGCCGAAGCCGTTGTGGGCACGTACGGACGGTGGCGAGGCGGGGTTGCATCCGTCCAACATCCACGACAATCCCTATGCGATTGGCGCGGTGGATTTCACCGGGGACATGCCGGTGATCCTCGGCCCCGATGGCCCGAGCCTGGGTGGGTTTGTGTGCCCGGTGACGGTGATCGAGGCGGACTTGTGGCAGTTGGGCCAACTCAAGGCTGGCGACAAAATCCGCTTCACCCCGGTCGACATAAAGACCGCCCGCGATCTCGCCTTGAAATGGGACCACGTGTGGGAGTCGGGCTTGCCCGCGATGCAAGCAACACGGTCCGACAGGCAGACCGAGGCGATGCTTTCGCGAGCAAGCCCGCTCCCACAGTTGATCGAGTCGCCGGAGGTGTTGGAGGTTGGCCGTGACGACACCCGCCTCGTCGCCCGCCTCGCCGGCGACACCCACCTGCTCCTGGAAATCGGCGCTCCTGAACTGGACCTGGTGCTGCGCTTTCGCGCCCACGCCCTGATGCAAGCCTTCGAAACCCGCGCCCTGCACGGCGTCATCGACCTGACCCCCGGCATCCGCTCCCTGCAAATCCACTACCAGCCTGAGCAACTGCCCCTCGCCGACCTTCTGGCATTGATCACCACCGAATGGCACACCGTCTGCGCCAGCCACAACCTTCAAGTGCCGTCGCGCATCGTTCACCTGCCACTGTCCTGGGACGACCCGGCCTGCCAACTGGCCATCGAAAAATACATGACCACCGTGCGCAAAGACGCGCCCTGGTGCCCGAGCAACCTGGAGTTCATCCGCCGCATCAACGACCTGGCCAACCTCGACGAAGTGCGCCACACGGTCTTCGATGCCAGCTACCTGGTAATGGGCCTGGGCGACGTCTACCTCGGTGCACCGGTGGCCACGCCGCTGGACCCGCGCCACCGCCTGGTCACCACCAAATACAACCCGGCGCGCACCTGGACCGCTGAAAACTCCGTGGGCATCGGCGGCGCCTACCTGTGCGTGTACGGCATGGAAGGCCCCGGCGGTTATCAGTTCGTCGGGCGCACCTTGCAGATGTGGAACCGCTACCGGGAAGTGGCGGCGTTCGATGGTAAACCGTGGCTGCTGCGCTTCTTCGACCAGATCCGCTTTTACCCGGTGAGCGCGGATGAGCTGGTGCAGATTCGCCGGGATTTCCCCCTTGGCCGGTTTGAACTGAACATCGAACACAGCCAATTGAACCTGACGGATTACCAGGCGTTCCTCACCCGGGAAGCCGAGAGCATTGGCGCGTTTCGCGGGCAGCAGCAACGCGCGTTCAACGCCGAGCGCGACCGCTGGATCGCCAGCGGCCAGGCGCATTTCGACAGCGAGGAACTCGCCGCACCACTGGGCGCAGACACGCCGTTGCAGGCCAACGAATACAGCATCGACAGCCACATCGCCGGCAATCTCTGGCAAGTGCAGGTGACTACTGGAGAACGCGTTGCTGCGGGTGATGTGTTGGTCATCCTGGAGTCGATGAAAATGGAAATCCCGGTGCTCGCGCCGTTCGCCGGCACCGTGCGCGAGATCCCCGTGCAACCGGGCAGCGGTATTGGTGCAGGGCAACGGGTGGTCGTGCTGGAGCGTGATTTGCAATAACGCGGCGGGGCTGTATCGTGCAAGGCACACCGGGTTTCACCGGGACCTTGTCCGATACAGCCTGAACCGACCGATGACCACGCCAACCCTCTGCCCCGCCTGCGGCGCCCGCAACGACTGCGCCCTGGCCGACCCGCGTACTGCCGACCAGGCCTGCTGGTGCTACTCCGTGAGCATCGACCCGGCGGTGCTTGAAGCGTTGGCGCCGGAGTTGCGCAACAAAGCCTGCCTGTGCCCGCGCTGCGCCCAGGTCGACGAACAACTGCGCGGGAACGAGCGGTCGTAATGCGCGTAGATCGCTTCCTCAGCAACCTGCCCCGTTTCAACCGCAAGCAAGTGCGCCTGTTGCTGGTGGAGCGGCGGATTACCGTCAACGGCCAGGCCGTCAGCGACCCGCACCACCCGGTAAGCGAGTTCAGCCGCGTGTTGCTGGATGACGAGGTGCTGCAAGCCGGCAAACCTGCGCGCTACTTCATGCTGCACAAACCCCAGGGCTGCGTGAGCGCCACATCAGACCCGCAACACCCCACCGTGCTCGATCTGCTGGACGAACCGGACAAGCACGAGCTGCACATCGCCGGTCGCCTGGATTTCAACACCACCGGCCTGCTGCTGATCACCAACGACGGCCAGTGGTCGCGCCGCCTGACCCAGCCGCAAACCAAACTGCCCAAGGTCTATTACGTCGAGACCGAGCAGGATATTGGCCCGGAATACGCGGCCACCTTCGCCGCCGGCCTGTACTTCGCCTTCGAAGACCTCACCACCCAGCCGGCGGAACTGGCGCTCTTGGGCCCCAGAACGGCGCGCCTGAGCATCATTGAAGGGCGTTATCACCAGGTGAAGCGCATGTTCGGGCACTTCGACAACAAAGTGATGCGCCTGCACCGCGAGCGCATGGGGCCGCTGGAACTGGATGCGGCCCTTGCCCCAGGGCAGTACCGGGCGCTCACGGACGCTGAAATCCAACAGGTCTGATGACCGTTCAGCCGATGATGGCAAAAAACCACGCCGTCGACTGGCGAACTGGCATCCCTGATGCTTGAATCAACCCAGCCAGCCGCAATCTGACTGGCGAGTCACCCCTACCTACAAGAAACACTTTGCCCGTCCGCACGCTTGATCTGCGGGCCTCTCACGGCAAATTGCCCGCCATAACAACACCCGTCGGCCTGCCAGTACCGGACCGACATGGGCCCTCACTTTCAGGCGTATGCCTACCTGTCACAAAGCTCGTGCAGAGTGATCTGCGCGCATTACCCGCTTGCCAGGAGTCTTACGACATGAGGCCAGAAATCGCTGTGCTGGATATACAGGGTCAGTATCGGGTTTACACGGAGTTCTATCGCGCGGACGCAGCCGCCAAGACCATCATCCTGGTCAACGGCTCAATGGCCACTACCGCGTCTTTCGCCCAGACCGTGAAAAGCCTGCACCCGACGTTCAACGTGGTTTTGTACGACCAGCCCTACGCCGGTCGCTCCAAAATCCACAACCGCCACGAGCAGATGCTGACGAAAGAAGTCGAAGGCCAGATCCTTCTGGAACTCATCGACCACTTCGCCGCCGAACACGTGCTGTCCTTTTCCTGGGGCGGTGCCGCGACCCTCGTCGCCCTCGCCCACCGGCCACGCCGTGTGGAAAAGGCGGTGATCAGCTCATTCTCCCCGGTGATCAACGCGCCCATGCGCGACTACCTGGAGCGCGGCGTCGACTACCTCGGCAACCTCGACCGCGACCGCGTGGGCCACCTGGTCAACAACACCATCGGCAAACACCTGCCGTCGCTGTTCAAACGCTTCAACCACAAGCACGTGAGCAGCTTGGCCGAGCATGAATATGGGCAGATGCACTTCCACATCAGCCACGTGCTGAACAGCGACCGGCTGTGCTACCTCAAGGCGGCGAAGCAGATTGATATACCGGTGCTGTTTTTGAACGGCGAATGGGACGAGTACACCAGCGCTCAGGACGCCAAGCTATTTGGGCAACATATTGCGAAAAGCAGCTTCGGGACGATTCAAGCGACCGGGCACTTTTTGGACATGGAGCACAAGGCGGCGTGCCGGGATAGCCGAGAGGCGTTGATGGGCTTTTTGCGGCCGGAGCAGCAACCGAGCCGGTTGCGGTACCACGCGTCGCAGCCACAGCATGCCTTCGCGCTATGAGCCACCGCCCACCTGTGGGAGCGGGCTTGCCCGCGATGGACGTCAACGATAACGCGGGTTTCCTGGAAAAACGCGGCGCTCTTGAGTCCATCGCGAGCCAGCTTGCGCCTGCAAAGGGCCGTTGCTGGTTTGCTGAACGACCGCAAACCACACATTTTTCGAAGAAAAACTTCAAATCCGCGAGCACATCTGGTACAAAGTCAGCCGCTCTGAGCGGGTATAGTTTAGTGGTAGAACGAAAGCTTCCCAAGCTTTAGATGAGGGTTCGATTCCCTCTACCCGCTCCACTCAGATTTAGGTCCTGCGTCAGGCTGGTTGTTGACGGGGGATGTGTAAAAAAACCGGCTCTTGGTGGCCGGTTTTTTTATGGGTGCGTCAAAGCCCCAACTCCAACGCCAGCAAGTCCGACAACGGTTGCGGGCGTCGAATCAATTTCCCCTGCCCGTGCTCGATCAAGACTTCGGGCAACAAGGGGCGGCTATTGTAATTGGACGACATGGCGGCGCCATACGCGCCAGCATCGTGAATCACCAACCAATCACCCACCTGCGCTTCAGGCAACATGCGCGGCGTGATGCCTTGGTCATCCTGGGTGAAAATATCGCCAGCCTCGCACAACGGGCCGCCCACTACGCACAGGTGCTCCGAGCGGCTGACCGGCACACCGTGGGCATCCAGTAATGTCATGTGGTGATAGGCACCATAGAGCGCAGGCCGCATCAGGTCATTGAAGCCGGCATCCACCAGGATGAAGTTCCTGCTACCCACTTTTTTTACCGCCCGAACTTCGGTGACCAGATAGCCCGACTCCGCGACCAGGAAGCGGCCCGGCTCGATCTCCATCCGCACCGGATGAGCAAGCCAGGTTTCAATCTCCTGTTTGGCCTGGCGCCAGGTGCTCGCATAACTCTGGATATCCACCGGTTCGTCCTCCACACGATAAGGCGTGACAAGCCCCCCACCGATGGAAAACGCTTCGATATCGTGGTCCAGTGCCTTCACCACTGAGACCATGGCACAGCCCACTTGCTCAAGGTGTGCGTAGTCCACACCGGAGCCGATATGCATGTGCACGCCCACCAGCTTCAGGTCGAATTGCCGGATCACGTTGAGCGCGTCCTGCACCTGCTCGTGCCAGATGCCGTGTTTGCTGTTTTCGCCACCGGTGTTGGTCTTGCGGCTGTGACCGTGACCAAACCCCGGGTTGATCCGCAGCCACACGCGGTGGCCGGGCGACCGCTGACCCAGTTGGCGCAGCATATCAATCGAGCCGGTGTTCACTTCCACCTGCAGCTCCACCACACGGCGCAACGTCGCTTCATCGAATAGATCACAGGTAAAAACAATGCCGGCCGGGTCGCCATCAGGGCTGAATCCAGCCAACAGTGCCCGCTCGATTTCCCCCAGCGACACCGCATCGATCCGTACGCCTTGTTCGCGAATCAACCGAAGAATATGCAGGTTGGAGCAGGCTTTCTGCGCGTATCGAACCCCATCAAAACCCTGCAATTGATGGATGCGGGCCCTGATGGTCTCGGCCTCATAACACCAGAGCGGGGTACCGTGCTGTCTTGCAGACTCGGCCAATGACTGGAAAACGGAGGTGGTGGGCATGGCGTTTTTCTTTCTGAAATAGGGAGAGAAACCAGCATGCCCGGCGTTCCTAATTCAATAAAATACCTATTCTTTGCCGCGCGATTCAGTTTTGATATGGACCTGGTTAATTGGGTAGAGGTCAGGGATGGAAGTATCCATACGGCATATCGAGGTGTTCCGGGCCATCATGCAGGCCGGCAGCGTCACGGGAGCGGCGCAGTTGCTATTTACTTCCCAACCGACGGTCAGCCGGGAACTGGCGCGACTGGAAAAGCTTTCGGGCCTGCGACTCTTTGATCGCGCGGGAGGGCGGCTGGTACCGACGGCCCAGGCGATCATGCTGTTTGAAGAGGTTGAGCGTTCCTACATCGGCCTGGAACGAATCAACAGCGTTGCGCAGTCAATTCGTCGCTTTGAACATGGCCAACTGAGCATTACCTGTCTTCCGCTGTTTTCCCAGACGCTTTTGCCCAAGGTCTTTAAGCGTTTCCAGCAACAGCATGCCGGCATCGGCTTGAGCATCGCAGCACAGGAAACGCCCCTGCTGGAAGAATCACTCAGCGCCCAGCGATACGACCTCGGATTGACCGAAGGCGAACATGCGCCTCAGGGCACACAGGGGAAACTACTTTTTTGTTCCGACATGGTGTGCGTACTGCCGGACGGTGACCCTTTGTTGGCTAAACCGTTGCTGACACTGGAAGACTTTCAGGGGGGCAATTTCATCAACCTGTCGGGCCTGGATATCTATCGTCAAACCCTCGATGAGCAGTTCCGCCGGGCCGGCGTCGACAGGCATATTGTGGTTGAAACAACCAACGCTGCGTCGGTGTGTGCCATGGTCAAGCAACAGCTTGGCGTGGCGATTATCAACCCGTTGACTGCGGTGGCGGAGGCCGGTAGCGGGCTGGCGATTCGGCCGATCAACGTATCCATTCCCTACCGGGTCATGTTGATCAAGCCCGACTATCGGCCATCCTCTCTCTTCGTCGACGCGTTCTGTAACGCGCTGATTGAAGAGGCGGCGAGTCTCGCAGACCGTTTGGATTTGAAGCGGGAACGTTCGAGCTAACAAAAATTTGGCTTCCTTCCCCTTGGTATGGGCGGCCTGGGAAGGTGAGCCTGTTACAGAATGCCTAGGCGACTGAGTCCACGCGGTCTTGTGCCGCCTCCACCAGCATCAGGCCCAACTCAATGGTTTGCTGAATCGCCAAGGCCAGACAGCGATGCTCGTCTGGCAGGTTATCGGCAAATTCGTTGGTCATGGCGCCAGCACCGGCAATGGTTTCGTAGGCATTGGCGAGCAATGCATCGGTGCCGATTTCGGGACGTACGCTGAATATTTTTACGGGTGAGTTATACGAGTCAGTACACATCTGTTGATCCTCAAGAAGGACCACCACCCAGTACTACAGAAATAGGGTGGCAGCTGTACGCAGGTTAGTAGACCGGGAAGTTTCAGAACCGGCGCGCCCGAAGACGCCCTGCGCACAGCTACCATTAGGCACAGGCAATGAAATGCCTGGCCGATAAGACAGCCGTACGCCAAAACTTCACAGGGCTACTAAACCCGACCGCTGATGGGCAGCGGCTGACGAACCTTAAAGAGGTCGCCCAAGGCGTACAACCGGGACGATTCTGATGGTTGTGTAGGCAATGGAGCAAGATTCAAATATTCAGACTAGTCCGCGCTTCAGCCTTCAATTCCCTCCAACTGCGCAAGATCCACAAGCAACCCCCGCCCCACCGGTTCCCATCCCAACGTCGCGCGCGTAATCGCACTGGATGCCGGCACATCGTGAGCGGTAAACATCGCCAACCAACCAAAAAATCCCTGAGCCTCTTCCGCCGAAATTGATTTAACCGGCAACCCTAGCCGCGCGCCCAACACCTCGGCTATCTCCCGCTGCGACACGCCCTCCTCCGCCACCGCGTGATACCTCGCGCCCGGCTCAGCCTTTTCAATCGCCAGCCTGTAGAGCCGCGCCACATCCAGAATATGTGCCGCGGGCCAACGGTTTTTCCCGTCGGCGATGTAAGCGCAAACGCCCTTCTCGCGATACAACTCGATCACCGGGCTGACCAGCCCCTGCCTGAAGGTGTCGTGTACCTGTGGCAAGCGCATCACCGATACATTCACACCCGTGGCGGCTACAGCGTTGGCCGCTTCTTCCGACGCGGCACGGGGAATCTGCGTGGAGGTCACCACCGCGCCATCCTCCGTCGCCAACTGGCCCGGCACGGTGCTCGCGATCCCCACGCCGGAGGTGATGATCAGCGGTCGATCCGACCCGGCAAGTGCCTCTCCCAGCGCCTGGATAACCCGGCGGTCATCCTCGCAGTTCGCGACGAATGTCGAGAAGTCATGATTGAACGCCAGGTGTATCACGCCATCCGCTTGGGCGGCCCCGGCCTTGAGGCTTTCAAGGTCCTCAAGCGACCCACGGTGCACCTGGGCACCGGCCGCCTCCAGCGCTGCCACCTTGTCATCCGAACGGCACAACCCCAGCACTTCATGGCCCGCCGAAATCAGTTCCTTGACGACAGCCGACCCGATAAATCCGCTGGCACCCGTGATAAATATGCGCATGAACCGTATCTCCGTGTGTATTCAGAGACTAATCTGTGCGCTCGCCCTATACGGGTAAAGTAGTGACGTTATCAGGGTATAGAGGCTAACAGGCTATGAGCGCAAACCAGCTGGGCAGCTATCTGAAAGACCGTCGCACACGGCTCGATCCGGCGGCGTTCGGCTTCTCATCGGCACGGCGGCGTACGCCCGGGTTGCGCCGCGAGGAAGTGGCGCAGCGCGCCAACATCAGCCCCACCTGGTACACCTGGCTCGAACAGGGCCGTGGCGGCGCGCCGTCGGTGGAAGTGCTGGAACGGATTGCCCATGCGCTGATGTTGACCGATATCGAACGCGAGCATCTGTTCCTGCTGGCCTTCGGCCGCCCGCCAGAGGTGCGCTACCAGCAGAACGAAACGGTGACGCCACGCCTGCAACGGGTGCTGGATGCCTTGAACCCCAGCGCCGCGATCCTGCGTACGGCGACGTGGGATGTGGTGGCCTGGAACCAGGCGGCGACGGTGATGTTGATGGACTACGGATCCCAGGCGCCGGAACAGCGAAATATCCTGCGTTTCATGTTCCTGGATCCCAATTCCCGCGCGGCCCAATACGATTGGGAAAGCGTGGCGCGGTTTGTATTGGGAGCTTTCAGGATTGATACGGCGCGCTCAGGTGCGGCAGAGCAGGTGCAGCCGATGGTCGATGAACTGTGTCGGCGCAGTCCGGAGTTTAAGGCGATGTGGAGTGAGAACGATGTTCAGGGTGCCCATGGCGATCGCATCAAGCGGATACGCCATTCGGTGTTGGGGCCAATTGAATTTGAGTATTCGGTGTTTGCGGTCGATGGGCGCAAGGATCTGAATATGGTGGTGTATAACCCGGCGACGCCGGAGGATGCGCAGCGGATTGCGTCATTGATGGATCAGGCGTCAAGTCCAACACTGCAATCGCTCGCAACAAGAGAGCATTTGAATCCTTAGCCTCACTCACATCATTCTCCTGCGCCTAACCGCGCCGTACGCACGTGCTCATGCCTATTGCCAGATAGTATCCATATGGATACAGTGAGAATCCGTGAACTATCTTGTCCAGCAAACGCAGACCTTCATTACCTGGCATTCAGCAATACGTGATTTACGCGCCAAAATCGCCATCGCCCGGCGAATCGATCGCGCATCCGCTGGCAATCTGGGCGATATCAAGACAGTAGGCAATGGTGTCTCGGAAATGCGTGTAGATATCGGTCTGGGTTATCGAGTGTATTTCACGCTGCGAGGAAGAACCGTCATCGTCTTGCTAGCCGGTGGCGATAAATCCTCACAAGACGCCGACATCCGGCGAGCAAAAAAACTGGCAAAGGAAGTTTGATCATGAGCCAAACACTGACGACATTTGATATGGCGGCACTGCTCGACAGTGATGAAGCCATCAGCGAATACCTTTCTCAAGTTCTGGCCGATGGTGATAACGAGGAGTTCCTCAGGGCCGTCGGGTACGTGGCCAAAGCTCGTGGGATGGCGCGGGTCGCGACCGATACCGGCATGGGCCGTGAGAGTCTGTACAAGGCATTTGCCCCCGGAGCAAAGCCCCGCTTCGAAACAGTACTCAAGGTGCTTCACGCACTGGGTATCGATCTGCAAGCGCAGCCGGGGCATGTCGCCAATCATTCGATTATTTGAGTGAGCAGCCCCGCTGCACCACCCACGCCAACGGCAACGTCAGCAACAACATCCCCGCCAACACCATCACCGCCACGGGCACGCCCATCGAGTCCCCCAGCCCGCCAAACAGCACCGGTGCCAGCGCGCCACCACCGATGGTGCCGGTGTAGAACACGGCAAACGCCTGCTCCCGCTTGCCTGCGCCCGCCAGGTCCGGCACCGCGCCGTACAGCACCGACGACGTGCCGTTCAACGCGAGCCCCAACACCGGCAACATCACCATCAAACCGGTCAACGGCAGGTACACCGCCGCAATGATCAACAGCGCCGTGCTGGTCTCCGTCAGCCACACGGTTTTCATCATGCCGATGCGTGCACCGAGGTAGCCGCAGAGCAATTTGCCGAAGGCGCCGCCGATAAACAGCATGGTCAGCGCCACGCCAATGCCTGCGGTGCCGGCGCCCTTGGCTTGCAGCAGGAATGGCAAAAACGTAAGAAAACCCATGCGCACTGCACTGTCGAGCGTGCCCGTGACGATCAGCGCGCGCAGGCCGCTGATGGAGCCGCTTCCTACCAGTGTCTTGGCGTTTTTCCCGGGAGTGGACGCCGCTGCCTGCGTGGGGATCAGCCACCACAGCAACCCCGCCGCCGCCAACCCCAGCAGGCCCAAAAGCGTCACGCTCGCGCGCCAACTGATGACGGTCAGCAGCAAGCCAACCAATCCGGGCACCAGGGTTTTGCCAATGTCCCCGGAGAAGTTGTATTGAGACAGCGCCTCCTTGACCCCTCCTCCGCCCTCATAGGTGTCGGTGATCATCGAAGAAGCCAGCGGATGCTGAGTACTCGCCCCCAGCCCGCCCAACAGCAGCGCCAGCAGCAACATGCCCAACCCGGTCGCCTGCCCCGCCAACAGATAGGCAACACCGGCAAGCGCCGTCCCGCCCACCAGCATCGGCGTACGGCCCCACCGCTTGGCCGCGCGGCTGGCCATCAGCTGGAACACCGCCATCATCCCGGAGTAAGCACCGCGCAGCAGGCCAATCTGGGCGTAGGTCATGCCGAACTGCGCTTGCCAGATCGGCAGCAGCACGTAGATCACATCGGTCAGGCCATCATGAATCGCGTGGGCGCTGCACCCGGCGATCAATGAACGACGGCGGGCGGACGTCTCGGGTACGGGCAAGGCAACGGCGTCGCTCATAAGGTCTTGCTCAGTTCTGGCTGGCGTAGAGGTTGAGGAACGCCGCGCAGCCACACAGGAACTGGGCAGGACGGGCACAATGCAGGCGCGGTTTCATAAAACCTCTCGTTTTATGACCAGAGGCCTTTATAGAATGACCCGCACACCCGAGACCAATACCGATTTCGGACCGATCAATACCCTGGGGCCAGGATGCTCGACCTACGCAAGCTGCGTTACTTTCTGACCGTCGCCGAAGAACTGCACTTCGGCCGCGCCGCCCTTCGCCTGCACCTGGCCCAGCCGCCGTTGACCCGGCAGATTTCCGCGCTGGAGGCTGAACTGGGGTTTCGTCTGTTCGACCGCACCAGTCGCACGGTTTCGCTCACCGCTCAAGGCCGCTCATTCCTGCCCTACGCCCGTGCGGTACTGGAGCAGGTCGACCTCGCCGAAGCCATCGCCGGCAAACTGGCCTCAGGGGCCGCCGGGCAATTGGCGCTGGGTTACGTGAGTTCGATCGCTCTGTCGGATTTGTTCAGCCAGGCGATTCAAGCCTTCGCCCAACGCTTTCCCGATGTGCAGTTGACACTGGTGGAGTGCGCCTCCGGCAGCCTCGGCGCGCAGGTGGCGGATGGCCGCCTGGACATCGGCCTGAGCCGCTTGCTGCCCCTGCCCGGGCAGACCGAGGTGCAGGCGTTGTCGCTGGGTGAAGAGCGGCTGGTGGCGGCGGTCTCCAGCGACAGCCCGCTGGCTAGCCACGCCGAGGTCAGCCTGACGCAGTTGAGTGCGTACCCGTTGATTCTGTTTCCCGCCGATTACGGCTCTGGGCTTAACCAGTCCATCGAGCAGCTTTACCGGCACAAGGGTTTGCCATTGCGTGCCGGACCGACAGGACGGCAGATCACGTCGATCATTGCGCTGGTGGCGGCAGGGCAAGGTGTGGCGCTGGTGCCGGCGTGCACCCAGAGCTTGATGAACAAGGGCGTGACGTATCGGGCGTTGGTGGATCTGGATGCGTATGCGCAGTTGCTTGTGCTTACGCGTACTGATGGGCGCAGCTTGATGGTCACGGCATTCCTGACAGTGATTGATGAGTTGTTGCAGGCTCGCCAAAAGGACCTTTTGGACAAGACCGCAAAGAGCATTTTGAAACAGGCTCTGCTCAGCTAACACGTCCGTGGAGGACAACAGACATGCTGTACCCAATCGCAATTTCAACCGGTGACGAGGACCACGCCTGGGGTGTGGAAGTCCCGGACATTCCCGGTTGCTTCTCCGCCGGAGAGGACCTGGACGACGCCATGGCCATGGCCCGCGAAGCGATCGAAGGCCATTTCGAGATCCTCGCAGAAGACGGTGCGCCCATTCCTGCTGCACAGAAAGTCACGCTCCATGCAGCTAATCCGCAGTACGCCGGCTGCACCTGGGCGGTGGTGGACATTGATGTCACCCAGTACCTGTGCAAGGCGCAGAAACTCAACATCACGTTGCCTGGCTACCTGCTGAACCGTATTGATGAATATGTACTGCATCACCCGGAAGAAAAAAGCCGTTCGGGGTTTCTTGCATCGGCTGCGCTCAAGGTGCTGCAACAGGACCGGTGACTGCACTTAAGCAAACTCCGAGTGCCACAACGCACCGAGGCCACGATGATGTTCGCCTGTCACCTCTGAATCAGGAACCCCGGCATGCTTCCTTCTGCACAACGCACACCAAAACCCGTACTGCGCAAGGTACTGGGCTGGGTGGTGGTCGCCCCTCTGCTGCTTTCGTTTCTCAGGCTGCCCTTTCCGTTGGGACTCGTCCTGGCGCTGGCGTCCATCGCGGCTTCCGTTTACGGAGCGCGATTTGCTCAGCTGTATGCCAGCCGGCGTGTGACCGTGTTTGCCGTAATCATCACACTGCTCAACATCGCCTCGTTTTTTGTGATTGGCACTGCATCGGTACTCAAGGCGCTGTATTGGTTTTCGTGGCTTTACTGGTATCCGTATTACGCCAACTGGGTCTACTGGAACCTCTAAATCCCTCGCGAATTCAACCGCAAGAAACGTAGTTCCCCCATGGACCGGCGAATTTACAGTAGCTTCATACCCCCTCAAGGAGCCCGACCATGTCCTATGAATACACCCTCATGCCCTCCCCCGTCGGCCAACTGACCCTTGTGGCCCGTGACGGAAAACTCACCGCCATCCTGTGGGAAAAAGAGCGCCCCAACCGTGTTCGACTGGGCGCCCTGCAAGAGGTCAACAACAGCCCGGTGCTGCTGGAAACCCAGCGGCAGTTGAAGGAGTACTTCGCCGGTACCCGCAACCGTTTCGAGCTGGACCTGGACTTTGCCGGCACCGACTTCCAGAAGAAGGTCTGGCAGGCACTGCTGACCATTCCGTTCGGAGAAACCCGCAGCTACAGCCAGATCGCCGTCCAGATCGGCCACCCCAAGGCAGTGCGGGCGGTAGGCGCGGCCAACGGGCGCAACCCGATTTCGATTGTTGCGCCGTGCCATCGGGTCATTGGTGCGTCAGGCGGTCTGACCGGGTTCGCCGGCGGGCTTGAAGCCAAGCAGTATCTGTTGGAACTGGAGGACGCGGAGGCCGCAAAAGTCGCCCTCTACTGACACCGGGACGACAGGGCCACGAAAAAAAGCCTGGTACCCGAACAACCTTACGAACCCCAGCTTTCGATAAAGCGAGACACCCGCCGGCGTGGCCTCAAGAAAGCATTGCCGGGCGCCCAAGGCCCGGGCGTAAGCCAGTGCAGCGTGAATCAACTGTGTGGCATAGCCTTTGCCGCGAGCGGCTATCTCAGTGCCGATATCGTTCAGCCTGGCCACCCCCTCGCACATCGACAACGTCAACGAACACACCACCACAGTGTTGACTGACAGTGTGAAGTGGTAAAAGCCTTGATCGCTGTCCAGGGCCCTCTGATGCTGGGCCTGATAGTTGGCAATGCCACCCTCCGGCAGCCCGAAGGCGTTGCCTACCGGGCCGGCCCAGTCGCTCAAGTGCTGCGTCAGGTTGACCCGAGCTTGGCGGTCTGCCGGCAGTGGCGTAAACGTCGACAAATCAAGACACATTGCCGTGGTCTTTTCAAACGCAACGAGGCCTGAATCCGTCAGCGCCTGCCAAAGGCCTTCGACCTCGTCGTCATGAATCACGACATGTACTCCCAACGGGGTGCGACGGATCAGGTCCTGGGCCTCCAGCATGGCTTCATCCAACGCGCCGCTGCCCACCCGGATAGACAACAGGTTCCATGGGGCCGGATCTACCGCGCTAAAATAGGCATTTACACTCGAGCTATAGCGACGATGCAAAGGACAGACTGCCGCCAAAAAATGCGCTTCGGTCTGGTGATACTGCGTGGTCGCATCGCTGGCTACGGTGGAGTGCATGGGGCAAGTCCGGAGAAAAGCCCAGTCTTCCCCTCGCCGCTTCAGGACACCGTAGGATCACTCCGAAAGGCTCAACAAAAAAACGGACAACGTTATTCAGTCTTCCAATTGTAAAAAGAAATTTCAGAGCGCGCCCGCGGTCAGTATTTTCATTACCCCCCTTTAAAGGAACACGGTCATGAAATTCTCCGCCATCTCACAGTCCCTGTCCCGCTGGGCAGGCAGCGCCCGCACGTTCTATGCGGCAGTGGGATTGATCATCCTGTGGAGTTTGAGCGGGCCCTATTTCCACTACAACGACACGTGGCAGCTGATCATCAACACGTCCACCACCATCATCACTTTCCTGATGGTGTTCCTGATCCAGAACACGCAAAACCGCGACAACGACATTTTGCATATCAAGATCGACGAACTGCTGCGCGCCACCAAGGACGCGCAAAACGCCGTGTTGAGCCTGGATGGCCTGGATCGCAAGCAGCTTGAGACATTGCGCAAGGAATACAAAACCATGGGCGAGAGCGAAACCATCACCGTTGCCAACCTGACGACAACGGAAGGCGAACAACCGAAGACCGATCTGAACCAGGCATAAAAAAACGGCGGCTGGAGTGATCCGGCCGCCGTTTTGTCAGGGCGTACTCAAGGCAATCAACCGTCGCCCTGGTGACCTTTTCCGTAAGTCGACGCCAGCGCCCGGGCTTTCTCCAGGCGCTCTTCCAACCTGGGCAGGGTCTCATCCACCAGGGCCTTTATTTCCGGGATATCCGACTCGGCGCCTTCCTGCTTGAACAGGGCGATCGCGTCTTCATTGGCCTTGACCTGCTCGGCGGTGTAGGCAGCATCAAAGGAATCACCCTCCTTGAGCTTCGGCATCAGCGATTCAGCCTTGTCGACGATCTTGTCCCGTGGCGCCACCGGCAGATCGAGCTTCTTGGCAATGGCCGCCAAGTGCTGATTGGCCAGGGTGCGTTCGTTGATGACTTCGATGGTGTAGTCCTTGATCTCCTGGGACGAGGTCTTGGCGTGTGCCATGCGGCTGGTCTCGATATCGGCCATGCCCTTGGCCGAAGCCTGCTCGATGAAATCGGCAGGCGACTGGGCGAAAGCACTGCTGGCGCCGAGGCCCAGCAGCATCGCGAAACTGGCGGTGCGTAACCGGATAGCCATGCGGCTCATGATAGGTTCCTCCACGTAATAAACAGGTGCAGGGAAATAAACCCCGCCCTGAATCTGAATTTTCAGGGCGCTAAAGGTTTAGAAAAAACTTGCCAGTGCGACGAACGGTCGTCAAGCCTTGCTGCCAAACAGGCCCGGCAACGCATGTGCCAGGGCGTTGATGGCGAAGCCGATAAACATCACGCCACACAGCCGGGTGATCATCACTTCATGACGCTGATACACCGTGCGCACCCGTTGCGCGCCGACCACGCCGATCAGGATCGCGTACGCCACCAGGCCACCGATAAAGCTCAGGAAGATCAACCACGGCAGCATCGACCAGGTCAGCAGTTCAGCACGGCTGGAGAGCAAGGCGGTGAAGGTCGCTACCGCTACCGGGTAGGCCTTGGGGTTGGTCAGGCCGAAGATAATGCCGTGCCAGAACGGCTGGCGTGCCGCGCCCTGTGGTGATTCCCCGCTGCGGCGCTGGGTGCGGATCGCGCGCCAGCCGAGCCAGAACAGGTACAGGCCGCTGAGCACACCCAACACGTCAAACGCGCTGCTGCCGATTTCCCGCGCGCCGACGATCGCAATCAACGCCGTACTGCACCACACCACATCACCCAACAGATGCCCGCAGAGAAAGCCGGCACCGGCACGACGACCGCGAGCGGCGCCGATACCAAAAACGGCCAGTACACCGGGACCGGGCGTGATGCCGTAGATAAAGCCCGAGGCGAGGACGGCGAACAGCAGGGATGGGGTCATGGAAGGCGCTCTGACAGACGGTTATCGGGTGGATGGATTCTGCCTGTTCTATTGCTACGGGTAAAACTTCATTCTGCCGAGGCTTTCCTGTGGCGAGGGAGCTTGCTCCCGCTGGGCTGCGAAGCAGCCCTAAACCGATCGACGCGATCTTTCAGGACGATGGCGGCTGACTTGCCAGGGCCGCTTCGCGCCCCAACGGGAGCAAGCTCCCTCGCCACAGAAACCGTGCGTGCTAAAGGTTATGGGTGAGCAGCACGCCATGCACCTGCCCATTCAACCACTGCAACGCCGGGTCTGCGCCCCGCCGCGAATGCCACGCCAGCACAAACGCAAACGACGGAATGTGAAACGGTGGCGGCACGGCCAACAGTTGCTCGTGATCAATGTTAAGCAGCCCGCGAGACGACACGGTAAGGATCAAATCCGTACCCGGGATCAACTGCGGCGCCACGCCCCAATGGGGCAAGCTGATCGCCACGTGCCGGCGCTCGCGAATCGCCGTCAGCGCCCGTTCGATTTCCGGCGTGCCGCTGCCGCGCATTTCCAGCAATACGTGGGGCCGCGCCAGGTAGGTGGGCAAGTCGAGCACGCCGCTTTGGGGCAGGCTCGCACGGTCCACCAGGCATACGTAATGCTCTTCGAATAAAGGCGTATTGCGCAGTTCGGCCGGCATGTCGGGAAACACCCCGGCGGCCAGGTCGATATCGCCGTTGAGCACCCCATCCAGCATGCCTTCGCGACTGGCCTGGATAATCTGCAAATCAATCCCCGGCGCTTCCCGGCGCAAGGTGCGCACCAACCCCGGTAAAAAAATCGCCGCGCTGTAGTCCGACATGGCCACCCGAAAGGTGCGTTTGGCTGACGCCGGATCAAAGCGATTCGGCGCCAGCAGCGCTTGCACCTGGGCCAGCGCTTCCGCCAGCGGCATCGCCAGCTCCAGCGCGCGAGCGGTGGGCACCAACGAACTGCCCTGGCGCACCAACAGCGGATCCCCAAGCACATCCCGCAACCGCGCCAGGGCGTGGCTCACTGCCGGCTGGCTCAAGTGCAGGCGCTCGGCAGCGCGGGTCACGTGCTGCTCGCTGAGCAAGGCGTCGAGGATCACCAGCAGGTTGAGGTCGATACGTCGAAGATCATTCATCAGCTGCATGTTCTGCATAAGAACTTGGAATTTAAATTTGCGTGACGAATGGCCTAGAGTCCAGCAAAACCTCTGGGAGATTGATCATGACGACGTTGCATTGGGTAGGTCTGTTGCTGTTGGCGGCGTTCGCCGGGGCGGTGGTGCCGTTTCAAAGTGTGATCAATGCCAACCTGGGACGCGGCCTGGGCCATCCGTTATGGGCCACCCTCGCCTCGCTGCTGGTGAGCATCATCGTGCTGCTGCCGGTGATCCTGGCCCTGCGCCTGCCGCTGCCCAGCCTTGGGTTTATCACCCAGGCGCCGCTGTGGATATGGAGCGGCGGTGCGTTCGGCGTGTGCTTTATTTCGCTGGCGTTGATCCTGATGCCCAAGCTCGGTGCCTCGGGGTTTATTGCCCTGGCGATGGCCGGGCAAATCGTCGCCTCGTTGATGCTGGACCACTTCGGCCTGTTCGGGCTGGTGGAGCGCCAATTGACCGCGCCCCGGTTGATCGGGGCGTTGATGTTGATTGGCGGTGTGGCACTGATTCAGTTCAGCGCCACGCCCACCCGATCGCTGGTAACTGCCGGCTGATCAGTGCTTGTCGAGGGTGCGCAGTTTCTGCGGCAGGCCCCACAGCAACAGCGCCGCCGCCAGCAACGCACACACGCCGATGACATACAGCGCCGGCGTGGTGCTGCCGGTGAGGTCCTTGATCCGGCCGACCATCACGGGGCTGACGATGCCGCCGAACTGGCCCAGGGTGTTGATCACCGCAATCCCGCCCGCCGCGCCGGCTCCGGCACCGGCCAACAGCTTGGGCGGCAAGGTCCAGAAGGTCGGAATCGAGGCAATGATCCCGGCGCCCAGCAGGCTCAGGGCGACGATCAGGAACGTGGTGTGATCGGCAAAGATTCCCGCGCAAAAGAACCCCACCGCGCCCAGCGCCACCAAGCCACTGACAAACTTGCGGCGCTCACCCGTAGCGTCGGACAAGCGCCCGATCACCACCATGCTGATGGCCCCGCAGATGTAGGGAATCGCCGTCAGCAGGCCGATCATCACCGGGCTCTGGGTGCCGGCGCTGCGGATCAGTTGCGGCGCCCAGAAGTTCAGGCCGTAGGACGCCACCTGGATCAGGAAGTAGATAAAGCCGAGCATCAGGAAGCCGGGAATACGCAGCGCCGCCAGCAGCGAGCCACCGCTCTTGTGGGGTTCATGCACGGCAATGCGGCTGGCCAGCAAGGTCTTCTCCGACGGGGTCAGCCAGTGGGCGTCCTCGATGCGGTCCTTGAGCAGCTTGAGCACCAGGAACCCCAGGCCCACGCAAGGCAAACCACCGAGCAAAAACAACCAGTGCCAGCCGCGCATTTGCAGCACGCCGTCGAGGTGTTCCAGCACCAGCCCGGAGAACGGCGCCCCCACCAGCCCGGCAAATGCGGAGGCCAGGAACAGCATCGAAGTGATGCGCCCCCGGTAGTGCTGGGGGAACCACAGCGTCAGGTAATACAACACGCCCGGCGCGAACCCTGCCTCCATCGCACCGATGATGAAACGCAGCCCGTAGAACTGCCACTCAGCCGTGACAAACACCATGGCTGCCGTCGCCAGCCCCCACGACATCATGATGCGGGCGATCCAGCGGCGGGCGCCGACCTTGTACAGCATCATGTTGCTCGGCACTTCGAAGATCACATAGCCGACCACGAACAGCCCGGCGCCGAGGCCGTAGGCGGTGTCGCTCAGGCTCAGGTCGGTCTGCAGCTGGAACTTGGCGAAGCTGATGTTGATGCGGTCAAAAAACGCGAACAAGTAGCAGACCATGATCAGCGGCATCAGGCGCCAGGCGACCTTGCTGACCAGGGCTTTTTCGGCATCGTGTTCAGCGGCCGGGCGCACGCCGGCCTCCAACGTATTAAGGCTCATTGTTTCTCTCCAGCGGACTGCTCGCAGGGCGTCCGATTGTTTTTGTTGTCTGGTGGGCGGTTTACAAGGTGGCGATGTAGGCCGGTGGCGGATGCAGGTCGCAATTGCGCCCGGCCTTGGCCACCTGGCCTGGCAGTTCGTGGCCGAGCAAGGCCGGTAATTGTCGCGACATCTGCAGCAGGTGCGGCAGGTCGACGCCGGTGTGAATCCCGACTTCTTCGCACAGGTTGACCAGGTCTTCGGTGCAGATATTGCCCGAGGCGCCAGGCGCAAACGGGCAGCCGCCGAGGCCGCCCAATGCGGCATCAAAGCGGCGGGCACCGGCCTCATAGGCGGCCAGCACATTGCACAAACCCAGGCCGCGGGTGTTGTGGAAATGCAGGGTCAAATCACTGGCTGGAACCCGTTCCAGCACGCGCTTGACCAAGCGCTCCACCTGACGCGGATTGGCCATGCCGGTGGTGTCCGCCAGGCTGATGCCCTGGATGCCCAGCTCGCGGTAGGCATCCACTAATTGCAGCACGCGGTCTTCGTCGATCTTGCCTTCGAACGGGCAGCCGAAGGTGGTGGCGATGCTGCCGTTGAGGCGCACCGGGTAGTCGGCAGCAAAACTCACGATGTCGCCAAACGCTGCCAACGAGGCCTCGCAGCGCATGCGCATATTGGCCAGGTTGTGGGTCTGGCTGGCGGACATCACCAGGTTCAACTCATCGGCCCGGGACTCGATGGCCCGTTGGGCGCCCTTGAGGTTGGGGATCAACGCCACGTAGATCACCCCGGGACGGCGGGTAATGCCCTGGAACACCTGCTCACCGTCGCGCAACGCGGGAATGGCCTTGGGCGACACGAACGAACCGGCTTCTATCCGGGAAAAACCGGCGAGGGACAGTTGATCGATCAGGGCGATCTTGTCGACAGTCTCAACCCAGGTCGGCTCGATTTGCAGGCCGTCCCGGGGCGAGACTTCCTGCACGATCAAGGCATCGGAATCGTTTTTCATTGCACCACTCCTGAAGTTTTCAGGCGTTGAATGTCTGCGCCGGTCAAGCCCAGGTCGCCGAGGATCGAGTCGGTGTGCTGGCCCAGACTCGGGCCCTGCCAGTTCACCGCGCCAGGGGTTTCCGACAGTTTGGGCACAATGCCGGGCATCTTCACGGTCAGGCCGCCGGGCAGGTCGGCGCTGAGCAGCATGTCGCGGGCCTGGTAGTGCGGGTCGGTGACGATATCGGCCACGGAGTAGATGCGCCCTGCCGGTACTTCGGCGGCTTCCAGGGCGCTGAGCACCTGGTCGATGGGCAGGCTGCTGGTCCAGTGGGTGATGGCGGCGTCGAGCAGGCCACTTTTGGCGGCGCGGCCGTCGTTGTGGGCAAATTCGGGGGCTTCGGCCAGGTCGGCGCGGCCGATGGTGAGCATCAGGCGCTTGTAGATCGGGTCGCTGTTGCCGGCGATCACCACGTAGGCGCCATCGGCGGTCAGGTAGGTGTTGGACGGTGCAATGCCCGGCAAGGCGCCGCCGCTGCGTTCGCGCACATGGCCGAGCATGTCGTATTCCGGCACGAGGCTTTCCATCAGGTTGAATACGCTTTCGGCCAGGGACACGTCGACGATCTGGCCATCGCCCTGGCCGGTCTTGACCCGCAGCAGCGACATCAGCGCGCCGATCACCCCGTGCAGCGACGCCAGTGAATCGCCGAGGCTCACGCCCACCCGCGCCGGTGGTGAATCCGGGTTGCCGGTGGTGTAGCGAATCCCGCCCATGGCCTCGCCGATGGCACCGAAGCCCGGGCGATCGCGGTAAGGGCCGGTCTGGCCGTAGCCGGAGATGCGCACCAGGGTCAGCTTGGGGTTGAGGGCGTGCAGCACGTCCCAGCCGAGACCGAGTTTTTCCAGGCCACCGGGGCGCAGGTTTTCGATCAGCACGTCGGCGTCGCCCAGCAGTTGCTTGACCAGGTCCAGGCCTTCTGCGGACTTGAGGTCCAGGGCCAGGGACTTCTTGTTGCGCGATTGCAGGTACCACCACAGCGACGTGCCTTGGTGCAGCTTTCGCCATTTGCGAAGCGGATCGCCCTGGCCCATGGCTTCGATCTTGATCACCTCGGCGCCAAACTCGGCCATCAGCCGGGCGGCGAACGGCGCGGCAATCAGGGTGCCGATCTCGATCACCTTGATACCGCTCAGGGGAGCCGTCATGGGGTGTACCTCTTGTTCTTGGAATGTGGGGCCAAGGCTAGAGGACACCGGCAGTAGAAAGCCAACCGTCAGTTGGCAACGAGCGTTCGCGAAAGGCGAAGGCTCGGGGATTTTGGGCGCTCTTTAAATCGCTATCGCGGGCAAGCCCGGCTCCCACAGGGGATCGATTTTTCCCCAAACAACGCGGTCAACTGTGGGAGCCGGGCTTGCCCGCGATGAGGCCTGCAGCGTTTCGCTCAGCCCTGCTCCCGACGCAAATAATCGAACAACAACCGACTCACCGGCGACAACTGCGCCTCATCACGCACCACCAGAATCAGGCTGCGGTCCGACCATGCATCCGTCAGCGGCACCGCATGCAACCCCAACGCCCGGCCAAACAGTTCATAGGCCTTTTGCGGCAGGATACCAATGCCCATATTCGCCTGGACCATCCGGCACATCGCATCAAAGCCCGGCACGTGGATCCGCAGGCGCAGCACCTTGCCCGCCTCCCGCGCCGCCGCGTGGGTACGCATGTTGATCGAACTGGCGGAATGCAGCCCCACGTAATCGCTGTCCAGGGTCTCGACGAAGGCCAATGCCTTGCGCGTCGCCAACGGGTGATCCGCCGGCATCAGCACCACCAGCTTGTCCCGCCGATAGGTCACGCCGGGCAAACCTTTGGTGTCGGTATCGCTGGAACAGATGCCCAGGTCCGCAACCCCATCGATCACGCCCTGGACCACGCCATTGCTGGGCCGCTCTTCCAGGTCGGCTTTCACCTGGGGGTGCAGCGCGGAAAAGTCGCGCAAGTCTTCAGGCAGGAACTGAATGATCGCCGAGAGATTCGCCAGCATCCGCACATAACCGCGCACCCCATGGCTGTGTTCCCCCAGCTCCAGGCCCATCTTCTCGACGTTGAACAGCATCTGCCGCGCATGGTGCAACAAGGTCTCGCCGGCGGCCGTGAGGTGCATGCCCTTGGCCTGGCGCACAAACAGGCTCACGCCCAACACCTGCTCCAGCTCCATCAAGCGCTTGCTGGCGGCCGAAACCGCAATGGCTTCACGGGCGGCGGCGCGGGTCAGCGTGCCCTCTTCATGCACCGCCACAAACAGTTGCAGGGTGATCAGGTCGAGGCGACGGACCAGGCTTTTATGCAGCATCTAGACGCGCTCGGTGGCCAGGCGATTGATATCGGCCTGCTCCACAACAGGCGTCGGGGCGCCGTGCCGGACTGCCGAGAGCATTGCGCGGCCAACGGTTTCCGTGCTCACGACCCAGTCCGGGCGCAGGCGTCGGAACAACGACAACAGCGGGCCGAGGACGGTGTAGAACGTCTGGTAAACCGGGGTTTTCGAACGCACGCCGTGCAGCGGCTGGATTACGCCCGGACGGAACAGGTACACCGCCTTGAACGGCAGGCGCAGCAAGGCGTTTTCGGTCTTGCCCTTGATCCGCGCCCACATGGTTTTACCGGTTTCGCTGCTGTCGGTACCGGCGCCGGACACGTAGATAAAGGTCATCTGCGGATTGAGCCGCGCCAGGGTACTGGCGGCCACCAGGGTCAGGTCGTAGCTCAAATGGGTGTACTTGGCTTCGTCCAGGCCCACCGAGGACACGCCCAGGCAAAAGAAGCACGCATCGAAACCTTGCAGCAGGTGCTCCAGGGGCTGGAAATCGAACATGTCGGCATGCAGCACCTGGTGCAACTTGCCGTGCTCCTGGGTCAGCGCGGTGCGACCGACAGCCACCACTTCCTGCACGTCACCGGCCAGCAGGCACTCACGCAACACGCCCTGGCCGACCATGCCGGTGGCGCCGAATAATAGAACTCTCATAAGGTTGGTTCCTAAGCGACAAGCGGTTAGCTTCAGGCTGCCAGCTAGAGACAAACACACTAGCAGCTTGTAGCTTGCGGCTTGCAGCTTACTGCTCAACAGGATTTTTTGCCCCTTGAAAAGCACCACCACCCTCGCCATCGCCTGCAGCGCGGCCTTTCTGTCCCAGGTTGGCATCAGCAGTTACCTACCCGCCGTACCGGCGATTGCCCACGCATTGCCTGCTGCCGAGGACCAGGTGGCACTGGCCCTGGCGGTGTATTTGATCGGCATGGCGCTGCCGATGCTGCTCTGGGGCAGCCTCGGTGAGCGGGTTGGCAGAAAGCCGGTGCTGCTGGCGGCGTTGGCGCTGTATGCCCTGGCCAGTGCGGCGATTCCGTCCGCCTACAACCTCGAATCGTTTCTTGGCCTGCGGCTGGTTCAAGGGCTCGGCGCGGGCGGTGTGTCGGTGATGGCGCGGGTGTTGGTTCGCGACAGTTTCAGCGGTGCGCTGTTGGCCAAGGGGTTGTCGTGGCTGGGGATGACGTTCGTGATCGCGTTGGGCATCGGGCAGTTTGTGGGCTCGCTGTTGCAGGTGGCGTTTGGCTGGGAAGCGATCTTTTATGGGCTGTCGATGGCGGCTGCCGGCTTGATGATTGCGCTGCAACGGGTGGTGTTTCCGACACTGGAAAAAGCCGCCGGGCACGTCTCGGCGTGGCGCATCTACGGCACGATCCTGCGCCATCCGGCGTTCCTGCGCCCAGCACTGGCGGGGGGCTTGGGTTACGGGGTGATCATCGCCTTCAACACCTGCGCACCATTGATCTTGCAGGGCCATTTCCAGTGGAGCGCAGCGCAGTATGGCTGGCTCGGCTGGCCGATCAGCGGGGCGTATCTGGCGGGGGCGTTGATGGTCAATCGCCTGGTCGCCCGCACCGGGCGCCTGTCGATGATGAGTTGGGGCGTGGCGTTGGTGCTGTGCGGCAGCGCGACGATGTTGCTGGGCAGCCTGTTTGCCAATGGCCTGGCGATCCTGCTGTGGCTGCCCTACTGCCTGGCGGTGTTCGGGCAGTCGATGAGTTATCCCATCAGCCTGTCGCTGGCCAATGATGAGTCGCCGGTGAGCGGCTCCTACGCCATGGCCCTGAGCGGGTTTATGCATCAGTTGATGGCGGCGGCCATCGGTGGTGTGGCCAGCCTGTTGGCGAGTCAGCAGGCCTGGCCGTTGGCGGTGTTGTGCGGGGTGCTGGCGGGCGGCGCACTGCTGAGCGTCGCCCTGATGAGAGCCGATCAAAACGCGCTGCGAAAGATCTCCTCAATCTGACGCTGATCCGCCCGCCGTGGGTTGGTCAAACCGCAGGCGTCCTTCAGGGCGTTGGTCGCCAGCAGCGGGATGTCCTGCAACTTGGCGCCCAGTTCACGCAGGCCGGCGGGAATCTCCACATCCTGGGACAAACTGCGAATCGCCGCGATGGCCGCCTGGGCGCCCTCTTCCGCCGACGAGCCCTTGATGTCGGCGCCCAACGCCCGGGCCACATGGCTCAGGCGTTCGGCACTGACGCTGGCGTTGAAACTTTGCACATGGGGTAACAGCACCGCGTTGCACACGCCGTGGGGCAAGTCGTACAGGCCACCCAACTGGTGCGCCATGGCGTGCACGAACCCCAGGGACGCATTGTTGAAGGCCATGCCGGCGAGGAACTGCGCGTACGCCATGTTCTCCCGGGCGGCCATGTCTTGACCGTCGCGTACCGCACTGCGCAGGTTGGCGCTGATCAGTTCGATGGCCTTGATCGCGCACGCATCGGTGATCGGGTTGGCAGCGGTGGACACGTAGGCTTCGATCGCGTGGGTGAGCGCGTCCATGCCGGTGGCGGCGGTCAGGCCCTTGGGCATGCCGACCATCAGCGCCGGGTCGTTGACCGACAGCAGCGGCGTGACGTTGCGGTCGACGATGGCCATTTTCACGTGGCGGGTTTCGTCGGTGATGATGCAAAAGCGGGTCATTTCGCTGGCGGTGCCGGCGGTGGTGTTGATCGCCACCAGTGGCAGTTGCGGCTTGGCCGACTGGTCGACGCCTTCGTAGTCGCCGATGTGCCCGCCGTTGGTCGCACACAGGGCGATGCCCTTGGCGCAGTCATGGGGCGAACCGCCACCCAGGGACACCACAAAATCACAGGCGCTCTGTTGCAGCAGGGCCAGGCCTTTTTCAACGTTATCGACATTCGGGTTGGGCTTGGCGCCGTCGTAGATCACCGAGTCGATGTCCTGCATCGCGAGTTTCTCGGCGATCATGCTGGCCACACCGACTTTGGCCAACCCCGCATCGGTGACGATCAGCGCCTTGCGGAAACCGTAGTTGCGAATGGCGGTCATGGCGTCGTCGAGGCAGTCGATGCCCATGATGTTGACGGCGGGAATGAAGAAGGTGCTGCTCATGGTGGCTAAACCTCTAAAGTCGTTATACCTACAGCATCGACTCCGATTGCCTGCGGCATCTTGACCAGGATCAACGCCCGCTCGTGATAAAGTCACCGCCCAGCCGATTTTGAGTAGACCCGCCGCAATGAAGGATTCCCAGGATTTTGATGCCCACCTAGAAGACTGGAACGCCTTGCGCAGCAGTGCCGCCTTCAGCGGGATCCTGATCGGCAACGGCGCCAGCCGCGCAGTGTGGGAAGACTTTGCCTACGACTCGCTGTTCGAAAACGCCCGCACCGTGGAAGAAAAACCCCTGAGCCAGTCCGAGCTCAGTGTGTTTGACGCGATGCAGACCCGCAGTTTCGAACAGGTGCTGGGGGCACTGAAGACCACCAGTCGGGTGAACAAGGCCCTGGCGGTCAGTTCGGCGGCGCCGCGTAATCGCTACTACGCGATCAAGGAAGCGCTGATCAACACGATCCACAGCGTGCACATTCCCTGGCGCCTGGTGAAGCCTTCGACGCTGGCGACGATTCATGAAGAGTTGGCGAGTTACCCGACGGTGTTCACCAGCAATTACGACCTGCTCAACTACTGGGCGATCCTGCAGGCGCAGGGCATTGATGATCTGTTTCGCAGTGCCGATGCGAGTTTTGACCTGCGTAATACTGGCTGCGACACCACGCGCATTTTGTATCTGCATGGTGGTCTGCACCTGGTGCGTAACCTTGATGGTACGGCGCGTAAATTGCCGACCACCGACAGCACGTTGCTCAGCAGTTTTGCGATCAATAACACGATCAAGACGCTGGATGATGTGCCGTTGTTTGTCAGCGAGGGCAAGGTTGAGGAGAAGCTGAAGACCATTCGCAGTTCTGACTATTTGTCGTTTTGTTATGAGCAGTTGTTGAGCCATGAGGGTGGGCTGTGCATCTTCGGGCATCACCTGGGTGCGCAAGATGTGCATCTGGTGCAGGCGATTCGGCAGGCGAAGATCAGCACGTTGGCGATTTCGGTGTTTGGCCGCAGTGCGGGGTTTATTCAGCAGCAGAAGCGGCGGTTTGCCGAGCTGTTTGAGGGGATGGAGGTGGAGTTGCGGTTTTTTGATGCGCGCAGTCATGCGCTTGGGAAATCGGGGCTTTCGGTGCCGGTAGAACGGTGATTGGGGGGCGGGGTTGGGTGTACATATCCGTTATTTAGGTAACGGCCACTTAGGGTTCCGCTCTTACAGCGGGTCACTTTTGGCAAACGCCCCAAAAGTAACCAAAAGGTCTTTGCCCCACCACTCGGTGCCTCGCCTAGGCTCGGCATGCCCGCACTCCGGCCCGGCTCCGCGGGCCGCCGCGACGGCCCGTCCCTGGCCCGTCGCGGCTAAATCGGCATCCTTGCCGATTTACCCGCTCCACCGTGCCTACTTGCGGCCATCGTGGTTAACGGGGCCCGCAGATCAAGATCAAAAGCAAGAGCACAGCGGCCTACCGGCCGGCTTGAGTGTGTGAAAGCAAGAGTAACGGCAATAGCA
>NZ_JACARC010000022.1:0-41906 GCF_013386825.1 Pseudomonas sp. IPO3778
TAAGAGCGGAACCCTAAGCGGCCGTTACCTAAATAACGGATATGTACACCACCAAAAACCTACGTAGCCGGCCGAATCACCTTGATCAACGCCTGCAGCGAATACCCCAACCGCGGCGCCAAAACCTCAGCCCGAGCCGACAACGCAGCCACATCCAAATCCTGATCCAAATCCGCAGGCACCAAAAGAATCACATTCCCCTCCTTCACCGGCAGCTCCCAGTAATGCCGGTGATACAACCCACGCAACAACGCAGCACCCAACGGTTTGCCATCATCCGTAGCCCACTGATTGATCACCAACCAGCCCCCAGGATTCAGCTTCTTCTGGCAATTCTCCAGAAACGTCCAGGCCAGATGCCCCGCCCCCGGCCCGACATCCGTATACAGGTCGACAAAAATCAGATCCGCCGACTCCGCAGTCGGCAACAACTCCAAGGCATCCCCAACGCGAATGTACAGCCGGGGATCATCATCCAGCCCCAGAAACTCAATGGCCAGGCGCGGCACATCAGGCCGCAACTCAATGGCTTCAACATCGTCCAAAGGCAAAAACCTGAGGCACGCCTGGGTCAACGTCCCAGCCCCCAACCCAAGAAACAACGCACTCTCCGGCTGCTCATGGCACAACGCCCCAATCAGCATCGCGCGGGTGTAGTCATACTCCAGCCAACTCGGGTCGGCAGTAAACACGCAACTCTGCTCAATGGCATCGCCGAACTCGAGAAAGCGGTAATCCGCCACTTCCAGCACACGGATCATGCCGAAGTCATCATGGACCTCGGCCAGCAGGCGCTCGACGCGCTCCTCAGACATTGCAACTCCTAACGGCGAGCCAACGGGAAAGGCGGGATTGTGGGCGAACCGGCGGCTGCAGGTCACGTACTAATTGCTGATAACATGGCGCCCCGACCGCCAATCACTCGAGTTCATGATGAGCCAACCCTGGAGCCCCGACAGCTGGCGCGCCCTGCCGATCCAGCAACAACCCCAGTACCCTGACGCCGCGCACTTGTCGCAGGTCGAGCAAAACCTGGCGAGTTATCCGCCGCTGGTGTTTGCCGGTGAGGCCCGGGAGTTGCGCCGTCAGTTTGCCGAGGTGACCCAGGGTCGCGCGTTCCTGTTGCAAGGCGGCGATTGCGCCGAGAGTTTTGCCGAGTTCTCGGCGGCAAAAATCCGCGACACCTTCAAGGTGCTGCTGCAGATGGCAATTGTGATGACCTTCGCCGCCGGCTGCCCGGTGGTCAAGGTCGGGCGCATGGCCGGCCAGTTCGCCAAGCCGCGCTCTTCCAACGATGAAACCATCGACGGCATCACCCTGCCCGCCTACCGCGGCGATATCGTCAACGGCATCGGTTTCGACGAAAAGAGCCGCGTACCGGACCCGGACCGCCTGCTGCAGTCCTACCACCAGTCCACCGCCACCCTGAACCTGCTGCGGGCGTTCGCCCAAGGCGGTTTTGCCGACCTGCACCAAGTGCACAAGTGGAACCTGGACTTCATCGCCAACTCGGCCCTGGCCGAAAAGTACAGCCAACTGGCCGACCGTATCGATGAAACCCTGGCCTTTATGCGCGCCTGCGGCATGGACAGCTCGCCGCAACTGCGCGAGACCAGTTTCTTCACCGCCCACGAGGCGTTGCTGCTCAACTACGAGCAAGCGTTCGTGCGCCGCGACAGCCTGACCAATGACTACTACGACTGCTCGGCCCACATGCTGTGGATCGGTGATCGCACCCGCCAACTGGACGGTGCCCACGTCGAGTTCCTGCGCGGGGTGAACAACCCGATCGGGGTCAAGGTCGGCCCGAGCATGAACCCCGACGACCTGATCCGCCTGATCGACATCCTCAACCCGGACAACGACCCGGGCCGCCTGAACCTGATTGCGCGCATGGGCGCCAACAAGGTCGGCGACCACCTGCCGAACCTGATCCGCGCCGTACAGCGCGAAGGCAAGCAGGTGCTGTGGAGTTCCGACCCGATGCACGGCAACACCATCAAGGCCAGCAGCGGCTACAAGACCCGGGACTTCGCGCAGATCCTCAGTGAGGTGAAGGAATTCTTCCAGGTGCATGCAGCCGAAGGCACTTACGCCGGCGGGATTCATATCGAGATGACCGGGCAGAACGTCACCGAGTGCATCGGCGGCGCGCGTCCGATTACCGAGGACGGGCTGTCGGACCGCTACCACACCCACTGCGACCCGCGGATGAATGCCGATCAGTCCCTGGAACTGGCGTTCCTGATTGCCGAGACGCTAAAACAGGTCAAGCGCTAACAGTGCCACCCGCAACCGCGCTGCACTGGCCCGCTGGCAATTGAGCTGTATCTGCTCAAGCCCGAGCCAGTCGGCCATCTGCCGCAGATTCAGGGCCAGCGCCTGCATGCCCTGCTCGTCCAGCCCCGGTTCTTCCTCGTGAACGGCATGCACCGCCAGGCGTCCGGCCGCCCGCTCCGCGCGTAAATCCACCCGCGCCGCGATCCGCTCATGGTGCAGGAACGGCAACACGTAATAGCCGTACACCCGCTTGTCCTGAGGGGTGTAGATCTCCAGCCGATAGCGGAAATCGAACAAACGCTCGGTACGACTGCGCTCCCAGATCAGCGAATCAAAAGGTGATAACAGCGCACTGGCAGGCACCTTGCGCGGGACTTTAGGCTCGGGCAGGCAATAGGCCGGCTGTTTCCAGCCCTGAACCTCGCACGTGATCAATTGCCCGTCCTCGACTAACTCCGACAGGCGTCCACGGCTGTCGACCGGGTCCAGGCGGAAGTAATCGCGAAGGTCTTTTTCAGTGCCCACCCCCAACGCCGCGGCGCTGTGCAGCAGCAGGCCACGCTGGGCCTCGGCCTCGCCCAAGGGGGCTTGCTGGAGAATGTCGGCCGGGATTACTCGCTCCGGCAAGTCATACAACCGCTCAAAACCACGCCGCCCGGCAACGGTCACTAAGCCTGCGGCGAACAACCATTCGAGGGCGTGCTTTTCATCACTCCAGTCCCACCAGGGGCCGGCACGCTCCTCGCGGGTCGACAAACTGCCCGCACCCAAGGCGCCCTGCTGCTCGACGATGCCCAACACCCGGGCGATGGTGGCCTGCTGCTCGCGACCGAACCGCGCCATTTGCTGATAGATCCCCTGCCCCTGGGCCGCCCGCGCCATGCGCCAGCGCATCAACGGATACAGCGCCATCGGCAACAGCGAGGCCTCATGGCCCCAATACTCAAACAGCGAGCGGCGCCGGCCCGAGCTCCAGGCGGCCTGCTCAAGAATCTGCGGAGCGTAATTGCCCAGGCGGGAAAACAGCGGCAGGTAGTGCGAGCGCACCACCGCATTTACTGAATCAATCTGCAACACGCCCAAACGCTCAACCAGGCGATTGACCTGCGCGGCCTTGATCAACGCCGGCGGCTGGCGCCCGGAAAAACCTTGGGCGGCCAGCGCCAGGCGTCGCGCCTGCTTGAGGGAAAAGGACAGTTCTGCGGGCATGGGCATCTCCTTATGTGCTCGCGAACCACCCTACTGCATCCCGAGTCATTTCCGCAGCGGGTCTTCCCAAAAATGCCGGCGGCTTTCCTGCTCGACATCACCCCGGTTGAGCCCGATATCCTTGAGCGCATCATCGCTCATGCCCATCAACAGTTGGCGTTCACGGTGCACGGCCAGCCACCGGGAACCCAGTTGGAACAGCCCGGAAAGCGGCCGTTTCGCCATCAGCACAAAACCTCTTTGACCTTTCATCATCTCGCCCTCCAGTGGGGATGACTGAAGTCTGTGCCTGGGACTATGATCAATCCAACGAATGTTTCTTATGCAATACATCTCGGAGATTGATCGATTGTCCAGCTACCCGAGTATCGACACCGAAGTCCTGCGCACCTTCGTCGCCATCGCCGATCAGGGTGGCTTCACCCGCGCTGGCGAGCAGGTCAACCGCACCCAGTCGGCGGTGAGCATGCAGATGAAACGCCTGGAAGAAGATGTGTTGCAGCGCAAGTTGTTCGAGCGTGATGGCCGGCAGGTACGGCTGACGCCCGAAGGCCAGGTGCTATTGGGCTATGCCCGCAGGATTTTGAAGCTGCACAGCGAAGTGTTTAATACCCTGCGCGAGCCGCACATGGTCGGGCTGGTGCGCATCGGCACCCCGGACGATTACGTGATGCGCTACCTGCCGGGGATTCTCAAGCGCTTTTCCAAGGCGTACCCGCTGATCCAGATTGAGATGCACTGCGAGTCGTCGCTGGTGCTGATGCAGCGCCGGGACCTCGACCTGACCGTGATCAGCCGCGAACCGGGAAATGAAATCGGCGAACTGCTGCGCCATGAACCCATGGTCTGGGTGGCAGCGCCGTGCTTTTGCTTGGACGAGCACAGCGCCCTGCCCCTGGCCATTTCCGGCCTCGACAGCTTTTGCACGCAGTGGGCACGCGCCGCGCTGGATGCACAAGGGCAGGAGTATCGACTGGCGTATCACAGCTCCAACGGCGCCGCGATCCTGGCGGTGGTGGGCGCAGGCCTGGCCGTCACGATCAACATGGAAAGCCTGGTGACCGAAGACCTGCGCATATTGGGCGCAGCGGACGGTTTCCCGCCGCTGCCGTCGGTCAATCTGCGGCTGTTGCGCAACCCGCGCACCACCTCGCCGATCACCGAATGCCTCGCCGAATACATCCTCGAAGGCTTCAAACTTTAAAGGTCAGCATCACCGCACAAATCGCCAGGAACCCGCAGAACAGCCCGCGCAACAGGCGCTCCGGCATGGCGTGGGCAACTTTCACGCCCCAACTGATGCTGAGCAGGCCGCCGACGGCCAGGGGCACGCCGATCAGCCAGTCCACTTCCTGGTGCCAGGCGTAGGTCACCAGGGTCACGCTGGTGCTCGGCAGGGCCAGGGCCAGTGACAGCCCTTGGGCCACCACCTGGCTGGTGCCGAAAAGGCTGGTCAGCACCGGCGTGGCCACCACCGCGCCGCCCACCCCGAACAAACCGCCCATGGACCCGGACGCCGCGCCCAGTACCCCCAGCCACGGCCAGGAATAGCGCATCTGTGCCGAAGGCGGTGCGTTATGGGTAAACATTCGCAGCAGGTTGTAGGACGCCAACACCAACAGGAACGCGATAAACCCCACCCGCATCACGCCCGCATCAATGCCCACCGCCCAGATCGAGCCCAGCCATGCAAAGGAGAACCCCATCACCCCCAGCGGCAATGCATGGCGCAATTCGATGCGGTTGCGCTGGTGGTAACGCCACAACGCGAGCATCACGTTCGGCACCACCATCACCAGGGCCGTGCCTTGGGCGATCTGTTGGTCCAGGCCGCAAAACACGCCCAACACGGGAATCGCAATCAACCCACCGCCAATCCCGAACAAGCCGCCGACGGTGCCCAACGCCACACCCATGACCAAATACAACGCTAAATCTGCCACCACTTCGCTCCTGCCAATCCCAAGCCTTGCATGCTACGCAGTCCACTCTGGCGCGGAAACGCACAGCAACGCACAATGGCTGTGCCCACTTCGCATAAGCAGCCGCTGATGAACCCCAATCACTTGACCGATCAACTGAGCCTGTTTCTCGATGTGCTGGAAGCCGGCAGCTTTTCTGCCGCTGCGCGCCGTCATCCGCTCACGCCTTCGGCCGTGGCGCGACGCATCGACAGCCTCGAAAGCTCGGTGGGCAGCCGGCTGTTTCAACGCAGCACCCATGCCGTGGTGCCAACGCCTGCCGGGCTGGCGTTTGCCGAGCGCGCCCGGCGGATCGTCAGCGAACTGCAACTGGCCCGGGCCGAAGCAGTGTCACTGAGCCATGCACCTGAAGGGCTGATCCGCGTGGACGCGCCCGCGGCCTTCGGTCGACGGCACTTGGCGCCCGCCATCGCCGATTTTCTGAATGTATACCCGGGCCTCGACGTACACCTGCACCTGATAGACAGCTTTGTCGACATGCAGGGTGAGCATTTGGGCAAGGTCGACCTGGTGCTGCGAGCCGGGCATATCGTCGACACCCGGCTGATTGCCACGCCTCTGGCCAGTATCGTGCGCATTGCCTGCGCCAGCCCTGCTTACCTGAAAAGCCGTGGCACACCCACCCATCCCAGCCAGTTAAACGAGCACGATGGCCTGGATTGGGAAGGCCTGGCACCGATGTTCGCCTGGCGCTTTGAGCTGGACGGGCGCAA
Source organism: Pseudomonas sp. IPO3778 (assembly GCF_013386825.1). Taxonomy (GTDB): domain Bacteria; phylum Pseudomonadota; class Gammaproteobacteria; order Pseudomonadales; family Pseudomonadaceae; genus Aquipseudomonas. The sequence continues at coordinate 6,185 of NZ_JACARC010000022.1, forward strand.
AGCCACCTACCGACCGCAACGCATCCGCATCAGTGCCAACAACGCTGAAGCCCTGCTTTCAGGCGCCCTGGCGGGACTGGGCATTGCGCACCTGCCCACCTGGCTCGCCAGTGAATACCTGGTGCGCGGCGAACTGGTACCGCTGTTCTGCGAGAACGGCCTGCCAACACCTGAAACCGCCGGCATCTACGCCCTGCGTCTGGAACAACACGCCAACGCCCGCAGCCGGCTACTGCTGGAATACCTCAAGGCTCGTTTCAGCCCCGTCCCGCCTTGGGACCTGGCCCTGCAAAGTGCCTTTGGTTGACCGACAGGACAGAATTACCTGGCGCGTTAAAGATTTGCCCGCTAGATTTCAGGTCAAACACGTTTTAAGGCGCCCTCATGACCCAGTCCCTCGATACTTGCGAATCTCTGTTGCTCGACAACCAGCTGTGCTTTGCCCTGCATTCCACTTCATTGTTGATGACCAAGGTCTACAAACCCCTGCTGCAAGCCCTCGGCCTGACGTACCCGCAGTACCTGGCCATGATGGTGTTATGGGAAGAAGACGGTTTGACCGTAGGCGAGATCAGCACTCGCCTGCTGACGGATCCCGGCTCCCTGACGCCACTGCTCAAGCGCCTGGAAGCCGAAGGCCTGCTCAGCCGCACCCGCAGCCGTGAAGATGAACGCGTCGTGGTGGTTGAATTGACCGATGCCGGACGTGCCCTGCGGGACAAGGCGATGGATATTCCACAGTGCATTCTGGGCGCCAGTGGGCTGGACATGGAACAACTGCGCAAGCTGCAGGGCGATTTGCTGCAATTGCGAAGCAACCTGCAGGGTGCTATCTAAGGCACCAAAGCAGCAAAAATGTGGGAGCGGGCTTGCTCGCGAATGCGGTGCGTCAGTCAATGTATCTTGCGACTGACACACCGCATTCGCGAGCAAGCCCGCTCCCACATTTGCTTAGTAGCGTCCGCTATCGAGCTCGGCAAAAAATTATTTTGTATATTTATCTTGCGCGCTAATTATTAGCGCGATACATTCATCTCGCCACTTACTTAGCGCGCAAACAATTAGCGCAAATACTGACAAGGAAACCACCATGCAAACGCTCTATACCGCAGTAGCCACCGCCACCGGCGGCCGTGATGGTCGCGCTGTTTCCAGCGACAACATCCTTGATGTAAAGCTCTCCACGCCAAAAGAACTGGGCGGCGCAGGTGGCCAGGCCACCAACCCGGAACAACTGTTCGCCGCCGGTTACTCCGCCTGCTTTATCGGTGCCCTGAAATTCGTCGCCAGCCAGACCAAACGCAAAATCCCGGATGACGCTTCGATCACTGCCCACGTCGGCATCGGTCAAATCCCCGGCGGTTTCGGCCTGGACATCGACCTGCACATCAGCCTGCCCGGTCTCGCCCAGGACGACGCACAAAGCCTGGTCGACGCGGCCCACCAAGTTTGCCCGTACTCCAACGCCACCCGTGGCAACGTCGACGTGCGTTTGCACGTAGCGGTTTAACCCCCAACCCGTCTGCTCCAGGAGAACAACATGAACACATTTGGTAAAGCACTCACCGGTACCCTGCTCGCGCTGTCCGTCACCAATGCCTTCGCCGCCACCGGCGATGTCGAGCACACCACCCAGGCTTTTCTGGATGTGTTGAACGCCGGGACCGGCAAGCCGATGGAACAACTGACGCCGAAGGAGGCCCGTGCGGTGTTGACTGGCGCCCAGGCCGGCGTCAAGTTGACCCTGCCCAAGGCCGACGTCAGCCAGAAGACCATTCAGGTCGATGGCAAGCCGCTGGAGCTGACCATCGTGCGTCCGGCCGGGGTCAAGGGGACATTGCCCGTGTTCATGTTCTTCCACGGTGGCGGCTGGGTGCTGGGTGATTACCCGACCCATGAACGCCTGGTGCGAGACCTGGTGGTGGGTTCGGGGGCCGTAGCGGTGTTCGTCAACTACACGCCCTCCCCAGAAGCGCACTACCCGGTGGCGATCAACCAGGCCTATGGTGCGACCCAATGGGTGGCCGAACACGGCAAAGAGATCAACGTCGATAGCAAACGCCTGGCCGTTGCCGGTAACAGTGTCGGTGGCAACATGGCGGCCGTGGTCAGTTTGATGGCCAAGGACAAGGGCACCCCGGCGATCAAGTTCCAACTGCTGCTGTGGCCGGTAACTGACGCCAACTTCGACACGGGTTCCTACAACCAGTTTGCCGAGGGTCACTTCCTCACCCGAAACATGATGAAGTGGTTCTGGGACAACTACACCACCGATGCCAAGCAACGCGCCGAGATCTATGCGTCACCGCTACGGGCCACCACCGCACAGCTCAAGGGTTTGCCACCTGCGTTGATTCAGACCGCCGGCTCCGATGTGCTGCGTGATGAAGGCGAGGCGTATGCCCGCAAACTGGATGAGGCCGGCGTGCCGGTGACCACCGTGCGCTACAACGGCATGATCCACGACTACGGTTTGCTGAACGTCATCAGCCAGGTACCGGAAGTTCGCTCGGCCTTGCTACAAGCCTCGGATGAGCTCAAGCAACACCTGAAGTAAAACCTAACGCCCAATAAAAAGCCCACTTGTAGGAGCGAACTTGCTCGCGAAGAACTCATAGGCACCGCGTATATCCAGGATATACGCGTTATCGTTGAAGTTTTTCGCGAGCAAGCTCGCTCCTACAGCGGGCTTTTTGTTGTACCGGTGTCGCCAGAATTACTTCTTGGCGCGACCTTTGTACGAACCACCTTCACGGGTGTCGATCTCGATCATGTCGCCGATTTCAATGAAATCTGCAACTTGCAGTTCGGTACCGTTGCTCAGTTTGGCAGGCTTCATTACCTTGCCCGACGTGTCGCCGCGAGCGGAACCTTCGGTGTAGTCGACCTTACGCACGATGGTGGTCGGCAGCTCTACGGAAACCAGGCGCTCTTCGAAGAAGATAGCTTCGCAGACGTCTTCCATGCCTTCTTCAATGAACGGCAGAACGGCTTCGATGTCTTCGGCGTTCAGCTCGTACATGGTGTAGTCGGTGGTGTCCATGAACGTGTAGGTGTCGCCGCTGATGAAGGACAGGGTCGCTTCTTTGCGGTCGAGGATCACGTCGTCCAGTTTGTCATCGGCGCTGTAGACGATCTCGGTCTTGTAACCGGTCAGCAGGTTCTTCAGCTTGGTCTTCATGATTGCGCTGTTACGACCAGACTTGGTGAACTCAGCTTTCTGAACCAGCCAAGGGTCGTTTTCGAGACGGATCACTGTACCGGGTTTCAGTTCTTTACCAGTTTTCATTGCGAATATCCGAAATTTGGATGGGATTTACAAAAATCAAGGTCGCGTATCATATCCAATTTACATAAAACTGTACCAGCGCCGTCGCAAGATCGGTCCGCGAGCCTTGTTCCAGAGCCCATTTTTCGGCATGCGCGGTCACTTCTGGCCAGTGTTCGAGCAGCATTTTCCAACTTTGTGCCATATCGCCATCAGCGTTCCAGGCTTGCCAAAGGGTGACCAACGCAGTTTTTGCGGCGGGGGACAGGCCTTCGGTATACAGCTCAAGGAAAGCATCCAGCTTGTCCAGGTGAATGTCTTCGTCCTGACGATAGATGTGCCACAGCAAAGGTCGCCCGGCCCATTGCGCCCGCACGAACGAGTCTTCGCCGCGCACGGCGTTGAAGTCGCAGCACCACAACAGGCGGTCGTATTGCTCCTGGCGCACGAACGGCAGCACTTGCACGGTCAAGGCATCGCGCTGTTGCACATCGCCCACGCTCAGAGAGTCGACACCCAGCCAGCGCTGCACATCACCCAGGATCCGCCCTTCCGGCACCAACAAATGGGTGGCGCGCCCGTCGGCGGCCAGCACGTCGAGCCAACTGGCCAACCTGGCGTTTTCATAGGCAAACAACGAGATCATTCGCGCGCCGGCTGCCGGAAAAACCCCAAGGGCTTGCAAAAATTGCTGACGGGCAGCGGCGTCTCGCTGGAAGGTATCGCGCTGTTCCAGCAGCCCCGCTTCACGCAGCAACCCGCCGGTGCCAGGACGAAACCCGGGAAAAAAGAAGTACTTTTGCACGCCCTTGAATTTCACCGATGGCAGGCCGTGGCAGCCGACGACCCAGTCTTCGGCGCTCAGGTAGTCCAGGTTCATCCACAACGGCGTGCGTTCGCATGCGGCCATCGCTTCCATATAGTCAGGCGGCAATTGGCAGGCGAATGCAGCGATCACCACGTCTGCCGCTTCGGTCGCCGGCCAGTCGCCAGGCCAGTAGCGCACGTCAACGCCCTCTTGCCACTGCTGGTGCACCTGCACATCAATGTCGGGGCACATGCGCTCGAACGCCCGCAGGTCGTCGACCCACAGGCGCACCGCGCAACCTTGTTCAGCCACCAATTGCCGGGCCAGGCGCCAGGTCACGCCGATGTCGCCGTAGTTATCGACGACGCTGCAAAAAATATCCCAGCGGGCTTTCATTCCGGGCTCCAACGCTCAAAGGCTCGATTGTCCGTATAAATGCCTTGAATGCGAAGGGTTGATCGCGATTATTCTGCACGCGGCTGTGGGACAATCGGCGCCATGCCGCACGTGCCTGCCAGGAGGCCACCATGTCTGATCGTTCGTTCTCGCTGTTCAAGCTCAGTATCGCCGTAGCGTTCGGCCTGTGGTTGGGGTTTATCGCCATTGTGCTGAGCCTGTGGCTGGCGTCCCGCTATTTGCCTGAACAAACCGTGGCACCGGTGGCCCGGGTCGTGCAGCAGTTGGGCAAACCGGCGGAGGTGGTACCGGAGCCGCCGAATCGCATGTTCGAGCAGTACCAGGAGAACCTGCGCAAGCAAGAGCAACAACAGACCCTGGACCAGGCCCGCAACAACCCGCGCAACCTGTCCAACCCCAAATGTCAGTTCTGGTTGCAACAGGACCAGAACGCTCCCAACGACAAGAGCCGGGCCAACGTCCTGCAATTTTGCGATTGATCACCAAAGCCGCCCATGAATAAGCACGCCGTTCACCAACTGGTCCTGGACAAGCTCGCGGTCGATCTCGATATCGCCCAGCGCGCTGCGCAAACTGCCTACGAAACCGCGACCCACGAAGAAAACATCGCCGAGAACAAGTACGACACCCTCGGGCTGGAGGCGTCCTATCTCGCAGCCGGCCAGGCGCGGCGCGTTGAGGAGATCAAGCAGGCGCTGACCCTCTGCCAGAACATGCAGCTGCGTGCCTACGACGACCAGCGCGGTATCGAAGTGGGTGCATTGCTGGGGCTGGTGGATGAAAACGATCGCCAGCAGTGGTTATTCCTGGCGCCGGACGGCGCAGGTTTGAAAGTCGATGTGGTGGGACAACCGGTGACCGTCATCACCCCACGCTCGCCCCTGGGCAAAAGCCTGCTGGGCAAGTTCGAAGGGGATGAGGTGGAGATTCTGGTAGGAGGCGCTCGGCAACAGTTTGCTGTTACCGAGGTGAAGTAAGCCGATCAGTGAACCGGCAGTTCAACGCCGTCGAACAGCTCTTCGAGTTCCTGCTTGTTGTGGCACTGGATGGCCTTGGCCATCACTTCACGCGTGAGGTGCGGCGCGAATTTCTCGATGAAGTCGCACATGAAGCCGCGCAGGAAGGTGCCACGACGGAAACCGATCTTGGTCACGCTGGACTCGAACAGCTCGCTGGCATCGAGCACCACCAGGTCGCTGTCGAGTTTGGTGTCGACCGCCATCTTGGCGACGATGCCAACGCCCAGGCCCAGACGCACATAGGTTTTGATCACGTCGGCGTCGGCGGCGGTGAACACCACTTTCGGCGTCAGGCCACGGTGACTGAAGGCTTCGTCGAGCTTCGAACGGCCGGTGAACCCGAATACGTAAGTCACGATCGGGTATTCAGCCAGGGCTTCCAGCGTCAGCTTCGGCAGCTTGGCCAGAGGATGACCGTGTGGGACCACAACGCAGCGGTTCCAGCGGTAGCACGGCATCATCACCAGGTCGCCGAACAGTTCCAGGGCTTCGGTGGCAATGGCGAAATCGACGGTGCCGTCTGCGGCCATCTCGGCGATCTGCATCGGCGACCCCTGATGCATGTGCAAGGCCACGTCCGGGTACTGCTTGATGAAACTGCTGATCACCGGCGGCAGCGCATAACGGGCCTGGGTGTGGGTGGTGGCGATCGACAGGGTACCCTTCTTCTCGTTGGAGAATTCTTGGGCGATCTGCTTGATGCTTTCGACCTTGCGCAGGATCTCGCCGGCGGTGGTGATGATGCGCTCACCGGCCGGGGTGACGCGGGTCAGGTGCTTGCCGCTGCGCGCGAACACTTCAACGCCCAGCTCGTCTTCGAGCAGGCGGATCTGCTTGCTGATACCGGGTTGCGAGGTGTAAAGGCTTTGAGCGGTAGCGGAAACGTTGAGGTCGTGGTGCGCCACTTCCCAGATGTAGCGCAGTTGTTGAAGCTTCATATGTGTCCCTCAAAGCGGATAGACGCCACGGGTATCAGCGACGGTATATAACTATATTAAAGGTTATACGGATAAATCTAGAACTTTTTATCGTTTTCTAGCCATCACCTGTCGTCACTTCGGCGACGCTGCAACAACGGCACCAGGTACACCGGCACCTGAGACAGCTGCAGCACCCGTGCAGCGGTTCTCCCCAAGGGTGTCGCCACCCCGACCGCCTGGCTGTGACTACCTACGATCAACAAATCCACAGAGAGTTTCTGCGACTGGTCGAGAATCACTTCACAGGGGTCGCCCTGGATCACCCGCACCGAACGGATCAACTTGAGGTCCTGCTCCCCTTCCCCCAACTCCTCGCGAAAGCTGTCGAGCACTCGTTGCTCGATCGTCGCCATCACCGTCGTCAGCCCCTGGGTTTGCCATTCACTCAAGGCCTGCTCATCAAGGTAGCTCTGCAACACCGATTCGGCGAACAGCCCGATGGGCTCGACCACGTGAATCACATACAGATCAGCCTTGAACGTTCGCGCCAGCGCCAGGGCATGTTGCATCACATACGGCGCATAAAGACCCAGGTCAGTGGCGTACAGCATCGAACGAATCATAGAACCTCCTGGACAGCCAGGATGGCGGAGATTGATTCAGCTTAGCAGCGCCTTCGGCAGTGCTCAGCCCTCGGTCTGAATTTTCAACTCGTTACTGATGCCATGGGGGACATGCCCGGTGGCCACGACCTCCCTGGCCTTCTCGCAATGCCCGGCCTGGTCATCGAAAAACACGTCGGCCGCAAACGCTTCGAGGAACGCCGCTTTTTCCAGGCCGCCGAGAAACAGCGACTCGTCGAGACGGATATCCCACTCGCGCAGCGTGCGAATCACCCGCTCGTGGGACGGCGCCGAACGGGCGGTCACCAGTGCCGTTCGGATCGGGCAGGACTCATCGGGGAACTCACGTTGCAACAGATTGAGTGCCGCCAGAAAGCCCTTGAACGGACCGCCACGCAACGGTTCACGGGCAGATTCCCGCTCGCTGGCCTGGAAGGCCTCGAGGCCTCCCGACTGATAGATGCGCTCGGACTCATCGGAAAACAGCACCGCGTCGCCGTCGAAGGCAATCCGCAATTCGGCGCTGGAGGCCCGACGTGCGCCGCCCGACAAAATGGTCGCGGCGGCAAACCCGGCGTCCAGGGCGCTGCGCACATCCTCGGCATGGGTGGACAGGAACAGGTGGCAGCCAAACGCCGCGAGATACGGATAAGGACTGCGCCCGCCGACAAACGCGGCGCGGGAGATATCCAGGCCGTAATGCTGGATCGAATTGAACACGCGCAAACCGGTGTCGGCACTGTTGCGCGACACCAGCACCACCTCGACCCGGGCACGGCCGAGGCTGGCGTTGAGGCTCAGGAGTTTCTTCACCAGCGGGAAGGCATCACCGGGCTCAAGGGTTTCTTCCTCGTGTTCGATCTGGTACTTGCGGTACGCCTCCACGCCTTGGGCCAGGTAGACCTTGTGGCTGTCGCTCAGATCGAACAGCGCCCGCGAAGAAATCGCCAGCACCAGTTTGTCGCCCAATCCCTTTGCCATGCGTGTTCCCCCCAATCAGCGGTTATGCCGATCCATAAAACTTAACGCCTGGTAGAGCGCCTGCATGCGCGGCAATTCGCAACCGGCCGCCTTTGCGGCAGCCAGGGGCCGCGCATAAATCGCCGCCAGTTCCAGCGGGCGCTTGTGTGCGTAATCGTGATACATGCTGGGCAGGTAGTCAGCCATGCTCTCGGTCATGGTGAACATCTGCCCGGCGTAACTGCCAGGAATCTCATGCCCGCAGGCATGGGCACCCTGCACCACCTCGGCCATCAGCGCCTGGATCAGTTCACGGCTGGACTCATCCGCCATCATGGCCGTGGTACCGGTACCGAACAATACCGAGAGACCGTTGTAAGGCACATTCCACACCAGCTTATGCCAGCGCGCCTGATGCACATTGGCCATGGCCTGGGAGTCGATACCGGCCCGGTGAAACAGCGCGGCGCCCTCTTCGACAATCGCCTGCCGGCCGGCGTCATCGTTGGCCGCAGGGCCACTGTGGTAACCCAGGTTGACCCGGCCCAGCGCCTGATGCTCGACAATCCCCGGGCCTGAGCGGTGCACGCCGATGTAGCACAGGCCGCCCAGCAGGTGCAGCGAGGGGGGCAGGTGTTCACGCAGGCTGTCTTCGACGTCGAGGCCGTTTTGCAGCAACACCACTTTGGCGTCCGGGGCCGCGACCTGGGCGATGGTCGGGGCCAGTTCGACATTACCGGTCGACTTGGTGCCCACCAGCAGCCAGTCACACGGCGGCATGTCGGCGGCGCGGGCATAGGCTTGCACCGGGTGCAGGTGCAAGGTGCCGTGGATCGTGCTGTTGAGTTGCAGGCCGCGCTCGCTGACCGCCGCGTACTCGCTGCGCAGCAGGAAATGCACATCGAAGCCGGCACGTGCGAGCATCAGACCGTAAAAGCCACCAATGGCCCCGGTGCCGATAATCCCGATCCGTGGCGACTGCTTTGTTACGTCAATCATGGCAACTCCTCTGGAATTCGTTTGAGCGCCTGCTGCACACCTTGAGTCAGGTCGCTGGCGGTCAGACGTGTCAGTGACGCTAATATTCCATGGAATTTGCCGTCGCACACCACAAACAACGCCGGCAGATGAAAGATCTCGTAGCGCTCCACCGCGCCACCATTGTGACCTGCATCCACCCAGCAGACCCGGTCCACCGGCACGTCCCACCCCGGCAGTTGCTGGTGCAGGAAACGGCAACGGGAACAGCCCTCACCGGTAAACACCACCAGCGAGGTGCCGGGAAGCCCCAATAATTGCTGGTCGATATTCAGATCGGTAAGTTGCAGTTCTTTCACTATACTGCTGCCACCGCCGTCAACTGGACGGTGCTCGGAGTCCGTGTGCATGGGTCGTTTCTTTCCTCACCCTGATGATGTCGCTGTCGAAATAACCCAACGCCCCATTTCCGGCATTTCCCGCCAACGGCTGCACACTATCGGCCTGGGCGGCGTCGCATGCAATTGTCCACGTGCCTGGCGACAGGGCACGGCCATTGAGATGTGCATCCCCTCGCTGGGCCTGACGGCACGCTATCCGGGCTATGTAGCGTGGTGCCGCAAAGCTGAAAACGGCTACCGCGTTGGTGTTGCCTTTACCGATGAACAGGCGCTGTTCGGGGCGCGGATGGGTGAGCAAGTGTGCCAGATCGAACGCTACTGCCGCCTTCACGAAGGCACCCAGCCGACACCCCGGCAGAGCGAAGCCCTCGCCCGACAATGGGTCATGCGCCATGCCGGCGAGTTCTCCCATGAGGCTTTTGTGCAGCCGGTGCTGGATTAAAGCCGCCTTTGCCCATTGTCTCGCAGCCTTGTAACGCGCTAAGGTTCGGCTCCCCGCTGCACTTAAATCATGCTGTGCTCCGCCGCACGGGGATCGCTGGCGGCCGGCACCCGTGACCCTGACGAGTAACACGATGGCTGATTTACCGATCAACGACCTTAACGTCGAATCCAACGAGACCCTGATCACGCCCGATCAGCTCAAGCGCGAAATTCCCCTGAGCGACGCTGCCCTGCAGACCGTCACCAAGGGCCGCGAAGTCATCCGTGAGATTCTCGACGGCACCGACCACCGCCTGTTCGTGGTCATCGGGCCGTGCTCGATCCATGACCTCAAGGCTGCCCACGAATACGCCGAGCGCCTGAAGGTGCTGGCGGCGGAAGTGTCCGACACCTTGTACCTGGTGATGCGCGTCTATTTCGAGAAACCGCGTACCACCGTCGGCTGGAAAGGCTTGATCAACGACCCGTACCTGGACGACTCCTTCAAGATCCAGGACGGCCTGCACATCGGCCGCCAGTTGCTGCTGGACCTCGCGGAAATGGGCCTGCCGACGGCAACCGAAGCCCTGGACCCGATTTCCCCGCAGTACCTGCAAGACCTGATCAGCTGGTCGGCGATCGGCGCACGCACCACCGAATCCCAGACCCACCGGGAAATGGCTTCCGGCCTGTCCTCGGCCGTGGGCTTCAAGAACGGTACCGATGGCGGCCTGACCGTGGCGATCAACGCCCTGCAGTCAGTCTCCAGCCCTCACCGTTTCCTGGGCATCAACCAGGAAGGTGGCGTGTCCATCGTCACCACCAAGGGCAATGCCTACGGTCACGTGGTGCTGCGCGGTGGCAATGGCAAGCCCAACTATGATTCGGTGAGCGTGGCCCTGTGCGAACAGGCGCTGAACAAGGCGAAGATCAAGCCGAACATCATGGTCGATTGCAGTCACGCCAACTCCAACAAGGACCCGGCCCTGCAACCGCTGGTGATGGAGAACGTGGCCAACCAGATTCTGGAAGGCAACCAGTCGATCATCGGCCTGATGGTCGAAAGCCACCTGAACTGGGGCTGCCAGGCGATTCCAAAAGACCTGGCCGACCTGCAATACGGCGTGTCGATCACCGATGCCTGCATCGACTGGTCCGCCACCGAGACCACCTTGCGCAGCATGCACGCCAAGCTCAAGGATGTTTTGCCCAAGCGCCAACGCGGCTGAACAAAGACTGCGGACACAAAAACGCCGGGCCAAGCCCGGCGTTTTTCTTGATCATTCCCTCGCTCCGCGTGGGAATGCCCCAGGAACGCTCCGCGTCCCGCCTACCCTAAATGTCAGAGCTTCGCGGCATGGCGCTGGTGGCGCTCCATGTAACGCTCCACGTAGGAGCAGGACGGGATCACCGTATATCCGGCCTCTTCGGCGAACTTCAACGCTTCCTCGGTGAGTGCGGCAGCGATGCCACGGCCTCGCAGGGCGTTGGGCACAAAGGTGCGATAGATATCCAGGGTCTGCTTCCCAAGGTCCATATAGGTCAGATAGGCACGATGACCGTCCACATTGGTCTCGAACTGATGACCAGCCTGGTCATGGTGGATGGACAACGCCTCGCTCATCACTACTCCTCGCGGGTCTTGGTTTCTGACCCCTACCTTACCGATGTTTTTCCGGCGAAGGAACATCTACGCCACCCGGTGCCGGTTTCGACAACGAGAAATGCCGCCAGTGCCTTGCACTAGCGCTCACAACCAGCCCATGGAAATAGTAGGCACCAATCGCACAATTGCTCAAGGCACACTCGTCATCCCCCTGCGCTGACGGACATAGAAAGGGCCATTAGGTCGATGGCCTGAACATTGCCGGCAGTTGAAGCTTGAGACGAACTCGCGCTCTTAAAGTCACCTCAACATGCACAAAAGATACCGAATGACGAAAAGGCAATCTGAACAATAGTGTCACGGACGATATATAAACTGACTTATGTTTACATGGCTTAACACATGCCGGCCGGCCCTTTCAGGCTGGATCCAATCTCCGGCAGAGTGCAGGAATCTGAGTAAATTTTATACAGACTCTCAAAAGATTAGCCAAAATAGATTGGCCGCGAGAATTTTTTTTGCTTCTTGCGCTACGTCAGTTTACTTACTACAAGTAATGGGTAGTATGTACGCCGGCTATTAGCTCACTCTGAGAAAGTAGCCATTTAATAGAAAGTCCTTGAAGGGGAACACGATGAACAACGTTCTGAAATTCTCTGCTCTGGCTCTGGCCGCAGTTCTGGCTACCGGTTGCAGCAGCGTCTCCAAAGAAACCGAAGCTCGTCTGACTGCAACTGAAGACGCAGCAGCTCGCTCCCAGGCCCGTGCAGACGAAGCCTACCGTAAAGCTGATGAAGCTCTGGCTGCTGCTCAAAAAGCACAACAGACTGCTGATGAAGCTAACGAGCGCGCTCTGCGCATGCTTGAAAAAGCAAGCCGCAAGTAATAATCCTTCGGGGTTGTTATCAAGCCGATCCATTCTTGGATCGGCTTTTTTTTGCCTGGAATTTGGCCAAAATCCGGGCAATAAAAAACCCGTCACGGCCAACGCCAGTGACGGGTTATCCGTCGTGCAGGCTTACTGCTGCAGATCGACCGGCGTACTTGACACCATCGGCGCCCCGCCCGGCACACCGATTTCCGTCGGCAGGCCGTCTTCGGCGGCAACGACGTCACGCACCTGGTCCCAGTTGACCCGCAGGTTGCTGGACAGGTCTTCACGTTTGAGCAAGGCGTTGATCACCGCGGTGTGCTTGTCGACCACCGACGGGGTGCCGTCGTCGTTCAACGGCGTATGGGCTTCCAGATACACCTTGCCACCGGCAGCACCAAACTTGTAGGCATCGTTGATGATCCGCACCGACGTGCCCACCGGCACCATGCTGGCCATTTCCAGCACGTTGTTGTTGAACATGCGGAAGCACCCGTGGCTGGTACGGGTGCCGATACCGAACTTCATGTTGGAGCCGTGGATCAGGTAGCCGGGCGTGCCCAGGGTGAACTTGAACGGCCCCAGCGGGTTGTCCGGGCCAGCCGGCACCACGTTGGGCAGCGGGTCGCCATTGGCGGCGTGTTCGGCCTTGATCGAGGCGGGCGGGGTCCAGGTCGGGTTAGGGATCTTGCCCGTGATGGTGGTGTGGGCCACCGGCGAACCCCAGCCTTCACGGCCAATGCCCAATGGGAACGTGTACACCACGTTCTGGCCCTTGGGGTAGTAGTAGAGCCGGTATTCCGCGAGGTTGATCACGATGCCTTCACGCGGGCCGGGTGGCAGGATGAAGCGCGTCGGCAGCACAATCTCGGTGCCCGCTCCCGGCAACCAGGCATCGACGCCGGGGTTGGCCGCGACCATCTCCGAATAACCCAGGTCGTAAGTGGTGCCCAGGTCGGCGAAGGTATCTTCGTATTTGGCCTTGATCACCTGGACCTGGCCAACGATATCTTCACCCGGTGGCGGCAAAGGCAACTGCAAGGCGGCAGCAGAACCGGCCGCGCAGAGCGCAGCGAGAGACAGGCAGCAGGTGACGGCGGAGAGGCGCGACAACATCCGGGAATTCCTTCGCAGATCGACGGGTAGTAAAAAATGGATTGTACACGGCTGCCCGGCGGGCATCCCTATTCAAAGTTCGAAGCGCAGCTCTGGCCAGATCGGCGGTGTACCGCGCTTTTGCGACTCAAGGATCGCCCGGCACAGAGGGCACAAACGCTGATCCTGGAAGATCGAGCGATCCACCGATGACCAGCGTGGCTGGGCAGGCAATAAAGTACCGCAGAGGGTGCGGTCGATAGACCCGCCCAACTCCAATTGACGCGTCACCAGATGCACCCGGACTTCCTGGCAGGCGAACAGATCCAGCTGCTCGTCAGGCTCGATCAGTTGGTAGGCAAACAGGGACCAGGCAGGACGCGACATCGGGGGCTCCAGATCGGGGGGGCGCCACCTTAGCCGAAAGACCGCTGCTAGAAAAGCGTCATAGCAGTGGTTTTAGCGTTGGCCAGACATTTTCCAGCAACTTGCCTTGTGCGCCAACTGCCGGGTGCAATTGGTCAGCCTGCATCAACTCCGGATGGCCGCCGATGCCTTCCAGGAAAAACGGTACCAGCGGGACGCTTTTTTCCTTGGCCAGGGCCCCATAGACCTCAGCGAACGCGGTGGTGTATTTGGGGCCGTAATTGGGCGGCAGTTGCATCCCCAGCAGCAGTACCTTGGCACCGCCGGCCTTGGACTGGTCGATCATCGATGCAAGATTTTGTTTCAATTGCGCGGGTGGCTGCCCACGCAAGCCGTCATTGCCCCCCAGCTCAATGATCACCAGGTCCGGCTTATGCTCTGCAAGCGCCGCCGGCAGCCGCGCCAGGCCTCCGGCACTGGTGTCGCCGCTGATGGAGGCGTTGACCACTTTATCGTCGAAACCTTCGCTCTTGAGCCGTTGTCCCAACAACGCGACCCACCCTTTGCTGGTATCCAGTCCGAAACCGGCACTGATACTATCGCCAACGATCAGGACTGTACCCGCCGCTGCGTTCTGGGCCATGCACATCAAGGCCAGGCCAGCACTCAAAAACCACGTTCGCATTGGATTCTCCATGGGCACAAGCATTCTCACCGCGCGAAACCTTAGCAAAGTGGTTCCCAGCGCGGAAGGTGAACTGACTATCCTGCACGAACTGAGCCTGGAACTGAACAAGGGCGATAGCCTGGCTATCGTCGGCGCCTCAGGTTCCGGCAAATCTACCCTCCTGGGCCTGCTGGCCGGCCTCGACCTGCCCAGCAGCGGCGAAGTCACCCTCGCCGGGCAAGCCCTGAGCACCCTCGACGAAGATCAACGCGCGCGCATCCGCGCAGCGCACGTGGGGTTTGTGTTCCAGTCCTTCCAGTTGCTCGACAGCCTCAATGCGCTGGAAAACGTGATGCTGCCGCTGGAACTGGACGGCCGCAAGGACGCCCGCGAACGCGCCAGACACCTGCTCGAGCGCGTCGGCCTGGGCCAGCGCCTGACCCACTCGCCGCGCCAACTCTCGGGTGGCGAGCAGCAACGGGTGGCGATTGCCCGGGCGTTTGCCGCCGAACCGGACGTGCTGTTTGCCGACGAACCCACCGGCAACCTCGACAGCCACACCGGCGAGCGCATCAGCGACCTGCTGTTCGAACTCAACAAAGAGAGCGGCACGACCCTGGTGCTGGTGACCCATGACGAGCGCCTGGCCCACCGTTGCCGCCGCCTGATCCGTCTTGAAGCCGGCCTGATGGTCGCGCCCCTGGAGCCTTGATGGCACGCTTGCCCTTGTTGCGCCTGTTCAGCCTTGCCCTTCGCCAGTTGCTGCGTGATGCCCGCGCCGGTGAACTGCGGGTGCTGTTCTTCGCCCTGCTGGTGGCCGTCGCCGCCAGCACCGCCATCGGTTACTTCGGTGCACGCCTGAACGGCGCCATGATGTTGCGCGCCACCGAGTTCCTGGCCGCCGACCTGGTGCTGGAGGGCAGCTCACCCGCCCGCACCGAGCAGATCCAGAGTGGCACCGAGCTGGGCTTGCAGCACGCCCGGGTCGTCGAGTTTTCCAGTGTTATTGCCACTGACAATGGCATCCAGCTGTCCAGCATCAAGGCGGTCAACGACGAGTACCCGTTGCGTGGCGAACTGAAGAGCGCCGCCGAGCCTTTTGGCGAGGAGACCGCCGGGGGTGTCCCCAAGCCCGGTGAGGCGTGGGTGGAAGCTCGGCTGCTGACGGCGCTGGGCCTGAAAATCGGCGACAGCATCGACGTCGGTATGAAGACCCTGCACCTGGCCCGCGTGCTGACCTACGAGCCGGACCGCGCCGGCAACTTCTATAGCCTGACGCCCAGGGTGATGATCAACCTGGCCGACCTCGACGCCACCGGTGTGGTGCAGCCCGGCAGCCGCGTCAGTTACCGCGACCTCTGGCGCGCACCGCAAGGCGGCACGGTGCTGCAAACCTACCGCGAGTTGGTCAAGCCCGGCCTCGCGGCCAACCAGCGGCTGCAGGACGCACGTGACGGTAACCAGCAGATCGGGGGGGCGCTGGGCAAAGCCGAGCGTTACTTGAACATGGCCAGCCTGGTGGCTGTGCTGCTCTCCGGCGTGGCAGTGGCGCTCTCGGCGAACCGCTTCGCCAGCCGGCGCTTTGATGCCAGTGCCTTGCTGCGCTGCCTCGGGCTCTCACGGCGCGAGACCATGCTGCTGTTCAGCCTGCAGCTGACCGTACTGGGGCTGCTGGCCAGCCTGACCGGCGCCCTGCTCGGCTGGCTCGCGCAATTGGGCCTGTTTGCGCTGTTACATGACCTGTTGCCGGCGGACGTCCCGCCCGGTGGGTTGTTGCCAGCCATCGCCGGAATCGGCACCGGGCTGGTGGCCCTCGCCGGCTTCGCCCTGCCGCCACTCGCCGCGCTGGGTCGCGTGCCACCGCTGCGGGTGTTGCGGCGCGACCTGCTGCCCATCCCGTCCAGCACCTGGATGGTCTACGGGGCCGCGCTGTTCGCCCTGGGCCTGATCATGTGGCGCCTGAGCCTCGACCTGGTGCTGACCTTCGCCCTGCTGGGCGGTGGCGTGATTGCCGCGCTGGTTCTCGGCGGCCTGCTCCTGCTGCTGTTGCAAAGCCTGCGACGCCTGCTGGCCCGGGCCTCCCTGCCCTGGCGCCTGGGGCTGGGCCAATTGCTGCGCCATCCATTGGCGGCGGCGGGCCAGTCCCTGGCGTTCGGGCTGATCCTGTTGTCCATGGGCTTGATCGCGTTGTTGCGTGGCGAATTGCTCGATACGTGGCAAAACCAGTTGCCCAAGGACGCCCCCAACTATTTCGCCCTGAACATCCTGCCCGCCGACAAAGACACCTTCGGCGCACGCCTGCAGGAACTGCAGGCGCAGGCCGCCCCGCTGTACCCGGTGGTGCCGGGCCGATTGATCAGCATCAATGGCGCCCCGGTGCAGGAGATTGTGAGCAAGGACTCCAGCGGAGATCGTGCGGTACAGCGGGACTTGAGCCTGACCTGGGCCACCGACCTGCCACCGGGCAACACACTGACGGCGGGGACCTGGTGGACCGCACAGCCTACGGATGAGATTCCGGGCGTTTCGGTCGAGGCCAAGGTCGCGGACAGCTTGAAACTCAAGCTCAACGATCATCTGGTGTTTACCGTCGGCGGGGAAAACCGTGAAGCACGGGTCACCAGCCTGCGGGAAATCAACTGGGACAACTTCCAGCCCAACTTCTTCATGATCTTCCAGCCAGGCACCTTGAAGGACCTGCCGGCCACCTACCTGACCAGCTTCTACCTGGCGCCCGGGCATGACCAGCAGATCGTCGACCTGTCCCGGGCCTTCCCGGCAGTGAGCATCCTGCAAGTGGAAGCGCTGCTTGAACAACTGCGCAGCATCCTGGCCCAGGTCACCCTGGCGGTGGAATACGTGTTGCTGTTTGTCCTGGCGGCGGGGATGGCGGTGTTGTTCTCCGGGCTCCAGGCCACCCTCGACGAGCGAATTCGCCAAGGGGCCCTGCTACGGGCACTGGGGGCCGAGCGCAAGTTGCTGGTCAAGGCACGGCGTATCGAGTTTGGGCTGTTGGGCGCGGTCAGTGGCCTGTTGGCGGCACTGGGCACGGAGTTGGTGACGCTGGTGCTGTATCGTTATGCGTTCGACCTGACCTGGCACCCGCATCCCTGGCTGTTATTGCTGCCGGTGATCGGCGCCGTGCTGATCGGCGGCGCAGGCGTGTTCGGCACTCGCCGCGCGCTGAACGCCAGCCCGTTGACCGTGCTGCGCGAGGGCTGAAAACGCGAACGGCCCGCACTCATTCCAGAGTGCGGGCCGTCCGTTGTTACTTCACATATTCGATAGCGGTGATCCACCAGCACACTTCGCCGCTCGGGGTCTGCACGAGCGCCTCGTCATCCACCTCTTTGCGCAGTAATGCACGAGCCATGGGCGAATCGATGGAGATGTAGTCCATGCGCTCATAGATTTCATCGTAACCCACGATGCGAAAACGCTTGGTCTCGCCCTGCTCATTTTCAATCTCGACCCAGGCGCCGAAAAACACCTTTCCTTCCTGCTCCGGCATGTACTCGACCACGCGCATGTCTTCCAGGCGCTTGCGTAAATAGCGCACCCTTCGATCAATTTCCCGAAGCAGCTTCTTGTTGTACTGGTAGTCGGCGTTTTCGCTCCTGTCCCCCAGGGAAGCGGCCCACGTCACTTTACGAGTGGTATCAGGGCGCTTTTCTCGCCACAGGTAATCAAGCTCCTTTTTCAGGGCTTCATGACCTTCTTTGGTAATCAGCTTGGTGCTCAAAAGCTCTACATCCCCTGGAAGTTTCCATTTTTCAGACCCGCTGCCGCATCAGGCACAACGCATTTAACGCACGATGTCGGCTGTGGGGGTCGATGATAAATGAACACAGGAAAGTAGCCAGACCCACCGATTGATTCCGCTAACCGACACCGCATCAGTCCGTATCCGATTGAAGCAGGCGGCTTTCCGGCTGGCTCTGGCTGCGTCCGGCCTCACTCAACCATGCCAGGGACTCATCCAGGGTTTGAAGCGCGACCTTCAGGTTGTCCCGCAAAACAGGCAATTGAAACAGTGCCGCCGCCAACTGGTGCTCTTTGTGACGAACCTGCAGGTCACGGCTGTGCAACTGGGCTTCCTGGCTTTCCAGATAACGCACACGCTCCTCAATTCGACGTTGCTCTGCCCGGTTTAATGCCGAGCCGTCAGCCAGTTCCTCCTCTCGAGTGGCCAGCGTGTGCGCCAACACCGCCAGGGACGCTTCTTTCTCAGCCATTCTCTCGGCACTGCGTTGACTCTCCTGCGCGATATCCAACGTTTCCTGACGCAGTTCAAGTCGCATCTGCTCAAGCGCTTCTTCTTGTTTGAGTACCGCGAGCTTTTGCTGCGTCAACTCCTGAGCAACACGAGAAAGATTGGCCAGCGTATCGTCCACTTCGAACAACGAGGGGGGGTCCTGTCGCACAAGGGTCGCCGGAGGCGCCGGTTCCTGCTGTTTACTGGCCGGTGGCGGTGGAGCGGCGACCACAGGTGCCTCGACAGGTGCTCGGGGTGGCAATTCAACACGCGGCTCAGCTGTCTCGACCGTATCCATGGGGGCCACGGGGAGCGTTTCAGGCAACGGTGGCGCTGGCTCGGAAGGGTCCTGGGACCTTGGAGGAGAGACCATCCTTGAGGAGAAACGAATCGACGGCACGATCAATGAGCTGCTTTCGATGGCGGGCAAACCGGGCGCCGATGTTCCCAGGGTAATCACCTTCATCACCAGGGATTTCTTGATCGTCAACGAGTGATGATCTTCAGGCCTGGCGGGGGGCAACTTGCAGCCTTTCAGGTCAACGAAGTGATAGGGGATCTGAGTCTCCCCGGTGCTTGCGGACTTTGCCCCGGGCGCAGCGGCAAGCGTCAGGATTTGCTTGAACACATGGGTCGCTATTTGCAGGTCTTCCTTGGACTCTATCGCTCCCAGAAAGTACCGTTCTGACTTTTTACGCAAGGTTGCAATATATACCCGCGAACTACCGGGCTCAGTCTCTTCATCCAGACTATAGGCAAGAAAGTTTGAAGCAACCTGGGCCACCGCAAAACCACAAAGCAGTGCACCGTTGACCGGAGCATCATGCCCGGACTGTTCAAGAACAAGGGTACGTAGAAGCAGCATGACGATCAGGCTCCATTTAAGATTGGCGAAACTTCAACTAAACATCAAATAAACAACAGTCACAATTAAAGCACCAGACACGTAACAATTGTTTCAGCGAGCTATAGTCTGACATGTAGGACTTATCTTATTCAGGTGCTTCAGCGTTTCCAAGAGCGATTATTGAACGTACCATTTTTTAACAGTACGACACTGGACGCGCGCCAATAAAAAAGATTTCAAATTTTGACTTTTCGAAGATTCACAACCTGCCGCTCATGCAGATTAATCGAGGTATCGACTTAATCGAGCCTTGCCCTACCCATTCAGTAGAAAAGCATAATGATCGAGATAACGAGCCTGGCAAAAAACATGGGCGGAAAAAGCATTATTCATGACTTCTCATTCAGCGCCCAACCTCAGGAATGTCTGGGGTTATTTGGAAACGACGGGGCGGGTAAAACAACTATTATCAAAATGCTATCAGGCTCAATGACACCGTCTTCAGGCCATATAAAAATATTCGGTAACGATATAGCCCTCAATGCACGCCAGGCCAAGAACGTTACTGGCTATCAACCCGAACTTCCCTTGAGCCATAGTGCAATGAGCGTAAAGGGTTTTCTTGGTTTTATAGCTGATATACGCGGATTCCACGGCGCAGATAAACGCAAGATGATTGACCGGGCCATCGCACGACTGGAGCTTTGGCGGATACTCAAATGCCCGATCGAAGCCCTCCCGACCGGTTTGAAACGCAAAGTTGCCATCGCTCAGGCAATCCTGCATGACCCGGCCGTGCTGCTGCTGGATGAGCCCACGGATGGTCTGAACGCCGACCAAAAACACAAAATCAGAATGCTCATCAAGTCGCTGAACGACGAAATGACGATCATTGTCGCGTCCCGTACGCCTGAAGAACTGACCAGCATCTGTAGCCGCGCCCTGGTCATCGCCGAGGGTCGATTGGTCGCAGATACTTCCATGCCCGAACTGCAGCGCAGCTCCCGTCATTACCAGGCAGTCACCCTTGCAGCGGACACGCCGCTGGACTTGCTGGCCCTGGCCGTGTTGCCGGGGGTCGCCGGTATAGAGGAAGACCGCGAGACGCCCGGTACGGTGACCGTACTCGCCATGCCGGGACAAACCATTTACCCCCACATCAATGCACTGATCACCCACCGCCACTGGAAAATCAATGCCCTGAACCTGGACCCCGGGCGTGTGGATGACGTTATCCACCACATGAGCCAGGAGGCATCGAATTGAAACTTTTACCGGTGATATTCAAGCGTCAACTTGTCAGCTACTTCTCGGCCCCCGCCACTTACCTGAGTACCGCAGTGTTCCTGACAGCCGCCACCGCCTGTGGCTTCCATACAAGCCAGTTACTGGAGCAAAACAGCGTTGACTTACACGGTTTTTTCCAACTGCATCCGTGGATGTATTTACTGCTGACGCCTGTTCTTTCCACACAATTATGGGCGGACGAACACAAGGCAGGTGCGATGGACTTTCTAAAAACCTTGCCGATCACGTGTTTCGAAATGGTTGTCGGAAAATTTCTGGCCGCCTGGGTTGTTTCGGGAATGGCGTTGCTATTGACCTTTCCTCTGGTCATCACCGTCAATTATTTGGGAAATCCGGACAATACAGTCATTGCGTCCCAATACCTGGCAAGTTGGCTATTGGCCGGAAGCTATCTGTCGGCGGGCTGCTTTATTTGCACGTTGGCACGTCACCGCGCCGTCATATTTACAGTAACACTGTGCTTGCTCCTGGCCGTCAGCGGGCTGTCATCCATCCTGGATGCCATTGAACATCAGGCACCGATCTGGCTCATTGACCGTATTATTTCCCTGAGTCCATCAACGCGCTTTGATGCCATTGACCAAGGTGTCCTGGCTCTTCAAGACAGTTTGTATTTCATCAGCATGATCGTTGCCTTTCTGGCCGCGACGACCATTGCCCTGAATATTAGAAACGGTTGAGAGGGGCACATCACGATGAGAAAGCCACTAAGCGCCAGCATCACCCTTATCATCCTACTGCTGCTCTTTCTCGCCTTTAACCTGGTATGGGCACTGAAGCTTCCGAACATACGACTAGACTTTTCAGAACAGAAAGTCCACACACTCTCTGCGCCTGTACAGACACTACTCGCCTCACTTGAGCGGCCGGTCGATCTGTACTTTTTCAACTCAAGCAAGCATCCGAAAAAGACCCGTACCCTGGAAAGCTACGGTAAACGCGTGACGTTGTTGCTCAAGGAGTATGAAAAAGCGGCAAAGGGCAAAATCAACCTGCACTTCATCGACCCCACACCTTTTTCAGAAGACGAGTACAAAGCCCGGCTGTTGGGGCTTGACGATCAACAAGGGTTCTTCGGCCTGGTCGGTACCAGTATGGGCCATGGCCCCCACAGCATCGAGTCATTCAGCCCGGACCGGGAGTCGCTGCTGGAATATGAAATCAGCCACCTTATCCACAAGGTGATCCATCCAGAGCAGCCCGTCATAGGCCTGATATCCGGCCTGCCATTGGAGGGTGAATGGGATGAGCGCAATGGCATGAGCACATCGCCATGGCAGTTAGGGAAGGAGATCCGCCGCCAATTCAACCTCGTAAGCCTGCAGCCAGGCATTACGCAAATTCCGGAACACATCAAAACCCTGATGGTGGTTCATCCCGGGAGACTGCCCGATCAGACCCTTTACGCGATCGATCAATTTGTATTGGGCGCAGGCAAACTGCTGATGTTTATCGACCCGCTTGCCGGGCTGGTGACCAGCGCCGCACCACCGGAAAACGCCGGGCAGAACGCATTGCTTGCCGCCTGGGGCATCCAGATGCCTGCAAATAAAATAATAGCCGATCACGACTATGCCACCTCGGTGATCATGACCTCAGGCCAGCCACCTGTGCGCCATCCTGCTGCGTTGACCTTGCCCCGCCAGGCAATGGCGCAGGATGACATCAGCACCTGGAAACTGCGCAGCGTCAATGTCCTGAGCAGTGGCGGGCTGACGCCCGTCAAGAAAAGCCGCATGACCTTCACCCCACTGCTCCAAAGCTCGGGGCGCGCCGCCCTGTTTGATGCTGAACGCTTCGCCCTGCCCGCGCAGTTCGACGTGCTGATCGAGGAAGCAGCCACTCGCGGTCAGCCACAGGTGATCGCCGCCCGCGTCGAGGGGCCCGCCTATTCCGCCTTTCCCGACGGGCTCGATGGGCGTGAAGCCCACGTGCAAAAGTCTGCGTACATCCATGTCGTGGTGGTCGCCGACACCGACCTGATCAGCGATCGTGTGGCTGGCATGCTTCAAAATGTGAGTACGACGGGCGGAGCGGCGTCAGATAACGCAATGTTTGTCTTGAACACCCTGGATAACCTGGCGGCGCCCGATGGGCTGATGGACGTTCGCCCTCGCGCAGGCGGCGGTCGAACACTGCAGGTGCTGAAGGCGATGCGCGAAGACGCCGCGCAGGCCTACCGGGAAAAGTCCGCAGAACGGGTGCAGCGTCTGGAACAAACAGAAAAGGAATGGCAATTGCTGAACCCGAAGACCCTTTCGCCAGGGCCCCAGTCGGTAACGCCCAGCGCCTTGCTGCAAGCGCTTAACAAGGAGCGTTTGCGGGTGCCCATGGAAATTCACGCGCTGAAGGTTCAGTCATACGCCGAGGTTCATGCCCTGGAGCGCAAGATAAAGTTACTCAATATCCTGCCCATACCGTTGATACTGTGCGTGATTGCGTGGGGTGTTTTCCTGGCGCGTCGCAGCCGCCGGCACCTGCCTTCAACGGCCTTTTACTGAGGGTTCAACGCCGAGCAATCAGCCCTTGTCGGGCAATACGGGTCAACTGGCGTATCACTTCCTCCGCGTCGCTGGCACTGGGCGCTTGAATAACGGCCAGGTCAAAGCTGTTGGACGCAAACCGCGCGAGGGAGTCGCCGTCTTCGACAAACTGGATCAGGAAGGCCGAAGGCCGCCCCGTGCGGCGCGGCCAGCCGTCCAGATAACGCAGCAGCGTCGGCTGGTGCTTGCCGCCCAGGAGGATTTTCGGATTGCGTTGGGTGAGGTCCGCGGTGATCGGGGCCAGGCGTATGAGGGGGCGTAGTGCATTCATCGTGTCGTGTCTCTGCCTCAAAAGTCTGCGGGCAGGTGAGAGGCAACACCGAACCAGCGCTTTAGCGGAATTTCGAAGCCCGGCGCTTGGCCCTGGTTTCTGTCGGGACTGTGGTCAGTCACCGGTGGCGCCCCGCAATTAGCTGTTTAAATCGGCGCATGGGCAACATCCTAGAGAAGCCTGTGGGGCGGTGTCAAGAATCCCGGGCAACGAAAAGGCCCGCACGGGGCGGGCCTTTAAAGCAGATTTCGCGGTATCAGTGAGTGATGGCGCGGTCGGCAGACAACTTGCCAGCCCCTTCCAGCAACACCGCCAGCGTACCGCCCAGCAACGCCAGGGCGAACTCGTAACCGTTGTTGGCCATGAACAAGCCGTTATGGATATGCACCGAGAAAATCGCCACCAGGGAAATGATCGACAAGCCCAATGCCGCAGGCCGTGCCAACAACCCAATGATCAGCGCGAGCCCGGCAAAGAACTCGGTACCACCGGACAACACAGCCATCAAGGTACCCGGCGCCAGACCGATACTTTCCATCCACTGGGCCGTGCCCGCCAGGCCGCCGCCGCCAAACCAGCCAAAGAGCTTTTGCGAGCCGTGGGCGGCGAAGATGATCCCGACAAAAATGCGCAGAACCGTCAGGCCATAGCCGGCGCGGGTGGAGAGGATGCGGGTGATCAATGGGCTCATGCTGATAATCCTTTTCAAGGTAGGGGTTGGTTGGCCGCTATATTAATCAGTTTAAGCAATGATAAAAGCCGATAAAACGGCTAAAAACAATCGAATTAATTGATTATTTCCGTGAGGCAACTCGCGGCGCTGCCGGCTCCAACGACTCCCGTTCCCGATCAAACGCCAAGTAGTATTTGTTCACGCTATTAACATAGCTGACACCACTCATTCCCACCTGCTCCATGGCAATGCGCTCGACCTGGAAAAACCATTGGTTGGGGTTCAGCCCCCGGCGCCGCGCTTCGGCACGCATTCCCTGGACCCGCTCCGGCCCCATGTTGTAGGCCGCCAGTACAAACGCCATGCGCTCGCGCTCGTTGAGCTTGGGGCTTGAGAAAAACTTGCGCCGGATCATCGCCAGGTAACGCGCGCCCGCCTGCACATTGCTATCCAGGCTTTCGATGTTATTGACCCCAACCCGCTGGGCCGCCGACGGCGTGATCTGCATCAGCCCGGTGGGCCCGCCGCTGCTCCGAGCACCGGGGTCGAAGGCCGACTCCTTGAACGCCAGCGCGGCCAGGTTCAGCCAGTCCATGCCTTGCTCACGGGCATGCTTTTGCAGCACCGGCCGCAGTTTTTCCAGGCGCTGGCGGTCGGCCCGGGCCAGTGGATAACGCACTTGATACAGGCGGCGGTAGATGCGCTGGAACGCCACATCCTGGTCGGACGGCGTGTGGTAGGTCTTGAGGAAACGATCAATGCTGGCTCGCAGCATCGAGGCATCCTGGCGCACGAACCAGTACTCTTCGCCCGGCTCGCTGATGGTCACTTGCCGGTCAAAGCGCAGCTTGGGCAGGATCTTCGCCCAGCGCTCGGCGATCGGCCGCTCGACAATCGTCAGGTGGAAAATCCCGGCCTGGACCATCTCCAGCACGTCCTCCACCGCCAGGCTGGGGTCCACCCATTCCACCTTCACCGGCGGCAACTTGTGCAGCGCCAGCTTTTGGTTGACCTGATTGATCGCATCCGACGCGGCGCTGCCGGTGGTCAGCGCCAGGGTACGCCCAGACAGCTGCTCCAGCTTGGTAAACCGCCGCTCGCCTTTGAGCCCCACCAGCCATAACGGCACGTCGCTGGCAATCGGGTCGCTGGTGGCAATCTTGTGGGCGGCTTTCACGTCCATCAATTCGCCGGGAGCCACCAGGTCACCCTCGCCACGGGCCAACGCGCCGATCAGTTGATCCTTGGCCTTGGGGATGATCTTGAGGTTGATCTCCTGACCGTCACGGGCATGGCCGTTGAGGTATTGCTCGAAAGCGCGCAGGCGATGGTATTCAACGCCGATGGCCTGCCCCTGGACTTCGCCGGAACTGTTTCGGCTCTGGTTGACCAACACCCGCAAGGTGCGGCTGCTGCGGATCTCCGCGAGGTCGCGGACCTTGCCCGGCTTGGTCACTTCCAGCGGCCCGTCCAGACGCGCAACCGCCGACATGGGCAGCAGTAACGTCAGGCACAACATAAGCAACGCCGAGGGTCGGATCATCCGCTCTCCGGAAGAAAGAATACTGCCCATTGCTTCGCGAAAAACGAGGCGTTGGGGGACAGAAACAGAGCGCCATGAGCGCAGGCTTTGGGCGCAAGGGTGGCACGGCAGATGGTTACAAACCAAACACGGTGTTACTTGCGACTTTCAAAGACAGCTTTAACTCGTTGTAGTTCTTGGCTTTTCTTATAAATCTACAGCTCTGATATGCTTTCCGACCGCAGGCGGAGGTAGCACCATGCAACTCATTGATATCGGCGTCAACCTGACCAACCCAAGTTTCGACGAAAAGCACCAGGCCGTTCTCGACCGTGCCTACGCCGCCGGGGTGAGCCAATTGGTGCTCACCGGTACCAGTGTCGACGGCAGCGAACAGGCCCTGGAGCTGTGCCAGCAACTGGACGAAAGCGGCCAGCGGTTGTTTGCCACCGCGGGCATCCACCCTCATTCCGCCAGTGACTGGAACGCCGAAAGCGCCAGGCGCCTGCGCGGTTTGCTCAAAGAAAGCCGTGTACGTGCGGTGGGTGAATGCGGGCTGGATTTCAATCGGGATTTCTCGCCACGTCCCCAGCAGGAAAAAGTCCTCGAAGAGCACCTGGCCCTGGCCGTGGAGTTGAAACTCCCGGTATTCCTCCACGAACGCGACGCCAACCAGCGCCTGCTGGACATCCTGCGGGACTACCGCGATCACCTGTCAGCCGCGGTGGTGCACTGCTTTACCGGCGAGCAGCGTGCGCTGTTCAGCTACCTCGACCTGGACCTGCATATCGGCATCACCGGCTGGATCTGCGACGAACGCCGTGGGACGCACCTGCACCCGCTGGTCAGGGAGATTCCCCGAGGCCGCCTGATGCTGGAAAGCGATGCGCCCTACCTGTTGCCACGGACCCTGCGGCCCAAACCGAAAAACGGTCGCAACGAGCCCGCCTATCTGCCGGAAGTACTGCGGGAAGTTGCCCTGCACCGTGAAGAAACCGTGGAAGACCTGGCACAACACAGCACCGCCTGCGCCCGCGCATTTTTTGGATTGCCTGTGCCGGATTGACGCGGGGCATTGACCCATATCAAAACCTGTTGACTCGATAGCGGCACAATAATGGCACCTTGCCAATGCTGTTTCCGCTATCAGAGAAAACCTTCCATGGGTGCCTGGCTTAGCAACATCTCGCTGAAGTACAAATTCTGGGCCGTCAACGCGGTCGCCTTCATCACCACCTTGCTGCTGGTGTTGTACGCCGTGCAACTGGAACAACAGGCCCGCAGCCAGGCTGCCCAGGCTTCGGCGCAAGCCCAGGGGCGCCTGCTCAAGGCCTGGCCCACCGACCAGCCCCTGCCCAAGGGCGAGCACTGGCTGACGTTTGCCAAGGGCAAAATCCCACAACTGGGCGACCAGGATCTTTCAGCCCTGGCCACCGCCCACGGTTGGGTGGATTTCAATCACCTGCCGCTGTTCGGCGACAACCCGCTGATGGGCGCCGATGTGGTCGCCCGCGCCGACGGCCAGCAGGTAGCGGTGCTGGCCTATGGGCCCAGCTTGAGCCAAGTGTTCGAAGAGCGTTTCGCCAACTATGCGGTGGCGGTCATGATTCTGATGCTGGCCATGCTCGGCGCCTCACAATTGCTGATCCGCTTTCTGCTGAGCCAGCTCAACACCTTGAAAGACGTGATGCTGCATGTGGAGAAAACCGGCGACCTCTCGGCCCGCGTGCCCTTGGCCTGCAAAGACGAAGTAGGCCAGATGGCCACGGCCTTCAACGCGATGCAGGCGGGCTATCAGCGTGTGGTCAACACCGTCGCGCGCACTGCCAGGCAGTTGGACGACGGCGCCGCACGCCTGGCCAGCAGCATGAACGAGGTGCAACACGGCATGCTGGGCCAGCAAAGCGAAACCGACCAGGCAGCCACCGCGATCAACGAGATGACCGCCACGGTCTACCACATCGCCCAGCACGCCGGGGCCACCCGCGACCTGTCCCAGACCGCCGACACCCTCGCCGGCAGCGGCCAGGAAGTGGTCAGCCGGGTGCAACGCTCGATTGCCGGGCTGTCCACCGGTGTGCAGCAAACCGCCGAAATGATCCAGAAGCTGGCCGAGGACAGCCAGAAAATCAACAGCGTGGTCGGGGTGATTCACAGCATCGCCGAACAGACCAACCTGTTGGCCCTCAACGCCGCCATCGAAGCCGCCCGTGCCGGCGAAATGGGCCGGGGTTTTGCCGTGGTCGCCGACGAAGTGCGCAACCTGGCCAAACGGGTACAAAGCTCCACCGATGAAATCACCCGCATGGTGTCCGCCCTGCAAGCCGGCACCCGGGACGCGGTGGACTTTATGCAAGAAAGCTCGTTCAAGGCCGACGACTGTGTGCAACAGGCTCAAGAGGCCGGGATTGCCCTCGCCGAAATCACCGGCGCCGTGGCGCAGATGCGCGAGAGCAACACGCAGATCGCCGTGGCCGCAGAACAGCAAAGCCATGTGGCCGAGGAAATGAATCGGGCAGTGGTGAGCATTCGCGACGTCACCGAGAACACCGTGCAACAGACCGTGGATTCAGCCACCACCAGCAATGAGCTGGCAACCTTGGCCGGCGAACTGAGCAAGGCCATCGGACAGTTGAAGCTGTAAAACCCTGAAGGGATGGCTATGACGTCCATAGTCATCCTTGATTCGCCGCCCCGCCCTGCCCGGCCTACACTCTGTTCAAGATGTTTCAACGGACAGAGGAATCACGATCATGGGCAAACGTCATCCGAATCTCCCCGCCTGGCAATGGCGCAACCACCCGCAAAACCCACAGCATGCGACCAATCACGTGTTGCAACTGCTTGCGCTGCCACTGATGGTGATCGGTTTTCTGTTGATGGTGTCCGGAGTGTTCAGCGAGAACATGTCGAGTGTGGCCATCGGGGTTGTCGGCATTCTGGCCGCATTGGCCCTGCAGCATCACGGTCGCCGCCTGGAGGCACACGCCAGCGACACCTCCAGTGACCAACACCTGTTGGTCTAAGGGTTCAGGCGAACACCACCACCGACTGGCGACTGATGGCGATCAATTGGCCGTCAGGGCTCCACAGCTGCGCGGCCGCGTGGCCGTAGCCGTCCCGGGCATGCTCGATGTGAACCAAGTATTGGCACCAGTCCAGGGTGCTGAGGGTTTGCAACGGCTGCACGAACTCAATGGTCCAGGTCAGGGTGCTGCCCGCCGCCGGTTGGGTCAGGTGCGGTAACACCGACGGAGGCCACGCATCCACCAGCGCGAGAATGTGCGCCTCGGTCAACGGTTCTTCCTTCACATCCCCACGCAAGCGCACCCAGCCGCCCATCTCACGGGATTTATTGCCGGTGAACGGCAGGCCACCCACGCTCCAGCGCATCGCCAGGTGACGCATGAATTCCGGTGTCACCCCTTTGACGTAGGGCAACTCCTGGCATTCATCCCAATGTTTGAAGGTGGGCGCCGGTTCGGCTTCAACATCGATCTGCGATGGCCGTGAGGCGCCAAAACTGGCCTGCACCAGGGTCATCGTTTCACCGTTCTGCACCACACGTCCCAGCAGTTGGCTGACGGCCTTGCCTTCGCGCAGCACGTCGACTTCGTAGCGGGCAGACACATCCGGCGCCACCGGGCCGACGAAGGTAATCGCCAGCGAGCGCAACGGGCGATCCGCCGGAACCTGTGCACGCAGGGCTTCGTATTGCAACGCTACCACCAGGCCGCCAAAGGTGGCACGGCCCTGGGCCCATTCGGCAGGGATCGAAACGTCCAGGGGATGGTTGCGGGCAGCGTCGAGCAAATCACTAAAGCGCATGGCGATCTCAACTTGAAGAAGGATTGAGGGATCTTAACCACCCGGCCTGCGCCGCACAGCACCTATTCCAGCCAAAAGTCCGGACAGATAGGCCGCAGGTTCAAGCGAAGCAGTCGGCGCTCAATTTATCCAGCACACGATCGGCCTGCCCTTCGGCCTTGGCCATGGTGCGGTGCCAGCCGGGTACGCACGGTTGCAGGTCGGGCTCGTGCCCGGCTTGCGCCAGCCACTGCCAGCAATCATGCCAATCGCCGAGAGCGCCCTGGGCCGCCTTGAGACGGGACACGGCTTTGGAGGGCAGCTTGTCCAGCTCGGGATAGGCTTCGGCCGCATAGCGCACCCGCTTGATCAACAAGCGCAGGCGGTGACGGTCATGGTTGGGGTCGCGTAACGCCTCGCCGAGGTTTTTCCATTGCTTGGCCAGGCGTTTTTCAATGCGTGCGCGCAAGCCCTTGAGCAATTTCTGCCGTTGGGAGGCGCGGATGAAGCGGGGGAATGCCTCGAGAATCAGCAGTAACTGCGCCAGCTCCGGCCCTCGCGCGACGGCACGGTAAGTGCCCGCCTGCTGCCGGGTGCGCCGGTCAGCCGCCTCGTGATAGCCGTGCTGATGGAGGTAGGCCGCCAACACTTCGCGGTCACGAAAGGGGGTGGTCAGTTGGCCCACGGCACTGGCGGCCGCTTCGAGTTGCTCGACACCGGGCAACCCGCGCAATGGCCGCAACAGGCTGCGCAAACGCCGCACGGTGGTGCGCAGATCGTGCAGCGCCTCGTCGTCCGTGACGGCGGCGAGGCGCGCCTGGCAGTTCAGCAACCCTACTTCCAGGCCAATGACCTGAGCGACTAACTGATCGACCAAGGCTGACATCCTTTCCTCCTCAATGATTAATCTTTACTGAGCTTGAGGCCGCCGACGCAGCCTCGTCGCACTCGACAGCGGCTACGGATCAACGCCCTGCACGAGACTCACGAATATAGAAGCGGGCCTTTTCGGCCTTGTTGGAGCAGCCTTCAAAGGCTTCGAACTGCTGCTGGGTCTTGGCGCCAGTCAACAAGGACAGGGCCTTGGAGTAACTCACAGTGCCGGCAAAACCTTCGGCCTTGGCCAGGTCCAGTTCGTGCCACGCAGCATCCAGTTGCGTGCCGCAGCTGTCGCGATAAGCGGTTTTCCCGGCACAACCGGCCAGGGCCAACACAATCACAGGCACACACATCCAGGCTTTCATCAAATGACACCTCAAGAAAAGAAAAAACAGTCACAGGTGTAGACGTTGCCTACACCGAAAAGTGCCTTATACGACTGCCTGAATCCACAGTGCCGATTGCCAGAGCATACCCGAGCAGAGTAGCCCTCTCGCGAAAATAATCGGTTGTGGCCGTGATGATTGAAGCGCCCCCCTCGATGGGTGCATTGTGGTCACCTGTTTTGCGAAGGGGCAGGTCATGAAGAAACGTGTTGCATTGGTGCTGGGTTCCGGTGGCGCCCGGGGCTACGCCCATATCGGCGTGATCGAAGAAATCGAAAAACGCGGCTATGACATCGCCTGCATCGCCGGCTGTTCCATGGGCGCCGTGGTGGGCGGGATCTATGCCGCGGGCAAGCTGGACGAGTATCGGAACTGGATCGAAAGCCTCGACTACCTGGACGTGCTGCGCCTGGTAGACGTGAGTTTTCGCCTCGGGGCAATCCGGGGCGAAAAGGTCTTCGGGCAAATCCGCAAGATCGTCGGCGAGATCAACATCGAAGACCTGCGAATTCCCTACACCGCCGTGGCCACCGATCTGACCAACCAGCAGGAAATCTGGTTCCAGGAAGGCTGCCTGCACCAGGCCATGCGCGCCTCGGCGGCGATTCCCAGCCTGTTCACCCCGGTGATGCAAGGCAACCGCATGCTGGTGGACGGCGGCCTGCTGAACCCTCTGCCGATCGTGCCGGTGGTGTCGAGCCATTGCGACCTGATCATCGCGGTCAACCTCAACTCCACCAACCAGAAGCACTACACGCTTCCCGTGATCCAGCGTCCGCCGGCGTTCAAGAGCCGCTTCGATAGCCTGGTGCGTTCACTGGGTTCGCACTTGCCGTTTCGTCGCAAGCAGGCCGAACAGTTGTTGATGCTGGAGCAGGAGGCGCTGCTGGCCCAGGCCGCCGATATCAACCCGTGGCTGGAGTCTGCCGAACCCGAGGCGCAGCAGCCGGCTGCCGCCCCGGAAAAGGCCGGGGCGCCGAAGTCGGCGACCGGTTCGTTCATCATCGATAACGTGGGGCCGGCGTCGCTGCTGGATTTGATCAACCAGAGTTTCGAGGTGATGCAGACGTCATTGGCGCAGTACAAGATCGCCGGGTATCCGCCGGATATCCTGATCAACGTGCCGAAGCGGGTTTGCCGGTTTTTCGAGTTCTACAAGGCGCCGGAGCTGATCGCGTTGGGGCGGGAAATCGCCAGCGATACGCTGGATCGGTATGAGAGTGAGCAGCACTGAAGTTTTATCAGCCGGGATTGTGTGGCGAGGGAGCTTGCTCCCGTTGGGCTGCGTAGCGGCCCCAAAATCCTTGGAGCGCTGCGCACTCCAACGGGAGCAAGCGCCCTCGCCACAGGTTGAGCTAACGCTTCAGGCTTCGGTGTTCAATAGCCGATACCCAACGCCGGCCTCAGTCACGATAAACCGTGGCTGAGTCGGGTCATCTGCCAGCTTCTGGCGCAGGTGCCCCACCACAATCCGCAGGTAATGACTGTCTTCGGTATGGGTCGGTCCCCAGATATCCTTGAGCAGTTGCTGCTGGGTAATCACCCGGCCGGGATGCCGTGCCAGTTGGGCCAGCACCGCATATTCCTTGCGGGTCAGCGCCACTTCGGCGCCGTCCAGCAGCACCCGGCGATACGCCAGGTCTACCGTCAGCGGGCCGAAACGCAACGCCGCTTCCTGGGCCTCTCCCGCCGGCGCCTGGCGCAGCAACGCGCGCACCCGCGCGAGAAACTCCTGGATGCCAAACGGCTTGGTCACGTAGTCATTGGCACCGTTGTCCAGCGCCTCGACCTTTTGCACTTCACTGGCGCGCACCGACAGCACCAGCACCGGCACCGTGGACCATTCACGAAACTCGCGCAGCACTTGTTGGCCATCCATGTCCGGCAGGCCGAGGTCGAGCACCAGCAGGTCCGGTTTACTCAAGGCTGCCTGGGCCAGGCCTTCGTTGCCGGTGCCGGCCTCAATCACTTTGTAGCCCTGGGAGGCCAGGCTGATACGCAAGAACTTGCGGATCTGCGGTTCGTCGTCAATGACCAAAATCGTTGCGGTCTGGCTCATGGTGTCCAATCAAAATCCGTGAAGAAAAGAGGGTAGCTCAAGGTTCGCTTTCCAGGCCAGGCTGGGCCTGCAATGGCAGGAATAAAGTGATGCAAGTACCCCGGCCCTCGATGCCGTCGGCCACGCTGATATGCCCGCCGTGAGCCCCCACCATGCCCTGGCAGATAGCAAGTCCAAGCCCCGTGCCCTGCCCGCCGCGATCACCTCTTGCGGCGGTGTAGAACATGTCGAAAATCTTCGCCCGCTCCTCCTCGGGAATCCCCGGGCCTTCATCGGCGACGGCAAAAAACAACTGGTTATCCCGCACGCCGGCACTGAGTTGCAGGCGGCCTTGGGGCGGCGAGAAGCGTGCGGCGTTTTCCAATACGTTGACCAGCGCTTGCTCGATCAAGGCGGCGTGCACGTAAAGCAGTGGCAGCTCGGGCGGCAGGTCGGTGGACACTTGCAGCGGCGCCAATACCGCACGCAAGCGGCCCAGGGAACTGCCGACGATATCGCCGGGTGACACCCAATCCCGCGCCAGTTTCAGCGCGCCATGGCCCAGGCGGGTCATGTCCAGCAGGTTCTGGATGTAGCGGTCCAGACGCTCGGCTTCATCGCGGGTGCCTTCCAGCAACTCCCGGCGATCCTCCAGGGGAATCGCCTCGCCGAGGGCCAACAGGCTGTCGATGCTGCCACGCATGGAGGTCAACGGTGTGCGCAGGTCATGGGACACCGAAGCCAGCAACGCGCTGCGCAATTGCTCGGTTTCACCGTGCAGACGTGCGGCTTCCAGCTCCTGGGCCAGTTGCGCCCGGGCCAGGGCCTGGGCCAACGGTTGGCTCAAGGCCGTGAGCAGGCGACGGCGCTGGCCGCTCAATTCGAGCCCGGCTTTCGGGCTGACACCCAGCAAGCCCAGCGGGCCTTCTTCACTGGACAACGGCCACCACCACCAACGGCCAAACGGCAACGTACCGGTGCCCATGCCTGCCGGCTGGTCGTGCTGCCAGGCCCAATCGGCGGCGGCGCGTTCGGCTTCGGTAAAGGTGATCGGGCCGCCGGTCTCGACCTTCCAGTCGCCCTGACCGTCCCGGTTGACCAGGCACAATTGCAGGTCGCTCCAGCCTTCCAAATGATGCGCGGCGGCACTGATCACCGCCTGGCGGTCCGTGGCGGCGGTGAGCTTGCGGGACAGGTCGAGCAACTCGGTGGTTTCTTCCTGGGTATCGCGCAATGCCTGCAACTGCCGGCGCTGCCGCGCGGCCAGGTTGCCGGTAAGCGCGGCCATCAGCAGGAAGAACAACAGGGTCAGCACGTCTTCTTCACGCTGGATCGCGAAAGAGAAATTCGGCGGAATAAACAGGAAGTCATAGCTCAGGAATGACAGCGCCGCACACACCAGCGCTGGCCCCAGGCTGCTGCGCACCGCTACCAGCAATACGGCGGCCAGGAACACCAGCGAGATGTTCGGCAACGGCAGCAGACTGGCGACACCCCAGGCCACCGCAGCCGCGATCACCGTTGCCACCACCGCCAGGGCATAGTCGAACCACACCAGCCCGCGTACATCGGGCAGGCGCGGCGGGGCCGGTACTTCATCGCTGTCGAGGACGTTGATTTCCAGGCCCCGGGCATTGCGCAGCAAACGTGACGCCAAGCCACCACCCAACAAGGTGCGATGCCAACGCGGCCGCGACTGCCCCACCAGAATCAAGCTGGCGCGGCGTTCGCCAGCGTGCTGGATCAGGGTCTTGGCCACCTCTCCCGCCCGCAGCAACACCACTTCGCCGCCTAGGCGCTCCGCCAGTTGCTGGGCATTTTGCAGGCGCAAGCGCGATTGTTCATCGCGCACCCGGCCGTTATCCACATGCACCAGGCTCCACGGTAAATGCCGGCGCTGGGCTACACGGCTGGCGTGACGCACCAGGCGTTCGGCCTGGGCGTCGCCGTCCACGCCCACCAGCAGCCGGCCTCGCACGGCGGGCGCGGCCTGGCCCAATTGGCGATAACCCTGGGCCAGGTCATCGTCGACATGGGCCGCAGCGGTTTGCATCGCCAGCTCCCGCAGGGCCATGAGGTTGGTCTGGGTGAAGAACGCATCGATGGCGGCGCGGGCCTGTTCCGGGACGTAGACCTTGCCGTCGCGCAGGCGCTCCAGCAGTTCCCGGGACGGCAGGTCGATCAGCAGCAGTTCGTCGGCTTCCTGCAAGACCCAGTCGGGCAGGGTTTCACGCACGTGCACACCGGTGATGCCGCGCACCTGGTCGTTGAGGCTTTCCAGGTGCTGGACGTTGACCGTGGTGAAGACGTTGATGCCGGCGGAGAGCAGTTCCTGAATGTCTTGCCAGCGTTTTTCGTGGCGGCTGCCGGGGGCGTTGCTGTGGGCCAGTTCGTCCACCAGCACCAGTTTGGGCTTGGCGGCGAGCAGACCGTCGAGGTCCATTTCCTCCAGCATCACGCCGCGGTATTCGGTGCGCAGCAGCGGCTGCTGCGGCAGGCCGCTGAGTAAGGCTTCGGTCTCGGCGCGGCCGTGGGTTTCCACCACGCCGGCAATCAGCCGCACGCCCTGGCGCAGTTGGGTGTGGGCGGCCTGGAGCATGGCGTAGGTCTTGCCCACGCCGGGGGCGGCGCCGAGGAAAACTTTGAGCCGGCCACGGCCGTCCCGGGGTAGATCGGCTAACAGGGCATCGGCGCGGCCGGAGTCGCTCATGCGGGCAGTCTTCCTTCAGGTGTTGATGTGGATTTCTTATGGCCGCCTTCGCGAGCAAGCC
>NZ_JACARC010000022.1:41930-120002 GCF_013386825.1 Pseudomonas sp. IPO3778
GGCTTGCTCGCGAAGGCGGCGCCACGGTTTACAACTTTTCAAGCGCCATGTTCAACGCCAAAACATTCACCACCGGCGGCCCCACCAGCGGGCTTTCGATGTGCTCGTCCATCAAGCGCTGCAGGGTCGCCACCGGCAGGTTACGCGCCGCGGCCACCCGGGCCAGTTGATAGGCAATCGCCTGCGGTGGCAAGTGTGGATCAAGACCGCTGCCGGAGGTAGTCAGCAATGCCAAAGGCACTGGCCCCTGACCCGGTACGAGCAGCTTGTTGGCGTCGTCGAACACACGGGTGGCCAGCGCCGGGTTGCTGGGGCCGAGGTTGCTGGCACTGCTGGAAACCGTGGCAAACGCCCCCGCCGATGGGCGTGGGTGGAACCAGCCGTCACCGGTAAAGTCCTGGGCGATCAGGCTCGAACCACGGACCTTGCCGCTGGCATCGCGTACCAGGCTGCCGTTGGCTTGGTCAGGGAACGCGACTTGCGCCACGCCGGTGACCACCAGGGGATAGGCCACGCCGGTGATCAGGGTCATCAATACCAGCAGGCTCAGGGCCGGGCGGATAATGTTGGACATTTCATATTCCTCAATTCGGTCATTGCAACCTGCAGGCACCGGTTTGCCGGCGCCCGCAGGCATCGGGTCAAACCAGGTGCAGGGCGGTCAGCAGCATGTCGATCGCCTTGATGCCCGCGAACGGCACCAGAATCCCGCCCAGGCCGTAGATCAGCAGGTTGCGACGCAGCAACGCCGCCGCACTCGCCGCTTGCACACGCACACCGCGCAGCGCCAGCGGGATCAGCACCACGATGATCAGGGCGTTGAACACAATGGCCGAGAGGATCGCGCTCTGCGGGCTTTGCAGGTGCATCACGTTGAGCACACCCAGTTGCGGGTAGATCGAGGCGAACAGCGC
The DNA here is from genome assembly GCF_013386825.1 of Pseudomonas sp. IPO3778. Classification (GTDB taxonomy): domain Bacteria; phylum Pseudomonadota; class Gammaproteobacteria; order Pseudomonadales; family Pseudomonadaceae; genus Aquipseudomonas. Next base: position 42,845 of record NZ_JACARC010000022.1, read on the forward strand.
CGGCAGGATCGCGAAGTACTTGGCCACGTCGTTGGCGATGGAGAAGGTCGTCAACGCGCCACGGGTTACCAGCAATTCCTTGCCGATCTGCACCACGTCCAGCAGTTTGGTCGGGTCGCTGTCGAGGTCGACCATGTTGGCGGCTTCACGGGCGGCTTGTGTGCCATCGTTCATCGCCATGCCGACGTCAGCCTGGGCCAGCGCCGGAGCATCGTTGGCGCCGTCGCCGCACATCGCCACCAGGCGACCATCGTTCTGTTCGTGACGAATGCGCGCCAGTTTTTTCTCCGGCGTGGCTTCGGCCAGCACGTCATCCACACCGGCTTCAGCCGCAATCGCCGCAGCGGTCAGCGGGTTGTCACCGGTCACCATCACGGTGCGAATCCCCAGCTTGCGCAGCTCGGCGAAACGCTCGCGAATGCCGGGCTTGACCACGTCCTTAAGGTGAATCGCGCCGAGCAACTTGCCGTCGGCACACACCAGCAACGGCGTGCCGCCGCTCTGGGCGATCTTGTCGATTTCCCGGGACAGTGCCGGTTGCAGGTCGCGGCGTTGCAGGCCGATGAAGGCCAGCAGCGAATCCACGGCACCTTTACGGAACACACGGCCCTGGTAGTCGACACCGGACAGACGGGTTTCCGCGCTGAACGGTACGGCCGTCAGCTCATCCGTCGACGGTTCAGCTTGCGGGTGCAGGCCACGCAGGTATTCGACGATGGATTTACCTTCAGCCGTGTCGTCCGCCAGGGACGCCAGCAGCGCGCCTTCGGCAATCTCTTTGCCGCTTACACCGGGCGCGGCAATCACGTTGGTGCAACGGCGGTTACCGAAGGTGATGGTGCCGGTTTTGTCCAGCAGCAACACGTGCACGTCCCCCGCCGCTTCCACTGCGCGACCGGATTTGGCGATCACGTTGAGGCGTACCAGGCGGTCCATACCGGCAATACCGATGGCCGACAACAGGCCACCGATGGTGGTCGGAATCAGGGTGACCAGCAGCGCGACCAGGAACACCAGCGGCAGATTGCCATTGGCGAAGTGGGCGAACGGCTGCAGGGTCACCACCACCAGCAGGAAGATCAGCGTCAGGCCGATCAGCAGGATATCCAGCGCGACTTCGTTGGGGGTTTTCTGGCGCTTGGCGCCTTCCACCAGGGCGATCATGCGGTCCAGGGTCGACTCGCCCGGGTTGGCGGTGATGCGGATCATCAACCAGTCCGACACCAGGCGGGTATTGCCGGTGACGGCCGAGCGGTCGCCGCCGGACTCACGGATGACCGGCGCCGATTCACCGGTGATCGCCGCTTCATTGACCGCGGCAATCCCTTCGACAACTTCGCCGTCGCCCGGGATCATTTCTCCGGCGACCACACGCACCACGTCACCCTTGCGCAGGCTGGTGGCCGGCACGACTTTGAAGCTGCCGTCGGCTTCTTTGCGACGAGCGCTGAGGCCTTCGCTGCCGGCCTTGAGGCTGTCGGCACGGGCCTTGCCGCGACCTTCCGCCAAGGCTTCAGCGAAGTTGGCGAACAGCACGGTGAACCACAACCACACCGCGATTTGCACGGCGACGTAGGTCGGTACGGCAACGTCCGGCACGAAGCACAGGATCGTGGTGAGGATCGCGGTCAGTTCCACCACCAGCATCACTGGCGAACGTTGCAGCTGACGCGGGTCCAGCTTGACGAACGCCTGGACCAGCGCCGGGCGCCACAGGGCCGACATGGCGGTTTTGGCTGGCTCCTGGGGTTTGACCGGGGCAGCATTTTTTGCAGGCATATTCATTTTCATATCCCCTTAGAAACCCATGCTCAAGTGTTCAGCGATAGGCCCAAGTGCCAGCGTCGGCAGGAAGGTCAGGCCGCCCACCAGCAAAATGGTCACGGTCAACAGGGTCACGAACAGCACGCCGTGGGTCGGGAAGCTGTTCTGGCCAATCGGTGCGGTTTTCTTCATCGCCAGGCTGCCGGCGAGTGCCAGTACCGGGAAGATGTAGCCGAAGCGGCCGAGCAGCATCGACAGGCTCATCATCAGGTTATGGAACGTGGTGTTGGCGCTGAAGCCGCCAAACGCCGAGCCGTTGTTGGCACTGGCCGAGGTGTAGGCGTACAGCAACTGGCTGAACCCGTGAGGGCCAGGATTGCTGATGGCACCGGCCGGGCCAGGCAGGCTGGCGGCGATGGCGCCCAGCACCAGGGTGCCGACCGGCATCACCAGCAAGGTCACCACCAGCAATTGCACTTCCCGGGCCTGGAGTTTCTTGCCGAGGTATTCCGGCGTGCGGCCGATCATCAGGCCGGCGAGGAACACCGCGATCAGCACGTTGAGCAACATGCCGTACATGCCGGCACCGACGCCGCCAAAGATCACTTCGCCGACCATCATGTTGATCAGCGCCACCATCCCGCTCAGGGGGTTGAGGCTGTCATGCATGCCGTTGACCGAACCGTTGGACGCGGCGGTGGTGGTCACCGACCACAACACGGTGCCGGTGGTACCGAAGCGCGTTTCTTTACCTTCCTGGGGCGCCGCCTGCTCAACCGCCGGGTTGTTCAGCGTCGGGTTGGGCTGATATTCGGCCCACATCGCGGTCGCACCACCGATCAGGAACAAGGCCAGCATGCAACCGAGGATCGCCCGGCTCTGACGCAGGTCTTTCACGTAGTGGCCGAAGGTGAACACCAGTGCAACCGGAATCAGGATGATCGCGCCCAGTTCAAACAGGTTGGCCCACGCCGTCGGGTCTTCGAATGGATGCGCCGAGTTGACCCCGAAGAAACCACCGCCGTTGGTGCCCAATTGCTTGATCGCAATCTGGCTGGCCGCCGGGCCCAATGGGATCACCTGGTCAACGCCCTGCAGGGTGACCGCGTTCACATAGTGAGCGAAGGTTTGTGGCACGCCCTGCCACACCAGGAACAACGCAAACACCAGGCACATCGGCAACAGGCCGTAGAGCGTGGCGCGGGTCATGTCGACCCAGAAGTTGCCCAGGGTCTTGGTGGATTTGCGACCGATCCCACGGCACAACGCGACCAGTACGGCGAGGCCGGTGGCAGCGCTGACGAAGTTCTGCACGGTGAGACCGGCCATCTGGCTGAGGTAACTCAGGGACGCTTCACCGCTGTAGTTCTGCCAGTTGGTGTTGGTCATGAAACTGATCGCGGTGTTGAACGCCAGGGTCCATTCCAGGCCCGGTAATTTCTGCGGGTTCAACGGCAGGTAGGCCTGGAACAACAGGAACGCGAACAGCAGCACAAAGCCGGCAACGTTGAATGCCAGCAACGCCAGCGCGTACTTCTGCCAGCTCTGCTCCTGCTCCGCATCCACACCCGAGAGGCGATAGCACGCGCGCTCGACCGGGCCGAACACCGGCGTGAGCCAGGTTCGCTGCCCTTCCATTACCTTGTAGTAGAAACGCCCCAGGGCCGGTGCCGGAACCAGCACCAAAGCAAAGAAGGCGATGATCAGCCAATAGTCATAACTGTGCATAGCCTGCTCCTAGTTCCGATCCGCGCGTAACAGCGCAACCAGCAGATAAATGAACAGCGCCACAGCCAACAGCAGTGACACCCCGTCCAGAACGCTCATGGAAGTTTCTCCGTCGTGCGGCGACTGCCGCGTGTAGGAGGATTGTCCGCAGGAGTGGCGTAAAGGAACGAGAGCGAGGGCATGGGTGGGGCGTAAAGACGGCGTAAAGAGTGGGTTTATGCGGGTTTTACACGGGGATTTTCAGCGTCTGGGCAGGCCTCTTCGCGAGCAAGCCTACTCCCACGCTCGACCGCGTTCAGCAGGAAATACGCGGGCCAATGTGGGAGCGGGCTTGCTCGCGAAAGCGCCGGCTCAGTCACCGACGCCCTTATCTGGTGCAATGCTGCAACATTTCAAACGCCATACCGTCGCACTGGCGACAGTTGCGCCGCTTTACGACAATGATTCCCACCCTGGCATGTCCGCTGCAACACCTTGAATCATTACAACCGGTTCAGGGAGAGCAATACGATGAACACACAACTCAAACCCACCTTGGGCACCCTGCATTTGTGGGGCATCGCCGTCGGGCTGGTGATTTCCGGCGAATATTTCGGCTGGAGCTACGGCTGGGGCGTGGCGGGAACGCTGGGTTTCCTGGTGACCTCATTGATGGTCGCCGCCATGTACACCTGCTTTATATTCAGTTTCACCGAACTGACCACCGCGATTCCTCACGCTGGCGGCCCGTTTGCCTACAGCCGCCGGGCGTTTGGTGAGAAAGGTGGCCTGATTGCCGGACTGGCAACGCTGATCGAATTCGTCTTCGCCCCGCCCGCCATCGCTTTGGCCATTGGTGCCTACTTGAATGTGCAGTTTCCGGCGCTGGACCCGAAACACGCGGCTGTGGGTGCCTACATCGTCTTCATGGGCCTCAACATTCTCGGCGTGAAGCTGGCCGCGACTTTTGAATTGGTGGTGTGCGTGCTCGCCGTCGCCGAACTGCTGGTGTTCATGGGCGTGGTCGCCCCCGCCTTCAGCTTCAGCAACTTCGCCCTAAACGGCTGGGCCGGCTCCGACACCTTCGGCGCACCGGCGATCGCCGGGATGTTCGCGGCGATCCCGTTTGCCATCTGGTTCTTCCTCGCCATCGAAGGCGCCGCCATGGCCGCCGAAGAAGCGAAAGATCCCAAGCGCACCATTCCAAAGGCCTACATCAGCGGCATCCTGACCCTGGTGGTACTGGCGATGGGCGTGATGTTCTTTGCCGGTGGCGTCGGAGACTGGCGCACCCTGTCGAACATCAACGATCCCCTGCCCCAGGCGATGAAAACCGTGGTCGGCGACAGCTCGGGCTGGCTGCACATGCTGGTGTGGATCGGCCTGTTCGGCCTGGTGGCCAGCTTCCACGGGATCATCCTGGGTTACTCCCGCCAATTCTTCGCCCTGGCGCGCGCGGGCTACCTGCCTTCCTTCATCGCCAAACTGTCGCGCTTCCAGACGCCGCACCGGGCAATCATCGCCGGTGGCATCGTCGGTATCGCGGCAATCTATAGCGACGGCCTGATCAACCTGGGCGGCATGACCCTGACCGCGGCGATGATCACCATGGCGGTGTTCGGCGCCATCGTCATGTACATCATGAGCATGCTCAGCCTGTTCAAACTGCGCAAAACCGAGCCGCTGCTGGAACGCACCTTCCGCGCACCGGGTTACCCGATCGTGCCGGGGATTGCGCTGGTACTGGCGGTGGTTTGCCTCGTGGCCATGGCCTGGTTCAACGCGCTGATCGGGTTGATCTTCCTGGGCTTCATGGTGGTGGGTTTTGTGTACTTCCAACTCACCGCGCAAGACCGCGCCGATGCGCCGGCGGATGCGATGTTGACCGGTCTGTAAGGTTACCGGGGCAGAACGGGCCTACAATGAACTACTAAGAAAGCCCGTTACTCAAAGCAGCTATTACCGTGGGAAATTTCCCCACGGTTTGCTGCCTCAAGGAGAGCCCTATGCCGTGGTATGCCTGGTTGATTCTAGTGGTTGCGATCGGTTCGATCGTCGGTGGTTTGTTGATGCTGCGCGACAGCGCCAACAAGGTTGAATTAACCGACGCACAACGCCAGCGTGTGGCCGAGCGCAATGCTCAAGCGGACTCCAAGGACGCACAGGATCGTTGAGCCTGAAGCGGCTCCACCGCTGAGCCGCACAATTTTGTAACCACCCGCGTATGCCCAAGCGAGCTTGGTTAATATGGCCTGATGTTTCGGAGGCCACCCCATGCGCTATTCACAAGACCACAAAGCCCAAACCCACCAGCGCATCATCAAGGAGGCCTCAGTCCGCTTTCGCCGCGACGGCATTGGGGCTACCGGCTTGCAGCCACTGATGAAGTCGCTGAACCTGACACATGGCGGGTTTTATGCGCACTTCAAGTCCAAGGACGAATTGGTGGAAAAGGCATTGCAGGCCGCAGCTGCAGAGCTGGATGTGCATTGCGAAATGCTGTTCAACCAGGAGCGGCCGCTGGAGGCGTTCATCGACAGCTACCTGTCTGAATGGCACCAGACCTCCCCGGATCAAGGCTGCCCGCTGACGACGATGTCGTCGGAGATGGGATTGCGTGGGCAGAACAGTCGCACGACGGATGAAGTCCTCAATGCCCGACTCAAGCAGGTTGAAACGGCGCTTGGCAACCCGAATGACGGGGAGCAGAGCCTGGTGCTGATGTCGACGCTGGTGGGGGCGTTGGTGTTGGCGAGAAGTGTCGAGAGTGCCGAGTTGGCGACACGGATTCTCGAGGTGGTGCGGGGGAGCTTGAAAGCAGAACTCGCTGAACAGAAGAAAGCCGGTCAATGACCGGCCTCCTCGCCTGCTTTCAGATCCTCAGTTCACCTCGAGCCGGTCGCGGTTCTTTTCCAGCAGTGCCTTGCCGATACCCTTTACTTCCAGTAACTCGTCTATCGCCGTGAACGGCCCGTTGGTTTCGCGGTAGGCGATGATGGCCTTGGCTTTGGCGGCGCCGATGCCGAACAAGTCGCGGCGCAGGGTTTCAGCGTCGGCGGAGTTGAGGCTGACCTTGGAGGTGTGTTCGACCTTGGTCATTTGGGTTGCAATGGGGGTTGGGGTTTCGGGTTTGGTGGACGGTGCGGCCGTTGTGGCTAGCGAGATGCTGGTGAGGAAGGCGAAGATGAGGGATGAGAAATACGCTTTATGCATTGGTGACGCTCCATGACATCGATAAGGGAAAAGCAGCTTTTCCGAAGCTGCTTTCCAAACTTAGGCGATGTTTGGGGAGAGTCAAAAATGGGTGAGTTACAGGGTGTGAGTTCAGGGTTCCAGGCGGCGTTGCTGGTAGATCCAGTCGACGATTTCACCGTCTGGGGCGTAACCGCTGACGGTTTCGCGTAAGAGCTGGCGGACACGGGTGTAGTCGTCCTGATCCACAGCAGCAAGCAACTCAGTGAGCTTGCCCTTGAGGACATCCCAGGACAAGAGATCCTCGTTGGCGCTCATGATCATTGGGTGCTGGGTAGCAACTACGTTGTCTCCGATCAACAACTCTTCGTAAAGCTTTTCACCGGGGCGTAGGCCGGTGAACTCAATGGCGATATCTCCGTGAGGGTTTTTTTCAGAGCGAACACTCAAGCCTGAAAGGTGAATCATCTTTTCGGCCAGCTCAACAATTTTTACCGGTTCCCCCATGTCCAGCACAAAAACGTCACCCCCCACCCCCATAGAACCAGCCTGGATTACCAACTGAGCAGCTTCAGGGATAGTCATAAAGTAGCGGGTGATTTTCGGGTGGGTAACCGTTAGTGGGCCTCCGGATTTAATCTGCCTGTGAAACAGCGGAATCACCGAACCAGAAGATCCCAGCACATTACCAAAGCGAACCATCGTAAAACGGGTTTTGTTGACATGTGAAACGTTTGATTTTTCAGCGAACAAGACGGGAGCGAGCTCGCGGCTAAGCGCCTGCAGCGTCAGTTCTGCCAACCGCTTGGTACTGCCCATAACATTGGTTGGTCGTACGGCTTTGTCCGTAGAGATAAGCACAAAGTTGGCAACCCCCGCCTGCAGCGCTGCCTGAGCAGTGCTCAAGGTACCGATCACGTTATTTAACACGCCTTCAGCAATGTTATGTTCAACCATGGGTACGTGCTTATAGGCAGCGGCATGATAGACAGTATCTACATGCCACGTTTTCATGATATCCAGCAACTTGGATTGATTACGCACCGAACCAAGGATCGGCAATACCTTAATCGGTAGCGATTCGTGGGAAACACGTTGTTCGAGCTCTGAAAGAATGCTGTAAAGATTAAATTCGCTGTGCTCAAACAATAACAGTGTCGTTGGCCGCAGGAGCAGTATCTGCCGACACAGTTCGGATCCGATTGATCCGCCTGCGCCGGTCACCATCACGCTCTGCCCCTTAATACAATGCTCGAGTAACTCCGCTTGGGCGGGCACCGCATCGCGCCCTAAAAGGTCAGCAATATCAACTTCTTGGATATCGTCCACCTTGACGCGACCGCTGGCCAAATCCATGAAGCCGGGAACGCTGCGTACGTGAAGGGGAAAACCTTCAAGTAATCCAAGAATCTCGCGACGACGCCCTCGATTGGAGGAAGGTATTGCCAAGAGAATCTCTTGGGCGCCTGTCACATCAATCATTTGCTGAATATGCTTAGGTTTGTATACCTGCAAACCGGAAATCACTCGATCGGCAATATTACTGTCGTCATCAATAAAGGCAACCGGTCGCATCAATCGGCCCATACGCAACGCAGCAACCAACTGATTACCGGCAGAACCGGCGCCATAAATGGCGACTTTCGGCAGCCCATCATCTCTGTTGGTAAACGGAACATGCTGAGCGGCGGTGAACCAGTCACCCAGGAAATATTGACGCATTGCGAGACGCAACCCGCCAATCATAATCAAACTTAACCACCAGTAATTAAATATGATAGAGCGGGGAATGACGTTATCATGATTGCTATACCAGTATACAACGACTCCCAGAATTAACGCCGAGAGGCTCACCGCCTTGATAATTGCAATCAATGCGTCATTACCAAAGTAACGCATCACCGCGCGATACATACCGAAGCGGATAAAAAGAGGGATGGCCACAAGAGGCGCACTGAGAAATAACCAGGTGTGCTGAACGATTGGATTCACCAGCTCATCTATACCCAAACGAACGACAAACGCCATCCATAATGCTAACCATACCAACACGACGTCGGTAATGACTTGCAAAATACGCTTGCGTCGGCGAGGAAGACTCAGCAAATACGCCCGTAATTTATCCATAAATATCTCAACTACCCTTGTTACTCGTAAATAAGAAACTTCCGCCTCTGCCCCGTCCAGCTCACCGCGTTTCAACCACTTAGCTGCGCTGAAGCGAAGCAAGTTACCCGGACAGCAATGATTTCAAAATGACATCATCAACAACCACCGTCGCATGCAAACCGCCATTCCATTTGAGATGTGCCACAGCTCTTGCGAAACAACACTGCTAACACAACAAGACTCCAACGCGCCGGGTAAATTCCCACGAAATCATACAGCCTATGTAATGCGCAGTAAAAAATAGTGCGCGATTAGCTTGAGCGAATCAGCGAAATATCCCGTTAAGACAGTATTCAGCCATGGCTGGCAGGGAGAATCCCGCGATGTGTCGCCACGACAGCCGGAGACGGCCCACCTGTGAGTTCAGACTCGCGTCAGGTCACTATGGGACGCTTCATCCTGAAAGGCTGACAAACGGTGCACCAGGGCCTGACAAGCACATCACCTGACCCCGGCGACAAAAGGTTCGATGCTCGGAATCGGACGACTCAAAAATGAGCGATTCGCATTAGAACCGCAAGGATTTAGGACCGTAAGCCAAAGAGAGGTATTAACAACCTGCGCCGACCACCTATCAGCCGCGGACAGAGCGGTTGTTTGAGCCCGAAATAGTAGTTAATTATCCAAAGGCCAGGAAAAGGCGATCAAAAAACAATCTCAACTTCAGACAGCCTCAGCTTCCCCAGCATTAAATCTAAACGCCAGCAAAATCAATGGCGTGTAGGCAACGGTAAGCGCCAACAACCCGTCGACATTGAATCGAATCACACAAAAAGCAATTGGCAGTAGCCACAACACATTTATCAGTATCACCGACAAGGTCACGGGCAAGTGTTGACCATACTTTCGAGAAGCAAACTGGTAAGCGTGACTTCGATGGGCCTCGTACACCTTTTCACCCCGGACAAGACGTCGGAACAAAGTCAGCGTTGCGTCAACGATGAATACGCCCAGTAAAACCAGCCAGACCCAGATCAACCTGGGGTCCGACCAGGCCGCCTGGAGCGACAGCATACCCAAGGTAATCCCCAAAAACCCACTACCTGCATCCCCCATGAAGATACGGGCGGGGGGGAAATTCCAGACCAGAAAACCCAGCACCGCCATAGACAATACCAATGGCCCCCAGATCAAGTCGTCGAAACCACCAAGCCAGTAAATAAGGCAGGCACCCAAGCAACAAAAAATAGCTTCAGTGGCGGCCAGGCCGTCAATGCCATCCATAAAATTATAGAGGTTAAGCATCCACACCAGGTAAAAAGCACCGATGACACAGCTAAACCAACCCGTTTCAATGGTGAAACCTAACAGGTGAATGGGCGCAACCCCACCGAGCCACGACAGCGCCCAAACTGCTGCAGCAAAATGACCCAGCAGACGCCAGCGGGCAGCAATATGGCCGTGGTCATCCATAAACCCAATCACAGCCACAAGGCTGCCGGCACCCAAAAAACCGACGCCTGACGAAATTCCAATCCATCCGTTGAGAAGTGCAAGGATGAGCATCCCCAAAAAACAGACAACAATTGCTACCCCTCCGCCTCTTGGAGTTGGCACTGAATGAGAGCTTCGCGCATTAGGAACATCGATCAAGCTGCGAGACAGAGCGTAACGGCGCAGGTACGCTGTCAACGTTGCTGAAAGCATCAACACGATAATTAAAAACCAAGATTGCATTGAAATAGCCCGCCAAAAAATTTACGTTCTTTGCTGCTTATAAAGTGTCCCTGATCGGATGAGCGCTTGCTCAGGCGATAACAAAGGCTTCCATCCCAAAAGCTTTCTTGCCTTGCCCGAGTCGACAACAAGAGAACCGCAAAGCTGTTTATACAGCGCTTCCTTTCCAATCATTTTTGCCGCAGCGTGGATCAGCGGTTGGGGAAAATAAAAATGTATTGAGCGCTTGCCCATACCTTGCGCCAGATAACGGAAAATTTGTGGCGTTGACACGTCAATACCATCACTGATCAAGAACAACTCGTTTGCGGCGGCCGGATGAACAACACAAAGAGAAATGAAGTCGACCAGGTTTTCCAACGCAATCATGCTTCGTTGATTTGTAAGTGATGCAAAGGGTACTGGAACCCCTGCACTGACTAACTTCAACAAGCGCGCGAAGTTTCCAGGCGCGTGTGCGGCATAAACCAAAGGTGGGCGAACTATAACGACATCAAAATCGTCGCATTTCAAACGCGAAAGCTCCAGCTCCGCTTCGTGCTTGGATATCGCATAATCAGCTAGCGGGGTAGCGGCTGAGTCCTCACAAAAAGGCTCTACCGTCGTGGATGAACCGTTCACACCGATCGAACTGATGAAAACGAAACGTTTGACACCTGCTTGCCTGGCACACGCGGCAAGCACAAGGGTCGCGTCTCGGTTCACAATTCGAAAAGCCTCAAGAGGATTGTCCGAGTTATCGTCGAGCTGATGGGCCCTGCCAGCAAGGTGCACCACACAGTCAATTTCCGTCAGTGTTCTTGTGACAAAATCTTCGTCATCAAGCGCCCCAGTGGCCACCTTGACATCAGCTAACCCATGAGCACCATTACGTACAAAGGCGGTGACGTCATGCCCTTGGGCAACCAGGTGAGCACAAAGAGACCTTCCTACAAAGCCTGTAGCACCAGTTACAAGAATTTTCATGCGCTCGCCACTTCCAAAATTTCGTCCAGCCAACCTTCCAAACGATAACGCGCATACACCTCCGGCGCGACATCCGTATAAGCGGCCGCCAAAAATCCGGGGGGAATCACAGGAGCGTTCCGATCAACAATGCAAATATTGTTGTCGGAGTAAAAATCATACTCACGCACGCTGATGTTCGTAGTAATGAGCTTTTTCCTGGCCCCGAGAGTCTCCAACGTCCTCATTGTTAATCCGGTTTGCTGAGGATGTTCAATATCAAGAATAGCTTTGGATTGAAAAAACACACCTTGGACCGTCGCCTTATTCAAGGGCGCAAACTTAAAGTCTGATAGCGTTGAAAGCCTGAATCCTTTATTAGTCAGCTTATAGGCCCAGTACACCCATTTAGCCTGCAGAAAAAGATACCAATAGGCGTGAACACCTGGGCCAAGAGCCCTATCAACTTTCGTTAACACCTGATAACGGTCAGTATGGGCGGTCCCAATAAAACTTACGTCATACGTGTTCTCCTCCAGTGGCTTTTTTTCAAAACCTGAGGAGAAAAATAATGGACGAAAATTCAACGCATATTTCTTGGCATCATTTCGATCAAAGGTGAAGACGTGATCGAAAAACGGTAGATTATCAACCCCCCACCGGCGATTCCCAAATGAATCCCACATGTAAAGTATGAAAATCGCATTGGAAAAACTACGTTTCCACACATCCAGGATACCGGTGGACAGCGTTTGACCATTCACCACAAAAACGTAATCAAAGTCATTTGAGTCAAACGAACTTACTTGCTGAGTATAATAACGGTCCGCAGCATTAATGACCCATTCACGGCGCAACCGCGTAATAGCCTTCATAAACGGAGATGAAAAGGGTCGATCAAGCAAAAAGCTCACTTTCGCACCACGACGCTCCAGCTCGCTCCGAATCTCAACCTCGTAACCAAAAAACTGGGGGGCGATAAGAAGAACTTTTTTTCCATCTAACTGATATTTCATACTAGCTGTTCCGAGACTTGAGGATTTTAGCCGGGATCCCTCCAACCACTACATTGTCAGGAACAGAAGACAGCAGCACCGCATTCGCAGCTACTGTCACTCCACTACCCAGCTCAATACCCCCCAGCACCTTGGCACCCGCGCCGAGTATCACATTATCGCCGATGCTGGGCCGGTGATCGGCATCGTAGGTGAAATCCAGATCCTTCGCGCCCACAGTCACGCCCTGGTAAATCACCGCGTTTTTACCAATGGTAAACGCGCCGATCACTGTGCCATGAGTATGAGGAAAAAAAAGTCCAGGGCCAATTTTACAAGCAACAGCAATCTCAATCCCGAATAAAAGAAAATTCAGCAAAGAAAACAACCGAGCAAGTGGCGACAATGGCCCGCGATGACAGCGATGCGCCAAGCGATAAAGAAGCACAGGTGCAAACCGTGGAGAAAGCATCCCAATCCAAAGCTTGAGACCCGACTCAACAACATGACCGCCCAAAAGCTCACGATGACGCCTAGCATCATGGGAAAGCAATTGCCGTATGCCTAATGGACGCTCAGTCATAGAACGCTCCTCAATTCATCAGTTTCCGATCACGAAGCTCTTGATTTGCTTTTTCAAGCTGATCCTCCGGAAGCGGCTGCTCCAGCACCCAATCGGCAAACCGCTGCAGGCCTTCTTTCAGCGAAATCTTCGGCTGTACGCCCAAGAGTTCTTTCAACCGAGAGATGTCCGCATAGTTGTGCCGAATGTCACCTACTCGAAACTGGCCAGTCACAACAACGTTAGGTTCCTTGCCAAATGCCCGGGTCAGTTCCTCAGCAACGTGCCGGACTGACGTCGCCACGCCGCTACCAACATTAATAGCGGTATTGGGTGACGAATTCACAACGAGTCCCTGTAACAACGCGTCAGTGACATCATCCACATGAACAAAGTCTCGGCTTTCTTCTCCATCTTCGAAAAGGGGCAGCTCACTCCCCATTCGGATCTTAGTGGAAAAAATCGACAAAATACCGGTATACGGGTTGTTCAGCGATTGACGCTCTCCGTAGACGTTCTGAAGACGGAAGATGGCAAAGCCAATCCCCATCGACTGGCAACCGATACGAACCAGATCTTCTTGCGCGTACTTGGTGGCAGCATAAATAGAAGCAGGAGACACGAGGTCATTTTCGGTAGTAGCAACGACATCCAAAGTGTCACCTGTCTCGGCGCAGACCGGATCCCATTGCGCTTTCGCTAAAGCCGCGGCACTTCGGGCAGATGGATACACTCGCTGCTGGGTACGAGGGTGCAGATAGGCACCTTCGCCGTAAATGGAGCGACTGGAAGACAGAACTACGCGCTTTACCTGATGAGGGATCTTCCCCAGCACATCAAGCATCAATGCAGTAGCCTGAGTGTTGACTTCATTATACCTTGCGACCTGGTACATGGATTGGCCAGTACCTGTCTCAGCCGCAAGATGCACAATACTATCGACGTCTTTCAGGGCACGCTCCCAATCGGTGCGCACCGTTACATCGCCCCTGATGAAGTCGATACCCGTACCGCCAAGCCACTCCAGATCGACCGGCACTTGACCGTGCACCTGGGCAGACAGCGGGTCCAGGATACGGACCTTGAATCCTGAACTGAGCAACTTCGGAACTAGATGCGAACCAATAAAACCGGCCCCTCCTGTCACTAAAACCAGACCTGACATAATAACCTCCTATAACAATATGGAAAATCAACTCGCATTTGCGTGTCGTTTTTTGAAGTTGAAAACCTTGTAAAAAAAACAATATGTCATTGCCAGCACGAACTGAAACAGTATAGGCAGGAGAAAAAACATATCGTAAAATATAGAAAAAATCAGAATCTGAAAAGCTACTGCATATGCAAAAATCCCCCAAGGCCGTCCCTTTTTTGCAATCACATAAGTCAAACAACAACAAAACTGAATAAAAAACACAATGAGGAATGCGCCAATCGATCCAAAATCTGAGACAAATCCCGAATAAAAAGTAGCGGCATTGAGATTACCGTCAACAAATACAAACAGGTCGCTCCGCTGATCAAACCCAAACCACACCTTTAGAGCGCTAGGAATCAAATTATAAACTGAATAACCAAAACTGTAAGCTGGCTCCACCAGCTCTACATTGTAGAAAAGATTGCTCGTCCCGGACGTTAAATAAACATAAAACCACAAGAACCCGCTGGGAAGCGCGGAGAAAAAATCCACATAACCCGGACTGACAAGATAGGCGAACGGATTCAATACCTGTCGCAGGTCTCCCACATACCCAAAAAGGAAAATCGCTGTAATCGCAGATATTAAAAGTGTGATAATCACGCGAAGGCCAAGTGTTCTCATTAGAAAAAACACCGCGACGATTTGAATGATCGCACTTAATAAAATACCACGCCCCAGCATCATAACCGGCCAGCACAAGAGCAAGAGAATGAGCAAGACGTAGCGAAATCGGGGGCGCAAGAAGTACAAATAAGCAAGCACAGTAACTACTTGCAAGTACATCGCATTCATAATCCCATGAAACGAAGGTATACCAAAATCGGTATAAAGCCTACCGTCACCAATGTAATTCCAGTACAGCGGGAACCCTCTCTGAACGGTTACCTCGTAACAAGTCCCAATAAGCCACAGCCAGAATAAAATCTTTAAATATACTGTCGCACTCTTCTTATATTTTTCAAACGTTTCGGGATCAGCTCTTCCCGAAGAACCTCCAAGCACCAAGTAAATAACAAGGACACTGATCATATTCATAACGATCAGTGTCAGACCAACCATATTCATTGGCACCAGGTTGGTGGTGGCGCCCAGACAATAAAGAAGAAGCACCCCTCCCCAGACTGAGCAAAACACAAATACTGGATTACCCATCAAATAGCGACTCCCGCACTAGCCGATTACGCGCTTGACCAAATATTTAAGGCGAGTGCCTAGCAAGCAAAACAAAAAATTCACCCCTGGCAGGTACCGATTGAGCCAGGCAAAAATATACATTCCAGTATAAGCAAAGCCACCGCCATTATACGTCAGCGCACGCTTGGCTAGAGAAAGCGCAAGCGTTGGATCATCGCGCAACTGCCGATAGCTTTCGCCAACGACATAACGGGCTTTCGCACTCTTCACCAGAGGTCGTAACTCCGAATCCTGAGGTATTTTTTCCAGAAATAAATCTAAGGCTAGAAGCGACTCTGAAAGCAAGCCATAGGTCTGCATACTTGCGCCGCCAGCATGCTTCCGGTAGCGGCCAAGTACTTCATCGATTTTCAAGACTCGGCCGCGCAGAGAGACTTCCAAAAACAATAGCCAATCACTAACAGTCTTTAGGCGAGAATCGTAATTTCCTTCGGGAAGGGAATCACGGCGTATCATTATCGAACAACCACCGGGAATACCGCCCTTGAGCAGCAAGTCGGCCGTCGAATGGACATCTTCCCTAGGATGCTGATTGGTTATGAACATAGTTTTATCCGTTTCCGAATCGAAAATCTCGACTGGATGATAAGACAGCACTACGTCAGGGCAGGAGTCCATGAGCGAAACTTGTTTGCTGATTTTACCAGGCAACATTATGTCATCTCCAGCAAACAGCGAAACATACTCTCCTTCACAAAAACTCAGTGCCTTATTGCAGTTAAGCGTCACCCCTAAATTAGTCTCGTTAACGATCGCTATAATTTTTCCCGGGAAACGCAGACTGTAGTCCCGAATAATATCCCCCGTTCTGTCCTGAGAGGCGTCATCGCACGCGATTACCTGCAGATGTTCATAGTCCTGTATGAGGATAGAGTCAAGTGCTGCAGCCACATACTGCTCAGCATTATAGGTAGGCATTACCACACTAACCTTAATCATTTCATACCTCTCACATACGTAACCGCGACGCTAAAAGTAAATAAAAAGTAAAGAAAATAGTTTATCGCAAACGCATACATCGAACCAATTAAACCAAATTGTGCGGTGAACCAATACACCAGGGCGACGTATGTCAAACCAAAAAAAATCTCTGAAAATAGAAACGTCTTCGTCATTGCCTTGGCCAACATTATAAATGACAGGATAAAAGAAGCCACCTTAATCACGTCACCTATTAGCTGAGGAGCGTACAGATACAGAGCATCTGCAAACTCATCCGAGAACAATATCCAAGTAATCAAATCGCGAAAGCAATAGATTCCGAGCGCTAGCGCGCTGACCACAGGAATCAAATACTTATAGGCAGTTTTAATTTCCTCGATCAATTTCTTTTTATCATTGATTGCCGACAACTTAGGAAGGTAGTAAACACTGATAGCCATCGTTATGAATAACAGATATGCCTCGGAAACTTTACTTACCGCCTGCCAATACCCTACTTGCTCCCAAGAGAAACGATCAGCCAAGATATTTCTCACCATAATCTGCAAGAGCGGCGCCAGCAGTGCAGAAGTCAAGGTCATCAACGAGTAGCGGGATAGTTTTTTAACCTCCTGCTTGCTCCAGCTAAGCTTAAAATAGCCCCAACTAAAATAAGAACTTCTTCGAAAAAAAGTAAAGCTAATGATCAATAGGGCGGCCTGTGCCAGGAGGAACGCCAGTAACACACCATAAAGTTGGAAAAAATAGCCTAGTACCAAAGGCGCGAGAACACCAATCACCGCCCCACCGACATGAATAGCCGCAAGGCGTTTCACATCCATCATCCCGTTAACGATGGCGATAATGAGGTTATGCAACGCAACGAATATCTGTGCAAATGCAAGAATCACAATCAGGCTTTGATAACGAAGGTCACCCAGTAACCAGACCGTAATACGTTCGCTCAGAACAACAACCCCCACACACATCACGAGGGAGGAGACCAACGAAAAACAGAACGCAGAACTCAGCAGCGTTTTAACATAACCGTCCTGATCGCGGAATTCGGCCAAGTATTTAACAACACCCGGCCCAATGCCGCCGCCGGCGAACACCACCAACAAGGCAGTAAGGCTCATGAACTGTCCAAGTTGAGCGACCCCTTCCGGCCCCGCCAGAACTGCAACCAGTTTCATAACCAGGAAACCGGAAAGCAGCCTTGCGAGCGTAGCAACGGACGTCAACACACCAGTACGTAATATATTCAAGTTCGAAGCCAAACAGGTACTACATTGATAATTCTCAACTTGGGCATGCACAAGTCGAATACGGTATACACAGGATCATGAAAACGCATTCAAACGACGAATAATGACGTCGATGTCTGTGGCAGATGTCGCAGTACTCAGAGGCAAACTCAGGACCTGCTTGTGTATCGCTTCAGTAATCGGATAAGACCGCCCCGAAAACTCTTGGTATGCATTTTGATGATGCACCGGTATCGGATAATGTATTAATGTTTGAATACCGTGCCCATGGAGGTACTCTTTCAACTCGTCGCGCCTATGGCTTTTGACAACGAAAAGATGCCATACATGCTGTTCCCGCCGGGTCACCGATGGGACTTCCAGAAGAGAATTTTCAATACCACCCATGTATTGCTCAGCCCCTTCCCGCCTGACACTAACTTCGTGATCAAGATGACGCAATTTCACTCGTAACATTGCCGCCTGAATTTCATCCAGACGACTATTAACACCTTTATATTGATTTTCGTATTTCTTGTAACTGCCGTAATTCCCCAAGGCACGAATAACTGACGCGAGTTCCGAATCGTTAGTCGTAACAGCCCCCCCGTCGCCCAGCGCGCCCAGATTTTTGCCGGGATAGAAGCTGAAACCCGAAGCGTGCCCCCAGCTGCCAGCACGGCGCCCATCGATACTCGCGCCATGGGCCTGCGCAGAATCTTCCAGCACCAGTAGTTCGTGCTTTTCAGCCAGCGCACATATTTCCGGCATATCCGCCAGAAGACCGTAGAGGTGCACAGCTAGAATGACTTTGGTCCGAGGTGTAATCGCGGCCGCAACGCAAGCAGGGGATAGGTTGAACGTCTTTTCGTCTGGCTCAACTAGCACAGGCACCAGACGATTTTCGGTAATCGCCAAAATGCTTGCAATGTAGGTATTGGCCGGAACGATAACTTCATCGCCTTCCGCCAACTTCCCCATCTCCTTCCATGCCCTCAACGTCAACGTAAGAGCATCCAGGCCATTGGCAACACCGACACAATATCCTGCACCACAATAGTCCGCGAACTCCTGCTCAAAGCACGCAAGCTCGTTCCCGCCAATATACCAGCCCGAATCGATTACCCGCGAACACGCCTCTTTCAGCTCTTGAGCGTAGAGATTGTTTATTTTTTTCAAATTAAGAAATTCAATCACTTCAACGTAACCTCATACGAATCAATGGTCATGCCACGCGCACCGAAACTTTCCTTCTGAGCCATCAGGCCGGCATTAAGGTACCGGCCTTGATCTTCAGTCGATATACCAAAACTAAAATACTCAAATGCTTTAGATTGACTATCCTGAATACACGACTCGATAAGGTAGTCTAGGGCCCCTACCTCTTTACCTTCCTCATTGGTCGCCAGATATTGTGTATGGACTACATTATTGAAGATGAACAACAATGCTGCCGCAAGCATTTCCCCTTCTCGCTCAACCGTCATTAGGGATATATTATCTGGAAACTTCGACGCTAACAGTTCCAACTCCTGCGCGGTGTGCACAGGGGTTGCATCGTGCTTTTGCAAAACCCCACTCAACAACCCCAAAAATCCATTCCAGTTGGAAGATTTGGTAACGCATAAACTGTTCTTTTTTGCTCTAGCAATAAGCCACTTACGCCCTTTCGAGAGTTTCAATCGACGATTCAAACAAACGATGCTTGACAAGTCGCGGCGTACCAAATTGGCGCCAACTCTAAACAGGGCGTACAAATCTTCTTGTGCGCCTTGAATAGAAAAAATATACGGGATTGACTTATAAACAATTTTTGACAAGCCTTGCTCGCCAGCGAAAGAAACGATTGCATCGAAGCAACTCAAGACCGTATCGGCCTTTGTTTTTTGCGACAAGACCAACCCGCCGTAAGTCAAGCCACCGTGACTGGTAAGGATCTCTGACTTTCGCGACGCCGGCAAAACAGCGACTAATACATCGTCTTCATAGATCATCAAGGAAGCATCGATAAACCGATCCGAGTGATACTCCATGAAATCTCTTTTAAAAAGAAACAGTGGCGTCTTGGATTCAGATATAAAACTGTCCCACTCCGACTTTTTTCCAGAGGTGTAAACCTCGCAGACTACCACTCCAGCAACTCCGCCACACCAAAACCATCCGCACCCATATTGTTACCATTATAAAAACAATAGGTTCTATCTTTTACGACCACGAGTCGGGGATAGCAAAGGTGCACAGAATCAAAACCCTCTTCAGAAAGTTGCAAGCCGAAGTCTTGGTCTTTACGCACCCAGTTCTTGCCATCCTCAGAGATAGCGACACCTGGAAAATAGTCTTCGCCTGATATGCCGCCTTTCGTATAGAACATGTAGTATTTATCGTCGTGCTTGTAGACCGAGGGCCTACCTATACGATACTCGTCGCCTTCAACATCAATGCAGAGTAACTCTGACGCTGTAAAGAGCACGCCGTCAGCGGATTCTGTGTACCAGATATTGTAGTTAGGATAGTGTTTCTCTTTGATTAATTGCCAGGAATCCCCAACAGCATACCAAACTTTCCAAACACCCTTCTCAAATAGAACAGAATGTATCGCGCGTATGGTAGTTCCACCATTCGCACGATCCATGACGGGCGCCTCGGAAATACGCTGGAACGTTAGTCCACCATCAGTGCTTTCAGCAAGCCCCGTAAAGGCAAGAAACTTGGCGCGCTTGACCAACTGGAAGCCGACGTAATACATCCTCAGGATGCCACCGTATTTAACGACGTCCCCCAGAATCACTCCATTATCATCAAAGCACCCATCGCGACCGCGATCCAATACCGGTGCTTCAGAGACGCCCAGCACCTGCGTTGGATCATGAGCGCTGACATCCACATAACCAATCCTGCTTATGCCCTCCTCATCACGGAAGCCTGCATAAACACGAATGACATCTTCATTCAACAGAATTGGTGTGGGAGTTAGCGCAGAATTTTTTTTCCAATCGTTACTTCCCGATTGAGAAAAAACAAGGCCCAGTTTATTCCATTTCATAGGTCCGCCCTCACAACTTCACACTGAACGAACTTTTTTTGGGCATTTCTTTCGCGGGTGCACCGTAGTAAATACGCTCAGGCTCTTTAAGGCTCTTTGAAACCAGTGCACCCGATGCAACGATACAGTCGCGCGCAACGGTAACATGGTCGTTAAATGTCGAGTTAACCCCCAGAAAACTGGAATTACCAATTCGACAGTACCCCGACACGACAACATGTGACGAAAGAAAGCAATTATCTTCTATTACTGTACGGTGGCCGATATGATTACCACTCCAGAGAATGACGTTATTGCCAATCTCCACGAACGGTTGAACTGTATTATCTTCAAAAATAAAGCAATTTTCACCGACCTTCACGTTCCGCCAAACAAACGCACGGGAGCTTATATAGGTTGCGCAGACATAACCCAACTCTTTCACCGCCAGGTACAGCCGTGTTCTCAAACGATTCAATTGCGACGCAGGAATAGCAACAAAAGCTTCAAATTGAGAGGCCGGAAAATGCTCTTGAATTTCTTCGAACGGAACAATTGGCAGATCATACAATGTGACATTTTCCATATGATCACGTTCAACAGCGAAACCGACAACCTCATAAGATGAGTCAAAGGTAAAGTACTCATAAGCGATCATAGCCAGTTCACCTGCTCCTACAATCACTACCTTTTTAAGCTTGTCCATTCCTGACCTCTTTAATGAATTGATCGTAATTTCTTATGTAATCCGACTCATCATAATGTTCGCTGGCGAATACCATCAATACGCAATCCTCGCTAAACTCATGCATCTCACGCCATATCATATTCCTAATGATCAACGCCTTGCTGCTTGAGTCCAGCCATATCGCCTGCTTGGTAACTCCGTCGTCGATGATCATTTTACAACGACCCGACACGCAAATGGCCATTTGCTCAAGTCGCCGGTGCGCGTGAAACCCACGATTTACGTCGGACTGGGTACCAAATATATAGTAAGCCCGTTTAATCGCGAATGGGATATTCTGGCCCTGCTCAAGAGCTATCAAACTGCCACGCTCATCACCAATCACGCGCAGGTCGACGAGTTCAATTGAACCGTGGCGAAACTCTGAATGACGCTCAGCCGTCGTCAGTAAAGGCGCTGCAGCATCTTTGGAGTTTATTAATGCCTCTTGAATAGCCGGCCAGGAAATTCCAATTTCTGGATCATCCCATCGAATACTTCGCTCAGACGCTTGATGATAAACATCAGTTGTTTTATACAGAAAATGCGTATCGTCTTCCAATGCCATAAAGCCATGCGCGAAGCCTTCTGGAATCCATAACATTCGCCGGTTGGCTTCGCTCAACTCAACGCCCACCCACTGGCCAAACGTTGCGGACTCGCGACGTATATCAACGACAACATCATACGCGGAGCCACGCGTCACTCTGACCAACTTTCCTTGGGCGTGAGGCGGCAGTTGGTAATGCAACCCTCGGATCACTCCTTTTTTAGAACACGAATGGTTGTCCTGAATGAAAGCACGTGGAATGGGCAATTCCAGCTCTTTGAGAGCCTTGTGAAAAGCGGGCTCATTGAAACTTTCGAAAAACCAGCCACGCTCATCCGTAAACACTGTGGGCTCGATGATCACAACGTCTGAAATAGAAGTTCGCGACAGTTTCATACTTCTGAATCCTCAACTAGCAGGCCCTGTAAATACTGCCCATAACCCGTTTTTTTTAGTTTTTCGGCCTGCTCGGCGAGTTGCTCACGTGTTATCCAGCCGCTGCGAAAGGCGATTTCTTCAAGGCATGCAACCTTCAACCCCTGCCTGTGCTCAATGGTATGAACAAACTGGCTCGCTTCCAGCAACGACTCATGGGTACCCGTGTCGAGCCAAGCAAAACCTCGCCCCAATATCTCCACAGTCAACGATTTATCATTGAGATAGGCCAGGTTCACGTCGGTGATTTCAAGTTCGCCACGATCAGAAGGCTTGATGTTTTTGGCAATCTCGACCACACGATTATCATAAAAGTACAAGCCCGTTACAGCATAGTTTGATTTAGGATTATTAGGCTTTTCTTCAATGCTTAGCGCACGCCCACCCGCGTCAAACTCAACCACACCAAAACGTTCAGGATCAGATACATGATAGCCAAATACGGTAGCACCTGACTCCCGGGACATGGCCGAGCGCAGATTGTCAGAAAAGTGCTGACCATAAAAAATGTTGTCGCCCAAGATCAAGCAACAAGGATCATTACCGATAAAATCCTCACCTATTAAAAACGCTTGAGCCAAGCCATCTGGGCTTGGCTGCTCAGCGTAAGTGAACTGAATGCCATATTGACTCCCGTCACCCAGTAACTTCTTGAAACAAGGAAGATCCTCTGGTGTGGATATGATCAAGATTTCACGCATCCCGGCGAGCATCAGCACAGACAATGGGTAAAAAATCATCGGCTTGTCAAAAATTGGAAGCATTTGCTTCGAAACCCCCAATGTCAGGGGGTGCAGGCGCGTACCAGAGCCGCCGGCGAGAATGATGCCTTTGCGTTTGATGACCGTCATGTGTCTAACACTTCCTTTAACATCCAGATAACGCCACCTTGCCATCCAGGCAGATGAGCGGAAGAATTCACGTACACGCTCGATATTGAATCGTGAACTCAATGCCCCACGTACCAGCATCACGTCTTTTTCGCAGACGCCAGCCACCCGGTAAAGCCAGCTCACGCGGTGCATCGAGCGTCGACGATCACAATATTTGCAGTTACGTCAGCGTCGGTAACTCTTATTTTGGTCTGCTTCGCTGCGGCGCTCTCACTGCGGCGGCTTCCGACATCGGGCATGACCGGCAAGGCCAACACGACCAGTAATAGCTGCCTGCCAGCGTTGGATGTATAAGGACCTGACGAGTTCCGCGCCGCTGGAAAATCCCCGGCTAAATCCAGTCAATCCGCGCCATGAGAGCGAAAATTAACGCTGTTCATTCGTGCCAGGAATAGATGCCACCCTGGAGGCCCCCAAAACTGCGTAAGGGCTGGTCATATTATCAACCGATCTGGCTCGAAAAGGGTGGCGGAGCAGAGCAACGGTCAATCCGAGAATAAGCCCAAAGAACGCACCCAGTATCAATATCATGATTTTTTTCGGCTTGATGGGGCCTAGCGGCTCCAAGGCCTTTTTATCAATCGTCACCAAACTCAATCGGCTCATATCAATATTCAGATTACGAAGACGGGCCTGCTCGGCGCGCAAAGGCTGGACGCCACTGAGAAAAATATCTTCATTTTTTCGCTGATTCAGTATTTCAACTTCGCGGTTGGCTTTCAGCAATTGCAACTCCCGCGCAATTTGAGCAATACGGCCTTCTGTGAAATCGTCGGACGTCCTCTTGCGCAATGCCACGCGCTCGGCCTCAAGCGCTTCCACCCCCATGAAATAAAGTGGGATTTGCTGATTGTTAATCTCGGTACGCATCACACTGGAAGTACCAGGACGGTCACTGTCTCCGAGTGAGCTCGGGGTGGTGGGCTTCTTGATATTCAGAACTTTGGCAATTGCGATGGCCTCGTCCAATTGAGCTATTCTGTCAGAACGAAGTGTCTTCAACTGTGTACGCAGCGCTTTCAACTCATCCTGCAACTGAGATCGGCGTAGTTCGTCAGATTCACGAAGCAACGCTATCTTTCCGCCCTTTTCCGACTCATAGCTAGAGCGCGCCGCATCGAGTTTTCCGCTCAATTCATTCAGTCGGTTTTTAATGATCACGCGCATATCACCGGCGACCTGCTCACGCTCCAGTGCAATCGCATAGTTTATAAATCCATTAAGAATAGCGACCCCATCAACCCCTTGGTCATAGTCCATATCCAGTCTGATATATGAACTCAACAAATCTGTTTGCTTGGGATCGGGCAACTTCAAATTGATTGAGTTGCGATTGAATTCTTCAAAGCTCTGCTCCAAAGTGCGCCCCGGCTGTACAAACGCTTGGAACAGATTTTGATTAGCGCGAAAAAAGCCCAAGCGGGTTTCGTAGGACTCTAAAGAGGCCCCTACACGTACAAGCGCTGCGGCGGGCGGAAGTTGGTACACCTCAGAACGATTAAGGGCATCAAGCTCATTAATCGCCGCAGGGCGTAGTATGCTACTGACGTGATACACGGGCTTTGCCAGGAAAGCGTAGGCTGCCGCAAGGAAAAATGTGGAAACTGCAATACCGGCAATTAGCCATCTTTGCCGCCAAACACTATCGAACAACGCTGCTATATCTATTTCGTCGGAGGGTGGAACTGGTGGCACGCGGAAATTACTACTCACAACAAAAACCTGCCTTCAAAAAAGAAACTGCGGGCTCGTTATGCAAACAATTTTGTGGATTTTTTAACAAAAACTATGAGCCCAAGACCAAGCGTCGCTGCGAGGTTTGATGCACACAAAAATGCCTGTTATCGAGAACTGGGAGCATTTTGCCATCTTGGTCGTACATTACAAGCGCCAATATAGCCGCGGCCCATTAGCTAATACGCTAAAAATGAGCCTGGAAACGAAAAAAAACGGGCAAACACGAACAGCTTTTCGCAGGATCAGTGGCAGACGTTTAGCAGAGCCATTACTGATGCGCCCGTCTAAAATACATAGTAAGCCTGGCTATCGGTAATATTCACGCCAATCGCGCTCTCTTGCCTCGTCCATATCGAGCAAAAGTTCCAGTAAGGACTGGCCCGATTAACATTCCTATAATCAGTCCAATCACCACGAACACCGAAACCGGTAGCTGTGGCGTGCGCCATCCAAAAAACGACAAGGCAATGCCTTGCTGATTTTCCAGCACAAACGCCAAAACTCCCAGCGCGATAATCAATACAATCAGCACCACTACAACGCGCTTAACCCCACGCATAACCTTCTCCTACCCCAAAAACACTCAGACGCCTTCTTCCTCGTCTTCGTTCACCCGATCCCGCAATTCCTTGCCCGGCTTAAAGTGAGGCACGAATTTGCCATCGAGGCTAACGGACTGCCCAGTCTTCGGGTTACGGCCTACACGCGGCGCACGGTAATGCAGCGAGAAACTACCAAACCCACGAATCTCGATCCGATCCCCGGTAGCCAGACACTGGGACATCTGCTCAAGCATGGTCTTGATGGCCAGCTCCACATCCTTGGATGAGAGCAGCCCTTGATGGGTGACAATTCGTTCGATCAACTCCGACTTCGTCATATTTTTCCCTTCTTTTTCAAGCAGCTAGGAAAAGCGCTTCGAAGGTTTTAGCATGGCCGGAGGAATTTGAACAGCCCACATATTGACTTATATTCAAAGAGTTGGAGCGTATCTCTAAGCGCCACGACTTTACGGCCCGCCACTTCTCGCCTCGCGTAGCGCCACAGCAGCCACTCCAGAGCGATAACTGGCAGGTAGGGCCGTTGAGCGAGAACACGCTACCAACAAGACGAGAGTGCCCCAGCCGCAGAACACCAAGACGAAGTTCGCACAACACTAAATCCCAGGCACAAAAAAGGGCGACCGAAGTCGCCCTTTTTCTATGGTCGGACAGAACTTAGTTCTGTTTTTCCATTTGTGCACGCAACAGGTCGCCCAGAGTGGTAGGACCAGCAGAAGGCTCAGAGGTCGCTGGCTTGTCGCGCAGGCTCTGGATGGCTTCTTTCTCTTCAGCGTCGTCTTTCGACTTGATGGAGAGCTGGATTACGCGGCTCTTGCGGTCAACGCTGATGATCTTGGCTTCTACTTCTTCGCCTTCTTTCAGAACGTTGCGCGCGTCTTCAACGCGGTCACGGCTGATTTCGGAGGCTTTCAGAGTCGCTTCGATATCGTCGGCCAGAGTGATGATGGCGCCTTTAGCGTCAACTTCCTTCACGATGCCTTTAACGATTGCGCCTTTGTCGTTCTCTTGAACGTACTCGGAGAACGGATCGCTTTCCAGTTGCTTGATGCCCAGGGAGATGCGCTCGCGCTCTGGGTCAACCGACAGGATAACGGTGTCCAGCTCGTCGCCCTTCTTGAAGCGACGAACAGCTTCTTCGCCCACTTCGTTCCAGGAGATGTCGGACAGGTGAACCAGGCCGTCGATGCCGCCGTCCAGACCAATGAAGATACCGAAATCGGTGATCGACTTGATGGTGCCGGAGATTTTATCGCCCTTGTTGAACTGGCCAGAGAAATCTTCCCACGGGTTAGATTTGCACTGCTTGATGCCGAGGGAGATACGACGACGCTCTTCGTCGATGTCCAGAACCATAACTTCCACTTCGTCGCCGACTTGTACGACTTTCGAAGGGTGGATGTTCTTGTTGGTCCAGTCCATTTCGGAAACGTGTACCAGGCCTTCCACGCCTTCTTCCAGCTCTGCGAAGCAGCCGTAGTCGGTCAGGTTGGTAACACGCGCGGTAACGCGAGTGCTTTCTGGGTAACGAGCCTTGATAGCGACCCATGGATCTTCGCCCAGCTGCTTCAAGCCCAGGGAGACACGGTTGCGCTCACGATCGTACTTCAGAACCTTGACATCGATCTCGTCGCCAACGTTGACGATTTCCGATGGATGCTTGATACGCTTCCAAGCCATGTCGGTAATGTGCAGCAGGCCATCGACGCCACCCAGATCGACGAATGCGCCGTAATCGGTGAGGTTCTTGACGATACCTTTGACTTGTTGGCCTTCCTGCAGGGATTCCAGCAGAGCTTCACGCTCGGCGGAGTTCTCTGCTTCCAGGACGCTGCGACGGGAAACGACAACGTTGTTGCGCTTCTGGTCGAGCTTGATGACCTTGAATTCGAGTTCTTTGCCTTCCAGGTGCGTGGTGTCGCGCACAGGACGAACGTCGACCAAAGAACCTGGCAGGAACGCACGGATGCCGTTAACGTCGACAGTGAAGCCGCCTTTAACCTTACCGTTGATAACGCCCTTGACCACTTCTTCAGCTGCGAAGGCTGCTTCGAGAACGATCCAGCATTCAGCGCGCTTGGCTTTTTCACGGGACAGCTTGGTTTCACCGAAACCATCTTCAACCGAGTCCAGCGCAACGTGAACTTCGTCACCGACATTGATAGTCAGGTCGCCAGCGTCGTTGTAGAACTGCTCAAGCGGGATGAGTGCTTCAGACTTCAGACCAGCGTGAACGGTTACCCAGCGAGCTTGGTAATCGATATCAACGATAACACCGGTGATGATGGAGCCTGCCTGAAGGTTCAGGGTTTTTAGGCTTTCTTCAAAGAGTTCCGCAAAGCTTTCGCTCATTTTAATTCCTGTTGATAAGGGCGAAGAATACGCCCATCTCCACACCCCAGACGGTGTGGGTTAGTTTCAATTAGAAGAAGCACCGCAGGACTATGACTGGTCCCCTGCAGCCTTCTTGGTCACCCGGCGATATCGCGAATGGCGATTTCACTCAAGATGCGTTCCAGCACCTGCTCGATGGACAACTCCGTGGAATCCAGCTGTATGGCGTCAGCCGCCGGCTTGAGCGGGGCTACCGCACGCTGGGTGTCACGCTCATCGCGTGCACGGATCTCATCTAGCAGACTCGACAGACTAACACCATCGACTTTCCCCTTCAACTGCAAGTAACGGCGACGGGCCCGCTCCTCGGCACTGGCGGTCAGGAAAATCTTCAGTGGCGCTTCAGGAAAGACCACCGTGCCCATGTCGCGGCCGTCAGCCACCAGGCCAGGCGGCTCCTGAAAAGCTCGCTGGCGCTGCAGCAAAGCGTCGCGCACAGCCGGCAAGGCGGCGACTTGAGACGCCCAGGAACCGACCTGTTCGTTTCGCAGATCATCGGTCACATCGTCCCCTTCCAGGATGATGCGCTGGGGATGACCTTCCGTCGCCCCGACGAACTGCACATCAAGATGGGCAGCCAGCAGCTTCAGTGATTCTTCGTTGGTCAGGTCGACACCATGGTTGCGTGCAGCAAAAGCCAGCAAGCGATACAGCGCGCCGGAATCCAGCAGGCACCAGCCCAGGCGCTTGGCCAGAATGCCGGCGATCGTGCCTTTGCCCGAGCCGCTTGGCCCGTCGATGGTAATCACCGGTGCTTTGATATTCACAATTGAGCCTCTTGGGCAACACGAATGCCGACATGGGCACACAGTGTAAGAAAATTCGGAAAAGACGTAGCCACGTTGGCACAGTCATGGATACGAATCGGCGCAGCCGCTCGCAGGGAGGCCACACTGAAAGCCATGGCAATTCGGTGATCACCATGGGCATGGACTTCACCACCCCCCATCACGCCACCATCAATAATAATCCCATCAGGTGTCGGTGCACACTTCACGCCCAGGGCCAGCAGACCGTCGGCCATGACCTGGATACGATCAGACTCCTTGACCCGCAACTCCTGCGCCCCGCGCAATACCGTCCGGCCTTCGGCGCATGCCGCCGCCACGAACAACACCGGGAACTCGTCGATAGCCAGCGGCACCAACGCCTCGGGAATTTCGATCCCCTTCAGCGGCGCCGCGCGAACCCGCAGGTCAGCCACCGGCTCTCCGCCCACTTCCCGCTGATTTTCCAGGGTGATATCCGCGCCCATCAGCCGCAGGATATCGATCACCCCGGTACGGGTCGGATTGATGCCCACGCGCTCAAGCAACAGCTCGGAGCCCTCGGCGATCGAAGCCGCCACCAGGAAAAACGCCGAGGAGGAAATATCCCCCGGCACTTCGATATGTGTCGCGATCAGCGCATGGCCCGACTCGACCGACGCCGTAGCGCCCGTCACTTCCACCGGATAACCAAAGCCACGCAACATCCGCTCGGTATGGTCACGGTTCGGCGCGGGTTCGGTAATCGAGGTTTTGCCCTCGGCATACAACCCCGCCAGCAACAGACAGGATTTAACCTGAGCGCTGGCCATCGGTAGCGCATAACTAAACCCTTTAAGCACCTGGCCACCGCGAATCGTCAGCGGCGGGCGCCCTTCCGGCCCGGTCTCGATCACCGCGCCCATTTCACGCAATGGCTTGGCCACGCGATTCATCGGGCGCTTGGACAGCGAGGCATCACCGGTCAATACACTGTCGAAACCCTGGGCCGCCAGCAAACCGGACAACAGCCGCATGGAGGTGCCGGAATTACCGAGATAGATCGGGCCAGGCGCCGGCTTCAAGCCATGCAGGCCAACCCCGTGAATGGTGACGCGCCCATGGTGCGGGCCTTCAATCACCACGCCCATGTCGCGGAACGCCTGCAAGGTCGCCAGGGCATCTTCGCCCTCCAGGAAACCTTCCACCTCGGTGATACCGTCCGCCAGGGAACCCAGCATGATGGAACGGTGGGAGATCGACTTATCCCCAGGCACCCGAATCTGCCCGCTCAAGCGGCCACCGGGGCTGGCAACAAATACCAGATCATCCGCGTTTACAGCCGCTTCCATATAAGCCCGACGCGCCAGAATCTTGCTGAAATGCTCCCGCGCCACCCGCGCACGGGTAAACACGCCCAACAACTGATGCCCGTCGCCTGCATCGACCGCGTCGCGCAAGGCGTCGAGGTCGCTGCGGAAGGTATCCAGGGTGCGCAACACTGCATCGCGGTTGGCGAGGAAGATGTCGTGCCACATCACCGGATCGCTGCCGGCGATCCGGGTAAAGTCGCGGAAACCACCGGCGGCGTAACGGAAAATCTCGAGGTTCTCGTTGCGCTTGGCCAGCGAATCCACCAGACCAAACGCCAGCAAATGCGGCAGATGGCTGGTCGCCGCCAACACTTCATCGTGGCGCTCGACCTGCATGTGCTCAACATCCGCCCCCAGCTCGCGCCAGAGCCGATCCACCACAGCCAGTGCCGCAGGATCCGTTTCATCCAGCGGCGTCAGAATCACTTTATGACGACGGAACAACTGCGCATTGGACGCCTCGACCCCACTCTGCTCGGAGCCGGCAATCGGGTGCCCAGGCACAAATCGCGCCGGCATCCCGCCAAAGGCCATCTGCGCGGCCCGCACCACATTGCCCTTGGCACTGCCGACGTCAGTCAGAATCGCCTGCCCAAGGTCCATGCCGGCCAACAGCGCCAACATTTTCTCCATGGCCAGGATCGGCACCGCCAACTGAATGACATCCGCGCCCTGACAAGCAACGGCGAGGTCCGCCTCACAACGGTCCACCACCCCCAACTCAACCGCCAGCTTGCGCGATTGCGGGTCCAGGTCCACACCGACCACTTCGCCACACAGGCCGCTTTCCCGCAGGCCCTTGGCGAAGGAGCCGCCGATCAACCCCAGACCGACCACCACCAGGCGACCGATCATAGGCACAGCAGGTTGCAATGCAGTGACATCAACCACGAGCCAGAACCTTGGCCAGCGCCTCGAGGAAGCGGCTGTTTTCAGCAGGCAAACCAATGGTGATACGCAGGTGGTTCGGCATGCCATAGTTGGCCACCGGACGCACGATCACGCCTTCGCGCAGCAGGCCCTGGAACACAGGCGCCGCGACTTGGCCGAGATCGACACAAATGAAATTGCCCTTGGACGGAATCCAGCCCAGGCCCAATTCACGGAAGCCTTCCTGCAACTGCAACATGCCGCTTTCATTGAGGCGACGGCCTTCTTCCAGGTACTCAGCGTCCTGCACCGCAGCGCAGGCCGCCGCCAGTGCGAGGCTGTTGACGTTGAAAGGCTGGCGAACACGGTTCAGCACATCGGCCACCACGGCGGTGGACAGGCCGTAACCGACCCGCAGCGACGCCAGGCCATAAGCCTTGGAGAACGTGCGCGAGACCAGCAGGTTCGGATAAGCCGCCAGGAAGTCCAGGCCGTCCGGCAAGTCGCTGCCTTCGGCGTACTCGATGTAGGCCTCGTCCAGGACCACCAGCACGTGCTCCGGCACGTCTTGCAGGAAGTTGTCCAGCACCTCGGCGCTGAACCAGGTGCCGGTCGGGTTATTCGGGTTGGCGATAAACACGACGCGGGTCTGCTCATCAATGGCCGCCAGCATGGCCGGCAGGTCATGCCCCCACGCCTTCGCGGGAATGATGCGAGCTTCAGCACCCACCGCCTGAGTGACGATCGGATAGACCGCAAACGCGTGCTCGCTGAACACGGCGTTCAGGCCCGGTGCCAGATAGGCACGGCCGACCAGCTCAAGAATATCGTTGGAGCCGTTGCCCAAGGTCACCTGGCTCAGCTCAACCCGGCACTTATCCGCCAGCAAGGACTTGAGCGCAAAGCCATTACCATCGGGGTAACGGGTCAGCTCAGCCAACGCATCACGAATCGCGGCCAACACCTTGGGACTTGGGCCCATGGGGTTTTCGTTACTGGCCAGCTTGACGATTTTCGACGGATCCAGATTCAACTCACGCGCCAACTCGTCCACAGGCTTGCCCGGAACGTAAGGCGACAGTTGTTGCACGCCCGGCTGTGCCAGGGCGAGGAAGTTGCCACTCATGTTAAAGCCTCACAAAACCGCTTTCGGGTAAGAGCCCAGCACCTTGAGTGCTACGGCTTCCTGACTGATTTTCTCGAGCACACCCTTGACCAGCGGGTCGCGGTGATGGCCGACGAAGTCGATAAAGAACACATAAGTCCATTTACCGCTGCGCGAAGGACGAGTCTCGATTCGCGTCAGGTCAATCCCGTTGTCGTGGAACGGCACCAGCAGCTCATGCAGCGCGCCGGGCTTGTTGCTCATGGAGACGATGATCGACGTCTTGTCGTCGCCGGTCGGCGGCACTTCCTGGCTACCGATCATCAGGAAGCGCGTGGAGTTATCCGGGCGGTCCTCGATTTTCTCGGCCAGGCGCGTCAGGCCATACAGGCCCGCGGCCATATCGCCGGCAATCGCCGCCGAATTCCACTCACCCTTGACCCGCTTCGCCGCTTCGGCGTTGCTGGACACCGCCACGCGCTCCACGTTCGGGTAGTGCGCGTCCAGCCACTTACGGCACTGGGCCAGGGACTGGGCGTGGGAATAGATCCGGCTGATGCTGTCGGTCTTGGTGTTCTCACCCACCAGCAGGTGGTGGTGGATACGCAGCTCGACTTCGCCGCAGATCACCATGTCGTGCTCGAGGAAGCTGTCGAGGGTGTGGTTGACGGCGCCTTCGGTGGAGTTTTCCACCGGCACTACGCCAAAATTCACCGCCCCGGCGGCCACTTCACGGAACACTTCATCGATCGCGGCCATCGGCTTGCTGATCACGGCGTGACCGAAGTGCTTCATGGCGGCCGCTTGAGTGAAGGTGCCTTCCGGGCCCAGATAAGCCACTTTCAGCGGCTGCTCCAGCGCCAGGCACGAAGACATGATTTCACGGAACAACCGCGCCATCTCTTCGTTGCCCAGCGGGCCCTTGTTGCGCTCCATCACACGCTTGAGCACTTGGGCTTCACGCTCCGGACGGTAAAAAACCGGCACTTCGCCTTCAGCCAGGGACGCCATTTTCACCCGTGCAACTTCCTGGGCGCACCGCGCGCGCTCACTGATCAGCTCCAGGACTTTCTCGTCCAGGCTGTCAATGCGTACGCGCAGGGCCTTGAGTTCTTGCTCAGACATTAGCCGTGTTCCTTTTCGAACTCTGCCATGTAAGCCACCAGCGCCTTGACGGCATTGATATCGACAGCGTTATAGATGGAGGCGCGCATGCCACCTACCGAGCGGTGGCCCTTGAGGTTCAACAGCCCGCGCTCGTCGGCGCCGGCCAGGAATGGCTTGTCCAGGCGATCATCGGCCAGGCGGAACGGCACGTTCATCCACGAACGGTCGGTCAGGTTGATCGGGTTGCTGTACAGGCCGCTGGCGTCGATGAAGTCGTACAAGGTACGTTTCTTCTCTTCGTTGAGCTTGCCCATGGCCGCCACGCCGCCCTGCTCTTTCAGCCACTCGAACACCAGGCCCGACAGGTACCAGGCGAAAGCCGGCGGGGTGTTGTACATCGAGCCGTTATCGGCCGCGACCTTGTAGTTGAGCATGGTCGGGCACAGCGAACGCGCACGCCCCAGCAGGTCTTCACGGATGATGTTGACCAGGATGCCGCTCGGGCCGATGTTCTTCTGCGCGCCCGCGTAGATCATGCCGTACTGGGA
Source organism: Pseudomonas sp. IPO3778 (assembly GCF_013386825.1). Taxonomy (GTDB): domain Bacteria; phylum Pseudomonadota; class Gammaproteobacteria; order Pseudomonadales; family Pseudomonadaceae; genus Aquipseudomonas. The sequence goes on from NZ_JACARC010000022.1 coordinate 76,486, forward strand.
CACATCGATAGGACGCGAGAGGATGTCCGAGGACATGTCGCACACCAGCGGAACATCGCCCACTTCCGGCACCCAGTCGAACTCCAGGCCGCCAATGGTTTCGTTCGCTACATAGTGAACGTAGGCCGCGTCTTTCGAGAGTTTCCACTCGTTCTGACCGGGAATGGCGAAGTAGTCGTACGGCTTGGCAGTGCCCGCCACGTTGACGTGACCGTAACGGGAGGCCTCTTCAATCGCCTTCTGGCCCCAGATACCGGTGTCGATATAGTCGGCAGTACCGCCTTCCGGCAGCAGGTTCAGCGGGATCTGGGCGAACTGCTGGCTCGCGCCGCCTTGCAGGAACAACACTTTGTAGTCAGATGGGATGCCCAGCAAGTCGCGCATATCCTGCTCGGCCTTGGTGGCAATGGACACGAACTCATCGCTGCGATGGCTCATTTCCATCACGGAGAGGCCTTTTCCATGCCAGTCGAGGAGTTCACCCTGCGCGCGCTGCAGGACTGCTTCAGGAAGCGCCGCGGGACCGGCACAGAAGTTATAGGCTCTCTTGCTCACATCCAATCTCTCTGATCTGGTGGGATGGAAATCAAATACTGTAGGAGCGAGCTTGCTCGCGAAAAACCCGAGAGCGCAAGGGCGCATCAGGCAGCCCGCGTTATCGTTGGCGATTTTCGCGAGCAAGCTCGCTCCTACAGAGGGGACAAACAACAAGGGGGCGAATCTTCATCCGCCCCCTGTGTGTCCGCTTATTCCTGCGGTTCTTCTTCGTCTGCGGCAGCGTCGAGTGTTGGCTCGTCGACGTTGTCATCGCCACCGGCGATGACCTCGCCCTCAAGCTCCTCACCTTCCAGCTCCTCGCCTTCGACTTCCGATGGCTCCTGGACACGCTCCAGGCCTACCAACGTCTCGTCGCTGGCCAGCTTGATCAAGGTCACGCCCTGGGTGTTACGCCCCAGGCTCGACACTTCATCAACCCGGGTACGCACCAGGGTGCCCTGGTCGGAAATCAGCATGATTTCCTCACCATCCAGCACCTGGACCGCGCCGACCAGACGGCCGTTGCGATCGTTGCTGACCATGGCGATAACGCCCTGGCCGCCACGCTTGTACTCAGGGAACTCGCTGATGGCCGTACGCTTGCCGTAACCACGAGCCGAAGCAGTGAGAATCTCGCTGCCCTCTTCCGGGATCAGCATCGAAATCAGCTTCTGCCCTTCCGGCAGACGCATGCCGCGCACACCGCGAGCGGTACGGCCCATGGCGCGAACGTCGGATTCCTTGAAGCGGGTGACCTTGCCGCCATCGGAGAACAGCATGACTTCACGCTCGCCGTCGGTGATGGCCGCGCTGATCAATACGTCGCCTTCGTCCAGTTCGAGGGCGATCAGGCCCACGCTGCGTTGACGGCTGAAGGATTCCAGCGGGGTCTTCTTCACGGTGCCCTTGGCGGTGGCCATGAAGATGAAGTGACCTTCGGTGTATTCGTCCACCGGCAGCATGGTGGTGATGTATTCATCACTGTCCAGCGGCAGCAGGTTAACCAACGGACGACCACGGGCCGCGCGGGACGCTTCCGGGATTTCGTAGGTTTTCAGCCAGTACACCTTGCCCTTGCTGGAGAACAGCAGCAGCGTGGTGTGGCTGTTGGCAACCAGCAGGTGAGCGATGTAGTCCTCATCCTTGACGCCGGTAGCCGATTTGCCTTTACCGCCACGACGCTGGGCCTGGTACGCAGCCAATGGCTGGGTCTTGGCATAGCCGCCGTGGGAGATGGTCACGACGCGATCTTCTTCCGGGATCATGTCACCCAGGGTCAGGTCGAGACGGGCATCGAGAATCTCGGTGCGGCGCACGTCTCCGTATTCGGCGCGGATCACTTCCAGTTCTTCGCGGATCACTTCCATCAGGCGCACGGCGCTGTTGAGGATGCGGATCAGCTCGCCGATCTGGTTGAGGATCTCCTGGTATTCGGCCAGCAGCTTCTCGTGTTCCAGGCCGGTCAGGCGGTGCAGACGCAGTTCCAGGATGGCCTGGGCCTGTTCCGGGGACAGGAAGTACTTGCCGTCGCGCAGGCCGTATTGTGGGTCCAGCGTCTCCGGACGGCACGAATCGGCACCGGCACGTTCAACCATCGCCACTACGGCGCTGGATTCCCACGGCATCTTGATCAGGGCTTCCTTGGCTTCCGACGGCGTCGGCGAGGCCTTGATCAGGGCGATGACCGGATCGATGTTCGACAGCGCAACCGCCTGGCCTTCCAGGATGTGGCCGCGTTCACGGGCCTTGCGCAGTTCGAATACGGTACGGCGGGTGACCACTTCGCGACGGTGACGCACGAAGGCTTCCAGCAGATCCTTGAGGTTCAGGATGCGCGGGCGGCCGTCGATCAGCGCTACCACGTTGATACCAAACACGCTTTGCAGCTGGGTCTGGGCGTAGAGGTTGTTGAGGATCACCTCAGGCACTTCGCCACGACGCAGCTCGATCACCACGCGCATACCGTCTTTGTCAGACTCGTCGCGCAGTTCGGTGATGCCTTCCAGCTTCTTCTCTTTAACCAGCTCGGCGATCTTCTCGATCAGACGCGCCTTGTTCAACTGGTAAGGCAGTTCGGTAATGACGATCTGCTGGCGGCCACCGACCTTGTCGATGTCTTCGATCATCGAGCGGGCGCGCATGTAAATGCGCCCACGGCCGGTGCGGTAGGCTTCGATGATACCGGCGCGACCGTTGATGATCGCGGCCGTCGGGAAGTCCGGGCCCGGGATGTATTGCATCAGCTCATCGACGGTCAGCTCGGGGTTGTCGATGAGGGCCAGGCAACCGTCGATGACTTCACCGAGGTTGTGTGGCGGGATGTTGGTGGCCATGCCCACGGCGATACCGCTGGAGCCGTTGACCAGCAGGTTGGGAATACGGGTTGGCATGACCGCCGGGATCATTTCGGTGCCGTCGTAGTTCGGCACCCAGTCCACGGTTTCTTTGTGCAGGTCAGCCAGCAGCTCGTGCGCCAGCTTGGTCATGCGCACTTCGGTGTATCGCATGGCCGCAGCGTTGTCGCCGTCGACCGAACCGAAGTTGCCCTGGCCGTCTACCAGCAGGTAGCGCAGGGAAAACGGCTGGGCCATCCGAACGATGGTGTCGTACACCGCAGTGTCGCCGTGAGGGTGATACTTACCGATCACGTCACCGACAACACGGGCAGATTTCTTGTACGGCTTGTTCCAGTCGTTACCCAGCTCGCTCATCGCGAACAGCACACGCCGGTGCACGGGCTTCAAGCCATCGCGCGCATCAGGCAGTGCCCGACCGACAATTACGCTCATCGCGTAGTCGAGGTAGGACTGTTTCAGCTCGTCTTCGATATTGACCGGGAGGATTTCTTTGGCCAGTTCGCCCATGAGAAGCCTGATTCCTTTTTCGGGTGAAACCTCGTCACATCCATATGGGACGAACGAAGCTCGCCGCTGCTGGCATGGTGCCTGGCAACGACTTACGACAAATCAACGAGTTATGACACGGATCTGCGCATTAAAGGTTACCCCTTGAGGTGACCCTGGAAACCGCCGGATGTTATCACAATCGCCGCCACGCACCTATCCCCCTGATGCGCATGGAGCATAGTAAGTTGACGGATGACAGGCTTGACGGCGACGAGAGGGCCTTAGAGCTGGATCCAAGGCGTTTTTTGCGGGCAAATTGCCTTAATGCAGGCGTTTACGGCACATCAGTTGCGCCATCTTCGCCGTGTCCGGGCGCTCGACGATGCCTTTTTCGGTGACGATGACATCAATCAGGTCGGCCGGGGTCACATCGAACACCGGATTGAAGGCGTCCACATCGGCGGCGAAGCGGGTGCCGCCGACTTCCAGCAGCTCACCTGCGTCGCGCTCTTCAAGCGGCACGTCATCACCGCTGGCCGCCATCATGTCGATGGTGGAGCTGGGCGCCACCACCATGAAGCGCACGCCGTGATGCATGGCGCACACGGCCAGTTGATAGGTACCGATCTTGCTGACCACGTCACCGTTGGCGGCAATGCAATCAGCGCCGACGATCACCCAGGTCACGCCCTTGGTCTTGAGAATGTGCGCACCGGCCGAATCGGCATTCACGGTGACCGGGATTCCCTCATTGGCCAGCTCCCAGGCCGTCAAACGCGAGCCTTGCAGCCAGGGCCGGGTTTCGTTGGCATAGACCCGCTCCACCATCCCTTCCAGGAACGCCCCGCGAATCACCCCGAGAGCGGTGCCCACGCCGCCCGTGGCCAGCGCCCCGGCATTGCCATGGGTCAGGATCGCCTGGACGTTGCCCTGATGCTTGCGGATCAGCTCCACGCCCAACTGCGCCATGGTGAGGTTGGCTTCACGATCACTTTGGTGAATCGCCACCGCCTCGGCCTCCAGCACCGCCAACGGATCGGCGTGTTTCTTAAGGCGATCGAGGCAATTGCGCATGCGCTTCATGGCCCAGAAAAGATTCGACGCGGTCGGACGGGTATCCGCCAGCAGCGCGTAGTCTTCTTCCCAGGCAGCCTGCCAGTCGTCGCCCTCGGCGATGTGGGCACGCGCAGCCAGCACCAGGCCATACGCCGCACTGATGCCGATGGCCGGCGCACCGCGCACCACCATCAAGCGGATGGCCTCGGCCACCTCGGCGGCACTGGTGCAGGCCACCCAGGTTTGCGCGGACGGCAACCTACGCTGATCGAGCAGGTACAGTGCGCCATCACGCCAGTCGATGGCCTTCACTTTCTCCGCAGCCAACAGTCGATCGCGCATCCCTCACCCCGCACTCATGAACAAAAGCCGCCGATTATAGCGATCCGCCAGCCAGGACGCTCGGGTATACTTCGCCGTTCTTTCTAGATGCCTGGGAAACCGCCCTCGATGACACCGACTGCCGCCCCGCTCGACTTATTGCTGCTGCCCACCTGGCTGGTACCTGTCGAGCCTGCCGGTGTCGTGCTCAAGGAACACGGCCTGGGCATTCGCGACGGGCGTATTGCGTTTATCGGCCCACGGGCCGCAGCCCTGAAGCTCGCTGCCACCGAGGTGCGTGAACTGCCGGGCATGCTGCTCAGCCCCGGCCTGATCAACGCCCACGGCCACGCGGCCATGACGCTGTTTCGCGGCCTGGCCGACGACCTGCCGCTGATGACCTGGCTGGAAAACCACATCTGGCCCGCCGAGGCCAAGTGGGTGGATGAAGCGTTCGTGCGCGACGGCACTGACCTGGCAATCGCCGAGCAAATAAAGGGCGGCATCACGTGTTTCTCGGACATGTACTTCTTCCCGAAAGTCGCCAGCGAACGCGTGCACAATGCAGGTATTCGCGCGCAAATCGCCATCCCGATCCTGGATTTCCCGATTCCGGGTGCCGCCGACGCCGACGAAGCCATTCGCCAGGGCGTCGAGCTGTTCGGCGACCTCAAGCACCACCCACGGATCAAGATCACCTTCGGCCCGCACGCGCCGTACACCGTCTGCGATGAAAACCTGGAAAAAATCCGGGTGATCGCCGAGGAGCTGGACGCCTCGATCCATATGCACGTGCATGAAACCGCCTTCGAAGTGCAGCAGTCCGTTGAACAGCGCGGTGAGCGCCCGCTGGCACGGCTCGGCCGCCTGGGTCTGCTGGGGCCGCGCTTCCAGGCCGTTCACATGACCCAAATCAGCGATGACGACCTGGCTTTGCTGGTAGAAAGTAACACCAGCGTGATCCATTGCCCGGAATCCAACCTGAAACTGGCCAGCGGCTTCTGCCCGGTGGAACGTCTGTGGCAAGCCGGCGTCAATGTGGCAGTAGGCACCGACGGCGCCGCCAGCAACAATGACCTCGACCTGCTGGGCGAAACCCGCACCGCCGCGTTGCTGGCCAAGGCCGTCGCCGGCTCGGCCACCGCCCTGGATGCCCACCGCGCCTTGCGCATGGCCACCCTCAACGGCGCCCGGGCCATGGGCCTGGAAAGTGAAATCGGCTCGCTGGAAGTGGGCAAGGCCGCGGACATCGTGGCCTTCGACTTGTCGGGCCTGGCGCAACAACCGATCTACGATCCGGTCTCACAGCTTATATATGCCACCGGACGCGATTGTGTGAAACACCTTTGGGTCGGCGGCAAGCAATTGCTCGACGACCGGCAACTGACCCGCCTGGATGAACAACAGTTGTGCGCCACGGCCATCGCCTGGGGCCAGCGCATCAGCGGACACCGCGAATAACGCCCGCCCTGGCAACGAACGCCAGGGCCGGCAAAACGTTTTATCAGATTTAGAGGATGCCCCATGAGCAACGTCGACCACGCTGAAATCGCCAAATTCGAAGCCCTCGCCCATCGCTGGTGGGACCGCGAAAGCGAGTTCAAACCCCTGCACGACATCAACCCGCTGCGGGTCAACTGGATTGACGAACGCGTCAACCTGGCCGGCAAGAAGGTGCTGGATGTGGGTTGCGGCGGCGGTATTCTCAGTGAATCCATGGCCCAGCGCGGCGCCACCGTGATGGGTATCGACATGGGCGAAGCGCCATTGGCCGTCGCCCAGCTGCACCAACTGGAATCGGGCGTAAACGTCGAATACCGGCAGATCACCGCCGAAGACTTGGCCGAAGAAATGCCCGGGCAGTTCGACGTGGTCACCTGCCTGGAAATGCTCGAACACGTGCCCGACCCGTCCTCGGTGATCCGTGCCTGCTTCCGCATGGTCAAGCCCGGCGGCCAGGTGTTCTTCTCCACCATCAACCGCAACCCGAAGGCGTACCTGTTCGCAATCATCGGTGCCGAATACATCATGAAGCTGCTGCCCCGCGGCACCCATGACTTCAAGAAATTCATCCGCCCTTCCGAGCTGGGTGCCTGGAGCCGCCAGGCCGGGCTGACCGTCAAGGACATCATCGGCTTGACCTACAACCCGCTGACCAAGCACTACAAGCTGGCCAGTGACGTTGACGTCAACTACATGATCCAGACCCTGCGCGAGGAGTAAGCCTGTGAAGTTGCGAGCGGTTCTTTTCGACATGGACGGTACCCTGCTGGACACCGCGCCGGACTTTATCGCCATCTGCCAGGCCATGCGGGCTGACCGCGGCCTGGCGCCGATGAACGACCAGCACATCCGCGACGAAATCTCCGGCGGCGCCCGGGCGATGGTCGCCGTGACCTTTTCCATGGACCCCGAATCCCCAGGCTTTGAAGAACTGCGCCAGGAGTTTCTGGAGCGCTACCTCAAGGGCTGCGCCATCCACAGCAAGCTGTTCGACGGCATGGAAGAGCTGCTGGGAGACATCGAGAAATCCAAGCTGATCTGGGGCGTGGTCACCAACAAGCCGCTGCGCTTTGCCGAACCGATCATGCAGCAGTTGGGCCTTGCTGAGCGCTCGGCGCTGCTGATCTGCCCGGACCATGTCAAGAACAGCAAACCGGACCCGGAACCGCTGATCCTGGCGTGCAAGATGCTCGACCTGGACCCGGCCAGCGTGCTGTTTGTGGGTGATGACCTGCGGGATATCGAGTCGGGCCGCGACGCCGGCACCCGAACCGCTGCGGTCACCTACGGCTATATCCACCCGGACGATAACCCGCGCAACTGGGGCGCCGACGTGGTGGTGGATCACCCGCTGGAATTGCGCAAGGTGCTGGATAGCGCGCTGTGCAGTTGCTGATCGGGAATACTTGAGGTTGATGCGCCTTTGTGGCGAGGGAGCTTGCTCCCGTTCGACTGCGCAGCAGTCGCAAATAGATGGGCTGCTTCGCACCCAACGGGAGCAAGCTCCCTCGCCACAGAAGCCTTAGCCGCAATGAATCACATGGATTTTCTGTGAACTTTGTCGAGGTTGTTTATGTTTGATTACTCTGCACGTCCAGAACTGCTCAAGGGCCGGGTCATCCTGGTCACCGGCGCCGGTCGCGGGATTGGCGCGGCGGCGGCAAAAACCTATGCCGCCCATGGCGCCACCGTGCTGTTACTGGGCAAGACCGAAGCCAACCTGGCCCAGGTCTATGACGAAATCGAAGCCGCCGGCCAGCCACAACCGGTGGTGATCCCGTTCAACCTGGAGACCGCCCTGCCCCATCAATACGATGAGCTGGCAGCGATGATTGAAAAGGAATTCGGCCACCTCGACGGCGTGCTGCACAACGCCTCGATCATCGGCCCGCGCACGCCGGTCGAGCAGTTGTCCGGTGAGAATTTCATGCGGGTGATGCACGTGAACGTCAACGCGATGTTCATGCTGACCAGCACGCTGTTGCCGCTGCTCAAGCTGTCCCAGGATGCGTCGGTGGTGTTCACTTCAAGCAGTGTGGGCCGCAAGGGCCGGGCGTACTGGGGGGCTTACGGGGTGTCGAAGTTTGCCACCGAAGGCCTGATGCAAACCCTGGCGGATGAACTGGATAACGTTGCACCGGTGCGCGCCAACAGCATCAACCCGGGCGCCACCCGTACCAGCATGCGGGCGCAGGCGTATCCAGGGGAAAACCCGACCGATAACCCGACACCGGAAGAAATCATGCCGGTGTACCTGTACCTGATGGGGCCGGACAGTACCGGCATCAATGGGCAGGCGTTTGACGCGCAATAACAGCTGACACGGTCTGTGTGGGAGCTGGCTTGCCTGCGATAGCATCACCGCGGTGTGACTGAAACACCGAGGTGCCGGCATCGCAGGCAAGCCAGCTCCCACATTGGTTTGTGGTGTGGTTAAAAACTTAGTTTTTCACCACTTCCTCAAGCGTGAAGCGCCCCAACGGGTTTTGCAGGAAGTTACTGACGTTCTTGCGTGAGATGTTGATGTACGGGCTGTAGTACAGGTCGATCCAGTTCACATCCTGTTTCGCCATTTTCTGCAGGTCGATGTACATCTGCTCACGCTTGACCGGATCCGACTCGATCCGTGCCGCGGCCACCAGGTCCTTGACCTTGTCGTTCTTGTAGCGGGTCATGTAGTTCTGGTTGGTGTCGTGGCCCAACACGAAGGTGGTCTTCTGGTCCGGGTCGAGGATGTCGTTGGTCCAGTACATCACTGAAATATCGTAATCACCGTCCACCAGCATCTGCCAGCTTTGGGTAGGGTCGACCTTTTGCAGGTTGGCCGTAACGCCGACCTTGGCCAACTGGTCCTTGATGATGACCGCAATCTGCTCGTCGGCTTCGTTGCCGGCGTTGACCACGTAGTTGAGTTTCAAGTCCTGGGCACCGGCAGCCGCCAGCAGTTTCTTGGCTTCGGTCGGGTCATACGGGCGTTGCAGGTTGTTGGCGTAGTGGTACAACGAGCCCTTTGGAATGTAGGAATAGGCCACAGTGCCTTGGCCGAAAGTGGCGGTTTTCACCAGGGATTGTTTGTCGATGGCCATGTCCAGCGCCTGACGCACTTCCGGCTTGGCCAGCAGACCGTGGGCGTGGTTGATCAACAGGTGATCTTCACGGGTCGACGGGTCCGAGTGCACCACCACGTTCTTGTCTTTCTTCAGCTCTTCCACCCGGGAGAACGGGACGAAAATCGCCGTGTCCAGTTCGTTGTTCTGCACCATGCGCATGCGCGTGTTGTCATCGGTGACCGACACCCACTCCACCCCATCCAGGCTCACCTTGCCGGCCTGCCAGAAGTTCGGGTTCTTCTTCAGAATCACCCGATCACCCTTGCGCCACTCGCCCACGGTAAACGCGCCGGAGGTCACCGGGTTTTCCGAATAGGCGTCCTCGCCCAGGGTGGTCATGGCCTTTTCCGACAGGATCGATACCGTTGGCGACGCGAGTTGGGAAAGGAAGGCCACCGCCGGGGTTTTCAAGGTCACCACCAGGGTTTGCGGGTCTGTGGCCTTGGCGGTGTTGATCAGGCTGAACGGATCGCTCCACAGCGAGGCCTTGTTGTCGCGGATGCGCAACAGGCTGAACGCAGCGTCATCAGCGGTGATCGGCGAACCGTCCGAGAACTTCGCGGCGCGCAGCTTGAATGTGTACGTCAGGCCGTCCTTGGAAATGTCCCAGCTTTCTGCCAGCCCCGGTTCCATCTTGGTGCCCAGGTTATCCACGCGCACCAGGGTGTCGTAGACGTTGGCAAATACCCAGGTGTCGCGGTTCTGCGCACTTTTGATCGGGTCAAAGGTGGTGCTGTCTTCGCGGCAGCCGATGGTGAGCACACCAGCAGCGTGGGCGATACCGGCGGTCAGCGACCACGCGGTGAGTGTGGCGGCGGCGAGCAACTTCAAGTGACGGGATTGCATGTCATAACTCCTTGTTTATAACGGCGGTTGTTCACGAAGGGCAGGTAGGGTTCAAAGCAAAGGTTCTTCAAGCACGCAACTGTACCGATGCGTTTGCACAAAGTGAGTCGGCGGCAATACCTCGGCACACACCGCTCGTGCATGCCGGCAACGCGGGTGAAAGGCGCAACCCTTGGGTAATTTCAGTGGGCTGGGCGGCTCGCCCGGCAACGGTTCGCTGGGCAGCGGGCGGTAAGGATCTATCTCCGGGATCGCCTGGATCAGCGCCGCCGTGTAGGGATGGCGCGGCGCGGTAAACACCGCCTCAACCGGGCCCTCCTCGACGATTTTCCCCAGGTACATCACCGCCACCCGGTCGCACAGGCGGCGGACGATGGCCAGGTCGTGGGCGATAAACAGGATCGCCAGGTTCATGCGCTGCTGCAGTTCCAGCAGCAGGTTAATGATCTGGCCCTGGATCGATACATCCAGGGCGGCCACGCATTCATCGGCGATGATCAACCGCGGCTCCACCGCCAGCGCCCGGGCAATGCCGACCCGCTGGCATTGGCCGCCGCTGAGGGAGCCGGGCTTGCGGCCGGCGAGTTCCGGGCGCAGGCCTACCAGATCGAGTAACTCGTCGACCCGGCGCGGGATATTTTCTGACGACACCTTGCGCTGCACCCGCAGGACTTCGGCGATGGTTTCGCCAACGGTCAGCCGTGGGTTCAGGGCGGCGTAAGGATCCTGAAAGATCATCGCCGTCTCGTGCCGCAACCGCGCAATGTCCACAGGCCCGGCGTGGGCCATGTCGATGCCGTCGAACACCACCTGCCCTGCGCTGATGGGGTTGAGGTGCAAAATCGCCCGCCCCAGGGTGCTTTTGCCGCTGCCGGACTCACCCACCAAACCCAGGGTTTCACCGGCCGCCAGCGTTAGGGACACGCCGTTGACCGCCCTCACCCACTGCTTATTCAGGCCAAACAGGCCGCTGCCGGCCGCAGCAAAGCGCACCTCAAGGTCATTCACCTGTAACAACGTCATGGGCGAGCCCCCAGGGGATAGTGACAGGCCACCCGCGCGCCTTCCGGCAAGAGCTCGGTGCACACGGCGCCGACTTGCGGGCAACGCGGGTTGAACCGGCAGCCCTTGGGCAAGGCATCCAGCAACGGCGGTTGTCCGGGGATGGTGCGTAACAGGGCGTGGCCGCTGCTGGTGGCGGGCTGGCACTCGATGAGGCCGGCGGTGTACGGGTGTTGCGGGTGCGCCAGCAATTCGTATTTGCTGCCGTGTTCACACAGGCGACCGGCGTACATCACGGCGATGGCGTCGCAGGTTTGCGCCACCACGCCCAGGTCGTGGGTGATCATGATGATCGACAGGCCGCGCTGGTCTCGCAGGTCCAGCAACAGGCGCAGGATCTGGGCCTGCACGGTGACGTCGAGGGCGGTGGTCGGCTCGTCGGCGATCAGCACCTTGGGATTGCAGCCCAGGGCCACGGCGATCATCGCCCGCTGGCGCATGCCGCCGGAAAACTCGTGAGGGTAATTGTCGATGCGCGCCGTGGGATCGGGGATACCAACCTGGCGCAGCACCTCGATGGCCTGCAAACGCGCGTCCTTTTTCGACGCGCCCTGGTGCAGGCGGATGCCTTCGGCGATCTGCTCGCCAATGCGCATCAGCGGGTCGAGGTGGCTGCTGGGGTTCTGGAAAATCATCCCCAGTTGCCCGCCGCGCACCGCGCGCATGCCAGCGTCATCCAATGCCAACAGGTCCTGACCCGCCAGGCGAACCGAACCGCCCTGCACCCGCAGGCTGGGGGACGGCAGCAAGCGCATCAGCCCGCGACACGCCATGGTCTTGCCGGAGCCACTTTCGCCCACCAGCCCGAGGATTTCACCTTCGGCCAGGTCGAAGGACACCCGGTCCAACAGGGTCACATCACGCCCGGTGTTATTGGCGATTACGCTCAGGTCGCGCACTTGCAGAAGACTCATGAGCGATCCCCCAACACTTGCGCCACACCATCGGCCAACAGACTGAAGCCCATGGCCAGGGTCACGATGGCCAGGCCCGGGAAGGTGCAAATCCACCAGGCGGTGGTGATGAATGCCTGTCCCTCGGCAACCATGGTGCCCCACTCGGCCGTCGGTGGTTGCACGCCCAAACCGAGGTAGCTGACCGCCGCCCCGTTGAGTAGCACCAGCACCGCGTCAGACATCGAGAACACAATCGAGCCGAACATGGCGTTGGGCAACAAATGCCGAAACAGGATGCGCCCGTGGCCGAAGCCCAGGCTCTTGGCGGCCAGGGCAAAGTCGCTTTCCTTGAGCACCAGGATTTGCGAACGGATCAGCCGCGCGTACGACACCCAACCCACCAGCGCCATGGCGATATAAAAGCTCTTCAACCCCGGACCGAGGATGGCCATGATCGCCAGCATCAACACCAGGAAGGGAAACGCGAGGATCACGTCGATCACCCGCATGCAGAAGCTGTCGAACCGCCCACCGATATAACCGGACACCGCGCCGACAAACGTGCCGATCAGGAACGGAAAGATCACGCCGATCACCGCCAGTTGCAGGTCGATGCGTGCGCCCCAGATCACCCTCGAAAGGATGTCTCGGCCGTAGTTGTCCGTACCAAACGGATGGATCAGATTGGGACCCAGCAAACTGATATCGGTGTTTTGCGCAATCGGATCGAAGGGTGCGATCCACGGGGCGAACAGCGCCAGCGCCAGCCATGTCAGCAGAATCAACAGGCCCCAGGCTGCGGTCAGCCGGCCGTTACGAAACCCGAAACGCAGGCGCAAGCGCCACGGGGCAATCAACGGGCGGCTGCTCATTGCATCTTCACTCGTGGGTCCAGCGCGACCGTCACCACATCGGCGGCAAAGTTGACCAGCACCGTGGCACAGGCCAGCACCATCGCCACGCCCTGTACCACCATGTAGTCGCGGGTGAAAATCCCGCGCACCAGCAGCTGGCCAATGCCGGGAATCGCGAACAGGCTTTCGATCACCACCGTGCCGCTGATCAGCCAGCCAATGTTCACCGCCAGCAGGTTGACCGCCGGCACCAGGGAATTGGGCAATACGTGGCGCCGAAACACCGCCGCCTCTGACAAGCCCCGCGCCCGGGCGGCGGTAACGTGGTCGGCCTGCAACTCCATCAACATGCTCGCCCGCAGGTTACGCACCAGCACCGCCGACAACGCCAGGGCGATGGTCAGGCAGGGCAGCACCATGTGGTGCGCCTTGTCCAGCCAGGTACGCCCGTAACCGGAAACCGGGAACAGCCCCCATTGCACGCTGAGCAACAGGATCAGCATCAAACCCAGCCAGAACGCCGGCATGCCCAGGCCAACGGTGGTGAACAGCCGGATCAGGTTATCTGCCCAACCGCCCTTATTACGCGCGGCCACCGTGGCCATCGGCACGGCGATCAACAACGCCAGCAGCACACTGCCGAGCACCAGGAACAGGGTCGGCTCGATGCGGGTGACGATCAGCTTCAGCGCGTCGACCTTGTACAGAAGGGACTGGCCCAGGTCGCCCTTGAGCAGGTTTTTCAGAAAGTAGAAATATTGCAGCCATAACGGTTGGTCCAGGCCGTATTGGGCGCGGATCTTCAGCAACGCGTCCGGGGTGCTGCGCGACCCCAGCAGGGCCCGCGCCGGGTCGCCGGGAATCGAACGCACCAGCACAAAGGTGATCAGGCTGATGCCAAACAGCACCGGCAGCAATTGCAACGGCCGGGACAGCACAAAACGGTAACGCGCCAGGTTCATCCGCTAGCCTCGGTGACGAGCAAGGAAGTCCAGCAGCACCGGGAAGTAAGCCTGCGGCTCTTCGTAAAACGGCATATGGCTGCTGTTGGGGAACACGTGCAATTCAGCGTGCCGGGCCGCGCTTTTCATGCGCATGGCGCAAGCCGGGGTCAGTTCGTCGTGCTGGCCGGTGGTGATCAGTATCGGCATCTTGAAGTCGGCCATCTCGGGGATGCGATTCCAGTCCTTGAGGTTGCCGATGTAGAGGAATTCGTTGGGGCCCTGCATGGTTTCGTAGGGGCCCATGTTCCAGTCGCCGAGGGAGCGCTGGACCGGCGCCGGCCACTCGTCCAGGCGGCAGACGTGGCGGTAGTTGAGCAAGGTGATGGCGGCCTGGTACTGCGGGTGATCAAGGGTGCCCATGGCTTCATGGCGTTGCATCATGGCCACGGTTTCGCTGCCCAGGGCGCCGCGCAGGCGTTCCAGCTCCTGGGACAGGTGCGGAATGTCGCCGACGGTGTTTTCCAGGATCAGGCTTTTCAGCGCGTCGGGGTAGTGAATGGCGTACTCGATGCCCAGCCATCCGCCCCAGGAATGCCCCAGCAAATGCACGCGACCCAGGTCGAGGGCCTGGCGCACGGTTTCGACTTCTTCGACATAACGGCTGATTTCCCACAGCGAAACATCGGTCGGTCTGGCTGAAGCGCCCGTGCCAAGCTGGTCGAATGCAACCACTCGCAGGCCGTTGTCCTTGAGCCAGCCATGAGCGTCGCGCAAGTAGTCGCAAGGCAGCCCGGGGCCACCATTGAGACACAGCAACACCTCATCGCCTTCGCCAAAGCTGTAGGCCACAAGGTTGTGGCCGTCGACTTGCACGTTGTACTGCTGGTCGGGAGCAATTTCACGCCACATGCATACATTCCTTGTTGTGTGTCGGCCCTGCGCAGAGTGGCCACTTAAAGGCCAACACTACCGAGGAAGCCGCGTGTCCATAACCTGGTAATTCTTATAGGTTTGGTCTGGCAGTCCTTCGCCGGGGCGTGGCATTCTACTTGCAGCAAGACGAGATTCAAACGAATTCGGGAGCCGAACGGATGCTGGCCAGGCTAACTGCGTGTAATGACCGTCTCATCCCCGGCAGGAGCCTGGATGAGCAGATGGACAACGCCCTCGTATTGGCCCAGGACCTGGGGTTTGATGCGTTGGTCTACGACTACACCCCCGTGCCCATTGACCATAATGGTGCACTGATCACCCCTTCTGTACTGCAATTGCGCAATACGCCACCCGACTGGTACAGCCTGTGGTGCAGCGCCGGGTATTATCAGATCGACCCGGTGCAACATCTCGCGCTGTCTTCGGTTTCACCGTTTGTCTGGTCCTACGAGGCCAAGGCCGACACCGCGCTGCAAAAGATCATCGACCCCTGCCACGCCCCCGTTTCCAGCTACCTGCATGACCGGCAGTTGACCTGCGGTGTCAGCGTGCCGATCCATTTGCCCCGGGGCGGCTTCGCTTCGCTGACCGGCCTGCGCACCGGCAAGGCCAGCACGGTGTTGCAGGATGCCCGCCAGACCTTGTCGGAATTCAACCTGATCACCCACGCCTTCCAGGAAGCGGCCTACCCGTTATTCAGCAAGGAACTGCGCTCCTACCCCCATATCCACCTGACCAAACGTGAGCGCGAATGCCTGAAGTGGGCCGCCGACGGCCTGACCGCCGCCGAAATTGCCACCCAACTGAGCCGGTCGCTGGCGGTCGTCACCCTGCACCTGGCGTCGGCCATGCACAAACTGGGGGCGAAAAACCGCGTTCAAGCGGTGGTGCGGGCCACCCATTACCGGCTGCTGGAAGACTGATCCGAAGGAAAAACCTAGCTGTTTTGCTAGTTACTTAAACATCGCGTGCCGACTATCGTGTACCTGATCATTTTTTCTCAGGGCAGGGCACGAAATGGAATTCATCGAAACAATCCGCGAAGGCTATGCCGCCTTCCGCGACTACCAGACCTGGTATCGGGTGACCGGCAATCTGGACAGCGGCCTCACGCCGCTGGTGATCCTCCATGGCGGCCCGGGCTGTACCCATGATTATGTCGACGCCTACAAGGACGTTGCCGCCAGCGGCCACGCGGTCATTCACTACGACCAACTGGGCAATGGCCGCTCCACCCACCTGCCCGACAAAGACCCTTCGTTCTGGACCGTCGGCTTGTTCCTGGAAGAGCTGGACAACCTGCTGGACCACCTGCAGATCAGCAACAACTACGCGATCCTGGGGCAATCCTGGGGCGGCATGCTCGGCAGCGAGCACGCCATTCTGCAACCCAAGGGCCTGCGCGCGTTTATCCCGGCCAACTCGCCTACCTGCATGCGGACCTGGGTCAGCGAAGCCAATCGCCTGCGCCAATTACTCCCCGAAGGCGTGCACGAAACCCTGCTCAAACACGAACAGGCCGGCACCTACCAAGACCCTGAATACCTGGCGGCTTCGCGGATTTTCTATGACCAGCACGTGTGCCGGGTCAACCCATGGCCGGAAGAAGTGGCTCGCACGTTCGCCCAGGTAGACGCCGACCCGACGGTGTATCACGCCATGAGCGGCCCGACGGAATTCCATGTGATTGGCAGTTTGAAAGACTGGAACGTGCTGGATCGGCTGTCGAAGGTCAACGTGCCGACCCTGGTGATTTCCGGTCGTCATGACGAAGCCACGCCGCTGGTGGTCAAGCCGTTCCTGGATGAGATCGCGGATGTGCGCTGGGCGTTGTTTGAAGACTCCAGCCACATGCCTCATGTTGAAGAGCGGCAGGCGTGCATGGGGACGGTGGTGCAGTTTTTGGATGAGGCGTGCTCGGTGCCACGCAGAAAAGTCAGCTGAGAACACCGTGTATGTGGCGAGGGAGCTTGCTCCCGCTCGACTGCGAAGCCGTCGCAAAAGCTGGGGCCGCTTCGCAGCCCAACGGGAGCAAGCTCCCTCGCCACAATGATTGGCTGTTACACCTCGCTCGTCTGCGCCCTGCCGTGCACCGCCGCTTTTTTCGGTACTTCCTCCAGCACCGGAATCTCCTTGCCCTCGGCATCAAACAGCTTGCCGCCGCTGAAGTAATCCCCGTCCCGCAACGCCGCCACGTCCTGGAAGCACAGGCTGCGCTCAGTGCCGGCGACAAACACCGACTGCTGGTCCGAGTTGCCGGCAGTGAAGTGGTTGAACGCCAGGTTCAACAGAATGGCCATGATCGCCGACGAGCTGATGCCCGAATGGAAAATGGTCGCGAACCAGCTCGGGAAGTGATCATAGAAACTCGGCGCCGCAATCGGGATCATGCCAAAACCGATGGAAGTGGCGACGATGATCAGGTTCATGTTGTTGCGGTAATCCACCTTGGACAAGGTACGAATCCCGCTGGCAGCCACGGTGCCAAACAGCACGATCCCGGCACCGCCCAACACCGACGTCGGCACCGCCGCAATCACCCGGCCCATGAACGGCAGCAGGCCGAGAATCACCAGGAATATCCCGCCGGTGGCCACCACGTAGCGACTCTTGACCCCGGTCACCGCCACCAGCCCGACGTTCTGGGCGAACGCACTTTGGGTGAACGAACCGAAGATCGGCGCAAACATGCTCGACAGCATATCCGCCCGCAGGCCGTTGCCGAGGCGTTTGGAGTCGACCTTGGTGTCGATGATTTCGCCCACGGCGAGGATGTCCGCCGAGGTTTCCACCAGCGTCACCATGACCACGATGCACATGGAAATAATCGCGGCCAGGTGGAACGTTGGCATGCCGAAATGGAAGGGAGTGGGAAAGCCGAACATCGGGCCCTGGGTCACGCTGGAGAAGTCAGCCATGCCAAGGAACACCGCGATGACCGTGCCGATCACCATTGCCAGCAGGATCGACAAGCGCGAGATGGTTGCGCTGCCGATCTTGCTCAACAGCAACACCAGCGCCAGGGTCAACGCTGCCAGACCGATGTTCGCCATGCTGCCGAAATCGGCGGCGCGGCTGTTGCCGCCCATGGCCCAGCGGGCGGCGACGGGCATCAGTGTCAGGCCGATGGTGGTGATCACAATCCCGGTGACCATCGGCGGGAAGAATTTGGTTATTCGCGAGAACACCGGGGTAATCAGCAAGCCGATCAGGGACGCGGCCATCACCGCGCCGAGAATCGCCGGGATGCCGCCCGCGCCGTCGCTGCCAACAATCGCCACCATGGTCGCCACCCCGGCAAAGGACACCCCTTGCACCAGCGGCAACTGGCAGCCGAAGAACGGCAGCCCCAAGGTTTGCAGCAGGGTGGCCAGGCCACCGGCAAACAGCGAAGCGGCGATCAACAGCCCGATATCGGCCGGCGACAACCCGGCCGCCTGGCCGACGATCAACGGCACGGCGACGATGCCGCCGTACATGGTGAGCACATGCTGCAGGCCGTAAGCCATGTTGGCCGCGACGCCGAGATTCTCATCTTCTGGCCGCTGCGGTGACGCCTTCGGGATAGTCATGGTGAGGGGGTCTCTGTTTTTGTTGTGCACTCACTGTATGCAATAGAAAGATTGGATGTCCATAGAGTTGTATACAATCATTTTCACAAAGTGATCATCAACGGCGTTACAAAAATCCATTCAGCCGCCCTGCCCTGTGGCTCGAAGCGCTGCGCACAAGGACTTGAAAAAAATGCTCAACCGCAAGCTGCGCATTCACGCCCCGGCGATTTACTACTTCGACATGGTTCGCCGCTGCCACTCGATCCGCGAAGCCGCGCGGCGCCTGAACGTGGCGTCGTCGGCGGTGAACCGGCAGATCCTCAAGCTGGAAGACGAAGTAGGCGCGGCGCTGTTCGAACGGCTGCCCGGCGGGCTGCGCCTGACCGCAGCCGGCGAGATCCTCACGCGCCACGTGGGTTTTGTGCTGCAGGATGTGGAGCGCGTGCGGGGCGAGCTGGAGGGTTTGAACGAGGTACAGACCGGCCATGTGGAAATTGCCACGGTGGAAGGCGCCACCGTGGAACTGCTGCCTGCCGCCCTCAAGCGCATGCGGGAGCGCTATCCGAACGTGACCATTGGCGTCACGGTGCAGGGGTCGCAGTCGATACCCGGGGCCGTGATTAATGGCCAGGCCGACCTGGGATTGGCGTTTGCCTTACCGCGCAGCAGCGAAACCATCCAGGTGTGCGTCGGGCATTTCCGTCTTGGCGCGCTGATGGCGCCAGGGCATCCATTGGCCGGCGAGACCCGCGTGAGTTATGCGCGCTGTTGCGAACACGGGGTGATCCAGGCCAAGAGCGAGCTGTCGGTTCATCACCTGATCGCGCCGCTGCACACGCGTTCGGCGGCGTCGAACAAGCCGCTGCTGCACAGCAACTCCATGGAGTTGGCCCGGCAATTGGCCCGCCAGCAGTTGGGCATCGCCTTCCAGACCCGCATCGGCGTAGAGGTTGACCTGGCACGTGGCGAACTCTTGCACATACCACTCAGCGACCAGGGCGGGATCTTCAGCGACCTCGGCCTGTACGCCCGCAAAGGCAGGGATTTACCGATTGCGGTGCAAGCCATGGCCCACCTGTTCAGTGAAGAAATCAGCCTGCGCGAACACCAGGAAACACCCTGGACGCCGCGTATTTCCTGACTTCAGGGCCAGCTTCAGTGCTGCCGTTTTGGCATCGGCCCAGGCGAGATTCTGTTCTTTGGAACCCACAACGGATGTGCGGATACTGCGCCCGGCGACCTTTGCACGGTTGCCATGAGCCAAAACGCCAAAGGAATTAAAACAATGAAAAAGGCACTGCACGGCGCAACCGTATTGCTCACGCTCTTCGGCGGCGGGGAGGCTGTCGCGCTGGAGTGGATGAACAACAGCCTGGGGTTTCGCTACGGCCAGCAGTTCACCAACCCGAACAACCCGGATGAATTCAGCAAGCGCATTTACAGCTTCACCCACGCCAGTGGTTACCAGTACGGCAGCAATTACCTGAACCTCGACGTGTTCCTGTCCGACAGCCGCGACCCGCGCAAGGGCACCGACCACGGTGGCAGCGAGGTGTATGCCGTG
Source organism: Pseudomonas sp. IPO3778 (assembly GCF_013386825.1). Classification (GTDB taxonomy): domain Bacteria; phylum Pseudomonadota; class Gammaproteobacteria; order Pseudomonadales; family Pseudomonadaceae; genus Aquipseudomonas. The sequence continues at coordinate 96,512 of NZ_JACARC010000022.1, forward strand.
TACCGGCACCAACTGTACGCATCACGGGTATTCGATGTGCCGCCGGGCACCGGGGCGATCAAGGATTACGCCCTCACCTTCGGCTTTGACGCCAACCGCAACAACAACCTGGCGTCGGCGAAAAAGCGTGCACTGGTGATTGGCCCGACGTTGAAATTCAACACCGTCGGCGTGCTGGACCTGAGCCTGATGTACTACAAGGAACGGAACCATTCCGGCATTCCCGGGGCGAAAGAACCCGACCATACCTTCGACGATACCTACCTGCTCAACCTGACCTGGATGCGACCTTTCGAGATCGGCAACCACGGGGCGAAGTTTCAGGGCTTTATCAATCACGTCGGGGAAAAGGGTAAAGACTTCCATGGCCGCGACACCGCGCCGGAAACCCTGATGCGCACCGCGCTGATGGTGGCGGTGCGCCCGGGGAAAAGCGTCAAGCCCAACCTGTACCTGGGTGTTGGGTACGAGTACTGGCATAACAAATTCGGTGTGGACGGCGGCCGGGGCAGCCGCACATCGACGCCGACGGTGAACATGGAAGTGACGTTCTGACGCACGCCACTCACCTTGAAGTGCGAATCAAATAAATGTGGGAGCAACTGTCTTGATGACTGATCATTCCCGCGCTGATCGCTCCCACGCTCTGCGTGGGAATGCATCCCGTGACGCTCTGCGTCACCACAGCGCAAGGCTTGAGCATTGCATCGTCAGCTGGACGCAGAGCGTCCGAGGCCGCGTTCCCCCGCAGAGCGTGGGAACGATCAATGTGGGGGCTTGCTCGCGAAGACGGTGTGTCAGGCAATAAATGTATCGACGGGCACGCCGCCTTCGCGAGCAAGCCCGCTCCCACATTTTGACTGCATTATCAGCTCAAGCCGTCGCAAGCTCCGAATCACTGTCCTTCGGCCGGGCCATCCAGTAACCCAACACCGCCAATGGCGCGGTCGCCAGCATCACGATCGCTGTGATGAACAACGGCTGGTCGATCATCGACGACACGATCAGGCTCGCGAGGAAACACAGGCCCAACTGCAAGGTGTTCTGCAAGGCGGCTGCCTTGCCGGAATTTTCCGCAAACGGCATCAGCGCATTCGCCACCACGATCGGGTAGCTGGCACCGTTGACCAGCGCCATCAGGCAGAACGGAATCAGCAAGGTGGTGAGGGTCGGCACGGTCAAGGTGGCCACCAGGTACAGCGCCACCATGCTCACGCAGTACGCCAGCAGCAGCCACGGTAACAAGGTCTTGCCCTGGAAGCGCTGCAACGCGCTACGGCAACTGTAGCCACCGATCAAGAACGACAGGGTCGGCAGTATGTAGCTCAAGCCGATGTCATTGGGGCTGTAGCCCATACCGCCGAGGATGAACGGCGAGGCGGTGAGCCAGGCGAAGAAACTGGCCGAGCACGCGGCAAAGATCATCACGTTGCCGGTGAACACCCGCGACTTGAGCAACTGCCCATAACCAAGCCGGGACGGTTCGCCATCGGTTGCCAGGCGTTTCGGCAGCGGCTTGAGAAACAACGTCGGCAACAGCAACAACAGCGACACCACCAACAATACGCCGAAGATCGCCTGCCAGCCCCAGTGGTTCAACATCAGCGCCCCCAGCAGTGGCGCGAGGGCCGGTGACAGGGACATCAGCGGCATGATGCCGGCGAATACTCGATGAGCCTTGTCCGCCGGGTAGCGGTCAATCACCAGCGCTTGCCAACTGACGGCGGCGGAACACACGCCAATCGCCTGCACAAAACGCAAGGCCAACAGCTGCGGTGCGGTCTCGACCCAGAACATGCCCAGGCAACCGAGCACAAACAGGGAAAGGCCGGTGAGCAGCACCGGTTTGCGTCCCAGCCGGTCGGACAGCGGCCCCCACAACAACTGCCCAACCGCAAAGCCCGCGAGGAAGATGCTCAGGCTCGCGCCCACCGCGCCGGGGGAAATCTGCAGTTGCTCGCCCATGGCGCCAAACGCCGGCAAGTACATGTCCATGGCCAGATAGCCGAGCATGCTCAGCCCCGCCAGGTACCAGGTGAATCCAAAAGAGTTTTTCATTGAAGCCTTGTATAACCTGCCATCAAACTATTTGCTGACTGGCGCCTATTATGAAGCTGACCCGTTCGATGTGAAGCGAGAATAATTGGACTCTCTTATCAATAATTTTGAAGGCAACTTCCATGTGGTCTGAATATTCCCTGGATGTGGTGGATGCCGTGGCCCGCCATGGCAGCTTCAGCGCCGCCGCCCAGGAGCTGCACCGGGTACCGTCGGCCATCAGCTACACCGTGCGGCAAATCGAAGAATGGCTGGCGGTGCCGCTGTTTGTCCGACGTCATCGGGACGTGGAGCTGACGCCCGCCGGTAAATTGTTCGTCGAGGAAGCCCGCGGCGTGATGAAAAAAATGCTCGGCACCCGGCGGCTGTGCCAGCAAGTGGCCAATGGCTGGAGCGGCCAGTTGAAAGTCGCGGTGGATTCCATCGTCAAACAGCAACGCTGCCGGCAACTGGTGCTGGATTTCTACCGCCAGTTCCCCGAGGTGGAATTGCTGCTGGACTATGAGGTGTACAACGGCGTGTGGGATGCCCTGGCCGATGACCGTACCGACATCGTGATCGGCGCCACCAGCGCGGTGCCGGTGGCCAGTCAATTCACGTTTCGCGACATGGGCCTGTTGAACTGGTTGTGTGTGGTCAGCAGCCGGCATCCGCTGGCGGCGGCAGAAGGCTTGCTCAGCGATGACCAATTGCGGCCCTTCGCCTCCCTGTGCATGACCGACACCTCACGCAACCTGCCCAAGCGAGACACCTGGACCCTGGATAACCAGCGCCGCCTGGTGGTGCCGCACTGGGCCTCGGCAATTGATTGCCTGCGGGACGGCCTGTGTGTCGGCATGGCGCCGGCGCACCTGGTGCAACCCTGGATCGAGCGCGGCGAACTGAGTGCCCTGCACCTGTCCCGGCCCTTCCCCGCCAGCCCGTCATGCGTGGCGTGGGCGCAGAACAAACTGTCGCCGGCCATGGCCTGGTTGCTCGACTACCTGGGGGACACCGAAACCCTGAATCAGGAGTGGTTGAACGGGGTGCAGGTGGGTTCCGGCTACCCCGTTTGATCAATCCAATAACCGGGAAAGCGCCCGCACGATCATTTCCACTTCCTTGCCGTCAATGGTCAACGGCGGCAGCAGGCGGATGATCTTGCCCCGTGTCACGTTGATCAGCAGGCCATGCTCGTGCGCCGCGCGTTGGGCCAGGTCGCGCTGAGGTGTCGCCAGTTCGATACCGATCATCAGCCCTTGCCCGCGAATCGCCAGCACCTGGGGATGCTCGCTCAATTCCACCCGCAGGCGCGCCAGCAACCGTTCGCCCTGTTGCGCCGCGTTGTCCAGCAAGCCTTGCTCTTCAATGATTTCCAGCACCGTACACCCCACGCGGCAGGCCAACGGGTTGCCGCCGAAAGTGCTGCCATGGCTGCCGGGGGTAAACAGTTGCGCCACGGCGGCCCGGGCCAGGCACGCACCAATCGGCACGCCGTTGCCCAGGCCTTTGGCCAAAGTCATCACATCGGGCACGATGCCTTCATGCTGGAAGGCAAACCAGCGACCGGTGCGGCCGATTCCGGTCTGGATCTCATCAAGCATCAACAACCAGCGCTGCCGGGTGCAGTGCTCGCGCAAGGCTTTCAGATAGCCCGGCGGCGCGACCTGCACACCGCTTTCGCCCTGGATCGGCTCCAGCAGCACCGCGACAATGCGCGGGCCGAATGCCTCGGTTACCGCTTCCAGCGCCTTCAAATCACCGAAGCCGACCTTGATAAAGTCCCCCGGCAACTTTTGAAACCCCAGCCGCACGGAAGGCCCGTCACTGGCAGACATGGTGCCCAGGGTGCGTCCGTGAAAGGCGTTCTCCATCACCACCACCAGCGGCTGTTCGATGCCCTTTTTCCAGCCATGCAGCCGGGCCAGCTTCAGCGCCGTCTCGTTGGCTTCGGCACCGGAGTTGTTAAAGAACGCCTGGTCCAGCCCGGAAAGCTGGGTCAGTCGCTGGGCCAGTCGCTGCTGCCAGTCGATGCTGTAGAGGTTGGAGGTGTGCAGCAGCAAACCGGCCTGCTCACTGATGGCCGCCACCAACCGAGGGTGGGAGTGGCCCACGTTGGTCACCGCCACACCCGCCACGGCGTCCAGGTATTCGCGGCCCTGCTGGTCCCACAGGCGCGTGCCAAGGCCACGGGTAAAACTCAGGGGCGACGGTTGATAAGTGGTCATCAGGCAGGCGGCGGTCATGGCGTCAGGCTCCAGTGCATCGTAGTGATGGCACCAGTATCGTTAGCCACCCAAGCTGGATAAACTGCGCAATCCTGCAATGACTTTGAACCAAGGCTTGATAATGGATCTGTTCCAGGCGATGACGGTGTACGTAAAAGTGGTGGAAGCCGGCAGCATGACGGCCGCGGCTCAGTCGTGCGGCATGTCCACCACCATGGTCGGCAATCACCTGCGTGCGCTGGAACAACGCCTGGGGGTCAGCCTGCTCAAGCGCACCACGCGCAAGCAAAGCCTGACCGAGTTTGGCGGGATTTATTACCAGCGTTGCCTGGAGGTGCTGGGGTTGGTGGCCAGCTCCGAACAACTGGCCGAACAGGCGCACAGCGACGTCCCCAAGGGCCTGCTGCGGCTCACTGCCCCGCCCGCCTTTGGCGCCGAACGCCTGGCACCGGCGCTCAGCGAGTTTTCCCGGCGCCACCCGCAGATCCAGCTGTATGTGATGTTGAGCAATCAGTCCATGGACCTGATCGACAGCGGCTTCGATGCGGCAATACGCCTGGGCGAATTGCAGCCTTCCAGCCTGATCGCCCGGCCGTTGCAGGACTACACCATGGCCCTGTGTGCCTCCCCGGACTATCTGGCGCGCCGCGGCACACCGCGGGTACCGGAAGACTTGCAACAGCATGACTGCCTGGCGTTCGCCTACCCGTCACACGACGACTGGCGCAATGCCGACCGGATCTGGCGCCTGCGCGGCCCCGAAGGCACAGTCGAAGTCCCCATTTCAGGCCCGATGACCATCAACAGTTCCCAGGCCTTGCGTCGCGCAGCGGTGCAAGGCATGGGCATCGTGATGCTGCCCGACGCACTGATCGGGCCCGACTTGCTGAACGGCAACCTGATCGCCCTGCTGCCGGGCTATCACCCGCCCCATCGTCCAACACATCTGCTCTACGCCCAGGACCGCTATCGCCTGCCCAAACTGCGGGCGTTTGTGGATTTCGTCATGGAGAAGTGGGCGCGCTAGAGGTTCACCCCCAGTTCAAGCAAGCGTTCGCGGGTGTGCCCGGCGGACACGTGATGAATCCCCTGCCAGCCCAGGGCAATGGCCGCCTCGATATTGCCCGCCACATCATCAATAAACACCACCTCGGCCGGCTGGATATCCGGCAGATGGGCACGCACCTGCGCCAGGCTGGCGTGGTAGATCGCGGGGTCCGGCTTGATCAGCTTGATTTCGCCAGACACGACGATGTCACGAAAATACTGCAGGAACGGATAGTGGGCGCGGGCATAGGGAAAAGTCTCGGCGGACCAGTTGGTCAGGCCGAACAGCGGCATTTTGGCTTCATGCAACGCTTCCAGAATCGCCACGCCCTCAGGCAATGAGCCACGCAGCATCTCGTGCCAGCGGTCGTAGTACGCCTGGATCAAAGGCTCATGCTGCGGGTGTTCGGCAATCAACGTACGGGTCGCCTCGGCCAGGCTGCGGCCGGCGTCCTGCTCGGTGTTCCAGGCCTGGGTACAGACGGTGTCCAGGAACAGCTGGCGTTCCTGGTCGTCGGCAATCAACTGGCGGTAGAGATGGTGCGGGTTCCAGTCGAACAGGACACCGCCGAAATCAAAAACGACTGCACGAATCGTCATGAAGATCCTCCGTTAGTGGGTGTGATAACGGTCGCAGTCTGGCATGCCACGCATAAAAAAGCGGCCCCTGGAGGCCGCTTCTTCGTTACCCGAAACCCTTAGGCCTGAACCAGGCCCTGGATCTTCACGGTCGGGTTGACGTCAGCGTCGTAGTCCACGCCGTCGATCTCGAAACCGAACAGACGCAGGAACTCCGCCTTGTAGCCGGCAAAATCGCTGATCTCGTTGACATTGTCGTCGGAGACCTGATTCCACAGCGCCGCGACCGCGTCCTGAACCTTCGGCTCAAGTTCCGCGAGGTCGGCACGCAGGCGGCCATCGGCGTCGAGCTTGGGCTCTTTGCCATACAGGCTGTCCTTGAACAGGCCGTACACCTGCTCGATGCAACCTTCGTGGGTGCCCTGCTCTTTCATCACTTTAAACAGCAGCGACAGGTACAGCGGCATGATCGGGATCGCCGAGCTGGCCTGGGTGACCACGGCCTTGAGTACCGACACACGGGCGTCGCCCTTCAGTGCAGCCAGGTTGTCGCGCAGGGTCAGGACTTTCTTGTCCAGGTCCTTCTTGGCTTCGCCGATGGAACCGTTCCAGTAGATGTCCTGGGTCAGTTTCTCGCCGAGGTAGGTGAACGCGGTGGTCTTGGCGCCTTCGGCCAACACGTCGGCGTCACGCAGGGCGTCGATCCACAGCTGCCAGTCTTCGCCGCCCATGACTTTCACGGTGCCGTCGATTTCTTCCTGGGTGGCCGGCTCAAGGGTGGTGTCCACCACAACGCCCTTGTCGGTGTTGATACCGCGCAGGGTCACGGCCTTGCCGATCGGTTTCAGGGTGGAGGTGTGCACCACGCCTTGGGGGTCGGTACGGCGTGGCGCGGCCAGGCTGTAGACCACCAGGTCGATCTTGCCCAGGTCTTTCTTGATGGTGTCGATGGTCAGGCGCTTGATCTCGTCGGAGAACGCATCGCCATTGATGCTCTTGGCGTACAGGCCTTTTTCCAGTGCAAATTTCTCGAAGGCGGCGCTGTTGTACCAGCCGGCGGAGCTGAGCTTGCCCTCTTCGCCTTCTTTCTCAAAAAACACGCCCAGGGTGTCGGCGCCGCAGCCAAAGGCAGCGCTGATGCGCGCAGCCAGGCCGTAGCCGGTGGAAGCCCCGAGGACCAGCACCTTTTTCGGGCCGCCTTCAATGGCACCGTGTTTGGTCACGTAGTCGATCTGCTCTTTGACGTTCGCTTCACAGCCAACCGGGTGAGCGGTCACACAGATAAAGCCACGAACCCGCGGTTTGATGATCATAAAATTTCTGCCTCTTCCAAGGTGCCGAAGGCCAATGGTGGCCATTACAGCGTCAATCGTACGGATCATAGACGTCCGGAAAAACGAAGCGTCACGATAGTCGCAAATCTTCTGTTCACAAAATGCTATCTGCAACCCTGCTGATCCGGCTAATCGCCGAGGTGCTTTATAGGGACAACGGTAAAAAATTGTGCAATGACTTCACAAATTTCCAGCATTTAAAACGCCACCTGAGCGCGATAACACCCTATCATGACCATATTATTTCGATATGTTTCAGCTCGGGCATGATGCCCTACGGGTTGACTGACTCCTTTGCCTGGCCTGCCAGTCGATCGCGGACGTTTTTGAAGCAATCGAAAACCGTCCGATGGAGCCTGGTTTCATGAGTAAGAGTGTCATCCGCAAACGACTGGCGTCCGCCGCCTGGGTCCTTGGCGTTCTGCTGTTCATCTATTGCTTCCCGAAAACCACCCTGGTGTTTCTGCTGCTGGTGGTGTTCTGCGGGCTGTATGACTTCCTGCGCAACGGCCTGTACGACGGCCAGACCATCAAGAAGTACTTCATCGGCAACGGCCGCAATACCTGGCTGCTGGCGCCGTTCAACACGCTGTTTGACCTGCTGAGCCAGCGCAACCGCCACGTGTACAAGATGAACGACCTGCCGCCGGCCTGGCGTGAAGACCTGCAAAAGGTCATCGACGACGCCATGGCCAACAAAGACGAAATCATCCAGTACCTGGATGAGCGCATGGCCGAGAAGAAGCGCGGCATGCTGTTCTTCCAGTGGTACGGTCGCCCGATCGAAACCACCCTGGATATCCCGCAACTGCGGGAAAAACTGCCCTACGTGAAAACCATCGGCGTGTCGGTATTCAATGAAAACCGCTCCACCTCGTTTCACTTCGGCCCGCTGCGCATGATGTTCCGGGTGCTCTACAACATGGCACCGGCGCCGCACCACGACGGCGTTTACATCCAGGTCGGCAAGCACAAGCACTACTGGCACGATAACCCGCTGTTCATCTTCGATGACACGTTGATGCACGCGTCCTTCAACAAGAACGACGCCAAGCGCTACTGCCTGTTCATCGATATCGTGCGGCCCACCCTGGTGCCGTCCGTGCTCAATGGCCTGATCGCCGGTTTTGCCGGCGCGGTCTTTACCTTGCGACGCTTTTTCTACAAAAACTGGAAGCTGATTCAGTAACTTCTGCGGCATGATGGTGCGCGACGGTGTTTGCGCTCGGCTCCAGTGCCGAGGAAAATGCCAGTCCAATGCGACCGAAAACGGCGCGCACTATCCTCAAGCCACTGGCCTTCCATGGTCCGGTGGCTGTGCTTTCAGGGAATCAGAATGCCCCAAAGACAAGTCATCAATGCCTCCGTAAGCCCTAAAGGCAGCCTTGAAACGCTGTCGCAACGTGAAGTCCAGCAACTGAGCGAAGCCGGTACCGGCAGCATCTACACCCTCTTCCGTCAATGCGCCCTGGCCATCCTCAACACCGGCGCGCATATCGACAACGCCAAGACCATCCTCGACGCCTACAAAGATTTCGAAGTGCGCATCCACCAGCAGGACCGCGGCGTACGCCTGGAACTGCTGAATGCCCCGGCCGACGCCTTCGTCGATGGCGAAATGATCGCCAGCACCCGTGAGATGCTGTTCAGCGCCCTGCGCGACATCGTCTACACCGAGAACGAACTGGACAGCCAGCGCATCGACCTGAGCAGCTCCCAGGGCATCACCGACTACGTGTTCCACCTGCTGCGCAACGCCCGCACCCTGCGCCCGGGCGTCGAGCCGAAGATCGTGGTGTGCTGGGGCGGGCACTCGATCAATACCGAAGAATACAAATACACCAAGAAAGTCGGCCACGAACTAGGCCTGCGCAGCCTCGACGTGTGCACCGGCTGCGGCCCCGGCGTGATGAAAGGCCCGATGAAGGGCGCGACCATTTCCCACGCCAAGCAACGCATTACCGGCGGGCGCTACCTGGGCCTGACCGAGCCGGGGATCATCGCCGCCGAGGCGCCGAACCCGATCGTCAATGAGCTGGTGATTTTGCCGGACATCGAAAAGCGCCTGGAAGCCTTTGTGCGCGTCGGCCACGGCATCATCATCTTCCCGGGCGGCGCCGGTACGGCCGAAGAGTTCCTGTACCTGCTGGGCATCCTGATGCACCCGGACAACCACGACGTGCCGTTCCCGGTGATCCTCACCGGGCCGAAACACGCCGCGCCGTACCTGCAACAGCTGCACGCGTTCGTCGGCGCCACCCTCGGCGAAGCGGCCCAGGCCCATTACCAGATCATCATCGACGATCCGGCTGAAGTGGCACGCCAGATGACCGTCGGCTTGAAAGCGGTCAAACAGTTCCGCCGTGAGCGCAACGATGCATTCCACTTCAACTGGCTGCTGAAGATCGACGAAGGCTTCCAGCGTCCGTTCGACCCGACCCACGCCAACATGGCCAGCCTGCAACTGAGCCACGCCCTGCCGCCCCATGAACTGGCGGCGAACCTGCGCCGGGCGTTCTCCGGGATCGTGGCGGGCAACGTCAAGGACAAGGGCATCCGCCTGATCGAACAGAACGGGCCGTATGAGATTCATGGCGACCCGGCGATCATGAAACCGCTGGATGAGTTGCTGAAGGCGTTTGTGGAGCAGCACCGGATGAAACTGCCGGGCGGCGCTGCGTATGTGCCGTGCTATCGCGTGGTGCAGTGAGTCAGCGCTGAACCGCGACGCACTTGATCTCCAGCAGCAAGCCCGGGTTGGCCAGTTCTGATACGCCAATGACGGTCCAGGCGCACAACCCTCGGGGGAACAGGCGGTTTTTCACTTCACGGAAAACCGCCATGTGTTCGCTCAGGTTCACGTGGTAGGTGGTCATGTCGACCACGTCCTCGAAGGTACACCCTCCCGCCTCCAATACCTGCCGCAGGCTCTCCCAGGCAGCGACGAATTGCGCCTCGGGGTCGGTGATGACCTCCAGGTTTTCCGTGCGGCCGACCTGGCCTGCGCAGTACAACGTCTTGCCGACTTTGACGGCCGGCACATAGCCGGCGCGCTCGACGATGGGTTGCATGGCGGTGGGGATGATGAGGTGGCGGTCGGTCATATGTTGTATCTCTTAAGGCTGGTTTCAGAAGTGTCGACGGGAAAAGTTCGGACTATCGTTTTACCTGTTCCGACCCACCCATGCCAGATGAGTAACCTATGGACCAATGGATCTTGCCCTCCACTATTCCTTACCCTAAGGTAAGGAGTATCACGAGAGAGGCTTTCAACATGGCGACCGCCACACTCACATCAAAAGGACAAATCACCATCCCTGTTCAAGTCCGGACCGCACTTGGGCTGGACACTGGCGACCGGGTCGAATTTGTCGAAATGGAAGAGGGCAAGTTTGCGATCATCGCGGCCAGCAAAACCGTGCTGGACCTCAAAGGGCTGATCCGCAAACCCGCCAAGCCCGTCAGCATCGAAGAAATGAACCTGGCCATCGCCGCGCAGGGGGCAAAAGCACGATGATCGGGCTGGATACCAATGTGCTGGTGCGCTATGTCACCCAGGATGATCCCGTTCAATCGCCAAAGGCCTCCAGACTGATCGAGTCCCTCACCACTGCCTCGCCGGGTTTTGTCAGCCTGGTTTCTGTGGTGGAGTTGGTATGGGTCCTCCAATCCAGCTACCAGTCGGCCAAGAGTGACGTGGTTGCGGTCCTGGAGACGCTGCTTCGCACCCGGGAACTGACGGTAGAGCACGCCGAAGTTATCTGGCAGGCACTCCGACGATTCACAAGCACCAAAGCCGATTTCGCCGACTGCCTGATTGAACGCTGCGCCCACGCAGCGGGGTGCGAATATACAGCGACATTTGACGCCAACGCGGCCAAGGCTACAGGCATGCGGCGTCTGACCTGAGACGTCGCGTTGCAGCAGCCTTCAGGCTTTGGTAGAAAATGCCGTTACCGACCTTATCCAGAGATACGACCAACGTGCGCACGCTTCTTCTCGCCGGCCTGGCATTAACGTCCCCACTGACCCTCGCCGAAGCCATCACCTGGCCCGACCTGCCCTCCACCTGCTTCGTCAGCGGCCGCTCCGCCACCAGCCAGGATGTGGATACCGGCTGCGCAGCATTTCTGATCAATGTAAAAGGCCAGGCGGCAGGCACGCCGATCAAGCTGGCTATCCCGCAATACGCGGTGCATGTCGACGAAGCCACGGGCAAGGAAACACCGGTGATCCTCATCCAGGCGGAAGAGAACGGCGATGTCAAAGCAGTGGGTTACAAGGAGCTGGGCACCGGCCAATTGGGCGCGGCGCTGCTCAGGGAAGTTCGGCTTCTGGGTACGAAGAAGCCGATTTAAGTCACGGGAATACGGTCAGCGAACCCAACCGCCGCCCTGCCAGTGATAGCCGTCATTGCGCTGCACCCAGTGGGGATGCACGTAGCGATAACCCGGGCGCTCCGGCTCCCAGTGGCCGTGAACCGCCACATAACGCCCGCCTTCCCAACGCCAGTAACCCCGCGACCACAGGTAACCTGGCCGCCCTTCGGGCTCCACCTCGATGACCTGCACCGGCGGCGGTTGCGGCGCGACGACTTCTACGTATTCACGCTGCACCGGTCGTCGATCATGCACGACCCGCTCCTCTACACACCCGGAAGCCGCGACGACCAAAGCCGCCAATGCCGCATAACGTACCAACATACAGAATCCTCGGGCGTCACCGCCCAGCGTTTACACCGGTAAAAAAATGCCCCCTTGTTCCAGCCGAGCTCCTGCTTGGCTATAAGACTTTTTAACAGGTGCCAACTGTCAGGTTGCTGAACCCACGGGTGGACGGTAGGTAAAGAAAAACTGACTTTTTCAAGAGGCACACACGATGGCCGGCTGTTTCAGGCGGACCAGAATCAGGCCTGCCACCACCACGGCGATCCCTAGATAGGTGGATGCATAAATCACGTCGCCAAACATCAGTGCGGCCCACACCAGTGTCACGGGTGGCTCCAGGTACACCAGGGCCGCCACGTGGGTGGCGCTCATGACCCGCAGCAACATCCACAGACTCAGGTAAGCCAGGAAGGTCGAAAACACCGTCAGCCAAAGGATCGAGATCCACACGCCGGGAGCCCGGGGAATGCTCAACGTATCGGTGTACAGCACGGCCGCTGCGAAGCCGATCAAGGTCAGCAATGACTGGATAAACAACGCCAGGCCAAGGTCGGCGGACTGAGCCTGGGCCGACCGGCGCTCATACAGCGTGGCCACCGTCAGGCCGAGCGCCGACACCAAGGGCAGCACGTACATCACCAGCCCTACGTCGGCCCCGCTGTTGCGGTATTGCCCTGCGATAACAATCGACACGCCGGCAAACCCGATCATCAACCCCAGCCACTGCCAACCGCTACTGCGCTCGGCCACGCTGCCCGATGACAACGCCGCCGTCATCAACGGCTGCAACGCGGCGATGATCGCCGCAATTCCCGGCGGCAAGCCGTTCTGGATGGCCACGTAGACGCAACTCAAATACAGAAATTGCGAGAGGAAACCGATCACCGCGTGATGGCGGATCCGGGCCCAGGAAACCTTCAGCAGCCGCACGTTCAAAAACAACGCCAGGCACAGCGACACCAGCAGAAAGCGCCAGAACAGGACATTGAACACACCATCACTCTGGGCTGCCAGTTTCGCGCCGATAAAGCCCGAGCTCCACGACAGCACAAACACCCCCTGTAACAGCAGCAGCCCTAAGGTCGATCGTTTCATTGAGCCTCCGGTTCGCTTGATTGACCGAAAGGCTAAGCACCGCGCATGATTCTGTATATTTGAATAACTCGCACCACTAATCCTGAAAAGTGGAATCATGAGCAAACAACTGAATATCGATCTGTTGCGCACCTTCCACGCGGTGGCCCGCTTTCAACGGTTCAACGAAGCAGCCAATCACGTGCACCGCAGTGCCTCGACCGTGACCACACAGATTCAAAAGCTCGAAGAGCAAGTCGGCCAACGCCTGTTCAGCCGCAGCAACCAGGGGGTTGAGCTGACCTTGTACGGCAGGAAACTGCTGGGTGAAACCACCGAGTTCCTCAAGAGCCACGACCGCTTGCTGGCCTCCCTGACGCCGCAACGCATGCAGGGCAAGATCCGCCTGGGTTTGCCCGATTCGTACGCGCCCGACTTCATGCAGGACTTTCTGCCCCGCCTCGTGGCCGACAACCCGCTGCTGGAACTGGAGGTGGAAGCGCGCTCCAGTGGCGAACTGCTCACCTTGTTCAGCAGCAAGCAGCTGGACCTGGCCTTGATTGTCAGCGCCCAGCCCTTGGAGCAAGGCGAGCGCCTGGGGCACATCCAACCGCTGTGGGTCGCCGCCGAGCACTTCCGCTATCCACCGCAGGCACCGCTGCCGATTGCCGTGCAACTGTCCGGTTGCCCTTATCGCGCAGCGGCCATTCGGGCGCTGAAAGAGCACGGCACTTACTATCGGGTACTACTGGAAAGCGCGAGTTCGCCCGCGGTTGAAGCGTGTATCCGCAGCGGAATGGCCGTAGGTCTGATGGAGGAAAACCGGATGGGCAAAGGATTGACGCGGGTGATCGCCGAGGCGCAATTGCCGCCGTTGCCGGTGCATCACCTGTATTTGCTTGGTGATAGCAGCAACCTGCTGGCGTTACACCTGTACGAGCAGGTCAAGGCCGGCTTCAGCAGCTAGGGCAGAAAGCGCGTGATACCTACACACCCAAGGCACTGCTTGCCCCGCGAATACGACCTATAGTCACACGACGAGCCATCTCGAAGGGTTGCTGCAAAATGCCATCTCGTCGCGTCCCTCTTTACGTGCACATTTCCTACCTGTTCGTCGGGTTGCTGCTGCTCTTTGCACTCATCAACCTCAGCTATCAATTCCTGCAGACCAAGCGGTTCATGGCCGATGAAGCGCGCCTGCGCTTTGAGATCGCCGGGCAACTCACCCTTAAAGAGTTACAGGGCTTGTATGGCCCCGCCGAACTCACCGTTCAACTGCTGTCACAGCAACGCCTGATGAGCGCCACCACGCTGGAAGCACGCCTCGACAGCCTCCCGTTTCTGGTGACGATGCTGAAAAAACAGCCGGCGGTCCGGGGTGTTTACATGGGATACGCCACCGGCGACTTTTTCATGCTGTTCCGGGGCGATGAAAACCCGACGCCCGACCCTCAGTTTGCACCGCCAGCGGGCACCGCCTGGACCCTGCAGAGCATCCAGGCGCACGAGGGCAAACGCGTCAGCGAGTTTCTGTACTTGAACGCCGACCTGTCGGTTATGGAACGCCGGGCTGACCCCACCAATCAGTTCGATCCCCGTACACGCAGTTGGTACACCGGCGCGAAGGCCGCAGGAAAGCTGTTTGTCACATCGCCCTACCCGTTTTTTGGAAGCCAGGACGTGGGTGTCAGTTTTGCCCAGCTCACGCAAAACGGTACTGGGGTCGCAGGTGTGGATATCCGCTTGCACTCCATCGACAACCTGCTGCTATCGAGCAAAATAACCCCAGGTTCCCACCTGACCCTGCTCAACCCTAAAAACGAAGTGATCAGCTCTGAAAAAGGCTCGCGGTTGATAGCCACCGGTAATGGCGAAAATCGCCTGGCGCGCCTTGATGAACTGAGTCTGCCAATGACGCAACAATTTGTGGCGGCAGCCTCCACACAACACGATACCCAGTTGAGCCTCAGCACCCGCGACGGCGAATGGCAAGGCATGCGGGTTGAACTGCCGCTGGCAGACACGGAAAACCTTTCGTTATGGATGACAACGCCGTATCGGGAGCTGATGGCCGATGCCATTGCCACTCGCAATCACGGTTTGTTTATTTCCCTGGGGTTTCTCGTGGTGGGCATCCTTGTGGCCCTGCTCATGTCCCGTGCGGCGTCCCGGCCGTTGGCGGCGTTGACCCGTCAAGCCAGGCAGATAGAGCAATTCAACTTTGAAGCCTCCACTGACGTTAAATCCAACATCGCGGAAGTCATCGACCTGGCGCATGCCATGGGCAGTATGAAGTCCACCATCCAGCACTTTCTCGAACTGTCGAGAGTGCTGTCCAGCGAGACTAACTTCCAGAACCTGCTGGCGCGTTTGCTGATGGAAATGCAGGAAACCACCGGCGCCAAAGGCGGCTTGATCTATCTCGCCGACGCCAATGCCACTCACCTGAACGTGGCACGGGTACGTTGGGGCAATGAACTGCGGGAAACCACCGGCGAAGACCCGATTGAGCTGGCCGATCACCCGACTCATCCGTTAGTGCTCGCACTCAACGCGCCACAGGCCAAGCCCGAATTGTTAACCCGGGAGAAACTCACGACCTGCTTCGGATTTCTGCCGGACATCCAAACGTCAATGACCCTTTGGGCCCTGCCGTTGAAAGACCGCAGTGGCCTGTTACTGGGTGCACTGGTCTTGCTGGTGGATGAGCACGAGCGCCGGCTGACGCCCTCGCTTATGGCGTTCGTGGAAGCCTTGTCGAGTACGGCGGCCATCGCCCTGAACACCCAGCGCCTGATCGACGAGCAGAAGACCCTACTGGAGTCGTTTATCCAACTGATTGCCGGCGCGATCGATGCCAAGAGCCCTTATACCGGCGGCCACTGCCAGCGCGTACCCGAGTTGACCAAGATGCTCGCCCATGCGGCCTGCGCTGAGAACGACGGGCCGTTCAAGGATTTCGCGCTCAACGAGGAGCAGT
Organism: Pseudomonas sp. IPO3778; assembly: GCF_013386825.1. Taxonomy (GTDB): domain Bacteria; phylum Pseudomonadota; class Gammaproteobacteria; order Pseudomonadales; family Pseudomonadaceae; genus Aquipseudomonas. The sequence goes on from NZ_JACARC010000022.1 coordinate 112,458, forward strand.
GGGAAGCGCTGCATATCGCCGCCTGGCTGCACGACTGCGGCAAAGTCACCACGCCTGAATATGTGGTGGACAAAGCCACCAAACTGGAAACGCTGTACGACCGCATTCATGAGATTCGCATGCGTTTCGAAGTGCTCAAGCGCGACGCCGAACTCGACTACTGGAAGGCTATCGCCGCCGGCGGAGTAGCCGAAACATTGCAAACCGAACTGACTGAAAAACTCGCGCAACTGGATGACGATTTCGCCTTTGTCGCCCAGTGCAATATCGGCGCAGAGTTCATGGCACCGGACCGCGTTGAGCGCCTGCAGCAACTGGCCAACTACATGTGGCGGCGCACCCTGTCGGATCGTATCGGCATTTCCAACGATGAAAGTGCCCGTAAGCAACACTCGGCCGAGGCACCGCTTCCCGTCATGGAGCCGTTGCTGGCAGACCGTCCCGACCACTTGTTCCCGCGCAGCCGCCACGACAGCCTGGGTGACGACAATCCCTACGGTTTCAAGGTCAAGGTCCCGGAACACCTCTACAACCGCGGGGAGCTTTACAACCTGTGTATCAGCCGCGGCACCCTGACCGAAGAAGAGCGCTACAAGATCAACGAACACATCATCCAGACCATCAGCATGCTGGAAAAGCTGCCGTTCCCCCGCCACCTCCAGCAAGTGCCGGAAATAGCCGGCGGCCACCATGAAAAAATGGACGGCAACGGCTACCCGAAACGCCTCACCCGCGAGCAAATGAGCTGGCCGGCGCGGATGATGGGGATCGCGGATATCTTCGAGGCACTGACGGCCGCCGACCGGCCTTATAAAAAGGGCAAGACGTTGTCGGAGGCCATCAAGATCATGGGTTTCATGAAAAAGGACCAGCATATCGATCCGGAGATCTTCGACCTGTTCTTGCGCTCGGGCATCTACCTTGAATACGCCCGGCGCTACCTGCCCGACGAGTTGATTGATGCGGTGGATATTCAGCCGTACCTGGACGCGAACCGGACGGAGGACGCTTAATCGGCAGCCAACAAAAAGCCCGCTGACCGTTACCGGTTCAGCGGGCTTTTTACAGGGGATGGGTCCTGAATCAGGCCCCACCCAATGTCTTACAGTGCGAGGTCAGAAGCTGGCTTGCTCGGCTCAGCCGCAGGCTTGACAGCCTCGGTGGCTTTAGGCGCAGTCAGCTGCGGAATCGCTGGCGGAGGCGTCAGCTGCAGAATGTTGGCGGTGTAGGCCCATTCTTTAGCCACAGCTTCAGGGCTGTCGTTCAGCTTGGTGCCGTAGCTAGGCACGATCTGGTGCAGCTTTTCCTGCCAGGCCGGGGTTGCGACCTGATCCTTGAACACTTTCTGCAGCACGGTCAGCATGATCGGGGCCGCGGTGGACGCGCCTGGCGATGCACCCAACAGGCCTGCAATGGAGTTGTCGGCGGAGCTGACCACTTCGGTACCGAGTTTCAGGACGCCGCCCTGCTCTTCGTCACGCTTGATGATCTGCACACGCTGACCGGCTTGCCACAGGCGCCAGTCTTCTTTCTTGGCGTTCGGGAAGTACTCTTGCAGCGCCTTGAAGCGGTCGTCATCCGACAGCATCAGTTGGCCGGCGAGGTACTCGACCAGCGGGTATTCGCGGATACCGACTTTGGTCATTGGCCAGATGTTGTGGGTGGTGGTGCTGGTCAGCAGGTCCAGGTACGAGCCTTCTTTCAGGAACTTGGTCGAGAAGGTGGCGAATGGGCCAAACAGAATCACACGCTTGCCATCCAGTACGCGGGTGTCCAGGTGCGGAACCGACATCGGCGGGGCGCCAACGGAAGCTTTACCGTAGGCCTTGGCCAGGTGCTGCTCGGCAATCGTTGGGTTATCGGTGACCAGGAACGAACCGCCCACAGGGAAACCGGCGTATTCCTTGGCTTCAGGAATGCCCGACTTCTGCAGCAGGTGCAGTGCACCGCCGCCCGCGCCGATGAACACGAACTTGGCGTCAGTCGAGGTCTTGGTGCCGTCTTTCAGGTTTTTGTAGCTGACACGCCACGAACCGTCGGCGTTCTTGGTGATGTCCTGCACTTCGCTCGACAGTTTCAGGTCGAACTTCGGCGTAGTCTGCAGGTGAGCGACGAACTGGCGGGTGATCTCGCCGAAGTTCACGTCCGTACCGATCGGGGTCCAGGTGGCCGCGATTTTCTGGTTCGGGTCACGCCCTTCCATCATCAGCGGAACCCATTTCTTGATCTGCACCGGGTCTTCGGAATACTGCATGCCGGCGAACAGTGGGCTCGCTTGCAGCGCTTCGTAACGCTTCTTCAGGAACTTGATGTTGTCATCGCCCCACACAAAGCTCATGTGCGGTGTGGAGTTGATGAACGAACGCGGGTTCTTCAGGACGCCCTGCTGAACCTGCCAGGACCAGAACTGACGGGAGATCTGGAACGCTTCGTTGATCTCGACCGCTTTCGGGATCTCAACGTTGCCGTTCTTGTCTTCCGGAGTGTAGTTCAGCTCAGCCAGGGCCGAGTGGCCGGTACCGGCGTTGTTCCAGCCGTTGGAGCTTTCTTCGGCCACGCCATCCAGGCGCTCGACCATCTCCATCGACCAATCCGGTTGCAGCTCATTGAGCCACACACCCAGGGTTGCACTCATGATGCCGCCGCCGATCAGCAGCACATCGACTTTCTTTGCCTCTTCCGCGTGAACGGAGGTGATCCCCATCGACAAAGCCAGCCCCAGCAGGGCAGTGTTTACTTTTTTAAACATCAGTAGCACCTATGATAAAACGCCATCCGCCCCACTGCCCCTGATCGTGGGAGACCCTGAATCACGCCGCGTCAGGCAACGCACCGCAGGTTTCCGCATTCATGAGGGCCGCAGGGTGGGCACACAAGGTCGATGCATCGACCTCACTTTTATGTCCCTTCTGCGCTGACTTCTTATCATTATTGGCTTCAGCTACCTCGGTGACAGCCAAACGCCGGGACGTATACGGGTGTACGCACCGAAGAGAGACTAGACCAAGACGGCGCGCAGAATATCACGGCAAACCGCCGGTATGCGCTGTTTGGCCAATTGACAGCTCTAAATCGCGGGTTTTAGCCCGCCAGTGTCAAGCCTGGCAGGCGCGACGTGGCGTCACAGGCCGCTTGATGAAACTGAACACCATGGCAAAAGGCTGTTCTAGACACCTTCGTCGCTGCTTGCGTAGCATCGGCGGCTGTCCTTCGTGCACTTCCTCCATACAGAGTTACCCATGACTATCCAGCAAACACCCGGGCACGTGCTGCCCGCGCGCAGCGCCGCCAAGATGGAGGCTGCCATGGCCGTGGGCGCCTTCGCGATCGGCACCGGCGAATTCGCCATCATGGGCCTGATGCCTGACATCGCTCACAATTTGAATTTGAGTGAACCCCAGGTCGGCCACGCCATCAGCGCCTACGCGTTGGGCGTGATGGTTGGCGCCCCGCTGCTGGCCATCCTCGGCGCCAAACTGCTGCGCAAACACATGCTCCTATTGCTGATGGGCCTGTACGCCTTGGGCAACCTGGCCACCGCCTTCACCCCGACCTTCGGCTCGCTCGTGGCCTTCCGCTTTATCAGCGGCCTGCCCCACGGTGCGTACTTCGGCATTGCCGCCGTGGTGGCCTCGAGCATGGTGCCCAACGACAAACGCGCCGGTGCCGTGGCCCGGGTGATGATGGGCCTGACCCTGGCCATGCTGCTGGGCAACCCCATCGCCACCTTCCTCGGCCAGCACTTGGGTTGGCGCTCGGCGTTTGCGTTGGTGAGCGTGATTGCCCTGTGCACCATCGCGTTGGTCTGGCAGTTCGTACCGGATCGCCACGACGAGCCCCGCAGCGACCCGCGCAAAGAACTGCGCGCCTTCACCAAACCCCAGGTGTGGATGGCGCTGTCCATTGGCGCTATTGGGTTTGCCGGGATGTTCTGCGTATTCAGCTACCTGGCGCCGACCATGCTCGAAGTGACCAAAGTGTCGCCGCAGTGGATTCCATTCGGTCTGGCCGCGTTTGGCGTAGGCGGCATCATCGGCAACATCGCCGGCGGCAAACTGTTTGATCGCCTGCAATTTCGCGCCGTGGGCTGGATCATGGTGTGGTCGATGGCCGTGCTGATTTTCTTCACCTTCGCCGCGAGTTCGCTGTGGAGCGTGCTGCTGGGCATCGGCCTGGTCGGCACCATGATCGCCATGGCCGCGCCGCTGCAAATCCGCTTGATGGACATTGCTCATGAAGCGCCGAGCCTGGCGGCGGCGTCCAACCACGCGGCATTCAACCTGGCGAATGCGCTGGGGCCGTGGTTGGGTGGGATGGCGATTACGGCGGGTTATGGGTGGACCAGCACGGGCTACATTGGCGCGGCTACGGCGCTGGTCGGCCTGGGCATCTACCTGATCGCACGGCGTATGAAGGGCGGGCACTGAACCCGAGGAATAAACACGGGGCTGCAACCGTTATGTTATGGATAGGCCGCTGGTTGACCGACCACCCGGCCCCCTTCCATCGCTTATAAAAACAAGGGCCCCCATGGACATCACCCTCCCCCTCATCAGCATCCTCGGCGCTATCGCCGTAGGCGCGGCCAGCCCTGGCCCCAGCTTCGTCTTCGTCACCCGTACCGCCATCGCCCTCTCCCGCCGCGATGCACTGGCGGCCGCCATGGGCATGGGCGTGGGTGGTGTGGTGTATGGCGGGCTGGGCCTGCTCGGCCTGCAAACCCTGCTGGCCCAGGCGCAATGGCTGTACGTGATTCTGAAAATACTGGGCGGCGCCTACCTGGTGTGGCTCGCCGTACAACTCTGGCGCTCGGCCAAAAGCCCGCTCGTAGTGCCGACCACCACCGACGGCCGGCCACAGAGCGCGCGTAAATCCTTCTCCCTCGCGGCAGTTACTCAATTGAGCAATCCGAAAGCGGCGATTGTGTATGGGAGTATTTTTGCGGCGTTTTTGCCCGCCGATCCGCCAGTCTGGACATTTGCCGTGTTGCTGCCGGCGATCTTCGCCATCGAAGCCGGTTGGTACACCGTGGTTGCGCTGGCCTTCTCATCCGAACGCCCGCGCGCGCTGTACCTGCGGTCCAAGCATTGGTTTGACCGCACGGCTGGCGTGGTCATGGGCGCGCTGGGGCTGCGACTGATCCTCGGCTCGGGCCACGTTCAGGTCTGATCACTGTTCCGATGCTTCCCCGCCCCTGTGGCGGGGAAGCTTGCTCCCGTCGGGCGGCGCAGCAGACCCACGCGCTATCAGTCGTCGTGCATCAAGCCCGAACCATACTCCCCATAACTACTGCCCAGCCCACTGCCCCCAAAATTCATCTTGGCGGCTTTGCCCGGGCTATGGTCGCCAAAGGCCTGGCATCCCCCTGAAAAACAAGGGTCGCTGCTCGCGTCCGACGAGCCCGTCGAACAAGCGCTCAACAGCAACGTGCCGGCAATCATCACGACTTTGACGAGGTTGGAGATCATTTTTCAGTTCCCTGTGGGCTGGAGGTGCGGGCGTCCTCTCTTAGCGAGGATCGTAGACCTCAAAGGCGCAGGGAATGATGAAACTTTTCAGGAGGACAGCGCGGGTTCAGGCTGCCGCCTTTTAACCGGTCCCACCCATTCACAATTGATCAAGATGCTCATGAATATGCCGCACAAGCTCCACAGCGGCGGCACTCGCCGTCCCTTTTGATCTCAGCAGCGAAATCGCAAACGGCGGCAACTCCGGCAACTGCGCCTGCGCAGGCACCACGTCCAAACCGGGGGGCACTGCCGACTTCAGCCAGACCGACACCGCCAGATCGCTGCCCACCATCGCGCGTGTTGTCTCAAGGTTGCCGTTATCAAAGACCATCTTCCATTGTCGGTCCTGACCTTGCAGGGCCGTGATCACTGACTCACGAAAGGCACACGTCTCGGCGACCAGGGAGATCGCCAACGGCGTATTCAGGAAAGCCGTCCCCCCCTTGGCGCCAACCCATACCAAACGATCGATCGACAGGCATTCACCGCTGGCCCCAGCGGCCGCTTCTTCGATAATGGCCAGGTCCAATGAGCCATTGCCGACCCCGGTTTTCAGCTCCAGCGACGAGCCGCAAGTGAGCGACAAGTCCACCTGCCCATTCGCCTCGACAAACGCCTTGAGTATTGGCGCAATCCACTCGCCGGCAAGGTCATAAGGCACGCCCAGGCGCACCCGCCCCTGGAGGGCGCTGCCCTTCACGTCCGCCCAAATCTGCTGATTGAGCGCGAGCATTTGCTGGGCCTTGGTAAACAAGCGCTCACCGAGAGGCGCCAGGCGCATGCCCCGGCGGTCACGTACGAACAAGGTGCCGCCCAGTACCTCCTCCAATCGCCTGATCTGTTGGCTGACCGCTCCCTGGCTCACATGCAGATGCTGGGCAGCCACCGTCATGCTGCGTTGCTCAGCGACCACAACGAAGCTGCGCAGGAGTACCAGGTCGAGTGTCTGCATGGCATTAGCAACCCTAATTTATATCATTATAAACATTAGCTTTAATGCTACCGGGCAACAGGCTATTAAGTCGAGACCACCTCAGGAAACTCGTCATGTTCGGATCAATCCTCCCGCTTCTGCTCTTCGTAATGGTCGCCACCTTCAGCCCGGGCGGCGCGACCACCCTGGCAACAGCCTCCGGCGCAAACTTCGGCTGGGTGCGCTCCCTTCCATTACTGGCGGGCATCTCGTTTGGCTTGGCGCTCATGGCCGTAGCGGCGGCGGGCGGCCTGGGCAGCCTGATCCTGGCGGCGCCATCGCTGCAATTGGGGATGAAACTGGTGGGCTCGGCATATCTGCTGTGGCTCGCCTGGCAAATCGCAAAGCGCGGAAAACCGGGCGGCGCGGCGGTCAGCGAAAAGCCTGCAGGTTTTCTCACCGGCATCTGGATGCTCCTGCAAAACCCCAAGGGTTGGGCGATGACGCTTAGCGCCGCCGCCTCATTCTCTTCGCTGACACACGGGCCCGCATCACTGGCCCTGCTGCTGAGCCTGGTGTTTGGCGTGTTCTCCATGTGCTCGCTGACGTTGTGGTGTGGTGCCGGCCTGGCGTTCTCACGGCAGTTGAAGAGTGAACGGCAATGGCGTGTTTTAAACAGGATGCTGGGGGCGCTGCTGGTGGTGTCTATTGTGCCGATCTGGCTTTAAGGAGGTTGCCGCCTTGGGGTAAGGCGGCAGGGTTAGGCGTTAGGCTGTGACGGCGCTGGTTGCAGGCGCGACTTGCTCCAGGGCTCGGTCAACGAGTAGAGCACTCAGGTCGATTAGCTGCTGGATGCCTAGGACGATGGCGCGATGGGGTTCATCGAGGTCGAAAGCCAGGGTTGCAGCCATTTGGTTGACGGATTCCAGGTTTTCGGCGGCGTTGGCTAGGAGGGTTTCGGTGTCTATGTCGGGGCTGACGAGGAATAGATTGCTGCTTGGTTGCTCGGCGGATGCGTCGTCATCAGATGACGGCAAGTAATGATGGATAGCGCGCTGGGCCGCCGCTTGAAGCTTGGCATCAGTGGGGGCAGCATTTGAGGGGGGGTGTCAGAAATTTTGT
>NZ_JACARC010000023.1 GCF_013386825.1 Pseudomonas sp. IPO3778
CCGGGAATCCGTGATGAACCATAAAAAAGCCCCGGCTCTTGCGAGTCGGGGCTTTTTTTGTGGCTGGCGATTAGCTTGAACCTTTTGGTGATCCAAATGTGGGAGCGAGCAAGCCCGCTCCCACATTGGTTCTGCGCTCAGTCACAGGCTGCGTTAGAACAGATCGATCGGCGCTGCCTCATCCGCCGGCAGCGGGCTGCCCGGTGCAACGCCATTGCCCAGTTCGTTGACCGATGGGGGCGTGTCTTCGCTCTTGAACAGCTCAAAGTACGCATTCGGCGTGCTCGGCGATGCCGCACGACCGCTGACCGGGTCGATCCGCAGGCTGAGAATGCCTTCCGGCTCGGGCTGGGTATGCAGTGGCATGTCCTTCAGCGCAGCGGCCATGTAGCTCATCCAGATCGGCAGCGCGACGGTACCGCCGAACTCCCGGCGACCCAGGCTTTCCGGCTGGTCGTAACCGGTCCAGACGGTGGTCACGTAGTCGGCGTTGTAGCCCGAGAACCACGCATCCTTGGAGTCGTTGGTGGTACCGGTCTTGCCGCCGATATCGGCACGGCCCAGGGCCAGTGCGCGACGGCCGGTACCTTTCTTGATCACGTCTTCCAGGATGCTGTTGAGGATGTAGGTAGTACGGCCATCCACCACACGTTCGGCCACGGCCGGCGCTTGTGGGGCGGCGGGTGCGTCGGCTGCCGGGGCTGCCCCAGGTGTCGGATTGATGGTGATGCCACCGTTGGTGGGGGCCGCCTGGCCATCAGTGGCCGCGACACCATTGACCACGTCACCCGGTACGCGCGGCGGGTTGGCGGTGAACAGGGTTTCGCCGCTACGGCTTTCGATCTTGTCGATCAGGTACGGCGTGATCTTGTAGCCGCCGTTGGCAAAGGTGCTCCAGCCCGTGGCGATTTCCATCGGCGTGAGGGTTGCGGTACCCAGGGCCAGCGACAGGTTCTGCGGCAGGTCCGCCTTGTTGAAGCCAAAGCGCGTGATGTAGTCGATGGTCTTGCCCACGCCCATCGATTGCAGCAACCGGATTGATGCCAGGTTACGGGATTTGTACAGCGCCTCGCGCAGGCGGATCGGCCCGAGGAAGGTGTTGGTGTCGTTCTTCGGACGCCAGACCTTGTCCAGGTACTCGTCGACAAACACGATCGGCGCATCGTTGATCAGGCTGGCGGCGGTATAGCCGTTATCCAGGGCGGCGCTGTAGATGAAAGGCTTGAAGCTCGAACCCGGCTGGCGCTTGGCCTGGGTGGCGCGGTTGTAGTTGCTTTGCTCGAAGGCAAAACCGCCCACCAGGGCACGGATCGCACCGTTCTGCGGGTCAAGCGACACCAGGGCGCCTTGGGCTACGGGCACCTGGCTGAATTTCAGGCTGTCGTCCTTCTGGCGCTGTACGCGGATCAAGTCACCGACCTGCGCCACGTCCGACGGCTGCTTGGGCATCGCGCCCATGCTGTTGGTGTTCAGGAAAGGGCGTGCCCATTTCATGCTGTCCCACGACACATGCTCTTCGCCGGTGCGGGTCAGGACCTGTACGCCATCTTTCTTCACCTGGGTGACGATGGCGGGCTCAAGGCCGCTGATCGGGCGTTGTTTACCCAGCTCCACGGTCCAGGCGCTCAGGGTCTTGCCCGGCAGACGCGATTCAGGGCCACGGTAGCCGTGGCGCTGATCGTAGGCGACCAGGCCATCGTGTACCGACTTGTTGGCGATTTCCTGCAGGTTGCTCGGAATCGTCGTGGTCACGCGGAAACCTTCGGTGTACGCCTCGCTGCCATAGCGGCCGACCATTTCGGCACGGACCATTTCGGCGATATACGGTGCATTCACTTCCGGCGTCGGCACGTGGTAGCTGGCATTCAGCGGCTCGGCTACCGCGCTTTCGTACGCGGCCTGGTCGATCTTGCCCAGTTTGTACATGCGGCCCAGGATCCAGTCGCGACGTTCTTTGCTGCGAGCCGGGTTGGCCAACGGGTTGAAGCGCGATGGGGCTTTCGGCAGGCCGGCGATCATCGCCATCTGCGCCAGGCTGGCGTCACGAATCGACTTGCCGTAGTAAACCTGGGAAGCCGCCTCGATCCCGTAGGCACGGTTACCGAGATAGATCTTGTTGACGTACAGCTCGAGGATCTCGTCCTTGGTCAGCTGTCGTTCGATCTGCAACGCCAGGAGAATTTCCGTGGCCTTGCGGGAAAAGCTGCGTTCGCTGGTCAGGAAGAAGTTCTTCGCCACCTGCATGGTGATGGTGCTGCCACCGGACTGAATGTGTCCGCTTTTTACCAGCTGTGTGGCGGCCCGCACCAGGCTGCTGGGGTCGACGCCATAGTGATTGGCGAAGTTATCGTCTTCGGCCGACAGCAGGGCGTTGATGAAATTGGGTGGAATGTCGGCGAAACGGATCGGGGTGCGGCGCATTTCGCCGAACTCCGCGATCAGTTTTTCATCGCTGCTGTAGACCCGCAAAGGAATCTGCAACTGGATACTTCTCAGGGCCTCTACGGAGGGCAAACCCGGACTAAGGTAGAGATAGGCCCCGCTGAGTACGAGCATCAGCCCGCAGACGATCGCGACAATGGAGTACCCGAAAAACTTCAGCAGACGAATCAAGGCTTTTGGATTTCCAAGGAAAAGAATGGGTTAGGCGTCGGGGCATGCACGGTAAGCGGTGGATCGACCCGGCCAGCAGATAAACGCGGGAAAAAACGCTGGGCATTAAAGCATTTTTCGGCTTCGGGCGTCATTCGCACCGCTCATACGAGCCGACCGAATGCATGAAGCCTGGCAGCAATCAGTCCGTAAGACAGGGAAAGTTTTGGGGAGTTTTATGAGAAAGGGATTTTTCAGGCGAAAAGCCGATGCCGTCCTCGGTGTCGACATCAATGACGCGGGTATTCGGCTGGTGGAACTGGAGGCGTCAGGCCGCGGCTACAGCGTCCGGGCGTATGCGCTGCAACCGTTGCCGGCCCATGCGGTGGTCGACAGCAGCGTGGTGGAGTTTGATACCGTCGCACAGGCAATTTCCCGGGCGCTGGCACAGGCGCGTACTTCGCTGAGGCACGCCGCCGTGGCCGTGGCCGGGCCCTCGGTGATTACCCGCGTGCTCGAGATGGACGCAGGGCTCAGTGATGATGAAATGGTGCGTCGAATCCATGAGGAGGCGGACCAGTACATTCCTTATCCGCTGGAGGACGTCGCCATCGACTTTCAGGTGCAGGGCCCTTCGCCCCTTGATCGGCGGCGCGTCGATGTGCTGCTCGTGGCCTGCCTCAAGGAGCAGGTCGAGGCCCGAGAGGCGGTTTTGGCCCTGGCCGGGCTGGCGACGCGGATAGTGGACGTCGAAGCATTTGCATTGGCCCGCGCGGGCAGGCAGGCTTCGGACAGCATCACGCCGGGCAGTCGCGTCGATGGCGCGCAATGGGCGGTGGATGCCCAGGGAATGGGAGTGGCCTGCGGGTTGGCCTTGAGGAGTTTCGACTGATGACACGAATCAACCTGCTGCCGTGGCGGGCAGAACGGAATGAGCGGCGGCGTAAATATTTCCTGGTTTTTTTACTGGGGGCGGCGGCTGTCGCGCTGGCCGCAGTGTGGCTGGCTGACCAAGTGATCGACCGTGCGATTGATCGGCAATTGGCCCGCAATAGCCAGTTGAACCAGGGCATCACCGGACTCGACTCCAGGATCAAGGCCATCGACGAGTTGCATGAGCAGCGCCAGCAGTTGATGGAGCGAATGAAAGTTGTGCAGGGTTTGCAGGACGACCGTTCGGCGGGCGTTCAGTTATTGGACCAGTTGGCCCGTGCCGTGCCGGACGGTGTGCAGTTACGTGAAGTGAGCGTGGACGGCGGCTCTGTGTCGATCAGTGGTACGGCGGAATCCAACCATGACATTGCCCAATTGATGCGTGGCCTTGAGGCCGCCGATGACTTGCAGGCGCCCAGGCTTCAGCGGGTTCGGGGGGCGCAGGGCGGCGGCGACAATGGCTTTCAGTTGACGGTTCGCCATGGCCATTCGGATGAGGTGCGCCAATGAGAGTGGCGTCAGGCCTGCCAAGGCTGACGGAACTCGACATCGCCCAGCTCTACCGAAATGCCGCCAACTGGCCCCTGCCTGGCAAGGCTTTGTTGGGTGGCGCGGTTGTTGGCCTGCTGTGGACAGTGGGCATCACCTTCTACTTGAGCGGGCCGCGGGAGCACCTGCGCCAGCTTGAGGCGCAGGAAGCGGCGCTTGAGCATTCGGTGACGCTGAAAGGCCGCCAGGCGGCCGGTCTGGAATCTCATGCCCACGGCCTCGAAACGATGCAAGGCCGTTTCGCCAATCTGTTGCGCCAGTTGCCTGTTGAAGCCGAAGTGCCGGGCCTGCTTGAAGATATCAGCCGCCTGAGTGCGGCCAATGGCTTGGTGCTGGACGCCATCGAGCTGCTGGATGACCAGCCTCGGTCCCTGTACATCGAATCGTCCATGCAGGTAGATGTCACCGGGGCTTTTCACGATCTGGCGGGGTTCATCAACGGTATCGCCGGCTTGCCAAGGATTGTCACGGTGCATGACCTGGGGTTCAGCTACGTTGATCCCTCGCTGTTGCGCCTTAGCCTGGTAGCGAAGACCTATCGATACAACCCTCAGGCGGGCGATGACGTGCACCTGCGCTCGCAGGCGCTCGCTGGGCCCATGCTGCCGCAGCCAGTTGCCTACGATTTTGCGGACGTGCGCGATCCTTTTCAGCTCCCCTCGCGCCAGCGTGTGCGGCCTGCTGGTCGACCGGCTGCCGGGCCGGATCTGGCCAGGCCGCGGGGAATGCTCGAAGGCTTAGCCGTAGAGCAGATCGAAATGGTCGGCACCTTGTCCCTGGGTAGCCAAACCTTCGCGCTGCTGCGTGGAGCGTCGTCCATCCATCGCCTGGCAATCGGCGATTACCTGGGGCCAGACCACGGGCGGATCACGGCGATTCATGACGCCCACATCGAACTGGCCGAGCTTTTCCCGGATGGCCAGGGCGCCTGGCTGGAACGTTTGCAAACCCTTGCCCTGAACGTGAACTCATAACGGAAACAAACAATGAAAAGGACTTTTTCGTCCTTCGGTGTGGCGCTATGGATAGCGTTCACGGCACCGATGGTCATGGCTGTGCCCAATCGAGTCGATCTTATCCACCTGCCGCCTCCTGGTAACGTGCCCCTGAGCACCGGGCGCGTGGCGTTTACCGGCGACAAGCTGTCCCTCAACTTCCAGAACATCGAGTTGCGCGCCGTGCTGCAGCAGATTGCCGACGTCGCCGGCCTCAACCTGGTGGCCAGTGACGACGTGCAGGGTTCGATCACATTGCGTCTGAAGGACGTGCCCTGGGATCAGGCCCTGGATCTGGTGCTGCAAACCAAGGGGTTGGACAAGCGTGTGACCGCCAACGTGCTGTTGGTGGCGCCGGCCGAAGAGTTGGCCGCCCGCGAGCTGCTGGTGCTGGAGTCGCGAAAGCAAATGACCGAGCTGGCGCCGCTGCGCCGCGAGCTGTTGCAAGTCAATTACGCCAAGGCGTCGGACCTGGCCAAGCTGTTCCAGTCGGCCGTGGGGCTGGAGGGTGCAACCGATGAGCGCGGTTCGGTGGCGGTGGATGACCGCACCAATAACATCATCGCCTACCAGACCCAGGAGCGCCTGGAGGAGCTGCGCAGGATCGTGGCGCAGCTGGACATCCCGGTGCGCCAGGTGATGATCGAGGCGCGGATTGTCGAGGCCAATGTGGATTACGACAAAAGCCTGGGGGTGCGCTGGGGCGGGCAGCTTAACCGGGGTAACTGGAGCGGCGGCGGGATCAGAAAGCCGCTGGCCGAAGGCGCCGAGCTGCCTGAACCCCCACCCGGCTCGCCGTTTGTCGACCTGGGTACGGTCAACGGCAGCGCCGGCCTTGGGGTGGCCTTTATCACCGACAACCTGCTGCTGGACCTGGAACTGACCGCCATGGAAAAAACCGGCAACGGTGAAATCGTCTCGCAGCCCAAGGTGGTCACCTCCGACAAGGAAACTGCACGAATCCTCAAGGGCACCGAGATTCCGTATCAGGAATCCAGCTCCACCGGTGCCACCTCGGTTTCGTTCAAGGAGGCCTCGCTGTCCTTGGAAGTGACCCCGCAAATCACCCCGGATGGCTGGGTGATCATGGAGGTCAAGGTCACCAAGGACGAGCCCGACTACCTGAACAAACTCAACGATGTGCCGCCCATCAAGAAAAACGAGGTCAATGCCAAGGTGCTGGTCAAGGACGGGGAGACCATCGTGATTGGCGGGGTTTTCTCCAATACCCAAAGCAAAGTGGTAGATAAAGTGCCATTTTTGGGCGATGTGCCGTATCTTGGCCGCCTTTTCCGGCGGGATGTGGTTTCGGAGAAAAAATCCGAGCTGCTGGTATTCCTGACTCCGCGTATTATGAATAACCAGGCGATTGCTGTGAGTCGTTGATTCTGTGCGAAATTTGATTCTTGTTGGACCGATGGGGGCTGGAAAAAGCACCATCGGCCGTTTGCTGGCCAAAGAGCTGCGCCTGCCATTCAAAGACTCCGATAAGGAAATTGAATTGCGCACGGGCGCCAATATCCCGTGGATCTTCGATAAGGAAGGCGAGCTGGGCTTTCGCGACCGCGAGCAGGCGATGATTGCCGAGCTGTGCGGCTGCGATGGCGTGGTATTGGCCACCGGCGGCGGCGCGGTGATGCGTGATGAGAATCGCCGGGCGCTGCATGCCGGCGGTCGTGTGGTTTACCTGCATGCTTCTGTCGAGCAGCAGGTGGGCCGCACCGCTCGCGATCGCAATCGCCCGTTGCTGCGTACCGCCAACCCGGAAAAAACCCTGCGGGATTTGCTGACGCTGCGCGACCCGCTGTATCGGGAAATTGCCGATCTGGTGGTGGAAACCGATGAGCGGCCGCCACGAATGGTCGTTCTCGACATTCTTGAGCGCCTGGCGCAGCTGCCGCCCCGTTAAAGCCAGAGCCGAAATGCGCTATTCTCGGCGGCACGTCGTGACCGTCCGAGTTGTGGCGTAGAGCCATCAGGCAGCGTCAGATCCCGACGTTGCCGACAACGTTAATGTAGGGCAGTACGCCTGCTTTCATCTTCAACGCGGGGACACATGCAGACACTTAAGGTCGATCTTGGCGAGCGCAGCTACCCGATCCATATTGGCGAAGGTTTGTTGGACCTGCCCGAATTGCTCGCACCGCATATTGCCGGGCGACAAGTGGCGATCATCTCCAACGAAACGGTCGCGCCGCTGTATCTTGAGCGTCTGAGCCGCAGCCTGGCGGCGTACTCGGTGATCTCGGTGGTGTTGCCCGATGGCGAGGCCTTCAAGACCTGGGAAACCCTGCAACTGATCTTTGATGGCCTGCTGACTGCCCGTCATGACCGTCGCACCACCGTGGTGGCGTTAGGCGGCGGTGTGATCGGTGATATGGCCGGCTTTGCGGCCGCCTGCTACCAGCGCGGCGTGGACTTTATCCAGGTGCCGACCACGTTGCTGTCCCAGGTCGATTCGTCGGTGGGCGGCAAGACCGGCATCAACCACCCGTTGGGCAAGAACATGGTCGGCGCGTTCTATCAGCCAAACGTGGTGCTGATCGACACCGCCACCCTCAATACCTTGCCGCCCCGCGAGCTGTCGGCGGGCCTGGCGGAAGTCATCAAGTACGGGCTGATCTGCGATGAGCCGTTCCTGACCTGGCTGGAAGAACACGTCGACGCCCTGCGCGCCCTGGACCAGGTGGCGCTGACCGAAGCCATTTCCCGCTCCTGCGCCGCCAAGGCGCTGGTGGTGAATGCCGACGAGCGTGAGTCCGGCGTACGCGCCACCTTGAACCTCGGCCACACCTTCGGCCATGCGATCGAGACCCACATGGGCTATGGTGTGTGGTTGCATGGAGAGGCCGTAGCGGCTGGCACGGTAATGGCACTTGAGATGTCGCAGCGCCTGGGCTGGATCAGCGCCCAGGAGCGTGATCGCGGGATCCGCCTGTTCCAGCGCGCCGGGTTGCCGGTCATTCCTCCCGAGGAGATGACCGAGGCAGATTTTCTCGAACACATGGCAATAGACAAGAAAGTGATCGACGGTCGACTGCGACTGGTGCTGTTGCGCCGAATGGGCGAAGCGGTAGTGACCGACGATTATCCGAAAGAGATTTTACAGGCCACGCTGGGAGCGGATTACCGCGCCCTGGCCCAGCTTAAAGGTTAATAAGATCCCGATGACTAGTTTGCATGCCGACGAGGCGTTCCTCGGCCATTACCAGTTAAGCCACGACCCTTTTGCTCCACGGGTGCCTGGTTTCAAATTTTTCCCTGCGCAACGCAAACCGGTGCTCGGGCAATTGCACCACCTGGCGCGCTACAGCCAGCTGTTGCTGGTGGTCACCGGCCCGTTGGGCAGCGGCAAGACCTTGCTGCGCCAGGCGCTGGTGGCCAGCACCAACAAGCAATCGGTACAGAGCGTGGTGGTTTCCGCCCGTGGTGCCGGTGATGCTGCGGGTGTGTTGCGCCAAGTGGCCCAGGCCCTGGACGTGTCCACGGCCGAGCCGAACGCCATCCTCAAGCAAGTGGTGCAACTGGGCCTGACCGGCCAAGAGGTCTACCTGCTGGTGGACGACGCCGAGCAGCTCGACGAGTCCGCCCTGGAAGCCTTGCTGGCCCTGGCGGCCGGTACGCCTGAAGGCCGCCCCCACGTGTTCCTGTTTGGCGAGTCTTCGCTGATTGCCGAGCTTGAGCAGATCAGCGGCGAGCAGGAGCTGTTCCACGTCATCGAACTGCAGCCCTACGAAGAAGAAGAAACCCGCGAATACCTGGCCCAGCGGCTGGAAGGCGCAGGGCAGGGCATCGAACTTTTCTCCGCTTCGCAGATCTCTGATATTCACGAAAGCTCCGACGGCTGGCCTGGCACCATCAACCAGGTTGCCCGGGATGCAATGATCGAAGCCATGATTGCCAGCCGCTCAGCGGTTAAGCGTCCAAAGATGGGGTTTACTATGCCGAAGAAGCACGTATTGGCAATTTCTGCCGTTGTCGTGGTCGCTGTTGCCGCCGCCTGGTTGATCCCGGGTCGCAGCAAGGCCCCGACCACCGCTGGCGCGCCAACCGAACAGGCGCAGTTGCCACTGGGTAAGCCAACGCCGAATGTTGAATTTGCCAACTCCGGCCAACCGACCAACCTGCCGATGGTGGGCCAACCTGTGATGCGCGGCCCGCTCGCCGAGGAAGCCGGTGGCATCTCCGAAGGCGATGACGGCGTGCCGGTGGAAGGCTCCAGCGCCACGCCGCCGACCGTGACCACCACTGCGCCACCGGCGGGCGTGCCAGCCGGTCAGCCTGCTGCCAAGCCAGCGCCTGCACCTGCGCCGGCCCAGGTCGCCACCGCCAAGCCCGCCCCGGTTGCCAAGCCGGCAGCCCCGGCACCTGTGGCCAAACCGGCTCCAGCGGCCAAACCTGCTGAAAAACCTGTGACCGTGGCCAAGGCCGGCGCTACCGGCAGCAGCTGGTACAGCGGCCAGCCTACCGGTAACTTCGTGGTGCAGATCCTCGGCACCAGCTCCGAAGCCAACGCCCAGGCGTTCGTGAAAGAGCAGGGCGGCGAGTACCGTTATTTCAAGAAAGTACTCAACGGCAAGCCGCTTTACGTGATCACTTACGGCAACTTCTCCAGCCGTACAGCAGCTGAATCCGCTATCAAGGCCTTGCCAGCGAAGGTTCAGGCTGGTAAACCTTGGCCTCGCACTGTCGCCAGCGTCCAACAGGAACTGGCAACAACTCGCTGAAGATTCGGCGGCCTTACCCAGGCCGCCCTCCCGGCACCTCAAAAAAACCGCAAGTGCGTGCTGCCCTCCAGGCCGCGCGCTTTGTGGTGTCTGCGTCACGGTAGCTTTTGAGTCGTAGCGGTCAGAATTAAAAAAGTTTTGACTAGCACAGCATATCGCTTTAAACCTTTCATAAATGCGACATAGATTTGCGACATTTCGTCGCTAAATTTGTGAGCGTCTGTGTCGGTGTGTACAATGACCTCCCTTTTGCCCCCGCTAAGCCGGCGTACGTTCGGCGTGGAAGGTAACCGGTTGAATTGAAAAGAAATTTGCCTCATAAAAAGAGGCAGCCTGGTGAGAAAGTGTCTATGAAAGCAGGTCTGTACCAACCCGATGAATTCAAGGATAACTGCGGTTTCGGCCTGATAGCCCATATGCAGGGCGAGCCCAGTCATACCCTTTTGCAAACGGCCATCGAGGCCCTGACCTGCATGACCCACCGCGGTGGGATCAACGCCGACGGTAAGACCGGTGACGGTTGCGGCTTGCTGATTCAAAAGCCCGACCAGTTCCTGCGCGCCGTCGCCAAGGAGCATTTCGGCGCCGATTTGCCCAAGCAGTACGCCGTGGGCATGGTGTTTTTCAACCAGGACCCGGTAAAAGCCGAAGCTGCTCGCGAGAACATGAACCGCGAGATCCTGGCCGCCGGCCTGCAACTCGTTGGCTGGCGCAAAGTGCCGATCGACACCAGCGTGCTCGGCCGCCTGGCGTTGGAGCGCCTGCCGCAGATCGAACAAGTGTTCATCGCGGGCGACGGCCTGAGCGACCAGGACATGGCGATCAAGCTGTTCACCTCCCGTCGTCGCTCGTCGGTGTCCAACGCCGCTGACACCGATCACTACATCTGCAGCTTCTCCAACAAGACCATCATTTATAAAGGCCTGATGATGCCGGCGGACTTGACCGCCTTCTATCCAGACCTGAGCGATGAGCGCCTGCAAACCGCAATCTGCGTGTTCCACCAGCGCTTCTCCACCAACACCTTGCCGAAATGGCCGCTGGCCCAGCCATTCCGCTTCCTCGCCCACAACGGCGAGATCAACACCATCACCGGCAACCGCAACTGGGCCGTGGCCCGTCGCACCAAGTTCGCCAACGACCTGATGGACCTGGAAGAACTCGGCCCGCTGGTCAACCGCGTGGGTTCCGACTCCTCCAGCATGGACAACATGCTCGAACTGATGGTCACCGGCGGCATCGACCTGTTCCGTGGCGTGCGCATGATCATTCCGCCAGCGTGGCAGAACGTTGAGACCATGGACCCCGACCTGCGGGCGTTCTATGAGTACAACTCGATGCACATGGAACCGTGGGACGGCCCGGCCGGCGTGGTAATGACCGACGGTCGCTACGCCGTGTGCCTGCTCGACCGTAACGGCCTGCGCCCGGCGCGTTGGGTGACCACCACCAACGGCTTTATCACCCTGGCGTCGGAAATCGGCGTGTGGAACTACCAGCCGGAAGACGTAATCGCCAAGGGCCGCGTTGGCCCGGGCCAGATCCTGGCCGTGGACACCGAAACCGGTCAGATCCTCGACACGGACGCGATCGACAACCGCTTGAAATCCCGTCATCCGTACAAGCAATGGCTGCGCAAGAACGCCCTGCGCATCCAGGCGACCATGGAAGACAACGACCACGGTTCGGCGTTCTACGACGTCGACCAGCTCAAGCAGTACATGAAGATGTACCAGGTCACGTTCGAAGAGCGTGACCAAGTGCTGCGTCCACTGGGTGAGCAGGGCTACGAGGCCGTCGGTTCCATGGGCGATGACACGCCAATGGCCGTGCTGTCCCAGCGTGTGCGCACGCCGTACGACTATTTCCGCCAGCAGTTCGCCCAGGTGACCAACCCACCGATCGACCCGCTGCGCGAAGCCATCGTGATGTCCCTGGAAGTGTGCCTCGGTGCCGAGCGCAACATCTTCCAGGAATCGCCTGAGCACGCTTCCCGCGTGATCCTCAGCTCGCCGGTCATTTCCCCGGCCAAGTGGCGTTCGTTGATGACCCTGGACCGCCCGGGCTTCGACCGGCAGATCATCGACCTGAACTACGACGAGAGCCTTGGCCTTGAAGCCGCGGTGCGTAACGTCGCCGATCAGGCCGAAGAAGCCGTGCGTGCCGGTCGTACCCAGATCGTGCTGACCGACCGCCATATTGCTCCGGGCAAGCTGCCGATCCACGCGTCCCTGGCCACCGGCGCGGTGCACCACCGCCTGACCGAAAAAGGCCTGCGTTGCGACTCCAACATCCTGGTTGAAACCGCCACTGCCCGCGACCCGCACCATTTCGCGGTGTTGATCGGCTTCGGCGCTTCGGCGGTGTACCCGTTCCTGGCGTACGAAGTGCTGGGTGACCTGATCCGTACCGGTGAAGTGCTGGGCGACCTCTACGAGGTGTTCAAGAACTACCGTAAAGGCATCACCAAGGGCCTGCTGAAGATCCTGTCGAAGATGGGCATCTCCACCGTCACGTCCTACCGCGGCGCTCAATTGTTCGAAGCCATCGGCCTGTCGGAAGAAGTCTGCGAGATGAGCTTCCGGGGTGTGCCGAGCCGCATCAAGGGCGCACGTTTCGTCGACATCGAAGCCGAGCAGAAAGCCCTGGCAGCCGAAGCCTGGAGCGCGCGCAAGCCGATTCAGCAAGGCGGCCTGTTGAAGTTCGTGCACGGTGGCGAATACCACGCCTACAACCCGGACGTGGTCAGCACCCTGCAAGCGGCTGTGCAGCAGGGCGACTACGCCAAGTTCAAGGAATACACCGCGCTGGTGGATAACCGCCCGGTGTCGATGATCCGTGACCTGTTCAAGGTGAAAACCCTGGACACGCCGCTGGCCATCGGCGAAATCGAACCACTGGAGTCGATCCTCAAGCGTTTCGACTCCGCCGGTATTTCCCTGGGCGCGTTGTCGCCTGAGGCTCACGAAGCCCTGGCCGAAGCCATGAACCGCCTGGGTGCGCGTTCCAACTCCGGTGAAGGCGGTGAAGACCCGGCGCGCTACGGCACCATCAAGAGCTCGAAAATCAAGCAGGTTGCGACGGGCCGTTTTGGTGTGACTCCGGAATACCTGGTCAACGCCGAAGTGCTGCAGATCAAGGTTGCCCAGGGCGCCAAGCCCGGTGAAGGCGGCCAGCTGCCAGGTGGCAAGGTCAACGGTCTGATCGCCAAGCTGCGTTACGCGGTGCCGGGCGTGACCCTGATTTCGCCGCCGCCGCACCACGACATCTACTCCATCGAGGATTTGTCCCAGCTGATTTTCGACTTGAAACAAGTCAACCCGAAGGCGCTGGTCTCGGTGAAACTGGTTGCGGAAGCCGGCGTGGGCACCATCGCCGCCGGTGTGGCCAAGGCCTATGCTGACCTGATCACCATCTCCGGCTACGACGGCGGCACCGGCGCATCGCCGCTGACCTCCATCAAGTACGCTGGCGCGCCGTGGGAACTGGGCCTGGCGGAAACTCACCAGACCCTGCGCGGCAACGACCTGCGCGGCAAAGTCCGGGTGCAGACCGACGGTGGCCTGAAAACCGGCCTCGACGTGATCAAGGCCGCGATCCTCGGCGCCGAAAGCTTCGGCTTCGGCACCGCGCCCATGATCGCCCTGGGCTGCAAATACCTGCGCATCTGCCACCTGAACAACTGCGCCACCGGCGTGGCCACCCAGAACGAGAAGCTGCGCAAGGACCACTACATCGGTACCGTCGACATGGTGGTGAACTTCTTCACCTACGTCGCCGAAGAAACCCGTGAGTGGCTGGCCAAGCTGGGCGTGCGTTCGCTGGAAGAGCTGATCGGTCGTACCGACCTGCTGGACATCATCCAGGGCCAGACCGCCAAGCAACAGCACCTGGACCTGACGCCGCTGTTGGGCAGCGATCACATCCCGGCGGACAAACCACAGTTCTGCCAGGTTGAGCGGAACCCGCCGTTCGACAAAGGCCTGCTGGCCGAGAAGATGGTCGAGATGGCCACTTCGTCGATCAACGACGCGAGCGGCGGCGAATTCGCCCTGGACATCTGCAACTGCGACCGTTCCATCGGCGCACGCGTCTCCGGCGAAATCGCGCGCAAGCACGGCAACCAGGGCATGGCCAAGGCACCGATCACCTTCCGCTTCAACGGCACCGCTGGCCAGAGCTTCGGCGTGTGGAACGCCGGTGGCCTGAACATGTACCTCGAAGGTGACGCCAACGACTACGTGGGCAAGGGCATGACCGGCGGCAAGCTGGTGATCGTCCCGCCGGTGGGCAGCGTCTACAAGACGCAAGACAGTGCCATCATCGGCAACACCTGCCTGTACGGCGCTACGGGCGGCAAGCTGTTTGCAGCCGGTACCGCCGGTGAGCGATTCGCCGTGCGTAACTCCGGTGCCCACACCGTGGTGGAAGGCACCGGCGATCACTGCTGCGAATACATGACCGGTGGTTTTGTCGCGGTGCTGGGCAAGACCGGCTACAACTTCGGTTCGGGCATGACCGGCGGTTTCGCCTACGTGCTCGACCAGGACAACACCTTCGTCGACAAGGTGAACCACGAGTTGGTGGAGATCCAGCGGATCAGCGGCGAAGCGATGGAATCCTATCGCAACCACTTGCAGCATGTGCTGGACGAATATGTCGAGGAAACCAACAGCGAATGGGGTCGTAACCTCGCTGAAAACCTCGATGACTACCTGCGTCGTTTCTGGCTGGTCAAGCCCAAGGCTGCCAACTTGAAATCGTTGCTTTCCAGCATCCGTGCCAACCCGCAGTGATATGCGCCTGAAGAGTTTGATGAGGTTTTAACATGGCTGAACGTCTGAATAACGACTTCCAGTTCATCGATGTCGGGCGCAAAGATCCGAAGAAGAAACTGTTGCGTCAACGCAAGAAAGAGTTCGTGGAAATCT
This sequence comes from Pseudomonas sp. IPO3778, assembly GCF_013386825.1. Classification (GTDB taxonomy): domain Bacteria; phylum Pseudomonadota; class Gammaproteobacteria; order Pseudomonadales; family Pseudomonadaceae; genus Aquipseudomonas. Next base: position 14,728 of record NZ_JACARC010000023.1, read on the forward strand.
ACGAGCCCTTCAAACCCCAGCACTCGGCCGACCAGGCCCACCGCTGCCTGGGTTGCGGTAACCCGTATTGCGAATGGAAGTGCCCGGTGCACAACTTCATTCCCAACTGGCTGAAATTGGTGGCCGAGGGCAACATCCTCGCCGCCGCCGAGCTGTCGCACCAGACCAACACCCTGCCGGAAGTCTGCGGCCGGGTGTGCCCGCAGGATCGTCTGTGTGAAGGTGCGTGCACCCTCAACGACGGCTTCGGCGCGGTGACCATCGGTTCGGTGGAGAAGTACATCACCGACACCGCGTTCGCCATGGGCTGGCGCCCGGACATGTCCAAGGTCAAGCCGACCGGCAAGCGCGTTGCGATCATCGGCGCGGGCCCCGCGGGCCTGGGCTGTGCCGACGTGCTGGTGCGTGGCGGCGTGACCCCGGTGGTGTTCGACAAGAACCCGGAAATCGGTGGCCTGCTGACCTTCGGCATCCCCGAGTTCAAGCTGGAAAAAACCGTACTGAGCCATCGTCGCGAAGTCTTCACCGGCATGGGTATCGAGTTCCGCCTCAATACCGAAATCGGCAAAGACGTGACCATGGAGCAACTGCTCGAAGAATACGATGCCGTGTTCATGGGCATGGGCACCTACACCTACATGAAGGGCGGCTTTGCCGGTGAGGACCTGCCGGGCGTGTACGACGCTCTGGATTTCCTGATCGCCAACGTCAACCGCAACCTGGGCTTTGAAAAGTCGCCGGAAGATTTCGTCGACATGAAAGGCAAGAAGGTCGTGGTGCTGGGCGGTGGTGACACCGCGATGGACTGCAACCGGACGTCGATCCGCCAGGGCGCCAAGTCGGTGACCTGTGCGTACCGTCGTGACGAAGCCAACATGCCGGGCTCGCGCAAAGAGGTGAAGAACGCCAAGGAAGAAGGCGTGAAATTCCTCTACAACCGCCAGCCGATCGCCATTGTCGGCGAGGACCGTGTCGAAGGCGTGAAAGTGGTCGAGACCCGTCTCGGCGAACCGGACGCCCGTGGCCGTCGCAGCCCTGAGCCGATCCCGGGTTCCGAAGAGATCATCCCGGCTGACGCCGTGGTCATCGCCTTCGGTTTCCGCCCAAGCCCGGCGCCGTGGTTCGAGCAGTTCGAAATCCAGACCGACAGCCAGGGCCGCGTGGTGGCCCCGGAACAAGGCCAATACAAACACCAGACCAGCAACCCGAAAATCTTCGCCGGTGGCGACATGGTTCGCGGGTCTGACCTGGTGGTGACGGCCATCTTCGAAGGCCGCAATGCCGCCGAAGGGATCCTGGATTACCTGCAGGTCTGATCAAATTTCAGTTTGAAATGCGATCAAATGTGGGAGCTGGCTTGCCTGCGATGCAGGCAACTCGGTCTGTCATCCAGACCCGGTTGATGCTATCGCAGGCAAGCCAGCTCCCACACAAACCTCATTTCACATTGAGGTTTGTGTCGCCACTCATTGCGACAAATTGACCCGATAGACAAAAGGCACGGCTCTTGCCGTGCCTTTTGCGTCGCGCTCTGAGAAAATGCCCGCACTTTTTTTGCGGATGCCGACATGACTGCCCTCAAGAACGACCGTTTCCTTCGTGCCCTGCTCAAGCAACCCGTGGACGTCACCCCTGTGTGGATGATGCGCCAGGCCGGTCGCTACCTGCCGGAATACCGCGCCAGTCGCGCCCACGCCGGCGACTTCATGAGCCTGTGCATGAACCCGGAGTTCGCCTGCGAAGTCACGATGCAACCGCTGGACCGCTATCCACAGCTGGACGCGGCCATCCTCTTCTCCGATATCCTGACCATCCCGGACGCCATGGGCCAAGGCCTGTACTTCGAAACCGGCGAAGGCCCGCGTTTCAAGAAAGTCGTCAGCACCTTGGCCGACATCGAAGCCCTGCCGATCCCTGATCCCCACAAAGACCTGGGCTACGTGATGGACGCCGTCAGCACCATCCGCCGCGAGCTGAACGGCCGCGTGCCGCTGATCGGCTTCTCCGGCAGCCCGTGGACCCTGGCCACCTACATGGTCGAAGGCGGCTCGTCGAAAGACTTCCGCAAGACCAAGGCCATGCTCTACGACAACCCGCAAGCCATGCACCTGCTGCTGGACAAGCTGGCGCAGTCGGTCACGTCCTACCTCAACGGCCAGATCATGGCCGGCGCCCAGGCGGTGCAGATCTTCGACACCTGGGGTGGCAACCTGTCGGCGGCGGCGTACCAGGAATTCTCCCTGGCCTACATGCGCAAAATCGTCAGCGGCCTGATCCGCGAACACGAAGGCCGCAAAGTGCCGGTCATCATGTTCACCAAGGGCGGTGGCCTGTGGCTCGAAAGCATCGCCGACGCCGGCGCCGATGCGCTGGGCCTGGACTGGACGTGTGACATCGGCGAAGCCCGTCGCCGCGTGGGCAGCAAAGTGGCGCTGCAAGGCAACATGGACCCGACCGTGTTGTACGCCAAGCCGGAAGCCATCCGCACTGAAGTCGGCCGCATCCTGGCCAGCTACGGTAAGGGCAGCGGTCACGTGTTCAACCTCGGCCATGGCATCACCCCGGAAGTGGATCCGGAGCACGCAGGCGCGTTCCTGCGGGCGGTGCATGAGTTGTCGGCGCAGTATCACGAGTGATCATGCGGCAATGAAAAAGCCCGGCAGATGCCGGGCTTTTTTGTGAGCGGTGGTTAAGCCTTGGCTTCCTGCAACGGCGGCAACTTCGCCAGCTTCAACGCCACCAGCAACGCGACGATCAACAGCGCGACGATAAACCCGCCAATCCCGTTCCACCCGCCGTAGTGCCAGAAAAACCCGCCCGCCGTCCCCGCAATACTCGACCCGACGTAATAACTGAACAGGTACAGCGACGAGGCCTGCCCCTTGGCTTTCAACGCGCGGCGGCCAATCCAGCTGCTGGCCACCGAGTGGGCGCCGAAGAAGCCGAAGGTGAAGATCAGCATGCCGGGCACTACCAGCCACAGCGGGGTGAACAGGGTCAGGGCGATGCCGCCGAGCATCAACACAATGGTGCCCCACAGCACGCGACGGCGGCCCAGGCGGTCGGCCAGGGAACCGATCTTCGCCGAGCTGTAGATACCCGAGAGGTACACCAGCGACAACAGGCCTACCACGGCCTGGCTCAAATCGTACGGATCGGCGAGCAGGCGGTAGCCGATGTAGTTGAACATCGTCACAAAGGCGCCCATCAACACGAAGGCTTCGAGGAACAGCCAAGGCAGGCCAGCATCCTTGAAGTGCATGGTGAAGCCGTCGATCAGGCTGCGCGGGCGCAAGGTGCTGGCGCGGAAGTTGCGCGATTCGGGGAGAATTTTCCAGAACACCGTGGCCGCGATCAACGCCAGGGCGCCGATGATCAGCATTGCGGTGTGCCAGCTGACGAAGTCGATCAAGACGCCGATGATCAAGCGCCCGCTCATGCCGCCGATGGCGTTGCCGCCGATGTACAGGCCCATGGCCAGGCCGATGTGTTGCGGGTGGATCTCTTCGCTCAGGTAGGTCATGGCCACCGCCGCCAGGCCGCTGAGGGACAGGCCCACCAGGGCGCGCATCAGCAGAATGCCTTCCCAGCTCGGCATCAGGCCGCTGGCGATGGTGCACAGCGCGGCGCAGAACAGCGCGGCCACCATCACCGGCTTGCGCCCGAGAGTGTCGGAAATCGGCCCGGTGATCAGCAAGCCAATGGCGAGCATGCCGGTGGCCACCGAGAGAATCAGGCTGCTTTGTGCGGCATTGATAGAAAATTCGTGGGACAGCGCCGGCATCATCGGCTGTACGCAGTACAGCAGGGCGAAGGTGGCGAAACCGCCGGAAAACAGCGCCAGCACCGTGCGCATGAACATCGGCGTGCCTTTTTCGATGAACTGCTCATTGAGCTGCGCCACCACGTCATCGAGGGCGGTGGGTGGGACTTCTTGAGCGAGCGGAGCGACAGCAGATTTCACGCGGGACCTCGGGGAGCAAAGGCTGCCAGGGCGGCAATGCAAAAAAGAATATAGCTCCCTATTGATTCTTTCCAATATATTGTTCGACCTGTTTAAGAGCTTTTACGACCTAATGAGGTTTTCATGGAATTGCGCCACCTGCGTTACTTCATCGCCGTGGCAGAAGAGCTGCATTTTGGCCGCGCTGCGCAGGTGCTGGGGATCTCCCAGCCGCCCCTGAGCCAGCAGATCCAGGCGCTGGAGCAGGAGATAGGTGCGCGGTTGTTTGAGCGTACCAATCGTCGGGTTGAGCTGAGCGAGGCGGGCCGGTTGTTCCTGCAAGAGGCGCGTCTGGTGCTGGCGCAGGTGGATAAAGCCGCGGACGTGGCGCGTCGGGCGCAGTTGGGGGAACTGGGGGAGTTGAAGATTGGCTTCACGTCTTCCGCGCCGTTCAACTCCAGCATCCCACAGGCGATCTTCGCCTTTCGCCAGGCGTTCCCGGCAGTGCATTTGAATCTGCAGGAGATGAGCAGCACGGAAGTGGCCGAGTCGCTGGTGGATGAGTCGATACAGGTGGGATTGATGCGGCCGTTGCCGTTGCCGGACTCGTTGAGTGTTGTGGAGCTGATGCGCGAACCCTTGGTGGCCGTGCTGAACGCTGGGCATCCGTTGGTGGAAGGCAGCGAGCGTGGGTTGCACCTGGCGCAATTGGCCGAAGAACCGTTTGTGTTTTTCCCGCGGACTTACGGCAGCGGCCTGTATGCCCAACTGCTGAACCTGGCACGTGATGCAGGGTTCAGCCCGCACTTCGCCCAGGAGGCCGGGGAGGCGATGACGATCATTGGTCTGGTGGCGGCGGGGTTGGGGGTCTCGGTGCTGCCGGCGTCGTATCAGCGGATCCGCATTGATGGCGTGGTGTATCGCACGCTGCTGGACCAGGAAGCGGTGACGGCGGTGTGGCTGGTGCAGCGCAAGGGCCAGCAGACGCCGATGGCGAAAGCGTTTGTTGAGCTGCTTGTGGCGAGGGGGCAGTAGGTCAAGCCATGGACGATGTAAATCCAGTGTGGGAGCTATCGAGTTTTAGCGAGGCTGCGATAGCGGTAGGTCAGGCAACATCAATGTTGAGAGTGCCGACGCCGTCGCAGCCTCGCTAAAGCTCGACAGCTCCCACCTTTGATCTTCGCAAGGCAAGGCGCTTTGCCACCGATTGTCGGGTGCAGATTCCCAGGCATAGTGGCCGAGTTCCCGAAAGGGGCTTGTGAGACTCTGAGGATCCTGGGCAACCAGCCATCGCAGAGCCAGGCAGGAACCGGCGATGACAAGCCAACCTGTTTGTGAAGAGGGCGCCGAAAGGCGCCCTTTGTCGTTTCTGGTATTTCAGTTCTGCTTCGAAGTCCCGGTCTGCTGGAACAACTGCGCCGCCGACCCGGTGTCACTCACCCCGTTGGTGCGCAGCGCCGCCAGGATGTCCTTGTCCAGCATGCTCACCCAACGGTTGTAGTTGCGATGAATCTTGCCGTCCTTGTAGCCCAGGTCGCGGCTGTCGCGGTAGGTGATGGCGTAGCTGGTCGCGGTGTAGCGAATGTCGATTTCAGCGTGGAACTGGTTGCGCACGTTGATCTCGGCCTGGACCAGTTGCGGGCTTAGGCGCTGCACCACCCATTCGCGCTTGTTCAGGGCAGCCACGATGGTCTGCTTCATTTTTTCTTCGTTGACCTGCGGGTTCGCCGGCAAGTCGTGCTGGGTGTTGAGCACCGGTTTGTTGGTGCAGCCAGCGGTGGTGAGCAGGGCCAAAGCGACCAGTGTTGCGCGTAGCAGGGAAGACATTCCATTTCTCCAGTCAGTAAAAAAATCAGGCCCAGCGGCGGAAAATCAGCGAAGTGTTGACGCCGCCAAAGGCAAAATTGTTGTTCATCACGTAGTCGCTGTGCAGCTCGCGGAACTCACCTTGCAGGTAGTCCAGCGCGCCGCAGCGCGGGTCGATCTCATCGAGGTTGAAGGTATGCACGTACTGGTCGCGGTTCATCATTTCGATGCTGAACCACGACTCCAGCGCACCACACGCGCCCAGGGTATGCCCGAGGAAACTCTTCTGCGAACTGATGGGCATGCGGCTGCCGAACAGGCTGCTGGTGGCCAGGGTTTCGGCAATGTCACCCTGGTCGGTGGCCGTGCCATGGCCGTTCACGTAGCCGATGGCATCGGGTTGCAGCCCGGCATCTTCCAGGGCCAGCTCCATGGCGCGGCGCATGGTGGTCTGTTCGGGGCGTGTGGTGTGCTGGCCGTCGGCGTTGCTGCCGAAGCCGACGATCTCGGCGTGGATATGCGCGCCACGGGCCAGCGCGTGTTCCAGCTCTTCGAGCACCAGCATGCCGCCGCCTTCGCCGATCACCAGGCCGTCGCGGCCACTGTCATAGGGGCGCGGGCTGGTTTGCGGTGCATCGTTTTTCAGGCTGGTGGCGTACAAGGCATCGAAGACCATGGCTTCGGTAGGACACAGCTCTTCCGCGCCCCCCGCCAGCATCAGCGGCAAGCGGCCAAACTTGATGGCTTCATAGGCATAGCCGATGCCCTGGCTGCCACTGGTGCACGCGCTGGACGTCGGGATCAGTCGGCCGGTGAGGCCAAAGAAGATGCTGATATTCGCCGCTGTGGTGTGGGGCATCATCCGCACGTAAGAGTTGGCGTTCAGGCCCTCGGCCACCGAGTTCAGCAGCATGTTGCCGAAGGCCTTGATCTCGTCGGTGCTGCCGGTGGACGAGCCACAGGCCACGCCCATGCGCCCGTCCTTGATCGACGCGTCGCCCAGCAAGCCCGCGTCTTTCAGTGCCTGCTCCGCCGCCCACACCGCCAGGCGCGAAACCCGGCCCATGCTGCGCAACTGCTTGCGGGTCCAGTGGGCGGGCACCACGAAATCATCAATCGGCCCGGCCAGCCGTGTGTTCAATTCGGTGAAGCGATCCCACTCGTCCATGCGCCGAATGCCGCTGCGGTTGGCGCGGAAGTTGGCGGCGATGGTTGCCCAATCGCTGCCCAGGGACGTAACGCCGGCCATGCCGGTGACCACCACGCGCTTCATCAGCACAGGCCTCCATTCACGGCCAATACCTGGCGGGTGATGTAGCCGGCTTCCGCCGACATCAGGAAATTCACCGCACCGGCGACTTCTTCCGGAGTGCCCATGCGTTGGGCCGGGATCATTTTCATCAGTTCTTCCACCGGTACGTTTTCATCGAGCATCGCGGTGTCGATCAGCCCGGGGGCCACGCAGTTGACGGTGATCTTGCGCTTGCCCAGCTCGATGGCCAGGGCCTTCGCGGCGCCGATCAAGCCGGCCTTGGACGCGCTGTAGTTGACCTGGCCGCGGTTGCCGATCAGCCCGGACACCGAGGTAATGCACACGATGCGCCCGGCGGCGCGACGACGAATCATCGGCATCATCACCGGGTGCAGCACGTTGTAGAACCCGTCGAGGTTGGTGCGCATCACCACGTCCCAGTCGTCTTCCGACAGCGCCGGAAACGCACCGTCGCGCGTCAGCCCAGCGTTGAGCACCACGCCGTAATAGGCGCCATGGGCTTCCACGTCCGCCTCGAGAATTTCCTTGCAACTGGCGCGGTCCGCCACGTCGAATTGCAACACCCGGGCCTTGCGTCCCAAGGCTTCGATTTCGACCTGCACCCCCTCTGCCTCGGCACGCCCGCTGCGGCAATGCAGCACGATGTCGTGCCCGGCCTGGGCGAGGCGCAAAGCGATAGCGCGGCCGATGCCACGGCTGGAGCCGGTAACCAATACGGATTCAGTCATGGCGTGGTGTCCTTCGATTCATCTAAATAGTTGGCCGCCTGGGGCGGTCGAAATACGTTCAAGCGTGCACTCGCTTGGATACCGTCACCGGTGAGGTGGCATTCGAACACACCCATGCCGTTGTCGTCTTCCAGGGATCGCAAGCCGTGGATGGTCAGTTCGCTGCCGACGGGAAAATGCTCGACGTTGCACTCGAACTTGCGCGTGCCCAGCAGGAAGCCCAATTCCACGGCGTCGCCTTTCTGGCGGGCACGGCAACCGGCGTAGGCGGCGACGCTTTGCGCCATCAACTCAATGCCGACCCACGCCGGCAGGCTGCCGTCGGCGCGGCTGAAAAGACCACCGGGCTTGACCGTCAGGCGGGTGTGAATCTGTTCTTCATCAAAGCTCAGGACCTGATCGATCAAAATCATGTCCCCGGCGTGGGGCAGCAGTTCGGCGAGCGGCCAGTCAGTCATGGGGCGTCTCCGATAATCAGGCTGACGTTGTTGCCGCCGAAGGCAAACGAGTTGCTCATCAGGCAGCGTTTTTCCAGGGTGTCGCCGGGCTGCGCCCACTTCAACACGGGCAGCTCGGGGTCCGCCTGGCCGTCCCAGACATGGGGCGGCACCAGGCCTTCTGCGAGGCTCAGCCAGCAGAAGGCCGCTTCCAGGGCACCGGCGGCGCCCAGTGTATGGCCGCTCATGGGTTTGGTTGACGAACAGGCCACGCCGTCCGGGAACAGGGCCGCGACCGCCAGGGCTTCCATGGCGTCGTTATGCTGCGTGGCGGTGCCGTGCAGGTTCAGGTAACCGATCTGCCCGGGCGCCAGTTTTGCGCTGGCCAGGGCCTTGCCCATCGCTTGCAGCGCGCCCTTGCCGGTGGGCTCGGGGGCGGAAATATGGTGGGCGTCGCAACTGGCGCCACTGCCCAACAGCGCGACGGTTGCCGGGGTCTTGCTCATCAAAAACAACACGGCGGCTTCGCCGATGTTGATCCCGTTACGGTTCGCCGAGAACGGGTTGCAGCGTTGTGCCGAGACCGCTTCCAGCGATGAAAAACCATTGAGGGTCAGCTTGCACAGCGTGTCGACACCACCGCAGATCACCGCATCGCACACGCCCAGATCCAACAGGCGCTGGGCACTCATCAGCGCCCGCGCGCTGGAGGTGCAGGCAGTGGAAATCACATAGGCCGGGCCGCTCAGTTGCAGCCACTCGGCGAGGAAGTTCGCCGGGGCGCCGAGTTCCTGTTGCTGGTAGTCGTAGTCGCCGGGGAACTGCTTTTCCCGCAGGTAGTGGGCGATACCGCGGCTGGCCTCATCGATGCCCGAGGTGCTGGTGCCGAGCACGATGCCGATACGGGACGCACCAAAGGTCTGGATCGCGTGCCGGATCTCGTCGTCAATCTGCAACGCCGCTTCCAGTAACAACTGGTTATTACGGCTGCGATGGGATTCCAGCCCGGGCGGGATTGCCGCCAGCTCACCGTGTACGCCGGCCACCGGCAACACACGCTCCGGCACCCAGCCGCTTTCAGCGCGCATGCCGGAGCAGTCGCCGGCAAACAGGCTGCGGCTGACTTCGCGCTTGTCGCGGCCCAGGGCGCAGATCACGCCGAGGGCGTTGAGGTAGGCGGTCATCGGGCGGCCTCAAGGGGCGAGATGCGGTAGGTCAGGTGTTGCCCGATCACGTCCACGCGAAATACCAGGGAGGAGTGATAAGTGATTTTCCAGTGGAGCGGCAGGGTGCGGATCAGGTCCATTTCCTGGGTGCCGGGGTACAGCGCGGAGACTTCATCCGACGACGTGAGGGCAAACAACAGCGCGGCAAACAACTCCCGCGCCTGGGGGTTGGGCGGCAGCAGTCCATCGGCTTGCCAGCCACCGTTGATCAACTTCTGCCGCGCCTGGGGAATGCCCAGCGGGTCCATCATCGACCAGCGGATCCCGCCGCCTTCGCGTTGCATCACCAGTAACCAGTCCTGACGCTGGCCGTCCTGTTCGCGCTGCACGTGCAGTTGCAGGGGCAGGCTCAGCACCGGGTTTTTCGACGGCAACGGCGGCTGGCTGGCGCACGCGCTCAGCAGCAACAGGCAGCCGATCAACAGCATTCGAATCATGTTTCAGGGCTCGCTAGAGGTTTGCGGGCGACCACATTGACCAGGGTTTCTTCGCGCTGGCCGGCCGGTGGCGGCTGGCGCAGGCCCCAGCGTTCAAGCAGGCCGAAATCGGTGGCGCGGCTCCACCACAGGTACGGGTATGATACGTTCTGCGGGCCGAACTCAAAGCCTTGCTCGCGGAGCATCTCAAGGTACTCTTCTGCGCTTTTTTGCACATGCATCGGGTGACGGAACAGCCAGCGAATCACCCAGGTGTCGATGTAGGCTTCGGTGGACTCGGCAAACAGCAAATAGCCGCCCGGCTTGAGCACCCGGTAGAACTCTTTCAGGGCGCGGTGTTGTTCCACCAGGTGATGGAAAGTCTGGTGACAGAACAGCACGTCGACACTGGCGTCGGGCACCTCGAGGGTCGCGCAATCGCTGCTGATCAACTCAATGGCGATGCCCTGGCGCGCCGCTTCGGCACGGCTCAGTTCCAGGCTGTGAGGGTCGGCGTCCAGGCCGATCAGGCGCTCGGGGGCGAACACCTGTTGCAAGTACTGGAACGACTTGCCCTGGCCGCAGCCGGCGTCCAGCAGCACCGGCGCCACCGGCAGCGGATCGCTGAACAGGCTGCGCAGGTCGTTGATTGCCACGCGCAGCACATGGTGCTGCCAGGTGTGGCTGCGCAGGAACCAGAAGCCGAATTTGGTTTCTTCGACATAATTTTTACTGAGGTACTGGCTGCTCATCTTTTCTTCCTTGTCCCTGACGGGGCGGCCCACGGTGCCAGGATGAAGCTGAACGCCAGCCCCAAACTCACCGACAGCCCAAAATTACTCACCGCCGGCGTGCTGGAAATGGCCAGCAGGCCGAACGATAGCCAAGTAGTCACGGCGGCCAACAGTGTGCCCAACAGGCTCACGGCGGCGCCGCCAATTTGTTCACGCATCAGGATCGCGTAGTCGACGCTGATGGCGGTCACCAGCAGCAGGCCAAACAGGCTGAACAACGTCAGTGGCTGCCCCAGCCAACCGAGGCTGGCCAGGCTGCACAGCGCCGCCAGCAGCGGCAGGGCGACGATACGCAGGGCACCGCCGAAGCCGAACGGCAGGATCAGCAACAGCACGATCAACACGCACGACATCAATTTCAATTCGGCGGCGCTGATCTGCGTGGCGGCAAACACCTGGTTCAAGTCGCCCAGGCGGTCCACCAACTGCACACCGGGCAGATCCAGGGCCTGCACCCGCAGCAACGCCGGGTTGTTCAAGCCTTGCAGGCTGACCATCGCCGCCACGCCGCCGTCGACGTTGCCCAGCCACAGGGTGCGCCACGGCTCAGCCAGCGGGCCGACCAGTGCGGCGTCGATGTCTTCCGTGGGCAAGGCTTGCAACTGGGCCAGCTCGGCTTGCAACGCGCTGGCCGGCACGCCGAGGTCGAGCAATGGCTGCCAGTACTGCGGCAACGTGCTCAGGGCGTCCCGCAGTTGCTGTTGCTCGGCCGGCGCGCTGACCAACTGGTTGAGCGCCAGGTAACCCTGGAGCTTGTCCATGTTCACCAACTGATCCAGGCGCTGGCTCAGTGCAGCCTGGCGCTCCAGCAACTGTTGCTGGTTGTCTGCCCGTACCAGGAAGAATTGGCTGGTGGGCTGATACCCGGTAATCCGTGCAACGGCCTGGGCTTCCTGCAGCAACTGCGGCGGTGCACCGATCCATTGGCGGATATCGTTTTTGCTGTTCAGGTGCCACAGGCCGCCGGCGCAAAACACCAGCACCAGTACCAGCAACACCGGGCTTGGCAGGCGCTTGAGCAGCGACTCGCGCACGCTCAGCAGGACCTCGGCAATGCGCAGCGGCCATTGCGCCGGACGCAGCTCCAGGCCCTTGAGCAAGGCCGGCAGCAGGCACACGGCGGACAAGTAAGCGCCCACCAGACCTGCTGCCGAGAACACCGCGATTTGGGTCAGGGCCGGGAACGGCGTCCAGGCCAGCGCCAGGTAGCCGATGCAACTGGTGGCCAGGCTCAGGCTCAGGCCCGGCAAGGTCAGGCGCAACGCCGGCCAACTGCGCCAAGGGCTCATGCTCCAGCTCTTGGACAGGTAATGCAGCGGGTAATCCACCGCCACGCCGATCAGGCTTGATCCCAGCACCAGCGTGATCACATGCATATGGCCGAACAGCGCCACACAGGCCACCGCGCCAAACAACATGCCCACCAGCACGGGCACAAACGCCAGCCATACCCGCCAGCGCCGGAACGCCAGCAGCAACAGCAACAGAATCCCGGCCGTCGCGCCGCCGCCGACCCAGGTGATTTCCCGGGTCGCCTGCTGCTGACCATTGGCCGCGTAGAGCAGGCCGCTGGCGGCGAGCAATTGCGCGCCTTGCGGGTCGGCCTGCTCGCGGCTGGCCTTGAGCAGTTCGGCCACTTGCAGCGGCAGTTTCAGGTCGAAGGCGTTGCCGGTGGTGCGCGCCCGCAGCAGCACCCAGCTTTTGCCGTCGGCATCGGCGATCAACGCGCCGCTGCCGATATCCAGTTGCACCGAGCCGTGCTGCGGCTGGCTGTTCTGGATGCGCCCGGTGAGGCCCAGCCAATCGTCCTGGCTGGGCACCAGGCTGAAGCCGGTGAACGGATCAAACAGCGACTGAACACGCTGCTGAATAAACGCTTGGGGCTCGTCGATCAATTGCTCGCGGTCCTTGGCCGAAAGCATCGCCAGCCGGCCTTGCAGCAACTGCTGACGCAGGGCGGGCAAGTCGGCTTGCAGGTTCCACTGGACCTTTTCAAACAGGCCGCTGGCCTGCCAGCGCTCGCCCAATTGTTGGGCCATGGCCACGGCTTTTTGCCGGTCGGCATGCCCCACCAGCACCAGTATTTCGCGGTTCAGCGGTTCCTGCATGCGTTGTTCGGCGCGCAACTCCAGGGCGTCCGGCGCGGTGCCGGGCACCAGTTCCATCAGGTTCGCCGACAGCGGCGCGCCATGGCGCCATTGCCAGCCCGCCAGGGCCAGCACGGCCACCAGCAGGATCAGGAACAGGCGCGGCAACCAGCGTTCACTCGGCAAAGTCGTGTTGCTCCGCGTCACTCAAAGGCTGGCTGCTGGTGCTGTCCTGCATGCGCAGCACGGTGCTGTCGCCCTGGGTTTCCAGCAGCTCGATTTTTTGCACCAGCTCGCCGCCGTCGATATTGATCTGGGTGAACACCTGCTTGAGCAGCAACGAGCGCGGGGTCAGCGTGAGTTGCCACTGCTGGGCGTCGCCTTGCAGGTGCAGCTCGAAGTCCCGTTGCAAGCCGCTGCTGTCGCCCTGCAATACGGCGAGGAACAAACGGTTCTGCTCAGTACCGGCGCTCTTGTTTGGCAGCCGTTGCCAGCCGTTGGCGTCACGCCGGGCGATGCCATTGGCGCTGATGCGGTAGTCCTGTTGCAGCGGGGTTTTCAGCAGCCACAGCAGGCCGTGATCCTTGGCCAGCACGAAGGTGCCTTTGCTGACCAGGGGCTGGGGCAGGGCGCGCAGGTGTTTTTCCTGGATGAAGTTGCCGTGGATCACTGACGGTTTTGCCAGCTGATCGCTGAGTTGTTGCAGGTCGAAAGCGTGGGCCACGCCTGAAACGCCCAACAACAGCATCAACGCGACCCTTGTAGGAGCGAGCTTGCTCGCGAAGAACCAGAGGGCGCTGCGGGGTGTCAGGCGGCCTGCGTTATCGTTGACGTTTTTCGCGAGCAAGCTCGCTCCTACAGGGGGGGTCATTGCAGGGCTCTCTCTACGGCGTCTGTGAATATTTTTGGCGACGCCAGTTGCATCTCGCGGCTGGCAATCTCCACCGCCACTTGCACGGTACTGGCGCGGGTCAGGCGCTCACCGGTGGCCTTGTCGCTGATCAGGTAATTGACCTTCAAGCGGTTCTCCCACTCCACCAGGCTGGCGCGCACGGTGATGGTCTGGCCGAAGGTCGCGCCGCGCACATACCGCAGCTGCATATCGATCACCGGCCAGGCGTAGCCCGACTCCAGCATCTGCGTGTAGTTGTGGCCGAGCTTGTCCAGCAAGGCGCAGCGGGCGACTTCCAGGTACTTCACGTAGTGCCCGTGCCACACCACGTTCATGGTGTCGATGTCGAAAAACGGCACGAGGATTTCAGTGTCGCAATGCAACACACCCTGGCTACGCATGCAGCCTCCAGTGTTGCTCGGCGATGCGTTTCAGGCACAGGCGCAGTTCGCCTTCCAGGGCGCGGTCTTCGATGACCGGCGGGAAGTCCTTGGCCAATTCTTCGTGCATGGCGGCCAGCGCCGGTGGCAGCGGGCGGGCGTCTTCAGCCTGGGCCCGCAGCCATACGCCCTGGTTGGCGGCCAGCAGGGCGGCGGCGGCGACTTGTTCGGTCAGCTCCAGCACACGAATGGCGTCGCGGGCGGCGATGGTGCCCATGCTCACCTTGTCCTGGTTGTGGCACTCGGTGGAGCGCGAGAACACGCTGGCCGGCATCGTGTTTTTCAGGGCTTCGGCGGTCCAGGCGCTGGTACCGATCTGCACCGCCTTGAAGCCGTGGTTGATCATTGCCCGCTCGGCGGGTGCGCCCGACAAGTTGCTCGGCAGGCCGTGGTTGTAACGCACGTCCACTAGCAGGGCGAGCTGGCGGTCCAGCAGGTCGGCGACGTTGGCCACCAGGGTCTTGAGGCTGTCCATGGCGAAGGCAATGTGGCCGCCGTAGAAGTGGCCGCCGTGCAGCACACGCTCTTCTTCGGCGTCGATGATCGGGTTGTCGTTGGCGCTGTTGAGTTCGATCTCGATAAACGAGCGCAGCCAGTTCAGGCTGTCGGCCAACACGCCCAACACGTGGGGCGCGCAGCGCAGCGAATAGCGATCTTGCAGGCGATGCAGCGGCGCGGTGGGTGCGTCAATCGCCAGGTCTTTGCGCAGCCAGGCGGCCACTTGCATCTGCCCCGGGTGCGGCTTGGCGGCAAACAGGCGCTCGTCGAAATGCTCCGGGTTGCCTTGCAGCGCCACTACGTTCAGCGCGGTGATGCGCGTGGCCAGTTGCAGCAGGTAATCGGCGCGGGCGAAAGCCAGGCAGGCGAGGCCGGTCATCACCGCGGTGCCGTTCATCAAGGCCAGGGCTTCTTTCGGGCGCAGCACCAGCGGGTCCCAGCCCAGCTCGCGGTGCACGTCGGCGGCCAGGCGACGTTCGCCACGGAACATCACTTCGCGCTCGCCAGACAGGGTCGCAGCCACGTAGGACAGTGGCGTCAAATCACCGCTGGCGCCCACCGAGCCTTCTTCCGGAATCAGCGGCAGCACGTCGAATTCAAGGAACGCGTGCAGGCGTTCCAGCAACTCCACGCGTACCCCGGACACGCCGTGGCACAGCGACTGCAACCGCGCGGCCAGCACGGCGCGTGTGGCTTGCGCGTCCAGCAACTTGCCCAGGCCGCAGCCGTGGAAGGTGTAGAGGTGGCGGGGCAGCGCTTCGACATGCTGCAACGGCACCGCCACCACGCATGAGTCGCCGTAGCCGGTGGTCACGCCGTAGATCACGCCTTCCTTGTCCAGCAGCGAATCGAGGAACTGCGCGCCCTTGGCGATACGCTGGCGATACGCGGCATCGGCTTGCAGTTGAGTCGGCGCCTGACGGTTGGCCAGGGCCAGCACGTCTTCGATGCGCAAAGGGAGTTCGCCGAAGGTTACCGGCTCAAGATGCGTCGTCATCGGTCTTCCAGAAAGGGTAAAAGTTGAACCATTGTTGGGGCGCTTCCAGGCAGAACTGGCCCAGGCGCTCGGCGTAGCGGGCGGTCCATTGAGCGATCACCTGCTGGCGGTCGCTGCGTTTCCATTCGATCAGGTGGGCGAACGGCTCGATGATCAGGCGGTAACGGCCCTGATGCTTCAAGCACATCAGCAGGTTGACCGGGCATTTCAGCAGGCCGGCCAGCAGCCACGGGCCCTGGGGAAGGGCGGCGTCATGGCCGAGGAAATCCACCCGCACCGTGCGCCCGCCATGCAGCGGCACGCGGTCGCCGGCAATTGCCAGCCACTCGCCGGCGTCCAGGCGCTGGCTGAGCAGCATCATCACCGCCGGGTCGAGTTCGCTGACCTGGATCAGGCGCAAATGGGTCGCCCCGGCTTCGCCCAGAATCCGGTTGAAACGTTCGGCGTGTTTGGTGTGCACCAGCACGTTCATGGTGACCTTTTCCCCCAGTTCGGCGAGGGCGCGGCACACTTCAAGATTGCCCAGGTGCGCGCCCACCAGCATCTGGCCGCGTTCGCTGCGCAGTTGGCCGCGCAGTTGGGCCGAGTCGATGATTTCGATCTGGTCCAGGCGCAGCTTGCCGTTCCACACGTCGAGCTTGTCCAGCAACGCATCGGCGAAGGCCATGAACTGGCCGAAGACCCTTCTGTGGGTGGGGCGCAGGTCGACGCGCTGGCTCCAGTCGGCCAGCCGCTGCTGGTACTGCCAGGCGCTTTGGCGCGCAGTGCGGCCGAACAGGAAGAAGTAGAAAACGATGCCGTACAGCAGCGGGCTCAATAGCCGGCGCCCGAGGACTTTGGCGGCGAAGGCGGTGAATTTCATCAGCCAGAAACTGCCGCGTTCTTCGCGGTCGGCCCAGTGTTTAGTGTCCTGGGTCATGCTTTCCACCGGTGCCAGAGGATCATCGGGGCACGTACCAACATGCCGAAGAACAGCCGGGTGTGCATCGAGGAAATCAGGGCGTTGTCGTGGAACAGGCGAAAGTGCGACAGGCCGTCGGCGGGGTAATGCACCTGGGTCGGCAGCCAGCGCATTGGCTGATTGCGCCAGGCCAGACGCACCAAAATGTCGGAGTCGAAATCCATGCGTTTGCCGATGTTGGCCGAGTCCATCAGGGCCAGGGTTGGTTGTAGTGGGTACACGCGAAAGCCGCACATTGAATCGCGGATTTGCAGCGACAATGTATTGATCCACACCCACACGTGGGTCAGGTAGCGCGCGTAGAGGCGGCCCTTGGGCACGCTGTCGTCGTATTCCGGGTAGCCGCAGATGACCGCGTCCGGGTGGGTGCGCGAGGCGTCGAGGAAGGTGCCGACCTCTCGCAGGTCGTGCTGGCCATCGGCGTCCACTTGCAGGGCGTGGGTGAAACCCAGGCGTGCGGCTTCGCGAAAGCCGGCCATGACTGCGGCGCCCTTGCCCTGGTTGGTGGGCAAGGTCAGCAAGGACACGTTATCGAGGGTTGCCAGTTGCGCCAGGACAGCGGCGCAGGCGGGGCTGCTGCCGTCGTCCACCAGCAGGCACGGCAGGCCGCTGTCCAGTACGGTGCGGACCACGGCGGGCACGGCGGCTTCGTGGTTATAGACCGGGATCAGGGCGCAGGGGTTATGCATAACAGGCACCCCATTGGCACAAGCACTTCGTGTGGCGAGGGAGCTTGCTCCCGCTGGGCTGCGAAGCGGCCCCAATACAGGCGACCGAGATCTGCCTGATAAACCGCAGTGCCTGGGTTGGGAGTGCTGCGCACTCCAGCGGGAGCAAGCTCCCTCGCCACAAAAGCTTAATCACTGACCCTCTCCAGCACGATACGCCCACTGGAGCAGGCCGCCGTCTCATTGCGGTAGGCAAAGTACAGCTTGCCGCGCTCCTGATCGAACCGCAGGTGCAGTTCGATCCGGTCGTCCGGGCGCACCAGTTGCTGAAACTTGAGCACTTCCATCCCGGCGAATTGCGCCGGCAGGTTGAGCAGTTGCTGGCCCAGGTTCAGGGCCCAATCCACCTGCACCACACCCGGCAGCACCGGGGTTTGCGGAAAGTGGCCGCTGAAGTAGGCGAGGTCCGGCGGGATCGCCAGTTGCAGGGTCCATTCACCGTTGACTTCGGTCTGTTCCAGCACTTCCGGCGCTTTCGGGCGGGGCGCCAGCAGCAGGGCTTCGACGTCAGCCTGGGGCAGCTTGCCTTGGCTGTTCAACGGCAATTGGCGCAACAGGCGCCAGCGGCGGGGCAGGGCCAGGGCTTCGCAATGTTGGCTCAAGTGCTGGCGCAGGGTTTGGGTGACGGTGCGCCGGCCCTGGTTGCGCAGGGCATGCAAACCGTCGCTGCTGAGCACCACGAGGGCGCCGAGGGAGGCACGGTTTTCCTGCACCACGCCAAGGCGGGTTTCGGCGACCCAGGCATGGTCCGTCAGCGCTTGTTCAAGCATCGGCAGGGAGATGCGTTTTTCTTCCAGCTTGACGATGCGGTCCAGGCGCCCCAGCAATTCGAAGCGGCCGTCGGCGTGGATCTTCGCGGCGTCGGCGGTGTGTTCGATATGGCCGGCGGGCAGGTACGGTGAGGCAATGCGCAAGGCGCCGTCGGCGTCCTGGGTCAGTTGCACCTCGGCAAACGGCTGCCAGGGTTGGTCGCCCTGGCGCCAGGCGATGCCGCCGGTTTCCGAGCTGCCGAGGATTTCTGTGGGCCACTGTTGCAGGCGCTGATGCAGGCTGCGGGCGGCGTCGAAAGGCAGCGCGCCGCCGGAGGAAAACACTCGCTTGACCGGTGTGAGGGCCGGCCAGTCGAGGTTGTCGCCCATACGCTTGAGCAGCGCCGGGCTGGCGACCCAGGCGAACTGCGCATGCTCGCGGCTGGCGCGCTGCAAGTCCTCGGGGAATGCCAGTTGCTGACGCACAAACGTACGCCCGGCACACAGCGGCCACAGCACCCGGAACAGCAAGCCATAGATATGTTGGGTGGCGACGCTGCCGATGATGCAGGCCTCACCGAGGTCGGCGCCCCACAGGGTTTCCAGGGCCAGGACCTCATTGGCCATCTGGCGCAGGGTTTTGTCGATGCGCTTGGGCTCGCCGCTGGAGCCGGAGGTGCACAGGCTCAGGCAGCAGGCGTCCAGGTCCAGGGCCGCGGCGCTCAATGGCGCTTGATACAGCGCGTCCAGGTCGCCAGCCGCGGTCAGCCAGGCGTCGACGGCATCGTCCCAGCGCTGGCGGGTTTGGGGTTGCAGGTCGGCGGGCAGCAACACGCTGACCCCGGCGCGCCAGGCACCCAGCAGGGCGATCGCCAGCAAGCCGGCATCTTCCAGGTGCACCGCCAGGCGCTGGATGCCCCGGGCTTGCAACCCGGCGGCCAGGCTCAGGGACTTCTCCCACAACTGCGGGTGATCCAGGGCAGGCTCGGTGGTGACTGAACGCTGACCTACAGGCTCAAGCAACACGTGCTCAAGATTCAACCAATTCATACGCGGCCTCGAACCCTTTGTCGTACCAGCCATTCCACGGCAAACAACAGCCCCATCAGCCCGTAGGCGATCATGCCGTTGTACAACGTCCACCAGCTCAGCGGCGCCCACAGGGTGAGGGCGGCGGCGAGCAGGCCGTTACACAGAAAAAACACACTCCACACCACGGTGACCTGGCGGGTATACACAATCGCTCTTTCGGGCAATTGGGGCTCGGTCATGCGGGCCAGGCGCTCGACCATCGGTGGCCCGTATTTCAGGCTCAGGCCGAACAGCGCCAGCATGAACGCGCTGACCAGGCTCGGGTACCAGCGCAGCATCTGCGGGTTGTCGAACCAGGCGAGCAGCAGGCAAAAGACGATGATTGCCGCCGCCATCCAACGACTGCCCGGGCGCCGGGCGCCGGTCAGTGCGCGCAACAGCCACAGGCTGCCCAGCAGCAGGCCAAATTGCCAGGGGGCAAAATGCTCCGTGCCGTAATACACCGCAAAAGGGTACAGCAGCCCCGCCAGCAACAGGCCAAGGCCGATCAGCCGGCTCATGCGGCCGGTTGAACCAGACGGTAGACCGCCTCGACCACGTCGCTCACAGTACGCACGGCCTTGAACTCTTCGGCGGCGATTTTTTTGCCGGTCTGGCGCTTGATGTGGTCGATCAGGTCCACCGCATCAATGCTGTCGATTTCCAGGTCCTGGTACAGGTTGGCGTCGAGGGTGACGCGTTCAGGTTCCAGTTCAAACAGTTCCACCAGGGCGTCGCGCAAGGTGTTGAAAATATCGTCACGAGTTTGCATGGTACGGTCTCAAGCTGCCTGTCTGGCCGTGACGAACGCCGCGAGGCTGGCCACGTTGGTGAAGTGATTGCGGGTGTCCTTGGCGTCGGCATCGATCTTGATGCCGTACTTTTTCTGGATCGCCAGGCCCAATTCCAGGGCGTCGACGGAATCCAGGCCCAGGCCTTCGCCGAACAGGGTTTGCTCGTTGCCGATGTCGCTCTCGTTGATGTCTTCCAGGCCCAGGGCCTCGATGATCAGCGTTTTTATGTCGTGCTCAAGGCGGTGTTGGTCGCTCATCTTCGGCGAGCTCCTTAATAAAATACTGGTGCAGGTAATCGTTAAGCTTGCGTGAAGCCTGGGGCGCGGGGCCTTGTGCGGCAAACGCCTGTGGTTCTATATCGGCACCCACGCGCAAACTGAAGTGAAAACGGCGATTCGGGATGCGATACCAGGGTTCGGCCTTGGTCAGGGTGGTGGGGCTGACCTTGATCACCACCGGGGTAATGATGCTCGCACCTCGCAAGGCAATAGCGG
Source organism: Pseudomonas sp. IPO3778 (assembly GCF_013386825.1). Lineage (GTDB taxonomy): Bacteria > Pseudomonadota > Gammaproteobacteria > Pseudomonadales > Pseudomonadaceae > Aquipseudomonas. Next base: position 35,062 of record NZ_JACARC010000023.1, read on the forward strand.
CGGCGCCGCGATGAAAGGTCGGCGCCTGGCCGGGAGAGGTGCGGGTGCCCTCCGGGAAAATGATCAGAGTCTGGCCGTCTCGCAGGGCACTTGCGGCGGCGTCGAGCATGTCGGCGCTGCCGTCGTTGCTGATGTAGCCGGCGTCGCGCACCGGCCCGCGGGTGAACGGGTTCTGCCACAGGCTCTGCTTGACCACGCAGTTGGTCTGGCGCATCAGGGCGATCAGAAACACCACGTCCACCAGCGACGGGTGGTTGGCGATGATCATTTGGCCCGGGCGGCCGAGCTTTTCCGCGCCTTCGACGCTGTAGGTCAGAATGCCCAGGCGCATCATCATGCGGATAAACAACCAGAACAGGCAGCTGATGGTGTGGCGGGCGCGTCGCTGATGCTGTTTGGTGTCACCCGGCAGGCAACTGAGCAGCGGGAACACCAGCACGCGCAGGCACAGGCCACCGAGGCCAAACAGGGCGAAGGCGGTGGCAGTGGCGAACAGGCGCCAGTAGTAGGCCTGTCGAGGCTTTTCGGTCAGGGCTTGCGTTGCCAGTTCCATACTCGGTTCTTCCAGGCATGTTGGCAGGCGCCCTGATCGTTCAGCAGGGTGCGCAGCAGGTTCAGGGCGTGGGGCCACTGGGCTTTGGTGGTGGGTTGGACAGCGGCCGTATTCAGTTCCAGCTGCCACTCGTCGCCCGGCGTCAGCAGCAGGCCGAGGGCGTAGGGGAACGGCACGTCGTCGATCCAGCGGGCATAGGCCTCGGGCGGCTGTTCCTCGGTAATGATCAGCAACACCGCCGGTGCGCCTTCATTGAGCAGGGCGGCGGCTTCGAGCACGCCGTGCTCCAGGCCATCACCGGCGGCGGCGAGGGCGGTCATTTCGGCGGTTTCATTGCGCAGGATCGACCACAAGCCAATCACCGCGTTGTGCACCGACAGGCTGAACTGGGTCGGCGACAGCGGTTCGTCGTTGGCCAGGTCGCTGAGAATATCGAGGGTGCGCGGGGTTTCACCGTGACGGGAAACAAACACCAATGGCAGCTGTTGCAAGCCATCGGCCAGTGGCCAGCCCACACTGAAGGCCATGCGCGCCAGGCGGCTCAGGCGCCGGCGCTGCATGGCCGGCAGGAATGACACGTCGGGGGCGGCGTCGCTGCCGGCGAGCACCGTGGGTTGCTGGCACCAGGCGCGCCAGTCGTCCGCGCTTTCGAGCCCGGGGGCCCAGGCACGCCATTGGGCGATGTTGAAATTGATCACTGAGAAGTTATCCCGCCCCTGCGGGCTTCCTTGTGCGGCCTTTGGCCCCGGATACGGGGACAGGGAGCAATGGCCGAGTGGGGCGCATTATCCCGGTGCCGTGGGGTTCTAGCAAACTTTGGTAAAGAATTGTTCACGGCTGATTACAATTTCGAAGGAAAGAATTACAGATTGTCCGCCATGCAGGTGGGGCAGCAGGTGTCAGGCAATTCCTGCTTTGTCGGACAGGCGGGAAAATGTTGTGCGAGATAGAGCCTCTGATGCTGTAGTACAAGAACAAACGAGGTAGCTAAGCGGCGCTTTTGCCCTCTACACTCGGTCATTCATTGATACACGGAGGTTTTTCCATGCGGCGCGTGGTGTTCAACCAAAAAGGCGGTGTTGGCAAGTCCAGCATTGCCTGCAACCTGGCGGCGGTCAGCGCCAGCGAAGGCTATCGAACCCTGTTGGTGGACCTCGATGCTCAGGCCAACTCAACCCAGTACCTCACCGGGCTGACCGGCGATGACATCCCCATGGGCATCGCTGACTTCTTCAAACAAACCCTGTCTTCCGGGCCGTTTTCGAAGAAAAACCAGGTGGATATCTACGAAACCCCGTTCGACAACCTGCACGTCATCACCGCCACGGCGGAACTGGCGGACCTGCAGCCCAAGCTCGAGGCCAAGCACAAGATCAACAAGCTGCGAAAGCTGCTGGATGAATTGAGCGAGGACTACGACCGGATTTACCTGGATACGCCGCCGGCGTTGAACTTCTATGCGGTTTCAGCGCTGATTGCCGCTGATCGCGTACTGATCCCGTTCGATTGCGACAGCTTCTCCCGCCAGGCGTTGTATGGCCTGCTGGCAGAAATTGAAGAATTGAAGGAAGACCACAACGAAGGGCTGGAAGTGGAAGGCATTGTGGTCAACCAGTTCCAGGCCCGGGCGAGCCTGCCGCAGCAGATGCTGGATGAACTGATTGCCGAAGGGTTGCCGGTGCTGCCGGTGTACCTGACCAGTTCGGTGCGCATGCGTGAGTCGCACCAGGCGAATATGCCGCTGATCCACCTGGACCCACGGCACAAGCTGACACAGCAATTTGTGGAGTTGCACAACCTGCTGGAAAACGCGTGATTTAGCAGGCAACACATAACCCATGTGGGAGCCTGCTTGTGTGGGAGCCGGGCTTGCCCGCGATGCAGTCAACTCGGTTTGTCAGTTACACCGAGGTGATGCTATCGCAGGCAAGCCAGCTCCCACATTGGTCTTTGTTCCTACAGGGAAATCGTCGTCTTGCGCCGTTGCCTACAGTTACGCCAGAATCCGCCGGCTTGTGCGTCTAGCCCTGCATCTCTAAGGTTCTTCGATCGCTGACATCAGCGATCGGGTTTAGTAGCCCAGTGGTGACGACGTCCAGTGCTTATTCAGTCAGGAACTTCCTGCGCTTGATGGCGGCTGTACGTAGGGCGCTTTCGAGCGCGCCGGTTGCGTCTCCCCGGTCTACTAACCTGCGTACAGCTGCCACCCCTTCGTTTAGTAGCGAGTTGGTTGCGGCTTCACTACTACGGAGACGAATCATGTTCAAAATAACGCCAAATCCGCCAGATGCCCCGTTTCATGACGAGAAGCTCAATCGAGCCGCTTACCGCGCCATCGACCACTATCTCAATCCCTCTGAAACCCCAAGCTCAGCAACGTTGTTTGCCGTTACCCCCGGCATTGACGACGAAACCCTGATCCTCAATACCTACGAAACCTTCTCCTCAGTCACCACCCTCTTGCTCGACCTTTCCGACGACCTCACCGGTAAGCAGCGCGATGTCGCGTTGGCCATTCATCAATTGAGCGAATTGGGCGTACTGCTGATGGGGCAAGTGATGGACCGGGGCGTTCCGCTGCCTCAAACGCCCTGACTGCGCAGCCAGCTCATCAACTGCGGCAACGGAAACGCTCCGCTCTGACGCGCCACTTCCCGGCCATTCTTGAACAGGATCAGGCTGGGAATCGAGCGAATTCCCAACTGAGCGGATAACTGCTGATTGGCCTCGCTATCGAGCTTGGCCAACCGGCATTTCCCGGCCAACTGCCCGGCAGCCTGTTCAAACACCGGTGCAAACGACTTGCACGGCCCGCACCATTCGGCCCACACATCCACCAGCAACGGCAGGTCGCCCTTGATCTGGCTGGCGTAGTCGCCCTGTTTCAACTCAAAGGATTTGCTCAACAGCACCGGCTGCTTGCAGCGCCCGCATTTAGGCGCATCGCCCAGGCGTTCATTGGGGATACGGTTAAGACCGTTGCAGTGGGGGCAGGGGATTACTAGAGAGTCGGACATGGTGGGCTCCGTGAAAGTGGCCAATGGGTTCTATTTGGAGTCGGAGACTTGGTTTATCAAGGAATAACTGAAAGAGGGGGCAACATGAGCTAAATCGTCAAGCAGGCTATCGAACATTGGCCTTTTGTTTCTGCTCTCTTGCGTAAGCCCATGACCGAGAAGGATTACGATATTTTGGTTATGGCGCTCGACGAGTTGCTGGATGAGGTTGGGGAGGACGAAAGCCACGCGCTGATTGGGATGTTAGATATCATCGGTGATTGGATCGAAGGTTATGACCTTGAGCATCGTCCGATGTCTGTAAATGGCTAATAGCGCTGGTCATAAGCCATCAGTGCCCAATCTTCTTTCGTGCTAGCTGGCAGGCAAACACGCTGCCCACAGCACATCCCCCAATCACCAGCATCAGGGTGAAAAGCAGTGGCACATCCAGCTGAGACCCAAGCCAAGTTAAAAATCCCGCCCCGGCCACGGTGATGCATCCGAAAACTGCAGAAGCCTTGGCTTGGTGAGGCGCGTCGATATCCAGTGCCCAGCCGGTTGCAAGGGGCAACAAAATGCAGAAGGCAATACTGGTTGCTGCTGCAGCTGCCAAGTAAAGGTAGATATCGACATGTAGCCATGTCGCTACCGTCAAGAGCGCGGCGAGGCACTGAGAGACCGATCCAGCATTCAGGCGTTGGGCGTCACTGAATCGTGTGACGGCTTTCCCTGAAAAGAAAAATCCTGCCGCTACCAGCGCCGCCCAACCTGAAAGGATCATGCCTGTTGCTTGCGGCGAGAGCTGGAAAGTGCCCTGAAGGACAAACGCCTTGCTGAGGTTCAACTGTGTGAAGGCGCTCTGCATCAGGAGTGCAACCAGTAAACCGCAGATAAATTTCGGGCGTTTCCATAGCAAGGATGGCGTTTCATTTGCAGGCCGTTGGTCTTGCTCGGATGTCTTGTCGACATGTGTGACTAGAAGTCCCAGGAAAATTACAAATAGCAGGCAGCCGAACACGCTAAATACCCATCGCCAACCCCAAACTGAGGCTGCCGCCAGCAGAATCGGCGGGCTTAGCACCGAAAGGATGCTAATCGCACCCAAGAGATAAGCCGTTGTGCTTTGGAAGGTTGTTTGCCCAAGTCGTTGACGTAGCCAAAGGCGTGAAGAGGTTGCTGCCACCGCGTTGGCGATGAACATGAAAGTAAAGATGATCGATAATGTGAGAACGGTCGTTGATAACGCCACTGCGACACATAGCAGCGCGATCAGCACCGATGCACCGGCTAGGCTGACGCTGGTTCCCAGGCGGTTGATCAGCGGCGTTGAAAACAACTGGCTGAATGCGAAAGCCATCAGGCACACGCCGAGCATGCCTTGAAAGAATGCCGGAGAAACACTCAAGTCTTGAGCGATTAACGGAGAAAGAGGAACAAGGGCATCGAAAACAACCGCACTGATCAGCGTCCTGGCCACCACGACCCTAAGGCCTGGGGTCACGGCCTGATGCTCCAGCTCCTCTGTACCACTGCTTACGTATTCACTGCGCGCAGAGTCGCTGCAGGCTCATTCGCCTCAGCCCTGGCTTGGCTCCCTTTGAGCCACAGTGCTATTACTTCCTTGTGCTGTGGGTATCGCTCAACCAAAAACAGCTCAAGTGGCCCCCATGCCCGCTTTTCCAGCCAGGCATTGACCTGGGAAAGGTCGTGGTGAGGGAAGGACAAGTCCATGTGTAGACGGACAGCGGAATATTTCTCGGGTGTAGCGTGATCGCACACCGATTCCAGATTTGGAACATCGACGCCCATGACGCACCTCCATTTCATATCTGCTTAGGTTTGTTGCGTGATTGCAACAGGCCAACCCTAGGCCGAAGAGATGTTTAATGATGTCAGGCGCGTCCGGCATTTATTTCTTGATATGTCGCTCGGATTTAACCCCTACGATGAACAACTGATCTCCAAATGCTTCCCCCAATCCGGTGGTCGCTGGGCGTATTGCTCCATCCCCGGCTGCTCTTCAAAGGGTTTGGTCAGCACTTCATGCAGCCGGCGCACTTCACTGTAGTCGTCCAGCTCCGCCGCCTGGATAGCATTCTGCGCCAGGTAATTGCGCAGGATATAAAGCGGGTTCACCCCATGCATCCGCTCACGCCGCTGCTCTTCTGTGCCGCTGGCTTCGCGCTCCACACGGGCTTTGTACAGCTCGGCCCACTCATCAAACCCCTTGAGGTCGACAAAATCGTCACGCAACCGCGCCACGGCCAGCGCGGCTGATTCATCCCCCAGCCGGCGGAAGAACAAGGTGTAGTCGACGCCACTGTTCTGCATCAGTTGCAGCAGGCGCTCCACCAGTTTTTGATCGTCATCTTCGGCGGTGGTAAAGCCCAGTCGGCGGCGCATCAGGTCCAGGTAGTGCGCCTGGAACAACGGCAGATACAGCCCGAGGGTTTCCCGCAGCGCTTCAACAGTGATGAACGGCGTCAATGCCTGGGCCAGCGCGCTCAGGTTCCATTGCCCGATCGGCACCTGGTTGCTGAAGGAGTAACGCCCTTCATGGTCCGAGTGGTTGCAGATGAACTGCGCGTCGAAATCATCCAGGAACGCAAACGGCCCAAAGTCGAAGGTGATGCCGAGGATCGACATGTTGTCGGTGTTCATCACCCCATGGCAGAACCCATAGGCCTGCCACTTGGCGATCAGCTCGGCATTGCGTTCGACGATTTCTCGGAACATCGCCAGGTACGGCTCGGGTTGTTCCATGCACTCCGGGAAGTGCAGCGACAATACGTGCTCCGCCAGCTGCTTCTGCAACTCGGGCTTCTTGGTGTAGTAGAAATATTCGAAATGCCCAAAGCGCACATGGCTGTGGGCCAGGCGCAGCACCATGGCGGCGCGCTCCTGTTTCTCGCGCCACACGGGGGTGGTGGAGCCGATTACACACAGCGCGCGACTGCTGGGAATACCCAGTGCATGCAGCGCTTCCGAGGCCAGAAACTCCCGAATCGAGGAGCGCAGTACCGCGCGCCCATCGCCCATGCGCGAATAAGGGGTTTGCCCGGCACCCTTGAGGTGCAGGTCCCAATGCTCGCCGGCTTCGTTGTACACCTCGCCCAGCAGCAATCCGCGCCCATCACCCAGTTGCGGGTTGTAGGAGCCGAACTGATGCCCGGAATAGATCATCGCCCGCGGCTCGGCCTCGGCCCACAGCTTGTGCCCGCCAAACAGCTCGGCGAATACCGGTGTCTCGGCCACGGCGGGGTCGAGATCCAGCAGCGCCATGGCCGCCTCGCTCGCCACCACTAAACGCGGCTCGTCGATGGGTTCGGGCAGTATGTGGGTCGAGAAACCGTCGCCCAGGCGGGCGAAGCGGTTGTCGAAGGTCAGTTCGTCGAGGGCTTTCAACGGCCATCTCCTGAGCAGAATGTCCGACCATTCTGCTGGGGATAGCGCGTTTAGTCGAGTTTGGCCGGCGGCGGCTCGGGGAGGTCCTGGTCCTGGGCAGGCGGCAGGATGGTTTTGTTTTCCTCTTCCACGGGCACCAGTTTGTATTCCTGGCCATGCAGGTTTTTCAGGTACACCTCCATCTGCCGGAACGAGATGTTGATGTGGTGGTTCTTGAACTCGCGGTTGATGAAGCGGTTGACCTCGTCGATCACCGGGTTACGGTCGCCCAGATCCCGTACATGCATGCGCAGTTCGTGGTCGAGGGTGCTTTCGCCGAAGTTGAGGAAGTAAACGTGGGGCGCCGGGTCCTTCAGGACGCGCGGGTTTTCGGCGGCGGCCTTGAGCAGCAAATCTTTCACCAGGTCCAGGTCCGAGCCGTAATCCACACCCAGTTTCAGGGTCACCCGGGTGATGGTGTCGGTCAGCGACCAGTTGATCAGTTGCCCGGTGATGAACGTCTTGTTCGGGACAATGATGTCCTTGCGGTCGAAGTCGGTGATGGTGGTCGCGCGGATGCGGATCTTGCTCACCGTGCCCGACAGGTTGCCGATGGTGATGGTGTCGCCGATCCGTACCGGGCGCTCGAACAGGATCATGATGCCGGAGATAAAGTTGGCGAAGATCTCCTGCATCCCGAAGCCCAACCCCACCGACAGCGCGGCCACCAGCCATTGCAACTTGTCCCAGCTCACGCCGAGGGTCGACAGGGTGGAGACAAAGCCCACGCCGGCAATCACATAGGACAGCAACGTGGTGGTGGCGTAGGCGCTGCCCTGGGCCAGGTCGAGCTTGGACAGCACCAGCACTTCCAGCAAACCGGGCAGGTTGCGCGCCAGGGCGAAGGTGATGCCGATGATGATCAAGGCGCCGAGCAAGTCGCCGATGCTGATGGGCACCATGCTGATATTGGCACCGGTGCCGCTGGTGTATTCGTAGAGGGTGACGTTGTCCAGGTAGGAAAACACCGAGATCAAGTCAGACCACACCCAGTACAGCGCAGCGATAAAGCCGCCGAGCAAGGCCAGGCGAATCAGTCGCATGGACTGTTCGTTGACCTGTTCGATGTCCAGGGTCGGCTCTTCGATCACCGCTTCGCCATCCCCCGCTTCCTTGGCGGCCTGGCGTTTGGCCAGGGCCCGCGCATAGGCCAGGCGCCGTGCAGCAACCCCCAGGCCGCGCACGAACGTGGCTTCGATCACCAGCCAGAACATCAGCAGGTACAGGGTGTTGATCAGCCGGTCGCTGAGCTTGAGGGCGGTGTAGTAGTAGCCAAAACACACGGCAATAAACAGCGCGACCGGCAGGGCGGTAAACACCAGGCCGACGGCTTTGCGAAACAGCGAGGCTTTTTCGTGGGTTGGGCTGTTGAGCAGCAGGCGGCTGAGCAACCAGGCCATCAAGGCGTAGCAGGTCAGTACCACGCCGATGCCCAGCACGTCGTCCGCCAGTGCCGCCGGCTGATGCTCGGCGATGGCCACCACAGCCACCAACGCCAGCACCACCAGCCCGAGTTTGCGCACCCAGCCCTGGAGGAATTCGACCTGGGGTTTTTCCCAGCGGAAATGCAGCTCGGCGACGCCGCCCGGCGCGAGGATTCGATAGGCGGTGTAGAACACCAGCCAGGCCTGGGCTATCTGCAGCAAGGCCGCACCGAGGTTGGCGTTTTGCCCGCGGGCGTCGATCTGCAAGGCATAGCCGCACAGTGCCAGGCCCAGCGCCACCGGCATCGCCAGCGCGATATTCACCAGAATTGCCACCGGCGTGTGCCACTGGCTGTCGCGTTTGAAGTGGCCGATGTCCAGGTGGATTTTTTTCAATCGGTTATACAAATAGCTGCGGCGCCACAGCAGGGCGCCAATCAACAGCAGCAGAGGCAGGAACAGCAACGGGCGCTGGGTCAGGCCGTCATACAGTTCGCTGACGCTGGAGGCCCACGGCAGGGTCGTCACCTGTTTGCTCAGGTGCGCCGGTACGGTTTCCAGCCACTCGGTGTCCAGCGGCTTGTTGCTGGGAATCCAGAACATCTGCTCATCAAGGGTCGCCCGCAACGTGGTGGCGGTGCTCAGCAGTTGTTTCTGGTTCAGTTGCAGGGTGATGGATTCGTTGAGCAGGGCGCTCAGTTCCCGGCTCAGGCGTTCCAGCAGGTCGCTGCGGGTGATCGCCAGCTCCAGCAGGGTACGCCGCAGCTGTGGTGTTACCTGGTCGGCAGGCTGGGTGGCCAGCAGGCTGTCGACGTAGGTACTCGGGGTGCTGATCAGTTCGCGCTGTTGATTGACCTCGAACTGGTACAGACGAATATTCGCAATATCGTCCGCCAGGTCACGGTCCACGGTCAGGCGCGGCAGGGCCTGTTTCTGTTTGTAGAGGATCTTGGACAGCAATAGGCTGCCCTTGAGCACGTTGATCTGCTCGTCCAGCGCCGAGTCGCTTTGGGTCACGCTGTCCAGTTGCTGCTTGGTTTGCAGGTTCTTCTGGGTCAGTTCGTTGAGCCGGTCGGTGCTTTTGAGCAAGTAGTCGGACAGTTTCAGGTTGGCCGCGCTTTCCGTGGCGAGCAGGCTGCTGCCGCCGGCCTTTTGGGCCTCGATGGACTGCTGGGTCACGGTTTCCTGGGATTGGGCCAGGCGTTTCTGGTTGATCAGGGTTTGCAGGTCCTGGATTTCCTGCTCCAGGCGGGCGGTTTTCTCCAGCACCAGGTCGTGCTGGCTGTTGCCCAGGTCTTGCAGCTGGCTGTTGCCGGCCAGCTCCTGGCGGCGCAAAGGAATCAGGGCGTTAAGGGCGGCCAGCTCGGCGTTCAGCTGGTTGCGCTGGTCGCCGCTGAGGGTCTTGCCGTTGTCTTTGCCGGCCTTGAGGGTCGCGTTGATCTGCTGGATACGCGTCTGGCTGCTGCTGATTTCAGTCTGGGCACGCTCGGGCCGGGTCTGGGCGGCGATGGTCAGGCTGTTGGCGTCGGCCAGTTCCTTTTGCAGGTCGCCTTGCTGGGTGGTGCGCTGCACCAGCAGTTGCTCAAGTTGCGGCACCGGCAAGGTGGCGTAGCGTTGGGTGACCGGAATCACCTTGGTGGCCTTGAGCCGGGTCAGTTCGCGCTGGTTGTCGACGGTTTGGCGGGGCGCGTCTTCCAGTTGGCGCTTGAGGTCGACCAGGCGTTGCTGGTAGTCCTGCTGGTTGCCGAGGTAGGTGAGGGTCTGCTGCAGGATGGTTTGCAGCGCCTTCATGTCGGCGTCGGGCAGTTTGCGGTCTGGCAGTTTGTCCAGGGTTTGCTGGACGGCGTCGACGCTGGGCGGGTCGGCCGCGTGTACGGTGCCGACGCAGAGTGTCAGGCCCAGCAGGGCAGTGGCGAGAAAAGTGCGCAGGGTTGTCATAGAGACCGGTCGAGCAAGGTGGTAAATAGGGGGCGTCCTGACATCGACTGGCGCGCCGTCGCCCCGCAGTTTAGAGGAAGAGCCCGGGGCCCGGGCGACTTCCTTCGGGGAATCTGACGCCGACTTTGCCGATCTTGTTCCCGTCCATGACCGCGACGGTCCAGATGGTGTTGTTCCATTCCACCTGATCGCCCACCACGGGCGCACCGCCGACTTTCTGGGTGATGAAGCGGCTCAGCGGCATGTCCGGGTCGATGCCTTCGAGCTTGAGCCCGTACAACGCCGACACCGCGCCCAGCTGGGCGTCGCCTTCCAGTACGAAGTCACCGAAGAAGCGCAGGTCGAGGCCCCGTTGCGGTGCCTGGCTGAACAGCTTGCCGAGGGCCGGCAGGTTGTGTTCATGGCCGATCACACAGAGCAAATCGTCGACTTCCAGCACCGTACTACCCGACGGATGGAGCAGTTGCTGGCCGCGAAACAGTGCTGCGATCCGCGTGCCTTCAGGCATTTTCAGCTCCCGCAGGGCCGCGCCGATGCACCATTTCTCGGCGCCCAGGCGGTAGACGAACAGCTCCCACTCGCTGGTGACGTGCACTTCCAGGGCCGCCCGGGAAATCGGCGCGGGCTCCGGCGGTACCGTCACTTTCAACAGCTTGGCGACCCACGGCAGGCTTGTGCCCTGCACCAGTAACGACACCAGCACGATAAAGAACGCCAGGTTGAAGTACAGCTGGGCATGGGGCAGGCCGGCCATCAGCGGGAACACCGCCAGAATGATCGGCACCGCGCCGCGCAGGCCGACCCAGGCAATAAAGGCTTTCTCTCGGCCATGGAAGGCCTTGAACGGCAGCAGGCCGACCATCACCGACAGCGGCCGTGCAAACAGGATCATCCACAGCGCCAGGCCCAGGGCGGGCAGCGCGATGGGCAGCAAATCATGGGGCGTGACCAGCAGGCCCAGCACCAGGAACATGCCGATCTGTGCGAGCCAGGCCATGCCGTCGAGCATATGCAAAATGCCATGACGGCTGCGCACCGGGCGGTTGCCGAGCACCAGGCCGCACAGGTACACCGCGAGGAAGCCGCTGCCATGCAAGGCGTTCGTCAGGGCGAACACCACCAGGCCGCCGGCAATCACCAGGATCGGGTACAGGCCGTTGGCCAGGTTGATCCGGTTGACCAGCTGCAGCATCAGCCAGCCGCCGCCCAGGCCGATGAAGCCGCCGATGCCGAACTCGCGGATCAGGTGGCCCAACAGGCTCCAGTGCAGGCCGGTCTGGCCGCTGGCGAGCATGTCGATCAGGGTGACGGTGAGGAACACCGCCATCGGGTCGTTGCTGCCGGACTCGATTTCCAGGCTGGCGCTGACCCGTTCGTTCAGGCCTTTGCCACCCAGCAGCGAGAATACCGCGGCGGCGTCCGTGGAGCCGACGATGGCACCGATCAGCAAGCCTTGAATGATATTGAGGTTGAACAGCCAGGCGGCCGCCATGCCGGTGAGCCCGGTGGTGATCAGCACCCCGACCGTCGCCAATGACAGCGCGGGCCAGAGGGCCACGCGGAAACTGGCTACCCGCGTTCGCAAGCCGCCATCGAGCAGGATCACGGCGAGGGCAAGGTTGCCCACGAGGTAGGCGGTGGGGTAGTTATCGAAGATGATGCCGCCGCCGTCGACGCCGGCGAGCATGCCCACGGCCAGGATAATTACCAGAATCGGAATCCCTAAGCGGGACGAAAGAGAACTCACCAGAATGCTCGCACCTACCAGCAACGCGCCGATCAAGAACAGGCTGTTGATGGTCGTCGCATTCAAAGGCAGTACTCCATGAGTAGGTAAGGCGAGGCGCAAACTGACCATGCAGTCTGCGTGCCAGCGATTCTAACCTGTTGAATTGCGGTGCTGTCAAAAAAGGTGTTGGGGATGTACATCGGTCAAATGTGGGAGCTGGCTTGCCTGCGATTGCGGTGTGTCAGTCACTGGAGATCGTGGCTGTCAGATTGCTATCGCAGGCAAGCCAGCTCCCACAAGGGATCGCCGGTGTCAGTTAAAGCCTGAACCGCCCCACCATCCCGTTCAGATCCACCGCCAGGCGCGACAGCTCACTGCTCGCCGCACTGGTCTGGCTGGCGCCGGTGGCCGATTGCACCGACAAATCACGAATATTCACCAGGTTGCGGTCCACTTCCCGCGCTACCTGTGCCTGCTCTTCAGCGGCACTGGCGATCACCAGGTTGCGTTCGTTGATTTCGACGATGGCGGTATTGATGGTGTCCAGCGACATCCCCGCACCTTTGGCGATGTTCAACGTCGACTCCGCCCGCTCGGTGCTGTTGCGCATCGAATCCACGGCATGCTCGGTACCGGCCTGAATGCTGCCGATCATCCGCTCGATCTCGCTGGTGGACTGCTGGGTACGATGGGCCAGGGCCCGCACTTCATCGGCCACTACCGCAAAACCACGCCCGGCTTCACCGGCGCGCGCCGCTTCAATCGCCGCGTTCAGGGCCAGCAGGTTGGTCTGGTCGGCCAGGCCGCGAATCACGTCCAGCACCTTGCCGATGTCCCGGGACTCCTCCGCCAGGTTGCCGATCAGGGTCGCGGTGGCTTGCACATCGCTGCTCATGCGCTCGATGGCGCTGACGGTTTCCTGCACCAGGTCACGGCCATCGCCCGCAGACGAGGTAGCGTTTTTCGAGGCTTCGGAGGTGCTGACCGCGTTGCGGGCCACTTCTTCAACCGCGCTGGTCATCTCGTTGACGGCCGTGGCGGCCTGTTCGATTTCGTTGTTTTGCTGGGTCAGGCCGCGGGCGCTTTCGTCGGTTACGGCGTTCAGCTCTTCGGCGGCGGAAGCCAGCTGGGTGGCCGAACCGGCGATACGCTGCAGGGTGTCTTTCAGCTTGTCCTGCATCTTGGCCATCGCCAATAGCAGGCGGCCGGCTTCGTCGTTGCCTTCGACCTTGATCGGGCGCGTCAGGTTGCCTTCGGCGATTTCCTCGGCGGCATCCAGGGCCTGGGCAATCGGCTGGGTGATGCTACGGGTCAGCAGCCAGGCGAACAGCATGGTCAGTGCCGTGGCCAGGATCAGCAGGACCACCACCAGCTCAAAGGCCATGTCGTACTGGTCGGCGGCTTGCTGGTTGGTGGCCAGGGCCATCTTGCTATTGATGTCCAGCAGACGGGACAGTATGGCGTTGACCTGATCGGAATTGTTCAGCAACTCGGTGTTGAGCAGCGTGCGCAACTCTTCCACCTGATTGGCCCGGGACAGGCTCTTCATGCGTTCTTCGATCTGGTGGTACTGGCCCAGCAGGCGCACGTACTCGTCGTAGGTGCTGCGCTCTTCAGGGCTTTCGATCAACTTCTCGTAGACCGCCTGGGCGGTACGAATCTGCTGATTGCGCACGTCAAACGATTCCAGGGTCTTTTGCTGAACGTCGGGTTCGCGGTTGGTCAGCAGGCGATAGGACAGCACTCGCAGGCGCAGGGTCAACTGGGTGAATTCGTCCAGGGCGCGAATGCTCGGCACGCTGCTCAGGGTGATGTCTTCCGTTGCCGCGCGAATCTTGCTCATCTGGTTCAACGCGAACACACCGAGAAACAACATCAGCGCGCCAATCAACGCAAAGCCGAGGAAGGCCCGCGGCGCGATATTCATATTACGAAGAGACATGCTGTGATCCTGGGGAGAAGCGCGATCCATGCGGGGTTTTGGCAGGGTGTCCATGACCTATCGGTCATACGACTAAAGTCTTGAGGGGGTGCGCGCTTTTGTCGCAGAGTTGGACGGGCCGACGGGATTCAGGAACCAGATGGCATAAATGCAGTCACTAAGGCTCCAACGCGTGGCCTGCCCCATGAAATCAAGGCCCCGCGCCAGGGATAACCCTGGCATCCGAGGTGAATTTTCTTTATCGTCACCGCCCTTTGAAAAAGCCCGAGAAATCAAAATGTTAGAAGCATCCCTCAGCCAATTGGAACAACTGGTCAGCGACCTGGTACAGCAGAACCAGGATCTGTTGGGCACCAACGAATCCCTCAAGGCCGAACTGGCTCGCGCCAAGGATGAAAACGACAGCTTGCAGCTGAACCTGATGGAGCAGGAAGAAAAGCAGGGCGCCACCGCTGCCCGTATCCAGGCGTTGGTTGAGCGTGTGAGCGCGGGTCCTGTGAGCGCATGAGTGAAGGGATAAAGGTCGTTTCGATTCTCGGTGAGGATTACTCGATCAAGGCGCCGGAGGGGGAAGACAACACCCTGATGAGCGCCGTGACGATGCTCAAGGCATCCCTGGCCACCACCAAGAAAAAGTACCCGACACTGATCGGTGACAAGCTATTGGTGCTGGCGGCGCTGAACCTGTGCGCCGAGCAGATCGAAATGCAAAAGCATCACCAGCAGGAACTCGACCGTTACCAAGAGCAAGTCAGCGCCACGGTCGAGGTGATTTCCAAGGCGATCGGAACGCCTTAGAACCACTCATCCTGCATCCCCAGGCACGTGTCATCGCGTGCCTCGAGAATCGCCAGTTCATGATGGCAGCCCGGTATTTCCCACGTCAGGAAGTACCGGGCGGCCTGGAGCTTGCCCTTATAGAAGGCGACATCGGCCGCATTGCCTTTGGCCAGCCCTTCCTCGGCGCGAATCGCTTGCTCCAGCCAGCGCCAGCCAATCACCGTATGCCCAAACACTTTCAGGTACAGCGCCGAATTCGCCAGGCTGCTGTTGACCTTGCCCTGGGCGAGATCCGTCAGCAGGCCGAGGGTGACGCTTTGCAGGCGCGCTACCAATTGTTCCAGCGGTTCCCGTAAGGCGGTCAGCGACGGGTATTCCTGTGCCCGCGCGCCGGTCTCGGCGATCAGGCGAATCAATTGTTTCAAGCCCGCGCCGCCGCTCTGCGCCAGTTTGCGCCCGAGCAAGTCCAGTGACTGGATGCCGTGGGTGCCTTCATGGATCGGGTTCAGACGGTTGTCGCGGTAGTACTGTTCGACCGGGTATTCGCGGGTGTAGCCGTGGCCGCCGAGGATCTGGATCGCCAGTTCGTTGGCCTTCAGGCAAAACTCCGACGGCCAGGATTTGACGATGGGCGTCAACAGGTCCAGCAGTTCGTGGGCCTGTTTGCGTGCGGCGTCGGTTTCCAGGGTCGTGGTGTCGTCGAACAGCCGCGCCGCGTACAGGCCGAGGTCGAAAGCGCCTTCCACGTAGGCTTTTTGCGTCAATAGCATGCGCTTGATATCGGCGTGCTGGATGATCGACACCGGCGCGGTGTTCGGGTCTTTGCTGTCGGGCAGGCGGCCTTGGGGGCGTTCCCGGGCGTACTCCAGGGAATACAGGTAGCCGGCGTAGCCGAGCATCACTGCGCCCATGCCCACGCCGATCCGCGCTTCGTTCATCATCTGGAACATGCAGCTCAGGCCCTGATGCGGCTTGCCCACCAGATAGCCGACACACTCACCGTTATCGCCGAAATTCAGCGCGGTCGAGGTGGTGCCGCGCCAGCCCATCTTGTGAAACAGCCCGGCCAGCAACACATCATTGCGTTTGCCCAGGCTGCCATCGTCGTTGACCAGGAACTTGGGCACGATAAACAGCGAAATGCCCTTCACCCCGGCGGGGGCGTCCGGCAGTTTGGCCAGCACCATGTGCACGATGTTCTCCGACAGCGGGTGATCGCCGCCGGAGATGAAGATCTTGTTGCCCTTGAGGCGATAGCTGCCGTCAGCCGCCGGCTCTGCGCGGGTACGAATATCCGACAGCGATGAGCCTGCATGGGGCTCGGTCAGGGCCATGGTGCCGAAGAAGCGCCCTTCGATCATGGGTTGCAGGAAGCGTTGTTTCTGCTCCTCAGTGCCGAAGCTCTCGATCAGGTTGGCGGCGCCCATGGTCAGGAACGGGTAGGACGTGGACGCGGCGTTGGCTGACTGGAAGTGCGCGAAACAGGCTTGGGAGAGCAGGGTTGGCAACTGCATGCCACCGGCTTCGAAACTGCGGGCGGCGTTAAGGAAGCCGGCTTCAAGGAAGGCATCCACGGCCGGTTTCACTTCAGGGATCAGAATCGCCTGACCGTTCTCGTAGCGCGGTTCGTTCTCGTCGCCCTTGCGGTTGTGGGGGGCGAAGAACTTCTCGGCAATGCTACGGGCGGTGCCGATGGCGGCGTCGAAGGTTTCGCGGTTGTGTTCGGCAAACCGCTCGCGCTGGGTCAGGCCCTCGGCATCGAGGACTTCGTACAGCTCGAAAGCCAGATTGCGGGAACTGAGCAGCGTCTCGGACATGGCGGCTTACCTCTGTGGGAATGGGCCTGAGTCTAAGTGCGCAAATAGAGGCTGGATAGCAAGATTGATCTGGGTGATGGAGGGGCCAAACAACAGCGGTGAGTTGCAAATACGGTCAGTGTGGGAGCTTTTGTGGGAGCCGGGCTTGCCCGCGATGCAGGCACCTCGATGTGTCAGATACACCGAGGTGATGCCATCGCAGGCAAGCCAGCTCCCACACAAGCCCGCTCCCACATTTTGACCGCGTTCCGTCAGTTAGCCGATCGTCATCAGGCTGGCGTTACCACCCGCCGCCGCGGTGTTGACGCTCAGCGCGCGCTCGATCACCAGGCGCTCCAGGGCAATCCCGGTTTCCCCCGAAGACAAGCCGTGAACCCCGACAATCGCCCCGCCACGCTTGGCCACTTGCTGGCAAACCCCGCGCAGTTGGTCGGAATCGCCATGATGCAGCACGGCATCAAACACGGTTTCATCCTTGGTCCAGTCAGCCACCAGCTTGATCTTCGCCTGAAGCTCCTTCGGCAAGCGTGCGAACACGGCCTTGGTCAATTCAGTGTCCGGCCATACCGCCGAGCTGCCGACTGCCAGTACGGCGGCCAGTTGGGTCAGCAGGTCGCCTTCCGCATCCGCCAGGCACAACACGTGCTCGCGGGGCAGGATGGCGTAGCTGTTGCGCTCGCCGGTGGGGCCGGCCAGTTGGCGGGTGATACCGCTCTGGGACTGCGCGGCGAATTGCACGCACAGGGCGCTCAAGTCACTGAGCTTGCTGCTGTCGGCCCAGGCTTGCAGGGCCGTCAGCGGCTTGCTCATGGCATCCCGCAGGCGTACATCCGGTGCGGCCAGTGCATCGCCGCGAACGAAGGATTGCTCGATGGCATCCGTAGGACGGGTCGACAGCAGGCGGTACAGGTACAGGGGGCCGCCGGCTTTCGGGCCGGTCCCCGACAAACCTTCGCCGCCGAACGGTTGCACGCCGACCACGGCCCCCACGATGTTGCGGTTCACGTAGACGTTACCGGCATGGACGTTGTCGATCACCTTGGCGATGGTCTCGTCGATACGGGTGTGCACGCCCAGGGTCAGGCCGTAGCCAGAGGCGTTGATCTGACCGATCAGTTGGTCGATCTCTTTACGCTTGTAGCGCACCACGTGCAGCACCGGGCCGAAGATCTCCCGTTGCAGCTCGTCGAAGCTTTCCAGTTCGATCAGGGTCGGCATCACGAACGTGCCACGCTTGACCTCTTCGCTATCGGCAATGGCCACCTGGTAAACGGTGCGGCCTTTGTCGCGCATGGCCTGGATGTGTTTCTCGATGCCAGCCTTGGCTTCGGCGTCGATCACCGGGCCGATGTCCACCGACAGGCGTTCCGGGTTGCCGAGGCGGCATTCAGCCATGGCACCTTTGAGCATTTCGATGACGCGGTCAGCGGAATCTTCCTGCAGGCACAACACACGCAGGGCGGAGCAGCGTTGACCGGCACTGTCGAAGGCCGAGGACACTACGTCGATCACCACTTGTTCGGTCAGCGCCGAGGAGTCGACGATCATCGCGTTCTGGCCACCGGTTTCGGCGATCAGCGGGATCGGACGACCTTGTGCATCCAGGCGACCGGCGACGTTGCGTTGCAGCAAACGTGCGACCTCGGTGGAGCCGGTGAACATCACGCCTTTGACGCGATCATCACCCACCAGGCGGGCGCCGACGGTTTCGCCCTGGCCCGGCAGCAGTTGCAGCACGCCTTCCGGAATCCCGGCTTCCAGCAGCAGGCGCACGGCTTGTGCGGCCACCAGTGGAGTTTGCTCGGCCGGCTTGGCCAATACCGGGTTACCGGCGGCCAGTGCAGCGGCGACCTGGCCACTGAAGATCGCCAGCGGGAAGTTCCACGGGCTGATGCACACCACCGGGCCCAGCGGGCGGTGGGCGTCGTTGGTGAAGTCGTTACGGGCCTGCACCGCGTAGTAACGCAGGAAGTCCACGGCTTCACGCACTTCGGCGATGGCGTTGGCGAAGGTCTTGCCGGCTTCACGGGCCAGCAGGCCCATCAGTGGCTGGATCTCGCCTTCCATCAAGTCGGCGGCGCGCTCCAGGATCGCGGCGCGTTCGGCGGGCGGGGTGGCCTGCCAGATCGGTGCAGCATTCAGGGCGCATTGGATAGCGTTGTCGACGTCTTCGACGGTGGCTTCCTGCACATGGCCGACCACGTCACGCAGGTCGGACGGGTTCAGCACCGGCACAGCCGCTTGGTTGCTGGAAACGCAGCCGAGCATCGGCGCGGCTTTCCAGTGGTTGTGGGCGGTGGCCAGCAAGGCGCAGGACAGCGACGCCAGGCGGTGTTCGTTGGCCAGGTCGATACCGGCAGAGTTGGCGCGCTCGGCACCATACAGGTCACGGGGCAGCGGAATACGCGGGTGCGGCAGGCCGAAGCCGCCTTCCAGCGTCGCCATCTGCTCGATGCTGGCCACTGGATCGGCCACCAGCTCCTGGATTGAGATGGATTGGTCGGCGATGCGGTTGACGAACGAGGTGTTGGCGCCGTTTTCCAGCAGGCGACGCACCAGGTAAGCCAGCAATGTTTCGTGGGTGCCGACCGGTGCGTACACACGGCACGGACGGTTCAGCTTGCCTTCGGAGACCTTGCCTACAACCTGCTCGTACAGTGGTTCACCCATGCCGTGCAGGCATTGGAACTCGTACTGGCCGGGGTAATAGTTCTGACCCGCGATGTGGTAAATCGCCGACAGTGTGTGGGCGTTGTGGGTGGCGAACTGCGGGTAGATAACTTCCGGAACGGAGAGCAGTTTGCGTGCGCAGGCAATGTAGGAAACGTCGGTGTACACCTTGCGGGTGTACACCGGGTAGCCTTCCAGGCCTTCGACCTGGGCGCGTTTGATTTCGCTGTCCCAGTACGCGCCTTTTACCAGGCGGATCATCAGGCGGTGGCGGCTGCGGCGTGCCAGGTCGATGACGTAGTCGATCACGTATGGGCAACGCTTCTGGTAAGCCTGAATCACGAAGCCGATGCCGTTCCAGCCGGTCAGTTGCGGTTCGAAGCACAGGCGTTCCAGCAGGTCGAGGGACAGCTCCAGGCGGTCGGCTTCTTCGGCGTCGATGTTCAGGCCGATGTCGTATTGCTTGGCCAGCAACGTCAGGGACAACAGGCGCGGGTACAGCTCGTCCATCACGCGCTCGTACTGCGCACGGCTGTAACGCGGGTGCAGGGCCGAGAGTTTGATGGAAATGCCCGGGCCTTCATAAATCCCGCGACCGTGAGAGGCTTTGCCGATCGAGTGGATGGCTTGTTCGTACGAGGCCAGGTACTTCTGGGCGTCGTGTTCGGTGAGTGCGGCTTCACCGAGCATGTCGTAGGAGTAGCGGAAGCCCTTGGCTTCGAACTTGCTCGCATTGGCCAGGGCTTCGGCGATGGTTTCGCCGGTGACGAACTGCTCGCCCATCAGGCGCATGGCCATGTCGACGCCCTTGCGGATCATCGGCTCGCCGCTCTTGCCGATGATGCGGCTCAGGGACGATGTCAGGCCGGCTTCGTTGTGGGTGGCGACCAGTTTACCGGTCAGCAGCAGGCCCCAGGTGGCGGCGTTGACGAACAGCGACGGGCTGTTGCCCAGGTGCGGGTGCCAGTTGCCGGTGCTGATCTTGTCGCGGATCAGCGCGTCGCGGGTGCCCTTGTCCGGGATGCGCAGCAGCGCTTCGGCGAGGCACATCAGCGCTACACCTTCCTGGGACGAAAGAGAGAATTCTTGCAGCAGGCCCTGGACGATGCCTGCACGGCCGCCGGCGCTTTTCTGATTGCGCAGTTTCTCGGCGATCGAAGAGGCGAGCTTGTGGGTGGCTTCGGCCATTGCCGCTGGCAGACGTGCCTGCTCGATCAGCATCGGTACCACTTCCGGTTCCGGGCGACGGTAGGCGGCGGTGATCGAAGCGCGCAGTACCGATTGCGGCAGGATGCTCTCGGCGAACTCCAGGAAGCACTGGTGAGCGTGGTCGGTCTGGACCTCGCCGGCATCTTCCGCGTCTTTGCTGCTCAGGCCGTTGAGCTCGGCCAGGGTTGCACCACCCTCGAGTTTCTCCAGGTAATTGAAAATCGCCTGCTTGATCAGCCAGTGCGGCGTGCGATCAATGGAGGTCGCGGCCGCCTTCAGGCGCTCGCGGGTCGGGTCGTCAAGTTTGACCCCAAGGGTGGTCGTAGCCATCTTTTTATCCTCATGGGTGCCACTACTGCGTGGCATCAGCTGGCGGCAAGATTAGCTTTGCGTCGAGAGAGGTGCAACCGGGTGCAACCCTTTTTATTCATGATTTTTTTTGATGCCGATCGGGAAAAATTATCACCGCAGCCGAATCCGCTGCGCCTTGGTGCATTTGCTTCTGACTTTGGCTGTGCTTGCTCCGAAAAGGAGCAAAAACACAGTGTTTTTCGCAAAACACATCAGGGTGCAACTTATTCTCAAGAAACTGGTTGCACCTTATTTGCTTTGTTGAATAGCATTCGCGCCCAAGGTGCAACCGTCTTACGGAAGGTTCATCGGCTGATGGCTTTCCTGGGGAAACGTCAGTCCTAAATGCGCGGCTCCAGGCGTCGTCTATCCACTTGCGAGTGGGTGGCCGTTCTGACAGACCGCCGCTACATAAAAACAAAGCCAGGGCGTAACCCAATGACTGTAAGTAATCCTACCCTGATCACATTTGTGATCTATATCGCTGTCATGGTGCTGATCGGCCTTATGGCCTATCGCTCCACCAACAACCTTTCCGACTATATTCTGGGCGGTCGCAGCCTCGGCAGCGTGGTCACCGCGCTCTCGGCCGGCGCCTCGGACATGAGCGGCTGGTTGCTGATGGGCTTGCCCGGCGCGATCTACATGTCTGGCCTGTCGGAAAGCTGGATCGCCATCGGCCTGATCGTCGGTGCTTACCTGAACTGGCTGTTTGTAGCCGGCCGCCTGCGGGTGCAGACCGAGCACAACGGCGACGCCCTGACCCTGCCGGATTACTTTTCCAGCCGCTTCGAAGATAAAAGCGGCCTGCTACGGATCATCTCTGCGGTGGTGATTCTGGTGTTCTTCACCATCTACTGCGCTTCCGGCATCGTTGCCGGCGCCCGTCTGTTTGAAAGCACCTTCGGCATGTCCTACGAGACGGCGCTGTGGGCCGGTGCTGCAGCGACCATCGCCTACACCTTCGTCGGTGGTTTCCTGGCCGTCAGCTGGACGGACACCGTACAAGCCACGCTGATGATCTTCGCCCTGCTGCTCACGCCGATCATCGTGCTGCTGGCCACCGGTGGCGTCGACACCACGTTCCTGGCGATCGAAGCGCAAAACCCTGACAACTTCAACATGCTGAAAAACACCACCTTCATCGGCATCATTTCGCTGATGGGCTGGGGCCTGGGTTACTTCGGCCAGCCGCACATCCTTGCGCGCTTCATGGCGGCGGACTCGGTGAAGTCGATTGCCAAGGCGCGTCGCATCTCCATGACCTGGATGATCCTGTGCCTGGGCGGCACCGTGGCGGTAGGCTTCTTCGGTATCGCCTACTTCTCGGCGCACCCGGAAGTGGCCGGTCCCGTGACCGAGAACCACGAGCGTGTGTTCATCGAACTGGCCAAGTTGCTGTTCAATCCATGGATCGCCGGTGTGTTGCTGTCGGCCATCCTGGCCGCGGTAATGAGCACCTTGAGCTGCCAGTTACTGGTGTGCTCCAGCGCCCTGACCGAAGACTTCTACAAAACCTTCCTGCGCAAAAACGCCTCCCAGCTTGAGCTGGTGTGGGTCGGTCGCGCCATGGTGCTGTTGGTGGCGTTGATCGCCATCGCCCTGGCGGCCAACCCGGAAAACCGTGTACTTAGCCTGGTGAGCTACGCCTGGGCAGGCTTCGGCGCTGCGTTCGGCCCTGTGGTGCTGATCTCCGTGCTCTGGAAAGGCATGACGCGTAATGGCGCACTGGCCGGCATCCTGGTGGGCGCGATCACCGTGATCGTGTGGAAACACTTCAGTCTGTTCGGCCTGTACGAAATCATCCCGGGCTTCATCTTCGCGAGCCTGGCGATCTACTTCGTGAGCAAGCTGGGCGCGCCGACGGCTGGCATGCTCCAGCGGTTTGATGCCGCCGAGGCGGATTACAACCTCAACAAGTAATCGGCGGGGGCTTGAATGCCCGCGGAATTGAAAACGGCCCGCCTGCGGGCCGTTTTTTATGGGCGAGATTCAGTCGCGCTCGGTGTCCGGCTGATTCAGGAAAATCAGCACGCCCAGGATCGCCATATAAAACTTGAAGGCCGCTTCCTGGCCGTTCCATTGATGGGACTGCCACATCAGGAACCACTCGCCACCGATCACCATAAAGCCGAAGAACCACACGACAAAACCTAGGGTCAGGCCCACGACTGCGCATTTCTTTGCGCGGTTGAATTCGGTGCCGGTGGCACGACGAGCCCGCCACAAGGCCAGCGCGCCTCGTGCCAGCAACACGGCCGTCAGTGCTTCACCCGCAATGATCAGCCAATACGCGCCGTGCCACAGCCATGGGGTGGTGATGGAACGATACATCGCGGCGTTGCCGGGAAAGGTGGTGTCCATACTCAGCACATGTTTGACGAAGGCAAAGTTGGAGCCGTAGTCGGTGATGTTGCTGAAGGCGACGAGTGTGGCGAAGGCTGCCAGGGCAAGGGTCAGGACGATTTTTGCGTAGCGGGTGGCCATGTTTTTTCCATTGTCATGGGGCGATGGGGGGCGAATACGCTAGCACGCTGGCGGTAGGGCTTCGACGCCTGATACATGAAGATTAAAGCGCCGGCGATGTAGGGATTTACTGATTTGCCTGCAGCGTACTCAGCTCGGCAAAAAGCTGGTGCAGAATCGGCCGCCCACTACTTGCAGAGAAACACCGGATGTTCGCTCCTGCCAATCAAAGTGCCTTTACCCTGACCCTCGACGGCGTGCCCAGTGATCTCAAGGTCCTTGAGTTCATGGGTGAAGAGTTCATCAGCCTTCCTTATCGTTTTGACCTTGAACTGGTCAGCGAACAGTCCGACCTGGATCTGGAAGGCCTGATGCACCGCCAGGCTTTCCTGGGGTTCGATGCCCACGGCCATGGTATTCATGGCCAGGTCTACCGGGTGGCTCAAGGCGATTCGGGCGCGCGCCTGACCCGTTACCAGATCACGGTGGTGCCGCAGCTGGCTTATCTGGAGCACAGTACTCACCAGCGGATTTTCCAGGACAGGACGGTGCCGCAGATCATTGCTCGGGTATTGGAAGGGCAGGGCATCCAGGGTGATGCCTTCTCCTTTCAATTGAGCGGGGTGTATCCCGAGCGTGAGTACTGCGTTCAGTTCGGCGAAACCGATCTGGCGTTCATTCAGCGCTTGTGTGCCGAGTCGGGCATTCACTACCACTTCCAGCACCATCCCGAGCGCCATCTTCTGGTGTTTGGTGATGACCAGACGGTGTTCGCCCAGCCTGATCTGCCCACTCAGTACGCTGCGGGTTCCGGGATGGTTGCCGATACGCCGGTGATCAAGCGTTTTATCGTGGGGCTGAAGACCCGCACCACCGGCGTGAGCCTGCGGGACTACGACTTCAAAAAGCCCCGCCTGACGCTGGAAAGCGTGGCATCTGGCGGCCAGCGTCCTGCCCTGGAAGAGCAAGTCTATCCCGGCCACTTTACGGATCGCGTCCACGGCAAGTACCTGGCGCAACGCATGTTGGAGCGCCATCGCAGCGACTTTCGCCAGGCCAGTGGTCATAGCGATCAGCCGGCTCTGCTCAGCGGGCGGTTCCTGAAGATGGCCGGGCACCCTCGTCAGGCGTGGAATGATTTGTGGCTGGTCACCCAGGTGACGCATGTGGGGCGCCAGCCCCAGGTGCTGGAGGAGTCGGCCCCTGGCGTCATGGGCGATGAGTACTCTCAAGGCTATAGCAATGACTTTGTTGTAACGCCATGGGATGTACCGTTTCGAACACCGCTGCTGGCGCCGCGGCCACCCATGTCGGGCTACCAGAACGCCGTGGTGACCGGGCCGGCCGGCAGCGAAATTCATTGCGACGAGTACGGTCGGGTCAAGGTGCAACTGGCCTGGGACCGCGCGGGTGCAAACAACGAGCATTCCAGCTGCTGGCTGCGGGTGGCCACCGGGTGGGCTCATGAGCATTACGGCACGGTGTTGATTCCGCGGGTGGGCATGGAGGTGCTGGTGGGTTTCGTCGACGGCGATGCCGACACGCCGCTGGTGGTCGGTTGCCTGGCCAATGCGGCGACGCCGGTGCCGCTGGACCTGCCGGCCGACAAGACCCGCAGCATCTTCCGCAGCCAGACCAGCCCCGGCGGCGGTGGCTACAACGAGCTGCGGATCGAGGACCGCAAGGGCGCCGAGGAAATCTACCTGCGCGCCCAGCGTAACTGGACCCAGCATGTACTCCACGACCAGCACGTGCAGGTCGACCATCAACGCAGCGTGATCGTCAAAGGCCTCGATCGCCACGAGCTTCAGGGCGAAGAACAGCGTACCACCCACGGCAACCGCCTGACCGAACTCAAGCAGGACGATCACCTGATGATCGCCGGCTCGCAGCAAGTGCGTGCCGGGATGACCGTTCACATCGGCGCAGGGCAAAGCGTTGTTATCGATGGGGGTGCCAGCGTGACGCTCCAGGCTGGAGGGCAGTGGATCAACGTGTCGGCGGGCGGGATTTTCAGCAGCACAGAGATCCAGCTTGGGGGCGCGCCAGCACCGGCGGGAGTGCCGTTGATGCCGGGGTTGCAGGAAACGTTGCTGGCGGTGATACCCGCGCCGTTAAGTGCCGTACAGGTGTCGAGCCTGAAACGCAGTGCGCCCTTTTGCGAAGAGTGCGAGCGCTGCAGGAATGGCGTGTGTAATACGCCTCTGCACCGCAGCACATCACAGGTGGGAGGTGCACCGTGATCTCGCCCGGGCAGTGGCTTGAGTCAGCGCCCTTGCAGGCGGGTGAGCAGGTGTTTGCGGTGCTGGGCAATGCCAGTGACAGCAAGCCGCTCCTGGCGTGGCGCCGTACCGATGGGGGCGCACTCAGTCCGATCTGGGCCGGTAGCGAGTATGCAACGTGGGAAGAGGTCATGCCCTACGTAGCGGTGGTTGCCGTTGACAGTGCGTTTCTGGAGTGGGCCGCCGAATGCAAGGGCACCGATTGGGGTTGGCTGGCGGTGTCGTCCTGCCCTTTGCCAGTCGTTGTCGAGCATCTGTGCAGCCTGACCAAGGTGCTGTTGCCGGACGGACAGGCAGTTTTTTTTCGCTTCTGGGACGGGACCTATACGCTGCCTGTGTTGCAGGCATTGGGGCCGGACGCACGGGCGTTGCTCCCGGTGTTCAGCCGGTACTGGATCAATGGTCGCCAGCACGAGGTGACGGTTACGGTGGCGGGCGCGGCAAGGGCCAGCCCGTGGTGGCAGGTGCCGGCGCAGGTTCTCGAACGCTTGAATGACCCATCGAGCGTCACACGGGTGGACAACCTGCTGCAATGGCTGGAAGAACAGCGCCCGGACCTGCACAACGCGTTAGCGCTGGCGACCTTGAAACACAAGGTCGCTCACTTTGTGCGCAGGCCGGATGTCAGTCATCAGGCGCTGGCCGCGTGGCTGGTCTCAGAGTTGGGTTGAAGCCAGGGACTGCTGCAGGTCCTCGATCAGGTCTTCAATGGCTTCGATGCCCACCGACAGGCGAATCATCTCCGGCTTCACCCCGGCCTTCGCCTGCTCCTGTTCATTCATCTGGCGATGGGTGGTGGACGCCGGGTGGCAGGCCAGGGATTTGGCGTCGCCGATGTTCACCAGGCGTTTGAAGATTTGCAGTGCGTCATAGAAACGCACGCCGGCCTCGTAGCCGCCCTTCAGGCCGAAGGACAGAATGGCCGACGGTTTGCCCTGCATGTATTTCTGCGCCAGATGATGGTGTGGGTGATCCGGCAGGCCAGCATAGCTGACCCATTCCACCTGTTCGTGGTCTTGCAGGAAATGGGCAATCTTCAGCGCGTTCTCGGTGTGGCGCTCCATGCGCAAGGCCAGGGTCTCCAAACCTTGCAGCAGCAGGAACGCATTCATCGGCGCCAGTGCCGCGCCGGTATTGCGTAGTGGCACCGTCCGGGCTCGGGCGATGAACGCGGCAGGGCCGAATTTTTCGGTATAGACCACCCCGTGATAGGCCGGCTCGGGCTGGTTGAGCCCGGGGAATTTCTCCGGGTATTGGGTCCAGGGGAAGGTGCCGCTGTCGACGATCACGCCACCCAGCGAGTTGCCGTGCCCGCCCACGTATTTGGTCACCGAATGCACGACGATATCCGCGCCGAACTGGATAGGTTTGCACAGGATCGGAGTGGCCACGGTGTTATCCACCATCAGCGGCACGCCTCGGGCGTGGGCGACGTTGGCCAGGGCCTCGAGGTCGATGATGTTGCCCGCCGGGTTGCCGATGCTTTCGCAGTACACCAACTTGGTGTTGTCATCGATCAGCTCGGCGATGGCTTCGGCGCTGTCGTCACGGGCAAAACGTACGTCGACGCCAAAGCTCGGCAGCAAGTGGGCGAACAGGGTGTAGGTGCCGCCGTACAGCTGCGGCGTGGTGACGATATTGTCGCCGGCACGGGTCAGGGTCTGGATTGCGTAGTGGATCGCCGCGCTGCCGGCCGACACGGCCAGGGCCGCGATGCCGCCTTCCAGCGCCGCGATGCGTTGCTCCAGCACGTCGTTGGTGGGGTTCATGATGCGCGTGTAGATATTGCCCGGTACGTCGAGGTTGAACAGGTCGGCGCCGTGCTGGGCGTTATCGAATTCGAAGGCGACGTTCTGGTAGATCGGCACGGCGACGGCCTTGGTGGTCGGGTCCGACTTGAAGCCGTGGTGCAGGGCGATGGTGGCGTCTTTCATGAGTTTTTATGACCTCCATGGAGAGTGGCTGGCCACAATAAATCCGCTTTCGCATCGGCAATTAGACTATTTTCGGCGGCGCCCCTGTGTTTGCGGCATAAGCACCACCTGACGCGCAGCCCTGCACCTTTGCCTGCGTAAAAGGTAAACTTCGCCCCCTGCGCAGGAGCAACCATGAATTATCGTCACGCCTTTCACGCCGGCAACCACGCCGATGTCTTCAAACACCTGACCTTGACCCGCCTCATCGCCCTGATGTCGCGCAAGGAGCAGCCGTTTGCCTATCTCGACACCCACGCCGGCATCGGTCTGTACGACCTGCAGGGCGACCAGGCGAACCGCACCGGTGAGTACCTGGAAGGTATCGCACGCCTGTGGGGCCAGGCCGACCTGCCACCGCTGACCGCCGATTACATGCGCGTGCTGCACGAGATGAACCCCGATGGCGAGTTGCGCTACTACCCGGGCTCGCCGGAGCTGGCACGGCGCCTGACGCGGCCCCAGGACCGCGTGTTGCTCAACGAGAAACACCCGGAAGACGGCCTGCTGCTCAAGGACAACATGAAGGGCGACCGTCGGGTGAAAGTCCACCTTGGCGAAGGCTGGCACGTACCACGGGCGCTGCTGCCGGTGCCGGAAAAGCGCGCGTTGATGCTGATTGACCCGCCGTTCGAAAAGCTCGACGAGATGCAACGCTGCGCTGCGTCCCTCAAGGAAGCCGTGAGCCGGATGCGCCAGACCGTGGCCGCGATCTGGTACCCGGTGAAAGACCAGCGCATGCTGCGTCGCTTCTACCAGGACCTGGCCGGCACCGGCGCGCCGAAGTTGCTGCGAGTGGAATTGCTGGTGCATCCGTTGGACACGCCGAACACCCTGACGGGCTCGGGTTTGGCGATTGCCAATCCGCCGTGGGGTTTGGAGGAGGAATTGCGTGAGCTGCTGCCGTGGTTGTCCAAGCAGCTTGGGCAAACCCAGGGTGGGTGGCAGATGGATTGGCTGATCGCCGAATAGTTGTATCGTTTGCTGGATCGCTATCGCGGGCAAGCCCGGCTCCCACATTGGAACGCATTCCAATGTGGGAGCCGGGCTTGCCCGCGATGCTTTTGGCGTCAGATCGGGCAGGTCACGCCTGTGCCGCCGATCCCGCAGTAACCCTGCGGGTTCTTCGCCAGGTACTGTTGGTGATACGCCTCGGCGAAGTACACGGTCGGCGCTTCTTCGATTTCAGTCGTGATGGTGCCCAGGCCAGCCTTGGTCAGCTCATTCTGATACGCCTGGGCGCTGGCCTTCGCCGCCTCCAGGTGCTCCGGTTTGACCGCATAGATCACCGAGCGGTACTGGCTGCCGATGTCATTGCCCTGGCGCATGCCCTGAGTCGGGTTGTGCAGTTCCCAGAACATTTTCAGCAGCTCTTCGTAGCTGATCTTGTCCTGGTCAAACACCACCAGCACCACTTCGCTGTGGCCGGTCAGGCCTGAGCACACTTCTTCGTACGTCGGGTTCGGCGTGTAGCCGCCGGCATAACCCACCACCGTGCTGACGATGCCTTCACGCTGCCAGAAACGGCGCTCTGCACCCCAGAAACAACCCAGGCCGAAGATCGCAAACTCTACGTTGTCGACAAACGGGCCCAGCAGCGGGTTGCCGTTAACGAAGTGAGTTTCGGGCAGGGACATCGGGGTTTCACGGCCAGGCAAAGCTTGTTCTTGAGTGGGGAGCACGTTTTTGTTCACCAGAATTTCCGAGCGTAAGACCATGATCAGTCCTCTCAGTCAGATTGAGTTACAGATAAGAATTCAGACTGCCAGTGTGCCCGAGTGTTACCGCGCTGTCAGGCGATTGGCCCGCGAGGATAGCGTTTAAGCTTCTGGATCAGCTCGGACCCCGGGATGGGCCGGTCGAACAGGTAGCCCTGGCCGACGTCGCAACGGTGGCGGCGCAGGAACGCCAGCTGCTCGGCGGTCTCGATGCCTTCGGCCACCACCTTGAGCTTGAGGTTGTGGGCCATGGCGATCACGGCGGAGGTGATCTCCATGTCGTCCTGGTTGTCCGGGATTTCATGAATAAAGCTGCGATCGATCTTGATGATGTCGATCGGGAATTTTTTCAGGTAGCTGAGTGATGAGTAACCGGTGCCGAAGTCATCCATGGCCAGGGTCAGGCCAAAACTCTTCAACTGATCCAGTTGCAGGCGCGTGTCCTCGGTGGCTTCCAGCAGCAAGCCTTCGGTCAGTTCCAGCTCCAGCAGGTTGGCCGGCAGCTGTTCTTCCTTGAGGATCGCGGCAATCGAGGCCACCAGGTCCGGGTCGGAAAACTGCTTGGGCGACAGGTTGATCGCCACTTGCAGGTTACCCATACCGGCGGCGGTCAGTTGCCGGCTCATGCGGCACGCCTGGCGGGCAATCCATTTGCCGATAGGAATGATCAACCCGGTCTCTTCAGCCACGCTAATGAATTGATCGGGGCGGATCATGCCCTTTTCTGGATGGTTCCAGCGCAGCAGCGCTTCCATGCCCAGCAGACGCCCGCTGCGCAGGCACAGCTTGGGTTGGTAGAACACGTCCAGCTCGTTTTGGGTCAGGGCGCGGCGCAGGTTGTTTTCCACAAACAGCTTGTAGCTGGCCTCGGCATTCAGCGCTTCGGTAAACACCTGCACCTGGTGTTTGCCGTTGGCCTTGGCCTTGTGCAGCGCCAGGCCGGCGTTGCGCATCAGGGTTTGCGGGTCGCGGCCATGCAGCGGCGCGCAGGCCAGGCCCACGGAGCCGGTGACGCTGATCAGTTGGTTGTCGACGAACATCGGCTTGTCGAGGGTGGCCAGCAACTGGCTGGCGACCTGCTGGCCGGTCTCAAGGTCGGTATCGTCCAGCAGCACGGCAAATTCGTTACTGGCAAACCGCGCCAGGCTGCCGCTGGCGCTCAGGCTGTTACGCAGGCGCCGGGCCAGGCTGATCAGCAGCTTGTCGCCGGTCTGGTGGCCGAGGCTGTCGTTGATCCGCTTGAAGTTGTCGATGTCCACCAGCAGCAGGCTGATCGGGCTGTCGCTGTCGCGGGCAAAACGTTCGTCGAGGTTGCGAATGAACGCCGGCCGGTTGCCCAGGTTGGTCAGGTTGTCGGTGTAGGCCAGGCGTTCGATGCGTTGCTGGGCCAGCTTGGTCTGGGTGATGTCTTCGTAGATGCCGATGTAATGCGTCAGCTCACGGTTGTCGCCATAGACCTTGGAGATCGACAACTGGCCCCAGTAGGGTTCGAGGTTCTTGCGACGGCTCTTGAACTCGCCCTGCCAGCTGTTGCTCTTGGCCAGGCTTGAAGGCGCGTCGAACAGCAGCTCGCTGAGGTTCTCCAGCGCCGGCAGTTCCGACAGCAGGTGGCCGTGGACTTCTTCGGTGCTGTATTGGGTGATCGCGGTGAAGCTGGGGTTCACGTACTCCACCACGCCGTCGCAGTTGACCAGCAGGAACGCGTTGGCGCTTTGCTCCACGGCCCGTTGGAACAAGTGCAGGGCGCTGGTGGCGGTGCGGCGGTTGTGGTTGTTGATCACCTGGGCGAACTGGTCGGCCAGCTCGCCGGCAAACGCGATCTCGTCGGACTGCCAGGCGCGGGTGCTGCCGCTTTGCTCCAGGCACAACACGCCGACCACATTGCCATCGACGCGGATACTGGCGTCGAGCATGGCGTGGATGTCCCGGGGGCGCAGGCTCTCGGCCATTTCCCGAGTGCGCGGGTCACGCATCGCGTTCGTCGCGTCGATGGCACGGCTGGTTTGCAGGGCTTCCAGGTAGTCCGGGAAGCCACTGGCATCGATGGGCTCCGGCAGGTGGTGCTGCTGATCGTCGCGGTGGTAGGCGGAAATCGGCACCAGGCGCTGGTTTTCGAGGTTCCAGATGCTTGCGCAGTCGATCTGGTAGATATCGCAGGCGCTGCGGGTGATCAGTTCGGCCGCTTCTTGCAGCGAGTTGTTGGTGCTGTAGCGCTGGCGAGCCAGCAGCAGGATCAGCTCCTGCTGGGCGCGCACCCGCTCAAGGTGTTGCAGTTGTTCCTGCTGGGCGCGCTGGTTGAGTTCCAGGGCGATCTGCAAGCGGCTGTTCTGGCTTTCGAGATCCGCTGCCGGGGCCGGCGAGATATCACTGAACAGGCCGTCGACCACCATCAGGTAGCCACGCAGCAGGTGCCGATTGTGTTGTTTGTAGGCCTCGCCCAGCTCCAGCAGGCTCAGCGGGCCGTCGTTGGTGTGCAGGGTGTAGCGCACCAGGTAATGCGGGCTGATGGTCAGCTGTTCCTGGATGGCATCATGCAGCTGATAGCGTGCCTGGGGCTCCATCAGGCTGGCGTAGGGCGAGCCGATCAGGGCGCACAGTTCCACCGCAGGCAGGCCGAATTGGCGTTCGCAGTTGGGGTCGAGGTACAGCAGGGCCCAGCTTGCCTCATTAAGCCGCTCGAAACGCAGCATACCGAGGCGCGAAGGCACCGGTAATTGCGTCACTACCTCGGCCGCCGTACGGGCGACATCGGGTTGGCTTTTCATGGGGAAACTCGCTTGGAAAAATGCGCATCGCGCCGGGCTCACGCCCTCTTTACTGTTGCCTGCGGCAAGGTTGCATCATGCAGCACGGGCTGACAAGAGAGGATGAAGGCTAAGTGCTATAAGTGAGTTATCGGCCGGCAGGGGCTTTTCTGCAATCGGGGTGATGGGTGGCGATCCCGAACCCACGCAGGAGCCTCTGTAGGAGCGAGCTTGCTCGCGAAAAACACCCAGGCACCGCGCTCATTCAGACCGCCCGCGTCATCGTTAACGACCTTCGCGAGCAAGCTCGCTCCTACAAAGAGGCAGGCAACAATCGTTAACGACCTTCGCGAGCAAGCTCGCTCCTACAAAGAGGCAGGCAAAAATCGTTAACGACCTTCGCGAGCAAGCTCGCTCCTACAAAGAAGCAGGCAAAAAAAGCCCCGCCAATTGGCGGGGTTGAGGTACGAGCGTGGCGCTCGGAAATCGTTGAAGCCAGGTCTTCTGCGTGGGCAGAAGACCTGTTGAGGCTTAAAGCAGAATGGTGCGGATGTCGTTCAGCAACTGGCTCAGGCGCTGAGTGAAGCGTGCAGCCGCCGCGCCATTGATCACACGGTGATCGTAGGACAACGACAGTGGCAGCATCAGCTTCGGCTGGAACGCTTTACCGTCCCACACAGGCTGGATGGTGGCCTTGGAAACACCCAGGATCGCCACTTCCGGCGCGTTGACGATTGGCGTGAAGCCAGTGCCGCCAATGTGCCCGAGGCTGGAGATGGTGAAGCACGCGCCTTGCATGTCGTCGGCGGTGAGCTTCTTGTCGCGGGCCTTGGCAGCCAGTGCGGCGGCCTCAGCGGCCAGCTGCAGCAGGCTCTTCTGATCAACGTTCTTGATCACAGGCACCAGCAGGCCGTCCGGGGTATCGACCGCAAAGCCGATGTTCACGTACTTCTTGCGGATGATCGCCTTGCCGCTAGGGGCCAGCGAGCTGTTGAAGTCCGGCAGTTCCTTGAGCAGGTGGGCGCAGGCCTTGAGCAGCAGTGGCAGCACGGTCAGTTTTACGCCAGCCTTCTCGGCGACGGCTTTCTGCGCAACGCGGAAAGCTTCCAGGTCGGTGATGTCGGCCTGGTCGAACTGGGTCACGTGCGGGATGTTCAGCCAGCTGCGGTGCAGGCTCGACGCGCCGATTTGCATCAGGCGGGTCATTGGCACTTCTTCGGTTTCGCCGAAGCGGCTGAAGTCCACGACCGGGATCGGCGGAATGCCCGAGCCACCGGTAACAGCGCCGGCAGCCGGAGCTTCCTTGGCTTTCTGCATCATGGATTTGACGTAAACCTGCACGTCTTCCTTCAGCACGCGACCGTGAGGACCAGTGGCCGACACCGCATTCAACTCAACCCCGAATTCACGGGCCAGTTGGCGCACGGCAGGGCCGGCATGAACCTTGGCACCGCTTGGCGCAGGTGCAGCCGCCGGAGCCGGTGCGGCCTCGGCTTTTGCAGCAGGCGCAGGGGCGGCGGCAGCCGGTGCAGCTTCAGCCTTGGCAGCCGGAGCAGCGGCGGCTGGAGCGGCAGCAGCAGGGGCCGCAGCGCCCGCTACTTTCAGCTTGAGGATGAAGTCGCCAGTGCCGACTTCGTCTTCCAGCTTCACGGCAATGCTTTCCACCACACCGGCAGCCGGCGAAGGGATTTCCATGGAGGCCTTGTCGGACTCCAGGGTGATCAGCGACTGGTCGGCTTCGACGGTGTCGCCGACTTTAACCAGCAGCTCGATGATCTTGGCCTTGCCCGACGAGCCGATGTCCGGAACATGAATATCCTGGACGGTAGCGGCGGCAGCAGGAGCAGGTGCAGCAGCCGGGGCCGCTGGGGCCTCGGCAGCAGCGGCAGGTTTTTCAGCAGCGGCTGGGGCAGCTGCAGAAGCGGCCGCCGCAGGGGCCGCATCTGCGGCACCTTCGATTTCCAGCTCAAGCAGTTCGTCGCCTTCTTTCAGGCGGTCGCCCAGCTTCACTTTCAGGCTTTTGACCACGCCGGCCTTGGGAGCAGGGATTTCCATGCTCGCCTTGTCCGACTCCAGGGTCAGGATGCTCTGGTCGGCTTCGACGGTGTCGCCGACCTTCACAAACAGTTCAATTACTTCACCTTCACCGCTGCCGATGTCAGGTACGCGAATGAGTTCGCTCACAGAAAGTCTCCTCAGCAGTCCAGTGGGTTGCGTTTTTCCGGGTTGATCCCGAACTTGACGATAGCGTCTGCTACCACCTTAGGTTCGATTTCACCACGGTCAGCCAAGGCTTCCAGGGCTGCCAACACCACGAAATGACGGTCGACTTCGAAGAAGTGACGCAGCTTTTTACGGCTGTCACTCCGGCCGAAACCGTCGGTGCCCAGGACTTTGAATTCCTTGGACGGTACCCACTGACGAATTTGTTCAGCAAACAGTTTCATGTAGTCGGTAGAGGCGATCACCGGACCCTTACGGCCAGCCAGGCACTCTTCAACGTAGGTGCGCGCAGGCTTCTGGCCCGGGTGCAGACGGTTGCTGCGCTCTACGGCCAGGCCGTCGCGACGCAGTTCGTTGAAGCTGGTAACGCTCCATACGTCAGCACCGACGTTGAACTCTTCACGCAGGATTTTCGCAGCTTCACGCACTTCGCGCAGGATGGTGCCGGAGCCCATCAGTTGCACGTGGTGAGCGGCTTCCTTGGTGTCTTCTTCGAGCAGGTACATGCCCTTGATGATGCCTTCCTCGACACCCGCCGGCATGGCTGGCTGCTGGTAGGACTCGTTCATCACGGTGATGTAGTAGAAAACGTCCTGCTGCTCTTCGGTCATCTTCTTCATGCCGTCCTGGATGATCACCGCCAGCTCATAGCCGTAGGTTGGATCAAAGGTGCGGCAGTTCGGGATGGTGCCCGCCAGGATGTGGCTGTGGCCGTCTTCGTGTTGCAGGCCTTCGCCGTTCAGCGTGGTCCGGCCGGCAGTACCGCCGATCAGGAAGCCACGGGTACGGCTGTCGCCTGCTGCCCAAGCCAGGTCGCCAATACGCTGGAAGCCGAACATCGAGTAGAAGATGTAGAACGGCAGCATCGGCTGGTTGTGGCTGGAGTACGAAGTACCGGCCGCGATGAAGGAGCTCATGGCGCCCGCTTCGTTGATGCCTTCTTCGAGGATCTGGCCCTTCTTGTCTTCCTTGTAGAACATCACCTGGTCTTTATCGACTGGCTCGTAGAGCTGGCCGACGGAGGAGTAGATGCCCAACTGACGGAACATGCCTTCCATACCGAAGGTACGGGCTTCGTCCGGGATGATCGGCACGATACGCGAACCAATTTCCTTGTCCTTGACCAGTTGCGCGAGGATCCGCACGAAGGCCATGGTGGTGGAGATTTCACGGTCGCCCGAGCCGTCCAGGATAGCCTTGAGGGTATCGAGTGGCGGTGTAGGGATGTCGAAGGATTTAGCGCGGCGCTGTGGCACGAAACCGCCCAGTGCAGTGCGACGCTCGCTGAGGTAGCGGGCTTCGGCGCTGTTTGGCTCCGGCTTGAAGAACGGCAGGTTCTCCAGCTCGTCGTCCTTGACCGGGATGTCGAAGCGGTCGCGGAACAACTTCAGGCTTTCAACATCCACTTTCTTGGTGTTGTGCGCAGTGTTCTTCGCTTCGCCGGCACCGGTGCCATAACCCTTGATGGTCTTGGCCAGGATAACGGTAGGTTGTTCTTTGTGGTTGACCGCTTCGTGGTACGCCGCGTAGACCTTGTACGGGTCGTGGCCGCCACGGTTGAGTTTCCAGATCTCGTCGTCGGACAGGTCTGCAACCATCGCCTTGAGTTCTGGCGAGTTGAAGAAGTGTTCACGTACGAACGCGCCGTCTTTGGCTTTGTAGTTCTGGTACTCGCCGTCGATGACTTCGTCCATCCGGCGTTGCAGGATGCCGTCGACGTCCTTGGCCAGCAGTGGGTCCCAGAAACGGCCCCAGATGACTTTGGTCACGTTCCACTGAGCACCGCGGAACACGCCTTCGAGTTCCTGGATGATCTTGCCGTTGCCGCGAACCGGGCCGTCGAGGCGCTGCAGGTTGCAGTTGATGACGAAGATCAGGTTGTCCAGCTTCTCGCGGCCGGCCAGGGAGATGGCGCCCAGGGATTCCGGCTCGTCACACTCGCCGTCGCCCAGGAAGCACCAGACTTTCTGCTTGCCTTCAGGGATGAAGCCACGGGCTTCCAGGTACTTCATGAAGCGTGCCTGGTAGATCGCCTGGATCGGGCCCAAGCCCATGGATACCGTCGGGAACTGCCAGAAATCAGGCATCAGCCAAGGGTGCGGATAGGACGAGAGGCCCTGGCCGTCGACTTCCTGGCGGAAGTTGTTCATTTGTTCTTCGGTGATGCGGCCTTCCATGAACGCACGGGCGTAGACGCCTGGCGAGGTGTGGCCCTGGAAGTAGATCAGGTCGCCGCCGTGTTCGTCGGTCGGGGCCTGGAAGAAGTAGTTGAAGCCGATGTCGTACAGGGTTGCGCTGGAAGCGAAGCTGGAGATGTGACCGCCCAGGTCAGAATCTTTCAAGTTCGTGCGCATTACCATCGCCATGGCGTTCCAGCGTACCAGCGAGCGAATGCGGCGTTCCATGAACAGGTCGCCAGGCATGCGTGCTTCGTGGGTAACGGGGATGGTGTTGCGGTACGGCGTAGTGATGGCGTAAGGCAGTTGCGAGCCGCTGCGGGTCGCGAGTTCGCCCATACGGGTCATCAGGTAGTGCGCACGGTCTTCGCCTTCTTTGTCGAGAACCGATTCCAGGGCGTCCAGCCATTCCTGGGTTTCGACGGGATCGAGGTCTTGCATGGCTTGCTCCAGGGCGGAAAGGCTACCAGAATCGGTTGCCTGAAGTTTGCGACTGGCCTTGTGGGCAGACGACATAAATTCTTGGATGGCCGAAGGTTGCTTCGGCGTCCTGTAGTTTTACTACAAATCGTCGGCCATTTCAGCCTTTCGAATGTATATACGAGTAGTAAAACTACACAAGACTGAGCGGATTGCTCTGTCTTGCTGGCGAGCATAATCGTTATTGTTGGTCATTTGCGAACAAGAAAAGGTGAAATCTTGATGCTGCCTGCCAAAATGAAATTAATTTCAGCTATTTCTAACCTTTGTTCGACAGTCCTTCACCGAGCGTGGTTCTTGCGTTCACAGCAACAGGCCGTTTACGCGCCGATCAAGGATAGACCATGAGCCTTCCAGTGCAGGCCGAATTGCCGGCCATCCTGCTTCCATTTGCCCAACGGGCCGAGCAGTCATTTCGTGACGCCGTGGCCGGATTGGACGGCGATAATGGCCTTTCTGAGTGGACGCCGCAACGTTGGGCTGACTTCGCCCGTGTGTGCGCCGCCAGTGATTTCGTTATTGAACAGAGTGTTCGTGACCCTTTGATGTTGCTGGAACTGGTGGCCTGGGGCGAGCTGGACCGAGGCTTTGCCCCCGGTGAGCTGTGCGGGCAGATTGCGGTGGCGGTGCAACAAGCCGAAACAGAAGACGAACTGGGCCGGGTTCTGCGCCGCCAGCGCACCCGCCAGCAAGTGCGGATCATTTGGCGTGACCTGACCCGACAGGCGGACCTGGTGCAAACCTGCCGCGATCTATCGGACATGGCCGACGCCAGCATCGACCAGGCCTATCAGTGGCTATACCAGCGCCATTGCGTGCTGTTCGGCACGCCCACCGGTCGCCGCAGCGGCGAGCCGCAGCACATGGTCATCCTCGGCATGGGCAAGCTCGGCGCCGTGGAGCTGAACCTGTCGTCCGACATCGACCTGATCTTCGCCTACCCGGAAGGTGGCGACACCGTGGGCGTCAAACGCTCGCTGGATAACCAGGAGTTCTTCATCCGCCTTGGTCAAAAACTGATCAAGGCCCTGGATCCGATGACCGTCGACGGCTTCGTGTTCCGCGTTGACATGCGCCTGCGGCCCTACGGCTCCGCCGGGGCGCTGGTGCTCAGCTTCAACGCGCTGGAGCAGTACTACCAGGACCAGGGCCGCGACTGGGAACGCTACGCGATGATCAAGGCGCGGGTGGTGGCCGGTGACCAGGTGGCCGGCGCGCAATTGCTCGACATGCTGCGACCGTTTGTCTACCGGCGTTACCTGGATTTTTCCGCCATCGAAGCGCTGCGCACCATGAAGCAGCTGATCCAGCAGGAAGTACGGCGCAAGGGCATGGCCGAGAACATCAAGCTGGGCTCGGGGGGCATCCGCGAAGTCGAATTTATCGCCCAGGCGTTCCAACTGATCCACGGTGGCCGTGACCTGAGCCTGCAACAGCGCCCGCTGCTAAAAGTGTTAGGCACGCTGGAAGGCCAGGGCTACCTGCCGCCGGCGGTAATCGCCGAGTTGCGCGATGGCTATGAATTCCTGCGCTACACCGAACACGCGATCCAGGCGATTGCCGACCGCCAGACCCAAATGCTCCCGGACGGTACCGAAGACCAGGCGCGAATTGCCTTCATGATGGGCTTCCCGGACTGGACCGCGTTCCACGAACGCCTGATGTACTGGCGTGGTCGGGTGGACTGGCATTTCCGTCAGGTGATCGCCGACCCGGATGAAGAAGAGGGCGAAGAAAGCGAGCTGGTGGTGGGCGGCGAGTGGTTGCCGCTGTGGGAAGAGTCCCAGGACGAGGAAGCCGCTTGCCGGCAACTGCAGGAAGGCGGTTTTACCGACGCGCCCAGAGCCTTGAAAACTTTGGCGGGCCTGCGCAGCAGCCCGCAATTGCGCGCCATGCAGCGCTTGGGTCGCGAGCGCCTGGATGCATTTATCCCGCGCCTGCTGGCCCAGGCTGTCGAGCACGCCAACCCGGATCTGGTGCTGGAGCGCGTCCTGCCATTGGTCGAAGCTGTCGCCCGACGTTCCGCTTATCTGGTGCTCCTGACAGAAAATCCCGACGCCCTGCGCCGCCTTTTGACCCTGTGCGCCGCCAGCCCGTGGATTGCCGAGCAGATCACCCGCTTCCCGCTGCTGCTGGACGAATTGCTCAACGAAGGCCGCCTGTTCAAACCGCCGTTGGCGCCAGAACTGGCCGCCGAATTGCGCGAGCGCCTGACACGCATCCCCGAAGACGATCTTGAACAGCAGATGGAAGCCCTGCGTCACTTCAAACTGGCTCACCGCCTGCGGGTGGCGGCCTCGGAAATCGCCGGTAGCCTGCCGTTGATGAAGGTCAGTGACTACCTGACCTGGCTCGCCGAAGCCATCCTCGAACAAGTGCTGGCCCTGGCCTGGCGCCAGACCGTCGCCCGTCACGGCTCGCCGCAGCGGGTGGACGGTACGTTGTGCGATCCCGGCTTCATCATTGTCGGTTATGGGAAAGTCGGCGGTATCGAATTGGGGCATGGTTCGGACCTGGACCTGGTGTTTATCCACGACGGTGACCCGCAAGCCGAAACCGACGGCGCCAAGCCGATCGACGGCGCACAGTTCTTTACCCGGCTGGGCCAGCGGATCATTCACCTGCTGACCACCCAGACCAACTCCGGGCAGTTGTACGAAGTGGACATGCGCCTGCGACCCTCGGGCGCATCCGGTTTGCTGGTGAGTTCCCTGGGCGCGTTTGCGCGCTATCAGGAAAACGAAGCCTGGACCTGGGAACACCAGGCGCTGGTGCGCGCACGGGTGCTGGTGGGCAGCCAGGATGTGGGCCGTGCGTTTGAGCGCGTACGGGCGCAAGTGCTGGGCCGTGCACAGGACCTGGACAAGCTGCGCCAGGAGGTCAGCGAGATGCGCGCGAAGATGCGTGACAACCTCGGAACCAAGTCCACGGCAGCCGGAAGGGCGGCGAATGCCTTCGAACCCACGGTGGCGTTTGACCTCAAGCAGGACGCCGGAGGTATCGTCGATATTGAATTTATGGTGCAATACGCGGCTTTGGCGTGGTCTGCGCAACATCCATCGTTGCTGCGCTACACCGACAATATCCGCATTCTGGAAGGCCTGGAGCAGGTCGGGCTGATGCCCGCCGCCGATGCCCATTTGCTGCGCGAGGTGTATAAAGCCTACCGCTCCGCCGCTCACCGCCAGGCCTTGCAGAACGAGGCCGGTACGGTTACCGGGGACCAGTTCGCTGACGAACGGCGCCAGGTGCAGCGAATCTGGCATGAACTGGGGTTAAGCTGAAACACTATATAAGGCGGGGAGGCATGAGCCTCCCCGTATCGTTTGTGGAAACTACATGAATATTCTGATCGTTGGGCCCAGTTGGGTCGGTGACATGGTGATGGCGCAGACACTGTTCCAGTGCCTGAAGCAACGCCATCCCGACTGCCAAATCGACGTGCTCGCCCCCGAGTGGAGCCGGCCGATTCTTGAGCGCATGCCCGAAGTGCGTCAGGCCTTGAGCTTCCCGCTCGGCCACGGCGCGCTGGAGTTGGCGACCCGCCGACGCATCGGCAAGTCCCTGGCCGGGCAGTACGATCAGGCCATCCTGTTGCCCAACTCGATGAAGTCGGCGCTGGTGCCGTTTTTTGCCGGCATCCCCAAGCGCACCGGCTGGCGGGGCGAGTTTCGTTATGGCTTGCTCAATGATGTGCGCAAGCTCGACAAAGCCCGCTACCCGCTGATGATCGAGCGCTTCATGGCCCTGGCCTACGCGCCGGGCGCCGAGTTGCCCACGCCTTATCCGCGCCCGAGCCTGCAAATCGACCCGGTCACCCGCGATGCCGCCCTGGCCAAGTTCGGCCTGGAGCTGGACCGTCCGGTGCTGGCGCTGTGCCCTGGCGCCGAGTTTGGCGAGTCCAAGCGCTGGCCGTCGGAGCATTACGCCAAGGTCGCGGAGATGAAGATTCGCGAGGGCTGGCAAGTCTGGCTGTTCGGCTCGAAAAACGATCATTCGGTGGGTGAGGATATTCGCCAGCGCCTGATCCCGGGCCTGCGTGAAGAGGCGGTCAACCTCAGCGGCGACACGTCCCTGGCGGAGGCCATCGACCTGCTGTCCTGCGCCGACTCGGTGGTGTCCAACGACTCCGGCCTGATGCACGTGGCCGCCGCGCTGAACCGCCCGCTGGTGGCGGTGTACGGTTCGACGTCTCCAGGGTTTACCCCGCCGCTGGCCGACAAGGTCGAAGTGGTGCGCCTGGGGCTGGAATGCAGCCCGTGTTTCGATCGCACCTGCCGTTTCGGCCACTACAACTGCCTGCGCCAACTGTTGCCGCAACCCGTCAGCGACGCGTTGCAGCGGTTGCAGGGTTCTGTGGTCGAGGTCCGTTAAGTTGCGGGTTCTGGTAATCAAGACCTCATCCCTGGGTGATGTGATTCATGCGTTGCCGGCGTTGACTGACGCCGCGCGGGCGATCCCGGGCATCCGGTTTGACTGGGTGGTGGAAGAAGGCTTCGCCGAAATTCCAGCCTGGCACCCGGCGGTGGACAAGGTGATTCCGGTGGCGATCCGCCGCTGGCGCAAGAACCTCTGGCAGACCTTCAAGAGTGGCGAATGGCGGCGCTTCAAGAAGAGCGTGCAGTCGACCAAATACGACTTGGTGATCGACGCCCAGGGCCTGCTGAAAAGCGCCTGGCTGACCCGTTACGTGCGTGCTCCGGTGGCGGGCTTCGATAAGCAGTCGGCTCGAGAACCATTGGCCGCGCATTTCTATTCCCGGCGTTTGGCCGTGGCCCGTGGGCAGCATGCGGTGGAGCGCTTGCGCCAGCTGTTTGCCGTCGCCCTGGGCTACGACCTTCCCAAAGGCCTGGGTGACTACGGCCTCAGCGTCGAAAAATTGCAGGGCCTGCCGCCGAAAAAGCCGTTCGTATTGCTGCTGCACGGCACCACGTGGGACACCAAGCACTGGCCGGAAGCCTACTGGCGCGACCTGGCCGAGCGCATGGACCGTTTTGGCGTGGACGTGAAGTTGCCGTGGGGCAATGCCGCCGAAAAGGCCCGCGCCGAACGCTTGGCCAAAGGTCTGAAAAACGCTGAAGTGCTGCCCAAGCTGAACCTGGCGGGCGTGGCCCGTGTACTGGCCAATGCCCAGGCGTGTGTCGCTGTCGACACCGGCCTCGGTCACCTGGCCGCTGCGCTGGATGTGCCGACGATTTCACTGTTCGGCCCCACCAACCCGGGCCTGACTGGCGCCTATGGCAAGGCGCAGATTCACCTGGCCAGCGACTTCCCGTGTGCGCCATGCCTGCAAAAGAAATGCACCTATCAACCGACCGCCGAAGACCAGCGCCGGTTTGATATCAAGCGCGAGTGGCCACTGTGCTTCACTCGCCTGAACCCTGAGCGTGTCGCAACGCGATTAAGCACGTTGTTATTGGCTGAGGAACACTGATGCAACTGGCTTTTGTCCTCTACAAATACTTCCCCTTTGGTGGCCTGCAGCGCGACTTCATGCGCATTGCCCTGGAGTGCCAGCAGCGCGGCCATCAAATTCGCGTCTACACGCTGATCTGGGAAGGCGATGTTCCACCGGGCTTTGAAGTGTTGGTGGCGCCGGTCAAGGCGCTGTTCAATCATCGGCGCAACGAAAAGCTCTACGCCTGGATCCAGGCCGACCTGGCCAAGCGCCCGGTTGATCGGGTGGTGGGCTTCAACAAGATGCCGGGGCTGGACGTGTACTTCGCCGCCGACGGCGTGTTCGAAGACAAGGCACAAAACCTGCGCAACCCGATGTACCGCTGGTTCGGTCGTTACCGGCACTTTGCCGAATACGAGCGCGCGGTATTCGACAAGGGCGCCAAGACCAAAATCCTGACGATCTCCCGGCAACAGCAGCCGTTGTTTACCCAGTATTACGGCACCGAGCCTGAGCGTTTTCACCTGCTGCCGCCGGGCATTGCCCGCGACCGCCGCGCGCCGCCCAACGCCGCTGAAATTCGCGCCGAGTTTCGCCGCGAATTTGGCTTGGCCGAAGATGATTTGCTGCTGGTGCAGATTGGCTCGGGCTTCAAGACCAAGGGCGTCGACCGTAGCCTCAAGGCCCTGGCCGCGCTGCCATCCCGGTTGAAGAAGCGCACCCGGCTATTTGTAATCGGCCAGGACGACCCCAAAGTATTCCAGTTGCAGAGTGCCGCACTGAGCCTGGGCGACCAGGTGCAGTTCTTCCAGGGCCGCAGCGATATTCCGCGTTTCCTGTTGGGGTCGGACCTGTTGATTCACCCGGCCTACAACGAGGCGGCCGGCAATGTGCTGATCGAAGCGGTGGTCGCCGGTCTCCCGGTGCTGGTGAGCCAGGTCTGCGGTTACGCGTTTTACATCGACGAGGCTCAAAGTGGCCGGGTGTTGGACGAACCGTTCGAGCAGGCCCAGCTCAACCAGTACCTGGTGGATATGCTCGACGACCAAGAAGCGCGCGCGGCCTGGAGCCGCAATGGTCTGGCCTTCGCTGAGACGGCCGACCTCTATAGCATGCCGCAGTACGCTGCGGACCTGATTCTGGCGGAGCCAAACCGATGAAGTTGATTCTTGCCGAACCGTTCAAGACCCTGTGGGCCGGGCGCGATGCGTTCGCCGAAGTCGAGAAGCTGGACGGTCAGGTGTTTCGTGAGCTGGCCGCCCGCCGTACCTTGCGTACGGAAGTGGAAGGCCGCCATTATTTTGTGAAGATCCACCGGGGAATTGGCTGGGGTGAAATCCTCAAGAACCTGATCACGGCAAAGTTGCCCGTCTTGGGCGCAGGCCAGGAGTGGGACGCGATCCAGCGTCTGCAGGAACTCGGTGTGCCCACCATGACCGGCGTGGCTTTTGGTGAAAAGGGCAGCAACCCGGCTGATCAGCACTCGTTCATCGTCACGGAAGAGCTGGCGCCTATCGTCAGCCTTGAAGACCTGACCA
This sequence comes from Pseudomonas sp. IPO3778, assembly GCF_013386825.1. Classification (GTDB taxonomy): domain Bacteria; phylum Pseudomonadota; class Gammaproteobacteria; order Pseudomonadales; family Pseudomonadaceae; genus Aquipseudomonas. The sequence goes on from NZ_JACARC010000023.1 coordinate 78,917, forward strand.
TGGACTGGGTCAAGCAGCCGCCCGTGCCGGCGATTCGGCACGCCCTGACCGTTGAGCTTGCGCGCACGCTGGGTGCGATGCACCGGGGGGGCGTGAACCATCGTGATTGCTACCTGTGCCACTTCCTGTTGCACACCGAGCAGCCGGTCACTGTCGATAACATCAAGCTCTCGGTGATCGACCTGCACCGTGCCCAGGTGCGTTCGAAGATTCCACGGCGCTGGCGTGACAAGGACCTGGCGGGGCTTTACTACTCCGCCCTGGAGATTGGTTTGACCCGGCGCGACAAATTGCGGTTTCTCAAGGCCTACTTCCAGCAGCCTTTGCGCCAGATCCTGGGCGAGCAAAGCGCGCTGCTGGCGGCGCTGGAACGCATGGCCTCCAAGCTTTACGCACGCAAGCAACGATACGGGGATGCGCTCTGATGGCGGGTTGGAACCTGGAACCTGCTTACGCCGCCCTGGCGGATGACTTTGGTAGCCTCGAGGCGGTGTTTGCCTTGCAAGGGGAGCGCCTGACTCGCGATCCGTTGTCCGAAGTGATTCGTGTGGAGCGCGGCGGGGTCAATTATTACGTCAAGCGCTACGTCGGCGCGGGCAAGGGTTTGCGCCGTTACCTGGGCAAGCCACGGGTCAAGTCTGAATGGCAGAACCTCAAGCGCTTCGCCAAGTGGGGCATTCCCACCGCCGACGTAATCGCCTGGGGCCTGGAGCGCAAAGGCCTGGCTTATCACCGTGGGGCGATGATTACCCGCGAGCTGCCAAAAACCGAAGACCTGTCGGCATTGGCCGAGCGCAACGACCCGCGATTGTCTGACCCTGTGTGGGTCAATAACATCAGCCGGCAACTCGCTGAATACACGCGGACCATGCACGACCACCGGTTTACTCACAACGATTTGAAGTGGCGCAACTTGCTGGTGGACGACCAGCAAACCCTGTACCTGATCGATTGCCCCAACGGCGATTTCTGGCGCGGGTTCTGGCTCAAATACCGCATCACCAAAGACCTGGCCTGCCTGGACAAGGTCGCCAAGTATCACCTGTCGGCCACCCAGCGCCTGCGCTTCTACATGCAGTACCGCCAGCGCCAGCACCTGAGCGCGTCGGATAAACAGCGAATTCGTCACGTGGTGAAGTTTTTCGAGGGACGAGAATGAGTGATTTCCTGGCGGCCGAAGATCGGGCATTGCTTGAGCGCAACGGCCTCGGCACTTTCGATGCGCTATGGGCCAAGCAACTGGATGCAGTGGACGAGCCCAACACCAGTCGCGGCGGCTGGAGCAGTGTGTTTCGCCTCGAGCTCGAGGGCCAGGGCTACTACCTCAAGCGCCAGAGCAACTACCTGACGCGCACCTTGCACCGGCCGTTTGGCGAGCCGAGTTTTGCCCGTGAGTTTCGCAATATCAGCCGTTACCGGCAGTTGGGCATTCCGGCGTTGCAGGCGGCGTTCTTCGGTGAGCGCAAAGTGGCGGGGGAGCATCGGGCGATGTTGCTGACCCGGGCGCTGGATGGCTGGAATGACCTGGATTCGTTGCTGGAGCAATGGTCTGAACTGAGCGACCCGCAGCAGCGGGCGATCCTGCTGGCTTGCGGTCAGTTGGCGCGCCGGCTGCACAGCGTGGGCCAGGTGCATGGTTGTTTTTATCCCAAGCATATTTTCCTGCAGGCCAGCGGCGATGGTTATGCGGCGCAGTTGATCGACCTGGAGAAAACCCGCCCGTTGTTGTTCGGCTGGCGTGACCGGGTCAAGGACCTGGAGCCGCTGTTGCGTCGTGCGCCGCAGTGGTCGGACGACCAGGTTCGCCTACTGCTGGCGGCGTATCTGGATCAGCCGCAGGACAGCGCCTTGGTCGCCACCTGGAACCAGCGCCTTGCCGCTCGGCGCAGTCACAAGGAGAACCGCTGATGCGTTTGTCCGAACTGAAAAATGCCGGCCGTACCCCCAGCCTGCCCCTGAGCATCGAGCTGGCAGACGCGGCCGGGCCTGGGCAGTTGCAACTGCTCAGCCTGCTGCGGGTATTGCCGGGCCAGCGCTATGTCGGCGCCGCCGTGTGGCGCGGGCGCCCGGTGCTGGCCAAGTTGCTGGTGGGCCGCAAGGCGGCGCGGCATTTTCAGCGTGAACTCAAGGGGGTGCGGCTGTTGGCCGAGCAAGGCCTGACCACGCCGCTGTTGCTGGCCGATGGTCTGCAAGAGGGCGAGGGTGGTTGGCTGCTGTTCGAGTTTCTGGAAGGCGCCGACAGCCTGGCTGATGCCTGGCACGCCGTTGAAGGTTTGCCGCCATTGGCCGACGAGCAACAAGCGGTGCTGGCCGAGGCGTTGGGCGCGATTGCGCAGATGCATGCCAAGGGCCTGTGGCAGGAAGACCTGCACCTGGACAACCTGCTGCGCCAGGACGGCAAACTGTATTTGATCGATGGCGCCGGGATCTGCGTCGAAGAGGCGGGCAAGCCGCTGTCCCGCAGCCGGGTGCTGGAAAACCTCGGGGTGTTTTTCGCCCAATTGCCGAAAAACCTCGAGCCGTTTACTGAAGAGTTGCTGGTGCACTACCTGCTGAGCAATGGCGAACACGCGTTGCCGATGGAAGCGTTGCAGAAGCAGGTGCACAAAGTCAGCGTCTGGCGCTTGAAGGATTTCCTGAGCAAGGTGGGCCGTGAGTGCACGCTCTTCAGCGTGATGCGTGGGCCGTTTGCCTTGCGCGCGATTCGGCGTGAGGAAGAAGCGGCGATGCTGCCGGTGCTGGCGCAGGCCGATGCGCTGCTGGACCAGGGCCACCTGTATAAAACCGGCGGGGCGGCCAGCGTTGCCAAGGTCGAGGTGGCCGGTCGGCCGCTGGTGATCAAGCGCTACAACATCAAGGGTTTCGCTCATTGGCTCAAGCGCTTCTGGCGTCCGAGCCGGGCCTGGCATTCGTGGCGCGAGGGCAATCGCCTGGTGTTCCTCGGTATTGCCACGCCCAAGCCGCTGGCGTTGCTGGAAAAGCGTTTCCTGTGGCTGCGCAGCCGGGCTTACCTGGTGACTGAGTACCTGCCCGGGCCGGATATCATCGAGCGGTTTGCACCGTATGTTGAACGTGGCGATGCGCCTGAAGCCGAGTTGGTTGCCCTTGATGATCTGTTTGCAGAACTGATCCGCGAGCGCATCAGTCATGGAGACTTCAAGGGGCATAACCTGTTCTGGCAGGGGGACCGCTGGGCGATGATCGACCTGGATTCGATGTGTCAGCATGGTTCACTGAGCAGCTTCGCCCCGGCTTACGCCAAAGACCGCGCGCGGTTTATGCGTAACTGGTCTGAGAGCAGTGCGTTGCATCGGGTTATTGATCAGCGGGTGCCGAAAGAAGTGGGTTAGGCTTTTCAGGGCCGCAGCGCGGCCCAACGGGGGACAAGCCCCCTCGCCACAAGCCTGTGGCAGTTGCTAAAAGGTGTACTCGGCGCCGGCGCCGGCGTACCACGAGCGTCCTGGCGCCGCTTCGTAATAGCGGCCGTTGCCGTCCCCGACAATCACCGAGCCTACGTACTGGCGATCCAGCAGGTTATCCAGGCGCAGGGTCTGGTGAAACGTCCAGTGCTCCACCTTCTGTTCAAACCGTGCGCGCCAATTGAAGACGCTGTAGCCCGGCGCCGCGTGTTGCTGGTTGGTGTCTTCGACGTAGACCTTGCTGCGGTACATGCCTTCCAGGGCGGTGCTGACCCAGTCCCGGGGCTTCCAGTTCAGTTCGGCAAATAAGGTGGTTTGCGGGACGCCGGGGAGGTAGTTGCCCTTGTCCACAGGTTTGCCGCCGCCGACGAAGTCGCTGTCGTAGGTGGCTTGCAGGCGGGTGTAGGCGATGTTGGTGCTCCACTGCTCGCTGAGCTGGCTTTCGATGCCCAGCTCGAAGCCGCGGCGCAGGGTGCGGCCGGCGTTCTGGTAGCTGGTACGGCCGCCGATGGATTGGTCCACCACCAGCTCATCCTCGGTGGTGATCTGGAAGAGGGCGGCGTTGACCCGTGTGTCATTCAACTGTGCTTTCAGGCCCACTTCATATTGCGTGCTTTCGGAGGGCTTCAGGCCGAAGTTGAACCCTTCGATATTGCCCGGGGCATACGCCAGTTCTGCCTGGGTCGGTGTTTCGAAACCCTTGCCGGCGCTGACGTAACCGTGCAGGTCGGGCGTGAAGGCGTACATCACGCTCACGGACGGGGTGTTCTTCTGGTAGGTCTTGTTGCCGCTGGAGTCGCCGTTGCTCAGGAACTGGTCGTCGACGTCCAGCTCCATGGTGCTATGGCGCACCCCGGCTTGCAGGGTCCAGCGGTCAATGGCCCAGTTGGCCTGGATATAGGGGTCGAGACTGCGGGCCGTATCGATTTCATCCCGGCGTAGCTGACCTTTTACGCCCAGGGTGTTGCCGCTGTAGTTCTGATAGCCGTGGCGACTGTCTTCGCTCTGGTCGAAATCCACGCCGGTGATGATCATCAGTTCACCCGGCACGCTGTCGATCGGCTGCATCCAGCGCACGGAGCCGCCGTAGAACTTGCGGTCGAACTGCACCACGCCGCCGCCGCGTTCGTTGGCGGGTGTGCCTTTGGGAATCGACAAATACTGAATCACGCTGCGTCGCCCGGTATACGCATTCACTTGCAGCGTCGCGTCACCAAAATACCGCTCGTAGTTCATCCCCACTTGCTGGTGGTCGATGCTTTTTCGAGTGTTGTACTGCTCTGCGAGGGGACTCACCGAGCGTGGGTCGGCTTTGTACGCGTCCCACGTCTGCCCCAACGGGTCCTGGGTGCCGTTCTGCTCCAGGCTGCTGTAGATCAGCGCCAGTTTGCTGTCGTCATCCGGCTCGACATTCAGCTTGGCGAAGGTCTGGTCGCGGCGGGCGCTGCTGTGGTCGCGATAGCCGTCGGTGTCCATACGCGAAGCATCGAGCACGAAGCCTGCGCCGTCTGCCGCGCCTTCGGCGGTCAGGTGGTTTTTGCTCAGGCCATCACTGCCCACCAGGGTCTCGGCGCCGATGCGCGGCGGGCCTTCGCCGTTGCGGGAAAACATCTGGATCACACCGCCCGCATTGCTGCCATACAGCGTGGCGGCCGGGCCGCGCAGGACTTCGATGCGCTCGGCGGTGTCGAGGTTGAACGTGGCGGCCTGGCCCTGGCCGTCCGGGGTGCTGGCGGGGATGCCGTCGGCGACCAGCTTGATGCCGCGGGCCCCAAACGCCGAGCGCGCACCGAAGCCGCGGGATGAAATCTGCAGGTCCTGGGCATAGTTCTGGCGGTTCTGGACCACCAGGCCGGGCACCCGGGACAGTGCTTCAGAGGCGTTGATGCCCAGTTGGCCGTCGCTGATCTGTTCACGGCTGATGCTGTCGACCGAATACGGCAGGTCAAACGATGGGCTGGCGCTGCGGGAGCCGGTGACCACGCTGGGGTCGAGGACCAGTGGTGCTTCGTCGGCCTGGGCGCCGTTGTACAGGCCCAGCAGTCCGGGAAGCAGCATCGCAAAACGAGTGGGCACAACAACTTTCATGAGTAAACCAGGATCCATGACACACAAAAGTGCGCGAGTTTAACGTTTCAGCCCGCTTTTACCATTTCGGAATCCTCTTACATGGCGCGGCGGCGCGCGGGGTCTGGGTCGCCTACAGGGCCGATGCTAGCGTTGCTGACCATTCAGAGGGCTGGCGATGAGACTAAAAATGACTTTTGCACTAAGCGTTGGGCTCGTTGTGTTGAGCGGCTGTGGGACGGTCAACACCGTGCTGCGCGAAGACGCGGTAGCGGCACGTGAGCTCAGGAAGCAAAAAACCTATTGCCAGGCCATTCCCCGTGTCTACAGCGGTGTTGCCTTTGATTTCTGCCTGCTGCATGCCGCGCCGGACCTTACTGGAGTAATGATGCCGTTTGTACTCTTGGATATAACGGTCTCGGGCATTGTTGATACAGTGGTCCTACCCTATACGGTCTACAAGCAAGGTACCGATGGTAACCTCGGTATCTATTGGCGCCCGGGTTCATAAACGGATCCAGTGGGGTCGTATGGGCAGGGGTGAATGCCCACACTTATGTCAAATGGAGTTGTCCATGAGTCCTGTCACCCGATTTCTTCTCGCCGCTGTACTGGTATCCACCACCGGTTGCGGCACCATCAACACGGTATTCCGCCCGGACGCCGTCGCCAGCCAGAACCTTAAGGAATCGCGCAGCTATTGTGAAAACGTGCCGCGTATCTACAGCGGGGTGATCTACGGTTTTTGCACACTGAACGGCGCACCCGACACCACCAAAGAGCACACACGCGATGCCTCCGGCTCCTTGCCGATCTTCGCCGCCGAGCTGGTTGGCTCCGGCTTGCTCGACACCCTCGTGCTGCCCTACACGGTTTACCGCCAGAACAGGGACGGCAGCATCGAGATTTTCCGCTAGCCCCGCAGTGACAACCGGTCGCCACAATCCCTAGATCATCACGGGACGTGTTTACGCTATAATCCCGCCCTTTAGCTGTTTCTCGCCCAGGCGGGGAGCACACTTTTTTCAGGCGTGACGCGCCTGCATGCAGACTAAAAGAGGCTAGACCCCTGTGGCATTGACGATTCTTGGCCTGTCCGGCGCCCTTAGCCATGATCCTTCCGCAGCCTTGTATATCGACGGCAAGCTGATCGCGGCCGCCGAAGAAGAGCGCTTCGTACGCGACAAACATGCAAAGAACCGCATGCCCTACGAGTCGGCGAAGTTCTGCCTGGAACAAGCCGGTATCAAGCCTTCCGACGTTGACGTGGTCGCGATTCCATTCGCCCCCATCAGCCTGTTCGGCGAAGCCCGCTGGCACTATGCCAAGCGTTACTGGTACGCCCCGGACCGCGCCCTCGACGCGATCCTGATGGGCAACCGTCGCTATAAGCGCTATCGCAACAAGATCGTCTGGTGCCTGGAGCAACTGGGCTTCGATCCGAAGAAAATCAAGATCGAACCGGTTGAACACCACCTGGCCCACGCCTCCAGCGCCTATCACTGCTCGGGCTTCCAGGAGAAGACCGCGATCCTCGGGATCGACGGCAAGGGCGAGTACGCCACGACCTTCTTCGGCTACGGCGAAAACGGCAAGATCCACAAGATCAAGGAATTCTACGATCCGGACTCCCTGGGCGGCCTGTATGGCGCTATCACCGAGTTCCTCGGTTTCGAGATGCTCGACGGCGAGTTCAAGGTCATGGGCATGGCGCCGTATGGCGACGCCAGCAAGTACGACTTCTCACGCCTGGCCTCCTTTGAGAACGGCGAGCTGGTGATCAACACCGACTACGCCAACGTCATCGGCCTGCGCCGCTACAAAGAGAAGGGCAAGGGGTTCTACTTCTCGCCGAAACTGATCGAGTGGCTGGGGCCCAAGCGCGAAGGCGACATCGCCGACGAGCCGTACATCCACTACGCCGCGAGCATGCAGGCGCTGTTCGAGAAGCTGGCGTTGCAGATGATCGACCATTACCTGGGCGACATCCTGAAAGACACCGGCAAGCTGGCCTTCGCCGGCGGCTGTGCACTGAACGTCAAACTGAACCAGAAGATCATTGCCCGCGACGACGTCAAGGAGCTGTTCGTGCAGCCGGCGTCCGGCGATGCCGGCACCGCGGTCGGTGCGGCAGCGTACGTGTCCCATGCCCGTGGTGTACCGGTTGAGAAGATGGAACACGTCTATCTCGGCCCGTCCTACAGCAACGAAGACGTGATCGCCGCCTGCGCCAAACACCCGAGCAAGCCGGTGTGGCGCCAGATCGAAAACACCCCGAAACGCATCGCCAAGATCATGGTCGACGGCAACCCGGTGGCTTGGTTCCAGGGCCGCATGGAGTTTGGCCCGCGTGCCTTGGGCGGTCGTTCGATCATCGGTTGCCCGAGCGCCACCGGCGTGGCCGACCGCATCAACCACCAGATCAAGTTCCGCGAGCGCTGGAGGCCTTTCTGCCCGTCGATGCTCGACACCGTTGCGCCACAGATGATCAAGGTCGATCACCCGGCGCCGTTCATGACCTTCACCTTTGAAGTGTCGGAAGAGTGGAAAACCCGCGTGCCGGAAGTGGTCCATGAAGATGGCACCTCCCGCGCCCAGGTGCTCAAGCGCGAGTACAACCCGCGCTACTACGACATGATGAAAGAGTTGGAAGTATTGACCGGCAACGGCGTGTCGCTGAACACCTCGCTCAACCGTCGTGGCGAAGCGATGATCTGCTCGCCGACCGATGCGCTGAATATGTTTTTCGGCTCCGACCTGCAGTACCTGATCATGGAAGACATCCTCGTGGTCAAGGACGGCGTGGACCCTTATGACGCTGTGGTCTAAATGCTGAACCGCTTCCAGGGCTGGCGTGAACGTGGCTGGACGCCTGTCGAGGCCGAGGTTTACGCCCAGGCCTGGCAGCGTTTTGGCGGCAGCGTGGCGACTCATCCGCAGATCGTCGAGCGGCTGGCGCACCTGGCGCAGATTCCGGTGCGTTACCTGGGCTGGGAGCAGGACGGCGAGCTGAAAGGCGCCATTGCCACCTGGGGGCGCGACCTGGCCCTGTCCAAGGACGTGCTCAAGCGCAAAGGCAAAAAAGGCCTGTTCGATCTGGGTAACGCCGAGATCATCCTGCCGATTGCCGCCGATGCGCAGCTGCCGTTGCGTCATCGAGCGCGTTACCTGTCGGCGCTGAACGAAGGGCACGTGAGCACCCTCAAGCCCCAGGCCGAGCAGTTGGCCATGGCACGCACACCGGAAGAACTGTCGAAGAAGTTTCGCTACAACCAGCGTCGTGAATTGCGTTTGCTGGAAGAGGCGGGCGGCGTGGTGCGGGCGGTCAGCGAGTTTTCCAGTACCGAATTGGCAGCGATCTATTGCGACCTGTTCCAGCGGCGCTGGGGTTTCCCAGCGGCAGGCGCCGAGCGTCTGGCGGAAGTATTGGAGTTGCTCAAGGAGTTCCTGTTCGGCTCGGTGCTGTTTCTCAATGACGCCGCGATTGCGGTGCAGCTGGTGTATCAGGTGCAGGCGCCGGCGTGGATCAGTGCCGAGTACGTCAACGGCGGTGTCGACCCTGAAACCAAAGCGTTCAGCCCCGGTAGCGTGCTGAGTTTCCTGAATACCCAAAGTGCCTGGGAACAGGCGCGGGCCAGCGACAAGCCCCTGCGCTTCTCTTTCGGGCGTTCCGACCGTGAATACAAGGAGCGCTGGTGCAACCCGGTGCCGGTGTTCAGCGTATGAGCCGCAAGCAGCAATTGCTCAAGCAGCATCGGCGCAACAAGCGTATCGCGCTGTTGGTTGGCCTGTTGCTGTTGCTGGCTGTCGGTGTGCTGGTGGCCTGGTGGTTGCCGCTGGTGCTGGCGGTGGTGCTGTGGGCGGCGCATGAAGCCTGGTTTGCCGACCATTTGTTCTATTCGCCCAAAGACGGCTATGAGTACGCGTTTCCTGAGGGCAGCGAGTGCGCGGGCCTGCGTCTCGAAGCGGGGCGGCTGGTGTTGGACACGCCCCTGGTGGGCGATGAAACCCTGATCGTTGCGATTGAACTCAAAAGTGCCTGGCTCGGACGCTTTCTCGACCCGGCCGTAGAATTGCTGGGCCTTGATGCGCCGGACCGGCAAGTTTTTGAACGCGGCGTCGCAGGTCGGCGTTACCTCAACCTGACCGGCGCGGGCGAGGCACTGACCGCCGGCAAACTGCGCCTGCGCGGGCGCTTCTGCCGGATCAAGGGCCAGCCTACGCTGTGGCGGTTCCGCCAGCCGGATTACCGGCGCCAGCGGGTGATGGTCATCGCGCCCCATGCCGACGATGCCGAACTGGCCGCCTTCAGCCTCTATAGTCAAGCCGATGAGAGCTGGATCGTCACCCTCACGGCGGGCGAAATCGAAGCCGATCACTATCAACACATGGGTATGCCCAAGGCCGACGCCGCACGACTCAAAGGCCGCCTGCGCGCCTGGGACAGCGTTACTGTGCCTCGCTGGGCGGGGGTTCCCGAGGCGCAGTGCGTGCAACTGGGCTACTTCTGCATGCAACTGCCGGCCATGCAGGCCGCGCCGGATCAGCCCCAGGCTTCCCGGGAAGCCGAGTTGGACGATACCCGACTGTTTCGCCAGTTCAATGCCCTGGCCTTGCCCGGTGACGTGGACGGTGCGCCGACGTGGAACAACCTGATTGCCGACCTGCGGGCGCTGTTGCTCAAGGCGCGTCCGCAGGTGATCGTGTTGCCAACACCCTTGCTGGATCCGCACCCGGATCACATCTGTGCCCACGCCGCGATACTCGAGGCCCTGCACGGCCTGGAATGGCAACCGGACACGTTGCTCGGCTACGCCAACCACCTGCATGATAACGATCGCTGGCCCATGGGCGACTCGGGCGCTGGCGTGGCCTTGCCGCCGCGTTTTGACGCCTCCCGTGAACTTGTGCCGTGCAGCTTGCCGCTGACCCTGAGCCAGCAGCAGGACAAGGCCATGGCCCTGGGCATGATGCACGACCTGCAGCCGCGGGCGCCGTTCAAGCGCCGCGTGCGCAGGTGGTTGCAGCAATTGCTGGCAGGCCGGAGTCCATCGCCTTACGGAGAGAATGAGTTCTTCCGCAAGGCGGTGCGCCGTCATGAGTTGCTCTGGGTGTTGAAGCAGGATTGAGTGCTTATTGAAGGCAGGCTTGCAGCGCCTGCCGCCCCTTTTTCGCCGGGCTGCGTGCCCGCAGCCTGATTGCAGCATGGAGAGTTATGAAGCCTCGTTTCAAGGTTTTGCAGTTACAGCCGGACTACAACGTCAAGACCCACGACTTTGCCGACCTCGGCGAGCAGATCGTCAAGGCCTTGCCGGCTGAGCGTTTCGAGGTCACCTCCGGGTTTCTCAGCGGCCGTCCGCTGCCTGGCCAGCCCCTGAGCGTCGCTGAACACTCCCATTATTTCGAGCTGCCGGAAAAATCCCTCAAGGGCATTCGCTTCGGCGCCATGTGGCAGATCTACAAGTACTGCCGCGAGCAAAAATTCGACGTGGTCATTTGTAACCGCTTCAAGTCGGTGAACATGATGCTGTCCCTCAACCGCTGGTTGAAAATCCCTCTGTGCATTGGCATCTCCCACGGTTTCGGCGAGTACGCCCGTGGTTACCGTCGGCGTCAGACGCAGAAATGGGTCAGCCCGGCATGGCGGTTTGTCGGGGTGTCGGCGGCGGTCAAGGATTACCTGGTGGACCTCAACTGTGGGTTCACCCGTGAAAACACCACCTTTGTCACCAACGCCATCGACATCCCCCAGGCCGAAGCCTTGCAGCTGCCTCGCGATGAAGCACGCAAGGCGTTGGGCTTGCCGCTGGAAGCCCGAATGATTGGCGCCTTGGGCCGCTTGGTACCGATCAAGGGCCACACTCATTTGCTGCAAGCCTTCGCCACCCTGAAAGACAAATACCCTGAAGCCCAGGTGGGGATCATCGGTTCCGGCCGCGCTGAAGCGGACCTGCGTGCCGACATCGAGCGCCTGGGCCTGACCGGCCGTGCGCACCTGCTGGGGTTTCGCGAAGATGGCATGAAGTATGTACGCGGTTTCGATATCTGGACCATGCCGTCGCTGTTCGAAGGCCTGGGCCTGGCGCTGCTGGAAGGCATGAGCGGCCATCTGCCGGTCATCGCCTCCAACGGCCCGGCGATGTTGCCATTGGTGGAAGGTGCGGGCGGCCTGTCCCATGACCCGGGAAATGTCGAGCAACTGGCGGCGGCGCTGGACACTTACCTGGCGCTGAGCGACGAGCAGTTGCGTGCCAAGGGCGAACAAGTCTTCCGCTACCTGGAAGAAAACCACACCCTGGGCGAGTTCCGGCACAAGTATTTGACCCTGATCGAAACCGGTCTGCGTGAAGTAGGTAAAGCATGACTCTGCAGCAACCCCTGGTCACCGTGATCATCGCGTCCTACAACCACGGGCCGTACATCGAGCAGAGCATCCTCAGTGTGCTTGGCCAGACCTACGCCAACATCGAATTGCTGGTGGTGGACGATGGCTCCAAGGATGACAGCGTGGAGCGCATTCAGCGCTTGCAGGCCGAACACGGGTTTGATTTCCAGGTGCAGCAGAACCAGGGCCTGACCAATACCCTGAACGGTGCCGTCGCCCGCGCCAAAGGCAGCCTGATCGTGCCCTTCGGTTCGGATGACATCATGCTGCCGGAGCGCATCGCCACCCAGGTTGCCTATATGGAAGGCAAGCCGAAGGTGGGTATCTGCGCCGGCAACATTGAGCTGATCGATGGTGACGGCAAGCCGTACCCGGAGAAGAAGCAGCGTCGTGATTTACCGTTTCGCAGCCTGGATTTCGATGACCTGTTTCTGGATCGCAAACCGTTCCCGCCGGCACCGACCCTGATGATCCGCCGGCATGCGCTGGAGGAGGTTGGCGGTTTCGACCCGCAGATTCCCCTGGAAGACTTGCTGATCGAATTGAAGATCACCCACGCCGGTTACACCATCGACGTGTTGAATGTGGTGATGGCGCGTTATCGCCAGCACGCGACCAATACCTACAAGAATCATCGCTACATGATTCAGAACATCCTCAAGTCCTACGGATTGTTCAGTGATCACCCTGCCTACGATCAGGTCCGCTACAACTTCCTGAACTCGATGTTCCTCAAGACCGCCGACCGTGACCGCCCGCTGGCGCGGGAGATCCTCAAGCAGATTCCCTTGAAGTTCTGGGGGCGCAAGACCTTGCGTGGGTTGGTGCGGTTGTACCTGACGCCGCAGCGCAGCGCATAGCGGTTGGGCCTGGCCATTGCCTGTACAGCAATGGCCGCAACCCTGGAGCCTCAGCGGCTCAAATCATCACTTCGCCGGGCTCGCGACCTGCGCGACCGGGTTGTTGAGCTTCAACACCTGATCACGGATCTTCGCCGTGGCGCTTGGCGACGCGATCGAGGCATAGCCCTTGGCCAATTGCTCGAAATGGGTTTCGAACAACCAGCTACGATCCTGGGGATAACGCTGCATGTGCCGCAGGTTGCGCTGGCGCAGGGCATTTCGCAGGGCCGACGGGTAGAGGCGCATGTCGGCCACGTCAATCAGGCCGAACTCACCGTCATCCATCAACAGGACGTTGCCCAGGTGCAGGGAGCGGAAATAGATGCCGCGCTCGTGCAGTTGCGCCATGAACTGGCCGAAACGCTCAATCAATGATTCGCGCAGGCTGCTGTCCAGGCTTTGCAAGGCCTGGCGCAGGGTCAGCCCGGGCAGCGGCTGGTACTGCACAGCGCTGCTGTGGTCCGGCAACTCATAGAGTCCCAGAATCGCTGGTGAGGGAACGCCCCGTTCACGCAGTTGCTCGCTGTTACTGGCAAAACGCTGGGAATACGGGTTGAAGCTACCGGAGGTGTACCAGTTCCGGGCGCGGAACAGCTTCAGGAAACTGCCATCTTCCAGGCGCAGGACCTTGGGCCCCAGGCCGTCGGCCTCAATCACGTGGGCGTTGCTGCACAGCTGTTCGAAAGCCTGCGGCTTCAGGCTTTGTACAGGCATGCGCAGCAGGCTGCGGCGACGTTGGGCGATACTCAGGCCAGCAATCAGGGCCAGCGGGATCCACAGCAGGAACCAGTGCTCTTTTGGTCGCGAGAGAATGCCACCGCCTTCGGTCAGGCCAGCACCGGTGCCGTAGGCCAGTAGTGACGAGGCCAGGATAAACAGCGGTTGTGCGCGAGCCTTCAGGCTTTTGTAGAGGCCCCAGCCGAGCATGAAGACCCACGGAATGAAGCCGATGATGCCGACGTAATAAAGCACGCCCAAGGCGAAGCTGTGAGGTTCGCGGAGCGCGCCGTAGGCAAAGTTGGCAGGCTGCACGTAAAGCTCGGAGTCGTAGCTGTGACCGATCCATGGATGATCGGCGATACGGCCCAGAATAATGCGCCATATTTCGAAGCGGAATGAGCTACCGCGTTCGGTAACCAGTTGCGGGTAAAACAGCAATAGCGCGGCAGCCGCCAGTACCAGGCCGGCAATCATCAGCACCGAGCGGCGATTTCGGCTGAGGAAACCCATCCAGAAAACCGCCAGAACCAGTGCCACCAACGGTGTTCTGGAACCCGTAGCCAAGACTGCTGCAGTCATGATCGCCAGCGCCGGGACGCTTAGCCAAAGCGCATGCAAGCGTTTGGTGGTGACACAGACATACAGCCAGTACACGCAGAAAAAGCCGAATACATGGGAGCTGAGCAGCGGATTATCGAGCGCTCCACGACCGCCGATCATGCGCATCCCGGGCTCGAATCCAGCACCGAAAGACACCAGGTTGATCGCGCAGACGACCGTGGCGATGACGGCGGCGCTGAAGAAGATCGGCTTGAACAGGTCATTGCGGTAGTGCAGCAACAAGCCGCACCCGGCAAACAGCATGAATGTGTGCAGCGGTCGCCTGTACAGGTCAGTGTCCGGGTGGGCTTCCGGACTCCAGAACAGGCTTGTGAGTGCCCAGGCAGAAAACAACAGGAAGGCGATGGCGAGCGGCTCGCGTAGAACCTCTCTCAGCTCCCTGGGGCGCAGGCACAGCAGCAGCAAAGTGGGGGCGCTGAACAGGCCGTAATAAAATTTATGCATGACATTGCGGTTGGAGACAAAGAACAGCGCGCTCAAGAGGAGCAACAGGCCGATCGGTAGAATCCATAGGCACAGGAAGTCGAATACACGATTTGAGCCATAGATGAAGCGTTTTGAGTGCATACGGAAAAGCCGTTCCTGGAGAGAGAAAGCCGAACATACTAAAGTAGTGGCTATATAATGTCGCTTGTTGGATCCAACCTGGCCGCAGGTTTGCCGGGTGCAAGTACAACAGAGAAGCTGTGCTAAAGTCAGCCTCCTTTTTCAAAACCGCCGCGTGATATGACCGACTCCAGTCCGAGCGCAAGCCCTTCGAGCTTGAAAATATACTTCCGCCTGCTCAGCTACGTGAAGCCCTATGCCGGCTTGTTCGCGCTGAGTATCGTCGGCTTTCTGATTTTCGCCTCGACCCAGCCGATGCTGGGGTACATCCTCAAGTACTTTGTCGACGGCCTGTCCAACCCTGAAGCGGTGTTGTTCCCCACGGTGCCTTTCCTGCGTGACCTGCAACTGTTGCAGGCTGTGCCGCTGCTGATCATCCTGATCGCCGCCTGGCAAGGCCTCGGTTCGTTCCTGGGCAACTACCTGCTGGCCAAGGTTTCCCTGGGCCTGGTTCACGACCTGCGGGTGCAGCTGTTCAACAACCTGCTGACCCTGCCGAACCGCTATTTCGACAATCACAACTCCGGGCACCTGATCTCCCGCATCACCTTCAACGTGACCATGGTCACCGGTGCGGCGACCGATGCCATCAAGGTGGTGATTCGCGAAGGCATGACGGTGATCTTCCTGTTCGCCTCCCTGCTGTTCATGAACTGGCGGCTGACCCTGGTGATGATCGCCATCCTGCCGTTGATTGCCGTGATGGTCAGGACCGCGAGCAAGAAATTCCGCAAGCAGAGCAAGAAGATCCAGGTCGCCATGGGTGACGTGACCCACGTCGCCTCGGAAACCATCCAGGGCTACCGCGTGGTGCGCAGCTTCGGCGGCGAGCTGTATGAGCAGAAGCGCTTCCTCAAGGCCAGCCTGAGCAACACCAACAAGCAACTGCGCATGACCCGCACCGGCGCGATCTACACGCCGGCGTTGCAGCTGGTGATCTATACCGCCATGGCGGTGCTGATGTTCCTGGTGCTGTACCTTCGCGGGGATGCGTCGGCGGGTGACATGGTGGCCTACATTACGTTGGCCGGCCTGTTGCCCAAGCCGATTCGCCAGCTCTCTGAAGTCAGTTCGACCATCCAGAAAGGCGTGGCCGGTGCCGAAAGCATTTTCGAGCAACTGGACGAAGACGTGGAAATCGATCGCGGCACCATCGAGCGCGACAAGGTCAGTGGCCGCCTGGAAGTGCGCAACCTGAACTTCACCTACCCTGGCACCGAGCGTCATGTGCTGAAGGACATCACCTTTACCGCAGAGCCTGGGCAGATGATTGCCCTGGTGGGGCGCTCGGGTAGCGGCAAGTCCACACTGGCCAGCCTGATCCCGCGTTTTTACCATCACGAGAGCGGCGAGATCCTGCTCGATGGCGTGGAGATCGAAGACTATCGCCTGCTGAACCTGCGTCGACATATCGCCCAGGTCACCCAGCACGTGACGCTGTTCAGCGATACCGTGACCAACAACATCGCCTACGGTGACCTCGAAGGTGCACCGCGGGCAGATGTCGAAGCGGCGGCAGCCGATGCCTACGCCAAGGACTTCATCGACCAGTTGCCCAAGGGCTTCGATACCCAGGTCGGCGAAAACGGTGTGCTGCTGTCCGGTGGCCAACGTCAACGCCTGGCGATTGCTCGCGCGTTGCTGAAGAACGCGCCACTGCTGATCCTCGACGAGGCCACCTCGGCGCTGGACACCGAGTCGGAGCGCCATATCCAGGCCGCCCTGGACAAGGTCATGCAAGGCCGTACGACCCTGGTCATCGCCCACCGGCTGTCCACCATCGAGAAAGCTGACCTGATCCTGGTCATGGACGATGGCCGGATCGTCGAGCGCGGTACCCACAGCGAACTGTTGGCGCAGAACGGTTATTACGCCCGTCTGCACGCCATGGGCCTGGACGCGCCGGTGTCGGCCGACATCACCTGATGCACCGGAGTGGGGGGCCTGGCCCCTCACTCCGTTCCCCTCGCAATATCTTCTCTGCACACCCCGACAAGCCTTTGACAACCCTGTGGTAATATCGCGCCCCTGTTCATTTTGTATGTGGGTTGCTCCATGAAGTTGTCCATGCCGCGATTCGATCAAGCCCCTGTCTTGGTGGTCGGCGATGTCATGCTCGACCGTTACTGGCATGGCGGTACCTCACGGATTTCCCCTGAGGCACCGGTACCGGTAGTCAAGGTCGAGCAAATCGAAGACCGTCCAGGTGGCGCTGCCAACGTTGCCCTCAATATTGCCGCCCTCGGCGCCCCGGCCTCCCTGGTGGGTGTGACCGGCGACGACGAAGCCGCCGACAGCCTGGCCAACAGCCTGCGTGGTGCTGGCGTGCGTGCGCTGTTCCAGCGCATCCCCCACCAGCCGACCATCGTCAAGCTGCGGGTGATGAGCCGTCACCAGCAATTGCTGCGTATCGATTTTGAAGAACCCTTCGCCACCGATGCCCTGGCCCTCAGTGCCCAGGTCGACGAACTGCTTGAAGGCATCAAGGTGCTGGTGCTGTCCGACTACGGCAAAGGCGCCCTGAGAAACCACCAGATGCTGATCCAGGCCGCCAAGGCCCGGGGCATTCCAGTGCTGGCTGATCCCAAGGGCAAGGACTTCTCGATTTATCGGGGCGCCAGCCTGATCACGCCGAACCTCAGCGAATTTGAAACCATCGTCGGCGGCTGTGCCGATGAGCACGAGCTGGTGACCAAGGGCGCCAAACTCATGGCCGACCTCGACCTGGGCGCCTTGCTGGTGACCCGTGGCGAACACGGCATGACCTTGCTGCGTCCCGATCAACCGGCCATGCACTTGCCTGCGCGGGCCCGTGAAGTGTTCGACGTGACCGGTGCCGGTGACACGGTGATCTCCACCCTGGCGGCTTCCATTGCCGCGGGTGAAGAGCTGCCTCACGCGGTGGCCCTGGCCAATCTTGCGGCGGGCATAGTGGTCGGCAAACTGGGTACGGCGGCCATCAGCGCACCTGAGTTGCGTCGCGCCATCCAACGTTCCGAAGGTTCGGAGCGCGGCGTGTTGAGTATCGAACAGCTGCTGCTGGCGATTGACGATGCCCGTGCCCATAACGAGAGCATTGTCTTCACCAACGGCTGCTTCGACATTCTCCACGCCGGTCACGTGACGTACCTGGAGCAGGCGCGGGCCCAGGGCGATCGCTTGATCGTGGCGGTCAACGATGATGCCTCGGTCAGCCGCTTGAAAGGGCCGGGCCGGCCGATCAACAGCGTCGACCGTCGTATGGCGGTGCTGGCGGGGTTGGGTGCGGTGGACTGGGTGATCAGCTTTGCCGAGGCGACCCCGGAAAGCCTGCTGGCCCAGGTCAAGCCGGACGTGTTGGTCAAGGGCGGTGATTATTCGGTCGACCAAGTGGTCGGTGCCGATATCGTCAGTGCCTATGGTGGCAAGGTCAAAGTGTTGGGGCTGGTGGAAAACAGCTCGACCACGGCGATTGTTGAAAAAATCCGCAGCAACTGACCGAGCGCGGCAGGGGCGCTTGCTCCCTTGCCGCAGGTTACCGGGTGCGCTTGCGCGGGACGATTTTCTTCAATAGCAGCTTGGCCCTTCCGGTCAATCGCTTCAATTTCGACTCTTTCTCAGGTGCACTCAGCCCCTGCTGACGCAGCCAGTCCTTCCACCGAATCCGCTCATCACGCACGATCCAGCCTTCCTGCTGGGCAAAGCTTTCTGCCAGATACAACCCTCGCGTACTCGCCGGATACAGCTGATCCTTCTTCAAGGTATACAGCTCCGCACACGGCTGACCGTCCTTCAGCGGCATCAGGTACAAGTCCGGGCGCTGACGGTCCAGGCGGGCCACCAACTGGTCACCCTCCAGGCGCTCGTCCACGTGAAACAGGCTCAGGGACTTGGCCTCCTTGGGCACTTCCAGGCGCAAGTCATAAATCAGTTGCAGCGAAGCCGTGGGCAGATGCACATAGGCCCGAGGGCGTTCAATCAATTGCATGGTGGCGCAGCGCACCGGGCGCGCGGCACCGGACAGCGGCGAGAGACGAAACGGCAACGCTTCGCGGTAGTGCAGGGCAGACGAGTAGGGCGCCGGCAGCCAGGTGTCATTGAAGCGCCCGCCCAACCAGCCTTCCGGGGTTTCCAGCAGGCATTCCTCGGCAATTTCCTGAATGGCGGTGTGCAGTGGCAGGTTCAGTTCGTGGGCCGGCACATAACCGGAGATCAGCTTGAGCACCACATCGCCGCGGTCTTGCCGGCGCTGGCGCACCAGCACCCAATAATCACGATTCTGCCAGTGCAGGGTAAGGCGCACCGAAACGCCAAGGTTGGCCAGTTCCAGTACGAAACGCTCAGTGTCTTTCACCTCTACCGGCTTGCGCCGTTGCAGGGTCTGGGCAAAGTTGAGCGGCATGCCCACGCTCTGGTAACTCAAACCCTCGGGTGTGGCTTCGACGTGCAGCGGCAGTGTTTTGAAGTTGCTTGGATTTTTTCTAATGAGCGTTCGCGGCATGTCGGCTCCTTCTTGCGTCGGGGTCGGCCGCGTCGGCGGCATCAGAGTTGACGAATGACCTTGGCAGCGGTCGCCACGTTATGGGCGAGGTGCAGCGGATTAATGGTCCCGACAATAGCACTGGCAACGCCAGTTTGCGCAAACAACAGCATGAAACTGGCGTGAATTGGATCCACTCCTGACTCCAGGCAAACATGGCCACTGGCCAGAGCCTTTTTTACCAGGATGCCTTTGCCGTGCGCGGCGGCGTAATCAATGACGGCTTTCTCGGCCTGTTCGTTCAGATTGTAGGTGACCATGGCGCAATCGCCTTGTTCCAGAGCCTTCACGCCGCCCTCGACGGTTTTGCCGGAGAAGCCGAAACCGCGAATCTTGCCCTCGCGCTTGAGGTCGGCCAGGGTCTGGTAAACCTCGCAGTCATTGAGGATATGCAGGTCATTGCCGTCGGAGTGCACCAGCACCAGGTCGATGAAATCGGTTTCCAGTCGTTTCAGGCTGCGCTCGATGGAAAACCGGGTATGGGCCGCGCTGAAATCGTGGTGGGACACGCCCTCGGCAAACTCTTCACCCACCTTGCTGACAATCACCCAGTCCTGGCGCTGGCCGCGCAGCAGCGGGCCCAGGCGTTCTTCGCTGCGGCCGTAAGCGGGCGCCGTGTCGATCAGGTTGATGCCCAACTGGCGGGCCTGACGCAGCAGCATCCGCGCGGCGTCGTCATCGGGAATCTGAAAACCGTTGGGGTATTTCACCCCTTGGTCGCGGCCCAGCTTGACGGTGCCCAGGCCTAATGGCGAGACCCGCAGGCCGGTGCTGCCCAGCGGGCGGTGAAGGTCATGCAGGGTCGGCAGGGTCATGGCAGCAGATGCTCCCAGGCAGGTTGGGCGATGGCGGGTTTCGGCAGTTCAGGCAGCTTTTCGGGGATGCCTGGCGTGATGCCGTCACGTTCCAGCGCGTGGATCACCCGGTCGGCGAAGTCCGGAGCCAAGGCCAACTTGGTGGGCCAGCCCACCAGCAGGCGGCCCTGCTCGGCGAGGAAGGCGTTGTCCGGGCGGGTCAGGCCCGACTGCAGCGGCTCGGCGCGGTCCACCCGAAGGGTGGCCCACTGGGTCTGGCTCATGTCGATCCAGGGCAGGAGTTGGGCCAGCTCTTTTTGGGCGGTGGTGATCTGTTGCTCCGGCGTACGGGCCACGCCTTCGGCTTCGGCGATATCACCGCCCATGTACCACACCCAATTGCCATCGGCTGCCGGGTGTGTGGTAACGGTGATGCGCGGCTTGGTGCCGCCGCCCAGGCAGTGGGCGTACAGCGGCTTCAGGCCGGGGCCCTTGGCGATGATCATGTGCAGTGGCCGGCGTTGCATGGCGGGCTGGCTCAGGCCCAGGGCACTGAGCAGGTCAGCCGTGCCGCCGCCGGCACTGAGGACGATACGCTGGGCGCGAATCTCGCGGCCATCGACCTTCAGGCCGACCAGCGTGCCGTCTTCCAGAAGGGGTTCGATGTGCTCCCCGGCCAGCAGGCCGTCACCGGCCAGTTGGGCCAGGCGCTCGATCAGGCTCGGGACATCGACCACCAGTTCGGCCAGGCGATAGACCTTGCCCTTGAAGCGGCGGTCTTGCAGGGCAGGTGGCAGATCGTCGCCTTTCACTTGGTCGACGCGGCCACGCACGGCCTTGCTGGCGAAGAAGCTGGTGAGGTTGCCGGCGATAGTCCCCGGCGACCACAAATAATGGGCTTCGGACAGCAGGCGCACACCCGAAAGGTCCAGCTCGCCGTTACCTGCGAGGGCTTCGCGCCAGCGGCGGGGCATGTCGGCGATGGCTTCGGAGGCGCCGGTCAGGGCGCCGTGCAGTGCGTATTTCGCACCGCCGTGGATGATCCCCTGGGACTTCACGCTCTGCCCGCCACCGAGGGTGGCGCTTTCCACCAGCACCGTGGAAAAGCCCTGGCGGCGCAGGCGCGCATTGAGCCAGAGGCCGGCAACCCCGGCGCCGACGATCAGAACGTCGGTGGAAATAACGGATGGCATGCAGCGACCTCAGTGTTCAAGACAAGAGGCGCAGTATACAGGCTGTTTGCCGGTGATCAGTGCCCGGCGGTTTTCGAGAACAACTGAATCACCACCACCCCGAGCACAATCAGGCCCATGCCCAGCATCGCCGGGACATCCAGTTTCTGCCCGTAGATAAACAGCGCGGCGATGCTGACCATCACGATGCCCATCCCGGCCCACACTGCATACGCGACGCCCACCGGCACGGTGCGCACCACCAGCGTCAGCATCCAGAAGGCCACGCCGTAGCCGACGATCACCAGCAACAACGGGATCGGCGTGCTGAAACCCTTGATCGCTTTCATGGAAACGGTGGCGATCACTTCCGAGCAAATGGCAATGGCCAGGTAATAGTAGGCGGCGTTCATGGGGTAAATCCTCGGTACAGGGGTTCAACCGTAGGCGCGAGTTTGCTCGCGAAAATCGTCAACGATAACGCGGTGCATCTGGTTTAACGTGGCGCTCTCGGATCCTTCGCGAGCAAGCTCGCTCCTACAAAGGTCGGCATTCAAAGGTCGGCATTCTAGAGACTTACCAGATGCGGTAAAGTCATTACCTATCCGAATTAAAGATGGGTTGAGCCATGAGCGTGCAGTGGAGTCTTGAGCAAATGCGCCTGTTTGTCAGCGTCGCCGAGCAGCGTTCGTTTTCGGCGGTGGCGCGGGACCAGCGCAAGGCGCAATCGGCGGTCAGCAATGGCATTGCGTTGTTGGAGGCCGACCTGGGCGTGTGCCTGTTTGATCGCAGCAGCGGCCGCCAGCCCCGCTTGACCGAGGCTGGCACCGCGTTGCTCGAAGAGGCGCGGGAGGTCTTGCGCCAGTGCGAGCGCCTGAATGGTCGTGCCCTGTCGTTGATGCGTGGAGAAGAAGCGCGGCTGCGCCTGGCTCAGGACGAGGCCATGCTCTATCAGCCGGTGCTGGACAGCCTCGAAGCATTGGCGGGGCAATTTCCCAGCCTGGAAGTGCAGTTGTCCAGCGCCGCCCAAGGCGATGTCGCGCGCAAATTGGTGGAGCGCAAGGCGGATCTGGGCCTGTTGTTCTATCACGATCAAATCCCCGAAGCGTTGGAGCGCCGGGTGCTGGGCAGTGTGGAGATGGTCACGGTCTGCGGCAGGAACCATCCCCTTGCGGCGCAAAAGACCGTGGATTGCCAGCGCCTCGCACAGTTTCGCCAGTTACTGATGGCGACCCAGACCAGTGTGTATCCCGGTAGCGAGGCCGCCAGCCCGCAAGTCTGGCGTGCCGACAGCTTCTACGTACTGGCCGAATGGCTGGCGCGCGGGTTGGGTTGGGCATGGCTGCCACGGCACGTTGTGCAGTATCCGGGCTATCAGGATCAGATGGTCGAACTGGACAGCGAATGGACCCCGCCGGCCCTGGTCGTCGAACTGGTCTGGCGCCGCGACGAGCCCCTCGGTCCGGCCGCGCGTTTCCTCGCCGAACGTTTTGCCGAGTGCTTGCAGGCGATCGACTGAAAAAGCCGATAAACTCCGCCGCCATGAATAGAACTCTCTACAGCTGTCTGTTTTACCTGGCGCTGCCGTTGGTGGCTTTACGTCTGTGGCTGCGGGCTCGCAAGGCGCCGGCGTACGCCAAGCGTGTGGGTGAGCGCTTTTCCTGGGGTTTGCCGGCGATGCAGCCCGGCGGAATCTGGGTGCACGCGGTGTCGGTGGGCGAAAGCATCGCCGCCGCGCCGATGATTCGCGGGCTGCTGGAACGTTATCCACAGCTGCCCATCACCGTCACCTGCATGACGCCCACCGGTTCCGAGCGAATCCAGGCGTTGTTTGCCAACGAGCCGCGCATCCAGCACTGCTACCTGCCGTACGATTTGCCCTGTGCGGCCAAGCGTTTTCTGGATCGCGTGCAGCCGACATTGGCGGTGATCATGGAAACCGAACTGTGGCCCAACCATATTCACCAGTGCGCCCAACGCGGGATTCCCGTGGCCTTGGCCAACGCACGGCTGTCGGCCCGTTCGGCCAAGGGCTACGGACGCTTCGCCAAGCTGACCGCGCCGATGCTGGCGGAAATGAGCCTGTTCGCCGTCCAGACCGAAACTGAGGCCGAGCGTTTTCGCCGCCTGGGTGCACGGCCCGATACCGTCGAGGTCACCGGCTCGATCAAGTTCGACCTGACCATCGACCCGCAATTGCTGGAGCGCGCCGCTGCGTTGCGCGAGCAATGGCATGCCAGCGAGCGCCCGGTGTGGATCGCCGCCAGCACCCACGAAGGCGAGGATGCAGTGGTGCTCGCGGCGCATCGGCAGTTACTTGCCAGCTACCCCAATGCCTTGCTGATTCTGGTGCCGCGTCATCAGGAGCGCTTCAACCCGATGTTCGAGCTGTGCCAGCAGCAGGGCTTTGCCACGGTACGTCGCTCCAGCGGCGAGGCGGTGACGGCGCAAACCTCCGTGTTGCTCGGTGACACCATGGGTGAGTTGCTGTTTCTGTATGCCTTGGCCGACAGCGCGTTTGTTGGCGGCAGCCTGGTCGCCACGGGCGGGCATAATCCGCTGGAGCCGGCGGCCTTGGCCAAGCCGGTTATCTGCGGGCCCCACGTGTTCAACTTCCTTGAAATCAGCGCGATGATGCGCAACGCCGGCGCGTTGCAGGAAGTGGACGATGCCGAGGGGTTGGCGGTGGCGGTGCAGCGCTTGTTCGAGCTGCCGCAGGACGCACAGAAGATGGGGCAGGCGGGGCTGGCGGTGATGCGGGCCAACCAGGGCGCGTTGAAGCGTTTGCTGGATGGGTTGGGCAGGCTGCTTAACCACTGACAACACAAGTCAAATGTGGGAGCGGGCTTGCTCGCGAAGGCGCAGTGTCAGTCAACGAATAGGTCGACTGATACACCGCCTTCGCGAGCAAGCCCGCTCCCACATTGGGTTATTCGGCGCGCTTAGTAACCGGGATTAGCCTTCAACTGCGCCGCAGCCGCCTTGGCCAGGTCCGGCGGCAGGAAGTCCTTGTCCGGGTTGTAGTCGGCCTTCAGGTACCGCGCCAGATCCTGCAAATCCCCCGGGTTCAACGTCCCCGCGGCTTGCTTCAAACGCAGGTTGTCGAGGATGTAGTCGTAGCGGCTGTTGTTGTAATTGCGCACCGAGGTGTACAGCTGGCGCTGGGCGTCCAGCACATCGACGATATTGCGCGTGCCCACCTGGTAACCGATTTCCGTAGCTTCCACCGCGCTCTGGTTGGAGATGATCGACTGGCGGCGCGCCTGCACCTGCTCCACGTCGGTGTTCACCGCGCGGTGCAGGTTGCGGGTGTTTTCCACCACCTGGCGACGCAGGCCTTCGCGTTGCTGCTCGGTCTGGCCCAGGCGGGAATAGGATTCGCGCACTTGTGAGCTGGTGAGGCCGCCGCTGTACAGCGGGATGCTCAACTGCAAGCCAACGGTGCGCTGCGACACATCACCGTGATACGGCTGGCCAAACGCGCTGGGGTTGCTGAAGCCCAGGGCGTCATTGTCACCTTTTTCATATTGCGCCACCGCATCCAGGGTTGGCGCGTGGCCAGCCTTGCGTTGCTTGAGGGTTTCTTCGGCGGCGGTGACGGCGTAGTTGCTGGCCAGCAGGTTCAGGTTCTGGCGGCCGGCGGTTTCGACCCAGGCCTTGGCGTCGTTCGGCGACGGAGGCAGCACCGGCAGCGTGTGCACGATGCCCTGGATCGAGTTGTACTGACGGTTGGTCAGGGTGATCAGCGCTTCGAAGGCGTCGTCCACCTGACGCTGGGCCAGGATCCGGTTGGCCCGTGCGGTGTCGTAGCTGGCCTGGGATTGCAGCACGTCGGTCTTGTCTGACAGGCCCACGTCAAAGCGTTCGTTGGACTGGTCCAGCTGGCGTTTGAAGGCGGCTTCTTCGGCCTTGGTGGAGGCCAGGTTGTCCTGGGCCCGCAGCACGGCGAAGTAGTTTTCGGCGCTTTGCAGGATCAGGTTCTGTTCGGTGGCCGAGAGTTGCAGCGCAGCCTGTTCGTTGACCGCTTCGGCGGCTTGCAACTGGAACCAGCGATCGGCGCGGAACAGCGGCTGGCTCAAGGTCGCGCGCCAGGAATGGGCATCGCGGTTGACCGTAGCAGCGGGCTGATCCAGCTGGGTGCGCACGTTATTGATGTCGGCACCGGCCGACAGGTTCGGCAGCAAACCGGCGCGGGCCTGGGGCACCACTTCTTTCTGCGCGCCATACTGGGCACGGGCGGCAGCCAGGTCGGCGTTGTTATCCACTGCCTCCTGGTAGACGCTGACCAGGTCGGTTTTGGTCGTCAGGGGCGCTTCAGCTGCCCAGACCATTCCGTTGGTCGCACAAGACACGGCAAGAGCCAGTGAGAGTTTGCGCAGCATGAGGCGATCCCTAGAATAATATTACGGTGATAATTTGGAGCCCAAGGCTAAGGCGGCCCATTCCTGGCGTCAAGGCCTCAAGCAGTCACCGAGTGTAGTGGCGCTATCACGGCACAACAATCCTGTAATTACGCCATTCATCACGATGAATGCACCGCCATTGGCAATTTGCCTGCTCCATGGTCTAGACTGGTCGCGTTCTTGTCGGGGTGCCTTGTTAGAAGGCTGAGATCGGTAAATACCGGATCCCGTTGAACCTGATCAGGTTAGCGCCTGCGTAGGGAACAAGATTTCTCGTCACCCGGCGAGTCCTCTTGTGCTTCGTCCGGGATGTTGTTCGACAATCGAACAGCTCTTGTGCGCCAAGCACAGCACTGGTTTCAGTGCGTCCATCCGTCACAGGTTCGCTCCGACAAAAATCCACCGCCTGGATAGTTGGAGAGCCCGTGATGACTACAAAACTAAAAAACACCGTGCATTTAAGTGAATCGGCCAAGGTCGACTCCGGTTCCGTGCAGCCGTTTACCCGCTCGCAAAAAATCTACGTCCAGGGCACCCGTCCGGATATCCGCGTGCCCATGCGCGAAGTCAGCCTCGACGTGACCCCCACCGACTTCGGCGGCGAAATCAACGCGCCGGTGGTGGTCTACGACACTTCCGGCCCGTACACCGACCCGAATGTGATCATCGACGTGCGCAAAGGCCTGGGGGATGTGCGCTCGCCATGGATCGAATCCCGTGGCGACACCGAGCGCCTGTCGGGCTTGAGCTCGCACTTTGGGCAACAGCGCCTGAGCGATGCCGAGCTGACCGCACTGCGTTTCGCCCACGTGAAAAACCCGCGCCGCGCCAAGGCCGGGGCCAACGTCACGCAAATGCACTACGCCCGCCAAGGCATCATCACCGCCGAGATGGAATACGTCGCCATCCGCGAAAACATGAAGCTGGAAGAGACGCGCTCCGCCGGCCTGCTGGACCAGCAACACGCCGGCCACAGCTTCGGCGCCAGTGTGCCGAAAATCATCACGCCGGAATTTGTGCGTGAAGAAATCGCCCGCGGCCGCGCGAT
Organism: Pseudomonas sp. IPO3778; assembly: GCF_013386825.1. Lineage (GTDB taxonomy): Bacteria > Pseudomonadota > Gammaproteobacteria > Pseudomonadales > Pseudomonadaceae > Aquipseudomonas. The sequence continues at coordinate 105,573 of NZ_JACARC010000023.1, forward strand.
TATCCCGGCCAACATCAACCACACCGAACTGGAACCGATGATCATCGGCCGTAACTTCCTGGTGAAGATCAACGGCAACATCGGCAACAGCGCCCTGGGTTCGTCCATCGAAGAGGAAGTGGCGAAACTGACCTGGGGCATTCGCTGGGGTTCGGACACGGTGATGGACCTGTCCACCGGCAAACACATCCATGAAACCCGCGAGTGGATCATCCGCAACTCGCCGGTGCCGATCGGTACCGTGCCGATCTACCAGGCCCTGGAAAAAGTCGGCGGCGCCGCTGAAGACCTGACCTGGGAGCTGTTCCGCGACACCCTGATCGAACAGGCCGAACAGGGCGTCGACTATTTCACCATCCACGCCGGCGTATTGCTGCGCTATGTACCGCTGACCGCCAAGCGCGTCACCGGCATCGTGTCCCGTGGCGGTTCGATCATGGCCAAGTGGTGCCTGGCGCACCACAAAGAGAACTTCACCTACACCCATTTCGACGAAATCTGCGAAATCATGAAGGCCTACGACGTCAGCTTCTCGCTGGGAGATGGCCTGCGTCCGGGTTCGATTGCCGACGCCAACGACGCCGCGCAATTCGGTGAGCTGGAAACCCTCGGCGAGCTGACCAAGATCGCCTGGAAGCACGACGTGCAGACCATGATCGAAGGCCCGGGCCACGTGCCGATGCAGTTGATCAAGGAGAACATGGACAAGCAGCTGGAATGCTGCGACGAGGCGCCGTTCTACACCCTCGGCCCACTGACCACCGACATCGCGCCGGGCTACGACCACATCACCTCGGGTATTGGTGCGGCGATGATCGGCTGGTTCGGTTGCGCGATGCTCTGCTACGTCACGCCGAAAGAGCACTTGGGCCTGCCGAACAAGGATGACGTGAAGACCGGGATCATCACCTACAAGATTGCGGCGCATGCGGCGGACTTGGCCAAGGGGCATCCGGGGGCACAGATTCGTGACAACGCCTTGAGCAAGGCGCGCTTTGAATTCCGTTGGGAAGACCAGTTCAACCTGGGCCTGGACCCGGATACCGCGCGTTCGTACCACGATGAAACCCTGCCGAAGGACTCGGCGAAGGTCGCGCATTTCTGCTCGATGTGCGGGCCTAAATTCTGCTCGATGAAAATCACCCAGGAAGTGCGTGAGTACGCGGCCAACCAGCGCATTGAAGCGGTGGATGTGGACGTGGCCAAGGGACTGGCGGAGCAGGCGGAGCGGTTCAAGCAGGAAGGTAGTCAGCTGTACAAAAAGGTCTGAATCAGAACCTGTGGCGAGGGAGCTTGCTCCCGCTGGAGTGCGCAGCGCTCCCGGAATCTGGATCGGTGTCTTGACTGACACTCATCAGTTGCAGGTTTTGGGGCGGCTTCGCCACCCAGCGGGAGCAAGCTCCCTCGCCACAGGGGGCTTTCCTGATTCAAATAATAGTGTCCCCCTGAGATAACACCCTTGAGCATTCAACCCAGCACCTATTCCCCAGACATCGCGGTGCCCGCCGACAAACGCGTCTTCGGCGCCCGCGATCTCTTTTCCCTGTGGTTCTCCCTGGGCATCGGCCTGATGGTCCTGCAAACCGGCGCGCTGTTGGCGCCGGGCCTGGGCCTGTCCGGCTCGTTGCTGGCGATCTTCCTTGGCACGCTGGTCGGCGTGCTGTTGCTGGCCGCCGTCGGTGTGATCGGCAGTGACACCGGCCTGTCCTCCATGGCTGCCCTCAAACTCAGCCTCGGCGCCAAGGGCGCCAGCGTGCCGGCGTTGCTGAACCTGCTGCAGCTGATCGGCTGGGGTTCGTTCGAAATCATCGTGATGCGCGATGCGGCCAGCCTGCTGGGCACCCGCGCGTTCAGCGAAGGCAGCCTGCTGGCCAACCCGCTGTTCTGGACCCTGGTATTCGGCGCCCTCGCGACCTTGCTCGCCGTCAGCGGCCCGCTGACCTTTGTGCGGCAGATCCTGCGCAAGTGGGGCATCTGGCTGCTGCTGGCGGCCTGCCTGTGGCTGACCTGGAACCTGTTCGCCAAGGCCGACCTGGCTGCACTTTGGGCCCAGGGCGGTGACGGTTCGATGCCATTTGCCGTGGGTTTTGATATCGCCATCGCCATGCCGTTGTCCTGGCTACCGCTGATTGCCGACTACTCGCGCTTTGGCAAACGCGCGAAAAGCGTGTTCGGCGGTACGGCACTGGGCTTCTTTATCGGTAACTTCTGGCTGATGAGCCTGGGCGTGGCCTACACCCTGGCGTTCGCGCCGAGCGGTGAAGTGAACGCCTTGCTGCTCGCGTTGGCCGGGGCTGGCCTGGGGATTCCGCTGCTGCTGATTCTGCTGGATGAATCAGAAAACGCCTTCGCTGATATTCATTCGGCGGCGGTGTCCAGCGGGATTCTGTTGCGCTTGAAGGTCGAGCACCTGGCGTTGGCCATCGGCGTCATCTGCACGCTGATCGCCTGCTTCGCACCGTTGGCGCAGTACCAGAACTTCCTGCTGCTGATCGGCTCGGTGTTCGCGCCGCTGTTCGGCGTGGTGCTGGTGGATCACTTTATCCTGCGCCGCCGTGGCCATGGGGTTGCTGCCAACCTGCGTTGGCCGGCGCTGTTGGCCTGGCTGGGTGGCATCAGTACCTATCACGTGCTGGCGAATCTGTACCCGGATGTCGGCGCAACCCTGCCGGCGCTGGTGCTGGCAGGGCTGTTGCACTTCATTCTGGGCCGGGCCTTCAGTGGCGTGCGGGCACCAGCTCAGGCTTGATCACGCCGGTCAGGCGCGCATAGGGGATGGTCATTTCGATCAGCCCCAATGCGTACGGGGCGATGGTGGTCACGTTGTACTTGAGCACCACCCCATTGCTGGTCAGCGCCACATTCGGGGTTTTCTGGAACGGCCAGTTCTTCACGAACTCCGGGTCGCGGTCCATCTGGGAGTTGATCAGCCAGTTGTTGTGGGCGACTTTCGCAGTCTTCCAGAACGCCTCTTCCTGGCCCGGCAACAGCATGTCGGTCAGGCTCAGCTCTTTGTGCAGCAGGCGTGAATAGTTGATGAAGCCGCGGCCCGGCTCGCCGTGGGCGGTGCCGGTGTCCAAGTAACTGGAGACTTCGACGATCACCAGTCCGTCATGCTGCTCACGTACCTTGGCCTGCAAGTACATGCTGTTGCGGTCTGGGGACTCACGCAAAAACTTGTCGCGGTAGGCATTCAGGGTGGCGGGCATGGCCTGGCCAGGCGAGGTGCGGGCCATCTGCAGCAGGCGCTGCTCGACGATCTGGTCCAACTGCGGCTCGGACGGGAAGTGCACGGTGTCGATGTTGACCAGCGGGCAATCCGGGCTGTTGCAGCCGGATTTGATCTGCTCCGAGGCGTCGGCGGTGGTGTCCAGCGGCTTGAGATAGCTGGGCTGGAACAGGCTCTGGCAAGCACCCAGGGTCAAGGCGATACAGGCCACGGAGGCGATTTTTAAAAGCGACATGTGTGTCCTTCATAAATCGAGGAAAGGTGAAAATGTGGAGCTTCGACTCCCGACAGGGCAGTCAGTTCGCCACTAAGCTGATTAGAGTGAGTTTGACGCCCGCCGTCTATCCCGGCAACCGGAAAGGGGCTGCATCAAGGGGCGCGAGCGCGTTAGGATGGCGCGATGTCGAGGGCAGCCTCGATACCGCAAGGCAAAAAAACGAGGGTTGATATGACGGACACAGCGAAATCGACGCCGAGCAAGGTCGAGATTGTTCAGCGCGACAATGCCTACAAGGGCTTCTACAAACTGGATCGGCTGAAGTTGCGGCACGAGAAGTTTGATGGCGGCATGAGCCGTGAGCTCAATCGCGAAGTCTTTGTTCGTCACGACGCCGTGTGCGTGCTGCCCTACGACCCGCAGCGCGATGAAGTGGTGCTGATCGAGCAGTTTCGTGTAGGCGCCATGGGCCGTACCGACAACCCGTGGCTGATCGAAATGGTCGCCGGCCTGATCGACAAGGATGAGCAACCGGAGGAGGTTGCACACCGCGAAGCCGAAGAGGAAGCTGGCCTTACATTCTCCGCACTCTGGCCGATCACAAAGTACTTTCCGTCGCCGGGTGGCAGCACCGAATTTGTCCACTTGTTCCTGGGCCGTTGCGAAAGCGCCGGGGCCGGTGGCGTCCATGGACTGGAAGAGGAAGCCGAAGATATCCGCGTCACCGTCTGGGCCTTTGAAGATGCCCTGCAAGCGGTACGTGACGGTAAAATTTCCAACGCAGCGAGCATTATTGCCCTGCAATGGCTTGCGCTTAATCGCGCGGAAGTGAGGGGGTTATGGCAGTAAAGGCACGGGAGCGATATCGGGTTGACCTGATCGGGCTGCAAGCAGCCTGCGAGGCCAACTATGCACGGCTGATGCGGCTGCTGCCGGACATGCGCCACACCCCCGAGGCGCGGCGCATCGCCGTAACCCACGGGGACCAGATGCTGGGCGTGCTGACCCTGGAAGTGATCGTGAACTGCCCGTACACCACCACCCTGCGGGTGCGCCAGGAACACAGCCTGCCGTGGCTGCCGGTGCCGCAGCTGGAAGTGCAGGTGTACCACGACGCGCGCATGGCCGAAGTGATCAGCGCTGAACATGCACGACGCTTTCGCAGCATCTATCCTTACCCCAATGTGTTCATGCACCAGCCCGATGAGAAAGCACAGCTCAATGTGTTCCTCGGTGAATGGTTGAGCCACTGCCTTGCTTTGGGCCACGAGTTCGAAGTCGTTCGATAGATGTGAACTGCGTCCGCTTCACGGGTTTCTTCTTTGTGTCCTGCCCCAGCATAATCGCCTCAAATGTCCATTCCTGTGATCACGCCCTGGGAGACCGCCTTGCCGAGCGTATCCGCCTTGAACCCTGACGCTTCGGCGTTGCTGGTGCAGTTGTCCGACAGTCACCTGTTTGCCGAGGCGGACGGCGGGCTGCTGGGCATGAAAACCCGCGACAGCCTGCAACGGGTCATCGAAACGGTGCTGGCGCAGCAGCCGCAGATTGACCTGGTGTTGGCCACCGGGGATTTGTCCCAGGACGGCACGCTGGAGTCCTATCAGGCGTTCCGTGACATGACCCGGCAGATTCACGCACCGGCGCGCTGGATTCCGGGGAACCACGATGAGCCGCAGGTGATGCAGCAAGCGGCGATCAACAGCGCCTTGCTGGAGCCGGTGGTGGACGTGGGCAACTGGCGGATCACCCTGCTGGACTCAGCGGTGCCGGGCTCGGTGCCGGGGTATTTGCAGGACCAGCAACTGCAACTGCTGGCGCAATCGTTGAGTGAGGCGCCGACTCGGCATCATCTGGTGTGTTTTCACCATCATCCGGTGTCCATCGGGTGTGCTTGGATGGAGCCTATTGGTTTGCGTAATCCTGAGGCGCTGTTCGCGGTGCTGGATCGGTTTCCGCAGGTGCGGGGGGTGCTTTGGGGGCATGTTCATCAGGAAATTGACCGGGAGCGTAACGGGGTGCGGTTGTTGGCGTCGCCGTCTACCTGTATTCAGTTTGCTCCCGGCAGTGAGGATTTCAAGGTGAGTGAGCAGGCGCCCGGGTATCGCTGGCTGCGGTTGCATGCCGACGGGCGGTTGGACACTGGCGTGGAGCGGGTGCAGGGTTTTGTGTTTCAGGTGGATTACGGTAGTAGCGGGTACTGACGGCTTTGGGGGGCATATCCGTTATTTAGGTAACGGCGACTTAGGGTTCCGCTCTTACAGCGGGTCACTTTTGGCAAACGCCCCAAAAGTAACCAAAAGGTCTTTGCCCCACCACTCGGTGCCTCGCCTAGGCTCGGCATGCCCGCACTCCGGCCCGGCTCCGCGGGCCGCCGCGACGGCCCGTC
>NZ_JACARC010000024.1:0-205 GCF_013386825.1 Pseudomonas sp. IPO3778
GGACGGTCTGAGTCCGACCGTTGCGCAGGTTTAAGTCCTGCACCGCCGTGACGCGGAGCGTCACTGGAGGCATTCCCACGCGGAGCATGGGAACGATCAGCGTGGGAACGATCAACCGAGATCAAAGGTGGGAGCTGTCGAGCTTTAGCGAGGCTGCGATGGCGTCGGTCCTGCAAATATTGATGTTGGCTGACACACCGCCTTC
>NZ_JACARC010000024.1:343-44787 GCF_013386825.1 Pseudomonas sp. IPO3778
GACCCGGTACATCTCGCCATCCGCATGGCTGAGCAGGCTGTGATGATCGTTCCCACGCTCGGCGTGGGAATGCCGCCCTGGACGCTCTGCGTCCGGCCGTTGCGCAGGTTTAAGTCCTGCACCGCCGTGACGCGGAGCGTCACTGGAGGCATTCCCACGCGGAGCATGGGAACGATCAGNNGCTGACACACCGCCTTCGCAGCCTCGCTAAAGCTCGACAGCTCCCACACTGAACGCTCTGTGCTTGTCAGATCTTCGCCGCTTGAGTGCACACGATTCGGGAAATCTTGAGTCACTCCGTGGCAAACCGCTGCCTTTTGACCCGGTACATCTCGCCATCGGCATGGCTGAGCAGGCTATCGGCATCCTGATGATCGTTCCCACGCTCGGCGTGGGAATGCCGCCCTGGACGCTCTGCGTCCGGCCGTTGCGCAGGTTTTAAGTCCTGCACCGCGGTGACGCGGAGCGTCACTGGAGGCATTCCCACGCGGAGCATGGGAACGATCAGCGTGGGAACGATCAACCGAGATCAAAGGTGGGAGCTGTCGAGCTTTAGCGAGGCTGCGATGGCGGCAGTCCTGCAAATATTGATGTCGGCTGACACACCGCATTCGCAGCCTCGCTAAAGCTCGACAGCTCCCACACTGAACGCTCTGTGCTTGTCAGACCTTCGCCGCTTGGGTGAACACGATTCGGGAAATCTTGAGTCACTCCGTGGCAAACCGCTGCCTTTTGACCCGGTACATCTCGCCATCGGCATGGCTGAGCAGGCTGTCGGCATCCTCCCCGTCTGCCGGGTAAAACGCCACGCCGATACTGCAGGACGGCATCTTCAACCCGCCACATTCAGCGCCCAGCGGTTCGGCCATCGCGGCGAGTATTTGCTCCACCTTCCCGGCAACCGCGCTCTGCGACTGCACATCCGTCAGCAGCACGGTGAATTCATCACCGCCCATCCGCGCCACCAGGTCTGTCCCGCGCACGCAGCGTTCCAGCCGTCGTGCAATCACGCAGAGCACGCGATCGCCCATGGCATGGCCGTGCACGTCGTTGATGCCCTTGAAGTCATTGACGTCCAGAAACAGCAACGCCAGCGTGGTGTCATGGCGCTCGGCCGCTTGCAGGGCCGCGTCCAGCCGGTCGTTGAACAGGGACCGATTGGTAAGGGCCGTCAGCGAGTCATGATGGGCGAGGAAACGTAACTCTTCCTCCGCCTGCGTCAGGGCCGTTACGTCCCGCGCGACACCGATCCGCGCCCCCACTTCTTCGGACCAGAAGGCCGCCCACAGGATGTGCACCACGCTGCCATCCTTGCGGAGGTAACGGTTGCGGAAGTCGACGTGGGGTTTGCCATTCATCACCCGCACAATCGAGGCCCGGGTGCGCGCCAGGTCTTCGGGGTGCATGTAATCGGTGATCAGGGTGCCGGTGAGCTCGTCGGCGCGGTAGCCGAGCAACGCTTCGCAGGCGTCGCTCACAAACACAATCAGGTTTTCACTGTCGACAACGAACACCGTATCCAGCATCAGGTGGATCAGTTTGGGATAGAGGGCGTGCAGGTCAACGGGCATGGGTCATCGGGCGTCAGGTTCAGATAGGCCGATCATAGCCGGTTCATGAAGGATGGCGAAAAGGAATCATCACAGTCCTCAGGCATGAATCGGCAGCGCCACCCCAAACAGCACAAAAAACCCGCCACACACCTTATTGAAGCGGCGCCCGGTCCGCGCCAACCAGGGCCGGACCCGGTGCGCTGCGCTGGCCACCAGGTACTCGACGATGAACTCCACCACGGCGTAGGTCAGCGCGATGGTGAGCGTCTGCGCGATGATGCTCCGGTGCGGGTCCAGGAACGGTGGAACAAACGCGGTGAACAGCAGCAAGGCTTTGGGGTTGGAAATGGCCGATACCAGCCCCTGACGGAACAGCGACCAGCGCCGCGAGCCGTTAGCGCCGGCCACCTCCAGACTGATGGGCCCCGCCCGCCACAGCCCGAAGCCCAGCCAGATCAGATACAACCCGCCTATCACCTTCAGTGCGGTGAACCAGCTGGCCGACGCCTGGATCAGTGCCCCCAGCCCCAAGGCGCAAAACGCAAGCACGATGGCAAAGCCGAGCACGCCGCCCGTAATCGTGAACAGCGCTTTGCGGCGCCCGTGAAGGGCCCCGTGGGTCAGCACCAGTAACGCATTGGGGCCTGGCACCACCGAGATGCCGCAGCAGGTAAGCAGGTAAAGCAACCAGGTCTCAACGGGCATGATCCGATCCAGAAAGTGTGGGTTCAGGCCTGGAGAGTGCGGGTGAACAAACCGTCATGAAAAGCGCATAATTCACGCCATAGCCATTCGATTAACGAATAGAGGTTCTCGCGATGCCCGCCAGCGATTTGCAACTCGATTGGCTCAAATGCTTCGTGGCCGTGGTGGATGCCGGCTCACTCTCCGGCGCGGCCCACGAGGTCAACCGGTCACAGTCTGCCGTCAGCATGCAGATGAAAAAACTCGAGGCCGCGCTCGGGCGGCAACTGCTGAGCCGTGGCCCCCGGCACCTGCAACTGACCGCCGACGGCCAGACGCTGCTGAGCTACGCCCGGCGCATGCTCGCCCTTCACGCCGAGACCCAGGCGGCGTTTCACGGTGAAGAACTGACCGGGCGCATCCGCCTGGGCGTCGCCGAAGATTATGCGGCCAGGTACCTTACGCCGGTTCTCAAGCGGTTTTCACCGCGCTACGCCGGGGTGGAAATCGAACTGACCTGTGAACAGTCGACCGCGCTGATCCCCCGTGTACGCAGCGGCGACCTGGATCTGGCGCTGGTGTCCAGGGACTCGCCGCAAAGCGGTACATTTCTGTTCAAGGAACCCATGGTGTGGGTCGGTTCACCCCAGTTCGAACTGTGGCGCCGCGACCCGGTGCCGATCGCTGTCTACGAAAGTGCAAGCCTGGCCCGGCATTACGCGGTGAACTCGCTCACCCAATTGGGGCGGGCATTCAAGGTGGTGTACAACAGCTCCAGCCTTGCCGGGCAGGTGGCCGCCGTAGAGGGCGGGCTGGCGATTGCCGCGATCACCCAGTGCACCGTGCAGGAGTCGCTTCAGGTGTTGGGGAGCGAGCACGGCCTCGGAAACATTCAACCCATGGAAGTTTCGATTCTGCGTAGCCGGGCGTCTCGCGGGTCTAAAGCGGTCAACAGCCTGCATGCATTCATCATCCGCGCGCTGAGGGCTCAGCCGTAGTCGTTTTGTGATGTGTGGCACCGGCCTCTGTGGCGAGCGGGCTTGCCCCGCGTTGGGCTGCGCAGCAGCCCCAAAACCTGCCACCGGGCAGTGCCTGACAGAACGCGACGGCACTCAGTGGGGGCCGCTTCGCAGCCCAACGCGGGGCAAGCCCGCTCGCCACACAAGCCCTGTTTGCCTTAATAAGCATTGAGGAGGGTGCGACAGAGCATTTCGGCACAATCATCGAGCGCTTCGGCGCAGTCCGGCGTCCCGGCGCTGTTTAGGCTTAACCCTCACCCCACGCCTGGACACCACCGCGATGAAACTCAAAGCACTTGCACCTGCGATCACCCTGATCATGGCCGCCAGCGGGCACGCCGCCAGCTTCTCCCTCAGCAGCCCGGACATCGCCGACCAGCGCCCGCTGACACGCCTGCAAGAATTCAACGGCTTCGGCTGCAGCGGCGGCAACACCTCCCCTGCCCTGTCCTGGACCCCGGGCCCGGCGGGCACCAAAAGCTATGCCATTACCGTCTACGACCCCGACGCCCCCACCGGCAGCGGCTGGTGGCACTGGACCGTGGTCAACCTGCCCGCCACCGTCACCCGCCTGCCGAGCAATGTGGGCACCCACCTGCCAGCCGGGGCGGTGCAAGGGCGCACGGATTACGGCCAACCCGGCTTCGGCGGCGCCTGCCCGCCCGTGGGTGATAAACCCCATCGCTATCAATTCACCGTATGGGCGTTGAAAGTCGACACGCTGCCGATCGACAATCAGTCCAGCGGCGCCCTGGTCGGCTACATGCTCAACGCCAACAGCCTGGCCAAGGCCACACTCACGGCCCCTTACGGACGCTAGTCACGATGGATGTTCACGAAGGTTTGCGGCACCGGGAAAGCATCATCGAAAGCTGCGTGATCAGGGCCCGGCAACACCACACCCTGCACCGCGTGCCGATCTTCATGACCGCCCTGTGCCGCGTGCGCCAAGGGCAAAAACAGCTGCAGTGGGACGCGCGCGAAATGCGCGCCGGCCCACAGGAGTTGATTTTGCTGCCGGCGGGTCGCGAGCTGGGCGTGACCAACTTTCCCGGCGCCCAGGGGGACTACATCGCCGACGTGGTGTCGTTTCCGGTGCCGGTGCTGCGCAATTTCATCGCCCGGTATGGCGCGCAGTTCAAGGGCAGCCTGAACACAGACCTGTGCGTACGCCTGGACAAACAAACCCGACAAGCCTGGGACCACCTGCTGCTCGCCCTGAACAGCGGCGCCCCGGCGACCTTGTGCACCCACTATGGCGAGGCCGTGCTGCTGTGCCTGTGCCTGGCCGGCCAGGCGGGGCCGTTGCTGATGGACCGCAACGATCCCTTGAGCGAGCGCGTGCAGCGGTTGATCAGCAGCCACCTGTCCCGGGACTGGACGGTGGCCAGTGTCGCGCAGCAGTTGAATCTGGGGGAATCGACCTTGCGCCGGCAACTGGCCAATGAGGATGCGAGCTTCAGGTCCATCCTGGAAAACGTGCGCCTGGGGGCGGCGTTGCAACAGCTGCAAACCTCCAGGGATTCCATTGGGGAGATTTCCAACGCCTGCGGGTATGCGTCGGCTTCACGGTTTGCGGTGCGGTTCAAATCGCATTACGGGCTGTCGCCGCGGTCGTTGCGGGCGGCGATGTGAACGACCTGAGTCGCAAATACCCCGTGGCGAGGGAGCTTGCTCCCGTTGGGTCGCGCAGCGGCCCCAAAAGATGGGACTGCTGCGCAGTCCAGCGGGAGCAAGCTCCCTCGCCACGGGTACGGGGTTGGTCGTTGAGCGGTTACTGAAGCGCTTTGGCAACCGCGTCAAAGGCAAACATATCGTCGATCACCTTGCCACCCGTGGGTTTGGTCTGTGCCTGCCACACCACAATCACCACATTCTTGGTCGGGTTGATGTAAACGTACTGCCCGAACGTACCGGCCGCGGTAAAGGCTTTATCCGCCTTGGAAGCGTCCGTCCAGCCCGGCCACCACATGGACGCAAAGTCACCATACGCCGCATCTGAACCCGTGGTCGCGCTGGCAAAACTCAACCAGTCCTTGGGCAATACCTGCTGCCCACCGGCCTTGCCGCCGCTGAGCACGAACTGCCCAAACCGTCCGTAATCCTCAAGCGTCGCACTGATGCCGCTGCCGCCCACTTCATTGCCATGGGTACCGTCCAGCCACCACTTGGCGTCGGTTTGCATGCCATAGGGCGCCCAAATTTTCTCACTCAGGTATTGCGTCAGCGGCTTGCCCACCGCAGCGCTCACCAGTTGCCCCAACACCTGTGTTTCACCCGTGCTGTAGTTGGTGCGCGTGCCCGGCGGCGCGGCGGTTTGCAGGCTGGCCATAAACTTGAGCAGCGACCCGGGCACTTGCTCGCTGCGCAGTTTGATCAAGTGGCGTTCGTCGGAGGTGGGGTCGGTGTATTGCTCGTTCCACTTGATCCCGGAACGCATGGACAGGATCTGGCGCACCGTCACCTGGTCATAACCGCTGCCCGCCAACGCCGGCAAATAGCGAGTGACCTTGTCATCCAGGCTCTTGATGGCGCCGTCCTGCAGCGCAGCGCCTACGAGCGTCGAGGTAATAGACTTGGCCACCGACATCGACATCCACCGCGTCTCGGCGGTGTTGCCTTTTTCATAACGCTCGTCAACGATCTTGCCGTCCTTGAGCACCAGCAACCCGGTGACCTTGTTGATCGCCACATAGTCGTCAAGGCTGTAGTGCTTGCCTTTATAGTCAAAGGCAACCGGCCCGAGTGGCTGACTGCTGCGGGGTAACGGGAACGGATGGCCGCCGGCCTTGATCGTGCGTGTGGGGAACAACCGGTCCGTGTTACGGAAGGTCGTCACCGCCAGCTCCTCGCTGAGCCTGCCGTCATAGATGGCCTGCACATCGCCAATCGGCTCCTGTGCATGGGGGTAAGGCTTGGCGGGATCCGGGGTGGCCGCGCCGGCGGTCAACGACAGGGCGAGCGTTGAAGCGCACAGCAACACGTTAAGCGCGCGGCGTTCAACCAGGGATGAAGGGCGATGGAGCACGGGCATAAGCACCTCTTTATTATTGTTTGATCGGTCTTGAAACGCTGCTGCACATCAGCTCCACTGACATGCCGAGGCTCAGGATGCAGCGCGGGATTTTTTCTGGCGCGCGGGATCGGGCCGGATTACGCGCGGACTCGGGCCATGGAAAATCCGAAGGGTTTACACGCACGCGAACGCTCTGCTCAGGGCGTCTTATCGATGAGACTGATGATTACTATCGAAATGGTCGCCTATTGGCTTAACAGAACCCCTTCCTATAATCGCCTCCACTTTCTCCCTCCCGCCTGTCCTCAGGCGAAATCTCCTCCCGGAACCCGACACCATGCCAAGCGCAAGCCGGGCCCCTAGCGGCCTCCCCGAACATAATCAACAAACCGTCCTGCAACAGTGGCTGGCCATTCTCTCAGTGGCCGTGGGCGCCTTCGCCCTGGTCACCAGCGAATTCCTGCCGGTGGGCGTACTCAACGACGTCGCCGCCGACCTCGGCATCAGCGCCGGCCACGCCGGCCTGATGGTCACCCTGCCCGGCATCATGGCCGCCCTCGCCGCCCCGTTGCTGTCGGTGGGCATTGGCGCCATGGACCGCCGCTACCTGCTGATCGGCCTGACCCTGATCATGATCCTCGCCAACATGGTGGTGGCCTACGCCAACGACTTCAGCCTGCTGCTGTTCGGCCGCGTACTGCTGGGCATCAGCATCGGCGGCTTCTGGGCCACGGCCATCGCCCTCAGCGGCCGCCTGGCCCCCAAAGGCGTGGGCGTCGCGAAAGCCACCTCCATCATCATGATGGGCGTGACCCTGGCCACCGTCCTCGGCGTGCCCGTGGGCACCTGGCTGAGCGGCCTGATGGGCTGGCGCATGACCTTCCTCGTCACCGCGCTGGTAGGCATACCGGTACTGCTGGCACAAATGTTCCTGCTGCCCCGCCTCGAACCGGAAAAAGCCATCCGCGTCAGCGACCTGCCAGCCCTGTTCATCAACCCACAAGCCCGGGTCGGCCTCATCGCCGTACTGCTGATCGGCCTGGCGCACTTTGCCGCCTACACCTACGTCGCCCCGTTCTTCAAAAACAGCTCCGGCTTCGACGGCCCGACCATTGGCTCCCTGCTGCTGCTCTACGGCGTGGCCGGCGTGATGGGCAACGTCTTCGCCGGCTTCGCCGCCAACCGCAGCGTGCGCCACACCCTGCTGCTGGTGGCCTTGATGATCGGCACCAGCACTGCGCTGTTCCCCTACTTCGCCACCGGCATGAGTGGCGCCGTGATGCTGATCGCATTGTGGGGCTTCGCCTTCGGCGCCTTCCCGGCGTGCGCGAGTATCTGGATGTTTGTGGTTGCACCCAAGGATGTGGAACGTGGCATGCCGCTGTTCGTGGCGTTGTTCCAGGTGATCATTGCCGTGGGCTCGTTCTTTGGCGGGCAGATCGTCGACAAGATGGGCACTTCGGTGCTGTTGAGTCTGGCGACGGCGTTGGTGGGTGCCGGGTTTGTGACGGTGCTGGTGTTGGGGCGCAAGGTGAGTAATAGCCTGGCGGCTCAGCCTGCCTGAGTATGAAAAACGGGACTGATTGATTTCAGTCCCGTGGCTTGTGGCAGTGAGCACAGCACCTTGCTCCATTGCCTACAGTTGCGTCAGAATCCGCCGGCTTGTGCTCCTGGGTCGGCCTCTCTAAGGTTGCTCGGTCGCTGAAACCTCAGTGATCGGGTTTAGTAGCCCGAGGTTCAACCTAACGTGTGCATGAGCTTCATCTGTCGGACGTCCTTGTCTGTGCTTGATGGTGGCTGTGCGTAGGGCGCCCTCGGGCGCGCCGGTTTTTATTAGGTTCCCCCGGTCTACTAACCTGCGTACAGCTGCCACCCCCTCGTTTAGTAGCAACGGGGTGGAAGCCCGAGCAAGGAACTTAACGATGTTCAAGGTAACGCCGAATCCTCCGGGAACTCCCGATCTCAAACTCCACCAGGCCGCCCAGCGCGCCCTAGATCACTACCTCAATCCCTCCTCCGCCAAAACTACCCCGCCGTCGGGTGCGCTGTTCAGTGTTGCGGCTGATGCCAGCAGTGAAAGCCTGATTACCAATAGCTATGAAACCTTTGCCTCGGTCAGCGCGTTACTGCTTGATCTGTCGGAAGAGCTGAGCGGGAAAGACCGTGATGTGGCGTTGGCGATTCACCAGCTTAGTGAATTGGGGGTGTTGTTGATGGGGAAGCTGATGGATCGGGAGGTGCCTTGTAGCTGAAGCCGGGCGTTGTCCAGGCTGCTTAACTAGTTCAAACATTTAGTCGCCGAGGCGCTGTAGGTGTCTACAACGACTCAGCGACGATGTGCCATCAACTGGGTGAGTCGCCGCTCATACCGCGCTCAATGGCGGCTTTCGGCTAAAAGCGGACGGTAGCCAAGTGAACTCAACACTGATTGAATAGTCGTGCATCTACGACATTCGGGGAGAGACTCGATGTGATTGAGCTTGCTTGGCGACTACTCCTCCGTTCGGCTACGAAGGCTATAGTCTGTGATCAGTCGAACTGTAGCAGGTACATTTTATGCTGCGGCTCAAGGATATTTACCCAACGACCACTCAGCTTTGTGACGCGCCTTTGCTGGACCTGAGTGAAGCTATTCTGCAAGTCTTGGGTAGCCAATTGCACGGTTCTCAAAAAGCTGAGTGCGCCCATAACTTTCTTTCAAACGTTCTGACGGACTACGACCGAAGCGAGCTCGCAGCATTGGCATGTTCAGAAGCATGGGGTTGGATGTATAGCAACGGCTTTATTTGCCAACATCCGATTAGCGACAGCCCGTGGATGACCCTCTCACGCCTGGGGTGTAAACATTACGAGCAAAGCACGCCGTTGAAATCGTGGGTAGAGGATCGCCAGCTCCCAGAGGAGTTGCTCCACCCATCGCTACGGTCTGCCGTACTAAATCTGTTCAAGCAGGAAATGTTTGATACTGCAGTTTTTGAGGCGTTCAAGACTCTCGAAGTCTCCATACGCAAAGCAGCACTTCTCAGTGATGAATGGATTGGCACCAAGCTCACTACACATGCTTTTGCTCCGAAGATTGGCCCATTGACAGATAAAAAAGCCGAATCGGGCGAGCAGCAAGCATTGATGCAACTGATGTCAGGCGCAATCGGTAGTTATAAGAATCCTCAAAGCCATCGTCACGTAGGACTTGAGGCGTCCGAGGCACGGGAGATGATCATTATGGCGTCTCACTTGCTCGGCATCGTCGACAGCCGCCGTGCGACATAGCGGCATCCTCGTTCACGGTAATTACCATTTTTAAGGAGGCAGTTAGCGACGAGAAGCAACTAATCGGCCACCGGGTTTCTGGACGCATCACACCCTTCCTGCGGGCTTGCGGAAACTAAAAATATGTATCTCGACACTAATACCTGACGCTATGCTCAGAGCCTTCATACATGTTCATTTCCGCAAAGGATCTGCCCGATGAGAAAATT
This sequence comes from Pseudomonas sp. IPO3778, assembly GCF_013386825.1. Classification (GTDB taxonomy): domain Bacteria; phylum Pseudomonadota; class Gammaproteobacteria; order Pseudomonadales; family Pseudomonadaceae; genus Aquipseudomonas. The sequence goes on from NZ_JACARC010000024.1 coordinate 10,095, forward strand.
TTCATGGCCAGCCTATCCCCTGGCAGAGGCTGAGTTTGAAAAGCTCATGGCCGCTGCTGATGAAGCGTTAGCAACTGAAGGCTTGACGCCTTTTCAAAGGCCACTTCACGTTGGACGCTTATTCTGGGAGGCTTTTGGTTGGGGCGGTCGTATGACCCCGCCAGACGAGCTAGCTGACATGCCTGGTTACCAAGGCGATGTTCTGATGGCCAAGGCTCTTCGTTGGTACACACAAACTCTTGGTAACCGGTTGAAAACCTATTTCGAACTAGGGTACGTACCGGCTCGTCTTGCACAAACTATTTGGCGAGTTCGGATAGCTGGCTGGTATGGTTCCGTGGAATTTTTTCTACATAGAAATTTGCAAAATAAAGGATCTAGCAAAGGGAGCCAATCAAGCTTACCAAGTATGAACATACTTACACTCGTTGAAGATTTGCCACAAGGGTTGGTAGACCGACTTACTAACGATGAACTAAAAGCTCACTTCATGTACCACATGTTCGCTGTAGAGAATATCCAATGGCTGGATAATCTTCCCCGCACAAATATGCTAAGCGTTGCGAAAGGTGATTATGCAGGCTCCACTCAGGAACTCCTCGCACACCGTTATCCCCAATCCCGATGGGCAGCGCAGCAATGTGTCGAAAAAACATTGAAAGGGTTCTTGGAAATCGCCGGCATAGCTTATTCCAAGAGAGGAAAAGATGGGCACGACCTCAGTAAGCTGGCGAAGACTCTTCATGATGAAAAAGGAATTTCGATAAGTTCACAGCTGATCGATATGGCTCACTGCTCCACCGGCGCGAGATACCAGGATGAACCATCCACGGAAAATCAGGCTTTCCAAGCTAACGTGGCCGCACTTCACATTTTCGACACACTGAGGAAAAGCCCAGAAGTCGTTAGATTGCTGGAAAACTACTATACAAAAAATCCAAACTGTTAAGTTGCGCCAGAATAAACAAATGGAGCCGTAGGTATTTGCTGGTTTCAACGCCCGCTTCTCAATGACTTCCGTCTAATCGCGAAAATCAGCTATGGGTCGATTGCAGCCCCTTGTGACAGGCATCAATCGGCCAGAAACAGCCACTCGCTCCTTGCCGTTTATATGCTGAAGGGAGCATCAGTAGACCGTTGCTCCGCCATCACATATCAGCTTTTGAGAAAATAAATTCCTTGCTGAAAGCCCGCTCAGACTCAGAGATATTCGGATGTTCAATCATTGAGTATTCTTTTGTACTCTCTTGTTTGGTATCCGAATACCCATCCAGACGAATTTCATATCAGTAAATTCTTCTGTTTCTGGGTTGAAAATCACATCAGCTCTAAAAAGGCATCGTTGGAAAGCCTCCAAGCTTACCATTCCATCTTTCAGTTCTTTGTTATAAAAGTGGCTGTCGAAGTCCATTTCGTGAGCATGGTAGTCTTCTTCTGAAACCTGGATCTCCCAAACTACGCTCAGCAGCTCAAAATAATAGCCGAGCTTGATATTTCCATCATTCAATTGCTCACTTGAGTATATCTCCGGATCCTCAACCCCTTCAAAGTCGGTAGCGGAAAAATTCTGGATAGTTTTAAGGCAATTCAGCGGAACTCCAACTGCCCCCAAAAATCTTTGAATGGGAGAGTCAGATGCGCTCTCAAGATATTCAATTGCAGTTTCAGATGCTGCATGTTCTAGATCGTAGCCCCATTTATCAGTAAATTCTTCTAGTTGATCATCTTTTAGAAATTTATTGGATGTTTTAATGGTCGATGGATCCGACGATAACTTCATGAACTCCATCTCATCTTCAGACAGCGTGAAGACGATATCCCCCCAAGGCTTACGCTCGATACTGCCTTTGATTCTAGAGAGCCCCATAGCCTTTGCAGTTAAAAGACTCACATCTTGATACTTCATTAGCGCTGGAACTGTCCCTCCGATTCGATAATTTAGAGCATCCCAAATAAGCGTAACGTAAGACGGCCCACCATCAAATGAGGATGACACCACACCAATGACGTTCCCATCCGAGTCAACAACCGGGCCTCCGCTCATCCCCCCCATAGTGTCCATTGCTACCTCGATACATGGCGCAGGCATTCGCTCACCGCGTCCTTGAGGAAAAGCCGCAGTTACCAGCCCAGACGAGACCATCGGACTCACGGAGGCTACACCATCTTCAACAAAGCCATGCCTAAATCCAAATGCCCACAAACGCTCGCCAATGAGTGGCAATCCAACCCTTAAAGTCCCAAGGTTAAGCGGGTAGTCCGCCACTGCATCCGAGTTTAGCGTGCAGCTCACCAAAGTTAGGTCTGATGGGTTTTCTTCGCCTTCCTCGTACTTACTCTTGCGCATTGAACTCCGGCTTTCTTTAGCAAGCCAGCCCCTTGCTCCTGTCGGTAAGAACGTCAGGAATATCGGATGCTTTCCCAAAGCCCGTAGTTCATCAAGTACATGGGTTGCAGTCAACAGCAACCCCGGCGCAACCATCACACCGCTTCCTAGAAATGAGGGGCCATCATCATCGAAGTAGGCGACTGCAACCAATGAATCACCGGCTTCATGCAAGGAACGCATTGAGCCAATTCCATCATCAGAACTAAAAACCATGGAAGCCCATGACAGCTTCAAATCTGCCAATAACGGATTGTCTTCAGTCACCTTGAAGGTATGTTGTTCGCTCATATCTAAACTCTATCTGTCTTAATAATTATTTGAATTAAATATTGATGGGGCGCGAAGTGGAATGATTAATTAAATGTCGAAGCCCACGGAAGGAAACTTATACTGCAATTGACGAGCGTTTGATACTTTGTAGCAGCACATCGCTTTCTGCCCGGGTTTGCTCCAACTTCAACTCCAGCATCCATGATGCTGCTCTCGATTTGTCCCGTCATGCTAAGAGCATCCTTTTCTCCCCTGCGGATCTGGTGGCATCGTAGTGGAACGTTTTCAGGTGACTTTAACAAGCCTGCTGAGGAGCTGTCTGCATTGACAAAAGATGCTCCCAGTCTGTCATTAATGCGAATGGGTCGATAACGGCCAGTCGTGACCGGCTGCTATCGACCCTTAGTTGCCACTGACCACCCGTAAAGGTCGACTGGTAGTGGGCATCCAAATAGATCATTCTGTCGAACTGCCCCAACCGCGATACGAACGCTCCGGATGCGCTCATAGCCAGTTGCTTTCCTCGTCCTTCCCGGGTGACTCGTTTGCACGTGCTCCCCCTCGCCGTTCGTTCTAGCTCGAAGGTTAGGTTTATGTTGGCGCGTCCGTTCCAAGCTACCGCCGATGTTCTCGACGCCTCAGTTCTGCCAATCTCGGATCGCAGTGAATATCAGCGTTTTCGGCAAGCTGACTGAAGAGTTTGTCAACACCATAGGGCCAAGCGGCGGGGTCTTCAGCCAGGATTGCCCAAAGCAAATTAAGGAGCGCCTTTGGATGTCTTCTGGCAATGGTGCGACTAGACTCGTCGGTAAGAAACGGCCTAATTCTCAATGATGCACCGTTTGCTGGAACCAGCTTTGGAAGGATCGCCTCCACGATTTCGGGAAAACGGTCAGGTATAGCAAGTGCGAGATCGGCAAGACGCGCAGAGACTGATGCAGTTCGAACGTCACGCTGACGAGGCCAAACCTGGGTCAGGAAAGGAACTAGGCGATCACCCCATCGGCTCTCAGGTTCCAGAGTCCAGCGCTCAAGGTACCAGAGCATCTGCGTCCGCAGATCTTCCTGGGCATGTATAAGAATCTCCCGCATTTCTACACTGGTGATTAGGGGTTCGGAGTCTGCTACGCCCTCATCATCGTTCCAGCCGGCTAACAGCAACCCCGCTAGAGCATTTGCATCGTTTCGGCGCTGACCCGAATGACGCGCGCGAGCAATAAATCCAGGCTTCAGCCGCAGATAAAGGTCCCGTTGGGGTTTTTGAGCGCGCCAGAAATATCCAGCCCAGAACGCCATGCTGTCGTCTTCCGCGCCGCCCGCGAGTGATACAAGTTGAGCTTGAGCCCAGTTAGGATCTATCTGGAACAACCAGTTGAGACGTAGCGAAATCATCACGATGGCGTGCGGCCGACGGTCGCCAGGCAGCCCCAGTAGCTGATCAAGGCGACGTTGCCAAGTATTCGGGAGACCTGACAAAGGCTCAAACGCCATCTTCGCAGGATCAACAAATAACGCTTCCACCATGTTGCCAACAGGACTATTCAATCCCTCATCTGCCCACGCCCTGTCAGGCCGCGGATGCCGCTTCACCACGGGAGCAGTCATCAGTGCCTTGACCGTAGCATCCCAAACCAAGTCGAAAACAACTGGAAGCTCACTAAATAGTCGTCCCGCATGTTCCCTTAGCCATGCCGAGACTGGGTGGACTATCTCCGCCAGATTACTAGGCGATACACGTGCGAGGCGATGCCCTGTAGTGGACAGAAATCGCGTAGACAGCTTTCTGTTTTTCTCCGAAGAAAGGAGTTCGACCCACGCCCATGGCTCGAATACATCTTTCCGGGCAGCATCGGTCAGTACGCTAAGTGCGCGTACTGGTCGATCTACAGCTAAGCCGTAAAAGGGCTTTCGCCGAACGCGGGAAGCGAAATCGTATTGACCAAGGGCTGTTGCCTTTTCAAGGACTTCACCAATAGGTAACTGTTCAAGCAGTGCGGCGTTTGTGTCTGTCTCGATACTGAAAACCCTCGAAACACTTGGCTGAGCCGTATACGCGGCGGAATCTTCCATCCATTCAGGCTCTAGAACACGCAGCTTCGTAATCTCAGCGTTGAAATCGAAGGAAAAATTAACTCCCTGAGTAGAAAGCCATTGAATCCGAGAAAGCCGATAATAAGCAACAAGTTGGTCGCGATCCTCTCTCTGCGCTGTCCAAGGTATTTGCCCCTCGCAAATGCGTGTCTCAATTTCACAGATCATTGATAATGGTAGTTCGGACCATCGGTCGCGTAGGGAAAATAGCAAATCCCGCTCCTGCCTTGATGTCCAAAACGTATCGTCAGACAGACCTAAAAAGATCTGGCCAGCTTCCTCGGGTGTTGTGAGGTTGATGCGTCCAGCGGCCCAAATACACAAGCGAGTAAAGAGCGGATCACTCTTTCCTGACCACCGAGCGACTTCCTCACGCGCGGCGGTGCGATCTACTTCTGTCAGTCGCGCCACCATGTTAGTAAAGATCGCGAGATGGCCCGTCAGTCCATGGCTATCTTCATCTAATTCGTAGCCGTCATCGGCCCGTGTTGTGTCAAAATACAGATCATCATGACAGTTGATCTCACGCTCAATTTGGACAGCATATTCAAGCTTTTGACGGAAAAGCGCTGTGGCATAGACCAAAATTTCTGAAGGAATTTCAAACCCTTCATGAGGTCTCGGATACTCCACATCGATGCGTACGATGTCCTTGAGTGATAGCTCTGGCTGTTCTCGTGGTGCCATATAACTGTTCACTGGAGCGACAGTTAGGACTGGATGGTAAAGCTCAATAGTCTGTCGGACCAACGATGGGGTCCACCCCTCAAGCTTCGTTTTAGCTTCGATATCATATCGACTGGAATCTCGGTCAAACGCTTTCTCCTGCCATGAAGCCAGTAGGATGCGCCAACCATCGCGCACAGCAGAGGTATACCGCGCTGCGTCGTTGCGTAGTGACCATTCGATGCGTTGCTGAATAAGCGGATGTAGCCGCCCCTGCTTAGCCGACCACCACAGTGCGGCCGGTTGATCCGAAACTCTGACGAGCCATATACCGAGCTGCCAAAGGCGGGGAGGTAGATTCGCCGCGACATCTGCATGAAGTCCGCATAGTTGCGCGACGCCTTCATTTAAAAGATTAGCGCAGTCGACCGATAGTAAATCAATTCCGTTCCAAGCGTTTTGTTGCACTGCGCGCTTCATAAACATCTGATCTGGATCAACCGGAACCGGGGGCGTATCACTGTCTAGACCAAATGCATCGAACGGGTCAAATTGAGGACTTGTCTGGTCAAATTGATCCACCCAATTGATTGGTGCGTATCGGGCATTACGATCAAAGACGCACAGCCATTCAGCCGGTAGTGGGTTAACAGCTGAGGCCAGCATTCGGGCACCAGTTGTCGTTGAAGCGACATGCGCGATCATGCCGCGCTCATGTGGAGCCATCAAGGCTGGTCCAATTGACGCGCTCGTAATCAATCGATCATGCCAGCCATCAACATCACGAGAGCGTTCTGCCCAAGCCGAAAGTGTCTTCCACAACGCAGCATGCCCATTGGCGCTGTCATAAACGATGGGTTCAACTCCTTTATGCGCCCACTGAGCAATGGCTTGTGTCGTATCTCCCGATTGGAATGCATAGAGCTTATGGCTAGGCTTTTCAAATCTATTGAGTGCTTCCAGCAGGTACTGAACCGGTGGATCATCGGCGGAGTAACCGACGAATACGATCCTAAAACGTCGTAACAGCGCCTGTATGTAGCGAGTCGCCCAGCCATCTGCTAGATACGCATGACCAAAATCTGCGCTTGAGAGCACAAATTCATCGTCGCAGGCGCGACGATAATCAGAATCAACCCGGCCGTGTAAATGAATAACTCCGCGGAAGTCGATATCCCTACGCGGATCTGGCAGGTGAGGTGGATTGGACGAGCCTATCCCTGGCTCACATTCCTCGAACAGCAGATCGAAATTAGTAGTTACGAGCCGTGCCACTCCAGCCCGCGTCCGCGAAAGATCCAGCATGATTCGATGCGCCCCGAGGCTGTAGTCGAACTCTGGTTTGAGCGCGATTGCCACAGCCTCTCTTACTTCGGTGGGTTCAAATTCTCGTTCCAGCATTCCAAAAATTCGATCAGTAGCAACCAATCCGGTTAAGCCTGTTCTTCTCTCAAACTCCCGGCCGGCATCGAACAAGCGGCGCGCTGGGCTATCCTGCGCTGAGCCGAGCAACCCCAGAACCCTTTCGGCTAAGACCGCAAAGTTAGGCAAATTTGCTTCCGCCTGTGAGACGCCTGCCCCGCAGAAGAACAGCACCTCGTCAGCGTCGCGTGCACTTAGTAGTTCATCGGGTAGCGACGGGCCGTTCGGTATGAATCGCATGGGTTAACTCGCGTGCTCGGTACGGCCTACGGAGAGGCTACGGAATTGGTTCGGAGCTGGGCGGCCCCTTCGAATTGACAGATCAGTCGCCATATTAGATGAGCCTCCCTAAAAGACGCTCGCTTTTGATCGATTTTCGTTTGCGGCGGGAGGTTTGCTATGAGTCGTTATATACCTTCCGCTGCTGGCAGCATCGGTCAGATGTGGTCGTTCAGCGTCTAAGAAGCTTGGGACTACCCAGAACAAGCTCAAAGCGGTGCGCCCATGAAGGACTAATTTTTAACGAATAGCGTCCACCCGAAAACGGCTGCTTTTGGCTTATCCCCCCTAAAGCCCCACCCAACACCGCCGATAACCTCCTACCACCAATCAATCCCCGCTCCCCCACACCCGATTCGCTCCCCGCATGCCGTATGGCACGTCGCATGCTTGCCTCACCCCGGCCCGCCCACATGGAGTACGAGTGAATGCCTGCCCAAGCCCGTTTCATCGAGCACTACCGCAAAGCCGACCGCATCATGCTCGCCCTGATCTGGCTGATGGCCCTGTTCTCCCTGGGCCTGGCGTTCTGGCACGACACGCTGCTCCAAGCGCTCTTCATAGGCAGCGGCACCAGTGTGGTGCTGACCCTGGCCTATCGCGTCATCGGCGGCACGCGCCTGATGCGTTGCGCGCTGGGCGTTGGGTTGATGGTGATGGCGGCGTTGCACATCAATCAGGCCGAGGGTGTCATCGAATCGCACTTCGGTATCTTCGCGCTGTTGGCGGTGCTGACGTTCTACCGCGACTGGCTGCCTATCCTGGTGGCCGCCGTCACTATCGCGGTGCATCACGTGGTGTTCCATGCCTTGCAGCACCAGGGTTTCCCGGTGTTTGTGATGGAGCATCACGGCGGCTGGAGCATGATTTTCGTCCACGCGTTCTACGTGGTGATGGAGACGGTCGCCCTGCTCTACCTCGCGGTGCACAGCCAGACCGAAGCGGTAGAAAGCCAGGAAATGCTCGAAAAGATGCTCGCCGTCACCACTCAGTTCAGCGGTGACGCGGCCCAGGGCAACGCGGAAAAAGTCCATGTTTCCCTGGCCACCCGTTTCGATCACTTTCTGACGCAGATCACCGGGCTGATCGACGGCGTCGCCCGCGACTCCCACGGCCTCGGCCAACTCGGCCAGGAACTGGCCCACGCCAGCGGCACCCTGGAAACAGGCGCACGCCATCAACTGGCGGAAATCGCGCAAATGACCGGTTCCATGCAGCGCATGGAAGACGCGATGGGCCATATCGCCGTGCACGTGGAGCATGCCGTCGAGCACGCGGGTCAAGCCAGCCAGCAGATCATCCGTGGCCAGGAAAGCGTCGGCCGCGCCCAGCAGGAAATCACCCAGCTCGCCACCCGCCTCCACGACACCAACGAGACGGTGCAGGGGCTGGCCGTGCAGGCCGAACAGATCGGCTCGGTGCTGGAGGTCATCAACAGCATCGCCAACCAGACCAACCTGCTGGCCCTCAACGCCGCCATCGAAGCCGCCCGCGCGGGTGAGCAAGGGCGCGGGTTTGCCGTGGTCGCCGATGAGGTACGCAGCCTGGCGCAGCGCACGGCGGTGTCGACCCAGGAGATCAAGACGATTATCGAAGGGTTGCAACACGGCAGCCGGCGGGCGGTTGAGGCCATGCACGACAGCCGCCAAGGCGTGGAGCGCTGCGTGGAAGACAGCCAGCTGGCGGTGGAGATGCTGCGGGCGGTGGGCAATGATATTTCGCAGATTGATCAGTTGAATGGGCGAATTGTGTCGACCACGCGGGAGCAATCCACGGCGAATGTGGAGATTGTCGGGCGGCTGCAGTCAGTGCAGAGCATCGCGCAGAATACGGCGCAGGATGTGGAGACGCTGGCCAGGAGCAGTGAGCGGTTGCCGCCGATTGCGGTGCGGCTGGATGCGTTGGGGCGCCGGTTTCATCAGTGAGTGGGAGCAAGCGCCGGCGCTTGATTCACGCCGACAAATCGGGGGCAGACCGCCATTGTTTTAAATGTGCTCTGACCCCGATTTTTCCTCAGCCGATTTACAAATGTTAACGCCTTCAAACGGCTATTAGCTTTAGGCTTTGACTCGCAAAGTCCGAATCGCCCCCATCAGCTTCAAGATGACTCTACAACCATGAATCTGCATGCCATCGCCGCGACGCTGTTTGCGTTGTTCACGCTGCTTCCTTACTCGGTGCACGCCGCCACACCCATCACCCATGTGGCTATCTACCGAGGCCCCGCGGGCTGCGAGGGATGTTCAGAGAATGTTAAAACAGCCCTGCTGCGCGTCCTCCCGAATGCCCGGATTGACTTTGTAGGGGCAGATGAATCGATCGACATCACGCCGCAAAGCCTCGCGCATTATGATCTCTACGTTCAACCCGGCGGCGGTCAGGACATCCCTGCGGCGCTTGATAGTTTGGGGGATGCGCGGGTGCAAGCCATCCGTAACTTTGTCGCCCAGGGTGGGCGCTACTTGGGACTGTGCATGGGCGCTTATCTTGCCGATAACAGCAACTTTGGCCTGATACCCTACGACCTTGATTCAGAGGCGGGCAGGCCTGGGTTTGAGGTCGCGGGCATTGCGGACGCGGCGGTGCAGGTGGTGTGGGATGGGGAAGCCGATAGCGTCTTTTATCAGGATGGGCCTTACTTTCCCAAGCCTGACGCGACCGTGCCTTCTTCTACCATTGCGACCTACCAGAATGGTGATGTGGCGGCAGCGCGTTACACGTATGAAAACGGAGTCGTGGTGCTGAGTGGCCCGCACCCGGAGGCGGATCGGGAGTGGTTCGAGAGGGCGGATATTCCCTTGAGCGAGATGCCGCGGGGTGAGCTTTTTGGGGCGTTAGTGCGCAGCATTGAGGGGCGCAGGTAGGGGCACAGCTACAGGCCACTGAAAAAGTCTTAGGGCAGCTCGCTATTTGCCCAGGTTTTGATTCATCAAATTATCCAGTACGGGAAGTTCACTGGCCGCCTGCCATTCGCGTAGATGCTTGCAGCCTTCATCATTGAGCTCGGCAAGGTTGCTGCGTGCGTCGCATAGCGTGAACCATTTCTGTCGCAGGGATGGATACTTTACAAACTCTTCCCGGGTTGGGGCTTGGTTAGTGGACAAACGCAGAACTGACACCACTAAAAGTGCAGACACCCCGATACTGATAGAGCCGTTTTTATAATTCATATCAACTTCCGCAAATGAGAAACCCTGACCCCACAGCCAAACTAAGGATCGCTGTTAACGGCTTGGGGCATTGGCCGACTATAGAAGGCAAATGGATCAGTAAAAGATCCATTTTCGATGCATTTCATAGGGCCATTCATTCGCAATGCGGGGAAAAACAGAGATTTGCTCGAAATTCCAGCGTTGCGTCCTCACCTGACAGATCCCGCTGTCAAGTAAAAACCGGATGTGTAACGATATGTGACTCAGCCTTTGATATTGCCTATTACAGGAACCCACGCTGATGCTCGCCGCCTTCAGACACTACCCGTTTTCGGTCAATCTGCTGCTGTCATCTGCGTTGTTCCTGACACTGGGGCGCGCCATTACCCTGCCGTATATGGTGATTTATCTGTCATCCAACTTTACGTTGGGCATCAGCGACATCGGTTTGGTAGTAGGCGGTGCGATGCTGGTGGGCTCGTTGCTAAGCCTTTACGGCGGCTACCTGACGGACAAAATTTCCAGCTATCGATTGATCCTGAGCTTCACGGGGTTCTTCACCGTGGGCTTCATCGGTATGTGCCTCACGTCGCACCTGTGGCTGTTTTTCCTGTTTCTGGTGTCGTTCAATTTCGCCTATTCGGTGATCGACATTGTGGTCAAGGCCGCGTTTGGCAAACTGCTGCCGGAAGCCGAACGCGGCAAAGTGTTTTCGGTGCGCTACACGCTGATCAACATTGGTTACGCGGTGGGGCCGTTCATCGGCGCCGGGCTCGCGCACATGGACATGAAATTGCCGTTCTTGATCTCTGCGATCCTGGGCATGGGCTTCTTCGTGACTTATATGGTGTGGGGCGACAGAAGCCTCAGCTCTGCCGACCCGGCCAATGCCCCGGTGTCGTTCGTGGCGGTGGGGCGCATTTTGATCAAGGACTATCGCCTGGTCTGCTTCACGGTCGGCGGCGCGCTGAGCGCTGTGGCGTTCGGCCAGTTCACCGGCTACATCTCCCAATACCTGGTGACCACAAGCACTCCGGAATTTACCTACCAGGTCATCAGCTCGGTGGTGGCGGTTAATGCGACGGTGGTGATTTGCCTGCAGTACATGGTGGGCAAGCGCATTACCAATGAGTATTTGAATCAATGGCTGACGGCGGGCTTCAGCCTGTTTCTGCTGGGGGTTGTCGGTTTTGCGTTGTCCACCACCGTGTTGCATTGGGCGTTGGCCGTGGCGATATTCACGGTGGGCGAAATCATCGTGTTCCCGGCCGAGTACATGTTCATCGACCGCATCGCGCCGGACCACTTGCGCGGCATGTATTACGGCGCGCAAAACCTGTCCAGCCTCGGCGGTGCGCTTGGGCCGGTGTTGTGCGGGTTTGCCCTGGCGTCGCAGCCGGCGCATTTCATGTTCTACATGCTCGCGGCGTTTATCGTGGCGGGCGGGTGTTTCTATCTGATGGGCGCTTCCTATTCGAAACGCTACGACGCTGGGCGTGGCAGCACGTAGGTACAGGTCCATGCGCTGGACGGCGGACAGAGAAGACGCCCACTGAAAAATCAGTACCTCAAGGCTGCCCAGGCTTTTTGCCATGGCTTTGCAGCCACCGCAGCAGATCGGCCCCGGGCATTGGCCGGGCGTGCCAGTAGCCCTGGCCCTGTGTGCAGCCCAACTCCATCAGGGCGTGTTGCTGTTCGGCAGTCTCAATACCCTCGACCACCACCGACATCCCTAAGGTATGGCCCAATGCAAGGGTGCTGCTGATCACCGCGCGGCAACGGGGTTCGAGCTTGAGACCACGGACGAACTCGGCATCCAGCTTGATCTCGTTGAACGGAAGTTGGCATAGACGCTGCAAAGAGGAAAAACCTGCGCCAAAATCGTCAATCGACAAGTGGCACCCCATCATGCGCAGGCGCGTCAGGTTTTCCAGGTACACCGCCGGCACCTCCAACAAACCACTTTCGGTCAACTCGAAAGTCACACTGCTTCCCGGCGTCTGGTACTGGGCCAGGATCTGTTTGACCTGAGAAGTCAGTTGTCCGTTGCTCAGTTGTGAGGCGTGCAGGTTGAAGGCCATGTTCAGTGGCATGCCCTGGCTCCTGGCGTTCCATTGCAACGTCAACGCCTCGTGCATCTGGGTAAACAGCAACTCATCCATCAACCCGCACCGTTCCACCGTGGGCAGAAACACTGCGGGTGACAGCACGCCCCTGACGGGGTGATTCCAGCGCGCGAGGACTTCAACGCCTAACGTTGCGCCGGTACGCAAGTCAAACTTGGGCTGGTACCAAGCCTCCAGTTGGTGATCCAGCATGCCCCGCCGAACCAACGCTTCACTGGCCACGTCTTCAAGTGGGGGCGGCGATAACTCGGCAGGCTCCACCGTCAGGCAGGCCTCGAGCATCGGCCCAAGCGCCTCGCCCTGCAGCGGCTTGCCAACCTCCCCTAACATGCGCAATCCGAGTGATTCGCCCATTTGCCCCACCGCACGCCGTACATCACAGGGCAGGTCACTGCCGATGATGATAGCGCCCAACTGTCCGCTGCCCCCGGCACGTTGAATGAACTCCACACCATCCATGCCTTTCATTTGCAAGTCGCACAAGGCTACGTCCACCGGGCCCGTCGCGGCCAGGATGGCCAAGGCCTCGTCACCGTTGCTGGCCGACAGCACCTCGCGGCAACCCAGTTGTTTTAACAGGCTGACCGCAACGGAGCGTTGGAATAAGTGGTCTTCAAGCACCAGGACACGTAATGGAAGGCAAGGCATGACAATTCGCTCGGTTGTACTGGGAAGTGCGGGCATGTTCCGGGAGCGACTTGGAATAAGTCCCGTGGAAATATCCGTAACTGAGTAAGACGTTTCCCAGAATTCAGTAGTAGTTAATGGTAAAGGTCGCCGTGGCATTGGCCGGGCCGGCAGTGATGTCGCTTTCGGTCTGGATATACCGGGCACTCAGCGGGATGGAGTAGCTGGCACCTTCCTCGGCGCGCGTGGTAATGCCGCTGCTACGCAAGTTGGCGAGGACAAGAGGGGCACCCGTGCTGTCACCGACTTGCACGCCAACCCCCGTGGCGGCCGGGTCATCGCCCGGGGCGCTGGGGTTTAGGCTGAGGATGCCCAGCGCCGCATTGATCGGCGCGCGTGTTGGATCGAGGCGTACTTGCAGCACGTTGTTTTTGCGCGCGTCGAGGTTGCTGACAGTGCCATCACTGGCCCAGCGCGGGCCGGAGTCCTGGTAGTAACCGTTGAATGCCGGGCAGTTATTCAGCGCGATGGCAAAATCCTTCCACGGCGTAAAGGTGTTAGGGCCGGAAAACTCGCTGAGCATGTGGCTGCCCATCGGCACATTGACATCCGGTGTCGAGCAGGTGCGCGAGACGATGTTGATGCTGCCGGAAAAGTTGACCCGTTGAATTTCCAGGGTGTTACTACTGATCCGCTGCTGGAGCATGGTTGGCAAAGATGCCCCCTGAATCGTCCCCGGCGAAACATCGCCGATTTTTATGAACGACATATCAATGAATATCCCGTTGCCAATAGTCACATTGCACGCGGCAGTTCCGCCGCCACAGTTAATATCGGTATTGGAGTAAGGAAGGGCGTGGCCCGAGAACCATATAGCCACGCCGATGCCAGGTACCCCGGTCTGATATACATTGCCGCCATAGGGTGTCCCTACCCAACTGGACAATGCTAAAGGTGTAACCGGCAATGTACGTCGCGTCTCAATGTTATAGATGCCGGCTGTACACGTGATCGTGAAGGTGACTGGCGAGGTGAAGGTCTGCCGATAAATTTCCGCCCCCAACGGTACGTCCCGCCCAACCGTCAGGTTGCCACCGAGCAACGGCTGAGTACGAACCAGGCTGCCGGTGGTGGGGCTTAGGTAGGTGCAATCAGCCATCGCCACTCCCGCCACCAGTGACAAACCGGCCACTGCAAACACGCGCTTGAAAATCATCATTTTTTCTCTCCTGCACTGCTCACAGAAGCAACGCGATTATCTGGTTGAACCACCGAACACACAGCATCCACTTGCCGCAGTTGCTTGCCGTCACTGGTGCCGGGAGGTAATGGCAATGCACATTGCTGATCTGCCTTATTGCCCCAATTGATCAGTAATTGACGAGCACCGTCCTTGACCCGGGCATACAGCTGCCCGCCCTGCCCGACCACACCCACCGATACGCCACGGTCGTCCGTCACGCTGGCACCGAACGGCAGTGGGCTGCCGTCGCTCAAGGTCACATTCAGCAACAGGGCTTGGCCATTGCGGGTGCCGTACTTGAGGGCCACCACTGCACCGGCGCGCGGCGCCACTTGCTGGCTGGTTTCATTGAGTTCGACGTTCAGCGAGGTGCCTATCGGGTCGATGGCCACCTCGTTCAACTCATAAGGGCGCAGATACGGCACGACAGCATTGCCACGGCCATCGAGTTTGAGACCCGGGAAGCCGACCACCTTGGCGCCTTCAGCGCCTTCGGCCGTGACCACGGCCATGGTTTCACCGCGATACGGTGTAAACGTCACACCGTTGGGGTGGGCCACCACACTGCCGCTGGCGTTCAGGGACAAGCTGTCATACCCCTCGCCACGGCTGACTGTCGCACCGACCATGGCTTTGGGACCGGTGTACTGGCCGTTGACCGACGTACTGTTGGAACCCGTTGCACCTTCATGGCCACCGGTCAGGCTGTAGCTGTACTGCCGATCCTGGCCGGCGGTGCCGCTGAGGGTCGCTTGTTCGCTGTACTTGCCCTCCTTGTCACGCAGCACGCGCGTCGACAATTGCGGCTGGCTGGTCGCGGAGCCAAATTCCAGCGGCATGCTCACGGTGAACAGCAGGCTGTTATCCATCTCCCCCAGGCCGATCCGGCTGCGGTTGGCACTGACGCCATAGCTAACCCGCCCCGCCTGTTTGTTATAGGTGAACTGGTACTGCACATCCCGACCCGGCTGGTTCCAGTAGTCTTGCGAGAACCCACTGAACGCCACCTGCCCCCAAGGCCCGAGGCTCTGGTTGGCGGTCAGGGACAACCGGCTACGTGGGCGGGCATACAGGCTGGTGTCGATGCCGTTGCGCTCAGCATCCAGCAACAGCGTGGCGCCGCTGAAGTCGAGGTATTTTTCCGTTGAGAAACGGGTTGCCGCCACGGCAAAGTTACTGCCGGTGCTCAGAATATTTTTGCTGTAGCTCATGCGCACGCTTTGGCCGCTGTCCTGGCCGCTTTTGAACTGGGTCTGGGCCTGGGTCACGTCTACCGACATCGCGCCGATCGGCGTACTGAATGCCAGGCCACCCAACAGCGAGCGGTAGTCGTCGCTGGCTTGGCCACCGGTATAACCGGTGAAGATATTGCTCAAGCCCAACTGATAGGTGCCTTGCACCAACCTGGCCTGGCTGGAGGTGAAGTTATTGCGGGTCTCACCTGCCGTGACGCTATAGCGTGAAGTCCCTGGGCGCAGCAATTGCGCAGCGGCCGCGTAGGGCACGATAAAGCGCTGCTCACTGCCGTCGGCCTCATAGACGGTCACGTCCAGGTCGCCGCCATAGCCGGTGGAATACAAATCATCAATCACAAAGGCGCCTGGCGCCACGGTGGTTTCGTAGAGCAGGTTGCCGGCCTGGCGCACCGCTACCCGTGCACCGGTGCGGGCAATACCGCGAATCACCGGCGCGTAACCACGCTGGGACTCGGGCAACATCCGATCGTCGGTGCCCAGTTGCACGCCGCGATACGCCAGGGTGTCGAAGATCTCGCCGCTGGTGTTGGACTCGCCCACGGTCAGTTGGCTGCGCAAACGGGTGATATCACGCTGAGCGTAGGTATTGAGGGTCTGGTAGTTTTGCCCCGAGTCTTTCTGCCAACTCATCGAGCCGTTGTGGCGCAAGCGCCAGTCCCCCAGGTTCAAGCCTGCGTTCAGCCCCAGGTAAGCCGAATCGTAGTTACCGAAGTCGGTTCTGTTGTGGTTGCCGTTGAAGCTGTAGCTCAGGGTACCGGCGGTTACGCCGCGGTCCCATAGTTCCGGGCTGACATAGCCCCTCGCATCGCGGCGCAGGGCGATTTGCGGAATGCTGATGTCCAGTAACTGGGTGGACGGCGAAAAACTGGCCGTGGCACTGTCGATCAACTGCCCGATGTCCAGGCACGGCGCACCGCTTTCCAGGCTGGCCAAGGCTTCGGGGGACAGCTTGTGCATGTCCACACCCAGCAACTCCAACATGCCCCGGTTGAAGCAGACCACCGGGTTGCTCCCGTCCGCCGCCGCATTGATACGAATATCCTGACGCGTGACCAACTTGCCATTGATCGCCATGTCTGCCCGATATTCGCCGGGCAGTACCGGGTTGCCTTTCTCGTAAGGAGACAGGTCCAGGCTGCGGGAATCTTCGGGCAAAAAGGCATCGTTGAACTGCACGTCCTCGGCCCATACCCCTTGAGCGGTCATCACGCCCGGCAGCAATGCCAAGGCTTTGATGAGCATCGCGGTCACTGGATTGAGGGCAAAGCGAGGTTGCACCTGTGGGCAATCGCCCAGGCGTGGGATAGTCGTCATAAGTTACTCGTGCGCAGGAACGATCGCGTAACGATCAGGGCTTTACCGGCTGCTGGGTCGGTACAAGGGCGCCGTAATCGTTGATGGCGTTGAACTTGATCTGGGCGGAAGCCCCCGGGAATGATTTGAGGTCAGGTAACGCAAACACCGTGCTTTCGCCCGGGCCGACCATGCCAGCGCCCGCCTCGTAACGCTGGGTACCCGCGACCAACGCCAACTCCACCAGAGACACGTGGTAGACCGTCGGGTTGAAGGCTTGCAGGGCATAACCCGAACCGTCGGCAATCACTTTCCATTGCACCTGGGGCGGCGCGTCGCTGGGCGAACCGGGCAAGTTGTCGGGGCGGTAAAAAATCTTGATCCGGGACCGAAAGGCCATTTGCAGCACGTTCATCTCCACCGGGCCATCGGCCTTGGGTGGGATCTCCAGAATATTGAACCAGAACACCGACTCTTTATTGGCCGGCAAGGGCACGCCAGTGAACATCAGGCGCAGGCTCTGGCCTTTGCTCGGATCAACCCGCGAAACCGGCGGAGAGAGCACAAAGGGGGCCTTGGAACTGGTGGGGCTGGACTGCACATCCCCAGTGTCGACCCAGGCTTGCACCAGTGCCGGTTTAAGGCCGTTGTTGTTGAGCTTGACGGTGATTTCTTTCTGGCTGGCCGGGTACACCAGGCGAGTCCCGGTGATCACCACGCCGGCCATGGCCTGGGAGCAAACCAGTGAGGCCAGGATCAACCAGGCACTGAAACGAACATTTTTCACGTAAGACATAACATTCCTCACCTGCCAGACATCCGCGCACCAGGTCCCGATGCGCGGACGTGCAAGCGACTTAGTTGTAGTCGATGTTGTAGGTCACAGAGCTGAGCACGGTGCCAGCGGTTGCTTCACCGGTGGCGAAGTACTGCACCGCGTAATCCATACGCACACCGCCGGAGGCAAGGGTGTTACGGGTAGTGGTGGTCGTCTGGTTGGTGTTGCCTGCCTGAATGGCGGTGCCGGTCACGGCATCGATCAGTTGCAACTGCACGAGCGTGGCGGTGCCGGTCGTGTTGTTCAGGTTGCCAGTGGCCGGGTCAACGGTGGAGCCAGAGTTGAAGAACGCGGCTGCGGTGGTTGCCGTGCCTGTGCAGCCGCTCAGCGTGACGTCAAAGCCGGTACGGCCTTCGGTCTTGCCGGCAGCATCAAGCAGGCTGTTGGAAATGGTCGGCAGGGTCACAGTGGCGACAGCCGGGCTGACCACACCACCAACGGAGACGGTGCAGGTCTGGTTGACCAGTTCGCCGGCAAAATTGATGGCGCCATCAGCCGCATTGGCGAACTGGGCGCCGGTCGCGCAAAACAGGGCAACAAGCGTGAGTGTTTTGGTTTTCATGGTGCAGCTCCAAGGAAAAGAGAATGAACACTGTCGCTGCGCCTGAATGAATTGCCAGGCGGCGGATGCGGTCCACGAGTGACTGATCATCTGCGTTGTGCGACGGGGCCCATCTTCCCGGTGTGACACTCTGCCTCACGTAGTATCCATCGCCCTGACTTGTAGGAAATTTCCTAGCGATACATCTCGCGCCCCCCGTTCGCACGCACAAAAAAACCGCATCGGGATGCGGTTTTCGGTTATCGGGAAAGCGAAAAGACGGCGTCAGGACAAGTACTCCTCCAACTGCTGCTCCAAATGCTCCATAGCCCGTTGCAAGTCATCTACCGCTTCAGTGAGCATCGCCGAGTTGAGCCCACTGCAAGCGGCTTCCAGGGTTTCACACGTCAGAATCAACCACTGCGCGTTTATAATACGCGCCCCACCCTTGACCCGGTGAGCCAGGTCAGCCAAGCCGGCCAAATCATGTTGAGTGAACAGCTGAATCAAGCGGCTCATGTCTTGCTCGTTGCTGGTAGCCAGGTCTTGCAACAAGCTCT
The DNA here is from genome assembly GCF_013386825.1 of Pseudomonas sp. IPO3778. GTDB lineage: Bacteria > Pseudomonadota > Gammaproteobacteria > Pseudomonadales > Pseudomonadaceae > Aquipseudomonas. The sequence goes on from NZ_JACARC010000024.1 coordinate 28,848, forward strand.
TGATAGCACTTGCATCGCCACGACTGAGTTGTTCCAAGGTGGTCAGGTCGATACGGTCGCTTGCCTGCTGTTGGTCCTCAATCAGAAGCGCCTGAGAAGGCCTCTTATCGTTGGGTACCAGGCTGGCCAGGCGAGCGGCGAGGTCCTTGAGGCTGATGGGCTTGAACAGGCAGTCATCCATCCCCGCCGCCATACAGCGCTCCTTTTCCTCAGGCAGCGCGTTGGCGGTCAACCCGAGAATCAACCCGGGGGTTAACCCACGGGCGTGCTCCTCATCACGAATGGCGCGAGCCAGGTCATAGCCGTTCATCAACGGCATATTGCAGTCGGTAATCACCCCGTCAAAATGCTGGGCGCGCCAGGCTCGCAAGCCGTGTGCACCGTCTTCGGCATCGGTAACCCGGTGGCCGAGAAAATGCAGTTGTTGAGATAACAGCAAGCGGTTGGCCGGATAGTCGTCGATCACCAGAATGTTCAGGACCTGCACAGCGTCTGGCAGTGAGGCGTGTATTACCGTTGCCTCGTTCAGCGCTGGCAGCGTCGGCAAGTCGATCCGTACGTCAACCTGTGTGCCCTGCCCCAACGCGCTGGACAGCGTAAGGGTGCCTCCCATCATTTCGCACAGCGTGCGGCTGATCATCAGCCCCAACCCGGAACCCGCCCGGGCCGATTGCACGTTATTGCCAGCCTGTTCGAACGGCCTGAACAGGCGTTGCTGATCTTCGGTACTGATGCCGCAGCCCGAGTCCTCGACGCTCAGACTGACGGCCAGGCGCTCATCAGTGCCGTCCGGCTCGGCGCAGACCCGCAGCGTCACCTGACCTGCGCTGGTGAACTTGATCGCATTGCTCAACAGGTTGGAGACAATCTGCTTGAACCGCAGCGGGTCCACCAGTACCTGACGGCTGACGGTGGAGTCCAGGTCGAGGATCAGGCGCAATTGTTTCTGCCTCGCCAACCCTTCGAAAATCCGCGCGACTGACTCTATCAACTCGCGCAGATTGGCGCGCTCAGGGGCAAGGGACAGACGCCCTGACTCGATGCGGGCAATATCAAGGATGTCACCGATCAACTCCAGCAAGCCTCGGGCAGCACCTGAGGCGACATCAATTGAAAAGCGGTCGACGAAACCTTGGTCTGCTTTCTTCAAGGCCAGTTCGAGCATGCCGATGATCGCGTTCATTGGCGTGCGGATCTCGTGGCTCATGGTCGTCAGAAAGGTGGTTTTGGCCAGGTTGGCCGCATCGGCCCCTGCCTTGGCCTCGCGCAATGCTTCAAGCAGGATCTGGCGGTCACTGATGTCGATCCAGCCGCCGATCATGCCGCAGACCCTGCCATCACTCCCGCGATACGGCAGCATCCAGTGGTAAATGGTCAGTACCTGGTCGACGGCCACGGTCAACCTGCGGTCCTGTACCCTCGGTACGCCCTCCTCCATCACCTGCAGGTAGTCAGCGTGATAGGACGCCGCCTCGCTGACGGTGCTGAGCGCGCCCTCCAACACGGTCTTGCCGAGTACCACTTCACGGGGCACATCGAAGACTTTCAGGTAGCCGCTGTTGCACATCATCAATCGCGCCTGGCGATCCCGGACATAAATAGGGTGTGGGGTGCCGTCGATCAGTACGCGCATGAACTCCAGCTGGTCGTTCAACGCGACCTCCGCCTGCTTGCGTTGGCGCATCAATACACGCAAATAGGCAATCCATCCCAAGGCAATCAACAACAACACCGCCGCCACCGCAAACCCTTGAACAATCGCTGCACGGTTGCGCAACCAATAACTATCGTCCACCGCAATTTCGCTTCGCCAACGACTGCTCACCTCGTCCATTTCTTCGGGAGGAATGCTCAGCAGTGCTTTTTCGAGAATGGAGTACAGCTCCAGATCACCGCGAGAGGTAGCGAACGCCATGTGTGCCGATTGTGTGCCCACCGTGCTGGTGATATTTAACACACCACGGTATTGGCGAGAAATCATGTAACGGGCAATGATCAATGAATTGACTGCGGCATCCGCCTTACCGCTGGCAACTAGCGCCATGGCTTCTTGAGCATTGAGTGCCGGCACCAGAGTAATCTGCGGATACTTCTCGATCAGGAGGTCCCGTACCGGGTTACCCTCGATTACCGCCAAGCGTCTGCCTGCCATGTCATCAAGAGTGCCGGGGCTGTCCGCATCAACTCGACTGACCAATACGTAAGGTGTACTCAAATAAGGACGGGTGAAGCGCAGTTGGCTTTCGCGCTCGTTGCTTGAGGCCAGGGTCACCAGCAGGTCGGCGTCATCACGGCGAATGCTCTCCACCATGGCGGTCACCGAATTCACGCGTTTTACGTCGAACTTCAATCCAGTCCGCAAGGCAACCTTGGCTAATACATCGGCACTTATCCCACGAAACTCGCCTTCCTCGTTGATAAACGAAACGGGTAAGTAAGTGTCATCAATCACCACCCGCAAGTGTGGATGGGCAATCATCCAGCGCTGCTCGCTGGCGGTGAAATTTAGCGAAGTGCGACCCGGAATGCTGGCTCCGCCGGCGCTCCAGCGGCGCAGGATGTTCATACGATCCTCTACTGGAATGACCGCCAGGGCACTGTTGAGGATGTGCAGCAGGCGGGTATTGCTGTGGTCCACGGCGAAACCAAAGCTGCCGACCTCTATAGAGGAAAAGTCGGCCAACTGCACATTGTTCAAGTAGTTCTTGTTGATAAGGTAATAAGCACTGATCGCGTCACCCAGGTACACATCAGCGCTGCCGAAGGCTACGGCGCCAATGGCACTCAAGGTGGAGGGGTACAACTGCAGCGTGGCCTTGGGGTAGAGCGCCTCGACCTTCGCAGGGGGCAAGTAGTGATACAGCATGGCGATTTTCTTGCCAGCCAGGTCGGGGGTCAGCGACTGGGCTGCCCCTATCCGGGTAACCAGAGTCGGCAGGTCCTCAGCGTAAGCGCTCGACATCTGTAACTCCGCGTCTGCCGCCTCATAGCCATTCGAGGTTCCGAGAACGTCGACTTCGCCACGCTTGAGCGCTTGAATGGCCTCGGCGCGGGAGGCATATCGACGCACTTGGACTGGAGTGCGCAACAGCTCACTCAGCAACAGCACATAGTCAGCGGTCAGCCCTTCATAATCACGACCGTTGCTGGAGATGGCAAACGGCGCATAGTCAGGCGCCGATGCGCCCAGCACCAGCACACCCTTGCTTCTAAGCCATCCCCAATCCTGTGTTGCGAGTGACACCTCATAGCCATCGACGTGTGAGCGCCCCAGTACCTGAAGCGTTTCCACCGGCGTTTGGGCCTCGGCGCTTGTGCTCAAGCCGATACCCAGCAACACTGCTATCCACCATGTGTGCAAGAACACTCCCGTTCAGACCAGGTTATTACGTTTGGCGAAGTCAGCAAGGTATACCACTGACTTGACATTGAGTTTCTCGATCAAGCGAGTCTTGTAGGTGCTGATAGTCTTGTTGCTGAGCAGCATGGCATCGCCGATTTCCTTGTTAGTCAAACCATGGGATAACTGTTGCAGAATAGTCAGCTCACGGTCCGACAGAGACTGGATCAACTCAAGGTCGGTGGTTTGGACATCACTGCGACGCACCGAGCTGGTGGCCAGGTTGGGGAAAAAAGTATAGCCCCCCATGACCGCATCTATCGCCTTGCTTAACTCGTCCAAGTCATGGTTTTTTGAAATAAAGCCAGCCGCACCGGCCTTCATGCATCGCATGGAATAAAACAGGGCCGACTGTGAGGTCAGCACCAGGATCTTGCAGTTGAGGCCCAAGCTGCAGATCCGACTGATGACTTCCAGACCGTCCAGCTTGGGCATACCGATGTCCAGCACGATCAGGTGGGGTTCATGCTCCCTCGCCAGCCTCACGGCATCCACACCATTATCGGCCTCGCCCACCACCTCGAAATTATCCTGTTTCAAGAGCATTTTGACGGAAGAGCGAATAAACGGATGATCGTCCACAACTAACGCTTTAAACATATAAACCTCAGAAAAAGCCTACGGATTCCGCTGACAAGCCAATCCATGGCATTAAGAAGGTAGTAGGCGCGGTGACCGATCAACTCAGCACTCAAAGTACACGGGCTTCGTCAAAGTGTAGGGAAATTCTTAAACATCGGAGCGATTATCTTTGATCGCCAATCGGTTGGCCCTATGTTCTTCCAGCCAGGGCAGCAGGCGGTACGCTGCCATCGGTCGCGCCAAATAAAAGCCTTGGCCAAATTCACAGCCCATCGCAACGACTGCGTCGCGAATTTTCTGGCTGCTGACGCCCTCAATGACCAAGCTCATACCCAGTGAACCAGCCAACGCCAGCGTGCTGGCAATCATCGCTTTGCTGCCGGGGTCATCCACATGGCGGACGATCTCCCCATCAAGCTTGAGCTGGTTGAACGGTAAGTGGCAGAGCAATTTCAACGAGGAGAAGGTCTTGCCGAAATCATCAATGGCCAACTTGCAACCGATCATTCGCAGGCGTAACAGGTTTTCCCGAATCCGTGGCGAACTGTCCAGCAGGCCATTTTCAGCGAACTCGAACAGCAAGGTGGAGCCACCAAAGCCATACCGCTCGATAGCCGCGCGGATATGCCCGACCAGCTCGCTGCCAAATAATTGCGAGGCGTGCAGGTTGAAAGCCAACTCCAATTCCACGTTCTTGCGACGAAGCACTCCCAGTACGCTCAGTCCTTGCTCCAACAGTTGTAAGAACATTTGGTCAATCAAGTCGTACGCCAGTACCGCTGCGAGAAACTCGGCGGGCAGTAAGACGCCCCTGCCCGGATGCTCCCAACGCACCAACGCCTCGACGCCGGCCACCTCGCCAGTGTGCATCCGGAACTTGGGCTGGAACCAGGCACGAAACTCTCCAAGAGCAAGCCCCTGGCGAATCTCCTCCTCAGTGGGCAGCAGTTTCAGGGGCGGCGCTGACGCAGCTGAAGACCGGCGATAGGCATAGCGCAAAAGCATTTTACGCAACACCCACACTTGCAACGGCGACCGTATGACACCTAACAGTTGCAGACCGGAAAGCGTGCTCATCTGCTCCAGCGCCCGACGCAACTCCGGCCTCAGCTCACCACACAGCACCACCGCCTGCACCAGGCCGACCCGACCGGCAATACGTAGAAACTCCAGGCAGTCGATACCGCGGTCGGCGAGGTCGCAGAGCACGATGTCGACCCCGCCCGCTTCCTGCATGCACGCCATGGCCTGCTCGGTGTCACCGGCCTGAATGACATCGGGCACGCCCAATTTGTCGAACACTTTGATCAGAACACTGCGCTGAAATCGCTGGGTTTCCAAAACCAATACGCGAGGGTAGGCCATGCTTGTCAATCACTTTGCAAACGCGAAGACGCTGATATTGGCCGAGCGCAGTCTGATTGAACGCGGGAACCATCCCTCATACACGTAGGAAATTTCCCACACCCTTTTCGACCCAGAAAAACACGTCCGGCTTTTTCAAAAAAAACCGGCCAAAAGCAGACAGTCAACATCCATTACCACATCCCCCGAGCGCTTACACCAACTCCCGCCCCAAAAACGGCGCAGTCCGGCTCGCCTTGCTCTTCGCCACCTTCTGCGGCGTGCCACTCACCACCACCTTCCCGCCTCTATCCCCGGCCCCCGGCCCGATATCAATCACCCAATCACTCTGGGCCACCACGCGCATTTCATGCTCCACCACGATCACCGTATGCCCCGCCTCCACCAGGTGATTGAGCTGGCTCAACAACCGGTCCACATCCCGCGGATGCAGCCCGGTGGTCGGTTCATCCAGTACATACAACGTGGCGCCCCGGGCATTGCGTTGCAGTTCGGTCGCCAGCTTGATCCGCTGCGCTTCTCCGCCCGACAACTCGGTGGCCGGCTGGCCAAGGCGCAAATAGCCCAAGCCAATATCCCGCAGCACTTGGAGTGAGCGCAGCACACCCGGTTGCTCGGCAAACACCTCAACCGCCTGTTCAACGGTCAGCCCCAGCACTTGGACGATGGTCAGCCCTTGCCACTTGATCGCCAACGTCTCCGGGTTGTAACGCGCGCCGTGGCACGTCGGGCATGGCGCATACACGCTGGGCATGAACAGCAATTCCACACTGACAAACCCCTCGCCTTCGCAGTTCGGGCAGCGCCCTTTGGCGACGTTAAAGGAGAATTGCCCGGCGTCGTAATGGCGCTTTTTTGCCGCGGGTGTGGCGGCGAACAGTTTGCGTACGTTGTCGAACAGGCCGGTGTAGGTCGCCAGGTTGGAGCGCGGTGTGCGGCCGATGGGTTTCTGGTCCACTTGCACCAAACGGCGGATGTGTTCCAGGCCACCGCTGATGCGCCCGCCGCTGGTTTGCGGGGCGTCGTCTTCCAGGCTGGGCTCCTCTTCGCTTTCCACCACGCGGCCCAGGCCTGCGCCTACCAGTTCCAGCAGCGCCTGGCTGACGAGGCTGGATTTGCCCGAGCCGGAGATGCCGGTGACGGCGGTGAAGCAACCCAGGGGAAAGTCCACGCTCAGGTCGTTGAGGTTGTTGCGCGTCACGCCTTCCAGGCTGAGCCAGCCGCTGGGTGGGCGCGGGGGCTGGCTGTCCGGGCGCTTTTCGGCGAACAGGTATTCGCGGGTTTGTGAGGCTTCGATCTGCGCCAGGCCGGCGGGTGGGCCGCTGTACAGGACCTGGCCGCCGTGCTCGCCGGCAGCCGGGCCCACGTCGATCAGCCAGTCGGCGCGGCGCATGGTTTCCAGGTCGTGTTCCACCACGAACAGGGAGTTGCCGGCGGCCTTCAAGCGGTCGAGGGCGGCGAACAGAGCTTCGCCGTCAGCGGGGTGCAGGCCGGCGGAGGGTTCGTCGAGTACATAGATCACGCCGAACAGTTGGGAGCCCAGCTGGGTGGCCAGGCGCAGGCGTTGCAGTTCGCCGGAGGACAGGGTCGGTGTGCTGCGTTCCAGGGCCAGGTAGCCCAGGCCAAGGTCGGTCAGGGTGCTGACCCGCTCCAGCAGGTCCTGGGCGATGCGTTGGGCGGCCAGGCGTTTTTCCACGGAGAGTTTTTTGTCGCCCTGCCCTTCGGCCACCGGGCGCAGCCGTTCGGCGAGTTGCAGCAGGGACATTTGCGACAGTTCGCCAATGTCCACGCCGGCAAATTTCACCGACAGCGCGGCTTTGTTCAGGCGTTTGCCTTCGCACAACGGGCATGGGCTGCCTTGCATGAACTGCGACACGCGCTTTTTCATCAGGGCGCTTTGGGAGTGGGTGAAGGTGTGCAGGATGTAGCGCCGGGCGCCGGTGAAGGTGCCTTGGTAGCTGGGTTCCAGTTTGCGTTTCAGGGCGTCGCGGGTTTGCGCAGGGGTGAAACCCGCATATACCGGCGCAGTGGGCGTTTCTTCGGTGAAGAGGATCCAGTCGCGCTGTTTTTTCGGCAGGTCGCGCCAGGGGATGTCGACGTCGTAGCCCAGGGTGACGAGGATGTCGCGCTGGTTCTGGCCTTGCCATGCCAGCGGCCAGGACGCCACGGCGCGCTGGCGGATGGTGAGGGACGGATCGGGCACCATCAGGGCTTCGGTCACTTCATACACCCGGCCCAGGCCGTGGCATTGCGGGCAGGCGCCTTGGGGCAGGTTGGGGGAAAAGTCTTCGGCGTAGAGCATCGGTTGCCCGGCCGGGTAGCTGCCGGCGCGGGAGTAGAGCATGCGGATCAGGCTGGACAAGGTGGTGACGCTGCCCACCGAGGAACGGGTGCTGGGAGTGCCGCGCTGTTGTTGCAGGGCCACGGCCGGGGGCAGGCCTTCGATGGAGTCGACGTCGGGGACGCCCACCTGGTCGATCAGGCGGCGGGCGTAGGGCGCGACGGATTCGAAATAGCGGCGCTGGGCTTCGGCGTACACGGTGGAGAATGCCAGCGAGGATTTGCCGGAGCCCGACACGCCGGTGAACACCACCAGCGCGTCGCGGGGGATGTCGACGTCGACGTTGCGCAGGTTGTGCTCCCGGGCGCCCCGCACCCGCACGAAGCCTGGGCGTTGGGTGGAGAGTGAGGTGTCGGGGGGCAGGTTGCGCTGGGAAGTCATGGGTAGCCTTATCTGGGGGTTGGCTGTGGGGGTGGGCCGGCAAGTCAAGCGAACGCCATGCTCAAGGCAACAAATTTCAAATGTGGGAGCTGTCGAGCTTTAGCGAGGCTGCGATGGCGGTGTGTCAGCCAGCATCAATGCTTGCAGTAATGGCGCCATCGCAGCCTCGCTAAAGCTCGACAGCTCCCACAGTGGATTGGCTTTGCTGGCGGGATCGCCATTTCTCACGGGATCCTGGAGGTCAGCACCGAGCGCACCCGCTGCGCCAACTCATCCGGGCCGTAGGGTTTGCTCAGCAGGTGAATGTCCTGGCTCAGCAGGTGGTTGCTGGAAAGAATGTCGCGGGTGTGCCCGGAGGTAAACAGCACCGCTATCGCCGGCACTTGCTCCCGCGCCCATTCGGCCAGGTCGGTGCTTTTGACCCGTCCCGGCATCACCACGTCGGTGAAGATCAGGTCCGGTTGCAGGCCGGCACGCAGCATCCCCATGGCCCGGTCACCGTCTTCGGCGACCCGTACGGTGTAGCCGGATTGTTCGAGTAATTCCACTGCGGCGGTGCGTACGCCTTCGTTGTCCTCGACCACCAGGATGGTCTCTTGGCCGCCAGTGTGCGGGGTGAGGTCGACGGGGGCTTCGTGGTTTTCCGGTGCTTCGAGGCTGCGAGGGAAGTACATCTGCACCACGGTGCCGCTGCCCTCCTCACTATCCACCTCCACATGCCCGCCACTTTGCCGCACGAAGCCGAACACCATGCTCAGCCCCAACCCGGTGCCGTGGCCATCCGGCTTGGTGGTGAAAAACGGTTCGAAGGCCCGCGCCATGATGGTCGGCGACATGCCGGCGCCGCTGTCGGTGACGGCCAGGCGTACGTACTCGCCGGGGCTGATGCTTTTGCCAATGCACGCCGGGGGATTGAGGATGATGTTTTCGCCGGTGATCCGAATCACGCCCTCGCCTTTCATGGCGTCCCGGGCGTTGATCGCCAGGTTGAGCAAGGCGTTTTCCAGCTGGTTGCGGTCGACGTTAATGCACCACGGGTCTTGAGGCAGTTGCACATCAATGTGGATGGTTTCCCCCAGCGCCCGCTGCAGCAATTCACCCAGGCCTTCATAGATGCGCAGCGGGTTGTACACCGCCGGCGAGAGTGGCTGGCGACGGGCGAAGGCCAGCAGTTGCGAGGTCAGTTTGGCCCCGCGTTCCACGGCGGCGATGGCGGCACTGACCCGGCGCTGCACCTGGGGGTTGTGCGGTTCATGCCGGGCCAGCAGGTGCAGGTTGCCGGCGACCACTTGCAGCAGGTTGTTGAAGTCGTGGGCCACGCCGCCGGTCAGGCCGCCGATGGCTTCGAGTTTTTGCGACTGGCGCAGCTGTTCTTCGGCGGTGGAACGGGCCTGCACTTCGGCCGCGACGCGCTGTTCCAGGTTGTGGGTGAGTTCCTGGCGCAGGCGCTCGGAGATCATATGTTCGGTGGTCTCCACCACAATCGCCAAGACCCCGGCCGGCCGCTGGTCGTCACCGGCCACGGGGCTGTAATACAGGTCCATCCAGACTTCTTCCGGGCGGCCGTCGCGCAGCAATTCCAGGGGCAAATTACGGTAGGACAAGGTGCCGCCGGCCAGGCAGGTATCGACCACATGGCGGTTGAAATCGGCGACTTCCGGCCAGCCCAGTTCCACCGGCGCCCCCAGCAGATAAGGGTGGCGGCCACCGGCAAACACCGAATAGCTGTCGTTGTAGATCATGTAGCCCGCCGGCCCCCACAGCATCACCATGGGCATGGGCGAGGCGAGCATCATCTGCACGGCACTGACCAGGCTGCCGGGCCAGTGGTCCAGCGGGCCGAGGTCGGTCGCGGACCAGTCGAACGCACGAATCCGCTGGGCCATTTCCCCAGCCCAGCCTTCACAACCGTGGGTATTCGATAAAAACTGCATCGGTCGGCTCTGCAAAAAAAATGAACGGTGGGCGGCAATGAAAACTTTGAGCCTGGCAGCAGCGGTTGGTTTCATTACATAGTGCTGATGCGCAGATGAACGGGCAAGGGCCGGTTCAGCGAAAATCCCGGCTGCGCACACTGATGCCCGACAGCAGCGGGGTCAGGTCGGTCAGGCGCCCGGCGATCAGGTGCCGAACCTCCCCCACCGCCTCCCAGCGCCCGTCCACTTTAAGCAACCGCGAGCCCACCAGGGCCTGGCGTTGACGCTCGGCCAGGTCGCGCCACACCACCACGTTGATATTGCCGAACTCATCTTCCAGGGTGACGAAAGTGACGCCACTGGCCGTGCCCGGGCGTTGTCGACCGGTGACCAAACCGGCGACGCTCACATTGCGTCCATGCTCCACCTGCAGCAACTCGTTGGAACTGCGGCAACGCCGCGCCCGCAGTTCATCGCGCAACAGCGCCAACGGATGCGGCCCCAGGGTGGTGCCGACGCTGGCGTAGTCGGCGTACAAATCCTCGCCCACCGTCGGTTGCGGCAGCTCCACCACCGCCTCTTCGGGGCTGGCCACCCCGGCAAACAGGCCCAGTTGTTTCTGCACCCCGGCCACTTCCCAGCGCGCCCGATGCCGATGCCCGGCCAGGCCACGCAAGGCGCCGGCATCCGCCAGCAGTTCCTGGGCGCGGGTGTCCAGGCGGGCGCGTTCGCCCACGTCGGCAATGTCGAAAAATGCCCGGGCCTGGCGCGCGGTTTCGATGCGCCGCCCATCCTCTTCGCGAAACCCGGAGATCATCCGCAAGCCCATGCGAATGGCCGGTTGCTGGCCGTCGATGGGTTCAAGGCTGCAGTCCCAGTCACTGGCCTGCACGTCCACCGGGCGGATCTGCAAATGATGGCGCCGGGCGTCTTGCAGGATCTGGTCGGGGCTGTAGAAACCCATGGGCCAGCTGTTGATCAGGGCGCAGGCAAAGGCCGCCGGTTCGTGGCATTTGAGCCAGCAACTGGCGTAGGTCAACAAGGCGAAACTGGCGGCGTGGGACTCAGGGAAACCGTAGCTGCCGAAGCCCTTGATCTGCTCGAAAATCTGCGCGGCGAAGGCTTCGGTGTAGCCGTTTTTCAGCATGCCGGTGCGCAGGCGCTGCTGGTGGGGTTCGAGGCCGCCGTGGCGCTTCCAGGCGGCCATGGAACGGCGCAACTGGTCGGCTTCGCCGGGGCTGTAGTCGGCGGCGACCATGGCGATCTGCATGACCTGTTCCTGGAACAGCGGGATGCCCAGGGTGCGCTTGAGCACGCTTTCCAGTTCCGGCGATGGGTAGGTTTCGGGTTCTTCCTTGTTCCGCCGCCGCAGGTACGGGTGCACCATGCCGCCCTGGATCGGGCCCGGTCGCACGATAGCGACCTCGATCACCAGGTCGTAGAATTTTTCCGGTCGCAAACGCGGCAACATCGACATCTGCGCCCGCGATTCAATCTGGAACACGCCGATGGTGTCGGCCTTGCTGATCATCGCGTAGGTCGCCGCGTCTTCCTTGGGCACCGAGGCCAGGCTCAGGTCTTGATTGCGATGGCGGCGCAACAGGTCGAAGCAGCGGCGAATCGCGCTGAGCATGCCCAGCGCAAGAATATCCACCTTGAGCAGGCCCACCGCGTCGAGGTCGTCCTTGTCCCACTGGATGATGGTGCGCTCGGCCATGGCGGCATTTTCCACCGGCACCAGGGTGTCCAGCGGCTGTTCGGAAATCACGAAACCGCCGGGGTGCTGGGACAGGTGCCGGGGGAAGCCGATCAGTTGCTGAGTGAGTGTGAGCACCCGGCGCAGCACCGGGCTGTCGGGGTCGAAACCGCCTTCGCGCAGGCGTTCCAGGGGCGGCGCTTCATCGCTCCAGCGCCCGCAGCAGTCGGCCAGGGCATTGACCTGATCCGGCGGCAACCCGAGGGCCTTGGCCACGTCGCGCACCGCGCCGGCGCCGTGGTAGCTGCTGACCACCGCCGTCAACGCGGCGCGGGTGCGGCCGTAGCGTTGGAACACGTATTGCAGCACCTCTTCCCGGCGTTCGTGTTCGAAATCCACGTCGATGTCCGGCGGCTCGTTGCGCTCCCGGGACAGGAAGCGCTCGAACAGCATGTTCATCAGGCTCGGGTCGATCTCGGTGATGCCCAGGGCAAAACACACCGCCGAGTTGGCCGCCGAGCCGCGGCCCTGGCACAGGATCGAACGGCTGCGGGCGAAGCGCACAATGTCGTGCACAGTGAGGAAGTAGCTTTCGTAGCCCAGCTCGCTGATCAGCTCCAGCTCATCGTGGATCTGCCCCAGGGTCTTGGCGTTGACGCCTTCGGGCCAGCGCTGGGCGATGCCCTCTTCGGTCAAGGTGCGCAACCAGCTTTCCGGGGTTTGCCCTTCGGGCACCAGTTCTCGCGGGTATTGATAGCGCAACTGGCCCAGGTCAAAGGTGCAACGCCGGGCGATGTTCAGGGACTCTTCCAGCAGGTGCGCCGGGTACAGCGCGGCCAGGGCGTCGAGGCTGCGCAAGTGCCGTTCGCCATTGGGGTGCAGGCGCGTGCCGGCCTCGGCCACCGGGACGTGGTGACGGATCGCGGTCATGGTGTCTTGCAACGCACGGCGGCCACGCACGTGCATATGCACATCGCCGCAGGCCACCGCCGGCAGGTGCAGGCTGGCGGCCAGGTTCAGGCGTTGCTCCAGGTGGCGGGCATCGTTCTGGCCGCAATGCAGTTCCACCGCCAGCCACAGGCGGTCGGTGAAGGTGCTGCGCAGCCATTGGATATGGGCCTGGGTGTCGCTGTCTTCGGCCCGCCATAACGCCAGCAGGCCTTGCACGGAAGTGAAGTCTTCCTGCAACAGCCGATAGTGACCTTTTTCCGCACGACGGCGGGCGATGGTGATCAATCGGCACAGGTGCTGGTAGCCCTCCAGGTTCTCCACCAGCAGCACCAGCGTCGGGCCGTTTTCGAGGCGCATCTCGCTGCCGATAATCAGCGGCAACTCGACGGCCTTGGCCGCCTGCCAGGCGCGGACGATGCCCGACAAGGTGCATTCATCGGTGATCGCCAGGGCCTCGTAGCCTTGCTGTTTGGCCCGCTCAAACAGTTCCCGGGCGCTGGAGGCGCCACGCTGGAAACTGAAGTTGGACAGGCAATGCAGCTCCGCGTACTTCATGCATACCAGCCTTGCAGCCACAGCGCGCCGCTTTCGCCCACAGTGCGATAAGCCCAGCCCTGCTGGCCGGCGCGGGTGCGCACCAGGTAGTAATCGCGGCGCACATCGGCGCCATCCCACCAGCCGGACTCGATGCGTTCCGGGCCCATTAGAATCTGTAGGCCCTGCTCGGCCAGTGGCGTCGGTTCAGGCAGCAACCAGCCGGGGCGCTGCACAGTGTTTGAGGCCGCGCACGGGCGAAGGTCGGCACCGGGTTGCCAGGCGCATTCGGGGCGGTGGTCGGCGTGAAAACGCAGGCCTTGCACCGCCTCGTCCCCCAGCCGCGCCCGCAGGCGTTCGCGCAGTTGCTCCCACAGCAGGGTTTGTTGCGGGCGTTCGTCGAACAGGTCCTGGCGCTGGGGCACAAACACCGGCAGGTCCTGGGCCACCAGGCGAAAACCACGCACCGGCGAGGTGACTTGCACCTGCTCCAGGCGACCACGGGCCAGTTCGAACAGCATCGCCGCGTCGCGTTCGGCGCTGAGCAGGCCGACTTTGATCACGCTGTCGGGCTCGGCCGCGTGTTCCAGGTGCAGGTCAAAACGCTGCACGCCACTGTCGCGGCCACACAGAAACGCCGACAGGTCGCCGGTCAAACGGCGCAAGGGAAACAGCAACGCCTGGTGGGACAACACATCAAAATTCAGCTCGATGCGCACATCGAACCGGTCCGGCGGCTGATAGAACGCCAGGGCCAGGGGCCGTTGCCCGCACAGGGCATCCAGGTGCTTGAGCAGCGCAGCATCAAAGCGCCGGGCCAGGGTATGCCGGGGCAACGCCTGCACCTGGGCCAGGGTGCGCAGGCCCATGCGTGACAACGCGGTGGCGGCGTGCGGGTCGAGGCCGGCGCGGTCGATGGGGATCGGCGCCAGGGCGTGTTGCAGGTAGTGCTCATCGGCCACGGCCAGGCCGTCGTACACATTTGCCAGGATCCGCGCCGCCGCCGGGTTCGGCGCGGCGACGATGCGGTGACGAAACCCAAGCTCGGTCAGTTCCTTGCGCAAGCGCGCCTCAAGCAGCGGCCACGGCCCGAACAGGCCCAGGCTCGATTCGATCTCGAACAGCAACGCCCGTGGGTAAAACACGCTGACCTGGGAACTGAAACGGTAGGCCCAGGCGGCGAGGAATTGCTGCCAGTATTCGATCTGCGCCGGGTCGTATTCGGCGCAGGCGAACGCCTTGGTCAAGGCATGGGCTGCGGTCAGGGATTGGCCGGGACGCAGCCCGAGTTTTCGCGCGGCGTCATTAACGGTTTGCAGCACCCGGCGCTGCGGCGTACCGGCCAGCAGGGCCAACGGCTGATCCGGTTCGGGGCGCGAACGCAGCACCCCGTCCAGCGCCAATTGCGGGAAGACAATACACACCCAGCGCATGCCAACCTCAGTGCCCAAGCGCAATGGGCGCGGGGTGGGCCAGGCCGCCCCGGCACTTGAGCACCCGCACCTGCGCCGGGCTGGCCTCCACCACCAGGCGCAAGGCCGCCGGTGACGGGTTGATGGCCTCGTTCAAGGAGCGCCAGGCGAAGGCCAGGGTCTGGCCGGTTTCCGCCGCCACCTGCAAGCGGCGCAAGGCGCGGTCATCGGCCTTGCGCGGCCAGCACAGCACCGCGCCACAACTGCCGGAGCGCAGGCATTGCTCCACCGCCCACAGGGCGTCGCGCTCATCGGCCTGGATCACCGACAACTGGCGCACATCCACCCCGGCGTTTTGCCAGGCGTGGGGGTACGGCGTGTAAGGCGGCGCCACCAGCACAATGCGCTCGCCGGCCGCCGACAAGCGCGCCAGGGTGGGCCACACCAGTTGCAACTCGCCCACGCCCTCCTTCGCCATCAGGATTTCGCTTAACGCCGCTTCGGGCCAGCCACCGCTGGGCAGCACTGCATCCAGGGCCGCGAGCCCGGTGGGATGGAGGCTGGCCGGCGGCGCGGCGGGCCGGCCCTTCCAGACGCGGCCGCCATTGAACAGCGAGTCCAGTGCAACGACGGCGCCCATCAGCCTTGCCTCACCAGGCCGCAGAACACCCCTTCGATGGCCAGGTCCTGGTCGGGACGCACCACGATGGGTTGATAGGCGGGGTTGCGCGGCAAAAGGCGTACGCGCTCGCCGACGTGTTCGAAACGCTTGATGGTGACTTCGCCGTCCAGGCGCGCCACCACAATCTGCCCGTTCAAAGCCTCGGCGCTGCGGCGTACGCCCACCAGGTCGCCATCGAGGATGCCGTCTTCGATCATCGAATCGCCCTGCACCCGCAGCAGGTAGTCTGGGGTTTTCGCGAACGTGGCCGGGTCGAGCAACAGGCGGTTATGGACTTCAGCGTCGGCGCCGATGGGCAGGCCGGCGGCGACCCGGCCGAGCACCGGGATGTCCAGCCACTCCGGCCGGGGCGGTTGATTGAGCAGGCGAATGCCCCGGGCCTGGTTGGGGTTGACCTCGATAAAGCCGCCCTCGGTCAGGGCCAGCACATGCTTGCGGGCCACGCTGCGGGAGGCAAAGCCGAAGGCCTCGGCGATCTCGGCGAGGCTGGGGGACTGGCCTTGCTGCGCGATACGGTCGCGGATGAAGGTCAGGATGGCGGTGCGGCGGGGAGTCAGAGTTGTCATGGAGTACATTTGTACTCCTGTGGGAAATTTCTGACAAGGGCCGCTAGTCGGGGGTCGGTGGTCGGGGTGAATATCCGTTGCTGCGGTAACGGCCGCTTAGGGTTCCGCCCTTAC
>NZ_JACARC010000025.1 GCF_013386825.1 Pseudomonas sp. IPO3778
TAAATAACGGATATGCCCCCACCCCCCGGGCCCACAAAACTTTCCCCCCAGTTAAAAAACTTTCCCAAACCCCTAGACTCCCCGCCCCCATTCCCCTATAAAGCCACTTCAGGAATATTTTATTCCCCACAAGAAAACGCGCTCATGGAATGAGCCAGCTGTCCTCAGACATTTTTTCGCTATGCGATGAGCTGCCGCCATCATCCCGAGGACGTGTCATGCAACACGAAAAAAACCATTTCATCATCAAGGTCACCTGCCCGGCGGTGTCCGGCATCGTCGCAGCCGTGACCACCTACCTGGCGGACAACGCTTGCTACATCGGGGAGATGGCGCAGTTCGACGACGACTTCAGCGGCCGCTTCTTCATGCGCGCCGTGTTCCGCTTCAATGACGGCCACCCCGGCGACCTCGAGCAAATCAAGGCCGGTTTCGCCGACATCGCCCAAGCCTTCGACATGCAGTGGGAACTGCACGACACCCGCGAACCCATGCGCGTGATGCTGATGGTCAGCAAGTTCGACCACTGCCTCACCGACCTGCTCTACCGCTACCACAAGGGCGAGATGGACATGACCATCACCGCCATCGTCTCCAACCACCTCGACCTGCGCCCCATGGCCGAACGCGAGGGCATTCGCTTTATCTACCTGCCGGTGGCCAAGGACAACAAGGCCGCCCAGGAAGCCGAACTGATGAAGATCGTCGACGACACCCGCACCGAGCTGGTGGTGTTGGCGCGCTACATGCAGATCCTCTCCGATGACCTGTGCCAGCAACTGTCGGGGCGAGCGATCAATATTCATCACTCGTTCCTGCCCGGGTTCAAAGGCGCGAAGCCTTACCACCAGGCCTATCAGCGCGGTGTGAAGCTGATCGGGGCCACGGCGCACTACGTCACCAGTGACTTGGATGAGGGCCCGATCATCGAGCAGGAAGTACAGCGCGTCGACCACGTGTACAAGCCCGACGACCTGGTCGCCATCGGCCGTGACACCGAAACCGTAGCCCTGTCCAAGGCGGTCAAGTACCACCTGGAACACCGGGTCTTTCTCAATCAGGACAGAACGGTGGTGTTCCGGTGAGCGCCCATAAACTGATCGATGGTAAAGCCGCCGCCGCACAGGTGCTGCTGCAGGTCCGCGAGGACGTGACGCGCCTGCGCGAGCACGCCATTGAACCGGCATTGGCGGTGATCCTGGTGGGCGGCGACCCGGCCAGCCAGGTCTATGTGCGCAACAAGATCCTGCGGGCCGAAGAGGTGGGTATTCGCTCCCTGGAACATCGCCTGCCCAGCGACACCAGCACCGAGCAGTTGCTGATCCTGATCGGCCAGCTGAATGCCAACCCGGCGATTAACGGGATCCTCCTGCAATTGCCGCTGCCGCCGCAGATGGATGAATTACGGGCCCTGGAAGCCATCGCGCCGGAGAAGGACGTGGACGGTTTCCACAGCCAGAACGTCGGCGGCCTGAGCCAGGGCCGCCCGGTGTTGACGCCCTGCACCCCCAGCGGTTGCCTGTATCTGCTGGAGCAGACCCTGGGCGATTTGCGGGGCAAGCATGCGGTGGTCATCGGCCGCTCGAACATTGTCGGTAAACCCATGGCCGCCCTGCTGCTCAAGGCGGACTGTTCGGTAACGGTGTTGCATTCCCGCAGCCAGAACGCCCAAGCCTTGTGCCGGCAGGCCGATATCGTGATTGCCGCCGTGGGGCGCCCGCGTTTGATTGATGCCAGTTGGCTCAAGCCCGGCGCGGTGGTGATCGACGTCGGGATCAACCGCATCGACGATGACGGTCGCAGCCGCCTGGTGGGTGACGTCGACTTCGAAGGGGCCCTGCCCCATGTCGCCGCAATCACCCCGGTGCCCGGCGGTGTGGGCCCGATGACCATCGCCTTCCTGATGAAAAACACCGTGACCGCAGCCCTTGCGCAACACCAAGCCTTACGCAGCCAATCGGAGGCCGTATGCCATTCAATCTATTGAAATACGGGCTGAGCTCGGAATACCCGGTGGAGGTGGACTTGCCACCGCCCAAGGACCTCAAGGCCAGTTATGACGTGGTGATCATCGGGGCCGGCGGCCATGGCCTCGCCACCGCTTACTACCTGGCCAAATACCACGGCATCACCAACATTGCCGTGCTGGAAAAGTCATACCTGGGGGGCGGCAATACGGCGCGCAATACGGCGGTGATTCGCTCCAATTACCTGACCAGCGAGGGCGTACGGTTTTACGCGGAGTCGGTGAAGATGTTCCAGTCGCTGTCCAACGAATTCGACTTCAACATCATGTATTCCGAACGCGGTCAGCTGACCCTGGCGCATACCGACGCCACCGTGCGTTCGTTCCGCCAGCGCGCCGAGGTCAACAAGCACTTTGGCGGGCGGACCGAGATGATCGACCGCCAACAGATTCGCGAACTGGTGCCCAGCCTCAACCTCGACCCCGGCCACTTGCCGGTGATCGCCGGGCTCTGGCACATCGACGGCGCCACCGCGCGCCATGACGCAGTGGCCTGGGGTTACGCCAAGCAGGCGGCCAAGCGTGGCGTGGAGATCCACCAGCTCACCGAAGTGCAGGACCTGATCATCGAAAACGGTGCGATCACGGCGGTCAAGACCAATCGCGGCACGATCAAATGCGGCTGCGCGGTGCAGGCGATTGCCGGGCACAGTTCGTTGCTGATGGCCAAGGCCGGCATCCGCTCGCCGATCCAGACCTTTCCGTTACAGGCCATGGTGACCCAGCCGTTCAAACCGTTTCTCGACCCGCTGGTGAGTTCCTCGGCCCTGCACTGCTACGTGCAGCAAACCAGCCGGGGCGAAGTGGTGTTCGGCGGCGGTTCCGACCCCTACCCGCTGTTCAACACGCGCTCGACCCTGGATCTGAAGGAAAGCCTGCTGGCCCACGCCATCGAGATGTTCCCGTTCCTGGCCAACGCCAAGCTGATGCGCCAGTGGGCCGGGATCACCGATATGACGCCCGACTACAGCCCGATCATGGGCCTGTCGCCGGTGAAAAATTACTACCTCGACGCGGGCTGGGGCACCTGGGGGTTCAAGGCCACGCCGATTTGCGGCAAGACCATGGCCGAACTCGTGGCCAGCGGCGGCCAGGTGCCGGAGCTGATCAAACCCTTTGGCCTGGAGCGTTTCTCGACCTTCCAGCAAGTCAACGAAATGGGCGCCACGGCGGCCAGTCACTAAGCGCAGAGCGGACTATGAAAATCATGATTTGCCCGCTCAACGGGCCGCGCAATATCAGCGAGTTCACCTACGGCGGCGAGTTCAAGCCGATGCCCGACCCGGTGAACTGCAGCGACGCCGAATGGGCCGACTACGTGTTCAACACCGACAACCTCGCCGGTGTGGTGCGTGAATGGTGGATGCACACGCCATCGAGCTACTGGTTCCTCGCCGAGCGTCACACCGTCACCGATGAGATCCAGCGCACCTTCGACCCCAAAGAACTGTTCAGTACCCGCGTCGACTTCAACGCCGCCAAGGAGATCGCCGGATGAATCGCCTACCCGCCCCCATGGGCTTGCTGATCCAGCGCGATCAGTTGCTCGACTTCAGTTTCGACGGCCAGCGCTACCAGGGCTTGCAGGGCGACAGCATCGCCAGCGCGCTGTTGGCCAACGGGCGTTTCCTGATCTCCCGTTCGTTCAAATACCACCGCCCGCGCGGCCCGCTGACCATGGCCGGCCAGGACGCCAACAGCCTGGTGCAATTACCCCAGGAGCCGAACGTGTTGGCCGACGCCCACCCGTTGTCCGGCGGTTTGCAGGTGAGCGCGCAGAACGTCAATGGCTCCCTGGACAACGACCGGGATGCCTACTTGGGCAAGTTTTCCAAATTCATGCCGGTGGGGTTCTACTACCGTTCGTTCTATAAGCCCAAGGGCATGTGGAAGGTCTGGGAACCGATCATTCGCAAAAAGGCCGGCCTGGGTGTGCTCGACCTGACATTCCAGCCCGAGTACTACGACAAGGCCTACCTGTTTACCGACCTGGCGGTGATCGGCGCCGGCCCCGCCGGTCTGCAGGCGGCCCTCACCGCCGCGAATGCCGGGGCCAAGGTGTTGCTGATCGAGCAGCAGCCGATCCTGGGCGGCTCACTGACCTACGCCCGCTTCGATATCGAAGGCACGCGCGCCGAAACCCTGCGCCGGGAACTGCTCGGTGCGGTGCAGCAACACGAGAATATCCAGGTGCTGACCGAGGCCACCTGCAACGCCTGGTTCACCGACAACTACCTGCCCGTGATCCAGGGCAAGCGCATGTACAAGGTGCGCGCGCGCCAATGCCTGGTGTGCAGCGGCTCGTTCGATCAGCCGGTGATCTTCCGCAATAACGACCTGCCGGGCGTGATGCTGACCAGCGCCGCGCAACGCCTGATGAAACTCTACGCGGTGAAGCCCGGCAAACGCGCCGTGGTACTGACCGGCAACGATGACGGTTACCTCGCCGCCCTTGACCTGCACGACCAGGGTGTGGAAGTGGCCGCGGTGATCGACCTGCGCCACGCCCCCGCTGACAAAGCGCTGCCAGGCGCACTGGCCCAGCGCAAGATCCGCTGCCTGACCAACAGCACCGTGTTCGAGGCCCTGCATGAAAAAGGCATGCGCCATGTGAAGGGCGTCGACGTGCGCCAGATCACCGGCCAGGGCCAGGTCAGCGACAGCGGGCAACGGTTCGACTGCGACCTGTTGTGCATGTCTGCCGGCTACATGCCGGTCTATCAACTGCTGTGCCAGGCCGGCGGCAAGCTGGCTTATGAAGACACACGGGCAGAGTTCAGCCTCAGCGGTTTGCCGCAAAACCTGAATGTGGCGGGCTCCGTCCACGGCCGGCATCAGTTGGACAACGTGCTGGTGGACGCCACCAACGCCGCCACCCACAGTGTGCTCGCCCTCGGCTTGAGTGCGGCCGGCCCGCAGCTGCCGTTGCGCAGCGAAGCCCAGGTGAATTTCAGCTGGCCGATCTTCCCGCACCCCAAGGGCAAGGATTTCGTCGACTTCGACGAGGACTTGCAAGTGGCCGATATCGTCAACGCGACCCGCATCGGCTACCGCGATGTGCAACTGGTCAAGCGCTACTCCACCGTGGGCATGGGCCCGTCCCAGGGGCGTCACTCGGCCCTGCCGACGGCGCGCCTGGTGGCCTGGGCCACCCAGCGCAATATCAGTGAAACCGGGGTGACCACCGCGCGGCCGCCGTTTGTGGCAGAGAAGCTGGCGCATGTCGCCGGCCGTGCTTTCGACCCCTACCGCCAAACCCCGATGCATGCCCGGCATGTGCAGGCCGGGGCGAAGATGATGCCCGCCGGTATCTGGCAACGCCCGGCGTATTACGGCAAACCCCAGGACCGCGAGGCGTGCATGCAGGCCGAAGCCCTGCACGTGCGCAACAAGGTCGGGCTGATTGATGTGTCGACCCTGGGCGGCCTGGATGTGCGCGGCCCGGATGCCGCCGAACTGCTCAACCGGATGTACACCTTTGCGTTTCTCAAGCAGCCGGTGGGCCGTTCCCGCTATGCGCTGATGACCAACGAGCATGGGGTGGTGATCGACGACGGCGTGTGCGCACGTCTGGCCGACAACCACTTCTACGTCACCGCCACCACCAGCGGCGTCGACCGGATCTACCAGCAGATGCTCAAGTGGAATGCACAGTGGCGCCTGGACGTGGACGTGGCCAACGTCACCGCCGCGATCTGTGCCGTCAACGTGGCCGGGCCGGATTCGCGCAAGGTGCTGGAACAGGTCTGCACCGACCTCGACCTGAGCGCCGAAGGGTTTCCGTATCTGGGCGTACGCCAAGGCACCGTTGCCGGGATCAGGGCGCGGCTGCTGCGGGTTGGTTTTGTCGGTGAGCTGGGCTATGAAATCCACGTGCCGGCCCGCCATGGCCTGGCGCTCTGGGATGCATTGATGGCAGCGGGCAAGGCCCATGACATTCGCCCCTTCGGCGTCGAAACCCAGCGCCTGCTGCGCCTGGAAAAAGGCCACGTGATCATCAGCCAGGACACCGACGGCATGACCCACCCGGCCGAAATCGACATGGGCTGGGCGGTCAGCCGCAACAAGCCGTTCTTCGTCGGCCGGCGCTCGGTGGACATCCTCGAAGCCCAGCCGCTGAAACGCAAACTGGTGGGCTTCACCCTGCCCAAGGGCAGCGTGCAACCGCTGGAAGGCCACTTGGTGCTCAACGGCCCGGACATCAGCGGCAACGTCACCTCCTGCGAATACTCCAGCAGCCTGGGCAAAATAGTCGGCCTGGCCTACGCCGGTATCGACCAGAGCGCGCCGGGGCAACGGCTTCCGATTCGGGTCGAGGGCGGCATTGTCGTCCAGGCCGAGGTCGTGCCATTGCCCTTTTTCGACCCCACCAACCAACGCCAGGAGGGTTAAGCCATGACCAGTCTGAAAGCACACACGATAATCACGCCGGCGTGCCGCCTGGTGGACCAGACCGATTTGCCACGGGTTGGCTTTCGCGGCAACCAGAGCGCCGAATACCTCAACGCCCGCGGTTTCACCCTGCCGGACGCCCCCAACCGCGCCACCGCCCAGGCGGACGGCAGTTGGGTGGCACGCCTGTCCCAGACCGAGTACCTGTTACTCGGCAGCCCACAGGACCAGGGCCAGCGCATCGCCGATGAAGAGGCACGCTGGGAGCTGGACCACCGCGCCAACTACCTGCTGCCGCGTCAGGACAGCCATGCCTGTGTGCTGCTCAGCGGTGATGGGATTGCCCGGGTGATGGCCAAGCTGTGCGGCGTCGACCTCAGCGCTTCAGCCTTCAAGCCGGGGGCGGTGGCACAGACGTCGGTGGCGCGGGTCAACGCGATCGTCATCCACTCGGGCAGCATGGATGCACCGGCGTTTCATATCCTGTGGGATCGCGCCTCGAAGGACTACTTCGAAGGCGCGCTGTGGGATGCAGTGGCGGAGTTCGGCGCAGGTGATGCGCTCTGAGCCTGAAACAGGCCTGAAGGTAATCCCGATCAAAAAGGTGGGAGCGGGCTTGCTCGCGAATACGGTGGGTCAGCCACTGATGTGCTGACTGAAAGACGGCATTCGCGAGCAAGCCCGCGCCCACATTGGGACTGTGCTGCACCCGCCAGGGTCAGTCGGTGTAACCCAACCGCGCGGCCCGGCTCCCCTGGGTACGTTGACGGGTCGCCAGGCAGTAATACAACGGGCACGTCACCACCAACCCCACCAGCCACGACAGGTCGGCGCCTTCCACCAGGTTGGCGTACGGCCCCACATACAGCGACGTGTTGGCAAACGGCAGTTGCACGATGATGCCGATGAAATACGCCACGATTGCATGCAGGTTAAAGCGCCCGTAAATCCCGCCGTCCGCCTGGAAGATCGAGGCAATGTCGTAGGCGCCGCGCTTGATGAGGTAGAAGTCGATCAGGTTGATCGATGCCCACGGCACCAGCACCACCAGCAGCGCCAGGATCAGACCGATGAACTGCGAGATGAAGTCCGCCGAGGCGCCCAATGCCACCAAGCAGCAACCGCCGAGTACCACGCCGGACAGCACCACGCGCACCTTGATGCTGGGTGTCCACTGGCTGGCAAAGGTCTGGATCGAGGTGATGATCGACAGCACCGCGCCGTACAGATTCAGGGCGTTGTGGCTGATGATATTGAGCAGGAACAGCACCATCAGGATCGGCCCGAACGCGCCGGTGGCCTGCTTGACCGCGACCATGGCTTCGGTGCCTTCAGGCGTTGCCAGGGCGGCAACCAGGCCAAAGGAAAACGACAAAATGGTGCCCAGGGTCGCCCCCAGGTAGGTGGCGATAAAAGGTCGGGTGATGCCGATATCCGCCGGCAGGTAGCGCGAATAATCGCTGGTGTAGGGCGAGAAGCTGATCTGCCAGATGACCCCCAGCGACACCGTCGCCAGCCAGCCGGCCAGGTTGAAACCGCCACGGGTGAGGAAGTCGGCCGGCAGGTCATGGGCAAATATGTAGAGGAAGCCGGCCAGCAATGCGCTGCCCATCACCCAGGTGCCGATGCGGTTCAGGGTATGAATAAAACGGTAGCCGATCACGCCAATGGCCGTGGCGCTGAGCGCACCGATGAGGATGCTGGCCGGCACCGGTACCGACGGCACGATGCCAACGATGGATTTGCCGGCCAGCACGATGTTGGAAATGAAAAACCCGATGTAGATCAGTGCCGCGAAGAACACGATCAGCAGTGCGCCGTAACGCCCGAACTGGCCCCGGCTCTGCACCATCTGCGGGATGCCCATGCGCGGGCCCTGGGCCGAGGCCAGGGCAATCACGATGCCCCCGAGCAGGTGCCCGAGGGCGATCGCCAGCAGCCCCCACACCAGGTTGAGGTGGAACACCTGGGCCACCATGGCGCCGGTGACGATGGGCAGCGGTGCGATGTTGGTGCTGAACCATAAGGTGAACAGGTCGCGGGCCTTTCCATGGCGCTCTGCGAGGGGAACGTAATCGACCGTGTGGTTCTCGATCAGGGGATCTTGCCGGGACATCTGGGGCATGGAAATGAACTCGCGTTTGTCTGATCTTATAGTTGTTTGACGCCAAACCGGGGGCGCTCGCCGGCGGCCCCTCAGATGAACACCATATTATGGTATTCCAACATTTTCACAAGACTGATCCGTAGTCTCAAGCTGCATCTGATCCGTAAGTGTGCCACATGGCCCATCACCTTTTCTCGCCTTAACCCCCGTATTTATTGGTTATAAGACCAAAGGCTGACGTTGGTCGGCGGCTTGAAAAAGCCCTTGATTAGATTGTATTACGGTATACCATCAGACGCACAAACTTATAAAATTCGCCTTACCGCCAGAGGACCGTCCCATGATCGATGCCGCCATCTACAAACAAGTGATGGGTTCGTTTCCATCCGGGGTCACCGTGATCACCACCCTCGATGACGACGGGCAAATCGTCGGGCTCACCGCCAGTGCCTTCAGCTCGTTGTCCATGGACCCGGCCCTGGTGCTGTTCTGCCCCAACTACAGCTCCGACTCCTACCCCGTGCTGATCAAGAACAAACGCTTTGCCATTCATGTGTTGTCCGGTGGGCAGCAAAGCGAAGCCTATGCGTTCGCGCGCAAGGGCAAAGACAAGGCGCAGGGCATCGAGTGGACCTTGAGCGAGCGCGGCAACCCGATCCTGGCCAATGCCACGGCGGTGATTGAGTGCGAGTTGTGGCGGGAATATGAAGGCGGTGACCACGCGATCATGGTCGGCTCGGTGAAGAACCTGATCGTGCCCCAGCAGAACGCCGGGCCACTGGTGTATTGCCATGGGAAAATGGGCGCGTTGCCCATGCCGGCCTAAGCAACACCTGAATCCAATGTGGGCAATGTGGGAGCGGGCTTGCCCCCGATAGCGGTGGGTCAGCTACAGATAAGTTGGCTGATCCACTGTAATCGGGGGCAAGCCCCCTCCCACATTTGGATTGCTGTGTGTCAGTTGCATCTGTTGTCAGGTGCGGAAGCGGCTGACCAACTGGTTCAACGTCTGCGACAACGCTGTCAATTGCTGCGCATCCTGGCGCGTGGAATCAGCCAGGCTCGCCACCAACTGCGCATCCCCGTGAATCTGGCTGATATGCCGATTGATGTCTTCCGCCACCTGGTGCTGCTCTTCGGCGGCCGTGGCGATTTGCGTATTCATGTCGCGGATCACGTCCACCGACTCGCGAATCAACCCGAAGCTGGCCCGTGCATCGTTGATCGACACCACCGTTTCCTGGGACACCTCCAGGCTGGCGTGCATCTGCTTGCCCATCTGATGGGTGCGCCGCGCCAGGTTGCCCAGCAGCCCGTCGATCTCGCCGGTGGAGTCGGAGGTGCGCTTGGCCAGGGCCCGTACTTCGTCCGCCACCACGGCAAAACCACGGCCCTGCTCACCGGCCCGTGCGGCTTCGATGGCGGCGTTCAGCGCCAGCAGGTTGGTCTGCTCGGCGATGGAGCGGATGGTGCCGAGGATCGACTGGATGTCGTTGCTGTCTTTTTCCAGCTGCTCCATGGACTCGGCGCAGTGACCGACTTCTTCGCTCAGGCGCCCCACGCTGCTCACCGCCGCGTCGATCTGCTGTTGCCCGGTGTGCGCCTGGCGCTGGCCGTTGTCGGCCGAGTCGGCCGCCTGGCTGCAGGAGCGCGCGACTTCGTTGGAGGTGGCGACCATTTCATGAAACGCGGTGGACACCATGTCCACCGCCTCCCGTTGGCGCGAGGCGACCTCGGCCATTTCCACCGAGACTTCCATGGCGCTCCCCGATCTGCTGTGGATCTGCCCGGCGGCCTGGCCGATGCGCTGGATCAGGGTGCGGATCGCTTCAAGGAACTGGTTGAACCAGCCGGCCAGTTGGGCCGTCTCGTCGCGCCCTTTTACCGGCAGGCGCGCGGTCAGGTCGCCTTCACCCTGGGCAATACCTTCCAGCCCGCTGGCCACGCCACGAATCGGCTTGACGATCAGCCCGGCAAACCAGGCACCCACCCCGGCAAACACCAGCGCACACACCAGCGCGATCGCGGCGATCAACCAGGTGAGGCGCGCGGCACCGGCCATCACTTCACTTTCCCGTACCACCCCGATAAACCGCCAGCCCAAGGCCTTGGACGGCCAGACAAACGCCATGTAGCGCTCGCCCGCCAATTCGACCTGCACCAGGCCCTGGCCGGCCTCGCTCAACTGGCGGTAACCGTCACCCAACTCGCTGAGTTTTTTGAAGTTGTGGGACGGGTTATTCGGGTCCACCAGCACTGTATTGTTGGCCTCCATCAACATCAGGTAGCCGCTGTCACCCAGCTTGATCTGTTTGACCAGGTCGGTCAGTTGCTTGAGGGACACGTCGATGTTCACCACCCCGCTCGCCTGGCCCTGGCGGTCGTTGAAGCTTTGCACCGTACTCACCAGCACCACGTCGTCCGCGGCCCAGTAATAGGCTTCGGTGCGCAGGGTCTTGCCCGGCTGGGCCATGGCCGTCTTGTACCAGGGCCGGGTGCGTGGGTCGTAGTTCGCCAGCTTGGGGTCGCCGGGCCAGAACACATAGCCGCCGTCTTCAGTGCCCAATGACAGGTAGGTGTACGCCGCGTGACTCTTGGCCAGGCCCTCGAACAGCTTGAAGAGCTGCTGGTCGCGCTCGCCGGGGGCAACCTGGGCGGCATCGCTGGCCAGGTAGTGTTTCACGTCACCATTGATGCTCTGCAACTGCGGGTGCGCGGCCAGGTACGCGACGTTCTGGCTGATGCCTTCAAAGAACAGCTGCATGGCGTTGTCGACCTGGCGAATTTCACGTTCGCTGCCATCGATAAAGCCGTCCCGTGCCTCATGGCGCACGTTGAGGATGATCATCACGGCCACCAGAATAACCGGCAGGCTGGCGATCACCGCAAACGCCAGGATCAATTTTTGTTTTATGTTCATCTAGCTCGCCTTCCTTGTGAGGTGAGTGTGCGACCGTTGGAGAGAAAAGTTTTGCGGATATTCCGTATTATGGTATACCAACAATCAATCCGCCGAATAGCCGTCATCACTGGCAAGCTGCACATTGGCGAGAGCACTTAAGGGCCGCAGTCGACAGGCCGATCACAATAGATCCGAGGTAAGCGTCATGAAATTTTCCCTGTTCGTGCACATGGAACGCTGGGACGAAAGCGTCAGCCATCGCCAGTTGTTCGAAGACTTGACCGAACTGACCCTGATGGCCGAAGCCGGTGGTTTCAGCACCGTCTGGATTGGCGAACACCACGCCATGGAATACACCATCTCCCCCAGCCCGATGCCGCTGCTGGCTTACCTCGCCGCCAAGACCACCACCATTCACCTGGGCGCCGGCACAATCATCGCGCCGTTCTGGCACCCGTTGCGGGTGGCGGGCGAATGCGCGTTGCTCGACGTGATCAGTAACGGGCGCATGGAAGTCGGCCTGGCCCGAGGTGCCTACCAGGTGGAGTTCGACCGCATGGCCGGTGGCATGCCCGCCTCAAGCGGGGGCCAAGCCCTGCGCGAGATGGTGCCGGTGGTGCGTGCCCTGTGGAACGGCGACTACGCCCACGACGGCGATATCTGGAAATTCCCCACCTCCACCAGCGTGCCCAAGCCGATCCAGCAGCCCAACCCGCCGATGTGGATTGCCGCCCGCGACCCCGACTCCCACAACTTCGCGGTGGCCAACGGCTGCAACGTGATGGTCACCCCGTTGATGAAGGGCGACGAAGAAGTCCTCGACCTGAAGAACAAATTCCAGGCCGCGCTGGACAACAACCCGGACGTGCCGCGCCCGCAACTGATGGTGCTGCGTCACACCCACGTGCACGCTGTGGACGACCCTGACGGCTGGAAAGTCGGGGCCAAGGCCATCGCCCGGTTTTACCGCACCTTCGACGCCTGGTTCGGCAACAAGAGCGTGCCGGTCAACGGCTTCCTCGACCCGAGCCCGGAAGAGAAATTTGCCGGGCGCCCGGAGTTTGAACTGGAGAGCCTGCACAAGACTGCGATGATTGGCACGCCAGAAGAAATCATCCCGCGCATCCGCTACTACCAGGAACTGGGCGTGGACGAATTCAGCTTCTGGTGTGACAACAGCTTGCCCCACGCCGAGAAGAAAAAGTCCCTTGAGCTGTTTATCCAGCATGTGGTGCCGGCGTTTCGTTGAGGGTCACTCCTGAACCGCACACGACGCCGGCATTTGCCGGCGTTTTTTTTGCCCCTCAAGTCTTGGTGATCCCACCCGTATGGGCGTAGACCAGGGCGAATGTCAGCAAGAAGAAAGCCAGGTAAGTCGTCACGCTATTCCCTCATCTCAATCAGCACGTTCGGCCGTTATCAGGAATATATCCGTGCTGGCAGGGTGAGAAGGTTAAGGTGGGTTAAGAAATAGTTAGTGTTCGGGTGCACCCTGGATCAATAGGGTGCGCTTGCAGGGTGTGTCGGCATCACGTCGGGAGCGCTGAAAAACAGGTTCAAAGGGAGGACATCATGAGGCGTGCGTTGGTCATAGAGGACGACCCAGTGACGGCTGAAATCATCAGCGCTGAACTCCAGCGCCACGGTTTCAGCTCAACGTGGGCGGCCACCGGGCGAGAGGGGCTGGCCTCGGCAATTGCGGGCGGCTATGACGCCATCACGCTGGACCGTATGCTGCCTGACTTTGACGGGCTGACCATTGTCAGTACCTTGCGCGGTCTTGGGATTCAGACGCCGGTACTGATGATCAGTGCACTGTCGGACGTGGATGAACGCGTCCTGGGGCTGCGTGCGGGTGGAGATGATTACCTGACCAAGCCATTTTCGGCGGTCGAGATGGTCGCGCGCGTGGACGCATTGCTTCGGCGTACCGCCACAGACCCGAGCAACCCGCACCTCAGCTGCGGCAATCTGCGACTGGACCTGGTGGAGCACAAACTGACGCGAAACGACGAACACATCCAGCTGCTGCCCACCGAGTTCAAACTGCTCAACTACCTGATGCGCAGTGCCGGCCAACTGGTCACTCGCACCATGTTGTTCGAAGGCGTGTGGGGTTATCACTTCGACCCTGGAACCAACATCATTGATGTCCACATCGGTCGACTGCGCAAAAAGCTCGAAAGCGACGACAGCTCACCCGTTATCCATACCATACGCGGTGCCGGCTATGTCCTCGCTGCCAAAAAATGAGGAGTGGCGCTCGTCCGGGAGTCGATTGATCGGGTTTTACGCGGTGTTTTTCGTGGCCTGGGGCGCACTCTTCACCGGGGTGCTGTACTGGGAAATCTCCCACTACCTGGGGACGGTTGCCGAGCGCACGTTGCTGCAGCGCGCCCACTATTATCAAAATATCGATGACACGAAATTGCTCGCCGAGCTGGCGGCCAGTGAGGCGTATTCGACACCCGGGATCGACGCCTATGGCCTGTTTGCACCCGATGGAACACACGTCGCCGGCGACCTGCTGAAACTGCGCGCCACCCTGCCCGACGATGGCCAGGTTCATTACCTTGAGCGCGGCCTGAGCATTGCCCTGCCCAGCAAAGAAACCAGAAGCAGCTATGCGTTGCTGTCACGACGACCGGACGGGCATATCCTGATTCTGGCGCGTGACGGCGGGTCGATTTCCGCCGTGGGTGGCATCATCGAGCAAGCCCTGATGTGGGGGCTGTCACTTACCCTTATCCCCGGATTGATCGGCTGGTGGTTATTGCGACGCAGGCCATTGCGCCGTGTCAAACGCCTGCAGCGGTGTACCGAAAGTATCGTTTCGGGGAACCTGGCTGAGCGTTTGCCGTTGTCTGCGCGCCGCGATGAACTGGATATGCTGGCCAACGCCGTCAATACGATGCTCGATCACATTGAGCAATTGATGTATGAGGTGAAAAGCGTCTGCGACGGCATTGCCCATGACTTGCGCACCCCATTGACTCGGCTGCGCGCACGGCTCTATCAGCTCCAGCAACTGCCGCTGGCCCGTGAGCATGAGCAGACCTTGAATCAGGCGTTTGAGGAGAGCGAGTCGATCATGGTGCGCTTTCAAGGGTTGCTTCGTGTCGCTGAGCTTGAGGACATCCGTCGCCGCTCTGCCTTTGCGCCCTTCCCGATCATGGCGTTGTTGAAACAGGCCCATGAATTCTACGAGCCGATGGCGCTGGACCGCGCTCAAACCCTGTCGCTCGACATTACCCAGGATGCTCCCAGGTTGTATGGCGACGCGTCGTTGCTGTTCGAAGCACTGGTCAACCTGCTGGATAACGCCATCAAATTTACCCCTGAGGGCGGCCATATCGAACTGCGGGGGAGTATCAAGGCTTCAACGGTCATGATTGAAGTCATCGACAACGGTGCCGGCATCCCGGAAGCCGACCGTACCCATGTCATACGGCGGCTGTATCGCGGTGAGGGCAGCCGGATAAACCCCGGCCACGGCCTGGGCTTATCCTTAGTCGCCGCCATCGTGAAACTGCACGGTTACACACTGGACATCCGCCCTGGCGCCTCGGACAGCGGCACACGCGTTTTGATCAGTTGCCCGATGTTCGACGGTCAAGCCACGGATGGATCTGCACCTGAAGGTTAAATTTAACTTAACGCTGGTTAATTTGAGCGACCGGGTACCGAGGCCTAGTTTGGCAGCACTTATCGCTGACCCAAGGCCTTTTGCTTGTGAGCTATCTGCTGTTCCTGCGTGTGTTGACCGTGCTGTGTGTAACGCCCTCTCTGCTTTGGGTAAACGATGCCCTGGCTGGCAGCCCGACCCTGGGGGCAATGATCCCCGCGGCACCGAAACTGGGGGCCGAAGCCTGGATACTCATCAACGCAACAACAGACACCGTGATTACCAGCCACAACAGTGATGCGCGCCTGGCACCGGCCAGCCTGACCAAATTAATGACCGCGTACATCGCGACCCGGTCGCTCAAGTCCGGCCTGATAAACGCCACTGACAAAGTCATCGTGAGCGAAAACGCCTGGCGCACCGTTGGCTCACGCATGTTCCTCAAGCCCGGCAGCTCGGCTTCAGTGCATGACTTGCTGAGCGGCGTGATCATCGACTCAGGAAATGACGCCAGCGTTGCATTGGCCGAACATATTGCCGGCAGTGAAGGTGTGTTCGTCGGGATGATGAACTCCACCGCATCAACACTGGGCATGATCAACACTCATTTTATGAACGCCACCGGGCTGCCGGACCCGGAGCACTATTCCTCCGCGCGAGACATGGCCACCCTGGCTCGGGAAGTCATCAACGAAGGGTCCAGCTACTACCCGCTCTACGCCACGAAGACCTTCACCTGGAACGGCATTAAGCAATCCAACCGCAACGCGCTGTTGTGGCGCAACTCCATCTACGACGGATTGAAGACCGGGTACACCCAGGCCGCAGGCTATTGCCTGGTGGCCTCCGCACAACGTGATGGGCAACGCCTGATCAGCGCGGTATTGGGCGCCAGCAGCGCCCATAAACGTACGACAGAAACAGAAAAGCTGATGGGGTACGGCTTTCGTTTCTACGACACCGAGACCTACAAGAAAGGCGGCGAAGTACTCTCACAGGCCGCACTCTGGAAAGGCAAACAACGCTCCATCGCCGTCGGATTGCTCGACGACATGACCCTTACATTGCCCAAGAATAAAAACCGGGAAGTCGAGATGCGCCTCGCGTTTGATGGTCCGATCGAGGCGCCGATCACCGCCGGCACGGTCATCGGCAGGCTGGATCTGTTCGACGCCGAACATAAACTGGGGAGCCGGCCGTTGGTCGTCCTTGTGGACGCAGAGCAAGGCCATTGGTGGACCCGCTGGTGGGATACCGTGCATTTGTTTTTTACCCAAACCATTCGCGGCTGGTTCGATAAGACCGAGGTCGCGTGAGGGGTGAAGCAACGCTCCCTCACCCGCCCTCGGCGGGTCACTATCCGCACTACTTCAACCGCCCCGCCTCCCCCAGCCACGCTGGCGCGCCGTTGCGCAGCCATTCAGTGGCCGCAGGGTTGTGTTTGATGCGGCTGTCCAGGAACGCCACGCCAATGGCCTGAATCGCCGCCACTTGCTTGGGATCCGGCGCCGGTTCGCCCGCCACCGGGCCACCGCCGCCGGGTTTGGCCCCGTGCTTGTGCCCCCGACCTTTGGGCGCATCGCCGGACGCCTCACCGCCCTTGTCGGCCTTTTTCGCCGGCCGGCTGAACAGCTCGCTGCCGGACAAGGTCTTGTGGGTCGCACTGTTCAAGTCCAACCGGACACTGCCGGCCACCGTCACCGAGTCACCCACGACTTCCCGCTGCCGATAAGAGCTGACCCAGTTGAACGGGTCTTCATCCTGCTGGCCGGTCATCGACAGCACGGGCGCCGAGATCCGTGTGAACACGTCGGGCCGGGTATCGGGGTCCACATAGGGGCTGAGCAGCAACACTGCCTTGGGCTGAATCCCTACGCCCGACGTCGCGCCAGGCTCCAGTGCCCCGGCGAGTGCCTCAGCGGTCTGCGCCCCAAAATCAAAGCCGGCCACCACCACCTGGTTCCAGTCGATGGCAGCCAGTTGTGCGTCGCCTTTGGCGGCCCGTGCCTGCACCTCGGTCAGGACGTTCTGCACGGTGGACAGCCTGTCACGCAAGGCGGCGGCGGAGTAATGACTGCTGGCCATCCCTCTGAAGTCGCCATACAAGGCCTGTTGCGAGGCAAAAATCGACTGATCGTGGGCGTGCTCCTGCACAGACAGCACGGCATAACCGGCCTGGGCCCAGGCCTTGCGCCACGCCACGCCGCCCGAGGCCGGCTCGCCCAAGCCCGGGAAGTAAATGATCAGCGGCAAGCGCTCATGCGTCACCGGCGCCAGCCACGCAACCTCCACCGATTGCGGGCCGAGCTGCCAGGTGGAGGCCCAGCCGGCCGTTTCGGAGTGGGCCGGTTGATAGGCCGTGGCCAGCTCTTTGTTGACCCGTTCGCTGAATTCGGCACGCGGGTTGGGCGGATCGCCCGCGCACCCCGCGATCAATCCCAGGCTGCCCACCAGGGCGCCCACCGCCAGCCAGTACCGAGGTTGAAGGTTCATTCGATTCACACCGTCGTTCAGTTCAAGATGAGTGGCAGCCTACCCGACCCGCTGGCGCACGACGCACGGGCGCAGGTAAAGAATGGGTAAAGCGTGACGGCACGATGGGCCGCCGCGCGGGTCTTTGTTGTATGAACGCCGGAAAAACTTCATGGAGACGCCTGTGAGCATCAGAGACAACCCCGAGGACTACCAGGATCTCAAGCGGGCCGTGGGCTTGCTGGAGTCGCCGTCCCTGACGGCCCGGCTGTCCGGCATGATCGGCTCCCCCATCGAAAGTGCGGTAAAGGCCTTGCCCGGTGTGGTGTCAAAAAGGATCAATGGCGCCGTGGCGGCCGCGCTGCACGCCTCTGCCGACGCAGCGCTGAGGAGCCTTGGCAACAGCCCGAAAAAGCCCGCCTCCACCCGATTGCACAAGGCGTATGCCGCGGCCTCGGGCGCTATCGGCGGCGCGTTCGGGTTTGCCGCGCTGTTTGTCGAATTGCCGATCTCCACCACCATCATGATGCGCTCGGTGGCCGACGTGGCCCGCAGCGAAGGGTTTGACCTGGCAGACTTTGCAACCAAGCAGGCGTGCATCGAGGTGTTTGCCATGGGCGGCAACAGCCAGGCCGACGATGCAACGGAAACCGGCTACTACATGACCCGCAGCTTCACCACCCAGGCCATGCAACAACTGTCCAAGGAACTGGCGGGAATCGCCGCCAAACAGGGTTCCAAGGCCATCGGCAGCCTGTCGCCGGGGCAAGCCGGGAAATGGCTGGCGCTACTGATCGACAAAGTCGCCAGCCGTTTTGGCGTGACCATTTCCAGCAAGTTCGCCGCCCAGGCCGTTCCCGTGATGGGCGCCTTTACCGGTGCGACCATCAATGCACTGTTCACCCACTTCTATCAGGACATGGCGCGGGGGCACTTCATCGTCAAGCGGCTTGAAGAGAAGTATGGGTTTGAGTCGATCAAGCAAGCGTACCTGGCCATCAAGGCCGGGCCTCGGGCGTCTTGAGCGGGCTTCGGTTTTGCCTAAGCACTGCCTCGTGCAAAAGCTGGTTTTGCCGGAGCTGGGGCAATGTGAAGATGGCTTGATCCCGTGCTCCATGGCCCGCCGCCCTGGGGCCACGCCGCAAGCCACTCCTCATAATGGAACAAGCCATGAACCAACAACTGCGTGAAGATTTCGAGCGTGATGGAGCCGTGGTGGTGAGAGGGCTGTTTAAAGACTGGATCGAACCCCTGCGTGAAAGCATGGCGTACAACCTGTCCCATCCGGGGCCGTTCTTCCGAAACTACACCCCTGACCAGACCACCGGCCGCTTCTTTGGCGACTATTGCAACTGGCCCAATAACCCCGGCTACCGCTCATTCATTGAGGACGGGCCAGCCGCTGCCATAGCTCGCGCGCTCATGGGCTCTGAACGGGTGCGCATTTTCCATGAGCACGTACTGATCAAGGAAGCCGGAAACACCAAACCCACGCCCTGGCACCATGACGAACCGTATTACTGCGCAACGGCAGACCAGACCGTCAGCCTCTGGCTGCCCCTGGACCCGGTCGCCCGGGAAAGCTGCGTTGAATTCGTCGCCGGCTCGCACCAATGGGGGAAACTGTTCCGGCCGCGCAAATTCACCGGGGTGGATTACGACCACACAACGCCCAACCTGGAAACCATGCCGGATATCGATGCTAACCGTGACGCCTACCAGATCCTCGGGTGGGACCTGGAGCCAGGTGATGCAATTGCCTTCAACTACCTCACCGTCCATGGTGCTCCGGGCAACAGCTCCAGCCAGTATTCGCGCCGCGTGATCTCCACCCGCTGGCTGGGCGACAACGCCCGCTACGTGGACCGGGGTGGCGAGACTTCACCGCCGTTTACCCACCTTATCGGCACACTGCACACGGGCCAGCCGCTGCCGGAAGAGGAGTTTCCGTTCATCCTGTAAGCGCTACGGCACAGATGACAGGCGGGCTTTCACAAATTCCAGGCAAAAAAAAGCCACTCTATTGAGTGGCTTTTTCTTTGTGTTTGGAGCGGGAAACGAGACTCGAACTCGCGACCCCGACCTTGGCAAGGTCGTGCTCTACCAACTGAGCTATTCCCGCGTCTTGGTGATGCGCATTCTATAGAATCCTCATCACCCGTCAACCCCTTGATTCAAAAAAGTTTTATTTCTTTTCAACCTCGGTGCGCAGATGCGGCCAGGCGGCGCGCAGATATTGCAGCATGGACCACAAGGTCAGGCCCGCAGCGATCAGCAGCAAGGCGTAGCCCAGGAGCACCCAGAAGGAGAAGTCCGACGGGTTGGCCAGCAGGATCACCAGGGCGAGCATCTGCGCCGCGGTTTTCCATTTGCCCATGTTGGACACGGCCACGTGGGCACGGGCGCCGATTTCGGCCATCCATTCCCTCAGGGCCGAGACGACGATCTCGCGACCGATGATCACGGCCGCCGGCAAGGTCAGCCAGAGGTTGCCATGTTCCTGCACCAGCAGCACCAGGGCTACCGCTACCATCAGTTTGTCGGCGACTGGGTCGAGGAACGCGCCAAACGGCGTGCTCTGCTCCAGGCGGCGGGCCAGGTAGCCGTCCAGCCAGTCGGTGGCAGCCGCGAAGGCAAACACTGAACTGGATGCCATGTAGCTCCATTCGTACGGCAGGTAAAACAGCAAAATGAAAATCGGAATGAGCAGGACGCGTAGAACGGTGATCAGATTAGGGATATTCATCGGCACAACTGGCTACGAGGTGAGAAGGCATTCTACTCGCTGTGCAGATTTGCATAAATCAACTCTGCGAGCTTTTTACTGATACCGGGAGCTTTGGCTATTTCTTCGATGCTGGCACGGGACAGCTCCTGCAAGCCACCAAAATGTTTTAACAAGTCCCGCCGCCGTGTCGGCCCGACCCCTGCCACCCCTTCCAGGGTTGAGGTACGCCGGGTTTTGCCACGCCGGGCGCGGTGGCCGGTGATGGCGAAACGGTGGGCTTCGTCGCGGATCTGCTGAATCAGGTGCAGCGCCGGCGAGTCGCCCTTCAAGGTGAACTCATGGGCCGCATCATTCAAGTACAAGGTTTCAAAACCGGCCTTGCGGGTGGCGCCCTTGGCCACGCCGAGCAGGATCAGGTCGGGCACCGCCAGTTCGTTGAGCACGTCGCGGGCCATGGACAGCTGGCCTTTGCCACCGTCCACCAGCAGGATGTCCGGCAGCTTGCCCTCGCCGTCCTTCAGTTTGCTGAAGCGGCGGGTCAGGGCCTGGTGCATGGCGGCGTAGTCATCGCCCGGGGTGACGCCTTCGATGTTGTAACGGCGGTAATCGGACTTGATCGGCCCTTCCGGCCCGAACACCACGCAGGAGGCCACGGTGGCCTCGCCGCTGGAGTGACTGATGTCGTAGCACTCGAGGCGCTGGGGCGGTTCGTCGAGGTTGAGTACTTCGGCCAAGGCGTCAAACCGCGCGGCGACGTGCTGGCGGTTGGCCAAGCGTGCGCCCAGGGCCTGTTCGGCATTGGTCACGGCCAGTTGTTGCCAGCGGGCACGGGTGCCGCGTACGCGGTGGCTGATGTCCAGCTCGCGGCCACGCAGCTCGTGAATCGCCTCGATCAGCGCCGGGAAGTCTTCATGCACCACATTGACGATCAGCTCGCTCGGCAGGTCGCGCTCGGGGCTGCTGACGTAGTACTGGCCCAGGAACGCCGCCATGACTTCGGCGACCTCCTCTTCTATACCGGTCTGGGGGAAGAAGTTCTTGCTGCCCAGCACCCGGCCGCCCCGCACGCTGATCAGGTGCACACAGGCGCCGCCCGGGTTGACGAAGGCGGCGATGACGTCGACGTCGCCGGTGCCGCCTTCCATGCTCTGCTGGTCCTGGACACGGCGCAGCAGGGAAATCTGGTCACGCAGTTCGGCGGCGCGCTCAAAATCCAGGGTGCTGGCCGCTTGCTCCATGGCGCCGGACAACTCATCGGCCAGGGCATTGCTGCGGCCTTCGAGGAACATCACCGAGTGGCGTACGTCTTCGGCGTATTCCGCCGGCTCCACCAGGCCCACGCACGGCGCCTTGCAGCGTTTGATCTGGTACTGCAGGCACGGGCGGTTGCGGTTCTTGTAGAAGCTGTCTTCGCACTGGCGCACGAAAAACGCTTTTTGCAGCAGGCTCAGGCTTTCGCGGATCGCGCCGGCGCTGGGGTAAGGCCCGAAATACTTGCCCTTCTGCTTCTTGGCGCCGCGATGGATGCTCAGGCGCGGGAAGTCACCGTCCGAGAGAAACACGTACGGGTAGGACTTATCGTCACGCAGCAGGATGTTGTAGGGCGGCCGCCACTCCTTGATCAGCGTCTGCTCGAGCAGCAGCGCCTCGGTTTCGTTGGCGGTGATGGTGGTTTCGACCTGGGCGATACGCGCCACCAGCGCCGCCGTCTTCGGCGCCAGGCCCGTCTTGCGGAAGTAACTCGCCAGGCGGCTCTTCAGGTTCTTGGCTTTACCGACGTAGAGCAGGCGCGCTTCGCTGTCGAACATGCGATACACGCCGGGGCGGCCACTGCAGGTTGCAAGAAACGCACTCGGGTCGAACAGGAATTTTATTTCAGGGGCTGTCATTTCAGGCGCTGGCGTCAACCATGCCGTGGCGTACCGCCAGCAGGGTCAGTTCAACATCACTGCTGATGGAAAGCTTTTCGAAAATCCGATAACGGTAGGTGTTCACGGTTTTCGGCGACAGGCACAGCTTGTCGGAGATCGACTGGACTTTTTGACAGCCGACAATCATCAAGGCGATCTGGATTTCCCGCTCCGACAGCGCATCGAACGGCGAGTCGCTGGTGGGCTGGAACGACTTGATCGCCAACTGCTGGGCAATCTGCGGGCTGATGTAGCGTTGGCCGGCAAATACCAGGCGAATGGCCTGGACCATCTCCGCCAGGCCCGCACCTTTTGTCAGGTAGCCGGCAGCGCCCGCTTGTAGCAGCCGTGTAGGAAACGGATCTTCCTCACACACGGTGACTACCACGACTTTGATATCCGGATGGCTGCGCAACAACTTGGTCGTGGCGCCAAGACCGCCGATCCCGGGCATCTTGACGTCCATCAACACCACATCGGGCTTCAACTCCCGGGCCTTGATCAGGGATTCCTCCCCTGATTCGGCCTGGCCGACTACTTGCAGGCCATCGATGTCAGCCAGCATTCGTGTAATGCCTGTACGAACGAGATCATGGTCATCGACTACTAGCACCCTAATCAAGCAGACACCTCGCGATATGGTCTTATAGGTTGCTGAACACCTTAGCAAAAAACCAAGGGGCAGACCTAGCTGCAAGCGTCATATATATAGAGTTTCACTGCACAACGGGCCGTCGTCGAATGGCAGGCGGCTTGATTTCCTGGGTAAAAGGTCAGGATTCCTGGGCAGACGACCTGTTTTTCCCATTACTCAGGGTGGAATGCTCGGCCAGGGTAGAGGTCAATCGATGGATTGCATCCTGGTCTTCCTTGAACATCGCCCGGTAGTTGCCCAGCACTTTCTCTTCGATCTGGCTGAGGTTTTCCAGTTGGGTCGGCGTGGGAGTGCCGGTCAGCACGTACAGGATATCGACACCTCTCTCGGCGACGCGGGACAGGTAATCTGCCTTGGGCGCACGTCCGCCATTTTCATATTTACCTTGTGCGTTCGCCTCTACACCTCCTATTTCACCGAAATTTTTCTGCGACAGACCGAGCCGCTCTCTTTCTTGCCGTAACCGGGAACCGATTCCACTCATTTGGATGTATGATCCTGTTTGGCACACCCCAAGAGGTGACACACTCATCTCGTTTTAAACAAACTTGAACGGTTTTGAACTATGCCCGGTATTCGCACTGCTGCACAAGCCAAAGCCTGGCTGGAACACCAAGGTAAGTCTGTTCAAGCGTTCGCCCGGGAAAACGGCGTGGACCCGGCAACTACTTATCAAGTGCTCGCGGGGCGCAAAAAGGGACGGCGTGGAGAAGCCCACAAGGTGGCAGTCCTGTTGGGCATGAAGGACGGCATCATTCCAGGTGATGATGAAACCGTGAGGCAAGATCAGGAAGTGACCTCTTGAGGTCAGTATGCGCTTATTAAAATCGAGTGCCTGTTTTCCTCAAATGGGTTGTACCCCCGCCTGATCATGGGCGGCAATCTCGCTCCATGCGCCAGAAGCAATCCTCTGCACCTACGATTTCCAGGCCCTTGCGCTGATAGAGCCGTCGCGCCGGGTTGGTCTTGAAAACGGTCAACCGTAAAAGACCCAGCCCCTCGGCGCGCGCCTTGTACACCATCTGCTCGATGACCCAGCCACCAGCCCCTTGATGACGAAACGCCTCAAGGATGTGCAATTCGCGGATATACAGCGCCTTGGGGTCACGACTGAGACTGATAAAGCCCAGCACCTCGTTATCGCGGCAAATCAGCCAGTTCTCCCGACCGGCCCAGGCGGTATCGAACCCGGCGTCGGACCACGACAAGTCGTACTGGCGATAATAGTTGCCCATGGCCTGATGGGTCAGGGTTCGGGCGAAGGCCAGGTGTTGGCTGGTTGCGGCCTGCAATTGAAACGCCATGGGCCTGCACTCCCTAAATAGCCACCTGTTCCCCGTGCCACTGGCCGCCGGTGTCGCGCCGCGCAATCACCAACGTATCGCCCACACCCGGGGCTGCTGCGATCAAGCCGCCATCGGCCCCCCATATGGCACTGCGCCCGGCGCAGGTCCAGCCACCGGTGGGGCCGCCGTGATTGGCCATCAGCACCACCATCCGGTGCTCGGCGGCGTAGCCCTGGAGCAAGGTGGTGTCTGGCGCATAACCGCCTTCGCTGATCAGCACACCGGCGGCGTAGATATTCGCGCCCGCCTCGGCAGCCTGCCGGGGATGGCTGGCGTGGGAGAAATCTGCGCACACCGCCAGGGCGATCCTGTCATCCCCCCATTCGAGGGCCGCCCCGCCCTGCCCCGCAGTAAACGCCGCTTCTTCGCCAGGATGCAGATGCTGTTTGGTATAGACGGCCATCGAGCCGTCCGGCCCCAGCACCAGCGCGC
This sequence comes from Pseudomonas sp. IPO3778, assembly GCF_013386825.1. Classification (GTDB taxonomy): domain Bacteria; phylum Pseudomonadota; class Gammaproteobacteria; order Pseudomonadales; family Pseudomonadaceae; genus Aquipseudomonas. The sequence continues at coordinate 24,596 of NZ_JACARC010000025.1, forward strand.
CGATCAACACCTCATTCGCCGCCCCTTGGCGAATCGGCATGCCCACCACGGCGGTGATGCGCAGTTCACGCGCCATCTCCCGCAGTGGCGCCAGCACACCATCGTCCGGCGCAATCGCCAACCCGGCGGCCAGCGACGGCTCATAACCGGTCAGGGACAACTCCGGAAACACCAGCAATTGCACACCGTGCTCCGCCGCACGGCGCATGAACGCCAGGTGACGATTGATATTGCCGGGCACGTCGCCCACAAGGGAAATGGATTGGGCAGCAGCAATCGTCAGGGCAGTCATGGTCGCATCCAGGCAATCATCGTGAAGTCTGTGCAGCATATCGACACTTGGGTCATAGCCGTAAGTACCCAACCTCAATAGAAATTACTGATTGAATCCTCCCGCTCGCCTCAGTTAAGCTCCCCCCATCATTTGGAGACATACCATGTTGCAACTCACCCACACTCAGGTTTGCCCTGCTGCCAGCGCCCAGCGCTCGGTCGTGGCTGCCCGTGTGAGCGGTTTGAGCGCACTGGTCAGCTTTTATTTTGGGTATTGGTTTAGCCACTGGCGCGCCTGATACCTGAAATCGGCGCCCACTACTCAAGGGGTCGCCTACCAGAGAAATCTAACCCCCGGTCGGCTCCCCGACCGGGGGTTTTGTTTTTTCAGCCCTTATTATTTTTGCCACACACCGAACACTTAAAGGACTCACGACATGAACTACGCCACTTATTACCGCTACGACACCTCCACCGCCTGGCGATTTAGCAAGCCCCGTTCGGGACAGCCTGCCGCCTCCGATCGGTCACCTATTGGTGGCAAGCCAACACACGTAGCCAATACGGCCAATTGTCGAACACCCCAGTAGGGCCGAGCGTGCGGGAACCGCCCGCCGCTTGCCCAGGAAGCCCGAATATGAACTCTTCGATCGCCGCTCTGCCTGTTTCTACCCTGTCCTGCGCCAATGAAGCGCTGACCCAGCGTTTGCCCAGTTCCCTGGAGCTCAAGCACCAACTGCCCCTGAGCCCGTTCCTCAACGAACAGATCCACGCCCATCGCCAAGCCGTGCGCGCCATCCTCAAGGGCGAAGATTCACGCCTGCTGGTGATCGTCGGCCCGTGCTCGATCCACGACCCGGAATCGGCCATGGAATACGCCCGCAACCTGAAAAAACTGGCCCATGAAGTCAGTGACCAGATGCTGCTGGTGATCCGCGCCTACGTCGAAAAACCCCGCACCACCATCGGCTGGAAAGGCCTGGCCTACGACCCGCACCTGGACGGCAGCGACGACATGGCCGCCGGCCTGACCCTGTCCCGGGAACTGATGCGCGAAATGCTGCGCCTGGGCTTGCCGGTCGCCACCGAATTGCTGCAACCGATGGCTGCCGGCTACTTCGATGACCTGCTGAGCTGGGTCGCCATTGGCGCGCGCACCACCGAATCGCAGATCCACCGCGAAATGGCCAGCGGCCTCGGCATGCCCGTGGGCTTCAAGAACGGCACCGACGGCGGTGTGGCCATCGCCTGTGACGCCATGCGCTCCGCCGCTCACCCGCACCGCCACTTCGGCGTCGACAGCCAGGGGCATCCGGCAATCATTCAGACACCGGGTAACCCCGACACCCACCTGGTGTTGCGCGGCGGCCACCGTGGGCCGAACTACAATCGCCAGAGCGTGGCCCAGGTTCACGCCGACCTGGCCAAGAGCAAAGTGGCACCGCGGATCATGGTCGATTGCAGCCACGCCAACAGCGGCAAAGACCCGCTGCGCCAACCGGCGGTGTTCAACGATGTGCTGGAGCAGCGCCTGCAGGGCGACACGTCGCTGATCGGCATGATGATCGAAAGCCACCTGTTCGAAGGCTGCCAGCCTTTGAGCCCGTCGATGAAATACGGCGTGTCGATCACCGACGGCTGCCTGGGCTGGGACGGCACCGAGCAGTTGCTGCGCAGTGCGGCCGAGCGGTTGCGGGCGCACAATCCCGGCGGACAATGAAGATCAAATGTGGGAGCTGGCTTGCCTGCGATAGCGGTGTATCAGTTACCTAATAGGCTGACTGATGCACCGCCATCGCGGGCAAGCCCGGCTCCCACAGTGGATCTTCACTGAGTTCAAGACAGTGGATACAGCGCCTCATCAAACTGCTCCAGTTTGGGAAACACCAACGGCTGGTCATCCGCCAGCCCTTCCAGCCGCTGCCGGTAACGGTGCAGGAATTCCTGCCGCGCCTCGGCGCTGATGTACGGCACATGCCACGCCACAAACGGCTCCAGCACCTCAAACCCCACATACGCCAGCGTGCCACGCAAAATCGGCCGCAGCATATCCGCAAGCGGTCCATGAATCGCCCCCTCGCCAAACATATGCTCGCGCCCGCCGAGGGTGACCGTCACCAGCGCTTTCTTGCCGGCGAGCCCGCCCTGATCATAAAAGCGCTTGCCGCCGTAACACACGCCCGACACCAGCACCCGGTCAATCCAGCCCTTGAGCATGGCCGGCGCGGAGAACCAGAAGATCGGGAAGTTGAAGATCAGCAGATCGGCCCACAGCAGTTTGTCCAGTTCCTGCTGGATATCCGCCGCGATCGACTGGCTTTTCACCCCCAGTCGCTGCTCCAGGGCATACACCAGGTACTCGGGATTCTCCCGCGAGGTGAAGTCCGAGGCGCTGGCCACCGGGTTCCAGTTCATCGCGTACAAATCACTGACCTGCACCTCATGCCCCTGGGCCTGTAATGTACTAGCAGCCAGGTCACGCAAGGCCGCGGTAAACGACTGCGGCTCCGGGTGGGCGTGGACAATCAAAACCTTCATATCAGTTCCTCAAGAAGTCAGTGCGGCCCGTTCGGCCAGCAAATGGTCGAGCCAGTCGGGGTCCATCTCCGGCTCCGATGAAAACAGCAGGCCGGTGTAGTCCTGGTACGGCGGGGTGAAGATCGCGCTGCGGCTGCCCCGGTCCACCACCCTTCCGCGCTGCATCACCACCACCTCGTCGGCGATCGCGCGCACGGTCGCCACATCGTGGGTAATAAACAGGTAGGCCACGCCCAACTGCTGCTGGATACGGTTGAGCAGTTTCAGCACGCCCTCGGCCACCAACTGATCCAGGGCGGAGGTCACTTCATCGCAGATGATCAGTTGCGGGTCGGCCGCCAGGGCGCGGGCGATGCAAATCCGCTGCTTCTGGCCGCCGGACAGCTCCCGGGGCTGGCGCTCCATGAACGTGGCCGGGTCCAGTTCGATCATCTCCAGCAACTCGGCGACCCGGGCGCGCATGGCCTTGCCCTTGAGGCCAAGGTAAAAGGTCAGCGGTCGGCCGATGATGTCGACGATGCGTTGGCGCGGGTTCAGTGCGGTATCCGGGATCTGGTAGATCATCTGGATTCGCCGCAACTGCTCCTTGCTGCGCCGACGAAAGTCCGCCGGCAACGCTTCGCCGTCATACAGCACCTGCCCCGCCGTGGCCGGCAACAGCCCGGTAATCAACCGCGCCGTGGAGCTTTTGCCGCTGCCGGACTCACCAATCACCGCCAGCGTCTGGCCGCGATACAGGCTCATCGACACGTCATGCAGCACCGGCTGATGCCCGTAGCTGGCGCACACCTGGCGCACTTCCAGCAACGGCACTTGCTGCTCGGGACAGGCCTTGGGCTCAGTGCGAAAACTGCGTACCGCCCACAGGGACTTGGTGTAGTCCTGTTGCGGGGCGCTGAGCATGGTGCGGGTCTCGGCTTCCTCCACCAACTTGCCGTGGCGCAACACCATGATGCGGTCGGCCATTTGCGCAACCACCGCCAGGTCATGGCTGATATACAGCGCGGCACTGCCGAAGGTTTTCACCGCATCGCGGATCGCCGCCAGCACCTCGATCTGTGTGGTGACGTCGAGGGCCGTGGTGGGTTCGTCGAAGATAATCAGGTCGGGATGGCAGGCCATCGCCATGGCCGTCATCACCCGTTGCAGCTGCCCGCCAGACACCTGGTGCGGGTAACGTTGGCCGATGGTTTCCGGATTGGGCAGGCGCAGCACACGGTACAGCTCCACTGCCTCGCGTTCGGCCTCGGCACGGCTAATGCCACCGTTGATCACGGCGGTCTCCACATGCTGGTCAATCAGCCGGTGGGCCGGGTTGAAGGACGCGGCAGCGCTCTGGGCCACATAGGCAATGCGCAGCCCCCGCAGCTTTCGCAAGGCTTCGGGTTTGGCCTGCAACAGCTGGATGCCGTCAAAGCACACCGAGCCACCGGTGATGCGGCAACCGTCGCGGGCAAAGCCCATGGCCGCCAGGCCCAACGTCGATTTACCCGCGCCGGATTCCCCAATCAACCCCAACACCTCGCCCCGCTGCAAGGTCAGGTCGATACCCTTGATCAGTGGATGCCAGGCCTCCTCGTAATGCCCTTCAATCTGCAGGTTGCGGATTTCCAGCAATGGCTTGTCCATCCTCAACACTCCTTCAGGCCGCTGGATTTATGCAGCATCCAGTCGACGACAAAATTCACGCTGACGGTGATCAACGCCACCGCCAGGGCCGGCAGCAACGGGCTGATGTCGCCGAAGGTGATCAGCACCGCGTTGTCGCGGACCATGCTGCCCCAATCGGCGGTGGGCGGTTGAATGCCCAGGCCGAGGAACGACAGCGCGCTGATAAACAAAAACACAAAGCAGAAGCGCAGGCCGAACTCGGCAATCAACGGGGCGGCGGCGTTGGGCAGCACTTCACGGGTGACCAGCCACCACAGCCCCTCCCCGCGCAAGCGCGCGGCTTCGACAAAGTCTTGCACCACCACGGTCATCGCCACGGCCCGGGACAGGCGGAACACCCGGGTCGAGTCCAGCAGGGCAATCACCAGCACCAGCGAAGTGGCGTTGGTGCCCACCACGCTGAGGATCAGCAAGGCGAAGATCAGTTGCGGGATCGCCATCAGGATGTCCACCACCCGTGACAACCCTTGATCGACCCAGCCACCCTTGATCGCCGCAATCAAGCCGCTCAAGCCACCCAGCAAAAACGCCAGCACCGTGGTCAGGAATGCAATGCCCAGGGTATTGCGCGCGCCATACACCAGGCGGCTGAACATATCCCGCCCAAGGTTATCGGTGCCCAGCAAAAACTGGCCGCTCCAGGGCGCAAACCCGTCGCCCACCACCTGGGTTTCGCCATAAGGCGCCAGCACCGGTGCAAACAGCGCCACCAGCACGTACAGCACGATGATCAGCAGGCCGAACTTCGCGCTCAATGGCGCCTTGGCCAGTTGTGTGAGAAGGCTCATGGTCTACCCCTTGGGATGCATCAGGCGTGGGTTGGTGGCGATGGACAGCACATCGGCGCCGGTGTTGAGCAGGATGTAGGTGGCGGCGAAGATCAGGCTGCAGGCCTGCACCACCGGGATATCGCGCTTGGACACCGAGTCCACCAGCAACTGCCCGAGCCCCGGGTACACAAACACCACTTCGACCACCACCACGCCTACCACCAGATACGCCAGGTTGAGGGCGATCACGTTGACGATCGGCGCCAGCGCATTGGGCAACGCGTGGCGCCAGATAATCCGCGACTGGCTGATGCCCTTGAGCCGGGCCATTTCGATGTAGGGGCTCGCCAGCAGGTTGATCAGCGAGGCGCGGGTCATGCGCATCATCTGCGCGATCACCACCAGGCTCAGGGTGGCCACCGGCAGCACCGAGCGTTCGAGGATGGTGCCGAATGACGCGTCCGGCGCCAGGTTGGACAGGCTGGGAAACCAGCCGAGCTTGACCGAAAACACCAGGATCAGCAGGTACGCGACGAAGAACTCGGGGAACGACACCGCACTCAGGGCCGAGGTGTTGAGCAGGCGGTCGAACCAGCTGTTGCGGTACAGCGCAGCGAGCATGCCCAGCACCAGCGCCAAAGGCACCGAGACCAACGCGGCCAGTGCCGCCAGGCGCAAGGTGTTACCCAGGCGTGCGCCGATCAGCTCGGCGATGGGCCGCTGGTTGGCCAGAGAGGCACCAAGGTCGCCGTGCAGAAGGCGCAACAGCCATTGCACGAAGCGGCTCAGGGGCGGCAGGTCCAGGCCCAATTGGGCGCGGAAGGCCGCCACGGTTTCCGGCGTGGCCGACTGGCCGAGCATGGCCTGGGCGATATCCCCGGGGAGCATGCCCACGGCCAGGAAGATGATCACCGACACGGCGAACAACGACAGCAGGCCGAGAGCGAGGCGTTGGAGTACCAGCTTGAATAGGCTATTCATGTTCGGTTCTCATGAGTTGAGCATTTTCCTGATGGCCACACATTTCCCCTGTGGGAGCTGTCGAGCTTTAGCGAGGCTGCGATGCAGACGCTGCGGTTTAACAGGACACCGCGGTGATGCCATCGCAGGCAAGCCAGCTCCCACACTTGGTTTTCATTGCCTGAGCGATAGCGTTCGACACAAGAATCACGCCTGCCACCACCGCTCAATCAGCCGCAACCCATCCAGTTCCCCATACGGCGCCGTCAGCGGTCCATGGCTGACGCGGTTCGAGCGTGCCGCCACGGAGCTGGCAAACAACGGCACAATCGCCCCGCCATCGTCCCGGCACAGGCTCTGCATTTCGTTGTACATGTCCTGGCGCAGCGGCGCGTTCATCTCCCCGCGCGCCGCGTTGAGCAACTGGTTGAAGCGCGGGTTATCCCAATGGGTTTCGTTCCAGGCCGCGCCCTTGGCGTAGCCGATGCTGAACATGCGGTCGGCGGTCAGGCTGCTGTACCAGAACGAGGTGGTGAACGGCTGCTTCATCCAGACGTTGGAGAAGAACCCGTCCGCCGGCTCGCGCACCACGTCGATATCAATCCCGGCCTGTCGCGCCTGTTCCTTGAACAGCACCGAGGCGTCCACCGCGCCGGTGTAGGCGGCGTCGGAGGCTTGCAGGCGCACCTTGAGGGACTCGACACCGGCCTTGCGCAGGTAGAACCGTGACTTGTCCGGGTCGTAGGTGCGTTGCTCCAACGCGGCGTTGATAAAGCGGCTGCCGGGCTGGATCGGATGGTCGTTGCCCACCAGGCCATAGCCATGCAGCACCGAGGCCAGCAGGGTTTCGCGGTTGATCGCATGTTTCATCGCCATGCGAATGTCGTTGTTCTTGAACTCGTTGCTGTCGCACAACATCGGGAAGGTGTAGTGCTGGGCGCCCTTGGTTTCTTCGATCACCAGCGTGGGGTTGCGCTTGAGCAGGGCCACGGTTTTCAGGTCGACCTTGTTGATCACATCCACTTGCCCGGTAACCAGCGCATTGACCCGCGCCGCGCCGTCGGCAATGGCGATCAGCTCGGCACTGGCGAAATGCGCCCTTCCCTGTTTCCAGTAACCGGGGTTGCGCTCCAGGTCCATGCGCACGCCGGGCTCGAAGCTTTTCAGGCGGTAACCACTGGTGCCGATCCCGGCCTGCCAGTCGGCCACGCCATCCTTGGCCGGCATGATCACCAGGTGATAATCGGCAACCACGTAGGCGAAATCGGCGTTACCCGAATGCAGTTCGAACACCACCGCATCGCTGCCCTTGGCACTGACGCTGGCCACATCACCGATCACCGTCTTGGCCGCCGAGGTGGAGTTGGCCGCCAGGTGGTGGTTGATCGAGGCCACCACGTCGTCAGCGGTCAGGCTTTTGCCGTTATGGAAGGTCACGCCCTGGCGCAGCTTGAAGGTCCAGATCCGCGCGTCGGGAGTTGACTCGAAACTTTCGGCCAGTTCGGGGATGGCGGTGCCGTCCACGGCGATTTCGGTGAGGGTGTTGTACACCGCCGAAAAGCCGACGAAGGTGAAGGTGTCGACCCAGGAACCCGGGTCACGGGAGTCGGTGGTGCTGCCCCCGGCCAGGCCCATGCGCAGTACGCCACCCGGCTTGGGCACGGCCTCTTCGGCAAAGGCCGGCAGCGGCAGGCCCATGGAGAACGCAGCGGCCACGGCACCGGCGACGGCGCTGTGTTTGAGGAAGTCCCGTCGGTGCATCGCTTGAGTCATTTTGTTGTTGTTTTCACTCATGGTGTTGCTCCTCTAAAGGTTCACACAGGCATGCTTCAACTCGATCAAGGTCACGCCGTTGCGCTTGAAACCGTTACGCAAATCCGTCTGCAGCTCATCCAGGTTCTGTGGCTCGCTGACCGTACAACCGAATGCCCGCGCCAACGCGGCGAAGTCCGGGTTGCGCGGCAGGACGCCGATGGGTTCGATGTCCAGGCTCAGCATGTCGTCGCGAATTTGCCCCAGGGCATCGTTGTTCCACAGCAACACCACCAGCGGGCTGTCCAGTTCTTCCACCGCGGTGGCCAGCTCCTGGGCGGTGTAGAGAAAGCCGCCGTCGCCCACCAGCACCAGGCCAGGCCGTTCAGGTGCGCCGAACTTGGCGCCGATCCCGGCCGGCAAGCCATAGCCCAAGGTGCCGTAGCCGGTGGGGTGCAACCAGCTGCGGATGGCGTTGCTGGGGAAGGCGTAGTTGCCGGTGTAGGCCAACTGGGTCATGTCACTGCTGATGAAGGCGTTGGCCGGCAGCTCAGCGGCCACACGGTCGAGAATGGCCTGGTGAATCCGCTGCAACGGACCATGGCCGCTGCTGACTGCCTGGCGTAATGCCGCGACCGCTTTGGTCGCCGCATCGGCGTTACGCGGCGTGGCCGGCAGGCGTTCCAGCAGGGCCTGCGCGGTGTGTTGGGCATCACCGAGCAACGCCACGGCACAGGGATAAAAATCGTTGAACTTGCGCGGGTCGATATCCACCCGCAGCAGCTCGCCATTAATCGGCAGGCGTTCGCGCCAGAAATCGGTATCGGCCATTTCGGTGCCAATGGCCAACACCACATCCGCCTCAGCAATAAGCTGCCAGCCGGGCTCGACGCACAAGGTGGAACCGGCATTCAGCGGATGCTCCACCGGCAGCAATCCCTTGCCGGCCACGCTGCTGAAAAACGGCGCCGCCAATTGCGTACTCAAGCGCTGCAACGCGTTCGCCGCCGACAGCGCGCCGCCACCGCCAATGATCATCGGACGCTTGGCCGCAGCCAGTTTCGCCACCGCCTGATCAAGGCGTTCAGCCGACGGCACACCGCGCCCGCCGCGGCGCACCACTTCATGGCTCCAGTCTCGTTTGATCGGCGCCGACAGCACATCCAGCGGCACCGAAATATGCACTGGCCGTGGCCGCTCACTGTCGAACACCGAGTAGGCCCGCGCGATCAACTCCGGCAGGTCCTCAGCACTCAACGCCACCGCCGAAAACGCGGTGATGGGCGCGGTCATCGCCCGCTGGTCCTGGGTTTCATGCAGGCAACCCCAGCCCTTGCCGAGGCTGGCGGTGTGGTTGACGCTGGAAATCACCAGCAGCGGAATCGAGTCGGCATACGCCTGGCCGATGGCCGTCGCCGCATTGGTCACCCCCGGCCCGGTGATGATGAAACACACCCCCGGCTTGCCGCTGACCCGGGCGTAACCGTCCGCCATGAAGCCGGCGCCCTGCTCGTGGCGGGTCAACACATGCCGAATGCCACTGCCGGGCAAGCCGCGATACAGCTCCAGGGTATGCACACCGGGAATTCCGAACACAGTGTCGACGCCATAGTTGGCCAGCAATCGCACCAGGGCCTGGCCGCCCGTCAAGGTTTTACTTTGCATTGTCATCTCCTTCACGCCTGGGCGAGACGGATCAATGCATCGACCGCCGTGGCGCCCCGGGCATTGACCAGCAATGGGTTTACATCCAGTTCCAGCAACTGCCCCGCGTTGGCGCAGGCGTAGTCGGCCACCGCCCGAATGGCCGCCACCAGCGCTTCCATATCGGCCCCCTCACGCCCGCGAAAACCTTGCAGCAATGCGGCGCTGCGCAGGCTGAGCACGGCATTGCGGATCGCATCATCGGTGGTTGGCAGCAGCAGGCTGCGGCTGTCCTTGAGCAGTTCCACGAGGATTCCACCGGCGCCGATCACCAACGCCAGGCCAAAGTCGTTTTCACGCTTGATGCCCACAATCAGCTCCGCCAACGGTGGCGTGGCCATGGACTCCAGCAGCAGGTGATCAAGTGGAACATCCGGCGCGTAGGCGGCGATTTGCTCGCGCATCTGGGCCAGGGCGGCGCTCAAGGCGAGGCCGTCCCGCAGGTTGAGCGCCACGGCACCGGCCTCGGTTTTGTGCGGCAGGTGTGCACTGACGGCCTTGAGTACCAGCGGGTAGCCCAACCTGCCGGCATCGGCAATCGCCCGCGCCGGCGTGCTCAAGACACCGGCCGGCGTGGTCAATCCGAACGCCCGCAGCGCTTGCTTGGAGTCCCACTCGTTAAGCGACTGGCCGTGCTCTTCAAGGGCTTGCGGGCACAGCGGAACCAGTATCGACTCCCCCCGCGCCAGCAACGCCCGGCGATTGTTCTGGTAACCGGCAATCCGGCCCCAGGCCGCCAGCGCGTCTTCCACCCCTTGCAACGCCGCAACGCCTTGGGCATGCAGGCGCTCGCGAGCGTGGGCCGGCAGCAATTCGGGGAATGCCGAGGTGACAAACCCGGTCTTGCCGTGGCGAGTCAGCGCGCCGCAAAACAGCTCCAGCAGCAGGTCGCATTCCTTGCGTTCACCGGTAAATTCAGCGGGGTAGTCGAGCACCAGCATTGCCGCATCCGCTTCGGTGCGCAGTGCGGTGTCGAGCATGGCGTTGAGGGCTTCACTGTTGCCCCAGATGGCCGTGGTGAAATCCAGCGGGTTGACCAGGTTGGCGTAGCTGGGCAGCACCTGCGCCAGTTCCGAACGCTGGCCTTCATCGAGTTTCGGCAGGCTCAGCTCGTTGCGCTCGGCGTAGTCGGCAATCAACCCGGCATCGCCACCGGAACAAGCCAGGGCGATCAGGCTGTTGCCCGCCGGCAAATTCCCGCAGGCCGCCGCTTTCAGGGTTTCGACAAAACTCACCGGCCCGCTGACCCGGATCACACCCAGGCGTGCAAACAGGCTGTCGTACAGTGCATCGGAGCCCGACAACGAACTGGTATGACTCAAGGCCAACTCGGCGCCGATCTGTGACACGCCGGTTTTCAGGGCGATGATCGGAATACCCTTTTCCAGCGCCTTGTGAGCCGCGCGAGCGAACCCCGGCACATTCTTCAGGCCTTCCAGGTGCAAGCCGATGGCCGTGACGCGCGGCTCATCCAGCAGCACATCCATCAGCTCGGCGACCCCCAATTGCGCCTGGTTGCCCACCGACGCCATATAGGCCACCGGCAGCGAACGGTCGCTCATGGACAGGTTGTAAGCGAAGTTGCCGCTCTGGGTCAGTACCGCAACGCCCTTCTCCACCGGCTTGCCGCCATGGGCCACCGGCCACAGTGCAGAACTGTGCAGGTAATCCAGCAGGCCGTAGCAATTGGGCCCCAGCAGCGCCATCTCTCCGGCCGCCTTGAGCAATTGTTGCTGCAAGGCCTGGCCTTCGGCGCCGGTTTCGGCAAACCCGGAGGCGTAGCAGATGGCGCCACCGGTGCCGATGGCCGCCAGTTCGGCGACGCAGGTCAGGGTCAGCTCACGGTTGGTGGCGATAAACACGGCGTCCGGGCCGCACGGCAAATCCGCCACGCGGCGCACGCAGGGAATGCCGTCGAGGCTGTCATGCTGGGGGTTGACCAGCCACATCGGGCCGTCAAAACCGCCCTCGGCGCAGCGCTTGAGGGCGCGGGCCATGCTGCGTCCACCGACAAACGCCAGGTGACGGGGCGCCAGCAGGCGCTTGAGGTTGTCGCGAATAGCCTGGGACATAAGCGTTCTCCGACCCGATCAACGCAACAGTGGCCGCAACAGTTCGCGGGCAATAATGTGCCGCTGGATTTCCGAAGTGCCTTCCCAGATCCGTTCGATCCGCGCGTTGCGCCAGATGCGCTCCACCGGCCCTTCATCCATCAAGCCCATGCCGCCGTAAATCTGCACGGCCTCATCGGCGACCTTGCCCAGCACTTCGCTGGCAAACAGTTTGGCCATGCCGGCCTCGCCATCGGTCATGGTGCCCTGGTCCATCTTCCAGGCGGTGTTCAGGGTCAGCAGCTCGGCCGCACGAATCTGCGTGGCCATGTCGGCAAGCTTGAACGAGATGCCTTGATAGGTGCCGATGGGCTGGCCGAACTGTTTGCGGTCGGCGGCCCATTGCAAGGACACGTCCAGTGCACGCTGGGCCTGGCCCACGCAGTTGGCCGCGACCATTACCCGCCCGGCCGTCAGCCAGGCGTTGGCCACATCCCAGCCCTTGCCGACTTCGCCGAGGACTTTGGAGGCCGGCACGCGGCAGTCGTCGAAGAACATTTCATAGGTGTGGTAGCCGCGGTTGCTGACGCACTTGGGGCCCCGGCGAATGGTCATGCCCGGCGTGCCACGGTCCACCAGGAACGACGTCACCGCGTTGCGCTGGCGGCCGTTGTGTTCGTAGGTGTCGGTGACAGCAAACACAATCGCAAAATCGGCGTGGCCGGCATGGCTGATGAAGTGCTTGCTGCCGTTCAGCACAAAGTCATCGCCACTGCGCACGGCGCGGGTCTTGATCGCATTGGCGTCGGACCCCGCACCCGGTTCGGTCAGGGCGAAGCAGTCGACCTTCTTGCCCTGCACGCACGGCAACAGGTACTCGCCAATCTGCGCACCGGTGCAGGCCATGAGGATTTTCGACGGCCGGGCGACGAACACGTGCAGCGCCCACGACACCTTCGACAACTCCCGCTCGATCAACGCCTGGGACAGGTAGTCCAGGCCGCCACCGCCAACCTCTTCCGGCATGTTGAAGGCATAGAAACCGGCAGCGATGGCCTTATCACGGATCTGCGCGGCAAGTTCCGGTGAGACCTCATCGGCGCGGTCCACCGCCTCCTCGTGGGGCAACAACTCCTTGGCAACAAAACTGCGTACCGCGTCCACCAACATGTCTTGTTCTTGGCTGGGCTGGAAATTCATGGCGCTACCTGTCGATCGTTCGAGGGTGTTTTGAGGAGGAATCAGTTGCCGGTGAACTTCGCCGGGCGCTTTTCCATCGAGGCGCGCAGGGCTTCAGCACCGTCGGCGCTGCGACCGCACAGCAAACCGGCGGCGAGTTCCGCCTGGAGTTGCTCGGGCAAGCTGCGCTCGGCGCCTTCGCGGATCAGGGTTTTGGTCTGGGCAAAGGCGAACGTCGGGCCGTTGGCCAGGCGCGTGGCCAGCTCGTTGACGTGGGCGTGCAGGTGCTCATCGGCGACGACTTCGCCCACCAGGCCGGCGGCCAAGGCGCGATCGGCGCTCCACAGTTCATCGAGGAACAGCAGGCGCTTGGCCTGTTCGCTGCCGATCAAGCGCGGCAAATGCCAGCTGGCACCGGCGTCCGGCGAGTAGGCCATGCTGGTGTAGCCGGCCTTGAAACGTGCCGATTGCGCGGCCACACGCAGGTCGCAGCACAGGGTCAGGTCCATGCCGGCGCCGACCGCCGTGCCGTTGATGGCGGCGACTGTCGGCTTGTCGAGGGTGTGCAGGCGAGTCATCAGGGCGTGGGCGGTTTCGGTCCAGCCGTAGGTTTCGAGGGCACCACGGGCTTCGGCGTCGGCCCATTCAGCCAGGTCGGCACCGGCGCAGAAGCTGCGACCGCTGCCGGTCAGTACCACCACGCGCACGGCCGGGTCAGTGTTGAAACCGTCCAGCAAGGCATGCAAGTGCTTGAGGCTCGGGATGTCCAGGGCATTGCGCTGGGCGCCGCGATTGAGGGTGATCCAGGCGACGCCTGCTTGCACGTGGGTGAGCACGGACGGATCTACAGTCATGGAATCCTCGAATTATTTTAATTGGCCTGAGGGATGCGACATGGGCCGATACTAAACGAGTGTTCAGCAAGGAGGCAATCGGGTAGCTGCAAATATTTTTCGAGGGGGAATGCCGGCCTGGACATTGCGTCCAGGCGGCGAAGAAAACGTCAGTTCAGGGTTTGGTCTGAAAGCGCTGGCGGCCACCCGCCTGCAGGCCATCGACCCAGGCTTCGCAGATCTGGATGCCCTGCTCCGGGGTGAACGTGCCGGGGTTGAGCCCCGACTCCAGCCACAAACCATCGAGCAAGGCGCTCAAGGCAATCGCGGCCAAATCCCCATCGAAGCGCTCCCAGGCTTCTTCTGCGGCCATGTCCACCAGGGCCGAACGCATGATGGTGCGGTACTCGCCATAGGAATGTTCGTGAGCCTGGTTGATCGCCGGGGCGGTCTTGACCGCGCCCCAGAACACCAGCCAGGCATCCAGCAGTTGCGGGTCCAGCAGCTCGGGGGAAAACGAGCCGCGAAAAAACGCCGACAAGCGTTCGCGGGGACTGGGTGGTGCCTTGGCCATGGCATCACGCAGCAGGTCCATCACCTGCCGGGTGATCGACCGATAGGCCTCGGCCACCAGTTCATCCTTGCCCGAATAGTGATGACTGATCAGCCCCACCGACACCCCGGCCTCGGCGCTGATCTTGCGGATCGACGCGCCCTGGAAGCCGTCGCGCTTGAGGCAGACCAGCGTTGCCTGGACCAGATTGGCTTTGCGCAACTCCGGTTCCATGCGGGAGAAACGGGATTCCTGGGTCATGAGGCGGTGTCCTTGGGTTGAGTCGGCTGGACGACTCTACCTCACTCCCGGAACCCCGGCGACACCCGATCCAGCAACCGCAGCAATGCCGCCCATGCCAGCTGCATGGCATCCAGGTCCGCCAGCTCACCCTCTTCCAGTGGCCGGCCCGGGTCATTGAACTGGCGCTCGGTGTGTTCGCACACAGCCGCAGGCGGCAGGATCAACTTGCCGCACGCCTGGGCGGCGATCTGGATATCGCAGGCCTTTTCCAGGTAATACATGCGCAGGAACGCCTGGCTGACCGTCTCCCCCACCGTCAACAGGCCATGGTTGCGCAGCATCAACACCGGCTTGTCACCGAGGTCGCGAACCAGGCGTTGTTGCTCGTCCATGTCCAGCGCCACGCCTTCGTAGTCGTGGTAGGCGACCTTGCCGTAGAACTCCATGGAAATCTGGTTCACCGGCAACAACCCGCACTCCAGTGCCGCCACCGCACACCCGGCGCGGGTGTGGGTGTGCAGCACGCACTGGGCGTCTGCGCGGGCCCCGTGAATGGCGCTGTGGATCACAAACCCCGCCGGGTTGACGCCATGGGCCGACGCCTCGACCGCGCGCCCGTCCAGGCCGATTTTTACCAGGCTGGAGGCGGTGATCTCCTCGAACATCAGCCCATAGGGGTTGATCAAAAAGTGGTGCTCGGGCCCCGGGATTCGCACCGAGATATGGGTGAAGATCAGGTCACTCATGCGGAAATGCGCGATCAGCCGGTAGCACGCGGCAAGCTCTTCACGCAGCTGTAATTCGGTGGCCCCAGTCATTTTTTGTGCTCCAGGCGGGTGGGTGATGGGGCTGACGCTAATCCAGTCCCCAGTAAAAAAACAAGTTGATTTTTTACTGAGGCTGACCTCCTATAGAAAAATAACAACAACAGCGCCTGGAGTATCCGCACCATGTCGCCCCATGCCTTTCCGCATCTTTTTGAACCGTTGGTACTGCGCGGCAAACGCCTGAAAAACCGCATCATGTCCAGCGGGCACGACACCTCGATGCCCACCGACAACCGGGTCAACGAGCAATTGATCGCCTATCACCGGGCACGCGCCGAAGGCGGTGTGGGGCTGATTGTGTTGCAGGTGGCCGGCGTGCATGACAGCGCCCGCTACACCTCCCATGTGCTGATGGCCACCGATGACAGTTGCATCGACGGCTACCGCCGACTGGCCGAAACCTGCCATGCCCACGGCACCGTGGTGCTGTCGCAGATTTTCCATCCGGGGCGGGAAATCATGGAATCGGCCGACGGTTTGCTGGCGGTGGCTTACTCGGCCTCCGGGGTGCCCAACGAGCGGTTTCGCGTGATGCCACGCGCCCTTGACCAAGGAATGATCGACGAGATTGTCGCGGGCTATGGCGCGGCGGCGAAGCGCCTGTATCAGGCCGGGATTGACGGTGTGGAGGTGGTCGCCAGCCATGGTTATCTGCCGGCGCAATTTCTCAACCCGCGGGTCAATCGCCGCACCGACGGCTACAACGGCGAGCTGGAACAACGCCTGCGCTTCCTGCGGGAAATCATCGCCGCAGTACGGTCCGCAACCGACGGGCATTTCATTATCGGCCTGCGCATTTCTGCTGATGAGCGCGACCCCGAAGGCCTGACCGAGGAGGACTCCCTGGCCGCCGTGCAACAGTTGCAATCACAGCTGGATTACGTGCACATCGTCGCCGGCACCTCGGCCTCCCTCGGCGGCGCGATCCATATAGTACCGCCCATGGCCATTGCCCCGGCGTACCTGGCGCACGAGGCGGCGACGTTCAAGGCCAGCCTGTCGATTCCGCTGTTCGTCACCGGGCGCATCAACCAGCCCCAGGAAGCCGAACTGATGCTGCAACGGGGCCAGGCCGACGTGTGCGGCATGACCCGCGCGCTGATCTGCGACCCCCGAATGCCCGCCAAAACCTCCAGCGGCCATGCCGAAGATGTGCGGGCCTGTATCGCCTGCAATCAGGCCTGTATCGGTCACTTCCACAAGGGTTTGCCGATCTCCTGCATCCAGCACCCCGAGACCGGCCGCGAGTTACAGTTTGGCCAGTTGCAACCGGCACTGCGGCGCAAGCGCATCATGGTGGTTGGCGGCGGCCCGGCCGGGATGAAGGCGGCAGCGGTGGCCGCCCAGCGCGGGCATGACGTGACCTTGTATGAAGCCAGTGGTCAGTTGGGCGGCCAGGTGCTCCTCGCGCAACTGCTGCCACGGCGCAGCGAGTTCGGCGGCGCCAGCACCAATTTGCAACGGGAAATGGAACTGGCCGGGGTGCGGGTGGTGCGCAATACCCGCGTCGACCGTGAGCGGGTGGAACGCGAACAACCGGATCGCGTGATCATCGCCACCGGCGCCGAGCCCTATTGGCCGGCCTTCGAACGCGGCGGCGAGTTGCAGGTGGTGGACGCCTGGCAAGTGCTGCGCGACGAAGTCCCGTTGGGCCGTTCGGTGGTCGTGGTGGATTGGCGTTGCGACTGGATCGGGCCCGGCATTGCCGAACGCCTGACCCGCGCCGGCCATCAGGTGCAACTGGCAGTGAACGGCACCCATTGCGGGGAAAACCTGCCGCTGTACGTGCGTGATCAACTGGCCGGAGAGCTGCACCGGCTGGGCATCCCGATCATCCCTTACGCCCGCTTGTACGGCTGCGACGACACCACCGTCTACCTGCAACACACCGCCAGCGGCGAGCCGATGCTGCTGGAAAATATCGACACCCTGGTGTTGTGCCAGGGCCATCAGCCGGTGGACACTCTGGGCGCAGAACTGGAAGGCCTGGTGGGGTTCACGCGCATTGGCGACTGCCTGGCACCGCGTACCGCCGAAGAGGCGATTTATGAAGGATTGAAGGCCGCGTGGGACATTTGAACGACCAACCGCCACAACTGTTTCTCGGCACCCGCATCCGTGGCTTGCGCAAGGCGCGAGGCATGACGCTCACCGAATTGGCACAGATGAGCGAATTGACCGCCGGCTACATCAGCCAACTGGAACGCAACCTCGCCTACCCGTCGATCCCGGCACTGTTCAATATCGCCCGCAGCCTGGGCGTGACGATCCAGTGGTTTTTTGCCAGCGAGACCACGCCGGCCCCGCAGGATGAAGGCTTTGTGGTGCGCAAAAACAATCGTCAGAGCATTCGCTATGAAGACGGCATCGTCGACCAATTGCTGACGCCCCTGCCCAATCATCAGCTGGAGATGCTGCATTCGCGTTTTCCGCCGGGGGCCTATAGCCAGCAGAGCTATAGCCATGAGGGTGAAGAAGCCGGTTATGTGTTGAGCGGGGAATTCGAGCTGTGGGTGGGTGAGCGGCATTTTCAGCTGGATGAAGGGGACAGTTTCAGCTTCCCCAGCCGTGAGCCCCATCGGTATGGCAACCCCGGCAAGGTGGATGCGGTGGTGATTTGGGTGATTACGCCGCCGACGTTTTAGGCCGCTGAAGCGAATGGAGACGTTTCCTACGGGAACTGGCGACGCTGGCACGTCGGCCATCAATGGCGGGGCCCACAGCCACTTGCTATAAAAACGACTGCATCTTCTCGAGGTCGTCGCCATGTTTGGATTGTATTCGTTGTTCGCCGGTAAACCGACTCAGGATGACTTGGATACCGTGGAAGCCATCAAGTCAAAAAGAACCATGAGAATCGTGGGCGAATGGGGTATTTCAGTCTCCGCCGAAGAAGTCATGGAATCCGATGCCTACAAAGAAGCGATTCGCCAGGTCCGCAAAATGGAGGCCGATGATTCATGGGCCTGCTGATCATTTTGCCGTTACTGGTCAGCGGTTATCTGGTGTGTATAAAACATCCTTATTACTACTGCCGCCTGCACCGTTTTGAAGGCCAATTACTCTATCTGCACGTTGCACGGCTGGGGTTGGTTTGTCTGGTCGTCGCAACCCTGATAACTGCCTTGCTTCTGGCAGTGTCAAAACAGGCGGTTTATATCGCAGGTCACGAGCTTGCGACAGACTACAGCCGCCATCTTGGTTCCCTGTTGGTTCAACTCGACATCGCCAACGACAAAAATTGCGCTCTTTGGATCTTCCTACTGCAGACCGGACTGACTGCCTTGGTCATTCCTTTTTTCTGGGCAAGGTTTTATGTCAACACAAAGAAAAAAGAACTGAACCTGAAATCGGATGAACAACTTAAATACCGGCTTGCGCTGGGCACTCTTGAAGGCACGCCTTTCAAACTATTGCTCAAAGAATCCATTCAACACTACACCCTGTGCATGTTCAGCTTGAGCGACCGAAAGGTATATGTCGGTATCGTCATATTCGCTGGAGTACCGACAGAGTCCGAGGGAGCAGACCATGCCTTCACCCTCGTCCCAATACTCAGTGGTTACCGGGATAAGGATACGCTGGAAATCACCTTGAATACCCCCTACAGGAACACGAGTTGCGATCCTTCCATCCTGCTGCTCCAGGAAACCGTCGTCTCCGTGACCCGCTTCGACTTCAGCACCTGGAACGCCCTCCGGTCGCAAAAAAACCGAAAGATCCAGATGCACAACTACCGGGCGCGTCCTATCAAAGCCTCAGGCGCCTGCGCCTGAGGCCTTGCTACCGATCAATCAAACTTCCAGTTCAACCCCACCCGCAGCATCTGCCCGTCATTCTTGAATTTCGAGTCATAACCCGTGCCCGCCCCGCCGCTGCCCGGAATCACCGCCACGTTCAGCTTGTCTTCGCCCAGGTCGTAGTACAGGTATTCGGTCTTGATCGACAGGTTTTGCGTGAGCGCCTGTTCGATACCTGCGCCCACCGTGTAGCCCATCTTGAAGTGACTCTGGTCACCGCTGAACTGGGTGTTGCCGGTGGGGCCAAACATATCCACGCTCTGGCTGGTTTCGCCATACGCCAGGCCTGCGGTGCCGTAGATCAACGTATGGTCAAAGGCGTAACCAAAACGACCGCGCAGGGTGCCGAGGTATTTGATCTTCGATTCAAATTGGTTGTTCAGCGCCAGGTGGGTATTCAGTTGCGAGGTACCGATGTTGCGGCTGTCTTGCAGGTCGGTGTGGGAGATATCCGCCTCGACGCCCGCCACCCATTGCCCGAACTGGTAGTTGTAGCCAATCTGCGCGCCGCCGACAAAGCCATTGCGGTCCAGGTCCACCCGGCCCGGACGCGCACCGCCGTTGATATTGGCGATATTCGGTGCCGCCTGCCCTTTGGTATTGACGTCGCCGTCGCCACCAAAGCCAACACCGGCGTTCAAGCCACCGTAGAAACCGGTCCAGTCAGTGGCACCGCTATCAGCCGCCTGGGCACAGGCTGAAGCAACCAGAGAGACAGCCGCGACAGCGAGTAAACGAGTGATCATGTAAAGCTCCTATCATTATGGTTTGAATTGTAGGCACAGCTTCGCCGCGCGCCGATAACCACCGGTGCGAGACAAGAAGACGTTCAGAGGGTGTTACGACCGAGCCGAGCGGCCCGGGGTGAAACGGTAATGACTACTGGCCGAGGAAACGATAGTCGGCGCGGTAAGGCTCCACGTGCAGATCGCCGTCGTGCTCACAACTGCCGCTGAACACGCCGCCTTCGGTGTGCAACCGCTGCACGGCCACCACCGGTGAGAAGCCGCCAACGCCTTGATGGCTCACCACGTCCAGGCGCAACAGCGCAATATCCCGCGCCGTTGCCCCCGGCACCTGGGCCACCACCTTGCCGACCACGGCACTGCGATCATTCAGTTGCCAGGTTGGCCCGGCAAAGTGTCGGCCCACCGTCTTGCCATTGATCATCAACGTCGCCAGTGGCTCGCGAAACTGCCAGGTCAACTGGCCGCCGCTGTCCTTGGCGCAGTTGTAGATCTGCACACCTTCCGCCTGTACGGTCATCAGGACCGTCTTGGCGTCGCCGCTCAACGGGTCAGGCAGGTCCTGGGCTTGTGCCCGCTGGGCATCGATGGCACAGGCGATCAACACCACCAGGCCAATCACTTGCAATGCCAGCAGCGCCAGGCGATGACGGCGTGCCAAAACTTCAGGGTCGGTGTTGCTCATCACGCGCCTGCCGGGGATCGTTTTAAGAAAAGTCAGTGCAATCATCATGAAGTCCGTCTGGGGGTCAATTGTCAGCGTCTGCAGGATGAACAATCTGCCATCAGTTTTTATTCCCGATTATTTTTCAACCGGGGTATTACCAGACTTCAACCTTGAGCTCCGTCAGCCCGTTGCTGGGCATCGGCAACGCCTTGCCGCTGTGCACCACGCCGTGGCGCGGTGATTCGCGCTTGAGGTTCGGCACCGGTATGCGCCCGCCACCGCGCACGGTTTGCGCGCCGTTCATTTGGAATTTGCCATAGGCGAAATTCAGCCCCACGCCGTTCTGGCGCTGGAAATAAATCCACCAGCGGCCTTCCTCGAATTTCATGAACGCAAAGCCCCGAGGGTAGGCATCCTCGCCATAGTCATCAAAGGTCATCGCCGTGGCGAAGCCCAGGCCGTGTCCATCAAAGCGGCTGAGGTATTCCTTGTTCAGGTAATCGCTGCCGCCCTGCACGTGGAACACCCGGTAGGTGGTGTCGTCGATATGATCGATCAGGATCGAGCAGCCACTGAAGTCCGGCGTGAACACGTAGCCCGTGGCACCCGGGTTGGCGGGGATGTCGCAAAAGCTGCCTTGGGGCACCCAATGGCCCATCAGCGGCCGCTCGATCTTGCCGTACTCACCGGGTTTATCCAGGGTGGCCAGGCGGTAGCCGCCAGCTTTGTGGTCGTTCACGTCAAACACGTTGATGCCCGCGATCAATCCCGACGGAATGCGTTTGGCGGTCATGAAGTTCTGTTGCAGGAAGAGCTTGGTGGAGGAAAAAGCGTTCATGCACTGGGTGGTCATAGGTGCTCCTGACGAGAGGAAAGTCATCGGCCTCGCGCCAGCAAAAAGAAGCCGCCTGAATCACGCGAAACCATGAGTAGAACACCCTCCCCCAGTGCTTTATTCCATGATTTTGCTCAATCGGATCCGGCGTAATCCATACGCAAAATTGCCTTATTCCAAGCGCCTCACAACAGGTAGCCTGCGGCCCTGCGATGCCTTGCGCACGCACGACCACCGGCTGCAAGCAGCATCGGTGCCTGACCCCAACTTGCTCGATGACCGGCGCCCACGTGAAGAAACTTTCGATACTCCTATTGCTCGCCGGGCTGTTTCAGCTGCCCCACGTGCTCGCGGCCCCGGCCAACATCGCGGTGATTTCCTTTGCGGAAAAACCCCTGCACCTGATACGTGCCACCACCCTTTACACCATCGGTGCCGGCACGCGCCTGCAAGGTGGCGACATTCTGCAAACCGGCGGCGCCGGCATCCAGATCGAAGGGCTGACGCCGGCCATCGTCGCCCTGGGGCCTGACACGCGCATCCTGATCGCCACCAACAGCAAGGCGTCGCAAATCAACCTGCTCAACGGCTGGTTGAAGCTGCAGCCCGCCAGTGCGAATGCCCACGTCCCCCTGGCAGTCAACGCCGGCGGCCTGGCATTCAACGTCACCAACAGCGCCAGCGTGATCCACGTTGGCCCGCGTCAGACCGAAATGTTCGTCGAAGACGGCAGCCAGTCCGTCACCGAGCTGGACAGCCACGGCAAGGCCGGCCGCACGCTCACCCTGAACCACGAAGACTTCGCACAACGCGCCGGTGATGCCCCGCTCAAGACCGTCGCGCGCCCGGAGCAGGCATTTGTCGACGCCCTGCCCCGGCCCTTCCTCGACCCGCTGGTAGCGCTGGGTAAAAAAGTCCCCGCCGCGCCGGCGCTGAAAAAGGAACGCGACGTCACCTACGAAGACATCGCGCCCTGGGTCGTCAGCCCGCTGAACCTCAGCCAGCAAATGCTCGCCAGCCGCTTCGCCCCGCGCCTCACTGACCCGGCGTTTCGCCAGGCCGTGAAAGCCAACCGCGGCGGCGTGCTGGAGTGGGAGATCGAACTGCTGCGCCTGGAGCGCCGCAAAAACCCTCATTAACGGCCTGCTCGTCGTTCAACCTCGCCTGCACCCAAGGGGCCTTATGAAACTGTCGCTCGCGGTAAAATTCAACGTGGTGTTCCTCGCCGTCTTCGTGGTCGGCTTCATCGCCACCAGCGTCGCCACCCATTACATGCTGCAGCAAAGCGCACGCCGGGAAACCCTGGAAACCGCGCGCCTGCTGATGCGCTCGGCCACCGCCGCCAGCACCTACACCGCCGAGCAAATCGTGCCGCTGCTGGAAAACCGCCTGAAATTCCAGTTCCTGCCGCAGTCGGTGCCCGACTTCGCCGCCATCTCGCACCTGCAGGAATTGCTCAAGTCCTACCCGGACTACGCCTACAAGGAAGCCACCCTCAACCCCACCAACCCCCGGGACCTGGCGGATGATTGGGAAAAAAGCCTGATCAACAACCTGCGCAGCCAGCCCACCACCGATGAACTGGTGGGCGAACGCACCGACAAGGGCGGCCCGTCGCTGTACATCGCGCGGCCGATCCAGATCAAGGACGGCGCCTGCCTGGCCTGCCACAGCACCCCGGACGCGGCGCCCAAAACCATGGTCGACATCTACGGCGCGGTGAACGGCTTTGGCTGGAAACTCAACGACACCCTCGGCGCGCAACTGGTCACGGTGCCGCTGGCCCTGCCGCTGCAGCGGGCCAACAGCATGCTGCACAGCTACATGCTGTCGATGCTGGGGATTTTCGCGGTGCTGTTGGTGGCCTTGAACGTGGCGGTGCACCTGTTTGTCACCCGGCGCCTGCGGCAGATGTCGGCCCTGGCCGATCGGGTCAGCCTCGGTGAAACGGATGTGCCGCCGATGGACGTCAGCGGCAACGATGAACTGGCGCGCCTGGGCCAATCCTTCGGGCGCATGCGCACGAGCCTGGTCAGCGCCATGAAGATGCTTGAGGAGTAGGTGCCCCCCCATGCTTGAACAACTCGGCAAATACCGCATCGACAGCGTGCTCGGCAAAGGCGCCATGGGCACGGTGTACAAGGCGTTCGACCCGCACATCGCCCGCACCGTGGCGCTGAAGACCATCCGCAAGGAGCTGTTCGGCGACAGCCATCACGCCGAACTGGTCAGCCGGTTCAAGAACGAAGCCCAGGCGGCGGGCCGGTTGATGCACCCCAATATCGTCGCGGTCTATGACTACGGCGAAGACGAAGGCTCGGCCTACATCGCCATGGAATTTGTCGAAGGCACTCCGCTCAACACCCTGCTGGCCGCACAGACACCCCGCGACCTGAGCCACAGCCTGGGCTGGATGCGCCAGTTGTTGCAGGCATTGGAATACGCCCACTCCAAAGGTGTGGTGCACCGCGACATCAAGCCGGCCAACCTGCTGATAACCGCCGACGACCAGGTCAAGGTCACCGACTTCGGCGTGGCCCGCCTGGACTCCTCCACACTGACCCAGACCGGCTCGATGATCGGCACCCCCAGCTACATGTCGCCGGAGCAATTCTGCGGCGAGCTGATCGACGGGCGCTCGGACGTCTTCTCCGCCGGCATCGTGCTCTACCAACTGTTGACCGGTGAGCGACCGTTTTCCGGTTCGGCCACCATGGTCATGCAGCAGATCCTCAACCAGACACCGGTGGCCCCTTCCAGCCTCAACCTCGCCCTCGACCCGGCCCTGGACAGCGTGATCGTGCGCGCCCTGGCCAAGCGCCCCAGCGAACGCTACCCGTCGGCCCAGGCTTTCCTTGACGACCTGCAAGCCTTGATCGGCAGCACCACCACCGGCACCTGGATCAACGCCCAGATCGACGACGACCGCACCGTGCTCATGCGCCCCAACCAGCCCCTGGCCAGCGGTGTTCAAACCCCCACGGTCGCCACGGAGCCCCTGGAAACCCTCACCCCATGGAAACTCGCGGTGATGCCGGAACTGGAGTCGCTGCTGTCCCACCAGATCGGCCCACTGGCGCGCTTTCTGGTGCGCAAGAGCCTGAACGCCTCGGAAGATTTCGAGGCGATCTGCGCGGCGCTGCTGCCCCACATTCCCTCGGAACGTGGCCGTGAACAATTTGCGAGCGCCAGCCAGTCACTGTTCCAACGCTTGAACCCGGCCACCGTGGCCCCGGAACCTGTCAGCGAACCCACGGTGGTGACCCTTATCCGGGAACCCACCCAGGCCCTCGAGCCCGAGATCGATCCCGCCTTCAGCGACATGGCCGAACGCCGCCTGGCCGTACTGATCGGCCCCATCGCACGCATCGTCGTCAGCCGTGCCGCCCGTGCCACGCCGTTGCGCCAGGCGTTCCTGCAACGCCTGGCGGAACACATCGAGAACGAGGCCCAGCGCCTCGCCTTCCTCCACAGCTTTGAGCCCACCTCATGACCGATTCCAGCCTCAGCCCCTCCGGCCCGCACCGCCTCGCCACGGCGATTGCCTGCGGCCTGAGCGACGTCGGCCCGGTACGCGAGAGTAACGAAGACAACTTTTTGCTGGACACCCACCTGCAGCTGCTGGCCGTGGCCGACGGCATGGGCGGCCACGAAGCCGGCGCCCTGGCCAGTGCGCTGGCCCTGACCTGCCTGCGGGAGCACCTCACCGCCCACGGAACCGACGCACCGGCGTGCTCCAGCGACCCCGATGCCACCTGGTCCGACCCGGCGATGCAGGCCGTGAGCGTGCTGCACGACGCCCTCGACCAGGTCAATGCCCAGGTGTACGCCCGCAACGTCGCCCGGCAGATGAGCGAAGGCAACGGCATGGGCACCACCCTGACAGGCCTGTGGCGCCCCCACAGCCAAGGCCCGCTGCTGGTGTTCCATGTGGGTGACAGCCGCCTGTACCGTTACCGCGACGGCGAGTTGGCGCTGTTGACCCGGGACCAGACCTGGTACCAGCAAGCACTGGAGGCCGGCAAGGTCGACCGCCTGCCCGCGCGCAACCTGTTATTGCAGGCCATCGGCCCGGCGGCACGGGTCGAGCCACAGATACGCGTGCACCCGGTGCTGCCCGGTGACCTGCTGATGCTGTGCAGTGACGGCCTGCACGGCTGCGTACCCCATCAGGAGATCGCCCAGGTCCTCGCCGCGGCCGGTCGCCACACCCTGGAAACCGCCTGCGAACGGCTGCTGGACCTGAGCGTGGAATACGCCGGGCGCGACAACGTGACCGTGCTGTTAGCGCTTTACGACCAATAACGACGTTTTTTCAGTGCACACAAAAACGCAACACTGAACTGCACCGATTGTGATGGCCGCGCCACACTCGGGTTTATATAGTCATCCCTACTGCAACCCGCCATGAGCCAGCTGGCCCATCCCAAGGAAGCGTTCGATGACTGACCTGCACACCCTGACGGCCGCCGAACTGCTGGCGCAATTCGCCAGCCGGCAACTCGCGCCGATCGACTATTACGACCAACTGCTGGCCCATATCGACCGCTGGGAGCCGCAGATCAACGCGCTCTACGCCTTCGACCCGCAACAGGTGCGCCAGCAGGCCCAGGCCTCCACCGAACGCTGGGCCAAGGGCCAACCCAACGGTGCCCTCGACGGCGTACCGGTGACCCTCAAGGAATTGATCGCCACCGAAGGCGTGCCCATTCCCCTCGGCAGCGCCGCCACCCGCCTGACCCCGGCCCTCAAGGACGCACCGCCCGCCGCCCGGATGCGGGAAGCCGGCGCGATCATCCTGGCCAAGACCACCAACCCGGATTTCGGCATGCTGTCTTCCGGCCTGTCGAGTTTCCACGGCATCACCCGCAACCCATGGAATACCGCCAACAACACCGGCGGCTCCAGCTCCGGTGCCGCCGCTGCGGCCGCCGCCGGCTATGGCCCGCTGCACGTGGGCACCGACATCGGTGGTTCGGTGCGCTTGCCTGCCGCCTGGTGTGGCCTGGTGGGGTTCAAACCGACCCTGGGGCGCATCCCCATCGACCCGTATTACACCGGCCGCACCGCCGGCCCCATGACCCGCACCGTCGATGACTGCGTGCTGCTGATGCAACACCTGGCCCGCCCCGATGCCCGCGACGCCACCAGCCTGCCGCCGCTCACCACCCCGTGGAGTCACCAGCCGCTGTCGGTCAAGGGCCTGCGGGTCGGGCTGATGCTCGAACCCGGCGTGGGCCTGCAGCCGGAAGGTTTCGTGTGTGAAGCGGTGGAGCACGCCGCACGCCTGTTCGAAGCCCATGGCGCCAGGGTCACCCTGATCCCGCCGATCATGGACCGCGCCCAGCTCGACGGCCTCGACCATTTTTGGCGCGCCCGCCAGTGGGGCGACTTGTCCGCCTTGAGCAGCGAGCAGTTCGACAAGGTCTTGCCGTATATCCGCGACTGGGCCGCGCCCGGTGCCGAGATCAGTGGCGTGCAGGCCGTGAAGGGCTTCAACCAGACCTTCGAAATGCGCCGCCGCGCCGCCCAGGTATTCACCGAACTCGACCTGGTGCTGTCCCCCACCAACCAGGTCAACGCCTTCCCGGCCGAGTGGCCATCACCGAGCAACGACCCGCAACAACCGTTCGAACACATCGTGTTCACCGTGCCCTGGAACATGGGCGAACAACCGGCGCTGTCGATCAACTGCGGTTTCGCCGCCGATGGCATGCCCATCGGCCTGCAGATGATCGCCCCACGGTTTGCCGATCAATGGCTGCTGCAAATCGCTAAAACCTACGAGAGCTGGCGTGGCGCAATCCACCACTGGCCGAATCCTTCCTGACTTTGACGCTGTAAGAACTGCCCACCCACACGCCAGCTCCGGGCCTACTCGGCCGGGAGCTCGGACGACCTATAACTAAAATCGAGGGGCTGGTATGCACACTGAGCAATCGACACGATCCGATCCAGATCACGCACCCGAAACACCGTCCCCGGACGCCGGCAAAAAGAGCATCTTCGCCGTGGTCCTGGGTAACGCCGTGGAGTTTTTCGACTTTGGTGTGTACGCCACCTTTGCGGTGATGATCGGCCACACGTTTTTCCCGTCCGACAGCGCTTTCGTCAGCTTGATGCTGTCGGTCACGGCCTTCGGTATCGGCTTTATCGTCCGGCCACTGGGCGCGGTGCTGATCGGCGCCTACGCCGACCGCGTCGGGCGCAAACCGGCGATGCTGTTGACCCTGGTGATGATGGCCGTGGGCACCGGCAGCATTGCGATATTGCCCGGCTACGAGACCATCGGCATCGCCGCGCCGATCCTGCTGGTGGTCACCCGCATGATCCAGGGCCTGGCCTGGGGCGGTGAAGCCGGCCCCGCCACCACCTACATCCTCGAAGCCGCGCCACCCCACAAACGCGGCACCTATGCGTGCTGGCAAGTGGTTGCCCAGGGCGTGGCGGCCATGGTGGCCGGGCTGGTGGGGTTCACCCTGACCAAAGTCATGTCCCCGGAAGACCTCAACAGCTGGGGCTGGCGCGTGCCGTTTGTGTTCGGCCTGCTGGTGCTGCCCATCGGTATCTACATCCGCCGCAACCTTGCCGAAACCTTCCACGGCCACGGCGAGCAGACCAGCACCGGCGACCTGGTGCGGGAAGTCTGCGGCAAACACCGGCGGGCATTGGTGTTGGGGTTGCTGATCCTTTCGGGCAGCACCATCACCCAGTACTTCCTCAACTACATGACCACCTTCGCCCTCACCGAGCTGAAGTTGCCCACCAGCATCTCCATGCTCTCGACCCTGGTGGCCGGCGCCGCCATGGCCGTCTGCGCGGTGGCCGGCGGCATGCTCTGCGACCGTTTCGGGCGCCGGGTGATCCTGATGACGCCGCGGGTGGTGCTGCTGTTGATCCTGTTCCCGGCCCTGCAACTGATGACCGAACATCCCAGCCCGGCGACCTTCCTGCTGACCCTCGCGGTACTCTCGGGCCTGCACGGCATGAGCGGCGCGGCGCTGATCGTGCTGCTGGTGGAGAGCTTCCCGAAATCCGTGCGCTCCACCGGTTTCTCCATCGTCTACGCCTTCGGTGTGGCTGCATTTGGCGGCACCGCGCAGATCATCATCACTTGGCTGATCGGCACCACCGGCGACCCGATGTCGCCGGTCTGGTACCTGCTGGTCGCCAACCTGGTGTGCCTCACCGCCGCCTGGTTCGCCAACGAAACCCGCCCGCCGCTGCCCGGCAGCCCGGCCCGCGAAACCCGGCTCACAGAAGCCCCGGTTCGCTGAACACCTTTTCCCACTGTCCCGCGTCTTTTCGCCACCGACCGGCAGCGCCTCAGGGCCTGCCGGGACGGTCGCCTTACGTCTGATTTGTATGGGGATTTACCATGTATCCACGTCTTTTACTGGCCGTCACTCTGGCGTCCAGCACCCAGGCTTTCGCTCAGGACAACGCTCAAGCCAGCGCACCGGGCTTCCTCGAAGGCAGCACCCTGGACCTGAACCTGCGTCACTACTACTCCAACCAGCACACTCAGCGCACCACTCACCTGGGCATCAAGAAAGCCGGCGGTATCGAACCTACCCGCGTGCGGGAAACCTGGGTACAGACCAGCATGCTCAAGTACAGCTCCGGCTACACCCAGGGCCTGATCGGCGTGGGCGTGGACGCGGGGATCTTCAGCGCGGTCAACCTGGAGCGCGGCCACGGCAAGGTGGCCAATGGCGGCGACCGGGTGCTGGTGGATGGCGACGGCGACGCGATTCCCACCTGGAGCCGCCTCGGCGTGGGCGACGTGCGTTTTCGCCTGTCGAGCACCGAGATCAAGGCCGGCCGCCTGATGACCGACAACCCGATCCTGCGCTACAAGGACAACCGCGCCCTGCCCTCCAGCTTCCAGGGCGTGGGCCTGTTCAGTAACGAATTCGACTGGCTGTCGGTGCAAGGCGGCAGCTTCGAACGGGCGATCCCGCGCACCGGCACCGGCGCCGAAAAACTCACCACCACCTTCGGCAACCGCGCCTACACCGGCTCACGCATCAGCTACCTGGGGGCCACGGTCAAGCCGGGTTACGGGCTGGAAGCCAGCGTCTACGCGTCGCGCTTCGAAGACATGTGGGACCAGACCTACGTCGGCCTGACCCACCGCATCGGCGACAAAAGCGACCTAGCCCTGAAGACCGCCTTCAACTACTACCACACCCGCGATTCAGGCGACAAAAACCTCGGCTACATCGACAACAACGCCGCCAGCCTGGCCTTCACCGCCACGCACCTGGCCCACAGCCTGACCCTGGCTTGGCAGCAGGTGTTCGGCAACGAATACTTCGACTATGTGTGGGAGTCCACCGGCAACTACATGGCCAACTCGCTGTACTCGGACTACAACGGCCCCAACGAAAAATCCTGGCAACTGCGCTACGACCTGGACTTCGCCGCCTACGGCGTGCCCGGCCTCACCGCCAGCCTGTGGCACGCCAAGGGCTGGGACATCGACGGCACCCACTACGACGGCGACCGCAACGGCCACAACACCGGCTATAACGTGCGCGGCCTGGACGGTGCCAAACACAACGAAAACGGCTTGATGCTGGCCTACGTGATCCAGTCCGGCAGCCTCAAAAACACCGTACTGCGCACCATCGTCTACAACCACCGGGCCAGTGGCGGGCAGATCGACGGCAGCTACGACGAGTTCCGCCTCGTCGCCAACGTGCCGATCAATATCTTCTGAGGCTCAGGCTCAGTTCAGCGAACAACGCTGCATCGCCCCCGCCAGCATCTCCTGGCACTTGAGCACCGCCACCGAACGGGGGCGGTTGCGGTACACGCACAGGTCGATGCGGATGCGGCCAAGGTCTTCATCGGCGATCGGCACGGCCACCAGGCCGTCGCCCAGGTCGCGCACGTCTACCTCTACCTGGGGCAAAATCAACACGGCTGCCCGTTGTCGGGCCAGGCTCTTTTGCACTTCCAGGGAGCTGGTGGTGAACACCGGTTCGAGGGTCACTCCGCGTTTTTTAGCGGCTACTTCCAGGGCCTGGCGCACGCCGTAGGCTGAGTCGGGAATCGCCAGGGGCTGGCCTTCCAGTTCGCTCAATTCGATGCTTTCGCGCTGGGCGAAGGGGTGTTCGGCGCTGACCAGTACCCGGTGCCACAGCTGGCAGTGGGCGGTGACTTCGACGTCGGCGCGCTCTTGCAGGTAGAACGCCAGGCCCAGGTCGGCTTCGCCGCTGCACAAGGCGTCGAGGGTGGCCGAGGCGCTGGCGATCACGATGTTGAAGGTGACCTTGGGGTGGGCGCGGTAGAAGGTGGCGAGTACCGGGGCGAGTACGGTGGAAACGATACTTTCTGACACATGGATGCTGATGTTACCGGCCACCTGGCTTTGGCGGCTGGCGATGACTTCGCGCACCTGGTCGAGGCCGCGCAGGGTTGAGGTGACTTGTTCGGCGAGGCATTCGCCCTCGGCGGTGAGGCGGATGCCACGGGGGCCGCGTTCAATCAGGGTGGCGCCGAAGAAGTGTTCGAGGTGTTCGATTTGGCGGCTGACGGCGGTGGGGGTGACGTAGAGACGCTCGGCGGCCTTACGCAGGGAGGCGCAGCGGGCGACCTCGTGGAAATATCGCAAGGCGCGTAGTTGCATGGGGGGGTCCTTTTTCTGGGGCTGGGGTGGGTGGGGAGGCAATTACTGCGCCAGCTGTTCTGTTCTGTGTACATATCCGTTGCTGCGGTAACGGCCGCTATGGGTTCCGCCCTTACGGCGGGTCACTTTTGGAAAAGAGCCCCAAAAGTAACCAAAAGGGCTCTTGCCCCACCACTCGGCACCTCGCCTAGGCTCGGTGTGCCCGCACTCCGGCATTGCTCCGCGGGCCGCCGCGACGGGGCGTCCCTGCCC
>NZ_JACARC010000026.1 GCF_013386825.1 Pseudomonas sp. IPO3778
ATCGAAGCCCAGAAGGAGTTGATAAGGTCGTGTTGTTTGACCCTATTAACGGTTCGATCTTCTCGGTCGAAAGCGGAGAAAAAGAGGTGTTGACAGCAGCGTGTAACGCTGTAGAATTCGCCTCCCGCTAACGAGAGATCGGAAGCGCAAGTGGTTGAAGTTACAAAGGAAACTTTGAAAACTTCTTAAAAAAACCGCTTGACAGCAACAGAGGCTGCTGTAGAATGCGCGCCTCGGTTGAGACGAAAGATCTTAACCAACCGCTCTTTAACAACTGAATCAAGCAATTCGTGTGGGTGCTTGTGGAGTCAGACTGATAGTCAACAAGATTATCAGCATCACAAGTTACTCCGCGAGAAATCAAAGATGTAACCAACGATTGCTGAGCCAAGTTTAGGGTTTCTTAAAAACCCAAAGATGTTTGAACTGAAGAGTTTGATCATGGCTCAGATTGAACGCTGGCGGCAGGCCTAACACATGCAAGTCGAGCGGTAGAGAGAAGCTTGCTTCTCTTGAGAGCGGCGGACGGGTGAGTAATGCCTAGGAATCTGCCTGGTAGTGGGGGATAACGTTCGGAAACGGACGCTAATACCGCATACGTCCTACGGGAGAAAGCAGGGGACCTTCGGGCCTTGCGCTATCAGATGAGCCTAGGTCGGATTAGCTAGTTGGTGGGGTAATGGCTCACCAAGGCGACGATCCGTAACTGGTCTGAGAGGATGATCAGTCACACTGGAACTGAGACACGGTCCAGACTCCTACGGGAGGCAGCAGTGGGGAATATTGGACAATGGGCGAAAGCCTGATCCAGCCATGCCGCGTGTGTGAAGAAGGTCTTCGGATTGTAAAGCACTTTAAGTTGGGAGGAAGGGCAGTAAATTAATACTTTGCTGTTTTGACGTTACCGACAGAATAAGCACCGGCTAACTCTGTGCCAGCAGCCGCGGTAATACAGAGGGTGCAAGCGTTAATCGGAATTACTGGGCGTAAAGCGCGCGTAGGTGGTTCGTTAAGTTGGATGTGAAATCCCCGGGCTCAACCTGGGAACTGCATTCAAAACTGACGAGCTAGAGTATGGTAGAGGGTGGTGGAATTTCCTGTGTAGCGGTGAAATGCGTAGATATAGGAAGGAACACCAGTGGCGAAGGCGACCACCTGGACTGATACTGACACTGAGGTGCGAAAGCGTGGGGAGCAAACAGGATTAGATACCCTGGTAGTCCACGCCGTAAACGATGTCAACTAGCCGTTGGGAGCCTTGAGCTCTTAGTGGCGCAGCTAACGCATTAAGTTGACCGCCTGGGGAGTACGGCCGCAAGGTTAAAACTCAAATGAATTGACGGGGGCCCGCACAAGCGGTGGAGCATGTGGTTTAATTCGAAGCAACGCGAAGAACCTTACCAGGCCTTGACATCCAATGAACTTTCTAGAGATAGATTGGTGCCTTCGGGAACATTGAGACAGGTGCTGCATGGCTGTCGTCAGCTCGTGTCGTGAGATGTTGGGTTAAGTCCCGTAACGAGCGCAACCCTTGTCCTTAGTTACCAGCACGTAATGGTGGGCACTCTAAGGAGACTGCCGGTGACAAACCGGAGGAAGGTGGGGATGACGTCAAGTCATCATGGCCCTTACGGCCTGGGCTACACACGTGCTACAATGGTCGGTACAGAGGGTTGCCAAGCCGCGAGGTGGAGCTAATCCCAGAAAACCGATCGTAGTCCGGATCGCAGTCTGCAACTCGACTGCGTGAAGTCGGAATCGCTAGTAATCGCGAATCAGAATGTCGCGGTGAATACGTTCCCGGGCCTTGTACACACCGCCCGTCACACCATGGGAGTGGGTTGCACCAGAAGTAGCTAGTCTAACCCTCGGGAGGACGGTTACCACGGTGTGATTCATGACTGGGGTGAAGTCGTAACAAGGTAGCCGTAGGGGAACCTGCGGCTGGATCACCTCCTTAATCGACGACATCAGCTGCTCCATAAGTTCCCACACGAATTGCTTGATTCATTGAAGAAGACGATAAAGAAGCAGCCCGAAATTGGGTCTGTAGCTCAGTTGGTTAGAGCGCACCCCTGATAAGGGTGAGGTCGGCAGTTCGAATCTGCCCAGACCCACCAATTTTGTGTGGGAAACGCCTGTAGAAATACGGGGCCATAGCTCAGCTGGGAGAGCGCCTGCCTTGCACGCAGGAGGTCAACGGTTCGATCCCGTTTGGCTCCACCACTAACTGCTTCTGTCATGAAAGCTTAGAAATGAGCATTCCATCATTGTGATGGTGAATGTTGATTTCTAGTCTTTGATTAGATCGTTCTTTAAAAATTTGGGTATGTGATAGAAAGATAGACTGAACGTTACTTTCACTGGTAACGGATCAGGCTAAGGTAAAATTTGTGAGTAATTGCGAATTTTCGGCGAATGTCGTCTTCACAGTATAACCAGATTGCTTGGGGTTATATGGTCAAGTGAAGAAGCGCATACGGTGGATGCCTTGGCAGTCAGAGGCGATGAAAGACGTGGTAGCCTGCGAAAAGCTTCGGGGAGTCGGCAAACAGACTTTGATCCGGAGATGTCTGAATGGGGGAACCCAGCCATCATAAGATGGTTACCTTACACTGAATACATAGGTGTATGGAGCGAACCAGGGGAACTGAAACATCTAAGTACCCTGAGGAAAAGAAATCAACCGAGATTCCCTTAGTAGTGGCGAGCGAACGGGGACTAGCCCTTAAGTGGCTTTGAGATTAGCGGAACGCTCTGGAAAGTGCGGCCATAGTGGGTGATAGCCCTGTACGCGAAAATCTCTTAGTCATGAAATCGAGTAGGACGGAGCACGAGAAACTTTGTCTGAATATGGGGGGACCATCCTCCAAGGCTAAATACTACTGACTGACCGATAGTGAACTAGTACCGTGAGGGAAAGGCGAAAAGAACCCCGGAGAGGGGAGTGAAATAGATCCTGAAACCGTATGCGTACAAGCAGTGGGAGCAGACTTTGTTCTGTGACTGCGTACCTTTTGTATAATGGGTCAGCGACTTATTTTCAGTGGCGAGCTTAACCGAATAGGGGAGGCGTAGCGAAAGCGAGTCTTAATAGGGCGTCTAGTCGCTGGGAATAGACCCGAAACCGGGCGATCTATCCATGGGCAGGTTGAAGGTTGGGTAACACTAACTGGAGGACCGAACCGACTACCGTTGAAAAGTTAGCGGATGACCTGTGGATCGGAGTGAAAGGCTAATCAAGCTCGGAGATAGCTGGTTCTCCTCGAAAGCTATTTAGGTAGCGCCTCATGTATCACTGTAGGGGGTAGAGCACTGTTTCGGCTAGGGGGTCATCCCGACTTACCAAACCGATGCAAACTCCGAATACCTACAAGTGCCGAGCATGGGAGACACACGGCGGGTGCTAACGTCCGTCGTGAAAAGGGAAACAACCCAGACCGTCAGCTAAGGTCCCAAAGTTATGGTTAAGTGGGAAACGATGTGGGAAGGCTTAGACAGCTAGGAGGTTGGCTTAGAAGCAGCCACCCTTTAAAGAAAGCGTAATAGCTCACTAGTCGAGTCGGCCTGCGCGGAAGATGTAACGGGGCTCAAACCATACACCGAAGCTACGGGTATCATCTTCGGATGATGCGGTAGAGGAGCGTTCTGTAAGCCTGTGAAGGTGAGTTGAGAAGCTTGCTGGAGGTATCAGAAGTGCGAATGCTGACATGAGTAACGATAATGGGTGTGAAAAACACCCACGCCGAAAGACCAAGGTTTCCTGCGCAACGTTAATCGACGCAGGGTTAGTCGGTCCCTAAGGCGAGGCTGAAAAGCGTAGTCGATGGAAAACAGGTTAATATTCCTGTACTTCTGGTTATTGCGATGGAGGGACGGAGAAGGCTAGGCCAGCTTGGCGTTGGTTGTCCAAGTTTAAGGTGGTAGGCTGGAATCTTAGGTAAATCCGGGATTCTAAGGCCGAGAGCTGATGACGAGCTAACTTTTAGTTAGCGAAGTGGTTGATGCCATGCTTCCAAGAAAAGCTTCTAAGCTTCAGGTAACCAGGAACCGTACCCCAAACCGACACAGGTGGTTGGGTAGAGAATACCAAGGCGCTTGAGAGAACTCGGGTGAAGGAACTAGGCAAAATGGCACCGTAACTTCGGGAGAAGGTGCGCCGGTGAGGGTGAAGCATTTACTGCGTAAGCCCATGCCGGTCGAAGATACCAGGCCGCTGCGACTGTTTATTAAAAACACAGCACTCTGCAAACACGAAAGTGGACGTATAGGGTGTGACGCCTGCCCGGTGCCGGAAGGTTAATTGATGGGGTTAGCTAACGCGAAGCTCTTGATCGAAGCCCCGGTAAACGGCGGCCGTAACTATAACGGTCCTAAGGTAGCGAAATTCCTTGTCGGGTAAGTTCCGACCTGCACGAATGGCGTAACGATGGCGGCGCTGTCTCCACCCGAGACTCAGTGAAATTGAAATCGCTGTGAAGATGCAGTGTATCCGCGGCTAGACGGAAAGACCCCGTGAACCTTTACTATAGCTTTGCACTGGACTTTGAATTTGCTTGTGTAGGATAGGTGGGAGGCTTTGAAGCGTGGACGCCAGTTCGCGTGGAGCCAACCTTGAAATACCACCCTGGCAACTTTGAGGTTCTAACTCAGGTCCGTTATCCGGATCGAGGACAGTGTATGGTGGGTAGTTTGACTGGGGCGGTCTCCTCCTAAAGAGTAACGGAGGAGTACGAAGGTGCGCTCAGACCGGTCGGAAATCGGTCGTAGAGTATAAAGGCAAAAGCGCGCTTGACTGCGAGACAGACACGTCGAGCAGGTACGAAAGTAGGTCTTAGTGATCCGGTGGTTCTGTATGGAAGGGCCATCGCTCAACGGATAAAAGGTACTCCGGGGATAACAGGCTGATACCGCCCAAGAGTTCATATCGACGGCGGTGTTTGGCACCTCGATGTCGGCTCATCACATCCTGGGGCTGAAGCCGGTCCCAAGGGTATGGCTGTTCGCCATTTAAAGTGGTACGCGAGCTGGGTTTAGAACGTCGTGAGACAGTTCGGTCCCTATCTGCCGTGGACGTTTGAGATTTGAGAGGGGCTGCTCCTAGTACGAGAGGACCGGAGTGGACGAACCTCTGGTGTTCCGGTTGTCACGCCAGTGGCATTGCCGGGTAGCTATGTTCGGAATAGATAACCGCTGAAAGCATCTAAGCGGGAAACTAGCCTCAAGATGAGATCTCACTGGAACCTTGAGTTCCCTGAAGGGCCGTCGAAGACTACGACGTTGATAGGTTGGGTGTGTAAGCGCTGTGAGGCGTTGAGCTAACCAATACTAATTGCCCGTGAGGCTTGACCATATAACACCCAAGCAATTTGCTGACCTGAAAAGGCACCAGATTGCGGTGTGTGAAGACGAAACGAACCGAAAGTTCGAGATCTTGCAAAACACCGAAAGCTATCACATACCCAATTTGCTGAAGCGAGGCCAACTGGCCACGACTCAGTACCCGAATTTCTTGACGACCATAGAGCATTGGAACCACCTGATCCCATCCCGAACTCAGCAGTGAAACGATGCATCGCCGATGGTAGTGTGGGGTTTCCCCATGTG
>NZ_JACARC010000027.1 GCF_013386825.1 Pseudomonas sp. IPO3778
GTTCATCGCCAAGGTGGTTTTACCCATCGCCGGGCGACCAGCGATGATGATCAGTTGCTCAGGCTTGAGCCCTTGCAGCTTCTCGTCCAAATCCTCGATGCCCGTAGAAAGGCCGTCGATGCCCTCCCCCCGGTCAGCACGCGACTGCAAGACTTCGATGTAGTCGTCCAGAATGTCAGAAGCTTTTAGCACCTCGGATGTGGCTGACTGGCCATCAATGGCCTGCGCCTCGGCCTGCACCGCCGCGACCTTGTCTACTGTCGGCTGGTCGCTGTGGGCAATCTCATTAATTCGATTGCTCAGTTCGATCATCGCCCTGTCGAGGCTGCGCTCACGAACGGTGGCGGCATAGGAGGCGGCATTGGCAGCGCTTGGGGTGTTTCGGGTTACCTCGGCTGCATAGGCAACCGCATTGTCACCGCTCGGCAACGTGCTCAGGTACAGGCCTACGGTTACCGCGTCAGCCGGCTTACTTTCGCCGTGCAGCGCCATGATGCCCCGGTAGAGCGCGGCGTTATCGTCGTAGTAAAAGTCATCAACTGTGAGGTCAGCGCTGAGAATGTCGATCAGTTCCGGACGGAGGAACATCGCGCCAAGAACGCCATGTTCAGCCTCAACGCTGTAAGGGTCACGCATTGTAATTACCCTCCACGACTTTCACGAAGTTGCTCGGTTTGATCAACCAATCGAACGTCGCCCGAAAAGGCTTAGCCCCATCCCGGCCCTCACCCTCCCCCATCAGGAATGAACTCGAAGCAACCAGCGCGAAGAACTCAGCCCAAAAATCCAAATCCTGATGAACCGAGCTTTCGTTCCAGCGGGCCGCGATCTTCGTCACTCGGTCTTTGGTGAGCATCGCAACCTGAGGGAGAGCAGGAAGTGTTTTGTTGAACAGGTCGACGATTGCTTGAGACGGGCACTTCGGCTTCGAAACTTTCGCTGGTTGGTCACCGCCAACAAGAGGTGATGGTTCACTTGATGGTTCTCTTACGGTTCTGGGTGCAGCTGCTGCGGGGGTTTTTGTCGTGAGCTGCGGGGGTGGCGGTGCATCTGGTGCGGAGTGCATATCTTGCGGGGGTGCATATGCTGCGGGGGTAAGGGTGTACATGGTCGAGCGACCCATCCTTTCACGGACGGACAATATGTTCGCTTGCCCTAACCACTTGATGGCGCCCTGAACGGTCCTTTCGGCAAGGCAAGTGCGTTCAGCGATACGAGCCACCGACGGCCAGCAAACACCTTCGTCGTTTGCATTGTCAGCCAGCGATATCAGGACAGCCTTCTGCGGGCCGCTCATGCGTTGCAGCGGCCAGCACAGGCTCATGATGATGGTGCTCATGCGGAAACATCCTGGGCAGGTGCCAGGGACGCCTTCAAGTAATCGAGACATTCCCGGCGGAATTGAGACTTGGATGCATGCGAGTACTGGCCGCTGATCATAAGGGCGGCATTCATCGCTGCGGATTGATTGGTGACTGCATGTCGAGACACCTTTTCAGGCGCGTCAGAAAGTGTCGCGACATCGCCTGAACTATTGACTGCGGGGGTGTTTTTGATCATCATCGACCTCGCTAAAACGTTGCACTGAACCGCCCTGCCAGGCGGTTTTTTTATGCCTACGATTCAGGCGTTATAGGTGTCCGGCACATCCGTGGTAACTTTTTGTTTCCACACAACAAGGCCCTGGAGGCCGGACATATGAAATTGGATAGAGAATTTCAGAGGCGCATCCTTGAAGCCTGCTCCGAGGCTTACCCGGGGTTCATTTCGGATGAGAGCTGGAACGAACTCACAGACCAAGTCGACGAACAGACGCTCGGTGCGAACTTCGTCTACCTCTACCAACATGGACTCATGGAAAAGGCCGTTGACATAGGGGTTGACGGGCACTACAGCTTTAATCTTGGAGGCATGCGCTGCACCCAAAACGGAATGGACTTTCTCGCCGATGATGGTGGTCTCGGCGCCGTCTTGGGTGTCGTCACCATCAAGATTCACGGGGATACGCTCCGGGAGATCCTAGAAAGGAAAATCCTTGAGAGCGATACACCCCCAGCAGAGAAGAGTCGCCTCGTTCAAGGGCTGAAAGGACTCTCTGTCGAGGCCACAAAACACCTGACATTGAAATTACTGGACAAGGGACTGGAGCATCTGCCGGGAGCAGTTGCGCTAATTGGTACGTACCTTCAGCAAAACTATCGGTGATACCGGTTTTCGCCAGCTCAAACTTGGCGTAACCCATCTTCGAGCGCTGCCCGCCAACCTCCCCCCACAGCTCGAGCCAAAACTCAGGGATGGTCAGCCCCGCAATCGAGGGAATGATTTCCGTGCTAGCCGGGCTGCAACGCCCAGCAAAGGAAACCTGCACGACTTGGCTTTGCGTGATCTCGGTTGTCATCCCCTTCTCCGTTATCTATTTGGTTGGGTGATTCGGTCTTACCGGCGGAACGCTTGAATAGCTCCCGGCATAGGTCTGGGTCTTGTTCGTTGGGCAAATATTTTTTGAATACCGCGCTTTGCGAGCTCGCAGGAAGTCATTCCGCGCTCAGCAGCCACAGCCTCTAAAAACTCCAAGTCTCCGCCCTCGACCAACTCCTCGATGTCTGTGCCTTTTTCTTCATCTGGCATATGTTCTCCCGCCCCTGAGGGTCCTTATTGGTCCCTACTGAAAGGCTTTATGCCGCGCTGCTGTTTCTTTTAAGCTCTGCTCTCAGATCGTCGATGTAGGCCTTCAAGGCCTCACGCATCAGTACCGACTTTTTGGTTCTGTGAACCCTCGCGAGATAAATGAATGCCCCTTCGTATTCATCGTCGAGCAGGACTTTCGATTGATTTGTGTTCTTACGATTTGGACGTGATTCTTCTGGCATAGCGGTGTACTCCTTGCGGCTGATGAAAAGGTTTAGGTGGCTAGCTTCTGAAGCGCCTCTTGGTAGAGAGCCTCGATAGCTTTGCCGGTCTCATAACGAACCCCGGCACCTTTACTAGCCCGGTGAATGGTTGGCTGAGTTGTCTCAATGTGATCTGCAATCGCCTTCTGGGAAAAACCCATGGCGAATAAGCCGCTCAGCATTTGTTGAATCGTCATAGGTGCCTCCAACTCGGCGACGCATTGATTTAATGATACGCGCACGTATTGGTCGAGGCAATACACTCCCGCGATACGTTTTTCTATTGGTGGCAAATGAGTATTGGGGAGCGGATTGGCGCTGAAATGGCTGCCAGGGGATGGAGCGAAGGTGAAATGGCGCGGCGGACGGGGCTCAAGCAACCGACCGTTCACCGGATTGTTGCTGGTGAATCAAAATCGCCAAAGAGAGAAAACATCGAAAAGATTGCAAAGGCTCTTCGATTGCCAAGCAAATGGCTTTGGGATGGCGGCCCGCGGCCTGAATCGTCGTTGAATGATGAATCCAACGTGGTATCCGGCCCACCAATCACCACGCCTGCTCGAAGGATCGACATCATGGGTACCGCGCAGATGGGCCCCGATGGGCATTGGGTCGGGCTCGAAGATGCCGGTGGATTTGTTGAAACATGGTCGCGCGATTCTGATGCCTATGCCCTGCTCCTTCGAGGCGACTCAATGGCTCCGGCGATTCGCAGCGGATGGATTGCTGTCTGCGAACCGAACCACAGACTCGTACCTGGCGAGTATGTAATGGTCACCACGACTGACGGCCAAAGCATGGTCAAAGAATTACTGTTCCATAACGAAAAAGAAGTCAGCCTAATGTCGATCAACGCTGCCTATGAGCGCCGTACAGTGCCTTGGACAGAAATCGAAACCATTCACTACGTGGGCGCAATTCTAGGTCCTAGCAAAGTGCTAGGCAGAATATAGCCGCTACCGAAATTGCCTATTCTGTCCAGACGTTAGACATAACAAATGTTTCATTTCTAAGTTATTGTCAATTCTCTGGCGCCAAAATACTGTATAAAAAAACAGTACAAGAGACTCATAATGGCAAAGGCTAACTCGATACCGCCGGCGACTCAAACCACATATGGCGCGCTAGGTGTGCGCCTTCAGGCAATCATCAATTCCCCAAAAGCGCAGAAAGCTAAGGCTGCCCTCCTGGAGCGAATGCCCAGCGACAGGCCGGAAGACTGGGATCAGTTGTTGGAAGAGATCGCCGAGAACGAGAACGTAACGATCGCACATCGAGATGATGGACTGATCCAGCTTTTCTGGACTGTACCGAAAGAAGACTGAAACCCCGATATCTCTTTGCCCGCCAAGTGCGGGCTTTTTTGTGCCCTGAGAAAAATTGATACGCAAACGTATTGACGAGGATCAATACGCTGACGTATCGTTAGCTCATCGCGGCGACTTACGAGGGTCTGCGAAGGGGCTACGCCCTGCCGCTCTTTAGTCGCATAGCTTCAAAGAATAGGCAGCGATGAACCGGCCTTAACGGTTCAGAGGGTTGGCAACTGACCCGGGTGTGCAGCGTAAAGCACCAAGACGAGTTATCCAGCGGGAGAACAAGCCGAAAGGCCCGCGGCTGGAGTGACATTTGATTCAAGCCGGTGACCGATGCCAGTAGCGGGTCACGGCGCCACAGATTTACTGATGCCGCTTCTATGAGGCGGCATTGGAAATCAACGGAGATGGAAAATGAAGAAGTGGCTGATTTTCAACATGCACGAAGGCAGACAAATCGGCGAGCGCCTTGGATATGAAGATCGTGATATCGCCGAACGTTGCGCAAAAAACTACAGCACGCTGGCCGGCAACTGGTATGCCGAAATCGGTGTATTCGAACTGGTCAGCAAAGCGAAGTTTGCGCCGCAAGGCGATTTAACAAGGCTTGATGATCCAGCCCAGGATAAGGCGGGTTGATTAAGCATCGGGTCTTTTCACTGATGCACCTGGTTACCCGGGTGCATTGGGAAAACAACCGGAGACAGCAGCATGCAAATCAATCAGCAGAAAACGGTGCAAGTCGATGTGACTGAGCTGCACCTGCACATCAAGGTGTGGGACGGATTCACCGCAGATCTGAAGGATGCTCAGGGCGCAGACGCGGGCGGTTACACAGACTACGTACCGGACTTCTTCCCGGGTAAGCATTACGGCGACTACCTGATCCTGAACATCGACCTGGAGACAGGCCAGATCAAAAACTGGAAGAAGCCAGTCGCCGCCGACATCGAAAAGATGATCGAAGCGAGCGACGACGACTGATCAGCCAGCGCCACGACAGCCTGTCGTTAACTGCCCGAGGCCCTGGTACTCCCCAGCACCTGGCTGCATCGGAGTGTGATCTGAATGCGCAGGCTGATGCGCACCTGTGAGCGGATAGCGTGTAACGAACCCCACGACAGGGAGTAAGTGTCGTGAATCGGGCCACAGCACATGCAAAGCCGCCTTGAACGAAGCCGGAGATCAGCGCCGGCCAGATCACACCCCGATGCGGACGACCAATACCGCTATGCGGCCACCTGCATCAACCACCCACTGGAGAACACCATGCTCCAACTGATCCTGATCGGCGTCGCGCTGAGTTATGAGAGGCCAGAACCTCGAGTGCTTGCAAGCGTGCCAGGCGATCAAGTGCGCTTCCATCGCGAGGCCTGGCGAAGTACTGCCGGGGTCGCGGCGTTCTGGCGCTGACGGTCCCGCCAAAAACTCAAACCACTGCATCTGTGAAAGGCCCGAACGTCCACGGG
Source organism: Pseudomonas sp. IPO3778 (assembly GCF_013386825.1). Taxonomy (GTDB): domain Bacteria; phylum Pseudomonadota; class Gammaproteobacteria; order Pseudomonadales; family Pseudomonadaceae; genus Aquipseudomonas. Next base: position 5,677 of record NZ_JACARC010000027.1, read on the forward strand.
CCTTTCTTTTGCGCGCGTTTATCCGTCAGCACCCTCCCCTGCGCCCAACGGTAACCAGCAGGCGGTCAGGTTGCTGACGAATAAACGCAACCCACACCGAGGATCAATCATGCATCCATCATTTCAAGAACGCATCGATGAACTTGGCGTGCTTCTTCGTAAAACCCACGCCGCGCGAGTTGATTTCTTCGAGCGCATTAAGCGCGTCATGCCCACCAAAAAGGTTCGCTTCCAAGTGTCCAGTGAAAGCGGCGGCATGTATCGGGTGATTGATCTGAGCACCGGCAAGACGCGGGCTTTCCGCGAAACCTTCAAGGCCGCATACGACATCGCGCTTCAGTTCGAAGATAAGGCCAATCGCCTTCCTGGCGGTGCCCCGTGATCGGCGTACCGATGGCCAACCCGCGGATGTTTCGGAACGAGAGTTTGGCGGAGCTACAGCGGGAGCCGGGTGATGAGATCTAGAGCCGCTAAGGCAAGTTAAGATCGGTCACCTATTTTAATGAGTCGTGGCAGCCGTACTTGTTCCGACAGGCGGGACAATGATGTCTGCACGCAACCCGGTCTTAACATCGCGAACTGCGAAATCCCACGCGCCTCCCCATGTTGCCCCATAGAGGCCGTAAGTATGCCCAGCTAAAAGCTCAATGTTCCTTTCAACAGCTATTGAGTGGCGATGAATCGTGAAGTCTTTCCAAACCTTTATTCGATGCGTGCCTGGCCCTATAAAGTACTGATACTGCCGGCCCACCCAAAACAGCGTTCCGTCATCATCAACCTTCAATATCGATAATGATTTGTCGATCAGATTGATCGTGGCGACATCTGAATTAGCCTTTCCTTCTGCGCTTTTATGCGTGTAGTGCATACATCCTGACAGCATGAAGCTGAGCAGAAATAGCGTTGCAAAACGTAAAAAATCTATATGCCGCATCAAAAGCTCCCCAAGGCTCATCTCCAAAGCGGCAATAGATACCCTATCCCTTTCCGAAATGCCACATTGCCGTCACCCGATCACGGAGGGCGGCGCCTACCCGAGGTAATCGCAATGCCTGTACTCCACAGCGCAACCCATAAGATCGACAAGAAGCCAGACGGCAGCCCCGCCGTTCTGTTCCTCGGCGGCGCCGAGCAAGTCGAAAGCCAGGCCCGCGACGATCTGATGCATCAGTTCAACGAAAGCTACAACGGTACCGCCGGCAAAGGGTGGGGCTTCTTTCATGCTGAGTCGGGCGCCTTCCCACTCAGCGGCTGGCTCGGTAAGTACCTGGCGGGAGTTGGTGACTTCCTCAAATTCAGCACCATCGCTGTCGAGCACCTGGTCAGGCTGATGGAAGAGTCGAACCTGACCACCGGCGGGCACGCTCTCTTCTGCCACTATCAGCAAGGCCTGACCGAGTACCTGGTAATTGCCCTGGTGCAGGAAACCGAGGCGGTGACCATGACCGAGGAACTCAGCCTGCTTACCGTCAAGCGCCTGGACTTGGACCACATCCGCTTGGCCGCGCGCATCAACCTCAGTGAATGGAAAGGCAATCCGCAGTCGAAGCAATACATCTCGTACATCAAGGGCAAGCAGGGTCGCAGGCTCAACGATTACTTCCGAGACTTTATCGGCTGCCAGGAAGGTATCGACGGGCCTAGCGAAACCCGCACACTGCTGAAGGCGTTCAGCGATTTCGTGGAAAGCGAGGACATGATCGAAGATGCAGCCCGCGAGAAGACGCACACCCTCGTCAGCTATTCCATGGCCCAAGCCAAGCTGGGCGAGCCGATCACCCTAGATGAGCTGTCGAGCCTGATCGACGAAGACCAGCCGAAGAACTTCTATGACTTCATCAAGGCGAATGACTATGGGATTTCCGAAAGCCTGCCGCCGGATAAAAAGACCCTCAACAAATTTCGGCGCTTCACCGGCCGGGCCGAAGGCATGTCGATCAGCTTCGAAGCACACCTACTGGGCGACAAGATCAAGTTTGACGAAGAAGACGGCACACTGACGCTACGCGGCCTGCCAACGCAGCTCACCGAACAGCTCAAGCGCGCAGCGGCGTGAGGCCTGAGGCCCAAAGTAGCGCCGCTCTCTGGAGGGAAAGCGGCGCCTGCTTATGCCTTAGCTCGTACGGAAGCTACAGCCGCCTCAACCTCATTCCATGCATTGCTGACGTGTGGATGCTCTGCTTGACGATACTTCGAGTTGTCGATGATTAAGGATTTAGCTTTCTGGCTGATCTTTACCAGGTCCAAATCTAGATCCTGAGCCGCGCCCAACACTGCGACAAGGGCCTGCTCTAAAGCTATTTCACGATCTGTAGCCATTTTCATCTCTCCTTGATCCAGCCCCATGCCGGTCACCCGTAATACTCCAACCCAAACCAAATTGCCACCACCTGTAACGGAGGGCGGCGCCTGACTGGAGATAAGTTAGGGTGTATCCCCCCTAAACTTATAAAGAAGATTAAATTAGTAATTGTTGCCCATTAGGAACGGGCGGCCAATAAGATAAAAACCCAACAAGCTTACTACGATTAAAACCATAGAGATCAAATACCTCGTCCCTCATGTAACGCAGAGCACTATCAACCTTAAGAAAAAGTAGTCCATCCTCTCTTTTGTAAAGAGCTGTATCAGTTTGCAAGGGAGCGCCGACAATATAATCGCCAACAGCTGGAATTTCGATCACACCCACAAAGTCTTCAAAAAGATTATTGTAGACGTCCATATTCGGGACGTGCCGCAAATAATGATCGACAACAAGATATACAGCACCATTAGATGCGTCTCTTATGCGACTTCCATTGGCAGGTGTAGGTTTTTCCTTATCCCCGATGGTTCCACAGATCGTTACCTGAGCATGATTATAACTCACAGCAAGGTAAAAAGGACCGTCGGCTGATTTGCACGCTACATTGAGTACAGCTATCCCATCAGCCCCTGTCAATACTATTGCGTTACCTGGATCGGTTTCTACACCTGTGGGATTTGGAAATCGCGTTTCAAAGTACACTTTTTCTCCAGCGATCGGACTCCCACTAGCATCCTTAAGAAGAATAATTATAGGATCTAATTTAGCCTCATTTTTACCGTCGAATGTTTGTCTTCGAGGTTTTGTTTGATGATCGCCGGAAACAATGACAAGCGTCACATTTTCTTTCGGCTGTGGGTATCCAACAGTAAGATTAAACGTTACAGGCGGTGTATCATCAATATATACATTAACAACAAACGACCCCTCTCCATACATTGCGCGGACACTGTAACCATTTATATGATTTAAAACTGCAAATCCGCCCTCATTAGTCTTTGTTGCCAAAAAAAAGCTATCACCACCATTGATTTGCGGAGTAATATCACCCTGATAGGTTTTAAACCCTACGTTAATATCAGCTGCTGGCACACCATCGTCTTGCGTAACCTGCACAGTTAAAGGCGCAAAATAAGCCATTGGATTCATAGGATCTGAGGAAACGGTTAGTGGAACTAATTGATTATCGCCTGAAACAATTGTTAACTTCATTTTCTGGCCTCTGCAAAAAAAATCGGACTTCAATCTCAAACATATACTTTTTATCGTTATATTTCTGAGCCGAATATTGAAGCTCCACTGACAAAACCACCTCTCCGATCCGGTCTCGTGCCGGTAACCCGTAATACCCCATATCAACGAAATCTGCCAGAAGGCTCGGTAGCAGGTAACCCGGCCAGGTCACGCCATCGAGCCAGATCAGCAATCAGCCTGAGCCCCTGGCGAACCTCAGCCTCAAGCCTTTCTTCGGGAAGCATGAGTAGTCGCACAACCTCATCGCATATCAGGCGTATCGCTTCCACATCGGTTTTCGTGCTCATCGCAGTTACAGCCCGTTTATCCAGAATGCAAATTGGCGAATTGAGTCAACCGGCAAAAATCGACTGACTTGCCAAACCATAAAATCTCATATAACACGCCTTATTGGCCCTGTGCGCCAGTCGTGTTCGATCACATGATTCCCAAAGAAAACTCCGGTAGTGATCCACCCATTTTTCTCGGACGACAAAAAGCCTAAAACGTAGTCGTCCCAAAACTCAGACTCAGTCTGAACCTGATCAACCATTGCTTCCGCAACAATATTTATAACTCTTACAAGCAAAAATTCAGTTAGATGCACAAACCAATCAAGCTTGTTGGGCTCTATTTTCTGAGAGCTAAAGTCCGTACCGCCCTCATGTATTATTTCGCACCGATACCCGTACATCTCCCTAATGGCTTGCTTCCACTCGGAAGCATGAGGATTACTGTTTGACTTGAAAAACGAACTCAAGTGAATGTCTGAATGAATGACTTTTGAATAAGCCTTACTTGGAGCACCTAGCAACAAGGGATACCGTTTAGACACACCTGTACCGTCCCTTTCGTCTGGTTTCAAAAGGGCCTCAAGTGCAATCCAGTTAAAAGCGAATTTGTGGGCGATATGCGCTGAATGTTGAGATTCCCTCTGCCAATCCATGCACTTCACCAAGCAATTCCCCAGAGGCGTCAAGGAATTACGTAAAGACTGACCAAGAAACCAATCCCAGAAGCAGTATGGAGGAGCTTGTATCAAAAATGGCCCAACCCCAGATGCAGGTTCTTCTATCGGGGTCCAAACTCCAGATTTATATACGGCCCCAATTGCACGCCCTTCCTGTCGATTCCAAGCAAGAAGACGTGCCTTAGCAAGAAATACTTTTTTATTAAAAATCGAAAGAGCAGTATCAGCGAAAAGCAAACCAACACTAATACCGTAATCACTTGTATCCAGCATCGGAATTATTATTAGCTTAGTATCGCCCAGAGTTATTTTTTCTGAGAATTCCATACCAAAAGATACAAAAGACTTTCTTAACGCCTCATTCAGTCCGGGGGAAGATCGCACACCGAACTGGCTCTCTCTGAGTATATAGGCGTCGGGGCCTTGGCCTAGAGGCACAAGCGGAGCAGTTGCCACCCCGGTTATTGCGAGCGCAATCCATGTGGAGTCCTGGTCAAGCTCGAATGCAGACATTCTTCGCCACCATCCTCTCACCAAGTTCTCGTCCAGCAACCTGTGCCAGACCACGATCAACATAGGTTCGGTCACCAGCAACACCCGGCACAACTACCTCACCACCACGCTTCACCTCGACGTTGATACGCCAGGTCTCCCGGCCTTCCTCGTCCTTGTCGCACTCCATGTAGTTCCAAACCTGAAAGCCTTCGATCTCATCGTAAATATCGTGCTTGGTCATGGTCCAGCCCATTTAGAGGAAGGGGCCATCGTAGCACCACACCGCCCGGGCATGGCCCGGCAAGGACTCCCCATGCCTACAGAAAACAAACCGGCTGATCCCTTCGGGCCGAGCGGCCGCACTTTTCACATTCATCCGAGCGTACGCGGGGCGATTCGCGATTTCAGCAAGCGCCAACTCAAAGGCATGTTCCGCGTTGACGGGCGTGAATGCACCGCCGACGAGGCGAAGGACCACCTGCTCGAAGCGCTGGCCCAGGGTAAAGAGGTGCTTCCATTCGGGCCGCCGTGTGAAGGCTTCGATTTCACCGGCGGGGGCTGTCCTGGTCATGACAAGGAGGCCGCATGAAGCGCATCTACCTCAGCGGGCCCATGACCGGCCTGCCCGGCCTCAACTTCGCCGCCTTCCACGCCATGACCACCAACCTGCGCGCCGGCGGCCACACCGTCACCAACCCCGCCGAACTCAACCCCGACGGCGGCACCTGGAACGACTGCATGCGCCGCGACATTGCCGCCCTGATGGACTGCGACACGGTGGCCACCCTGCCCGGCTGGGAGCATTCAAAGGGTGCTCGCCTGGAAGTCCTGATCGCCGAACGCCTCGGCATGACGGTTGTGAATGCCCATGATCTGGTAACGAGGGAGGCTGTATGACCACCAACCAAACGATTGACGGCTTGCCGCTTGAGCTGTTGCGCAGGGTTTCCGACCCTTACGCCCCCAAAGGCCAGGAGCTGGCCCGTGCAGAGCTGCGCGCCCTGCTGGATGCGCCAGCCGCCCAGCCCCAGGGTGGGCCAATACTGATACAGGCTGTGGCCATCACTCGTCAGAACGATGACGGGATGTACCTGGAATGGTTGCTTGAGGGTGGGATTTCCGAAATGGAGTTCCCTGGACAAGTGCTGTTTGCCATGCCCGAGGCCAACGATCTGTGTGATGAGGATGGCAGCGCCGAGATCTACATCCGGCCAGTCGAGCAACCCGCGCCGGTAGCGGTGGTGCTGCCTGAGCGATCCAATCAGGACTATGCCATTGAGCATGCCGAATACATGGCCCAGTCAGCCGACGAGGTGCTGGCGAAGTTCCAGGCATACGGCCTGGCTCTGCTGGCCGTTGATGAGGGAGGTGACGACGGCGAAGGTGAGCTGCTTGAGAATATCGACTCCACCCGCAGCGACCTGCAGGAGTCACTGGTAGATCTGCGCAGCATGGTTTACGAGTTCCGCAAGCGTGCCGCCAAACCCCGATAGGAGTACATCCGTACTCCTCCCGCAAAACCTGTAACCCCTCCCCCTTCAACGTCAGCCGCTATAGCGGCGAGGACAAGCTCGCCTATGAAAAGAACAGTCGTGCTCACCGGCAAGGCAGTCGTGAACTTCCGGAAGGTCATTGAGTACATCGATGACGACGAGGTCGAGCAACTGCTGGCCAGCAATGATCTGCGGGAAAGCCAGATCGACGACGATGACCTGCTCGACATCGAGTGGATTCATGACGATGTCGATATCAAGGTGACGCCATGATCGCCACCCCCTGGTTCGCCTACGTCTTCATCTACAAGGGGCTGAGGCCATGAAAGAGCATCGCGTTTTGATCGGCGACTGCATTGAATCGATGCGGACGCTGCCAGACAACAGTATTGACAGCGTGGTCACCGATCCGCCCTACGGTATTCGCTTCATGGGCAAGAGCTGGGATGGCCAAGACATCGAGGCTCGAGCCGTTTACCGGGCCAGCATGCCTTCACACGCATCGGCCTGCGGTCCGAATGGTGGTCACAGGTCAGTAGCTGCCGAGGCCGGCAAGTATGACCTGACGCCCAAAGGCATGCGCGCCTTCCAGGCATTTACGCTGGAGTGGGCAACCGAATGCCTGCGAGTGCTCAAGCCCGGCGGACACTTGCTGTCGTTCGCCGCTGCGCGCACTTACCACCACATGGCGGTCGGCATTGAAATGGCTGGCTTCGAGATCCGAGACCAGATCATGTGGGTATTTGGCTCAGGCTTCCCGAAGTCTCACAACCTGAAGGGCGATCGCGCTGGATGGGGTACCGCGCTGAAGCCAGCGCATGAGCCAATCTGCGTGGCGCGCAAGCCTTTCAGCGGGACCGTGGCAACCAACATGGCCAGGTGGGGTACTGGCGGTCTGAACATCGACGGCTGCCGCGTGCCGGCCGTGGATGCAGAAGCCTTGGCAAAGAACTGGGACCGGGATACCACCGTAGACATGCGCGGTGGCAAGTTCATCGGCGGCAAGTCTGGCTCAATCGCGATGACGGCCGGGGCCTCGGCACTAGGCCGTTGGCCTGCGAACCTGATCCACGATGGCAGCGACGAAGTAGTTGCCTTGTTCCCGGCGCAAGCAGGGGCCAGTGCGCCGGTGATGGGCACCGAACCTACGGCCAATGGCTTCAGCGGGGCGGTGAGCTACAGCGGCATGCGCGAGCGAGTGGCCGGCGCGTTTCACGCTGACAGCGGAAGCGCAGCCAGGTTCTTCTACTGCGCCAAGACCAGCCCAAAGGATCGCCATGAGGGCCTGGCACACCCTGGCCCTCAATTCAAAATGGGCACCACCCTGCGCACAGTCGAAACCGCCGATACGAAAGGGAACAACCACCCTACCGTCAAGCCAACCGACCTGATAGCCTACCTGTGCCGTCTTGTCACCCCGGCCGGCGGCGTAGTGCTGGACCCTTTCATGGGCAGCGGCAGCACCGGCAAAGCAGCAATGCGCGAGGGCTTCGAGTTCGTGGGGTGCGAAATTGACGAGCAGTACGCGGCGATCGCCCGGGCCCGCATCGAATATGAAGTACTCCAGCAACAAGTGCAGAAGGTTGAATCCGACCAACTCGATCTATTCGCAACTGCCTAACCCCAATCCCCCTACATGCCTGCCGGTGAGCGGCGGGCGAGGTATCCGTATGCCTGCAAACAGTGAATACAGCATGACACGCAGCGATGCGACGGACCTGTCAGGCATTGCCCAGTTCGACCTGGCAATGCGGCGAGAGGCGCTGACCAGCTATCTTCAGCGCAATGGCTCGCAGCGCCTGGTTGAGTTCACGGCGCAACTGATCGGCATGGCCAACTCGGTCGCGGAGAACTGCGCAGAGATGAGCGACCTGGTGCTGATCGTGGAATGCGGCGTTCACCCTGACAAATTCATCAGCGTGAACCTGCCCACCATCATCGGCGCCTGCCAAGGCGTAATGATCGCCAGCAAGTGCGACCCGGCGGGTGCGTGCCATGGGTGCGCGTACCGCTTGGGATCTATTGCCAATCAGTCACCCATCACCACTTGCGATGCGGAATTCATGGCCCACGACCAAAAAGGCTTCATGTGCCATGCCCACCTGGACGCTGAAGGCGAACCCATCAAGGTGTGCGTCGGGCACGCAAGAGCAGCAAAACCCTAACCCACCTTCTGCCGCCCAGCGCGGCAAGGACACCACATGTTCGCAATCAAACTCACCCTGATCCTGCTGGGCGCTTTGCTGTACCTGGTCGGCAGCGGCTGCTGGTTCTTCTGGATCGCACCCCGCCTTCTGGCGGACGGCGAAACGGCCGACATCCTCTACGCCTTCGCCGGAACCTGCGGCTGGCTGCTGATCACCTTCGGCCTATTCATTCACATCATCAAAACAGCGCGGCCCACGGCGGCCGGCGGGAGATAATCATGAGCACTGCACAGAAAAATGAACAACCGATCGAGTACATCCGAATTGCTGAAGTTCGTCGAATCTCAGGCCTCAGCACCCCGACCATCTACAGACTGGCGGTGGGTGGGAAATTCCCCCGCCAGGCCAAGGTTGGTCTGCAGGCCGTGGCCTGGGTCCGCGCCGAAGTCGAGCGGTGGGCAGCTGGGCGAGCGGCTGAGCGGGCGCCCTAACCCTCTTCTGCCAGTAATCCGTCCAGGTAGTCCGCCCAGTCCTGCATCATCCCCCTTCGCTGCTCAACGTACTCCGCATGGTTGTACGTCTTGCGCACCTTCCCGGAACTGGCGTGCGAAAGCTGCGCCTCGATCCAGTCCTCGTTGTAGTTCATCTCGTTCAGGGCCGTCGATATCGTGGCACGGATTCCGTGCCCGGTCAGGCGCCCCTCATATCCCATGCGTTTCAACGCCATGTTGACCGTGCCGTCGCTGATCGGTTTGCTTGGGTCTATCCGGCCCGGGATCAGCAGCTTGTAGCGGCCGGTCATATCGTGGACTGCGCGCACCTCTTCGACCGCCTGGCGCGAAAGCGGCACCAGATACGGCGGCACCTTATCCCCTCCTTTTGCCCTGATCACCTTCTGTAGCTGCTTAACGCCCTCGGCCGGAATGGTCCAAAGGGCGTTCTCCAAATCAAACTGGGCCCAGGTCGCATGGCGAAGCTCGCCCGTGCGCACTCCGGTCAACAGCAATATCCGGATCGCGCTTTTGGTATAGGGCTCCCCCTTGCAGTCACGCAGCGCCACAAGGAAATCCTTGAGTTCATGCTGACGCAGCATTGGGTTGTGCTTCTCTGGGGGCTCCTTGGCCGCGACGATATCCAAGTCGGAAGCCGGGTTCGTGTCCATGTACCCCGAGGCAATGGCGAAACGAAATATCTCGTTGAGCCACGAGCGGCATTTGCGGGCCACGTTCAAGGCGCCGCGGGCTTCGATCCGGCGCATAGCCGATAGCGCATCCGAGCGCTTCACGTCCGCCACCGGTATTTTGCCCAGGGACGGGATCAGATCCTTGTCCAGATACAGGCGAGACTGGGACACGCCGCCCTTTTTGGCTGCGGTCATGCGCGGTGCGCGGAAGGCGAACCATTCGTTGGCCACAACCTCGAAGGTCTTCACCGCGCCGGTCACAGCTTCGCGCTTTTCTTCACGGCGCTGGGATCGGGGATCAATTCCCTTCGCGATGAGGGCTCTCGCCTGGTCGCGGCGTTCGCGCGCTTCTTTCAAAGTGATTTCGGGATAGGTGCCCAGGGATATGCGAGGCTGCTGTCCGTGCCATGAGAAACGGAAGTGCCACGCTTTCGAGCCTTTGGCGGCTACGAATAGGGCCAGCCCGGCGGTATCGCTGAGGCTGTAATCCTTGTCTTTGGGCTTTGCTTGCCTGACGGCCGTGTCAGTAAGAGGCATTTAGTACATCGCTTTAGTCAGTCGAATTCAGATGTGCTGACCAATGTACTAAAAATATTGAGAAGGGGTGAGAATGGATGAGAAGGTATAAGAACAAGAAAGCCCCGTAAGGCCAGTGCCTGCGGGGCTTTTTGAGAAGGGTTGATAACCCCTGAGAATCGAAAATGGTGCCCGAAGCCGGAATCGAACCGGCACGCCCTTACGAGCGGGGGATTTTAAGTCCCATGCGTCTACCAGTTTCGCCATTCGGGCGGTAGCGCTATACAGCGTGCCAAGCAGCTTTAAAAGCCCTTGAGCGTTGCAGCAGGCTAGGGAATATATAGATCCAGCCCCCTCGATGCAAGGTCGCGCTCGGGCTTTTTCAAACAAACCCGCTGCGCCCCGGCAAACAAAAAAGCTCGTCAGATCAGTGATCTACAGTTTCCGGCGGCGGGAGTGGGCCATGGCAGCGCTGGCTGCGTCGCCACGTACAGGGCGAGCACCGGGGCGCGTTATGAGAAGTAGGTCATTACGGCAATAACCACTGAAACCCAAACCAGGGTCATCAAAAACGACAGCGCAGCCAAGGTTTTGCCCATTTGCCTACTCGCCTCGATGAAAACCGTTTCAGTGGTCAGTTCTGTTGCCCGCTCCAGGCACGCTGTGGCGCTGCCCAGTCCCACCTGAGCATAACCAAGCCTGGCACACGCTGCCTACCGCTGTGCGCCGATGCGCCTGAAGAACCTCGCCGGCAGGATGGTGAATACGATACTGCCCACAGAAGATTAGTTCCTTGACCGCCTCAACCCGCGCGCAAGGCTGCGAGTTTGATCCCGAAGCCGATCAGGAATACCCCCGCCAACTTCTGAAACACTTGGGAGACTTTGGCGTTGGCGCGCAGCTTGGCCGCGAAAAAGCCGGTGAGGGTGACCACAATCAGGCCGTAGAAGAAGGTCAGCGTCGCGACGGTGGCGCCCATCAAGGCGAATGTCTGCAGGCCAGGGTTGGCCGCCGGGTCGATGAACAGCGGAAAAAACGCCATGTAGAACACGATGGTTTTCGGGTTGAGCAACGCGATGGTCGCGCCTTGGCGCAGGTAATGCCTCGGTTTGATATCGAGTATGGGTGCCGCACCAGGCTTGGCCAACAGCAGGCTCCCACCCAACCACATCAGGTACGCCGCCCCCAGCCATTGCACGGCGTGAAACGCCAGCGGGTGGGTCTGCAGGATCGCCGCCACGCCGGCCACCGCCAGCCACATCAGCACCTGGTCGCCCAGGATCACACCGAAGGTCGCCGCCATGCCGGCGCGGAAACCACCTTTACCGGTCGACGTGATCAGCGCCAGGTTGCCCGGGCCCGGAATCAGCAACAGGATGATGAAGGAAAGCACAAACGAGCCGTAATCAGTCACACCCAACATGGGATTGCCTCAAGGAAAATGAACGGGATAAGCCAGCGCCTTCTTCCTTAACACCGCTGAGCCGCCCTTTATTCCCTGATACCCGAAATTTTCCGGCCCCGGCTCTCCTGCCGCTACGGCTCCCCGGGCCATCTGATACGCTTTTTTCTTGTGCATCTGCCTCTGTATCGAAACCCGCCCTGCCCTGACAATACGCCCACTCCCGACACGCCCGTGGAGCCCGACAGGAACCGTCCTGCCGGCCCGTTCATTTCGGAGGCCTTATGGCTAAGATGGCATTTTTCCTGTTCGGTTTTCTTGCGCTGACCATCGCGATTGGTCTGCTTGCCACCATCTCACCAGTCTAGGGTTCAGCGAAACGTAACCATCTCAAAGTCTGCTGACGTTCCCGCCGCCTGCCTCGCCAACTCACTGATTGCGATCGTGCGCACCTGCGCCCCTTCGTTCCAGGGGTTGGTGTAGCTCAGCATGCCCGTCGCCGGGTTGATCTGGATGATCGCGAAGGCGTGCCCGTCGCCCTTGGACCAATCCCCATTGCGCGCTGGCTTGCCGCCGAACACCACCGCTGCCCGGCTGCCCACGGCGCTGGCATTTTTCAGCAGGAAGTCGGTGATGCCCTGGGGTGTGTTTTCGGCATCCGCCAGCCGCTGGTGATCGCCGTATTGGCCCGCCAGTAGTTCCATGACTTTATTGGTGGGCAACGAGCCCTTGGCCGGGTCGAGCTTGAAGTATTGGAACATCGCCCCGACCACGGCAGCGGCAGGCGGATCGCCCTTGCCATATTGATCCAGGTCGCCCGCCTGCAGGTGGTAAACCGTGGCCGGGGCGCCGGGCAGGCTGACGTTGAAGCTGCCATCGGCGTTGGTGGTGACGCCCTTGTGCAGGATCGTCGCCCCGGTGCGCGTATTGGCGAACGCCCTGACCACCGAGATGCCGACACAATCGCCTTCGCTGGTCTGGTTCAGATGGGTGCCCAGCGGTTCTGCGATCGGCGCCCCGGCCAACGCCGGCTTCCATGGGCCGGCGTCGATCACGCTGCCCTTGGCATCACGGCGCAGTGCATTGAGGCTGCCGTCGGCGCTGTAGCTACCGTCGCTCAGGGAGGCGACGATGTTCTTCACATCCGTGCGCAGGTTTTCCCGGGCGCCGCCGTCACGCTTCATGGCGTCCTGGAACGCTTGCGCTGCACCGATGATGCGCTGGCGCGTGGCATCGTCCGGCCGGGCGCCACGGCTTTGGTCCACGGCCTGGAGCAGTTGATGGTAGGTGCTTTCGATAGCCCGGATGCCGACCTGGGGCGCGGCAACGGCGACGCCGGCAGACGCCATGGCAAGGCTAAACGTGAGGAGTGAACAACGCAGGTGCTTATGAAAACGGCCAGGGAGTGGGTGCACGGTCGGGCATCTCGGATAAGGAAGTTTGGAAGCGATACGTCGAACCACCCTCCCGTTCAATCGCTTCGTGCCGCCGCGTCCCGTAGCAGGCCTGAAAAACAGCGGCGAGCATGCAATAGGCCGCCAAAACACGTCAATGGCGGCCTGTGGCTATGCCTGGCGGCGCGTCAGCCCGCAAAAAGCATCGGGTACAGCGACAGCACCAACAACCCCGCCATCGACCCATTGAACAGCCGCAACCAGCGCGGCTCGCGCAACACATTGCGCAAACCGCTGCCGCAGCCGGCCCAGATGCACACACTGGGCAGGTTCACCACGGCAAACACCGCGGCAATCAACAGCACGTTGGTGACATAACCGTCGGCCGGCGTGTAGGTGGTGATCGCGCCCAACGCCATGACCCAGGCCTTGGGGTTCACCCACTGAAACGCCGCCGCCCCCAGAAACGTCATGGGTTTGCGCTGGCCATCGGGCTCATCAGACATCGCACTGGCGTTCGCAATCTTCCAGGCCAGGTACAGCAAGTACGCCGCCCCCACGTAACGCAATACGGTGTACGCCCACGGCAGCGCCTTGAACACTTCACCGAGCCCCAGGCCCACGGCGATCACCAACAACATGAAACCAATACTGATGCCCAGCGCATGGGGAATCGAACGGATAAAACCGAAGTTCACCCCGGACGCCAGCAACATCGTGTTGTTGGGGCCGGGCGTGATCGAGGAAACAAAGGCAAACAACGCGAACGCTGATAACAGGCTTGAAGACATGAACATGGGCTGACATCCGAACGAAGTACTGTGTCACGACAGTAGAGCGTTGCGCAGAAACGCGCCCCGTACAGCTACGGGCAGATGCAGGCATACACTTTGTCAGGCTTGCGACGTCAGAAACTCGCGGTAGCGCGCCACTGTTTGCTCCGTCTGCTCGATCATCGGCAAGTGCCCCACGCCGTCCATGCACACCAACTGCGCATGGGCAATGCCTTGGGTCCAGGTTGACGCGCTGGCGATCGGGGCCATCCGGTCTTCGCGGCCCCATAGCAGCAGCGTGGGAACGTGCACATCCTTGAGCCAGGGTTCCAGGCGCGGGCTGCCGGAAAAGTCCGAGAAAATTTCGGCAAGCTGGTCACGCCGCTCGATATAGGCCTGCGCCTCAGCGGCCAGCAGTACTTCCGGGATCCACGGCGCAGAGGCCATGGTCATCGAGAAAAACCGGTCGAATTGCGCCCGCGAATGAATCAGGAACGGGTTGTCGCCCTGGTTGACCAGTTCTTCCACTTCATTGGGCTGGGGCAACAGCACGCCGACCGGGCCGATCAGCGCCAGTGACACCACACGCTCAGGGTGATGCACCGCCAGCCAGGTCGCGACATACGCCCCCATCGAGCTGGCGACCACATGGGCGGCGTCGATCCCACACTCATCCAGCAGCTCGATCAACCGCTGCGCCTGGGCCGCGATGCTGTAGTCCGCACCGTGCTGGAAAAGGTTTTTGCCATGCCCGGCAAGATCGGGAATAACCACGTGATAGTCCTGCGTAAAGTGCCGGGCGAAACCGAACCACACGCCTTTGTCGGCGCTGAAGCCGTGGATCAGCAGCAGCGGCGGCGCCTTGTCACGCGTGCCGCCCTGGTAGGTCGCCAGGGTCATGCGCCCAATGGCCACCGGCACCTCTTTCAGGCGAGCGCGCTTGGCCTCCACCGCCGCAATCAGCGCAAACAACAGGTTCCCGACGCGGGGGTAGGTCCACCACACCCACACAGCAGCTACCACCAGCAAGACGACGATCACCAGCATCAAGGATTCTCCGAACAGGGAAACGGCATACACGGTTCCAGAGTACGTAATAGAAGGAAAATTACAGCAGCCCGGCGCGTGTCGCTCAAGAAACTGCCATTGGTTTGCCTTCACTGATCGGTATACTTGCGCACTTCCCTGCACACTGTGCTGAACACATCCTGAAAGGACACTAGATGAGCAACTACCTCGACCGCGCGCTGACGGGCCTGCGGACCCTGGGCATCAACCTTCTGCAGCCGGTTCCAGATGCGCCGGTACTGGTATTGCTGGACCGCGTGGCCCAATACGACACCGCCAAAGTCACCGCCATCGCCGCAGTGCTGCAGCAGTCCACTACCTTCAACAGCGTGGTTCGCGAACAGATCGCCGGCATGGACATCTCCACGCGCTTCATGGACATCACCCAGAGCTTCACCTCGATCCGCGAAGACGCCGCCGCCATGGCCGGCTGGATGGATGACGGGCGCCTGGACACCGTGGAAAAACTCAAGCTGAGCTGGATGAACCTGCGCCGGGGCTCCATCCCCAGCCGCTTCAGCGAGATCCGCGAAAACTACCTGCAAGTGTGCAAGTCGGCTAACGACCAGATCGCCCGGGAAACCGTGATTCTGGAAGCCTATCTGGACTTCCGCATGGCCATGAAAGCGGCCGAGGTGGATGCCCAGCAAGTGCTCGCCATGGCGGGTCAGGTGCTGGAGCAACGCACCCAGGCCTTGAACGAGGCCAACGCCCAGGTCACGGCGGCCGAAACCCTGGCGCCGGCCGAGCGCGCCGCCCTGGAACTGCGCCGGGACGAAGCCGTGCGCGCCCTGCAGGACGAGGACAAGCGCTACCAGATCGTCAAGGACATCGCCGATGACCTCAAGGTGGGCTACAACACCGCTGAAATGGTCTTCGCCCGGATCAACCAGGTGCACGTGATCAAGGAGCGCCAGTACCAGCGCATGGTCTCGTTCTTCTCCACCAACGAAGTGGTGCTGACCGGCCTCGCCGTGTCGTTCACCAGCAACAGCGGGCTGGCCGAAGCCACCAACACCCTGAACGCCACCACCGACGGCATCAGCAAGGGCCTTGAAGCCCTGGGCGCCACCGGTAACCCGCAGATGGAAGCGGCCGTGAAGGCCAGCTATGGTTCCACCATCAAGGTCGACTCGGTGCGCGCGCTGGCCGATGCCACCCTGAGCTTCCAGACCGACATGCACGGCCTGACCGAAACCTACCGCGCCGAATCCAGCAACGCGTCCCGTGACATCGCCGAAGCCGTCGAAGAGGCCAAACGCAAGTTCGCCGCATTGCTGACCAAGGCCGCTTGATGAACGACGTTCTCCTCTCCGAGCAACTCGGCGCGATGGCGCTGGTGGACCAACTGCGTCACCAGCAGATGGCCGTTGAAAAAGACCTGAGCCTGCCGCAACGCCGCGCCGACGTGGCGGCGCGCATCCGCGAGTATTACCAGAACAACGGCATTCAATTTACCGATGAGCAGATCGACCAGGGCGTGCGCGAGTTCTTTTCCAAACGCCTGGTGTTCGAGGCGCCGGAACTGTCTGCGCTTGACCGGTTCTGGAGCAACGTACTCCTCAGACGGCATCGCGGCATACTGATCCTGCAATTGATCGCGATCTCCATACTGGTGGTGCAATGCAGCCGGGTGATGGTCGCCAGAAGCGAAATCAACCATGCCCAAAGAGCGGCCATTGCCAGGGAGGCGAACGCCGCACAAAAACAGGTGGACATCGCCAACCTGAAAGCACGCCTGAGCGCCGTGCAACAGGACCCGGCCTACCTTGAGGGCAGCGACCTCTTCAGTGCCCTGCCCCGCCTGAACACCAAGGCCGAGCATGCCCTGGCCATGGTCGATACTTCAGGGGTGGATTACGCCAACGAGCAGATCGGCGTACTGGAGGCGTTTTTAGCCAAGGTGAAGGCGGTCCAGCCTTTGACCGACCAGCTCAACGAACTGACCCGCAAGGTCGCCGACATTCACCTGCCCGCCACCGACAGCAAAGCGACTCGGGCCATGCAGGCCGAATTGGTCCAGATCAAAGACCTTCTCGGGAAATTCGAGATCGAAAAAGCCGGCGGCCAACTCAGGGCCCTGCGTGCCACTACCGAACTGGTGCCCAAAGAGGTGACCCTGCGCATCGTCGACCGACCCGGTACGCCGTCCGGTGTCGAGCGCTGCTACAACAAGGCGCTGTGCAACAACGACCCCGGCTCGACCCAGGGCAAAAGCTGGTACCTGGTTGTCGAAGCCGTCGACCTGTCGGGTCAGCCAGTGCTGCTACCCACCACCAGCAGTGAAACCGGCACGGGCGCCTGGGCCAGCCAGTTTGCGGTGCGGGTTCCCCAAGCCGAATACCTGAAGGTCAAGGCCGACAAGCTCGACGACGGCCACCTGAGCAACCGCGTGATCGGCCGCAAGCCGCCCGGCAGGATGGAAGTCACCTACTTGAGCCAACGGACCACCGACCCGCTCGAAACGATATTGGAGTGGTGAAGACATGACGCCTGACACCCTGATCAGCATCACCGAACGTAACTCCCGCAACGCCGAACTGATGATGCGCACGGCCGAGCAACAACTGTCTGAATTGCTCGGTGAACAACTGGCGCTGGAGCAGGACATCACCCAGCGCCTGAGCAGCATCGCGGCCCTGCACCTGGAACAAGGCGACACGCAGAACGTGCAAGCTGCATTCGCCTTGAAAATGCGCCAACAGTCCCAGGACCTGCTCCACCAGCAACTGCGAGAGGCTGAGCAGGGCGTGGCCCAGGCGCTGGCAGACAAGGAGAAGCTGCAAGCGCGAGCCGACGGTCTTGACCAGCAAGCCCGGCAATCCCTGGAACAAAACCCTGACTATGCCCGTCAGGCCGAGCAACTGGACCTGGCCCAGGCCGCCCACCGCGAGCACATCAGCGGTTATGAAGACCTGCGCCAGGAGTGCGCACTGAAGCGCCCGACCTTCGATACGAACCTGGTTTACATCTACCTGCGCGGACACGCCTTCGGCACCGACCAATATCGGCGCAACCGCCTGAACCGCTGGATGGACAACTGGCTGGCAACCAAGGTGAATTACCTTGCCAACCGCAAGAACGAGCTGAGCCTGATCGCCCTGGGTGAGCGAAACGAAGCCTTGCAGGCCGAGCGCGCCGCCCTGATCAGCACCCTGAGCGAAATCGTCGATGGGCAACTGGCTCAGGCCCGTGACCAGCTCGGCCAGGCGTCACTGCAACCCGAACTCGACGCCCAGCAACGCGTGGTCGACAAAGCCAAGCGCCAGGCCAATGCCGTCCAGGAAAAACTCGCGGCCTACTCGCGCAACGAAGACCCGCATTACCTGCGCGCTCGCCAGTTGCTCACTGACCAGCTGAAAACCCGCAGCATCGGCGAACTGGTCGACCTTGCCAGCCAGACACCGGATGAGAACGACGACCTGATCGTCGAGCAACTGCAAACCCCGCATCTGCGCCTGGTAGCGGTGTTACAGCAACAGGCAGAGGCCCAGGACGCAATCAACCTGCACAAGAGCGGCTACCAGCGCGCCAAAGAGCTGGAGCGCAAAGTGCGCAACGATGCCTTTACCGGCCGCGATGTTTACTTTGACCTGCCGACTGACTTTGAGCGGCTGGTCGCGGGCTATATGGCGAAGGACGTAACACTGGGGCAGGTAGTGGATGCGCTGAGCCAGGGCCTTAAAATCGTGCGCCGCAGCCAGGTAGCTGCGGGCGCAACACGGGGCTATGTCAGTGCATCGATCAGCCCCTTCAGCTACGGCGCCGCCACCGTCGACAACAAAAGCACTAACAGCACGGCCAGTTTTTCATCGTCGGGCAGTACGGGGGGCGGTAACTTCAGGACGACCGACAGCTTCTAATCGGTCGTTGCTAACTGTCAGACAGCGAGGACGTGATTTGCGCAATCGCGTCCTGGTCCATCCCGTCCAGCGTGCGGTAGTGGTTGATGATCAACGTTTCCTTGTCGCTCAACGCATCAGGGTTGATAACCGCCCGCTCCCCCGTCAGCACATAAAGCACGTCCACGCCCTTGCGCCGGATGGCAATCAGGTAATCGGACTTGGGCTTGCGCGCGCCACTTTCGTAATGCACCTGGGCATTGGCGGCCACACCGCCAATGGCGCCGAAGTCCTGTTGAGAGAGCCCCAGGACCTTGCGTTCTTCTTTCAGGCGGGCGCCGAGCCGGTCGTCCATGGCGGGTACCTCAATAAGCGTATTTAACACCCACCATACGCTTATGTTCGGGCCCCGGTGGCATTCATTCGGATGGGTGCCCGGCGGATAATATTCATGAGGGTTCACGTGACGTGGGCAGCCGTGGGACTTACCTTGGCCACCCGCCCCCTTAGCTGATGCAGAGCCTGATGAAGATCGCCATCGTGACCGCCGGCATTATCTGCCTGTCGATGCAACCTGCTGCCCAGGCGAGCGATGGGTTCTACGTCAACCCGCAGTCCACCGCCGCACAGTGGGTGCAGCACAACCCCGATGCGCCCGCCAGCGCAAGGATCCGTTCAGCCATTGCCAATGTGCCCAGCGCTTTGTGGCTGACCGGCACCAGCCAAACTTCAGACACCTTGACCGATCGCATCAACCATTACGTATCGGCCGCCGCCAGCGCCGATAAGGTCCCCATGCTGGTGGCCTACAACTTGCCGCACCGCGACTGCAGCGGGGGCGCGTCGGCCGGTGGCGCAACGGGTGCGCCAGCCTACCGGGCCTGGATCGACCATTTGATCGATGGTATTGGCGACCGACCGGCGGTGGTCATTCTGGAGCCGGACGCGCTGGCCGATATGCAATGCCTGGGCAACGACAAACAATCCGAGCGGCTGGGGCTGCTCAACTACGGCGTGTCAGGGTTCAAGCAGCGTGCGCCCCATGCGGATGTTTATCTGGACGCAGGCAACCCCGGCTGGAAATCCCCGAGTGTCATGGCCGATGCGTTGAATTCCGCCGGCGTAAAACAGGCACATGGGTTTGCGCTGAACATCGCCAATTTCTACACCCTCGCCCAGGTGCGCAGCTACGGTGACGCCATCAATGCCCGGCTGTTAAGCGAATACCGCTATACAAAAGCCATCGCGGTGGACACCAGCCGCAACGGCAACGGTGCGAGCCCTGGCGACTGGTGCAACCCCGCAGGTCGCAGGCTTGGCATTGCCCCCCAGGTGCTTTCGCCCCAGTGGGTTGCCCTATGGATCAAACTCCCGGGTAACTCAGACGGTGCATCGTCACCCAAGACCGATTGCCATGGCGGCCCGGCGGCGGGCACGTTCAGCGCCGAACTGGCACTGCGCCTGATAGATGGAAACTGAGGGTTCCAGGACTATTGAGCCTTGCATCGCCCGGTCTCATTGCCCAGGATAGCGCTCTTCATCTCAAGACCGGCAAAAGGCTACTGCATGAAGCTGTTGCGTAAATGGCGTGAACATCAAGAGCGCAAGGCACTGCGCGCACTTCCCCCACTTGAGCGTGCTACGCAAAAGCTGCGCAATCGCTACCCGACGTATACGTTTGGGGTGGGCACCTACGGTGACTTGAAGGTTCACGACTGGAACGAGGGCACCACGTTGCGCGTAGGTGCTTATACGTCCATTGCCGGCAACGTCGACGTGTTCCTGGGCGGGCACCACCGTACCGACTGGCTGAGTTGCTACCCCTTCCCCGCCAAGATCGAAGAAGTGGCGCACATCACCGACTTCGGCGGCAGCAAAGGTGACGTGGTCATTGGTAATGATTGCTGGATAAGCTCGCAGGCGATCATTCTGTCGGGCGTCACCATCGGCGATGGTGCCGTGGTTGCCGCAGGCTCGGTGGTAACCAAGGACGTGGCGCCTTATGCGATTGTGGGCGGCAACCCGGCCAAGCCCATCCGCTGGCGGTTTGACGAACCCACGCGACGGATACTTGAGCAATCGGCCTGGTGGCATTGGCCGGTTGCAGAAGTACGTGAAGTGGCGCACTTACTGTGCAGTACTGACATACAGCCCTTTGTCGATTATTTGAAGCAGAGGGCCACCCAGGCGAAATAACCATGACGCTTCATGAAGAACGCCCATCGGCAGTCAACCTACCCCGGCGCCACAGAGGGGTCTGGCGTTGGCTGCCCTTTGGGGTTTTGATGGGTTTTATCGCGATAACATCGGTGATGGTGTTGGGGGCACAGCCACCTGAGTGGATGTTTGTGGCGCTCAACGTTGGCTGGGCGGTTGTCGCGTTGGCGCTGCTGGCAAAGCTTTCGGGGGCGTGTTGTACCCAGTGACCCATGGGACTCATCCGATAGAGTTGCGTAGCCTCTTTTAAGCACGATCCTCAATTAACGCCTGCACAGCCACACTGACGAACAAAAGAACCGAAGGAAATAAAATGCGCGCTAGATATGCCTTGATTTTCCTCCTGTTCAGCGGACACGCCTTGTCCGAAAATGGTCCTGACGGGGCATCTCTGGATGAAAATTTCCACTCGTGCACAAACTTGAGTTGTGGCGAATCCATTGTCAGCAAGTTTCACACAGGGCAAAGAGCGCTCACAGGCACAACGGTATATGGAGAGACATTTTATACCGAGACGGGACTTTCAGATGACCACAAAACAATGTTCCCTCCGACGCGCGTGATCTCGGTTTACAATCCCTACACTGGCGAGATACTAAAACCACTGAGTGACTATATACAAACCGACAATGGCATAAAGCTCACCCCGTCAAGCGGCATAAAAAAAGCACCTTTGGGCTTTACCAAAAACATCAGTGACGCCGAGAAAAACAGCTACGGCGTTAGAGTCACGCCGGAATTTCAAAGCTATCAATACGCCGTAACTTATGAAAAAGAAAAAACCTTCAAGCCCCTGTCCTACGGAAACCTTGGAACGTTACGATCCCGAATAGGTAAAGAGCTACTAAAGATAACTTTTTTCGGCGATTCAATTACCCTGGGTGCTAACGCTACCAGTATCTATGCGCCTCCCAACCAACCCGGCTATGCCGAGCTCACCATGGCTTACTTGAACGCAACGTATCCGACACTGTGGGAGTATCGAAACAATTCAGTAGGCGGATTCAGAGCACAAGATGCACTGCCTACTACAAGCTACCGAGTCAACGATAAAGAAAGTGATCTTGTCGTGGTAGCTTTCGGCATGAATGACAGCACCAAATCAAACGCAAAAAAATACAAGGAAAACTTACAAAAAATAATATCCACCATCAGAAGCCAACAACCAGGCGTACCGATACTGCTCGTCAGCAGCATACTGGCCAACCCAGACAGTTCAGCACAAAAATCCGCTTTTTTACCTTCACACTTAAAGGCACTTCGTGAACTGACAGACGAAAACCCCGCCATTGCCTTAGTCGATCTCACCACCACCTGGCAAATGATGCTAAAAAATAAAGAATACAATGACATTACGGGTAACGGACTAAACCACCCTAATGACTTTGGCCATAGAATAATCGCAGAGTCCGTGCTGTCTGCGATTCTCGGTGACGATTACTAGTCAGTGATCGACACCGGCAGCCTTGCCCGAACCGAGAGTTCTATTCAGCGCACAGGTACACAAGCTGCGCGCCCCGCGCTTACTCAGGCTTGGCGTCAGGCACCCACAACGTGCACGACGTCGCGGCCTGGGCGATCAGCCAGTCATGATCACGCTTCGCAAAAGGCCGCGGCATTCCGGCGGAAATCCGCAGTGCCATATTGTAGGCCCCGGTGACTTCGCCTTCACTCGGGGTGGTTTCCCCCAGTTTTGTATTGTTCTTGAGCCCGCCAATGGCGCCATGGAGCGCGAGCGCCTGTTTGAAGGTGTCGGGGCTTTCCTCAAGGATAGAGACCACGATAAACGCGGCATTCGAGCAACGGTCCATCTTTTCCCACTGTTTCAGCTGGGCTTCCCCGGCGAAAACCATCGCCGATGACAGCAGGCCCATAAAACCAATCAAGCAACGCATTGTTCGCATCCTTTCAAATAGTACGTCGTAAAAATTCAGCCAATCCGTATGAGGGCCACACCAAGGGCAGTATATGGAAATCACGCTTCAACGGAAAAAAGGGATTTTTGAAAGCGCCTGTGGCCAAGTGGTAAGGACTCGAAGGTGGGTGTTTTTTTGTGTTTGGTGTGGCGGGATCAGCGCCATTTAACCGCTGGGCGCTTGCGCTTGAGATAGACCAAGCCTACCGATGATAAGCCTTTCGGTAGGTTGTTGGGCTCACCCCCACGATCGAGAAAAAGTGTTGACGCAAAGAGAGGCTTGTACCAAACCCGCAGGTATCAGCGATTGTCTCAATGCTATGGTCGGTCGTTTCGAGGTGCAGTTGGACGGCCTTGATTCGCTCGTTCGTGAGCCACTTGCCAAATGTCGAGCCGGTCAGTTGCTTGAAATGACGGGTGAAACTACGCCTGCTCATCGCCAGCCTCGCCGCGACGTGATCGATTGACAACGGTTGGTTCAGGTTTGCCCGAAGCCAGTCCAATAGCTGGCCGAGACGCTCGTCGCCTGCACCTTGGGGAACGGGCCGGCTGATGAACTGAGCCTGGCCTCCGTCGCGATGGGGGGAGACAAGCAGTTGACGCGCCAACGCATTGGCAACCCCGCGCCCATAGGCACGCCTGACGATATGAATGCAGCAATCGAGCCCCGCAGCCACGCCCGCAGAGGTAAGGATCTGCTCCGCCTCGACATACAGCACTTTTGGGTCCACTTCGATACGAGGGAAATCTCGCGCCAGGTGCGCGGCCCACGCCCAGTGGGTGGTTGCCCGTTTGTCGCACAGCAGGCCCGCATGGGCAAGTACGAACGCTCCCAGGCACAAACCGACCACCAGCGCGCCTCTTGCGTGGGCGGCCTTGAGCGTTTCGAGGAGAGCCTCCGGCGGCGCTTCAGTGGCGTCACGCCAGCTTGGAACGATGACAATATCAGCCCCGGCGACCTGATCCAGGCCATGGTCGCAGTGAATGGCGAAACCGGCGTTCGCCGTCAGCACCCCCTCCTCACCCGCACACACCACCAGTTCGAACCAGGGTGAATCCCCCACCCTGCGGTCTTTACCAAACACGAGGCAGGGCACGGAAAGGTGAAAGGGGCTGATGCGGTTAAAGGCAATGACTGCAACGCTCAAACTTTTTTTCACGGAGGCTGGCCTGCTCAAGATTGGCCCGATTCTAATGAAAAATGGTCTTTGGGCCAATGGTGCCGATTCCAGGATCCGTCCACTCTGATCCCGGCTGCATTTCATCGGGAAATGCGCAGATCAGAGCTCAGGCCTCAATGAACATCGCGACCTTTTGCACGCTGGGAGTACTTATGACAACGCTTTCGCTGACCGGACTGGCCCACGCCGTTGAACCCGCGCCCGCCATTCCCTATACCACCGCATCCAATACCTATCACTGGACCAGTGTGGACGGCGTGAAGGTGTTTTATCGCGAGGCCGGCCCGAAGGACGCCCCCACCCTTGTGCTGCTGCATGGCTACCCGTCGTCGTCGCGCATGTGGGATTCGCTGATACCGCTGCTTGCTGACCGGTATCACGTGATCGCACCCGACTACCCCGGGTTCGGCAGAAGCGACGCGCCCTCCCCCGCGACCTACGCCTACACGTTCGACCATCTGGCCGACACCCTGAGCAAGCTGCTCACGCAACTGCAAATCAATGAATACACCTTGTTCATGCAGGACTATGGCGGCCCGGTGGGTTTTCGGATGATCCTCAACGCGCCGCAAAAACTGCACGGCATCATCATTCAGAATGCCAATAGCTATAACGAAGGCCTGGGTGCCAAATGGGCGAACATCGCCAAGTACTGGAAGGCCCCTGCCGAACATCCTGAGCAAGTCGATGCATTCGTGGGGTATGAGGGCACAAAGCAGCGCCACCTGGGCACGAGCCCAAATCCCGAGCGTTACAACCCTGATGCCTGGGAGGACGAATTCGCTGCATTGTCCCGCCCGGGCCAGCGGGCGATACAGTCGGCGTTGTTGCTGGACTATCAGAACAACGTCGCCTCCTACCCTAAATGGCAGCACTGGCTGAAAGACAACCAGCCGCCGATGTTGGTCATGTGGGGTAAATACGACCCGTCGTTCATTGTGCCGGGGGCCATGCGCTACAAGGATGATGTGCCAGGTGCCGAGGTGCACATCCTGGAGGCGGGGCATTTCGCACTCGACGAAAAAACCGAACAGATCGCCAGCCTCACACGCGTGTTCATGGCGCGGATTACTGCCGGTAAATAATCGGCGCCGGCACTTTCCTGAGCCTAATAAAAAACCCCGTAGACGTTAATCTACGGGGTTTCTAAGAGTGGAGGCCGAGGTCGGAATCGAACCGGCGTAGGCGGATTTGCAATCCGCTGCATAACCATTTTGCTACTCGGCCTCAAACGATCAATGCCTTACAACCGACATTCACCGCATACAAACTTGAGTGGGCTATGTGAAGCTTGCCTCTACTCTATCTCATTGAAAACATTGAAGTTTTTAATGCTTCAGTGCGTTCGATGGGCGCAATTATGTACTCATTTGCCAGGGCTTGCAACCCCTTGATTTCAAAAAATATTCTCTCAAGGGGCGGCGATTCCCGCTGGGCTACCCTACCGTCCGGCTTCCTCCTTGTCACGGATAACCTGCAAATGGTACTGCGGGTCGGCCTTGATCTGCTGTTCGGTAAACGGCAGCGGGCTGAGTTTTTTCTCGGAGAACGCCTGGGTCTGGTCCTTGAAGTATTTCGACGCCGGGTCGCTGGACAGGGAGAACGCCAGCACGCCTTCGGCACGCGGGCCTTTTTCGTCGAACGTGACGATCTGCAAGTAGCTGCTGCCGCTGACCACTTCGCGCTCGCCATCGGCACGGGGCACGCTTTGCATGGCGTTGTACACGCCCAGCTCTTGGGGGCCGCCATGGATCGGTGTTTGTCCCGAGACCTGGATGTCACCCCAGCGGCTGTCGGCGGTCAGCCCTCGTTTGGTAACGTCGGCGGCTGAGGCAAGCATCGCCTCGCGCAGTGCCTTGGCCACCCCTGCCCGTTCAATTGCCAGCCCACGGGGCGTGGTCAGCGGTTGCGCCGGGTCGAAGCCCACCTTCCAAGCGTCGGGTGCCTGCGCCAGTTGCTGCGCGAGGTTGATGAAGTGCACCAGGCCCAGGCCGCTGTCGAGGTTGGCGCGCTGGTCCCAGTTTTTCAGGCTGTCACACACCGATTTCACGGCAGCGTCGGCACCTTCACAGAATTTCAGCAGGTCGGGCATGACCTGGCTGGCGAGGTACACCTGGTTGTCCATGACCATGTTCTGCAAGTCGGCGATTTGGATCGGCTGTTTGTCGAGTGCCTGCAAGCGCTGCAATGCAAAGCGGGCACGCGGACCCAGGCCGATCCTGTCCTGGCTGATGACCGGTGAGAAACCCGTCAGCGGCGCCTTGGGGTTGACCAGCCACGCCGAGTCGTTGGAGTGCTGCACGTAGTCAGTGCGCTCCAGCTGCGGCAGTTGATCGGCCGGGAAGATGCCGGCCTGGGCGGCACGCGGGTCCACGTCCCAGGCGCAGGCGCTGCGGGAGCCGTCGAGCATGATGAACTGCAGGCCGACCCGCGGGTCGCTGCACTGCGCGAGTTTTTTCGCGCTGACGTTGGGCACCACCGACAGGTTCATGTACAGGCTCTGGCCCTGGTCGTCCGCTGCCAGGGTGTTGACCCACGGAATGCCTTGCAGGGTGTGCACCGAGGTTTGCAGTTCCTTGAGGTTTGCGGCGCGGTTCATCGCGTACCACTGTTGCAGCACCCGGTCGTTGCCCAGGTTGGCGTCCCGCAGGCTGAAGGCATATTGGTTGTCCCAGTCCAGCTTGCCCGGCCATTGCACCACCGGGCCGAACTGCGAGCTGTAGACCGTGCGGGACTCGTCCCGGGTGCTGCCGTCGGCGGCTTTCACCGTTACCTTGACGCTGGTTCTATCCATGGGCACGGACTTGCCATCCAGCAGATAGCGGGTCGGGTCCTTCGGGTCCAGGGTCAGGCGGTACAGGGTGAAGTGTTTGGACGTATCAACGGTGTGGGTCCAGGCCACGTGCTGGTTGAAGCCGATATTGATCACCGGCAGGCCCGGCAAGGCGGCGCCCATCACATCCAGCTGGCCGGGAATGGTCAGGTGCATCTCGTAGAAACGCATGCCGCCCACCCACGGAAAATGCGGATTGGCCAGCAGCATGCCGCGACCATTGAACGAACGGTCACGGCCCACTGCCACGGCGTTGCTGCCACGGTCCAGGGCGAAACGCTGCTGGTTGGCAGCGGCGACTTCAAACGCCGTGGCATCCCGTTGAGCGACGGCGTTCGGCGGCGTGGCGCCCACCAAGGCCTCGGCAAACTGCCCGACGCCACCTTCCACCAGCAGCCGACGGGTCAGCTTGACCAGGTCTTCAGCCGTGATCGGCCGTACCCAGGCCGCCTGGCACTGCGCCGGCAAGCCCTGGGCGGTACGCTCCTTGAGGTAACGGTTGTAGCCGGCCACATACCCTTCAATGCGCTGCTGCATCGCTGGGGTTTGGGCCTTCCAGAATGCGGCAACCGCTTCAGGCGTGTTCAACCAGGTGAAGAATACGTCGTTGGTCAGGTTGTTGCGCCCTTCCAGGGTCGCCTGCTCGGGCCCAAAGTACCTGGCGCGCTCGCCGTTGACCGTCACCACTTCGTTGGCCAACAGGCACAGGTTGTCCTGGGCATAAGCGTAACCGATGCCAAATCCCAGCCCGCGCTCATCATTGGCCCGGATATGAGGGACACCAAAACCGGTGCGGCGGATCTCGGCCGAGGCCTGTTGCTCCTGCACCCGCGCCGTGGCCGAAAGACTCAGCCCCAGCAACACCCCCGCCACGCCCACCCTGAACAACCGATTGGAAATAATCACGCAGACTCCACAGCCAAATTAAACACCCCGACGAGTAACAGCTTCGCCAACACCTCAGTTAAGACGTAAATACCGGGAATAATTTAGCAACCACAGGCGTTTATTCGGACAGGTCGGTATGTCTCCTGGGTGTTACCGACAAAATTTCTACATCCCGCGCTTCATGATTTCGGCTGCTCGTACGTCTTATTAACTAAGAGCGCCATCATTTTCCTGATCAGGCTCTGATAAGGAGTTTTTGCATGTACAACCCGCAACTGCCCACGGAAGGACACTCATCCATGCATGACGCAGGTTTCGCCACCGGCAACCAGGCGTTCGGCAAGGCGCCGGAACATGGCAACCAGCGCATCCGTCATTTGCTCAAGTGCTTTGGCCTGCGCACCAGCCTGATCCGGCTGAAGGTCATCGACGCCCTGCTGACCGCCGCCGACAACCAGCGCACCCTTGGGGTACGGGGCGTGCACAGCCACTTGCTGGAACTGGGCATCCCGTTGTCGTTTCTCAGCGTGCGCGAGGTGCTCAAGCGCCTGTGCACCGAAGGCGTGATCACCCTCAACGCCGACAAGAGCTACAGCCTGCACGAGCAGGCTGCCAAAGTCCTGGAAGGCCGGGCCTGACTCAGAGGTTGGGCTTGACCTTGCGGCGCATCACCCCGTTGATCACCACCACGGTCACCGCCACGGCAATGGCGATGTACTGGAACGTTTTTTCACTGATCATCCCGTTGTTCTGCAGGTAGGACAGGCCAAACATCGTCCCCAGCACCACCAGGGAGATCAGAATCGAGTATTTCAAACGTTGCTTTTGGGTCATGACGGGTTCCTGAAGCTAAAAAATTGTATCCACTTTGTATCGACTACCACACCAAGCGCATACCCAGTGGCGGGGATGGAATGGGGTCGGCGGGGTCTCATGTTACAGGCGATGAAAAACTTTGGCTTGTCCAACGCCTGATTGAACCTGTGAGTACCCTAGAGGATTTGGAAATGCTTCGTCGAATCACACTGCTGATTCCCTTGCTGATCATGCTGAGCATGAGTGGCTGCATTATTTTCCCCCACGGCGGTGGCGGGTGGCATGACCATCGCTACTACGGCGGCGGGCCGGGGTATTACCATCGCTGATCGGTCATTCATACAATTGCTGACAACTTGAACACCCTATAAGCGGAGCCATGCTCCCTGTTTCCGACACTCAGCAAGAGCGTCCAGGAAGCAGGGAGGTGTTCCTGACAGGCGCACTCCGAAATGAACGTGCCCACAGGTGTTCACGATGACTTCGACAGTCAGCAACTCCCTATTTGCCTCCACCGCTTATCCGTCATTCTCCCCTGATCCGATCCCCCTTCCTGACACCCCGTCCTACGCTGATGAGGCATTGCAACCCGCAACGGACCTTGAGGATCCAGCGGCTGATGCGCCAGTTTCCTCCCAACCGTTAAACAGCACGGCCCAGGCGCGGACAACGGTGGCACCTTTACAGTCCCATCCCTGGGGTGATTGGGGGGGTGGTTTGTCCTGGCCCATCCCCTTGAGCGCACCTCAACAAAACACCTTGCTGGCGGCCGCCAGTGTGCAGGCCGGCAGCGAGACGATCCTGGAGTATTTGAACAACCCTTTGCCGCTGGCTGACGACGTATCAGACGATCCAGTCAAAACCCTGGAAAGCATCGTCAGGTCCAGCCGTGGCCAAGCGTTGGGAGAGGCGTTGCAAACACAGCTTGAGGGTGTTTCGACCGATAGCAGCGTGAACGATTACACGCTCGCAGCCATCAACCTGATGCTGGACCGGGAATCCATCACCCAGCCCCATCGAAACCACGTGGCCGGCTTTGACCTCGCGCAAAAGCAATATTGGGGCAAACCCACCTCGGAAATTGTCGCCGGGCTGCGCCAGCACCTGACTGACACCGGCAAAACCTCAGCCGCTTACGCCGCCCTGGGCGCTCATCTGTTGCTGATGCGGGCGGCCCCGCAATTGTTGATCAAGGGCATTCCCGACAGCGTGGTATACGGCAGCCAGGCCTGGGCCAACCTGTGCATCGCAGCGGCGGCCATCGAAGCCGAGTCTCCCGGCAGGGTGGCAAACATGACCTTTGCCGAGGTCATGATCACGGCTGACACCAGCAGCACCGCCCCCGAGTCCGCTCAAACAGCCGCGCTGTTGGACTGGGCCGTCGTCAACGGCCTGCTGACGGCGAAAGACGACGCGCTCTACGACAAAGCCGACATTGATAACGCCGTGGAAGCGTTCAATTTCCAATTGGACAAACTGAAACACGCATCCAGCCTGCTGAACGCCCCCATACCCACCCGTAAGCAAATTGCGCTGGACCTGCTCAAGGAAAAATTTGGCGAAGGTGTTTCTTTTGAGTCGAAGGTTTTTTTCGAGCCCCATAGAACGAACGACCGAATGTTCCGGCCTCGGGGCCCTTACTCGATGCTGGACTTCACCCTGCAGGGCGAGAAAATACGGGCATCAGACTGGCGGGTCATACAGGGCGCGCACGGCGTCGACCTTGGGGCCTTTGCGGCCTTCACCCAAGGCCCGGATTTCAACGTCGCGGACACGTTCGACAAAGCAATCACGCAGACAATAAGTGATTATAAAACCGTCAAAAAATATTCCATCCTGAAGACCCTTGTCGACTTTTTCCCAGCAGACAAAAACAACCTGCTAAAGGGCGAATTGAAGTTCTATAAAGAAAACTCGTACAGGGTCAGCTTAATCCCCTTCGTTGGAGACACACTGTTCCATACGAGCGAAAAAATACGGGTCACCACGAACACACAGGGCGTCCCATCCACCTATGAGTTCGACACCGGAAACAATACCCTCAAAAAAATAAACAACGACATCATCACGCGCCCGGACCAAACCGTTTCCAATGAAGTCACCCGAATAGAAGAGTTCTTCAGCTTCGACGCCAAGCGGGAGTACGTAAAACAGGAGAACCCACTCGAAGCCTCTAACCCCAACCTGTTCCAAAACGAACGGGCGCACTACCTCGCAGACTCGATCGTCGAGGCCCTCAACCCCGAATCCATAAGGCAGCACGCCACCGGAAGTACCCCGGACGAGCAAAGACGGAGGGTTGAAAAGACCCTCGGCAATTTTTTTCTCGATCTGATTCCCCTCCGGTCGGCCATCGTCAACTTGCGTAATGGCAACTATAAAGACGGGCTCACCGACCTGGCATTTGATGCCTTCGGCTTCCTGACTGCGGGGGTGGGCGTTGCCGCAACGGGCGCAAAGGTACTGGGCACTGCAGGCACCGCCGTGAACAAGGCGCTCAAGCTAAGCAAGATTTTCGGGGTTGCCGCCCTCGGCGAACTCAACCCCCTGAGCGGCCTTGGTGACTGGGTGACAGGCGCCGCAAAGCTCGCCCTCAACACCACAAGCGCCGCCGGCCCAGGCTTGAAAACACTCAAGGGCACAGCCAGCCCCACTGAGCTTATCGCAGCCGGCAACCGCTATGAGGCGGCCGCCACCGGTACATTCAAGGTGGGTGAACGGACGGTCGAAGGCAGCGCAGTGCAGCTTGACGGCAAATGGTATGCCTTTGACGCGCACAAAGGCCAAGCGTACGGCAGCCCCCTCCAGGTGTTCGACCCGGCCGACACCCTGGGGCCCTCCCCGAATGCCTATGCCTCCCTGAGCCGTGGCGCTCACCGGTTTAACCCGATAACCACCATCAGTCGTCCACCGCGTGTCAGGAAGCCATTACCCGTCGGTCCCTATGCGGAAAGCATGAAAGGGAAACTGGAGATCGACCATTTCAAGCCAGACACCCGCCAGGCAACCCTGGACAAGTTTCAGGCCGAGATGAAGGATTATTACGATGCAGTCAACGCAGGCGGCCTTCCTCCTCGCCCTCAGATCCCCAACGTTCCCGTCCCGCTCCCGGCGGCCGACCTGATCACAGAAGCGCTTAAAGCGTCAAACGGCGTGGTATTTGGAGAGTTTCACTCACAGATGGCCAGCTTCAAGCTGCTCTACGACAACGTCACCACGCTGAGGAACCAAGGCGTAAAAAAGGTCTACTTCGAGGGCTATATCGACATGCCAGGTGGCGCCAGGGACGACGGTATTGGCATGCTGGGAACAACCGGCGTTCCTCGTACCCACCCGACGCTGGCAGAACTCAAGCACCGACTGAACGCTGAGGGCATAGAACTATTGCCCATTGATCACTATTACCTGACCCGCCACAAACATGAAAAGTCCCGCGGCATCACCCAGTCAGGGGTCAACTCCGAACAGCGGCTAAAGGAGTTCAACTACTATGCCGCCGAAACCATCCAGGCCACGTCCGGCACCGAAAAGTGGGTTGCACTGGTGGGGCATGCCCACATGAACACCTCCGAAGGCGTCCCCGGCCTGGCGGAACTGACGGAAGGCATCGGCATCGGAATTTTTAACGACAAGAACAGGACCCACGGCAGTATCGGGCTTAAAGCAAAAAGCCATATCCCAGACCCGAACAAACCACTGCAACCCAACGACCTGCCCGGCGACCTGCAGATCTACGTCAAGCCCTGAGTCCATCGCCAGGGCCCGAAGAACCTCCGGGCCCTGGCGAGAGGGGCCCTACCCCCCATGCACCCAACGCTGGTGCAACCACCGCGCAAACGCATCCAGGGCAAAGCCCAGCAAGCCAATCAGCAGCACCATCGCCATCAGCTCCGAGTAGGCCAGCCGGTCACGGGTGTCGAGGATGTAATAGCCCAGCCCTGCGCTGACCCCAAGCATTTCGCACGGCACCAGCACAATCCACAGAATGCCGATGGCCAGGCGCACGCCGGTCAGCACGTGCCCCATCACCCCGGGAATAATCACCCGGCGCAAGGTTTCCCAGCGCGTGGCGCTCAGGCTTTTGCTCAGTTGCAGCCAGCGTGGGTCAAGCTGGCGTACGCCCGCCGCCGTATTCAGCAAAATCGGCCACACCGCCGCAAACGCCAGCAGGAAGTAGATCGGCTGGTCGCCCACGCCCATCAACATCACCACGATAGGCATCCATGACAGCGGCGAGATCATCCGCAAAAACTGGAAGGCCGGCGTGGTCGCCGCCTCCAGCTTGCGCGAACTGCCCACCAGCAAGCCCAGCGGCACGCCAATCAGCAACGCGAGAAACAGCCCGACGAAGATTCGCTTCAGGCTCACGGCGATGTTCAGGTACAGCTCGCTGCGCCCCAGCAATTCCCACAGGCTCGCGAAGGTCGCCGACAGTGAAAACCGTGCAGACAAACCGTCTGCACTGCCAAACACCTTGACCCCCAACCACCAGAGCACCAACAAGCCAGCCAGCCCGCTCAAGCCGAGCAGCCAGCCCGGCAACCCCAAGGTTTTGCCGTTGTTCAAACGCCAATCTCCTCGTGCCGCTCAAAGCCTTCCGGCAAGCCGAAGGTCTTCATGCCGCCTACCGCCGCGATCGCATTACGCACGAAGCGGTCGTCCACCAGGTCTTTGGCGACGAAGGCCGGATCCAGGTCGGCGAGGAATTTCTTGTCGCCCTCGATCAGCGTGTCTTTCAGGCGGCGCACCAGTTCTTCGGTGTAGCTGGGGAACGGGTACGGTTGGAAATCGATGCGGTGCTCGTCCCAGTTGGCGTGCTGGATCGCGCCGTCGGCGAGGTAGGCTGCACGGTCGCTGGCCGCTGGAGCCAGGACTTTACGCAGCACCGGCTCGGCGTGCGGGGTGTAGCGGTTTTCGCCGTCTTTGGACAGCAGCTTCACCGCCTCTTCGCGGTTGTCGCGGGTCCAGACCTGGGCCTTGACGATGGCATTCACCACCTTCTGCGACCATTCCGGGCGGTTCGTCAGGTCGTGCTCGTGCATGAACACCACGCAGCACGCGTGGTTGCGCCACACGTCGCCGGTAAAGCGCTGCACGCGGCCTACGTTGAGGTTTTCGGCCAGGGCGTTGAACGGCTCGGCAACGATGTAGCCGTCAATGCGCTTGCTGGCCAGGGCCGGCGGCATGTCGGAAGGCGGCAACACGATCAGGTTGACTTCATTGGCGGCAATCGCGCTGCCGGCGGCACGCGCCACCGGGGTCAGGCCGTTGTCGCGGAACAACTGCTGCACCACCACGTTGTGGATCGAGTACCAGAAAGGAATGGCCACCGACTTGCCGCCCAATTGCTTCACGTCGGTAATGCCCGGGGACACGGTCAAACCCGAGCCGCCCACATGGTTCCAGGCCACAACCTTGGCCGGCACCTTGCTGCCATAGCGTGCCCACACGGTCATCGGCGACAGCAAGTGAATCACGTTGACCTGGCCCGAGATAAACGCCTCGATCACCTGGGCCCAACTGCGCAACAGCACCGGGCGTTCGGCCTTGATGCCTTCGGCTTCGAACAGGCCATTGTTGTGGGCCACCAGCAGCGGCGTGGCATCGGTGATCGGCAAGTAGCCGATGCGTACCGGCGCGTCCGGCTCACTGGCCGCCCGGGCCTGCAAACTGCTGAGCAGTGGCAAGGCCCCGGCGGCACTGAGCACGGCCGAGAGTTTGAGAAAGTCACGGCGCGAGTGAGTGAGGTCATCCAGACACATGGCAAGGCTCCAGCAGTTCAGTGGGTTGGGGGTTAGTGCGGCTCGCCTGCCGTAGGGTTTTGAGAATCTCGATGCGCAGGGTGCCGATGGCTTCGACCTGTTCTTCCCGCGGTTGCGGCAGGTCGATGCGCCATTCACCGAGGGTCCGCGCCGGGCGGTTACCCAGTAGCAGAATCCGGTCGCTCAGCAGCAGCGCTTCGTCGATGTCGTGGGTAATCAGCACCGCCGCCGAGCCTTGCTCACGATTGACCTTGAGCAGCAGGTGCTGCATGTCGGCGCGGGTCACTTCGTCCAGGGCGCCGAAGGGTTCGTCCAGCAGCAACACTTGTGGCTGGCGCGCCAGGCAGCGGGCCAACGCGGTGCGCTGGGCCATGCCGCCGGACAGCGCCGCCGGGAATTGCTGGCGGGCGTGTTCCAGGCCGACGGCGTGGATCGCGTGGTCGACCCGCTGGCGTCGCACCTCAGGGCTGAGGTGCGGCTGGCGGGCAAAGTCCAGGCCAAACGCGACGTTCTTTTCCAGGCTCAGCCACGGCAGCAGGCTGGGGTCCTGGAACGCCACGGCCACCCGCGGATGCGGGCCGTTCAACGGCTCGCCCAGCAGGCTGATGGTGCCGCCCTGGGGCGCCTGCAAACCGGCGAGCACCCGCAACAGGCTGGACTTGCCAACCCCGCTGGGGCCGAGGATCGACACCACTTCACCCGGTTGCAGTTGCAGGTCAAAACCTTCCAGCACCGGGGTGCCCGCGTACCCCAGGCAAATCCCCTGGGCATGCAATACCGCCTGGCTCATAGATTGGCCTGACGGTTCAACTCGGTGCGCAGTTGCACCAGGCTCGGGGTCACGATCGGCACGAACGCCGACTCGCGCCAGCGCCGGGCAAAGCCGCTGCCGTGGGCGGTCAGGTAGGCCTTGCCGCCGCTGGCTTGCAGCTCAAGTTGCACGGCGCTGGCGGCGATTTCCGCGAGGGCAATGCGCAGGCGGAACAACGGCACCGGCTCGGTACCGAAGCGGCCACTCAGCAGGCCTTTCTTGAGGTCGTTGACTGCCTGTTCCAGGGAGGTACGCAGCACTTCCAGTTCTTCGCGCAATACGGTGCGGCTGGAGCCCAAGTGGTTGGCCACCTCGGCCAGCGAACGCCGGGCCAGGCCGATGGACATGCCGCACTGCAAACCGAGAAACGCCGGGCGTACCGCCGGCAAAAACTTGCGGGCGTCTTCATGCAGCAGCCAGTCGCGACTCAGCTCCACGGCTTCAAAGCCAAGGGCCGCGGTGTTGCTCGACTGCAGCCCCAACAGCTCCAGGTCACGGGAGCGTTGCAGGCCGCTCACCGAATCGGGAATCGCCAGGATAAACGGCGCGCCGCCCTGGGCATGCTCGATGGCGGCGGCTACCACAAACCCGTTCTTGCGCAGGTTGGTCACCCAGTGCAGGCGGCCATTGAGGTTCCAGCCGTCATCGGTGGGCTCGGCGCTGATCTGCAACGACTCGATGCCCGACAGAAACTTCATCGCATTGGACAACCCGGTGGCCCCGGCGAGCTTGCCGCTCAGCAGGTCCGGCAGCAGTTGCTCGCGCAGGCGCTGGTTCGGGCTTTGCAGCAGGTACTCGATAAATGAGCGTTGGCCCCAGCACACAAACGCCGACGCCAGGGAATGGCTGGCCACATCGGCGATGGCCTCCACTGCGCCGGTGACATCACCGCCCAGGCCACCGAGGTCCTTGGGCACACCGATACGTAATACATTGGCCTCTGCCAGCCGTGGCAGCACTTCCTGCGGATCGCAACTGCCCACATCCAGGGCCTGCGCTTGAACATCGAGCCAACGGCTCAAGATTGGGTCAAGCATTCATGTTTCTCCTTGTTACAGCGTGTTGACCATCGCGAACGCTTGCGCGCTTTCAGCTTGCCGGTTTTTCCCAACGGTATTGCGCCAGCTCCGGGTTCAGCGGAGTGCGGGCAAACACGTTGGCGAAGTTGCACAGGGTGGCCAGGCTGACCCCCAGAATAACCTCAAGCGCATGACCGTCGGTGTAGCCTGCGGCACGGAACGCGGTGTAGCCGGCGTCGCTGACATCACCGCGGGTGGCGATGACTTCGCGGGTGAACGCGGCCAGTGTCTCATAACGCGCGTTGGGCAACTCACCGCGCTGGCGCAGGGCGTCGATCACGTCTTCCGGCAGCTTGGCCTTGTTGCGCGCTACGGCAGTGTGCCCGGCAACACAGAAATCGCAACCGTGGTTCGTGGCAGCAATCAATTGCACCACTTCACGGTCGGCCAGGCTCAGGTCGGACTTGGCGTTCAGCCCGGACACGGTGATGTAGGTTTCCAGGGCCGCCGGGGCATTGGCCAGTACCGCCAGCAGGTTGGGGATGAACCCGGACCCTTTCAGGGCATTTTCGAGAAAGGGCTTGGCCGCTTCAGGGGCGGTTTCCAGGGTGAGCATCGGTACGCGGGACATGGAGTGGTCTCCTCATGGATTCGTGTACCAAGTCTGTTGGTTATAAAAAATCCGCTCAATAGTCTAAAGTAGCGATTACTTGCTCTTGAGTCTTTCCATTAGATGAATTCGTCCAGTTCCCTCGTCGATTGGTTATTAGATAGCCTCGAACTCAACACCAGCCTGTTTCATGTGGGGCGTTACTGCGGCGACTGGCGTGCCAGCACCCATGGCCTGGCGAGCGCAAGTTTTCATCTGGTGGTGCAAGGGCAATGCTGGCTGCACATCGACGACGATCCAACGCCCCATGCGCTGAACAATGGCGATGCGGTGTTCCTGCTGCGTGACCTGGCGTATCGCCTCTCAGGCAACGCCACCGCCGCCGGCGCCCAGGAGTGCCCGCGCAAGCCGATGCTGCCGCTGGACAGCCAGGCCACCGACGGCGTGGGCCTGGTGTGCGGGTTCTTTCATTTCCAGTCCGGGCTGTCGGCGATGATTGTCGACACCCTGCCCGCGTGGATCATCCTGCGGGCCGGCGACCCTTCGCTGACCGCCGCACGCAACCTGTTCGAACTGATCCTGCAAGAATGCGAACGCACCCCGGCGCCCTCGCCCGCGCTGCTGGAGCGCCTGTGCCACCTGCTGTTTCTGTATGTGCTGCGCCAACAGGTGCTGGACAACGCCGACCTCGGCGGCCTCGCGGCCCTGGCTCGGCAACCGGCCTTTGCCCGCCTGCTGGAACAGTTGATCGCACGCCCCGCCGATCCCTGGACCCTGGAAAGCATGGCGGCCTGCACCGGCTTGTCGCGCTCGGCGTTTTTCAAGCGTTTCGTCGAGCTGTGCGGCCAGTCGCCGGGGCACGTGCTGCTGATGATGCGCGTGCGCCACGCTTGCCAATTGTTCAAGCAGGACCAGACGGTGGCGGACGTGTCCCTGGCCGTGGGTTATCAGTCGGTGGCGGCCTTTACCCGTGCCTTCCATAAAATCACCGGGTTCCAGCCCGGCGCCTATCGCAAGGCTCAAGGCTGACGCTGCAGCCCGTTGCCCGGCCGGGCGCATAGCTCCACCAGCCAATCGACAAAGACCCGCACCCGTTGGGACAACTGGCGGTGCGGCGGGTACAGCGCCGTCAGCGGCAAGGGGGGCGGCCGCAACTGCGTCAGCACCTCCACCAGTGTGCCCGCTTCCAGTTGGCGAACGGCGTGGTAGTAAGGCGTCTGCACCAACCCATAACCCGCCTCACAGGCCGCCAGGTAACCGTCAGCGCTGTTGACCGCCACCTGTTTGGCCAGGTCCACCAACCGTATATCCTTGCCGATCTGGAACTCCAGGCCATAACGTTTGCCGCTGGTGCTGGAAAAGTACTCGACCACTTGATGGCCGGCCAGCTCATCCAGGGTCGACGGCATGCCGAATTGCTGCACGTAACCGGGGCTGGCGCAGGTCACCTGATCCATCATCGCCAGGGGCCGGGCCACCAGTGACTCGTCCAGCGCCAGGCCACCGCGCAGCACGCAATCCACGCCTTC
Source organism: Pseudomonas sp. IPO3778 (assembly GCF_013386825.1). GTDB lineage: Bacteria > Pseudomonadota > Gammaproteobacteria > Pseudomonadales > Pseudomonadaceae > Aquipseudomonas. The sequence goes on from NZ_JACARC010000027.1 coordinate 44,079, forward strand.
GCGGATCAGGTCCACCGGGCGGTCGTTGAGGCCGATTTCCAGGTCGATCTGCGGGTAACGGGTGGTGAACTCGGGCAGCGCCGGAATCACCAGGAAACGCCCGATGCCCGACGGCATATCAATGCGCAAGGTGCCGCGCGGGTTGCGCCGGCTGGTGGAGAACACCGCCTCGGTTTCCTCCAGGTCTGCCAACAGCCTCACGCAGCGCTGATAATAGGCGGCCCCGTCCAGGGTCGGGCTGACCTGGCGCGTGGTGCGCTGCAACAGCTGCACCCCAAGGTGCGCCTCCAGTTGCTTGATCAGGATCGTCACCGAGGCCCGCGGCAGTTGCAGGCTGTCGGCGGCCTTGGCAAAACCGCCCAGTTCAACGATCCGCACGAACACACGCATGGCATTAAAACGGTCCACAGGCCGGCTTCCTTCGGGGATTATTTAGAATTTCATAATAGTGATAGTGGTTTTAGCCGGTTTATCCCGCTTTTGTCGAGGATAACAATGGAGTCCTTCCCCACACAGGAGCTGGACCCATGCACACTCGTCAACTCGGTAAAAACGGCCCTCAGGTTTCCGCCATCGGCCTCGGCTGCATGGGCATGACCGATTTCTACACCACGGGCACCGACACCACCGAAGCCGTGGCGACCTTGCACCGCGCCCTGGAGCTGGGAATCAACCTGCTGGACACCGCCGACATGTACGGCCCCCACACCAACGAAGCGCTGATCGGCAAGGCCATCGCCGGCAAGCGCGACCAGGTGTTCCTCGCCAGCAAGTTCGGCATCGTGCGTGACCCGTCGAACCCAACGATACGCGGCGTGAATGGCCGCCCGGAATACATTCGGGATGCCATCGACGGCACCTTGAAACGCCTGGGGGTGGAAACCCTCGACCTGTACTACCAGCACCGCATCGACCCCGACGTGGCGATTGAAGAAACCGTGGGCGCCATGGCCGAGCTGGTCAAGCAAGGCAAGGTGCGTTACCTGGGCTTGAGTGAAGCCTCGGCGGCCACCCTGGAATGCGCGCACAAGGTGCACCCCATCAGCGCCCTGCAAAGCGAATATTCGCTGTGGAGCCGCGACCAGGAAGACAACGGTTGCCTGGCCGCCTGCCAACGCCTGGGGATCGCATTTGTGCCTTACAGCCCATTGGGCCGGGGTTTCCTGACCGGCGCCCTGAAGAGCCCGGACGATTTTGCGGCGGACGACTACCGCCGGTTCAGCCCGCGGTTCCAGGGCGAGAACTTTGCGAAAAACCTGCTGCTGGTGAAACAGGTGCAAGCCCTGGCCGCCGACAAGGGTGTGACCGCCGGCCAGTTGGCGCTGGCCTGGGTGTTGGCCCAAGGGGATTACCTGATTCCGATTCCGGGCACCAAGCAACGCAAGTACCTGGAAGAGAACGTCGCCGCGCTGGAGGTCAAGCTGAGCCCCGCCGAACTGGCGGCGCTGGAGGCGATCTTCCCGGCCAATGCAACGGCCGGGTTGCGTTATCCGGAAGCCGTCATGCAGATGCTGGACAAATAGCCCTTCTCAAGGGTGCTTGCGAAAGTCCGACAGGATGAAGGGGGTATGCGCTCTCAGCCAGGTATCCACCTCATCCAGCGACCGCAGCAGCCCACTCTGGGACTCAGCACTGTTTCGGGTGATGCTGACGGTATAGCCGTCGGCGTCCTGGTGCAGGGTGCCGGTGCACTTGAGCGTTTGGCCGTCGTCCTCGGTAAACGCGGTGGCGGTCAATGGCGCGAGGGTCAGCGCCTGCGTGGTGCGCGCCTGGAGGGCCCTGCGTTTGGCGGCAAGCTCCCTGGCAACGACCACACCGCCAATCGTGACTGCCACGTATAACAGCACCATGTAGTTGTTGTGGGTGCCTCTGCGCGTGTGGTGTTCAATGCTCAGCCAATTCACCACCTGATAGATGATTTCGTCCATGTTTTACTGTGGGATCCGTCGCCGATTCAGACCTGCATCAAACACGCCCGCGTCTCAAAATAGAAGCCTTGCACAGGTTTTTTTTACTCGCGCCACTTTCTTGTACGAGGGTACCTAAAGCTCGCCCTTCCCAAGCCGATAGCCCTTCGAAGCTCTAACAAAGCCGCGTCGACAATAAACGCTTCGTAAGGACGACCCCATGCCCTCATTGCGCTCTATCCAAGCCCGTTACACCGTGTTTCTGGTGCTGTTCGTCCTGTTGTTATTCGTGTTGACGGTTGTGGGCATCGGACAGTTAGTGGCGCCCACGCTGCGCCACACCGAAGAGCAGGTCGTGCTCAATCGCATTGCCGAAGTGGCCGAGCAGATCCAGGGCGAGCTGAACAAGGTTCAGGCCCAGCAACGCACCATCACCCAAACCATCCCGCTGCTGGACAGCGATGCCATCGACAAGGTGCTGCCAGGCCTGGTGGACCAGTACGGTGAGTTAAAAGTGTTCGGCGGCGGCATCTGGCCGCTGCCCAACCAGCGTACGCCGGGGCGCAATAAACACAGCACGTTCTGGCACCGCGATGCCTCGGGCAAGCTGGCGGTCAATACGTTCTGGAACAGCGACGCAGCCCCCAACTATTACGACCAGAGCTGGTACAAGGGCGGTCTCGCCTCGCCGCGCGGCCAGTGCGCCTGGGCAGCCGCCTACAAGGATGACGCCAGCCAGGAGCCTCGCACCAACTGCGCCATGGCGATCCAGCGTGACGGCGCGGCGTACGGCGTCGCCACCATCGACGTGACCCTGGGTTTCTTCAATGACCTGGTGGCCAGCAAGGAAAAAGACCTCGGCGCGCAAATGCTGATCGTCGAAGCCGACGGCAAGATCATCAGCAACAGCACGCGCATCAGCGGCCCGATCGTGTTGAAAAACATCAGCGAACTGGCCGGCACCTCCGCCTTCGCCGCCCAGGTCAGCGCCGGCCTGGCCCATCGCGATCAAAACCTGCAACGCAGTGAGTTCGATAACCAGGGCGTGGCCAGCACCTTCTTCATGCGCCCGATCCAGGGCACACCGTGGTTCCTCGCCACCGCACTGCCGACCTCGCTGATCACCGCCCAGCGTGATGACGTGCTCGGCACCCTGGCCATGTTGCAAATCCCGATGATTCTGCTGTTGGTGCTGTTGCAGGTGTACGCCATCCGCCAGTTGATGCAACGGATGACCGCGCTGAAGACCAATATCGACGCGCTGTCCAACGGCGATGCCGACCTGACCCGGCGCATCACCATCCGCGCCGAGGATGAATTGGGGGCGATTGGCCATTCGGTGAACCGCTTTATCGTCTACCTGCAAAACATGATCGGTGAAGTGACCCAGGCCACCGGCGCCATGTCGTCGAGCCTGGCGCAGTTGCAACAGACGTCGGCCCAGACCAACCAGATTTTGGTGCGCCATGCCTCGGAAACCGACCAGACCGTCACCGCCATCACCGAGATGAGCTCCACCGCCGATACCGTGGCCGAGAATGCCGCCGAAACCGCCGCGTTCACTCAGCGCGCCAACGAGCACGCCGACCGCTCACGGGTGGTCGTCGGGGAAGCCTCCCGCAGCGTCAGCGCGTTGATCGGTGAAGTCTCCAGCGCCACCCACACCGTGGAAAACATGCGCCAGGATGCCGCCCGTATCACCGAAACCCTCGGGGTGATCGGCGCCATCGCCGGCCAGACCAACCTGCTGGCCCTCAATGCGGCCATCGAAGCGGCCCGGGCCGGCGAACAGGGCCGGGGGTTTGCGGTGGTGGCCGACGAAGTCCGCGCCCTCGCCGCCCGCACCCAGGCCAGCACCTCGCAGATCAACGAAATGCTCGCGCGCCTGACCACGGGCGTGAGTTCCTCGGTGACGGCCATGGAAGCCACCCAGGCCAGCTGCCAGTCTGCCGCGGACGCTACCGCACGGGTTAACACGGGGCTGGACGAGATGGCCGGCTCCGTCAGCCATATCAACAACCTCAGCACGCAGATCGCTACGGCTGCCGAACAACAAAGCGCGGTGACCGAGGAAATCAACCGCAGCATGGTGCACATCCGCCACATGGTCGAAGAGCTGGTACAAAGCGGCCACGCCACGGAACACAACACCCAGAGCCTGCTGGACGCGAATGGCCGGGTCATTGCGTTGATGGGACGGTTCAAGGTGCGTTGAAAAAATAGCCTGAAAGCTCCCGTGCAATGCGCGGGAGCCGGACTATTCTGACAGTTCGCTGTGCGAAGTCTCGCCACACAGGAGGTGTGTCATGCACGCAGTTGAGCACAAGGTCCGGCTGGAGCGGATCAGTCAGGAACGCTATATCCAGGCACCTATCGACGACGTTTACGACTACGTCACCCAACCGGATCGCTGGCATGAATGGCATCCGACATCCTTGAACGCCGACACCGGAACCACCGGTTCACTGCCCTGCGGTCATCGATTTACTGAAACCATCGACCTGCTGGGTGTGCGGGTACCCATGAGCTATCGGGTGCAAACGGCGCTGCGACCGCGGGAGTTCAAGACCGCGTTCACCTCCCTGGCCGTCGACGGCTGTATTCAGTACTTACTGCAGGTACAAGGCAACGGCACGTTGTTCAAGCGCATCCTGACCTATGAAACCGAACTGCAACTGGCCACCCTGCATGAACGCATGATCGCCCTCTCCAATCAGGCCCTTGACCAGCTCAAGCAGCGCCTGGAATCCCCGCCAGCCTGACACAACCGTCATCTGCCCCTCAGGTTCCCGACAGCGCCAGGCCCCTATTCTGGTGCTGTCGGTTCTTCGTAAAACTTCGTAACACTCCCGGGAAACCCTTTTGTAAAAAGCAGGGAGAATGCCCGGCTGTTGTCCCTTATCTGACGAGATGATGATGAAAACCACCCTGCGACTGGCCGCGCTGTCGGCCCTGCTCATGAGTCCCCTGGCCCAGGCGGCGGAGTTGATCCCGATTGATGTGCACCGCGATGCCAACTGCGGCTGCTGCAAAAAGTGGATCGCCCACCTGGAAAGCAACGGGTTCAAGGTCAATGACCATGTGGAAGCCAACATGAGTGAGGTCAAGCAACGCCTGGGCGTAGCGCCGCGCCTGGCGTCGTGCCACACCGGGGTGATCGACGGCAAGTTCGTCGAAGGCCATGTACCCGCCGATCAGGTGCTGGCCCTGCGCAAGCGCGACGATTTGCTGGGCATTGCGGCACCGGGTATGCCCCTGGGCTCGCCGGGCATGGAGATGGACGGCAGCAGCGAGGCCTATCAGGTGATCGGCCTGACCCGTGAAGGCCAGGACGTGGTGGTGGCTGACTACCCGGCCCGCTGATCGATGCTCGCCGGTTACCTGGGGCTGTTTTTTGCCGCCTTCGGCGCTGCCACGCTGTTGCCGATGCAGTCGGAGGCGGTACTGGTGGGGCTGTTGATCAGCGGGCATTACAGCCTGTGGCTGCTGCTGGTGGTTGCAACGGTTGGCAATGTCTTGGGCTCGGTGGTCAATTGGCTGCTGGGGCGCTCGGTGGAGCGCTTCAAGGCGCGGCGCTGGTTTCCGGTGAGCCCGAAACACCTGGAAAAGGCCCGTACCCACTATCAACGCTGGGGACACTGGTCATTGTTGCTCAGTTGGGTGCCGATCATCGGTGACCCGCTGACCCTGGTGGCCGGGGTGATGCGCGAGCCGTTCTGGCGTTTTCTGCTGCTGGTGACCCTGGCCAAAAGCGCCCGTTACGGGGTGCTGGCGATGCTCACCCTGCACTGGATTTAATCTCCCGTTAATCCCCTCGCCACAGCATCCGGGCACTGTTTCCGGAGCTTGAACCCATGTCCAACATCCGCTCACTCTGCGTCGCCAGCCTGCTGCTCGGCAGTGCCCTTCCCGCCTTTGCCGCGACAGAAGGCCCGACCTACGGCCCCGAACTGCAAGGCTTCCAATACCCTTATCCGGTGGAGCACTTCACCTTCCAGTCCCAGGGCAAATCCCTGCAAATGGGCTACATGGACGTGCCGGCCAAAGGCAAGGCCAATGGCCGCAGCATCGTGCTGATGCACGGCAAGAATTTCTGCGGCGCCACCTGGGATGACTCGATCAAGGCCTTGAGCGACGCCGGCTACCGGGTGATCGCCCCCGACCAGGTGGGTTTCTGCACCTCCAGCAAGCCGGACAACTACCAGTACAGCTTCCAGCAACTGGCGATCAACACCCACCAACTGCTGGAAAAGCTCGGCATTCAAAAGGCCACGCTCCTCGGCCACTCCACCGGCGGCATGCTTGCCACGCGCTATGCCCTGCTGTACCCCGAGCAAACCGAGCAACTGGCGCTGGTCAACCCCATCGGCCTGGAAGACTGGAAAGCCATTGGCGTGCCCTACCGCAGCGTGGACCAATGGTACGAGCGCGAACTGAAGCTGACCGCCGACGGCATCCGCAACTATGAGCGCGACACCTACTACGCCGGCCACTGGAAGCCTGAATACGAGCGCTGGGTGCAGATGCTCGCCGGCATGAACAAGGGCCCCGGCCACACCCAGGTGGCATGGAACTCGGCGCTGATTTACGACATGATCTTCACCCAGCCGGTGTACTACGAGTTCAAGGACCTGCAGATGCCCACCCTGCTGCTGATCGGCACCGCCGACAACACCGCCATTGGCAAAGACATCGCGCCACCGGCGGTCAAGGCGAAGATCGGCAACTACGCCGTGTTGGGCAAGCAAGTGGCCAAGCTGATCCCCCATGCCACCCTGGTGGAGTTCCCGGGCCTGGGCCATGCGCCGCAAATGGAAGAGCCGGCACAGTTTCACAAGGCGCTGTTGCACGGGCTGAACGCCCTCTAATCCAACCTTTTTCGAGGCACGCGTGAATGTCGGTACAGATCGCAGTGATTGATGATTGGCAGAATGTGGCCAGTGGCGTGGTGGACTGGTCAGTCCTGGCGTCCGTGGGCCAGGTGCACTTCCTCCACGATTACCCGGCGGACACCGCCACACTGATTGAGCGTTTGCAGGGCTTCGAGGTGATCTGCGTGATGCGCGAGCGCACCCCTTTCGATCAGGCGCTGCTGCAAGGCTTGCCCAGGCTCAAGCTGCTGGTGACCGGCGGCATGCGCAACGCGGCCATCGACATCCCTGCCGCCAAGGCCCTGGGTATCCAGGTGTGCGGCACCGACAGTTACAAGCACGCGGCCCCGGAACTGACCTGGGCGCTGATCATGGCGTCCACCCGCAACCTGCTGGCCGAAGCCAACTCCCTGCGGGCCGGTGGTTGGCAAGTGGGCCTGGGTGGCGACCTGTACGGCAAGACCCTGGGAATCCTTGGGCTGGGGAGTATCGGCCAGAAGATCGCAAAATACGGCCAGGCATTTGGCATGCGGGTGATTGCCTGGAGCGAAAACCTCACGCCGGAACGTGCTGCCGAAGCCGGCGTGACCTGGGTCAGCAAGCGCGAGCTGTTTGAACAGGCGGACGTGCTGTCGATTCACCTGGTGCTCAGTGACCGCAGCCGCGGGCTGGTGGACGCCGAGGCGCTGGGCTGGATGAAACCTACGGCGCATCTGGTCAACACCGCACGCGGGCCGATTGTGGATGAGGCCGCCTTGATTGACGCCTTGGCCCATGGCCGGCTGGCCGGCGCTGCCCTGGATGTGTACGCCCAGGAGCCATTGCCTGAGGGGCATGCGTTCCGGCAGTTGCCCAACGTGTTGGCCACGCCACATGTCGGTTATGTCAGCCAGCAGAACTACCGTCAGTTCTATGAGCAGATGATCGAAGACATTCAGGCATGGGCCAACGGCCAACCCGTTCGCCCGTTGTCTTGAATACCCGCCGCACCATTTAAGGGCGCCCACTACCTTGTGGCGAGGGGGCTTGTCCCCCGTTGGGTCGCGCAGCGGCCCCAAATCAGACACGGCGCTCTGCCTGAATGTGCACCACGGCTTTTAAAGGGCTGCTGCGCAGCCCGACGGGGGACAAGCCCCCTCGCCACAGGACAAGCTCCCTCACCACAGGGACAAGCTCCCTCATCACAGGGACACGCTCCCTCACCACAGGACAAGCCCCCTCGCCATAAAAAGCCTTCTCGCCACGGGAGAACGGCCCTTCCCTGCACATGAAAAAAATTTGTCCTACAAAATTACCCCACAGACCCCACGGGCTCTGGATCTTGTCCTAGACTCATGACCGATGGGTCCGTTCCAAAACAAAAACCCCGCAAAAAATCGAAACTTTCCAACTCTGCCGTAGGTCAGGTTTAAGGTAAGGCGAGCGCTGACGGTTCACGCCGAACGCCCGTCCATCCACTCTATTTAAGACTCCAACACAACTGGCATAAGGCTTGCCAGTCTGTGTAGCGCTTGTGCGCCTGGCCGCAGGATGCGGTCAACCTTTGCTGATTGCCATATGCCATCAGCCGACCAACACATGGGAGAGAACTATGATCAGTGCCGCTGTAGATACTCAGGGAGAGCGTTTTAGTCAGCCGGTTGGCGGGCCGACCTCATTGGCCGACCTGCCCAACACGCTGCGGCCGGTTCAAAGTCAGAATCCCAATCGCAAGAAAGTACTGTTTGTGACCTCGGAACTGGCTGACCTGGTGAAAACCGGCGGCCTGGGTGACGTGTCCGCCGCCCTGCCCCGCGCCATGGCGCACCTGCACGATGTGCGGGTGCTGATCCCCGGCTACCCGCAGGTGCTCGACAGTGACAACCCCATTCATATCATCGGCGAGCTGGGCGGCCATGCCGCGTTGCCACCGTGCAAGATCGGGCGCATGGACCTCAAGGATGGCCTGGTCATCTACGTGCTGATCTGCCCCGAGCTTTACGAGCGTGAAGGCACCCCTTACGGCGCCAACAACGGCCGTGACTGGCCCGACAACCATATCCGCTTCGCTCGTCTGGGCCTGGCCGCCGCCGACATTGCCGCCAACCTGGCGCAAATCCACTGGTGCCCGGACCTGGTGCACGCCCATGACTGGCCCGCCGGCCTGGCGCCAGCCTATATGCACTGGCGTGGGTCACGCACCCCGACCCTGTTCACCATCCACAACCTGGCTTACCAGGGTGTGGTCAGCCTGGCCTCGTGCCCGGAACTGGGGATTCCCGAACACGCCTTGCAACAGGAAGGCATGGAGTTCTACGGCAAGCTGTCATTCCTGAAGGCCGGCATGGCGTATTCCAGCCATATCACCACGGTCAGCGCGACCTACGCCCAGGAAATCACCACCCCCGAATTCGGCTGCGGCCTCGACGGCTTCCTCGCCAGCAAGACCCAGCAAGGCCTGCTCAGCGGTATTCCCAACGGCATCGATGAAAGCTGGGAGTCGTCCACCGACCCCCACCTGACGCACCCCTTCAATATTGGTGACTGGGAAGGCAAGGCGGTGAATGCCGCCCATGTGCGCGAGCTGTTTGGCCTGGATGATTCCACCGGCCCGTTGTTCGCCGTGGTGTCACGCCTGGTCTATCAAAAAGGTCTGGACCTGACGGAAGCGGTCTCCAGTTTTATCGTCGAAAATGGCGGCCAGATTGCGATCATCGGTCGCGGCGAGCCGGAAGAAGAGCAAGCCATGCGCGCCCTGGCCCTGCGCTTTCCCGGGCAGATCGGCGTGCGCATCGGCTTCAACGAGACTGACGCCCGGCGCATGTTTGCCGGCAGCGACTTCCTGCTGATGCCGTCCCGTTATGAACCCTGCGGCCTGAGCCAGATGTATGCCCAGCGCTTTGGTTCGTTGCCGGTAGCCCGCAACACCGGCGGCCTGGCCGACACCATCGAAAATGGCGTCACCGGTTTCCTGTTCAACGAATCCACCGTCGAAAGCTACGAAGCGGCCTTGAGCCGTGCGTTCAAGGTCTTCGCCTTCCCTGGCCTGCTCAACGCCATGCGTTGCCGGGCCATGGCCGCACCGTTCAACTGGTGCCAGGCAGTGGAACCCTACGCCGAACTTTACGAACAACTGGTGGCGAAAGCGCTGGGAAGATCGGGGAAACAGTAAAAAAGAGGTCTTCATAGATGCCGTCAAGGACTCTGGAAACCTGGCCCCACGGCGCGATCATGCTGGATGCGGAACACACCCGTTTCGCCTTGTGGGCGCCAGACGCGTTTTATGTCAGCGTGGAATTTGAAGAAGGTAAATCGGTAGCGATGCTGCCCCAGGCCGATGGCTGGTTTGTGGTGCAGCTGCAATGCCCGCCGGGCACACGCTACCGCTACAGCATCGACGGTGAACAGGACGTTCCCGACCCGGCTTCCCGGGCACAGGCCACGGATGTTCACGGCTTCAGCGTGGTGGTCGATCCACTGGCCTATCAGTGGCGCCACAGCCACTGGCAAGGCCGGCCCTGGCACGAAGCCGTGATCTACGAGCTGCACGTGGGCGTGCTGGGGGGCTACGCCGAGGTCGAGAAACACCTGCCGCGCCTCGCGGAGCTGGGCGTCACCGCCATTGAGCTGATGCCCATCGCCCAGTTCCCCGGCGAACGCAACTGGGGCTACGACGGGGTCCTGCCCTACGCCCCACAATCCTCCTACGGTTCGCCCGAACAACTGAAACAGTTGATCGACAGCGCGCACCACCATGGCCTCGCGGTGATCCTCGACGTGGTCTACAACCACTTCGGCCCCGACGGCAACTACCTCGGCACCTACGCCAAGGGCTTCTTTCGCGAAGACGTGCACACGCCCTGGGGCGCCGGCATCGACTTTGATCGCCGGAAAGTCCGGGATTTCTTCATCGATAACGCGCTGATGTGGCTGCTGGAATACCGTTTCGACGGCCTGCGCCTGGACGCCGTGCACGCCATCAACGACCCCGGGTTCCTTGAAGAGTTGGCCGAGCGCGTACGCCTGCAGGTCGATGAAGGGCGCCACGTGTGGCTGGTGCTGGAAAACGAATTCAACCAGGCCAGCCTGCTGGAGCGCGGTTTCGATGCCCAGTGGAACGACGACGGCCACAACGCCCTGCACGTGCTGCTCACCGGCGAAACCGACGCCTACTACACCGACTTCGCCGAAGACCCCACCGGCAAGCTCGCGCGCTGCCTGAGCGAAGGCTTTATCTACCAGGGCCACACCACCCGCCACGGCCACTCACGCGGCGAGCCCAGCGGGCACCTGCCGCCCAGCGCGTTTGTGCTGTTCCTGCAGAACCACGACCAGATCGGCAACCGCGCCCTGGGCGAGCGCCTGCATCAACTGTGCTCGCCCCAGGCCCTGAGCGCGGCGACCACCTTGCTGCTGATGTCACCGATGATCCCCTTGATGTTTATGGGCGATGAGGTCAACGCCGAGGAGCCGTTCCTGTTCTTCACCGACCACCACGGCGAACTGGCCGAGGCGGTACGCGAAGGCCGGCGCAACGAGTTTGCCGACTTTGCCGCATTCAGCGACCCCGAACGCCGGGCACGCATTCCCGACCCCAACGCCCTGCAAACCTTCCGCCGCTCGGCACCCGCCCTCGCCGACTGTAGCGACTCCCAGCTGTACCGCCACCTGCTGAGCCTGCGCCACCAGCACATCGTGCCGCACCTGCCGGGCAGCGTGGCCCTGGGCGCCCAAGTGCTGGCGGAAGGCGTGGTCACCGCGCGCTGGCGCCTGGGCAACGGCAGCCTGTTGCAGATTGACCTCAACCTGAGCGCCGATTCTCTGAACTACCCGGCCGCCGAGCACCTCCTATTTGTGACGCAGGAAAGTGGAGCCGAACACCTGGCTCCCTTCAGCGCCCGCGTCAGCCTGACCCATTCCCCTGTTGGAGAGCACCCTTGAGCGATGCGCAATTGGAAATACTCGCCAGCCGAGCGGGCCTGGCCGTCGATTGGATCGACGCTAACGGCCGCCCGCAACATGTAAAACCCGACGCCCTGCGCGCCGTACTCAAAGGCCTGGGCCACCCGGCCGACAGCGATGCCGCCATCGAAGCCAGCCTGCTGGACCTGGAGCGCGTGCAGCAAGACAAGCACCTGCCACCGCTGATGACCGTCGACAGCGGCGCCGGCCTGGACCTGGCGCGCTACTTCGCCCCGGGCACGCCCTGCCAGATTCACCTCGAAGACACCAGCGTGCTCGACCTGACACTGGACGATGACGCCGTGTTGCCCGGCTCGATCCCGGTGGGCTACCAGCAAGTGCATATCGCCGACCAGCATTTCACCCTGGCCGTCGCGCCCACTCACTGCTACACCGTCGCTGAAGCAGTCGACACCCAAACCGCCCGCGCCTGGGGCCTGAGTGCCCAACTGTATTCCCTGCGCCGCGCAGGCGACGGTGGCTTTGGCGACACCCAGGCCCTGGAACACCTGGCCCGTTCCGCCGCCGAGCGTGGCGCCGATGCGCTGGCCATCAGCCCGATGCACGCGATGTTCAGCGCCGACACCGAGCGCTTCAGCCCGTATTCCCCCTCCAGTCGCCTGTTCCTCAACAGCTTGTACGCGTCCCCCGGCTGCATCCTCGGCGAACGCGCCGTGCAAATCGCCATCGACGCCAGCGGCCTGGCCGACGAGTTGAACGACCTTGAGCAACAAAGCCTGATTGACTGGCCGGCCGCCGCCAAAGCCAAGCAGCGCCTGTTGCGCACCCTGTACGAAGACTTCCGCCAGGGCGATCACCCACAACACGCCGACTTCCTGAGCTTTCGACAGGCCGGCGGCGAAGCCCTGGAAAACCACTGCCGCTTCGAAGCCGTGCAAGCCGAACGTGCGGCCAACGGCGAGAGCCTCGACTGGCGCCACTGGCCCGAGGACTGGCACAGCCCGCAAAGCCCGGCACTGGCACAGTTCGCCGAAGCCAACCGGGATGAAATCGGCTTCTACGCGTTCAGCCAATGGCTGATCGCCCGCTGCCTGGAACGCGCGCAACAAGCAGCGCGCGGCAGTGGCATGGGCGTCGGCCTGATCGCCGACCTCGCGGTGGGCGCCGATGGCGGCGGCAGCCAGGCCTGGAGCCGCCAGGATGAACTGCTGGCAGACTTGACCGTGGGTGCGCCACCCGACATTCTCAACCGCGCCGGCCAGGGCTGGGGCATCTCCGCCTTCTCCCCGGAAGGCCTCAAGCGCAATGGCTTTCGCGCGTTTATCGAAATGCTGCGGGCCAACTTCGCCCATGCCGGCGGCTTGCGCATTGACCATGTGATGGGCCTGCAACGCCTGTGGGTGATCCCGATGGACGCCTCGCCGCGGGACGGAGCCTATCTGTATTACCCGGTGGATGACCTGCTGCGGCTATTGGCCCTGGAATCGAGCCGCCATCAGGCGATCGTCCTCGGCGAAGACCTCGGCACCGTGCCTGACGGCCTGCGGGAAAAGCTGATCGCCCGCTCGATCCTCGGCATGCGCGTGCTGCTGTTCGAACAAGACCACGGCGGCCAGTTCAAGCCGATTCTGGATTGGCCGGACAACGCCCTGGCCACCACCAGCACCCACGATTTGCCGACCCTCAACGGCTGGTGGCACAGCCGGGACATCGACTGGAATATCCAGTTGGGCCTGATCGATGCGCCCACCGTGGAGCAATGGAGCGAACACCGCCTGCGGGAACGCCAGGCGCTGCGCCAGGCCTTGAGCCAGGACCCGCAGAACTTCACCGAGGAAGTGCGCAACGAAACCGACCACGTCATCGATGCCAGCGTGCGCTACCTGGGCCACACCCGCGCGCCCTTGGTGTTGCTGCCCCTGGAAGATGCCCTGGGCGTGGAGGAGCAAGCCAACCTGCCCGGCACCACCGACACCCACCCGAACTGGCGGCGTCGCCTGCCGGGCGCTGCAGCCACCCTGCTCGATGATGAAAACGCCGCCCGCCGCCTTGAGCTGCTGGCCGTGGCGCGCCTCCAGGCCCACGAGCGTGACCGATGAAGCCATTGACCCTGCGGGCCACCCAACGCCTGCAATTTCACAAGGGTTTTACCCTCGACGATGCCGTGCCGCTGGTGCCGTACTTCGCCGAACTGGGCATCAGCCACCTCTACGCCTCGCCGCTGCTGAGCGCCCGCGCCGGCTCGATGCACGGCTATGACGTGGTCGACCCCACCACCGTCAATCCAGAACTGGGCGGCGAACCGGCGCTGCGCCGGCTGGTCGCCGCGCTGCGCGAACACCAGATGGGCCTGATCCTCGATATCGTGTCCAACCATATGGCCGTTGGCGGTGCCGATAACCCGTGGTGGCTGGACCTGCTGGAATGGGGCCGGCTGAGTCCCTACAGCGAATTCTTCGACATTCAATGGCACTCCCCAGACCCGCTGCTCAAGGGCCAACTGTTGATGCCGTTCCTCGGCAGCGACTACGGCGAAGCCCTGCAATCCGGCGCCCTGCCCCTGCGCTTCGACCCAGGGCACGGCAGCTTTTTTGTGGAGCATTACGAACACCGCTTTCCGATCTGCCCACGGGAATACGGCGAACTGGTGCCCATCAAGGCATTGGCCGATCGCTTCAGCAGCCTGGCCTATCAGCCGGACGCCTACCCCCAGGCCGCCGCCCTGAAACAGGAACTGATCGAAGCGGCCCGCGATCCCGAAACCCTCAAGGCCATCGAAGACAACATTGACCTCTACGACGCACGCCAGCCCGACGGTTTTGCCCGCCTGCACCACCTGCTGGAACAACAGAGCTACCGCCTGGCCAGTTGGCGCACGGCGGCGGACGATATCAACTGGCGGCGCTTCTTCGACGTCAACGAGCTGGGCGGCCTGCGGGTAGAGCGCAGCGCGGTGTTCGAAGCGACCCACGGCAAGATCTTCCAGTTGATCGGCGAAGGCCTGATCGACGGCCTGCGCATCGACCATATCGACGGTCTCGCCGACCCGCGCGGGTACTGCCGCAAGCTGCGGCGCCGCGTCGACTCACTGGCGGGCGGGCGGCACCTGCCGATCTTCGTCGAGAAGATCCTCGGCGAAGGCGAAACCCTGCGCGAAGACTGGTGCGTGGACGGCACCACCGGCTACGAATTCATGAACCAGCTGTCGTTGCTGCAACACGACCCCAAAGGCTTCGAACCCCTGGCTGACTTATGGACTCGCCACACCGAACGCCCGTCTGCGTTTATCGAAGAAGCATGGCTGGCCCGCCAGCAGATCCTCAACGGTTCCCTGGCCGGCGACTTTGAAAGCGTGGCCCAGGCCCTGCTGCAAGTGGCCCGGGACGATGTGATGAGCCGCGACCTGACCCTGGGTGCGATTCGCCGGGCCTTGCAGGAACTGATCGTGCACTTCCCGGTGTACCGCACCTACATCAGCGCCCGGGGCCGCAGCGAACGGGATGACGTGTTTTTCCTGCAAGCCCTGGCCGGTGCCCGCAGCACCTTGAGCGAAGCCGACTGGCCGGTGCTCGACTGCCTGGAAAAATGGCTCGGTGGCCAGCCCTGGCGCGACCGCCCGCTGGGCCGCGAACGCAAGATGCTCAAGCACGCCTGCGTGCGTTTCCAGCAACTCACGTCTCCGGCGGCGGCCAAGGCCGTGGAAGACACCGCGTTCTATCGCTCGGGGGTGTTGCTGTCGCGCAATGACGTGGGCTTCAGCACCGAGCAATTCAGCGCGCCGCTGGACGACTTCCACGCCGCCAACCAACAGCGCCTGCAGACCTTTCCCGATAACCTGTTGGCCACCGCCACCCACGACCACAAGCGCGGCGAAGACACCCGCGCGCGCCTGGCGGTGCTCAGCGAATGCGCCGACTGGTACGCCGAACAGGTGGAGCAATGGCGCACCCTGGCCGCCCGCCTGCGCAGCGATGCCCATACGCCCTCGGCCGGTGACGAACTGATCCTCTATCAGGTACTGCTGGGCAGTTGGCCCCTGGACCTGCACCGCGACGATGCCGAGGGCCTGGCGGACTATCACCAGCGCCTCTGGCAGTGGCAACAGAAAGCCCTGCGCGAAGCCAAGTTGCAAAGCAGTTGGAGCGCGCCCAACGAGCTGTATGAACAGGGTGTCGAAGCCTTCCTGTCACGGCTGCTGCTGGAGGACTCCGGCAAGGCCCTGCGCGACGCCATCGGCGAAGCCGCCCAGGCCATCGCCCCGGCGGGCGCGGTCAACGGGCTGGCGCAATCCTTGCTTCGGCTCACCGTGCCGGGCGTGCCGGATTTATATCAGGGCGATGAGTTCTGGGACTTCACGCTTGTGGACCCTGATAACCGCCGGCCGGTGGACTTTCACGCGCGAGAACAGGGGCTGCACACGCCGCCGGACATCGGCGAGCTGATGTTCAACTGGCATGACGGGCGCCTCAAGCAGGCACTGATCGGCCAGGTCCTGGCGCTGCGCAAGGCGTATCCGCAGCTGTTTCGCCAGGGCACTTACGACCCCCTGGAAGTGGTGGGCGAGCAGGCCGAACGGGTGGTTGCCTTCTACCGGGAATACCAGGGCAAACAGTTGCTGGTGGTGGTGCCGCGCTGGCCTCACGGGCTGCTTGAAAACGGTGTGTACCCGCTGATCAACGCGCAGATTTGGGGCGATACCCGGGTCCGGTTACCGTTCGCCGCTCCAACCCGAAATTGGAAGGGACTTTTCCGAACAGGCGCAGTCACACCCAACAAGGAGCTCATGATCAGCGCTGCCCTGGGGGACTTCCCGGTCAATGTCTTTATCAATCCTGATGATCAAGAAAGCTGAAATTTTCTGTGAGGAGCATTGCGATGAGTACTGAAGACAAACGCATACGCGAGTTGGCGCATCAGATCTGGGAGTCTGAAGGTAAACCCCACGGCGAAGATGCGCGACACTGGGAGATGGCGCGCAAACTGGCGGAAGCCGAAGCGCTGACGCCATCCAAGCCAAAGGCTGCCGCCAAGCCCAAAGCCGCGCCGAAACCCAAGGCCGCAGCAGCGCCGGCCAAGCCTGTTGCCGACAAAAAACCCAAGGCGCCGCGCAAGCCCGCCAGCTGACAAAGGCCCCTTGTGGGAGCGGGCTTGCCCGCGATGGCGGCGGCACATTCAGCATCGATGTCGCCAGCTACTCCGCCATCGCAGGCAAGCCAGCTCCCACAGGGGAAACCGCATCCAATTCAAGATTTTCATCTGGCTTCACGCCGGCAAGGCCTCGTTCGGCCCGGAAAAACCTTTTGCAGGAGCACCTCAATGAGCAAACCCAACAAGCCCAACTCGACGCCGGAAAACGAGCCGTCGCGGATTCGTGAAGGTTTGCCCTTCCCCCTCGGCGCGACCTGGGATGGTCTGGGGGTCAACTTTGCGCTGTTCTCGGCCAACGCCATCAAAGTCGAGCTGTGCATTTTCGACGACAGCGGCGAAGTCGAACTGGAACGCATCGAACTGCCGGAATACACCGACGAGACCTTCCACGGCTACCTGCCCGACGCCCACCCAGGGCTGATCTACGGCTATCGCGTGTACGGTCCCTATGACCCGGCCAACGGTCATCGCTTCAACCACCACAAACTGCTGATCGACCCCTACGCCAAACAATTGGTGGGCGAACTCAAGTGGTCCGAGGCGTTGTTTGGCTACACCATCGGCCACCCCGACGCCGACCTCAGTTTCGACGAGCGCGACAGCGCGCCCTTCGTGCCCAAATGCAAAGTCATCGACCCGGCCCACACCTGGGGCAACGACCAGCCGGTGCGTACGCCGTGGGACCGCACGATCATTTATGAAACCCACTTGCGCGGCATCACCATGCGCCACCCTTCGGTGCCTGAGGAAGTGCGCGGCACCTGCGCCGGGCTGATGGTCGACGACGTGCTCAAGCACATTCGCCAGTTGGGCGTGTCGTCGGTGGAACTGCTGCCGGTGCACGCCTTCGTCAACGACCAGCACCTGCTGCAAAAAGGCATGACCAACTACTGGGGCTACAACAGCATTGCCTTCTTTGCGCCGGACCCGCGCTACCTGGCCAGCGGCAAGATCGCCGAGTTCAAGGAGATGGTTGCGCACCTGCATGAAGCCAAGCTGGAAGTGATTCTGGACGTGGTCTACAACCACACCGCCGAAGGCAACGAGCAAGGCCCGACCCTGTCCATGCGCGGCATCGACAACGCGTCGTACTACCGCCTGATGCCCGATGACAAGCGCTTCTACATCAACGACTCCGGCACCGGCAACACCCTGGACCTGAGCCACCCGTGCGTGCTGCAGATGGTCACCGACTCGTTGCGCTACTGGGCCACCGAGATGCACGTCGACGGTTTTCGCTTCGACCTGGCCACCATTCTCGGCCGCTACCGCGACGGCTTTGACGAGCGCCACAGCTTCCTCGTGGCCTGCCGCCAGGACCCGGTGCTGCGCCAGGTGAAAATGATCGCCGAGCCCTGGGACTGCGGCCCCGGTGGTTATCAGGTGGGCGGTTTCCCGCCGGGCTGGGTGGAATGGAACGACCGCTTCCGCGACACCGTGCGCTCGTTCTGGAAAGGCGATGACGGCCAATTGGCCGACTTCGCCGGGCGCATGACCGCCTCGGGCGAGATGTTCAACCAGCGTGGCCGTCGCCCCTACAGCTCGGTGAACTTCATCACCGCCCATGACGGTTTTACCCTGCACGACCTGGTGTCCTACAACGACAAGCACAACGAAGCCAACGACGAGAACAACCAGGACGGCAGCAATAACAACCTGTCGTGGAACCATGGCGTTGAAGGCCCCACCGACGACCCGGAAATCAACGCGCTGCGCCTGCGCCAGATGCGCAATTTCTTCGCCACCCTGCTGCTGGCCCAAGGCACCCCCATGCTGGTGGCCGGTGACGAGTTCGCCCGCACCCAGCACGGCAACAACAACGCCTACTGCCAGGACAGCGAGATCGGCTGGATCAACTGGGACCTGGACGAAGACGGCAAGGCCCTGCTCAAGTTCGTCAAGCGCCTGATCAAGCTGCGCCTGGCGTACCCGATCCTGCGGCGCGGACGCTTCCTGGTGGGCGACTACAACGAAGACATCGGCGTCAAGGACGTCACCTGGCTGGCGCCCAGCGGTGATGAAATGACCACCGAGCAATGGCAAGACAGCCACGGGCGTTGCCTGGGCATGTTGATGGATGGCCGCGCCCAGGAAACCGGGATTCGCCGCCCGGGGGCTGACGCCACGTTGTTGCTGGTGGTCAACGCCCACCACGACATGGTCAATTTCCGCCTGCCGCCGGTACCGGACGGTGGTTTCTGGACCTGCATGCTCGACACCAACCAGCCGTCGGTGCGAGGCCAGGAGCGTTTCGATTTCGATCATGAATACGCCGTCACCGGGCGTTCGCTGTTGCTGTTTGAATTGCAGCAAGAGGAAGAGGCGTGAAATGGACTTGCACGATTTTCTGCACCATCACTTGGGTTACCCGGACACACCGGCCCTGGGCCGCGCGCTGGGCACCCTGGTAGAAAGTGGCCTGGATCAATTGCCCCGGCCGGGCAGCGGCCAGACCCTGCAACGGTTCAGTCGCCTGGCCCAGGTAGGCGGCCATGACCTGGGGCTGTGCAAGTTGTTCGAGGGGCATACCGATGCCTTGGCAATCATCGCTGAACTGGACAGCCCGCTCCCGCCTGTTGGCAGCACCTGGGGGATGTGGGCCGCCGAGCCGCCCACGGCCAGGGTGCGGGTGCGGCGCGACGGCCAGCGCCTGGTACTGGAAGGCCGCAAGGCCTGGTGTTCCGGTGCGGCGGTGGTCAGCCATGGTTTGCTGACGGCCTGGGACGACGAGGATCGCCAACAGTTGGTGGCGGTGCCAATGGAACAGCCGGGGGTGACCGTCACCGGTGACGGCTGGCAGGCAGTGGGGATGGCGGCCACGGGCAGTGTCGAGGTGTTGTTCGACCGTGCCACCGGGCTGGCGGTGGGCGGCCCCGGTGATTATCTGGAACGGGCCGGTTTCTGGCAGGGCGGGATCGGGATCGCGGCCTGCTGGTACGGCGCCGCACAGCGCCTGGCCGAAGCCCTGCGCGAGCACTGCGCCCGGAGCAAGGAGCCCCATGCGCTGGCCCATTTGGGCGCGGTCGACAGTGCCCTGCACAGCGCCGCCTGCGTACTGCGCAACAGCGCCGTACACATCGACCGCCAGCCCAAAGCCAATGCCCAACGCCTGGCGCAACAGGCACGGGCCTGTGTCGAAGACTCGGTGGAGCAAGTGGTGCGCCATGTGGGCCGGGCGCTGGGCGCAGGCCCTTACTGCAAGGACCCGCACTTTGCCCAACTGATGGCGGACCTGCCGGTGTACGTCCGTCAAAGCCATGCCGAGCGCGACCTGGCCGCCCTCGGTCAACACGTCGCCGACACCACAGGGCAGTGGCAACTATGAAAACCAATCCTATCGTCGGCCAGGGCACGCCGTTGCACCTGTGGCAAAGCTCGGCGCACCTGGCCGGGCTGGCCTGCGTCGATATTGCCGACCTGGTGCCTGAAGGCAGTCGCGCCGTGATCATCGCCCCGCACCCGGACGATGAAGTGCTGGGCTGCGGCGGCCTGCTGCAAGGGCTTGCCGCCCTCGGCCGGCCCATGCTGTTGATCTCCGTCACTGACGGCAGCGCCAGTCACCCGGGCTCGCAACGCTGGCCGGTGGAACGCCTGAGTGTGGTGCGGCCGCAGGAGTCGGCCCAGGCGTTGCATCGCCTGGGCTTGCCCTTGCACAGCCTGAAGTGGCTGCGGGCAGGTTTCAGCGACAGCCAGGTAGCGTCCGGTGAAGACGACCTGAGTCAATTTATCGAGCGCTACCTCAAGCCGGGCGACGTGGTCTTCACCACCTGGCGCGAAGACGGCCATTGCGACCACGAAGCCGTAGGCCGCGCCAGTGCCAAGGCGGCCCGGGCCGTGGGTGCGACCTTGCTGGAACTGCCCGTGTGGACCTGGCACTGGGCAACCCCCGAAGACAGCCAGGTGCCCTGGCACCGCGCGCGCAAAATCCTCCTGACACCTGAAGCCGTGGCCCGCAAACGCCACGCGATCCACGCATTCGCCAGCCAGTTGGAAGGTGACCCGCAGATCGGCCTGCCGCCGGTGCTCGCGCCCTATGTGCTGGAGCGTCTGCTACAACCTTTTGAAGTGGTGTTTGTATGAGTGTCGCCACGCCCTACTTCGACCAATTGTTTGCGGGTAACGACGATCCCTGGGCCTTTCGCCAACGCTGGTACGAACGGCGCAAGCGCGCGCTGACCCTGGCGCTGCTGACGCGGCCGCACTACGCCTCGATCTTTGAACCCGGCTGCGCCAACGGTGAGCTGAGCTTCGAACTGGCCCCGCGTTGCGACCGCCTGCTGTGCTGTGACACGGCGCAGGCAGCCGTCAGCCTGGCGCAGACCCGGCTGGAGCGCTACAGCCACGCCAGGGTGCAACAGAGCCGCTTGCCGGAACAGTGGCCCAGCGAGACGTTCGAGCTGATTGTGCTCAGCGAGCTGTGCTACTACCTCGACCCGAAGGACTTCGACGGGCTGATTGATCGCGCCCTCGCCTCGCTGACGCCTGACGGACAACTCCTCGCCTGCCACTGGCGCCCGCCCATCGAAGGCTGCCCGCAGACGGCGGAACAGGTGCATGCGCGCCTCGGACAACGCCTGGGCATGCCGCCGCTGATACAGCATCACGAAAGCGATTTTCTACTGGACCTGTGGAGCCATGACGGCACCACGGTTGCGACCCTGGAGGGGCTGCGATGATCGGCATCCTGATACCCGTGCACAACGAAGAAACACTGCTGCCCGAATGCCTGAAAGCCGCGATGGTGGCGGCCAGTCATCCGGGGTTGCTGGGTGAAGAGGTGCAGATTCTGGCGGTGCTCGACAGTTGCAGCGATCGCAGTGCCGCGATTGCCCGCCAATACCAGGTGCACAGCCTGGAGGTGCAGGCGCGTAACGTGGGGCACGTGCGCGGCGTGGGCGCGCGGTATTTGTTGAACAACGGCGCGCGCTGGATTTCCTGCACCGACGCCGACAGCCGCGTCGCCCCGGATTGGCTGGTGGCGCAACTGGCCCTGGGGGTGGACGCGGTGTGTGGCACGGTGACGGTGGACGCCTGGAGCGAAGGCTTCGACCCGGCGGCGCAAATCCGCTATCACCAGGCCTATGAGGCCCGGGACGGGCATCGGCATATCCATGGCGCCAACCTCGGCGTGAGCGCGGGTGCCTATGTGCGAGCCGGCGGTTTCGA
The DNA here is from genome assembly GCF_013386825.1 of Pseudomonas sp. IPO3778. GTDB lineage: Bacteria > Pseudomonadota > Gammaproteobacteria > Pseudomonadales > Pseudomonadaceae > Aquipseudomonas. The sequence continues at coordinate 66,073 of NZ_JACARC010000027.1, forward strand.
ACCCCTGCCGTGCCATGAAGACGTCGAACTGGTGCGCCAACTGGAACGCTGCGGCGCGTCCATTGCCTGGAGCCACTCGCCCCAGGTGATCACCAGCGCCCGCCTGGATTGCCGCGCCCAGGGCGGTTTTGGTGATTACCTGAAGACCCTGATGCAGGCCCCCTGAAAAAATAGCGACATTGGACTGTGTAAAAGCGACGATTCGTAACTATCATCTGTACTCCTTGCACGGCAATCCAGGGTTGGAACGCCGTCGCGCCGCGAGCGTGCGCTGCATGACGCTCGTGTATCAACAAGAGCCGTCCCGTCAACGGGGTACGGCCAGCACCACCGATGAACAAGGACGTGACACTCATGAAACCTGCACCGCTTAATGACAGCCGCCGGGGCCCCGCGCAAATCTGGAACAGCGCCCCGCAACTGGCGCAAATCCCGGCAATCAATCCCGCCACCCTGGTGCCCGAAGGCAGTCGCGTGGTGGTCATCGCCCCCCATCCCGGCGATGAAGTGATCGCCTGTGGCGGTCTGCTGCAATTGCTCAGCACCCGTGAATACGCCCTGCAACTGATCTCCATCACCGACGGCAGCGCCAGCCATCCCGGCTCCACCGTGTGGCCGGCCAAACGCCTGAGCGTGGTGCGCCCCCAGGAAAGTGTCGAGGCCCTGCGCCGCCTGGGCGTGCCCCTGCACAGCCTGAAATGGATTCGCGGCGGCTTTGCCGACAACGCCCTGGCCGCCCGTGAACAGCAAATGAGCCAGTTCATTGCACGCTACCTGCAAGCGGGCGACGTGGTGTTCACCACCTGGCGCAACGACGGCAACGACGACCATGATGCCGTGGGCCGAGCCGCCGCCAAGGCGTGCGCGCTCAAAGGCGTGCCCCTGCACGAACTGCCGATCTGGGCCTGGCACTGGCCCGTGCGCGAGACAGTCGCCATCCCCTGGCAGCGCGCACGCAAGGTACGGCTCGACACCTGGAGCGTCGCCCGCAAGCTGCATGCCGCCCATGCCTATGCCAGCCAATTGGCGGGGGACCCGGAAATCGGCCTGGCGCCGATCCTGGCGCAGGTGCTGCTGGAACGCATGCGTGAACCCTACGAGATTGTGTTTTTGTAGCCCTCACACACTCGTCCATACCTGTTATTTCTCACAGTAGCGACGCTTCCCGGGCGGCGCTAACGTGAGCGCGTGCGCCTGCCCCGCAGGCGTCCAGGGAGGGCGGACTATGACCGCACGGCTTGCAACCCGGATGCACCTGGGAATCGTCTGTTCGGCCTTGCTGGCGGGCTGGCCGCTGGCTGCACTTGCCGATTGCGTGCTGGTACCCACCGCCGGCGACGACGCGTTCACTTGCAGCAGTGGCAGCAGTGCAGGCGTCGTCGACACCGCAGGCAACAACACGCTGCTGTTCCCCGCCGCCGGCACGGGCGTGATCAATGGCAACGTGACGTTCGGGCCCGGCGGTGACCTCGTGACCATGAATTCGGGCACAGTCGATGGCGCGGTGAACATGGGTGACGGCGCCAACATCTTCCAACTGTTCGGCGGCACCGTGACCGGCAGCATCATCCAGGGTGCCGGCAACGGTATCGTGCAAATCAGCCAGGGCAGTGCCGGGGCGGTCATCCAGGGATTGGGCAACGATAACTTTGCCATGAGCGGCGGCACCATTGCCTCCGTGACCCAGGGCGACGGCGACAATAAAGCGACCCTGAGCACCGGCCGAATCGACGGCGACATGACGGCCGGAAATGGCAATAACAAGATCACCATTGCCAACGGCAGCATTGGCGGCAAGATCAGTGTCGGTAACGGTGGCAACGAAATCATCGTCAAGGGCGGCGATATCACCGGCGGTGTTCAGGCCGGCAATGGCAATAATCTGTTTACCTGGCAAAACGCCGGACTGATTCACGGCCCCATCGTGACAGGCAGCGGTACCGACCGGGCATTCCTGACCGCCCTGACGGAGACGATCATCGCCTCCACGCCCCTGCTGGATGGCGGCCTGGGCAATGACTCGTTGACGTTCGACAACACCCGGGCCGCCACGCCGTCGCGCTACGCCCACTGGGAAACCATCACCCTGAACAACACGTCGGTGTTCACCCTGGGCAGTGGCACCTTCACCCTCGGCGACGCCGGCACCCACACCGGGACCATGGACATCAATATCGGTACCCTACTGGTCACCCAGGGCAGCATCAGCCCCTTTACCGCCGGCCAGCTCACCACGGTGAACAACGGCGGGTTGATCGACATGACCAGCGCCAGCACTACCGCCACCGACAGCCTGACCATCAACGGCAACTACACCGGCAACAATGGACAATTAGCCCTGCAAAGCGTGCTGGCCGGGGACAACGCGCCCAGCGACAAGCTCGTGGTCAACAAAGGCACGATGCAAGGCAGCACGACGATCAACGTGACCAACCTCGCCGGCCCCGGCGCCATGACGGTGCAGAACGGCATCCTGGTGGTCCAGGCGGCCAACGGGGCGACGGCCAGCGACTTGGCCTTCTCGTTGAGAGGCGGTGCTGTGTCTGCCGGGGCTTACGATTACTACCTGTACAAAGGCGGCGTCACCCCCGGCACAGCGCAAAACTGGTACTTGCGTTCATCCGTCGAAGCACCGCCCCTTCCCACCCCGGAAGGGCCTGTGGGTATCATTCCACCGGTCCCGCCCGACGGCGGCATCATTCCACCGGTCCCACCCGACGTCGGTATCTTTCCACCGGTTCCGGCCGACGGAACACCGGGCACGCCAGGCATTTTCCCCGGGGAAGAACCCATTCCCATCTACCGTCCGGAAGTGGCGGACTACTCGGTGTTGTTCCCCGCCGTGCAGCAGATGGTCCAAGGCATGCTGAGTACCTATCACGAGCGCATGGGTGACCAGGGCCCGCCACAACCGACCGGCGCGGCGCCTGCCGGCTGGGCCAGGGTATTTGGCAGCAGCACGCGCCAGTCGTTCTCCGGCACCGTCAGCCCGACCCTGGACAGCTCGCTGTCGGGCTTTCAGGTGGGCACTGACCTGTACGCCTGGACCTCAGACAACGGCCTGACACAGCGCGTGGGGTTCTTCGTCGGCCACAGCCGCCTGACCGGTAATGTGCAGGGCTTTGCCGGCGGGTTCCAGAACATCGACACCGGCGACATCACCCTGCGTGCCGACAGCCTGGGCACCTACTGGACACTGATCGGCGCCAACCGTGCCTACCTCGACCTGGTGCTGATGGGCACCCGGTTCGACGGCCACGACGAATCCCGCCGGGGCATCAAATTGCAAACCAAGGGGCACAACGTGGCGGGCTCGGCGGAGGTCGGCATGCCGTTCGCCGTGTCCGAACACTGGGAAGTGGAGCCCCAGGCCCAGGTAATCATTGACCGTAGCTGGCTGGACAGTCAGAACGACGGCATCGCGGATATTTCGTTCAAGGCTGACACCGCCGTGACCACTCGCCTCGGTGTGCGTTTGCGGGGCGACTACACGCTCAGCGGGATGCCGGTGCAACCTTATGTGCGGGCAAATGTGTGGCACGCCGGAAGCGGAACCAACACCGTCAGGTTCGATGATTCGACGGCTATCGATACCGAGCAGCGATCCACCACGATGGAGGTCAGCGCCGGGGCGACGCTGCAGGTTTCGAAGGCAGTGAAGGTGTATGGGGAGGTGGGGTACAACTGGAGTATGGACGGTAACCCGCTCAATAGCCGGGAAGGCACACTGGGGGTAAAGATCGATTTCTAAACCACCACGCATCCCCAATGTGGGAACGGGCTTGTGTGGGAGCGGGCGTGCTCGCGAATGCGGTGGGTCAGTCGCCGAATATGTTGGCTGATACACCGCCTTCGCGAGCAAGCCCGCTCCCACAAGGGTTCTTCATCGTCCGGGCATCAGCCTTCCGGCCGCAGGATCAACACACCCAGCGGCGGCAGGTTCAACGACAGCGACAACGGCTGCCCATGCTTGGGCTCTTCCTCTGTAAACGCCCCGCCACCGTTGCCGAAGTTGGAACCGGCATAGGTATCGGCGTCGCTGTTGATCACCTCGCTCCAGCGCCCGGCAAACGGCACGCCCACCTTGTAGGCTTCCCTCGGCACCGGCGTGAAGTTGGCCACCACCAGCACCGGCCGGCCGTCCTTGCTCCAGCGCAGCCACGCGTAGACGCTGTTGATGGCGTCATCCCCGATCAGCCACTGGAAGCCCTGAGGTGCGTCGTCCTGGTCGTGCAGCGCCGGCTCTTCACGGTACAGGCGGTTGAGGTCACCCACCAGTTTCTGCACCCCCCGGTGTTCCGGGTATTGCAGCAGGTACCAGTCCAGCTGTTGATCGTGGTTCCACTCGCGCCATTGGCCAAACTCGCAGCCCATGAACAGCAGCTTCTTGCCCGGGTGCATCCACATAAAGCTGAGGTAGGCCCGCAGGTTGGCAAATTTCTGCCAGCGGTCACCTGGCATCTTGTCGATCAGCGAGTGTTTGCCGTGCACCACTTCATCATGGGAAATCGGCAGGATAAAGCGCTCGGACCAGGCGTACACCAGGCCGAAACTCAGTTCGTTGTGATGATGGGCACGGTACACCGGGTCTTGCTGGATGTAGTGCAGCGAATCGTGCATCCAGCCCATGTTCCACTTGTAGTTGAAGCCCAGGCCGCCCTGTTGGGTCGGCTGGCTCACACCCGGCCAGGCCGTGGATTCCTCGGCGATCACCAGGGCACCGGGCGCTTCCAGTGTCACCACGTCGTTGAGGTGGCGCAGGAAGTCGATGGCTTCAAGGTTTTCCCGACCGCCGTGGCGGTTTGGCACCCACTCACCGGCCTTGCGCGAATAATCGCGATAGAGCATCGACGCCACGGCATCCACCCGCAGGCCGTCGATATGGAAGTGCTTGAGCCAATGCAATGCCGAGGCCAGCATGAAGCCATGGACTTCGGTGCGGCCCAGGTTGTAGATCAGGGTGTCCCAGTCCTGGTGAAAGCCTTCCAGCGGGTTGGCGTATTCGTACAACGCGGTACCGTCGAATTGCGCCAGGCCGTGGGTGTCGGTGGGAAAATGCGCCGGTACCCAGTCGAGGATCACGCCAATATCGGCCTGATGGCAGGCGTTGACGAAAAACCCAAAATCATCCGGCGAGCCGAAGCGCGCCGTCGGGGCAAATTGCGACAGCGCCTGATAACCCCAGGAACCGCCGAACGGATGCTCCATGATCGGCATCAGTTCGATGTGGGTGAAGCCCAACTGCTGCACATAGGGAATCAGGCGCTCGGCCATTTCACGCCAACTGTACTGGCGGGCGACTTCACCGACTTCGTCCAGCTCGCACTGCCAGGAGCCGGCATGCAACTCGTAGATCGACAACGGCGCGCTGGGTTTTTGCCGCTCGCCGCGAGCCTGCATCCAGGCGTCGTCCTGCCAGTCGACCTGCAACGGCGAAGCGACTTTGGAGGCGGTGTCCGGCGGCATTTGTGTGGCCAGGGCCATCGGGTCGGCCTTGAGCGGCAAAATGCCGTGGGCGCCGAGGATTTCGTATTTGTAGGCGGCGCCAGGTTGCAGGCGCGGGATAAAGATTTCCCAGACCCCGGACGGGTGACGCAGGCGCATCGGGTGACGGCGGCCGTCCCAGATATTGAAGTCGCCCACCACCGAGACCCGGCGCGCATTCGGTGCCCATACGGCAAAGCGTACGCCCTGGACCCCGTCGATGCTGGTCACTTGTGCACCCAGGCAACTGCTGAGGTCGCGGTGATTGCCTTCGGCAAACAGGTACAAATCCATCTCACCCAGCAGTAGCTGGCTGAAGCTGTAAGGGTCTTCGGTGATCTGTTCGCCACCGGCCCACTGGATCTTCAGCAGGTACGCCTGGCGGCTGCCGAAATGCCCGACAAACAGACCCGGCACTTGCGTCGCATCAAGGCTGCCGAGGTGTTCGCCACTGTCGCGGGCCAACACCTGGACACTCAGGGCTTCAGGCAGGAAAGCGCGAATGAACTGACCGCCCTCCTCGTCATCATGGGGCCCGAGGATCGAGAACGGGTCATGGTGCTCGGCGCGTACCAACGCTTCAATGTCCTTGGAGGCTGGCATCACACTCAACTTTGGCTGCAGCGGTTCTTTGCTTGAATAACTCATGACGTCTCCCCACCGCGTGCAGTTTTCGATAATGGTTTCAACCCGCTGAGCAGGCCGTGCAAACCTTGCAACGGCACCGGCAACCAGCTCGGGCGATTTTCTGCTTCGTAGGCCACTTCGTACGCGGCCTTCTCCAGGCTGAACAACGCCAGCGCTGCGTCCTGGCCTTTGGCATCCTGCCAGTCATGGGCCAGTGTAGTCGTGGCCCCGTGATAGGCCTGGATAAATGCCTGTTTGGCTTCATGCAAGTAGCGATCCGCGACCCGCTGCCGTGACGCATTGGCTTCAGGCGACTGATCCACGCCCTGCACATTCACCGCCATGGCCGCCGCGTAATCAAACGACCGTAGCACCCCGCTCACGTCCTTGTACGGGCTGTGTTTGCCGCGGCGCTCATGCAGCGGCCGCGCCGGTTCGCCCTCGAAGTCGATCAGGTAGGCATCGCCCTTGACCACCAGTACCTGGCCCAGGTGCAGGTCGCCATGCACGCGAATGCGCAACCCGCCCACCGTGGCTTTCGCCAGGTCCTGAACATGACTGGCGATGGCCTTTTTCTGCTCCAGTAAAGCACTGACCAATGCCTGGTCAGCAGGGTTCAACTGGGTTTGATGCTGTTTGAGCAGCTGCAGGGCGCGGTCGATTTGCGCGCCCACCTGCTTGGCCCAGCCCTGGCTGTCCTTGACGGAGGTGGCCTCGGGCTTGAAGGCCTTGTTGGCCGTCGGTGCCGCCAGCACCAGGTGCATCTCGCCCAGGCGCTGGCCGAGCAAACCGGCGAAGTCCGCCAGTTCACCGAGGGCGTTGTAGTGCTGCTCCTGCTCGGACATGGCTTCGGCCAGTTCGTCGCGAATCGCCCGCTCCAGGTTGTTCTGGGTCCAGCCCCAGGCGTCGCCCTGGTTGCTCAAGTAACCCTGGGCAATCATCAGCAGGTTGTCCTGGCCATCGTTGTCATGGCGTATCACCGAACCCAGCAGCGGCGAGATATGTTCGTAGCCGGCTTCGGTCAGGTAGGCACCCATTTCCAGTTCCGGGTGCACCCCGGCGCTGACTTTACGGATCAGCTTGAGCACCAGGCTGCCGCCCACCACTACCGAACTGTTGGACTGCTCGGCGGCGAGGTACCGCACCTCAGATTCGTCGTTCAATTCCAGTTTGGCCAGTTGAGCCGTGGGCTCGAAGCGGATGTCGCCATCGGTGGAGTTGAGCACGGTGTGGGCCTGCAAGCCCTGGATCACCCCACGGATATAGGTGTCGAGGCTGAACGCGTCCGTCACCAAACCGACCTGACGCACCCGACGCACACGGGCAAGCGCCAGTTGTTGCGGCAAGGCGCTGGTGAACTGGTCTTCACCCAGGAAGCCGAATGGCAACTGATAACGGCTGACCTGCCCGGCACTGGTGACTTCGATCTCGCTGAGCAACACCGGGTGCTGCGGGTCGCCAAAGCGCACGCCGTAAGCGATGTGCACGCCATCAATCGCCGTGTCCTTGCTGGCAAACCAGCGGCGCTTGGGCAGCCACGCCGGCAACGCATTCTGTTCCAGGGTGGTGCGGCACGAGGCTTCGAGCAGTTCCTCCATGCGTTTTTTCAGTACCAGCGTGGTGAAGTCCGGAATGCTTTGCGCCGGTTCCACGTGCCAGCTTGGCATCTGGTTTTCCGCCGCCAGCACGAACCAATAGAAGCCATACGGCGCCAGGGTCAGCAGGAAATTCAGCTGGCCGATGGGTGGGAAGGCGTTGCCGCCGAGCATCTCCACCGGGACCATGCCGGCGAACGCCGAGAGGTCCAGTTCCGCGGCCTGGGCGCTGCGGGACACGTTGGCCACGCACAGGATGATTTCAGTCTTGCCGTCGGCGCCCGTGTATTCGCGGGTATACGCCAGGATGCGGCGGTTGCTCGGCGAGAGCATTTTCAGGCTGCCGCGACCAAAGGCCTTCGACTGTTTACGCACGGCCAACATGCGTCGAGTCCAGTTCAGCAGCGAGTGCGGGTCCTGGGTCTGGGTTTCAACGTTGACCGACTGGTAGCCGTATTGCGGGTCCATGATCGGCGGCAGCACCAGGCTGGCCGGGTCGGCGCGGGAGAAGCCGCCGTTGCGGTCGATGGACCATTGCATCGGCGTACGCACACCGTCGCGGTCGCCGAGGTAGATGTTGTCGCCCATGCCGATTTCATCGCCGTAGTACAGGGTCGGCGTGCCGGGCATCGACAACAGCAGGCTGTTAAGCAGCTCGATGCGCCGGCGGTCTCGCTCCATCAACGGCGCCAGGCGGCGGCGAATCCCCAGGTTGATCCGCGCGCGACGGTCGGCGGCGTAGTAGTTCCAGAGGTAATCGCGCTCTTTGTCAGTGACCATTTCCAGGGTCAGTTCATCGTGGTTGCGCAGGAAGATTGCCCATTGGCAATTGGCCGGGATTTCCGGGGTCTGGCGCAGGATGTCGGTGATCGGGAAACGGTCTTCCTGGGCCAGCGCCATGTACATGCGCGGCATCAGCGGGAAGTGAAAGGCCATGTGGCATTCGTCGCCGTCATCGCCTTTCTTGTCACCGAAGTACAGCTGGGTGTCTTCCGGCCACTGGTTGGCTTCGGCCAGCAGCATGCGGTCCGGGTAGTGAGCGTCGATCTCGGCGCGGATCTGCTTGAGGACGTCGTGGGTTTCCGGGAGGTTTTCGTTGTTGGTGCCGTCCCGCTCGATCAGGTACGGGATGGCGTCCAGGCGCAGGCCGTCGATGCCCATGTCGAGCCAGTAGCGCATCACCGACAGCACGGCTTTCATCACCTGCGGGTTGTCGAAGTTGAGGTCCGGCTGGTGGGAATAGAAGCGGTGCCAGAAGTACTGGCCGGCGACCGGGTCCCAGGTCCAGTTGGACTTTTCGGTGTCGAGGAAAATGATGCGGGTGCCGTCGTATTTCTGGTCGTCATCGGACCACACGTAGAAGTCCCGCGCGGCCGAGCCCGGCTTGGCCTTGCGCGCACGCTGGAACCACGGGTGCTGGTCCGAGGTGTGGTTGATGACCAGTTCGGTGATCACCCGCAGCCCGCGCTTGTGGGCTTCGGCGATAAAGCGCTTGGCGTCGGCCATGGTCCCGTAATCGCTGTGCACGCCACGGTATTCGGCGATGTCATAGCCATCATCCCGGCGTGGCGAGGGATAGAACGGCAGCAGCCAGATGGTGTTCACGCCGAGGTCGGCGATGTAGTCGAGCTTGGCGATCAGCCCGGGAAAGTCACCGATGCCGTCGTTGTTGGAGTCGAAATAGGATTTGACATGAACCTGATAAATCACCGCGTCCTTGTACCAGAGCGGGTCTTTGATAAAGGTGGCAGCCTTGGGTTTCTTCGCCATTGGAAACTCCTGGGAATTTGAAAAATTCTGCCTGAAGGAACGCGGTCAATGTGGGAGCGGGCTTGCTCGCGAAAGCGGTGTATCAGCAGACGGATTCGGAGGCTGACACTCCGCTTTCGCGAGCAAGCCCGCTCCCACATTTGATCTCCCGTGGTGTGGAGATCGGGGTTCGGCTTCAGGAAACGGTAATGCGCCAGATACCAAACGGCTGGTGCCACGGTTCGATCCGCATCCACTGGGTTTTGCCGTACCAGGTCCAGCGGTGGCCGGTCATCAAATCTTCGCCTTGGGTCTGGGCGTCGTCCGGCAGGCCCATCTCCCACAGTGGCAACTCGAAATTGGCCTCCTGGGCGTTGAACGGGTCAAGACTCACGGCCACCAGAATAAAGTTGCTGCCATCGTCGCTGCGTTTGCCGAAGTACAGGATGTTGTCGTTCCACGCGTTGTAGAGCTTCAGCCCGAGGTGTGTCTGCAACGCCGGGTTCTGCCGGCGGATGCGGTTGAGCTGGGCGATCTCGGCAATGATGTTGCCCGGCGCCGTGAAGTCCCGTGGACGGATCTCGTACTTCTCCGAGTCCAGGTACTCTTCCTTGCCCGGCACCGGTGCCGCTTCGCACAGCTCAAAGCCCGAATACATGCCCCACAGGCCCGAGCCCATGGTGGCCAGCGCGGCGCGGATCAAGAACCCCGCCCGGCCGGACTCATGCAGGAAGCCCGGGTTGATGTCCGGCGTGTTGACGAAAAAGTTGGGGCGAAAGCACTCGCGCCATGGGGACTCGTTCAACTCGCTGAGGTATTCGCTTAACTCGGCCTTGGTGTTACGCCAGGTGAAGTAGGTGTAGCTCTGGGAGTAACCGACCTTGCCCAGGCGCGCCATCATCGCCGGGGTGGTGAAGGCTTCGGCGAGGAAGATCACTTCGGGGTACTTGGCGCGCACATCACTGATCAGCCATTGCCAGAACGGCAGCGGCTTGGTGTGGGGGTTGTCGACACGAAAGGTCTTCACGCCCTCTTCCACCCAACCGATCACGATGTCGCGCAATTCAACCCACAGGCTCGGAATGGCATCCGCCGCGTAGAAGTCGACGTTGACGATGTCCTGGTATTTCTTCGGCGGGTTCTCGGCATATTTGATGGTGCCGTCGGGCCGCCAGTTGAACCAGCCCGGGTGCTGCTTGAGCCACGGATGGTCCTGGGAACATTGGATGGCAAAATCCAGGGCGATTTCCAGGCCATGGTCGGCGGCCGCCTTGACCAGGTTGCGGAAGTCTTCACGGGTGCCCAATTGCGAATGGATGGCTTCATGGCCGCCTTCTTCGCTGCCGATGGCATACGGGCTGCCCGGATCATCCGGGACGGCGGTCAGGGCATTGTTCTTGCCCTTGCGATGGCTGCGGCCGATGGGATGGATCGGCGGGAAATACAGCACATCAAAGCCCATGTCATGGATCATCGACAGGCGTGAGTGCACATCGTTAAAGGTGCCGTGGCGGGCGGCATCGTCGGTGATCGAGCGGGGAAACAGCTCGTACCAGCTGGCAAACTGCGCTGCCTCGCGTTCCACATCAATCGGGAATACGGCACTGATGCTCAAGTAAGCGCGGTGATCGGCCTGGGTCATCAGGTGTGCACTGTCTTCGTGCAGAAACAGCGCGACCTGCTCGGTTTCCAGCAGGCTGGAGAGTTCGTGGTGCAGCAACATCAGGCGGTCACGCAGCTCATTGTCGCTGCGCTCGGCGGCTTGCAACACCTGGCTGCGGCCTTCCTGCAACTCCAGGCTCACCGGCACGCCGGCCTCGTGCTTCTTGCTTAATTCGTAGCGGAAGCTGGCGAAGGTGTCGATCCAGGCTTCGATGCAATACTCATGCGGGCCCTGGGCGGTCACGGTGAATGCGCCTTCCCAGCCATTGTTGCCCACGTCGGTCATCACCACGCTGTGCCAGCTCTCTTCACTGCGCGGGCGCCAGCGGATCATCACCGCAAGCTTGTCGTGGCCGTCGGCGAACACCTTGCTGGCCACCTGGACGCGCTGGCCCACCGCAGCCTTGACCGCAAACGCGCCGCCATCGATCACAGGGGTGGTGCTTTCAATCGCAATCCTGGGCAGCAACAGTGCCTGGGACAGCGGTAGCGTGGAGGTTGAATCGTCTTGGGTCAGTGTTTCAGCAGTCATCGAGCATCTCCCCTTAACGCCCAGTGGACGCTCTTGTGCTTGATTCAAATTCTGAAACGACACCGCTCTCCCTGAGCAGGGCCGTCTAGGTTCCGAGCATGCTGGCGGGTGAAAAGTTCAGGTGGATATGCCGCCATCGGGCGGGGAATCAAATCCATCGCCCGATTGTCCACCGATAGAGCAAAGCACAAAGGAGGCCACACCGATGAATATCCCGATCCCGGCTGAAACGCCTGATCCCAATATCGATAAACCGACATTGCCGCCTACCGAGCCCGACCCGATTCCCGAACAGGAACCGCCCGGCACTCAGCCACCACCGGTGGAGGAGCCACCGACGACAATGCCGCCGGTGATTGTCTGAAGCGAACATGACACTTGCGGTTTTGACGATCCAACGCCGATCGTCAAAACCGAAACTTCCTACCAGAAAGAGCGATAGCGCTTAGATGCAACCCATGGGATCCCGCTTGAGACTTACCTCGCTCAAGCGCGACGCCTTCCACAGGGGTGTAGCGTTTATTTCACCGTCCTGCGAGGAAACATCATGTCGACGATCAATAACCAGCCGAGCGCCTACAACCCACTCCTACAAAACCAACAACCCCAGACCGGGGCGCAGACCGGGCAAAGCCTTGCCGACCTGAAAGCGCTGCTGACCCAAGACACTATCAACCGGTTGTTGCGCAATCCCGACGCCAAAGAAAGCACCGAGACCCTGGGCAAGATCCGTGATTTATTGACCCAGGAACATCTCAATACGTTTCTGCGCGGCCCCGATGCCAAGGCAAACGCCAAAACCCTCATGGACCTTGGCACGCTGTTGAGTGAAGACGCCATCAACCCCAGGATGAAGGCGGCCACGGGCGATCTGGCCAAAACCGCCAGGGAAGAGAATGAAAGGCGAAGAAACGACATGCTGTATCAGATCGCCACCAGCGACCCCGACAATGACACCGCCATGTGGGACGCCATCTCCGACTGGCAGCAATCCATGGGCAAACTGCAGCAACGGGGGCAGAGTTCGGAGAAGACGGCCAGAACCTTTACCGACATCGGCGCCCGCCTGAGCAAGCGCAACATCAATGCAAGGTTGGACTTCAGCTAATCCTTCTCCAGCCTGCTGACAATCCTTGGCATCACACTGAACACCATCAATGCCAGCACCGTACTCAACACCGCCGTCGACTCACGCCCCAACCCCGCTGCCACGCCAATGGCCGCGGTCATCCAAAGACCGGCGGCGGTGGTCAGGCCCTTCACATGCTGGCCTTCCTCGTCTTCCTTGCCCTTGAGGATGGTGCCGGCCCCTAGAAACCCAATACCCGCAATCACGCCTTGCAACACCCGGCTCATGGCGTCGGCCTGGGAGCCGGACAGACTCGGCACCAGCACAAACAACGCCGCGCCCATGGCCACCAACATATGGGTGCGCACCCCGGCCGCCTTGCCTTTATGTTCGCGCTCAAAACCGAGAATGCCGCCCAGAATGGCCGCAATCAGCAACCGCACGGTGATTTGTGTCAATTGCCGGGCATCGCCGATGTCGGCAAATTCCGCTTGCAAGGTTTGCCAGACTTCATGCCACCAGGCGTCCATGGCCGTGTCCTTTTCAGGGGTCGATAACCGATGGACAACGCCGACCGTCAGTCAGTTGCGCAGAACCATTGATCCACAGCTCACCCCTAACACTCAGTACCCCTGGAAAAGGACAGCATCATGCCCGTACGTATTGAAAACCAGACCTGTTACTTCAAGGTGGGCGAGGACGGCAACGAACAGAGCCTCGCCGCAACGGCTGTCACGGTGATTACCGACAGTGCCAAAGCCATGTCTGCCGTCCAGTTGGACACCGGGAGGGTCTACATCACCGAAGCAGAAGCCGACGCATTGACCGTCGCAGGCGCCACCGACGGCCGTAAGCATCTGAAGGCCACCGACGGTGATTCGGTGATTTGATTGACCTGGGTCATTACCGTCGGAAACGTGCTGCACCCCGCGTTCCACAGGGTGCAGCACATTGTCGCAGGCGCGCCTCGCGGGCCCATCTGATCTGCTTTTTATCGCCCTACCTGAGTCTGTTATGCAAACAGAGCGCCGGTCATAGTTCATCTGCCTGATGGAGGCTGATGAGCGAAAGACCATGAGCGAGAGAATCCCCGTCCGAACCATAGAAATGTACGAGCCTGCCCATCCAAAGAAGATGAAGGCCACATCCAGCGACAACCTGATTCATACCCGCAGTTTCACCGGCCTGTTCCGTACCTTGCGCGTGGTGGGCGCGGGCTTTCTGTTCCTGGCGTTTTTCGGCACCGTGTGGCTGAACTGGGGCGGACGGCAAGCCGTGCTGTGGGACTTGGCTGAAAGCAAATTCCACATTTTTGGCGCCACGTTCTGGCCTCAGGACTTCATCCTGCTGTCGGCGCTGTTGATTATTTGTGCGTTCGGCCTGTTCGCCGTCACGGTGTTCGCAGGCCGGGTGTGGTGCGGCTATACCTGCCCGCAAAGCTCGTTTACCTGGCTGTTCATGTGGTGCGAAAAGGTCACTGAAGGTGAGCGTAACCAGCGCATCAAGCTGCAAGCCGCCCCGTGGGGTTTGAACAAGCTGGCCAGGCGTTCGGCCAAGCACACCCTGTGGCTGGGCATCAGCGTGCTGACCGGCCTGACATTTGTCGGCTACTTCACCCCCATCCGGCCGTTGGCCGAGGAACTGCTGACCTGGCAAATGGGCGGCGTGAGCCTGTTCTGGGTGCTGTTTTTTACCGGCGCCACCTACCTCAATGCCGGCTGGCTGCGCGAAGCGGTGTGCATGCACATGTGCCCCTATGCGCGGTTCCAGAGTGTGATGTTCGACAAAGACACCCTGACCATTTCCTACGACGTGGCCCGTGGCGAGCACCGTGGCCCGCGCAAACGTGACGTGCAACCGGCGGACGTCGGCCTGGGTGACTGCATCGATTGCCAACTGTGCGTGCAGGTATGCCCCACCGGCATCGACATCCGCGACGGCCTGCAAATGGAATGCATCGGCTGCGCGGCCTGCATCGATGCCTGTGATTCGATCATGGACAAAATGGGCTATGCCCGCGGTCTGGTGAGCTACACCTCGGAGCATCAGTTGCAAGGTGGCAAGACCCATCTGCTCAGGCCCCGGCTGATCGGCTACAGTGCCGTGTTGCTGGTGATGATCGGCGCGCTGGTGGTGGCCTTGGTGGGGCGGCCGATGGTGTCGCTGGACGTGACCAAGGACCGTGGGATGTTTCGTGAGAACAGTGAAGGCCTGATCGAGAACATCTACAGCCTCAAGGTCATCAACAAGACCCAGCAACGTCAGGATTATCGCCTGGAACTGGTGGACGGCGACGGCTTCCGGTTGCAGGGCAAGACCGATATCAGCCTGGCGCCGGGGGAAATTACCGATGTGCCGGTGTCGGTGGCGATGACCAGCGATAAACCGGCGAGCAGCTCCCAGACGATTCGCTTCAAGGTGTCGGATGTGGATGAGCCATGGATTTACAGCGCGGCGGATAGCCGGTTTGTGGCGCCGTTGAATCGTTAAAAACCGGGTTTCAGAAACACTGGAGATCAAATGTGGGAGCGGGCTTGCTCGCGAAGGCGGTGTATCAGTAACAAATTCGGTGACTGACACACTGCCTTCGCGAGCAAGCCCGCTCCCACCTTTTGATCTGTGTTCAATCAGCAACCTCTCTTCAAAGCACTGAGCCACAATGAAACGCTACGAAAAATTCGCCGACGACATCGCAGAACTGATCCGCTCCGGCGTCCTCGGCCCCGGCGAGCGCGTGCCTTCGGTGCGTTACGCCAGCCAGACCTACGGTGTCAGCCCGTCCACAGTGTTCCAGGCCTACTACCTGCTGGAGCGCCGCGGGCTGATCCGCGCCCGACCGCGCTCCGGGTACTTCGTCAACGCCCATGCGCCGAGCCCGTTTTCCGAGCCGGCGGTGAGCGCCCACGTGCATGAATCCACCGAAGTGGACGTCAGCGAACTGGTGTTCTCGGTACTCGACTCCATCAAGGACCCGCAAACCGTGCCCTTCGGCTCGGCGTTCCCCAGCCCGACGCTGTTCCCATTGCAGCGCCTGGCGCGCTCCCTGGCCAGCGCCAGCCGGGAAATGGACCCGCGCATGGTGGTCACCGACATGTCGCCGGGCAACCCCCAACTGCGCCGGCAAATCGCCCTGCGCTATATGGTCGGCGGGCTGATGCTGCCGATGGAAGAACTGTTGATCACCAACGGCGCCCTCGAGGCCCTGAACCTGTGCCTGCAAGCCGTGACCGAACCGGGCGACCTGGTGGCCATCGAAGCCCCGGCGTTCTATGCCAGCCTGCAAATCCTCGAGCGCCTGAAACTCAAGGCCGTGGAAATCCCCGTACACCCACGCGATGGCATTGACCTCAAGGTGCTCGCCCACAGCCTGGAACGCTACCCGATCAAGGCCTGCTGGTGCATGACCAGCTTCCAGAACCCCATGGGCGCAACCATGCCCGAGGCCAAGAAGCAGGAGCTGGTGGAATTGCTGCGCAGCCATCAAGTGCCGTTGATCGAAGACGACGTGTACGCCGAGTTGTACTACGGCCAACAGGCACCGAAACCGGCCAAGGCGTTCGACACTGAAGGCCTGGTGATGCATTGCGGTTCTTTCGCCAAAAGCCTGGCCCCCGGCTACCGCATTGGCTGGGTCGCCGCCGGGCGTTATGCGCAGAAGATCGAACGGTTGAAGCTGATGACCTCGCTGTGTGCCTCGATGCCCGCCCAGGCGGCGATTGCCGATTACCTGCAGCACGGCGGCTATGACCGGCACCTGCGCAAATTGCGGTATGCACTGGAGGAGCAGCAAAGCGCGATGCTCGCAGCAATCGCCCGCTACTTTCCGGCCCAGACCCGTGTCAGCCAGCCCGCCGGCGGTTACTTCCTGTGGCTGGAGTTGCCGGAGCAGACCGATTCATTGAAGTTGTTCCAGATGGCGCTGGCCCAAGGCATCAGCATCGCGCCGGGGCCGATCTTTTCACCCACCCAGCGTTTCAGGCACTGTATTCGCCTGAATTACGGCAGCCCGTGGGATGAAGCATCGGAAAAGGCCATGGATACACTGGGGCGCATCGTACGTTCGTTTTAACAATGTAGAGGGAACCGAGTCGAGCCGCAGGACCATACAGTACCGCGCCAGTTGTCACGGCAGACCCGGCGCGCTTACTTGGCTTACATCAGAGGTCCCCATGAGTATTGCTCCACCTGACAGCCTGAAACCACTTCCTGTCCCACCCCATTACATGCGTGCTGCAGAGCAGCGCCAAGTGCGCGAAATGACACGCCCCGCAGGGCGCCCTGCTGGTGATCATCGAACGGCTGAACAGATTATCGAACAAAGCTCCTTGCTTCGGCGCTTCCTGTACAGCTCTGATCATTTCAATGTGGTAGACGACCTAAAGCGGGTAGTCGGCGACTGGACCGAAATCAACCCCGATCCACACGCTCGCGCCCACGCGGCCTACCACCTGGACAAGGTAATGCGGTTTATCGACAACCTGAACCCTATGAGTGCCAGCGATACCCGTAATGGCGTCATTGATGGTTTCTCCGACTACGGTTACGGCACCCAGGACAACTCGGAGGCCAGGCTATTCAGCGAGTTCTCAAACAGGGGCTACACCGTGCTGCGTTGGGCCGGCTACTGAGCCTGTGGCAAGGGCTTGCCCCTTGCCACAACGAGCACAGACTTAGCGACCGCCTGCCAGGTCAATAAAGGTCCCGGTGGCGTAGGACGCTTTATCCGACAGCAGCCAGATAATCCCCTCCGCAACTTCTTCGGCCCGCCCGCCGCGGGCCATGGGAATCCCGGGTTCCAGCTTGCTGACCCGGTCCGGGTCGCCACTCAGGGCGTGGAAGTCAGTGAAAATAAAGCCGGGACGCACGCCATTGACCCGAATCCCCTCACCCGCTACTTCCTTCGAAAGGCCGAGGGTGAAAGTATCCAGCGCGCCCTTGGACGCGGCGTAATCCACGTATTCCCCCGGCGATCCAAGCCGCGCGGCGGCCGATGAAACGTTGACGATGCTGCCGCCCTGCCCGCCATGTTTGGGCGACATGCGCAGCAGCGCGTGCTTGGCACACAGGATCGGCCCCAACACGTTGGTTCTGAGGGTTTTCAGGATACGGAACTCGGACATTTCATCGACCCGCGACTTGTGCCCCACGGTGCCAGCATTGTTGACCAGTGCCGTCACCCGGCCCAACTCGGTATCGACCCGGTGGTACAGGGCGATCACTTCATCTTCAATGCTGACATCGGCCCGCACCGCAATGGCCTGGGCGCCGAGGGCGCGCACCTGCTCGAGTACGCGGTGGGCAGCCTCCTCATCGGCCTGGTAGTTGATGCAGATGCGATAGCCCTGGGCAGCGGCCAGCAGCGCCGTGGCGGCGCCGATTCCACGGCTGCCACCGGTGATGATGACGACTTTGTCCATGTGTACGGTCTCCTGGTTCAACGTGAGCGGTTGGATCCAATACTACCTGCGCCCTGCAGGTTTTGCATGGGCTCACGTCACCGAATGCGCACTCACCACCTGCTCGGCACGCTGGATGTCGGCCATAAACCCGTCGGCCGGCAATGGATGCCCCAACAGATAACCCTGCAGGGAGTCGCAACCCAGCCGCGTCAGGAAATTCTGCTGCACGTCGGTCTCCACCCCTTCGGCAACGATGCGCAGGCCCAGGGCCTGGCCGAGGGCGACGATGGCCGAGACGATGGCGGCGTCATCGCTGTCATGTTCCAGGTCGCGGACAAACCCCCGGTCGATTTTCAGCTCATTGGCCGGCAGCCGCTTGAGGTACATCAGGCTCGAATAGCCAGTGCCGAAGTCGTCGATGGACAGGTCAACGCCCATGTCCGAAAGCTTCTGCAACACCGTCATGCTCGCATCGGCATCGCTCATGGCGGTGGTTTCGGTGATTTCCAGGGTCAGGCTGTTGGCGGGCAACCGGTGACGTTCCAGAGCATTGGCCACGCTCTTCACCAGCCCGGCGTGGCAGAACTGCAAGGCCGAGAGATTCACCGCGATGCGCCAGTCGTGATAGCCCTGGGCATACCACACCTGCATCTGGCGACAGGCTTCATTGAGCACCCACTCGCCGATAGGGATGATCAGCCCGGTCTTTTCCGCCAGCTCGATAAACTTGTCCGGCAACAACAGACCCTGCTGTGGGTGCTCCCAGCGCAGCAGCGCTTCAGCCCCTACCGGGCGGCCGCTGATGGCGTCGAATTTGGGCTGGTAATACAGCCGGAATTCATCCTGCTCCAGGGCATTGCGCAGATCCTGCAGCAGTTGCAGTTGCTTGCGCGCGTTGGTGTTCATCGACACATCGAAAAAGCTGTAGCCGTTCTTGCCCATGCCCTTGGCGTGATACATCGCCGCGTCGGCGTTCATCAGCAGTTCCTGGGGCGTGGCGCCGTTGCCCGGGAACAGCGCGATGCCGATGCTCGCGGAGATTTTCAACTCATGCTCGGCCACGCGGAAGGCATGATTGATCAGACCCACCTGCCGTTCCGCCAGGCGCAACGCATCGTCCGGCTGGCTCAACTGCACCAGCAACACAAACTCGTCGCCGCCGATGCGGGCCAGGGTGTCCTGGCTGCGCAAGTCTTCCCGCAGGCGCAGGCCCACTTGCTGCAACAACTGGTCGCCCATGTGGTGCCCGAAGGCGTCGTTGACGGGCTTGAAGCCGTCCAGGTCGATAAACATCAGCGCGAAGCACCCACCCTCCTCGTTCACCCGCTGTATCGCCTGTTGAATCCGGTCGGCGAGCAAGGTGCGGTTGGGCAAGCCGGTGAGCATGTCGTGCAGGGCCAGGTGGGTGAGTTCCTGATTGGCTTGGGTCAGGGAGTCAGCCAGCACGGCGGTACGGGCTTCCAGGCGGGCATCGGCCAGGGAGGTGAGCAGCGCGATGATCAACACCGCCAGGGTGGTGACCAGCACCAGATTGTCCAGGCCCTTGCCGCTCAAGCCGGTCAAGGCGGCGCCACAAAAACTGCCATCGGCGAAACGCGCGGCGGCCATGCCGGTGTAGTGCATGCCGACGATCGCCACGCCCATCACCACTGCCGCCCCGCCTCGGGCCAACCGTACGTAAGGCGTGTTGCGCCGCAGGTTGAAGGCGATCCACAAGGCTGCGGCCGAAGCACCCACGGCAATCATCAGGGAAGCGGTAAACAGAGTGGGGTCGTAGTCGATGCCGGGCGTCATGCGCATGGCAGCCATGCCGGTGTAGTGCATGGCACTGATGCCGGCCCCCATGATCAGGGCGCCAAATCCCAGCTGCCACGCCGGCAAGCGCGGCTGGCTGACCAGCCACAAGGCAAAACCACTGGAAAGGATCGCAATCAGCAATGACAGCACGGTGATCCCAACGTCATAACCCAGGCTGATGGGCAGGCGAAAGGCGAGCATGCCGATAAAGTGCATCGACCAGATGCCCACGCCCATCGCCAGCGCGCCGCCGCCCATCCACAGGTGCACCGCGCGGCCCTTGGACGTGGCGATACGGCCGGTCAGGTCCAGTGCGGTATAGGACGCCAGGATTGCGACAAACAGGGAGATCAGGACAAGGGCGGGTGAATAACTACCGGTGAGCATGGGACTTCTCGTGACCTGGGGGCCGAACGGCATCTGTGCCGGGCTGAAAAGTCAGGGATTGTAGCGAGAATAATTCTTGTACACCTGAAATATTATCGTATAGCCATTACTGGCAATTTGACGTCAAACACCTGACTCAATAAACACGAGGATCAACTGTGGGAGCTGGCTTGCCTGCGATGGCATCACCTCGGTGTAACTGAAAAACCGAGTAGTCCGCATCGCAGGCGAGCCAGCTCCCACAGGGATTGTGACGTGCTTATTTCTTGTCGCTCAGTTGCATCTGCCCATCCCAGCCACCGCCCAACGCGGCGATCAGTTGCACACTGGCAACCAGCCGGGTTTGCAGCAGGGTCAGCACCGTGCGTTCGTTGCTCAGGGCCGTGGCTTGCACGGTGACCACGTCGAGGTAAGCGATCAGACCGGCCTTGTACTGGTTCTGGGTCAGGCGCAGGGATTCCCGGGCAGCTTCGAGGGCCTCGTTGCTGACCACCGCTTCGTCTTCCAGGACCTTGAGCTGCACCATGTAGTTTTCCACTTCGCGGAAACCATCAAGTACGGTCTGGCGGTACTTGGCCACCGTTTCATCGTAGGACGCTTCGGCGCGGTCAACTTCAGCCGAGCGCTGGCCGCCGTCGAACAGGGTCATGGCCAGTTTCGGCCCCACCGACCAGAAGCGGTTCGGCAGGCTGATCCAGTCGGCGTAGGTGCTGCTGGAATAACCGCCGGCCAGGCTCAGGGTCAGGTCCGGGTAGTAGGCGGTCTTGGCCACACCGATATTGGCGTTGGCGGCAATCACCGAGCGCTCCGCCTGGGCGATATCCGGGCGGCGTTCCAACAGTTGGGACGGCAGGCTCACCGGAATCTGCGGCAGCGCCGGAATGTCCTGGCTCACCGCCAGCGTGAAGTTGGCCGGTGGCACACCCGTCAGCACGGCAATCGCGTTTTCCAGCTGCGCGCGCTGCCAGATCAGGTCAATCATGCTGGCCTGGGTGCTTTTCAGCTGGGTCTGGGCCTGGGCGATCGCGTCCTTGCCCGAGACACCGGCGCGGTATTGGTTCTGGGTCATTTGCAGGGAGCGCTGGTAGGCGTCCACCGTGGCTTGCAGCAAACGGGTCTGCTCGTCCATGACCCGCAACTGCAGGTAATCCTGCACCAGCTCCGATTGCTGGCTCAGGCGCATCGCCGCCAGGTCCGCCGCACTCGCTTCGGCGCTGGCTTCATTGGCTTCCAGGCCCCGGCGCAATTTGCCCCAGATATCGGCTTCCCAACTCACGCCCAACTGGGTGTTCAGGGTGTCGCGGATACCGCTGCTGGAACTGCTCAGGCTGGCGTTACTGCTGCCGGTGCCCTGGCTGGCCCGGGTTTTACCGGCACTCAGGTCGACCGTCGGGAAGAACGCCCCACGGGCACTGCGCACCTGCGATGCGGCCTGGCGATAACGCGCCTCGGCCTGGGCCACCGTCTGGTTGGAATTGTTGAGTTTCTCTACCAACTCATTGAGCTGCCGGTCGCCGTACAGCTCCCACCACGCACCGCGGGCCAGTGAGTCGCTGGGCGCCGCCTGGCGCCAGCCCTGGGCTTGCTTGTACTGGGCCGGCTCGGTCAATTCGGGGCGTTTGTAATCCGGGCCGACGGCGCAGGCGCTGAGCATCACGCCGCACAAGGCCAGGCTCAGCAGCCTGGCGCCGCGAGCCATGCCCAGACGTTGCACGGTGGGAAACGTTGAATCGGTCATAGCGCAGTGTCCAGGGCAGCATCGGTACGCACTCCGCGCCAACCGTTGAAACGGTGGCGCAGGCGGTCGAGATAAAGGTAAACCACAGGCGTGGTGTAAAGGGTCAGGATCTGGCTCACCACCAGGCCGCCGATAATCGTCAGGCCCAGGGGCTGGCGCATCTCCGCGCCTTCGGCAGTGCTCAGCAGCAATGGCAAGGCGCCCAGGATCGCGGCCAGGGTGGTCATCAGGATCGGCCGCAACCGCACGAGGCAGGCAGCGCGAATCGACTCCAGCGGGCTCATGCCGTCGTGGCGCTCCAGTTGCAGTGCGAGGTCGATCATCAGGATCGCGTTTTTCTTCACCACCCCGATCAACAGGAACAGCCCCAGCAGGGAGATCAGGCTGAACTCGCCCCCCAGCACGTAGATCGACAACAGCGCACCGACGCCGGCCGAGGGCAAGGTCGACAGAATGGTCAGCGGGTGAATGTAGCTCTCATAGAGAATCCCCAGCACCAGATACACCGCCACCAGCGCACCGAGGATCATGAACGGCTGGCCTTTTTGCGTGGCGGCAAAGGCATCGGCCGTACCGGACATCTTCGCAATCACGTCTTCCGGCAAACCGACCTTGGCAATCGCCCGCTCGATGGCGGCCGTGCCCTGCTCCACCGTGACCCCGGGGGACATGTCGAAGGCAATGTTCTCCGACGCAAACTGCCCTTCATGGCGCACCGTGTCATCGGCCAGGCTGTTTTCGTAGTGGGCAATGGTCGACAGCGGCACCCGCGCGCCCGTGGAGGTGATGACCTGCACTTGATTGAGGGTGATCGGGTCCTGGGCGTATTTCGGGTTGACCTCCATCACCACCTGATACTGGTTGAGGCTGTCATAGATGGTGGAAATCTGCCGCTGGCTGTAGGCGTTGTTCAACACCGCCGTCACCATGCTCATGTCGATACCCAGGCGCTTGGCCTGGTCACGGTCGACGATCAGCGTCACCTGCGCCGCCCCCCGGCCTTCACGGGCGTCAATGGCGGTCAGCTCCGGCAACTCACGCAAGGCGGCGACCACTTTCGGGTACCACAGGCGCAAGGCGGCCAGGTCACCGCTTTGCAGGATGTAGGAATACTGGGCGGTGGTCTGGTCGCGGCTGCCACCAAATTGCAGGTCCTGGTCGGCCATCAAAAACAGCCGCCCGCCCGGCACCAGCGGCACGTCTTTACGCAGGCGCTCAATCACACCCTGGGCGGAAATCTTGCGCTCGCTGATGGGCTTGAGCCGTACCAGCATCACCGCGTTGTTGGTGCCGTTGTTGCCACCAATGAAACCGGCAACGCTGAGCACCGCCGGGTCCTTGAGCACCGCCTGGCGGAAGGTTTCCATCTTCGGCTGCATCACGCCGAACGACAGCCCGTCATCACCGCGCACAAAACCGATCAACTGGCCGGTGTCCTGCTGGGGCATGAAGGTTTTCGGCACCACCACGTACAGGGCAACGTTGACCCCAATGGTGATCAACAGGCTGAGCAGGGTCAGGCGCCGATGGCGCAACACCCAGTCAAGGCTGCGGGCGTAGCCGGCGACCAGGCGCGTGTGGACCTTCTCGCTCCAGCGCTGCAAACCGGTTTCCTGCCCCGGGACATGGGGCTTGAGCCAGCGGGCGCACAGCATCGGGGTCAGGGTCAGCGAGACCACCAGCGAGACAATAATGGACGCCGCCAGGGTGATGGAAAACTCGCGAAACAAACTGGTGACGATCCCGCCCATAAACAGGATGGAGAGGAACACCGCCACCAGCGACACGTTCATCGACAGCAAGGTAAACCCGACTTCCTTGGCCCCCAGGTACGCCGCCTTCATTGGCGGCACGCCCTCGTCGATATGCCGGGAAATGTTCTCCAGCACCACGATGGCATCGTCCACCACCAGGCCGGTGGCGAGGATCAACGCCATCAGCGACAGGTTGTTCAGGGAAAAGCCGAACAGGTACATCACGGCGAACGTGCCCACCAGGGACACCGGCACCGCCAGGGTAGGAATCAGCGACGCCCGGAAGTTGCCGAGGAACAGGTACACCACCAGGATCACCAGGGCCACGGCGATCAACAAGGTCATCTCGGCCTCGTGCAGCGTGGCGGTGATCACGGGCGAACGGTCCATGGCCAGGTTCAGCTTGACGCTGGACGGCAACACCGCTTGCAAGGCCGGCAACTGGGCCTTGATCTGCTTGACCGTCTCGATGATGTTGGCGTCGGACTGTCGGTTGATCACCAACAGCACCGCCGAATCATTGTTGAAGAAGCCGCTGTTGTAGCGGTCTTCCACGCCGTCACTGATCTTGGCCACATCGCCCAGGCGCAGGGCCGCGCCGTTCTGGTAGCGAATCAGCAGCGGTTCGTAGTCCTTGGCCTTTTCAAGCTGGTCGTTGGCCTGGATCTGCCAGTTGCGCTCGCTGTCTTCCAGGGAGCCTTTGGGCCGGCGCACGTTGGCATTGGCGATGGTGTTGCGCACATCGTCCAGGGCCACGCCATACTGGTCGAGGGCCTTGGGTTCAAGTTCGATCCGCACGGCGGGCAACGAGCTGCCGCCGATCTGCACTTCACCCACCCCCGGCACCTGGGACAGGCTTTGGGACAGGATGGTCGAGGCCAGGTCGTATAGCTGGCCCTTGGGCAACACGTCCGACGTCAGGGACAGCACCATGATCGGCGCCTGGGACGGGTTGATCTTCTTATAGGTGGGCATGCTGCGCATGCCACTGGGCAGCAGGTTACGCGAGGCGTTGATGGCCGCCTGCACTTCCCGCGCCGCACCGTTGATGTCGCGGTTGGAGTCGAACGCGAGAATCACCCGGGTCGAACCCTGGCTCGACGAACTGCTCATGGTGGTGATGCCGGAAATCGCGCCGAAGGAGCGCTCCAGCGGCGTCGCCACCGTGGAGGCCATGACCTCGGGACTGGCCCCGGGCAGGCTGGCCGAGACCACGATCACCGGGAAGTTGATCTGCGGCAGCGGCGACACCGGCAGCAAGTTGAAGGCCACCCCACCGAGCAACATGATCGCCAGGCTCAGCAGCATGGTGGCGACCGGCCGGCGAATGAAAGGTCCGGACAGGTTCATGACTCAACCGGCTCCAGGCGCACGGGTTCTTTGCGCCAGCGACGGCCCAGGCGATCGAAATACAGGTAGATCACCGGGGTGGTGAACAGAGTCAGCACCTGGCTCACCAGCAACCCGCCGACCATCACCAGGCCCAGGGGCTGGCGCAGCTCCGCACCGGAACCGGTGGCAAGCATCAACGGCACGGCTCCGAACAAGGCCGCCAGGGTGGTCATGAGGATCGGCCGGAAACGCAGCAACGCCGCCTGATAGATTGCGGTTTGCGGGTCAAGCCCCTGGTTGCGCTCGGCGTCGAGGGCGAAGTCGATCATCATGATCGCGTTCTTCTTCACGATGCCGATCAGCAGGATGATGCCGATGATCGCGATCATCCCCAGGTCATTGCCACTGAGCAGCAAGGCCAGCAAGGCGCCCACCGCCGCCGACGGCAAGGTCGAGAGAATGGTGATCGGGTGGATATAGCTCTCGTAGAGCACCCCTAGCACGATGTACATGGTCACCACCGCCGCCAGGATCAGCAGCAAGGTGCTCGACAGCGAAGCCTCGAACGCCTGGGCCGCGCCCTGGAACTGGGTCTGCACGCCCACCGGCATGCCGATGTCTTTCTGGGCCTGGTTGATCAGCTCCACACCCTTGCCCAGTGCCACACCCGGGGCCAGGTTGAACGACATCATCACCGCCGGGAACTGGCCGATATGGGCGATCGCCAACTGGGCCTGGCGCTGCTCCACATGGGCCAGGCTCGACAGCCGCACCTGGCCGCCGTCGGTGGTTTTCACGTGGATCTGGTTCAGGGCGGCCGGGCCGAGGGTTTCCCCCGACTGAGCCTGCAATACCACGCGGTATTGGCTGGCCTGGGTGTAGATGGTGGAAATCTGCCGCTGGCCGAAGGCGTCATACAGCGCATCGGTGATGGTCGACACCGACACGCCAAGGCGCGAAGCGGCATCACGGTCGATCACCAGGTACACCTGCAAGCCTTTGTCCTGCAGGTCGCTGGCGACGTCGGAGAGTTCCGGCACCTGGCTGAGGGCGTGCACCAGTTTGTCACTCCACAGGGCCAGCAGCTCGGCGTCGGGCGAGGACATGCTGAACTGGTATTGGGTGCGGCTCACGCGGTCTTCAATGGTCAGGTCCTGCACCGGCTGCATGAACAGGCGGATGCCCACCAGTTTGTCCAGTTGCGGCTGCAGGCGCGTGATGATCTGCGCCGCGCTCAGGTCCCGTTCGCCGTGGGGCTTGAGGTTGATCAGCAGGCGACCACTGTTGAGGGTGGCGTTATCACCGTCCACCCCGATATAGGAGGACAGACTCTCCACCGCCGGGTCTTCGAGGATGATCTTCGCCAGTTCCTGCTGGCGCTGGCTCATGGCCGCAAAGGAAATCGACTGCGGCGCTTCGGAAATGCCCTGGATCACGCCAGTGTCCTGCACCGGGAAGAAGCCCTTGGGCACCACCAGATACAGCACCACGGTCAGGCCCAGGGTGGCGATGGCCACCAGCAGGGTCAACGGCTGGTGCCTGAGCACCCACTGCAACTTGCGCCCGTAGGCTTCGACCAACCAGTCGATCCAGGCGCCGCTGGCCTTGTAGAAGCGGCCCTGTTCTTCTTCCTTGGGTTCGCGCTTGAGCAAACGCGCGCACATCATCGGCGTCAGGGTCAGGGATACCACCAGGGAAATCAGGATGGCTACCGCCAGGGTAATCGCGAACTCACGGAACAGGCGCCCGACCACGTCGGCCATGAACAGCAGCGGGATCAACACGGCGATCAGCGACAGGGTCAGGGAAATCAGGGTGAAGCCGATCTGCTTGGCGCCCTTGAGCGCAGCCGCCATCGGCGTCTCGCCCTCCTCGATATAGCGGGAGATGTTCTCCAGCATCACGATGGCGTCGTCCACCACAAAGCCGGTGGCGATGGTCAGGGCCATCAGCGTGAGGTTATTGATGGAGAAGCCGGCCAGGTACATCACGCCAAAGGTGCCCACCAGGGACAGTGGCACGGCGATGGACGGAATGAGGGTCGCGCTGACGCGGCGCAGGAACAGGAACGTCACCATCACCACCAGGGCAATGGCGATCAGCAATTCGTGTTGCACGTCCTTGACCGAGGCGCGGATGGTCTGGGTCCGGTCGGTGAGCACCGTCACGTCCAGGCCGGCCGGCAGGTTATCGGTGATGCTCGGCAGCAGCGCCTTGATCCGGTCCACCACTTCGATAACGTTGGCCCCCGGTTGGCGCTGGATGTTCAGCAAGACCGCCTGGTTTTCATTGGCCCAGGCCGCGAGGCGTTCGTTCTCGGCACCGTCGACGATCTGTGCCACATCCTTGAGCCGCAACGGCGCGCCGTTGTTGTAGGCCAGGATCAGCTCGGCGTATTCCTTGGGCGAGACCAACTGGTCGTTGGCGTCAAGCATCGACACCCGCGTGGGGCCGTCGAAGTTACCCTTGGGCTGGTTGACGTTGGACGCCGCGATCAGGGTGCGCACGTCCGACAGGTTCAGGCCGTTGGCCGCCAGGGCCTCGGGGTTGACCTTGATGCGTACCGCCTGGCGCTGGCCGCCGGCAATGCTGACCATGCCGACGCCGCTGATCTGTGCGATTTTCTGCGCCATGCGCGTATCGACTAGGTCGTTGAGCTTGGGCAGCAGCATGGTCTTTGAGGTGATGGCCAGGGTCAGCACCGGGGTGTCCGCCGGGTTGACCTTGTTGTACACCGGTGGTGCTGGCAAATCCTTGGGCAGCAGGTTGGTGGCGGCGTTGATCGCGGCCTGCACCTGTTGCTCGGCGACATCCATGTTGATGTCGAGGTTGAAACGCAGGGTCAGCACCGAAGCGCCGCCGGAGCTGGTGGACGCCATCTGGGTCAGGCCGGGCATTTGCCCGAATTGACGCTCCAGGGGCGCCGTCACCGCGCTGGTCATCACGTCCGGGCTGGCGCCGGGGTACAGGGTCATCACCCGGATGGTCGGGTAGTCCACCTGGGGCAAGGCCGAGACCGGCAACAGGCGGTAGGCGATCACGCCGGCCAAGACAATGGCCAGCATGCTCAGGGTAGTGGCTACCGGGCGAAGGATGAACAGCCGCGAGAGGTTCATGCGCCGCCCTTTTGCGCCTTGCCGGCATCAGCCGGGCCTTGCTGCGTCTTGGCTGCCGGCTGGCCCTGGAGGTGTTCGGTCGGGGTAGTCGGCACTTCACTGCTGTCGTTGACCACTTCGATTTCACTGCCGTCCTTCAGCCGGTCGGTGCCTTCCAGCACCACGCGGTCGCCAGCGGCCAGGCCTTGCTTGATCACGGTGTTGTCGCCGTCGGAATCACCGATCACCAGCGGACGTACCTTGACCTTCTTGTCGCCATCCAGCACGTAGACAAAGGTGCCGGTGTTGCCGAACTGAATCGCCGCCGACGGCGCCAGCACCACGTTGTGTAGGGTGTCGGCCAGCAGGTGCACGTTCACGAACTGGTTGGGGAACAGTGCCTGGTCCTTGTTATCGAACCGTGCCTTGAACTTCAGGGTGCCGGTGGTCACGTCGATCTGGTTGTCCAGGCTCTGCAACACGCCGCTGGCTTTAAGGGCCGCATCGCCACGGTCCCAGGCTTCTGCCGGCAGCTTGTTGCCGGCGTGATAACGCGCCAGCACGGTGTCGAGGGTGTTTTCCGGCAGCGTGAAGACCACACTGATGGGTTGGGTCTGGGTGATCACCGCCAGGAAGGTGGTGTCGTTGGCAGCCACAAGGTTGCCCACATCCACCTGACGCAAGCCGACACGCCCGGTGATCGGGGCGCGGATCTTGGTGAATTCGAGGTTGAGCTTGGCGTCATCCACCGCGCCCTGGTTGGTCTTGACCGTGCCCTGGTACTGCAACACCAGCGCTTCGGCGGTGTCGAGGGTTTGCTTGGCGATACTGTCTTGCGCATACAGGTCGCGATAACGCTGCACGTCGACCTGGGCGTTTTTCAGCTGGGCCTGGTTCTGCAGCAGCGTGCCCTGAGCCTGGAGCAAGGCATTCTGGTAACTGCGCGGGTCGATTTCCGCCAGCAGGTCACCGGCCTTGACCATCTGCCCTTCTTCAAAGGCGACCTTGACCAGCTCTCCCCCTACCCGGCTGCGCACATTGATGGTGTTCAATGCCGTCACCGTACCCAATGCCTTGTAATACACCGGGAACTCACCCAGCACCGCGGGCGCCACACGCACCGGCACCGGGCCGGTAGAACCACCAAAGCCCGGGCGCATCATGCCCGACTTGCCGGCGTGCCCGGCGGGCTTCTTCTCGGCGCTGTCCTTATGGCTGCCAGGCCAGAATTTCCAGCACAGGCCGGCAATAACCAGCAGCACGAGCAGGCCGAACAGCCAGCGGCGGGAGTGACGAGGGGTGGATTGCATGGAGTGATCAACCATTGGGCGCGAGAGCTTCTTCTTTTGGGAGGCTGAAAGATAAGCACTGGAGCGCGTTAAGAAAAGCGCCTTTACCGGCTATTTACCTTGGATTACAACTTTTAACTTCTTTGCTTAGTCCATTCGCTATCTGACTAAGCCACTGAAGCACAAATAAAAACGGCCTGGACTAGGCCAGGCCGTAATACTGCATCACGCGTGTTACTGCAAAACGACAGTAATGCGTAGTAACAGTTACTTCAAAACAGCCAGGGCTGCTTCGTAGTTCGGCTCTTGGCCGATTTCGCTGACCAACTCGCTGTGCAGCACGTTGTCGTTTTCGTCCAGCACCACGACAGCGCGGGCGGTCAGGCCGCGCAGCGGGCCTGCGGCGATCGCAACGCCGTAGTCAACGGCAAAGCCGGCGTCGCGGAAGTCCGACAGGTTCTTCACGTTTTCCAGGCCTTCGGCGCCGCAGAAGCGTGCCTGGGCAAATGGCAGGTCAGTGGAAATGCACAGCACCACGGTGTTGTCCACGCTGTTGGCCTGGGCGTTGAACTTGCGAACCGAAGTCGCGCAAGTCGGGGTATCGATGCTTGGGAAGATGTTCAGCACTTTGCGCTTGCCGGCAAAGGTAGCCAGGGTCGCGTCCGACAGATCGCCAGCAGTCAGGGTAAAGGCTGGCGCTTTGGCGCCGACTTGTGGCAAGTCGCCGTCGACCTGGATAGGGTTGCCTTTATGGGTAACTTGAGCCATGAACGGAATCCTTCTAGTGGTGGTAGTGAAACGAATTTCAGGTGCCGAAGTTAAACACAAAGTTCGATTGGCACCTATGGTCGGACGCAAATTGTCATGAGCAGACCTCGGAACCGTGGCGTATCCGTGAACGACACAAAGACTGCCGCCGTGAGAAAAACCATCAGCGGCCGCTGTCTCCCACTCCTCCCAAGGACTCCTCATGAGAATTGCTGACTTTCGCCCCGCAGCCAATATCGCCCGACAATACTCATTCTCTGCACAGCCTCAGCCAGCCCCTTCGGACCATAGCACCTCAAGCGGGTCGAACCCTGCGGTGCGATCACGCCGCGACGTCAATGTCGTCAGCCTGGAAGGCTCGAATAGCGCCAAGGTACTGGTAGAAAAAAGCGACAGCAACATGGCCATCAGGTACGCCTTGGCACTGGCAGACGAGGAGGCATCATCCGGCACTGCCGAACGCGGCAATTGGAACCCCCTCACCGTTTCCAATATTGCGCCCTACTCTACTTTCGGCATGGCCTGGTCGAATTTCGCGCAGGTGCTGAAAGCAGAACCCTTTGCTACGTTTGCCCGCGATAACAATATCGACCCATCAAGCATCCGATGGTATCCCAACTATGGCGGGGCTCTCGAATGTCAAATCAACGGAAAAGTCGTCACCTTTCATGATGATATTCCTGGCTGGGCGCGAGCCAGCGCAGACCTGAAGGCTGCCGCAAATCTTCTTGGGGACACGTTTACCTACACCGGCGAAAATAGCGCCCCCGCCCACCTGATCGGTTCCTTTTATGGCTCATCACCCTCTCGAGGCAACCGGCTTTCTGTGATCGGCAGGCTGTTGAATACCCCATACTTCCCGTCTCTACCCGATTCGAGAGCCCCTTTTATAGAACTCCGACAACAAACCATACAGGCCGTTGCCAGCCTGCACGCCAGCGGGCAACTCTCAACCGCACGGCCTGCTGAAACACCAGTAACACAGGTTATTGAGGCAGACGAGGAGGTGGCGCGACTTAGCGCAATCGCGCTGTTGGCACAGAGAAACGAAATACGACCTGACGGCGTAAGCCTAACGTCAGGCTATGTTTTCACCCCCCCTGAGCGCTCCACTATCGGGCAAACGATCAAAGCCTTTAACAACGCGTTTCAAGCAGAGGCGTTCCTAGACTTTGCGCGAACAAAGAACCTCGACATTTCAAACGTGTGCATTGATCCGAGCACGGGCGACCTGATGGTCATTGACCGGCCAAACCGAGTCTTTCGGAAAATCGCTACGCTCAACGATCAATCCGGATGGGCGGAGGTATCGGCTGAGATCAGGACACTGGCAAAGCAACTGGGGGAGGGAACGAATGAGCTCGTGCCTTATAATCTTGATGGCTCCATCTCCATCGCTAAAGCCCTGAGTTTTTATGGTGAACCTCCCGCCGGCGGCACACTGAAAGAGACGCTCAACCACAGCACCGCGCTCTATCACAGGGGCTTCACCGCCTTGAACTCGGCCCCCCCTCCTACTGACGAGCGCGCGCGCGCGGTGCAACAAAAACAGCTCACCGCCATACAGCAGCTCGAAAATCCATCTGCGATGCAACCTGATACGTCGGCGCCCGCGGCCAACGCTCACCCGTTGACACAAATTGCACGCACCCAGTTTGCCGCGGAACCCAACCTGCGCACGGTGGTAGCAAATTTCCTCGGTGACGCTGTCCGCAACGGTTCCAACAATCTGGACTTTGACATCAATCAGGTAAGTGTTGCCACGCCGGATCCGGACAACCCCGGTCAGTTCAAGCAGGTACCGCTGATCATGCTTGGCCTCGGCCGAATCCTCGATGACGCCCCTCAAAGCCTGGCGGGCAGCAAGCTGCTGGATAGACGACCTGACCGACTAGCGCGTACAGGAACCCCACAAGACGTTCCCCTTGAGGTCAATATGGGCGCGATTGAGCAAGCCCTGTCAGAGCTGCCACTGATACTGAACGACCTGTACAAAAACGCCGCAAGCGAATACTGGAAAAAGCCGGCCTTCACCGGCCCGGCAAATACCAAGCCGGTTTATGCCGGCAGCCACGCCGACCTGGTCAGCAGTCTTCTGCGTAACAACCTGCGCATGGCCGGGTTGAAGCAACCCGGCCTGGACGAAGAACAACGCCAGACTGTGGACATGGTCATCAGCCCCGCTCCCTCATCGACATCCCCATGGCCGACGAATGGGGGAGTTGCCACCTTTACGTTTCCGGCTGCCGAGGGCAATGACGCCACACCGAACATTCTCATTACGCGCACCCTGCCTGAACCCGCTCGCAGTATTGTTTTACTGGTTGAACCCAGCGGAAAAATCACCCCTTATGACTCCATGGCAGCCCTGTCCGAGGCGGGGTATGGCGCCCCGGCGCAAGTCGTAACCAGTCAGGTGTTTGATAACCAAGCCAACATCCTCATTGCTCGGCACTTAGGCGACACTCTGACATCCAGCACTTCATTTGTTGACCCTGGTAAAGCCACCTCTTCAAAAACCCAGTTGTCCGAGTGGCTGAACAAGGCCAGTGACGCCGAACGGTTTCTCATGAGCGAGCTGAGCCTGGAACTGGCGAGTTTCACTCAACGTAACAAAGGGCAGACCTACAACAGTGATATTCCGGACATTCACACGTATATCCAGAACCGGTTCGACGCGCTGCCGGCAGACCAAAAGCTCACTGCATATCCCGCCAAGGACCTGGAAGTGGTGTACGTAAGGCCGGCTACAACATTCACGCTCAATCCAGAGAGTGTCCAGTACGAACGCTCCCGCATGAGCCTGACCGACATGCTCCTGAATAACCTGTCAGGATTGCCCAGAGGGGGGGTCATCGAGGTCTATCACAAACAGGGAAATACGCGAGTACCCGAACTTGAAGGCGATGGGGTCCTTCACGCCCTTTTTTCAACGATAGACGCGGGCAAAAACTATCCGGAGTTACTTAAGCGTGAATTGCTGGACGAGCCCACAAAGAAAACCGAACGCCTGTCATTATTTACTCAACAAGTACCGACGGAACTGAAACTCAGCGCCCTGGAGCTGGCCATAAAGGGAGAAGCCGGGTTCGACACGACGGGGTTTCGCTACATCCAGGAGATACTCAAACCGGGACCGGGTACCCGAACTGTCGACGGCGAGGAAATTACCATCCGGCCGTTGGCTTTCGAGCGCAAGGCCGACAACAAGACGGATGTGGTGGAAGGTGCCTATCTGATCGAACCCATAGACGTGAACGCCGGCCCGCATATTCTCTATCGTCCGCTTATCAGCGATGCCCCGTTATTGCAGTTCCCTACTCGCCAGGCCCTTCTGGAGGCGATCCAGAAACCTGGCAAGTTGCAAAACGACACCCAGGCCTGGATGCCGGACGAAACCACCCGCCAAATCTACAGTGGTAACGGCTTCACCCACCCCAACGTGGTCCTGTTCGGCCTGAAGATCCCGTTGCTCTCGGATATCGCAGGAACACCGACAAACGGGTTGACCACGGACGAGCCTGAAGCGGCCAAGACGCTGCAGCAGAAACTGGAGACAGGGCAGTTGCTCGATCATTTGTATGATGCCAATGCCCAGAACCTGGCAGGCCTGGCTGACCGGGAATCGACATCCAACGCTGAGAGCCGTTGGGCAACCCTGAAAGCAGGAGGCTCGCTGCTGCTCAATGCGGTTTTACCATTCATTCCCGGCCCTGGCGCCGGTTACGTCGGCTTAGCCCTGCTGCTTGAAGGTGTTCGCGAAGAGCTTGATGTGCTGAGCAGTACTGATAACCCTGATAAAGCAGTAGCGGCGGCGGATCTGTTGCTAAACCTTGTGATGCTGTTGATGCATTTCAAAACTCGGTCCGCGCGTGCGCAAACGGGTGCAAGTCCGAGGATCGAAAATCAAGCCGGCGCCTCACCGGATACGGCATTGCAGATAGAGCCACACAAGGCCCGCTTTCGATTGGGAGGACCACTGGAAAAGATCACGCCGCTCGACGGGGAAATCCATACCAACGTTGACGTATACAACGGCAAAAAACGCCTCAACATCATTGGCCATGCGGAAAAGCCCGCAGCCGGACAGCCAGCAAGGATTGTCGGTGAAAATGACAGAGCCCTCTCGGCTCAGGACATACTCGAAGAACTTGCTCGGCGCCGAATAAACATCAAGGATTATCCGGAGGTTCGCCTGTTGGTCTGCTACTCAGGCCTGGGCGGGGAAAACTCCCTTGCGACAGAGCTGCACACCTTGACCAATATTCCCGTCAAGGCGTTTGAGGGGCCAGTAGATGTGGGGTATAGATCTGGTGTTGCAGGGTTGGAGCCTGAGGATATTTACAAAGAAGCCTTGGAAAAATTCCGAAAAAAATATCCGCGTTTCAGCGACGCTGACATACGAGAACTGGCCGATATTGACCTCGAAAACAAGCTCAGAGGCTACCAGCTTTTTAACTATGTAGAAAAACGAAGTGGGATGGATGTCCAGGTAAACTGGGGGACGCGTACAAATCCGCTCTGGGAAATCGTGACCGTTGACTACGTGAAGACGCGCGTCGGGCCGCCCAAAGTCAAAGCCAATCCCTGATCATCTGCCACATCCAGACAATCGACAGGAGCTGCCTTGAGCAGCTCCTGCTTCCCCCTTCATCGCACTGCTGCAAACCCCCGCTGCAAATCCTCGATCAACGCCTCCACATCCTCAAGTCCCACATGCAGACGCACCACCGGGTTCAATCCACGGTCGGCGACGCTCTGGCGGTCCTGGGTGTCGGCCAGGGTCACCAGGCTCTCAAAACCGCCCCAGGACGCACCCAGGCCAAACAGCTGCAAGCCGTCGATAAACCGTTCGACGTAACCGGCATCCGCGCGGGTGAGTTCAAACGACAGCAAACCGTTACTGCCGCTGAAGTCGCGTTTCCAGAGCGCATGGCCAGGGTGCTCGGGCAAGGCCGGATGAAACACCCGCTTGACCTGCGGCTGCGCCTGCAACCACTGGGCAATCGCCAGCGCCTGGCGCTCGTGCACGTCCAGCCGGGAAGCCAGGGTGCGCGCGCCACGCAGGATCAGATAGGCATCGTCGGCACTGACCGCATTGCCAAAGGTATCGCTCATTTTCGCCAGGGCCGGCCATGCCGCTTCGCTGGTGCAGACACTGCCCATCATCACGTCACTGTGGCCGCCAAGGTATTTGGTCAGGGCCATGATCGAGATGTCGGCGCCCAACGCCAGCGGCCGGTACAAGTAGGCCGAGCCCCAAGTGTTGTCCACCGCCAGCAGAATCCCGCGCGGCTTGCACAGTGCGGCTATCGCGGGCAGGTCACACAGTTCATACAGCAGCGAACCGGGCACTTCCGCATAGACCATTTTGGTGTTGGCCTGTAACTGCGCTTCCAGACCGCTGCCATCCGGGGTGAAGTAGCTGACCTCGATGCCGAATGGCTGCAGGAACTCGCGAGCCAGCTTGCGCACCGGGGAATACACCGCGTCGGTGAGCAGTACATGATCGCCAGGTCGCAGGTAGGCCAGGAACGTCTGCGCCGCGGCGGCGAGGCCGGTGCCATACAGGCGCGTGCGATAGCCGCCTTCGAGTTCGGTGACCAAATCTTCCAGGGCGAACGCGGTGGGGTTGCCACGCGCGCCATAACTCAGGACACGCTCGCTGTCGCGCCGGGAACGCGCATCGCGCATCTGCGCCAGGTTGTCGAACAGCACGGTGCTCAAACGGGTGATGGGGACGTTCACCGCCCGGCCGCCACTGCCGCCTTCGGTACGCGCCGCATGAATCAGCCGGGTGCGCACTCGGGATGCGGGCACCAACGGTTTGAGGCTGGCGATTTCCGCCTCGCTCATCTGCGCCAACAAGCCGATTTCCCAGGCCAGGTATTGGCGGGCGGCATCCTTGTTGCCGCTGTGGCGGTCGTGGGTGAAGAACAGGAAGTCGATGCACTGATTATCCGCTGGCGTTTGCGCATCCTCGATCACCGGCAAACCGGCTGCGACCCAGGCGGCATAGCCGCCGTCGAGCACGCGCACCTCTTCGCCCAACCCCAGCGCGGCAAACGCGGCCAGCGCCGGGTCATCCGCCAGCAGCACCAACGGTCGCGCACCGGCGGCCAACAACGAGCGAATCGACCAGCGAGAACCGGCAATCCGCCCCTTGCGATGGGTCATGCTCGGGCGCAGGTCCACCAGGTCCACGGCATCGTCTTTCAGCGCATCGGCCAGCGCCTGCACCGAGATCAATGGCAACGCCTTGAACGGCACAGCCTGCCTGACCGGTAACGCCAGGTCACTCTGGACACCGTCCTTGAGCACATAAGCCTCATGCCCCAATTGCCGCAGCCAGCTGGCGACAATCGGCGCACGCACGCCGTCGCTGTCTACCAGCACCACCCGCGCCTGACGCACGCCGATGTACAGGTCGGTGGACTGGATCAACTGCCCGCCTGGGGTATGTTGCGCCCCCGGCAAACTGCCGGCGGCAAACTCTTCGGCGGTGCGCACATCACACAGGAACAGGCTGCGGGACGGATCTTGCGCCCACTGGCGAACCTGATCCGCCACCACACTGACCACCCCTGCCCGCGCGGCCAATTGCCGGGCTGCCTCGCGCTGCTGCACCAGATCAGTGGAGACCTGATCGGCATACCGCCGGGTGCTGCCATGCTCCAGCTTGAAATCCGCCAGGTACCACCCCTGAGTGCCGTTTTCCAGCGCATAGACCGGGTTCTTCACGCCGAGGTTGATCAGCGTCTGGGCGCCGATAATGCTGCGGGTACGACCGGCGCAGTTGACCACGATCGGCGTGGTCTCATCCGACACCAGGTCGTGCACGCGGTAGCCCAGTTCACCGTTGGGGCAGCAGATGGAACCGGGAATGGTCATCTTGCGGTATTCATCGAACGGCCTGCCGTCCAGCACCACCAGCGGCTCGCCCTTGGCCTGCCAGTCCGCCAGTTGCTGCGCGGTGACGTGGGGCGTGTGGCTGGCCTCTTCCACCAACTCGCCAAAGGCTTTTGACGGCACATGCACCCCGGCAAACAGTTGCAGGCCCGCTGCCTGCCAACCGTCCGCGCCACCTTGCAGCACATGCACATTGCTGTAACCCAACGCCTGCAAGCGCTGCGCTGTCCGGGCAGCCACTTCGCCGCCGTCCTGGTCGTAAGTCACCAGGCGCACCTGAGGATTCGGTGCCAGGCGCTGCACCTGCAGTTCAAGACGGCTGTAGGGCAGGTTCACCCCGTGAAACAGGTGGGCCTCGCCGTATTGGCCGTGCTCGCGTACGTCAAACAGGGCGATTTCCTGGCCGTCGAACAGCCATTGTTGCAATTGCCCGGGTGTGATGGTCTGGCTCATGAAAGTCCCGCAAAAAAGAGATGAATTACTGCAAGGCCAACGAGCGCTCGCCAGCGGCCACTTCACGCCCCTTGGCATAGGCGCGCTGGACCGCCGGGCGTGCCTTGATCCGCAAGCGCCAGGCCTGGATGTTCGGGTAGTCCGCCAGGTCCTGGCCTTGGCGCAGGGGCTGGATCCACGGGAAGATCGCCATGTCGGCCACCGAATACTCGCCCGCCACGTACGGCACCTCGGCCAAGCGTTGCTCCAGCACCCGATACAGGCGCGTGGCTTCGGCGTTCAGCAGGTCCAGGGCGAAGGGAATCGGTTCCGGCGCCTTCTCCTTGAACAGCTGCAACTGGCTCAGGTACGGGGTGATATGCCCCACCTGCCAGAACAGCCACTCCTGGACTTTCTGGCGCTCGGCGGTGCCGGCGGGCGGCAGGAAACGCCCGGCCTGGTCGGCCAGGTAATTCAGGATCGCCCCGGACTCGAACAGGCTCAGTGGTGCTTCAAGGCTGTGGTCGACAATCGCCGGAATCCGCCCATTCGCGCTGATGCGCCGGAAGCTTTCCTGCTTCTGCGCGCCTTCACGGATGTTCACCGGAATCAGACGGTACTCTGCTTCCAGCTCTTCAAGCAGGATGCCGACTTTCAGGCCGTTGCCGGTGGGCCAGTAATACAGGTCGATCATGCGTAGGCCTTGATCGACGGCGCCATCTGCGAGGCGTTGTAGTTAAGAATCCGACCGTCGGCTTCAACGCCATAACGGCCATTGAGGGACTCCAGCGGCAAGCCATACAGGTGGAAGTGCAAGGTCGGCTGCTCACCCTCGACGCGAATCCCGTGCAGGTCTTCACCGAGGAACGAGATAGAGGTGCCCGGCTGCACGACGACTTCTTTCTCAAGGGTCAGGGTGGTGAAGCCTTCGTCACGCCCTTCATCGTTGCGGCCATACACGTAGTTGATCTCCTGGCCTTCAATGGCACTGATGATCGCCCAGGTTTCATGGTTGTGGGGGATGGTGCTTTTCCCCGGCAACAACGAGTTCAGGTACAGGGTCGGTGTGTCGCCATCGTCGTTCAGGCGATAACGGAAGGCAGTACTGCCCTGCCCCGGCACCGGCGCGGGGAATTCGCTGAAGTTGAACAGGTCCCGGCGCTCGGCCAGGGTTTCCAGCAGCCCGACGATTTCCACCAGGGCCGCGCGGTCTACGCCACGCTGGTTGATGACGCGGATCTGCTGCAGGAAGTCTTCGATAACGGCGGCACGGTTTGCGGTACTCATGACGAGGTTCCTCTTGTTAGACAGACAGGGTGTAGCGGCTCAGGTTGGTCAACAGGTACGGATCGTTGGCAATCGGCGGACGGCGGCCCGGATCGCCCAAGGCATGGCGCAGGAATTCCTGGGTGCGCTCACTGGTGGGGCGCTGGAATATTTGCTCGGCGCTGCCGTGCTCGACGATCACGCCGTTTTCAGTGAAGTAGACGATGTCGCTGATCTCTTCGGCGAAGCGCATTTCGTGGGTCACCAGCACGCAGGTCATGCCCTCTTCGGTCAGCTCGCGAATCACCGTCAGCACTTCGCCGACGGTTTCCGGGTCCAGGGCCGAGGTCACTTCATCGAACAGAATCAGTTCCGGACGCATGGCCAATGCGCGGGCAATCGCCACCCGCTGCTGCTGCCCGCCGGAGAGTTGGCCAGGATAGGCATCGGCCTTGTGCTCCATGCGCACCTTGGCCAACAGCGCCCGCGCGTCTTTCTCGGCGTCGGCGCGGTGGCGGCCGAGCACCTTGCGCGGGGCGATCACCAGGTTTTCCAGCACCGACAAATGGGGGAACAGGTTGTATTGCTGGAACACAAACCCGACGCGCTTGCGCAGCTCGATGCGCTGGGCTTCATGGGTCAGGGTATCGACCCGGGTTTCGCCCACGCGAATCGTGCCGCGCTGGGGCTGCAACAGGCCGGTGACGCAGCGCAGGATGGTCGACTTGCCCGAGCCTGACGGGCCGATGATCGACACCGCCTGGCCGCGATGTACATCAAGGTCGATGCCCTTGAGCACCCGGTTGTCACCGAACGACAGCTGCAAGTCCCGCAGGCTGACCAGGGGTTCAATAGAAGGCATAACGGCGCTCCAGGCGTTGGGTCAAACGGGAAATCGGGTAGCAATAGGCGAAGAACAACACCAGCAGGCTGAGGTAGATCACCACGGTAAAGCCGGTCATGTTCACGGTGTTGCTGGCGATC
Organism: Pseudomonas sp. IPO3778; assembly: GCF_013386825.1. GTDB lineage: Bacteria > Pseudomonadota > Gammaproteobacteria > Pseudomonadales > Pseudomonadaceae > Aquipseudomonas. The sequence goes on from NZ_JACARC010000027.1 coordinate 105,941, forward strand.
TGCGCGGTATCGATCACGTCGTGCACGCCCACCAGCGAGGCCAGGGCGGTGCCCATGGTGACCACCGCGTAGAGGTTCATCCACGGCGGCAACATGCGCTTGAAGCACTGGGGCAGGATGATCGAGCGGAAGATCTGGCCACGGGTGAACGCCAGTGACCGCGCGGCTTCCCACTGGGTGCTGGGGATCGAGCCGATGGCACCGCGAAAGATCTCCGCCACGTTGGCGCTGGCCGGCAACGCCAGGCCAATGGTCACCTTGACCCAGTCGGGGAACGACACGTAGCTGCTGCCGATATGGATTTCGAACGGGAACACGTAGGTGGTGAAATAGATCAGCACCAGCCACGGCGCGTTGCGGAAAACCTGCACCCAGATCCGCGCCGGCAACCGCAGCAGGCGCAAGGGCGACAGGGCCAACGCGCCCACCATCAGGCCCAGCAGCGAGCCGAGGCCGATCGCCACCAGGCTGATCAGGATGTTCTGGCCGAAACCAGTCACCAGCGCCGGCGACCATTGCAGCAACGCCGACAGCACCGGGAATGAATCAATGGCCATAGCCGGGCATCCTCAGGCGCGCTTCCAGCCAGCGCCCCACACAATTGACGGTAAAGCTCAGCACGCCGAAAAAGCTCAGGATCAGAATCATCAGCTCCAGCACGTTGTCGCTCTGGGTCCAGATCATGATCGACGCGTAAGTGATATCGCCCACGGCGATGGCCGAGGCCACGGCGGTCATTTTCACCAGGTCGATCAGGTTGTTGATCAGCGACGGCAACGCAAAGCGCAAGGCCAACGGCAACTGCACATTCCACAGCAATTGGCGGCTGCTGAAGGCCAGGGAACTGGCGGCTTCCAGCGTCACCGCCGGCACCGCTTCGATGCCGGCGCGCAGGGCTTCGGCGTGGAACGCGCCCTTGTGCAGGGAGATCACGATCACCACCCAGGCAAACGGCGTCAGCGGGTTGGCCGCGCCGACGGCCTGGGTCAGCAGCATGTTCAACACCAGGAACGCGCAGTACAGCTGCACCAGGGTCGGGGTGTTGCGGGTGACTTCGATAAACACCCGCGCAGGCCGGGCCAGCCACGGGTTGCCCGAGGTCAGCAGCGCCGCCAGGCTGATCCCGGCCAGCAGGCTGCCGATAATGGTGAACAGGCACAGCGATACGGTGGTCAGCGCCCCCTGTTCCAGGGTGCCGCGCTGGTAGGCATCCAGCAGGAAGGTGTAGTTGAGGCCAATGCCGGCGGCCCAGTGCACAAACAGCTCCAGCCAATGACTCATTCGTCGCCCCGCAGCTTGCCGCAGGCGACCGCGATACGGCGGCCGGCCTCGGCCACGCTGTCGGTGGCCGTGGCGATGGACAGGCGAAACCACGGCGACAGGCCGTAGGCACTGCCCGCCACACCGGCCACGCCCTCCTCCAACAAATAAGCGACAACGTCGCCGTCATCCTTCAGTTGCTGACCGTCCGGGCGGTAGCGGCCGAGCAAACCGGCGCAGCGCACAAACACGAAGAACCCGCCTTGAGGCTCGAGCACTTCCAGGCCGTCGACGGTGCCGAGGGCCATCATCAGCAGGTCCCGGCGCAGTTGATAGGCCGCCACCTGCTCGGCCAAAAAGCCCAGCCCACCGGTGAATGCAGCCAAGGCCGCTGCCTGCCCGACGGAAGACGCACCGGAGGTGGATTGGGATTGTACCACCGCCATGGCGTTGGTCAGGGTCTGCGGCCCGGCGCCAAAACCGATGCGCCAGCCGGTCATGGCATAGGTCTTGGACACGCCGCCCACCAGCAGGCAACGGTCCTGCAAATCCGGCGCAACGTTCAGCAGGCTCTGGGCCGGGCGACCGTCGAAGCGGATGTGTTCGTAGAGTTCATCCAGCAGCACTAGGACCTGGGGATGGCGGCGCAGCACCTCGGCCAGCGCTTGCAGTTCAGCCTCGCTGTAGACCGCACCGCTGGGGTTGCCCGGACCGTTAAGGATCAGCCAACGGGTGCGTTCAGTAATGTGTTGCTCCAGTTGCGCCGGCAGCAGCTTGCAGCCCTGCTCCAGCCCGCACTCGATAAACACCGGCTCGCCACCGTTGAAGCGCACGCTGTCGGGGAACGATGGCCAGTACGGCGTCGGCACCAGCACTTGATCGCCGTCGTCGAGGGTGGCGGCGAAGGCATTGAAGATGATCTGTTTCGCGCCATTGGCGATCACGATATTGGGCAGCGAAAAATCCAGCCGGTTTTCTTCGGCCAGCTTTCGCTGCACCGCCACGCGCAAGGCTTTTACGCCGGGTGTCGGCGTGTATTTGGTGGCGCCGGCGGCGATGGCGTCGTAGGCGGCTTGCTTGATGTGCTGCGGGGTGTCGAAATCCGGCTCGCCGGTGGTCAGGTCAAGAATGTCGCGGCCGGCGTCACGCAGTTCGGTGGCGCGGGATTTGGCTGCGGCGTTGGCCGACAGCGACACGCGCTGTACGCGCCTGGACAGGCGAACGGTCATGGCTGCACCTCCAGTACTTTGCCGGGGTTGAGCAGGTTTTTCGGGTCGAGAGCGCGCTTGATGCGGCGCATCAGGTCCAGCTCTACCGGGCTTTTGTAGCGGCCCAGCAGGCCGACCTTGCGCTGGCCAATCCCGTGCTCGGCGCTGATGGAGCCGCCGTGGGCGTGGGCGCTGTCGTGCACCAACAGGCTCAGTTCGGCGTAGTTGCCCATGTGCTCGTCGACCGTTGAGTCCAGCGGGTGGGCAACGTTGTAATGCAGGTTGCCGTCCCCCAGGTGCCCGAAGGTGAAGTTGCGAACGCCGGGAAAATGCGCCTGCAACAGCGCATCGGTATGGGCGACGAAGGCGACGATTTGCGAGATGGGCACCGAGATGTCGTGCTTCATATTGCGCCCGGCGCGTTTCTGCGCCTCACTCATGTTTTCGCGCAACAACCACAGGGCGTCGCTTTGGGCCAGGCTTTCGGCAATCAGGGCGTCAGCCAGCAATGACTGTTCGAAGGCTTCGCCGAGAACGGTCTCGAAGGCTTCGCGGGCGTGGGTTTCGCCGTGGTTATCCGACAGTTCCAGCAGAGCAAACCAGGGCTGGCGAGCGTTCAGAAACGGTTGTGGGCCTTCGGGAAACTGCTCCCGCAGCAGCGCCAGGCAATCGGCGCTGAGCAGTTCGAACGCAGTCAGATTCGCACCGAAACCGGCGCGGGCATGGGACAGAAACGCCACCGCCTGGGCCAGTTCATCAAACGCCAGCAGCGCGGTGGCCTGGGCCTTGGGCAACGGGAACAGCTTGAGGGTGGCCGCGGTGATAATGCCGAGGGTGCCTTCGCTGCCGACGTATAAATCCCGCAGGTCGTAGCCGGTGTTGTCCTTGCGCAACCCCCGCAGGCCGTTCCAGATCTCGCCTTCGGCAGTCACCACTTCCAGGCCCAGGGTCAACTCGCGGGTGTTGCCATAACGCAGCACGGCAGTACCGCCGGCATTGGTGCCGAGGTTGCCGCCAATGGTGCAGCTGCCTTCGGCGCCAAGGCTCAGCGGAAACAATCGATCGGCTTCGCGGGCCACGTCCTGGATGTTTTGCAGGATGCAGCCGGCTTCGACGGTCAGGGTGTCGTTGTCGGTATCGATCACGCGTACCCGGTTCATGCGGTCGAGCAACAGCAATACCGCGCGGCCACTGGCATCCGGCGTCGCGCCTGCCATCAGGCCGGTGTTGCCGCCCTGCACCACGATGGGCGCCTCCAGGGCCACGCATGCTCGCACCACGGCGGCGACTTCTTCGGTATTGGCAGGGTGCACCACCGCGATTACCTGACCGGTGTAGCGGCCCTGTTTGTCGGTGAGGTACTGGGCGGCCTCGTCACCGCGCTGCACATGGGCAGCGCCGAGCAATTGTTGCAGGGTGGCGAATAGCGGTTCACTCATGGCTGTACTGCTCGTGCAAATCACGCAGGGCCTGGGACGGCGCCATGCCGGTGCGTTCGCCCAGCGCGATCAGCCAGCCGCTGCGGTGCCAGTCGCGCACGATGGCGTCGAGCTTGGCCTGGGTGTCGTGCTCGCCCTTGCGGATCCAGATCACGGATTTGGACGGGATCAAATCCCCCGGCAACGGAATCTCGTAACCGGACCACTCGGCATCGTCCAGCAGCGCGTGCATGGTCGGGCTGACGTGCACCGCCGCCACACAGCCATTGCCGCGCAACGACAACAGGGATTCAGACTGGCTGCGGAACGCCTTGATCTGCGCGCCGTAGGTTTCCTGCAACGGCTTGATGAAGTTGCTGCCCTGGGACACGCACACCGGCTTGCCTTTGAGGTCGGCCCACTGGGTGATGCCGGCGCCTTTGCGGATCAACGCTGCGCCGCCGACTTCTTCATAGGGCGTGGGCACGTAGTCGAGGATCTCGGCGCGCTCGTCGGTGTACTGCATATTGGCGATCAGCACATCGACCTTGCCCTGTTGCAGGAACTGCACGCGGTTGGGGGCCAGTACCGAGACGGTCTTGGTCTCCACGCCCAGCGCCTGGCCGAGGCCCTTGGCCAGTTCGACGTTGTAGCCCAGGTGTTCGCCGGTCTTGGGGTCGAGGGTGCCAAACGGCGGGCCGCTGAGAATCACGCCGACGCTGATGGCGTGGCGTTGCTGGATCTTGTCGAGGGTGGCGTCGGCATGGGCCAGGCTGGCGCACAAGGCCAGGCCGAGAACGGTCAGGTGTTTTAATCTCATGCTCAGGCGCCCTTGAACTGTTGCTGCAATTCCACCAGCGCCGGGGACGCCGGGGTGATGTGGTTGCGGGTCTGGGCTTCGATCAGCCAGCCACTGCGGTGCAGCTCCTTGATGATCGGGTCGAGCCTGGCCTGGGTATCACTCTCGCCACGGCGAGTCCAGATCACCGACGGGGCCGGATTCAGCTCGGGGCTGATGGCGCGGTAGTCTTTCCATTCGGCGCTGTCGTTGACCAGCGGGTTGATCAGGGTGGAGTCATGTACCGCAGCGACGCAGTTGTTGCCGCGTAGGGCCAGCAGGGATTCGGAGGAGCTTTTGAAGGCCTTGATCTGCGCGCCAAGCTCGGTCAGCGGCTTCACGTAGCTGCTGCCCTGGGAGGTGCACACCGGCTGGTCCTTGAGATCGGCCCAGCGGGTGATGGTGCTGTCCTTGAGTACCGCTGCGGTGCCGCCGATCTTGTAGAACGGCGTTGGCACGAATCCGAGAATCTCGCCCCGCTCGGCGGTCCACTCCATATTGGCGATCAACAGGTCGACCTTGCCCTGTTGCAGGAACTGCACGCGGTTGGCCGGCAAGACCTGCACCAGCTGTACCTCGGCGCCGAGTTGACGGCCCAGCTCGTTGGCCAGGTCAACGTTCAAACCCTTGGGCTTCTGGGTGACAGGATCGATGCCGCCAAACGGCCCGCCGGAGAGCAGCACGCCGACCACCAGCACATGGCGCTGCTGGATTTTGTCCAGGGTCGCATCGGCCTGGGCCACCGTGCCGCCGCCCAAGGCAATCAATGCCGCCAGGACCACAGGCAACCTTCGTTTTACCGCCGCGCGCACAAACCCCATGAAACTCCCCTCATTAGCGGCCGGCGTACCCCGACCTGATGGGGGGGCATGCTAGGGAGAGTGCCGGGCGAACGGAAATTCAAATATCTCATATCGTTATAACTTGCCGTGTATGGACGACCTTGTTTTTGGCCATATACTTGCAATCACTGGGTCCGATAAAAACATCGCACAACAAAACATAAACATCTGTAATGTTTATCTTCGCACCCTTGATATAAAAAACGCCCTGGAATGGCCATGTCGACCCTCGATCTCGAACTGCTCCGCACCTTTATTGCCGTGGTCGACCACCACAGTTTTGCCGAAGCCGGCACCCATCTGGCACGCACACAATCTTCCGTCACCCAGCATATGCAGCGCCTGGAGCAACAAGTGGGCGTCAGCCTGTTTGAAAAGCGTGGCCGGCAAAAACAGCTGACGGAGCCGGGGATGCAACTGTTGCGGCATGCACGGCAAATGCTGTCGCTGAATGACGACGCGCTTAATTCCCTGCGGGAAAGCAGCCTCAGCGGTGTGCTGCGCATCGGCTCGCCACACGACATCGCCGACACGATCCTGCCGCCGATCCTCAGCCACATCGCCCGCTCGGCACCGCGACTGCGCCTGGAGATCGACGTGGGCCGCAGCCCGTTCCTGATGGATGACTTGCATCGGGGCAAGGTCGACATGGTGATTTCCACCCGGGCCGACGCCAACCTGGAAGGCTTTGCATTACGCACTTCCCCAGTGTGGTGGATCTGTTCGGCGCAGTACATTCACTCACCGAGCGAGCCTTTACCGTTGATTCTGGTGGATGAACCAAGCATCTATCGGCGTTATGCGCTGGAGGCGCTGGAGCGGGCGAATATCCCGTGGAGGCAGGCGTACCTGGCATCGAACCTGATCGGCATCAAGGCGGCAACCCGCGCAGGGTTGGGCGTGACCCCACGCAGCATGGAAATGCTCGGGCCGGACATGCGGGTGCTGGGAGAGAACGATGGGCTGCCGAGGATGCCGGAGGTGACGTATTACCTGTGGATCCGCCCGAACACGGCGAACCCGATTGCGCGCAAGGCGTATGACTTGATCAGGGCCAGCCAGGGGCTGGCACTGGGGTGACACCCGTAGGAGCGAGCTTGCTCGCGAAGGGCGTTAACGGTAACGCGGGAAACCTGATAGCCAGCGGCGCTCTCTGGTTTTTCGCGAGCAAGCTCGCTCCTACAGGTTTTCCAGGCGTCGTTACTGCTGGGTCAATTGGGTCCACAGCGCCGGGGCACCGGCGGATTTTGCGATCGCCTCCAACCGTTCCGCGTGCTCGACCATGTCCTGCTCGCTGGCACGAATGATCGTGGTGAGCTGGCGATCCGCTGGCAAGCGGCGGATTTCCGACGGGCGATTGCCTGAGCCTTCTGCCGAACCGTTGCCGTCTGAAGCATTACCGGCCAGGGACAGGCTGGTCTGGCCGCCGGTCATGGTCAGGTAAACGTCGGCGAGAATCTCGGAGTCGAGCAAGGCGCCGTGGAGTTCACGGCCGGAGTTGTCGACGCCATAGCGCTTGCACAACGCATCGAGGCTGTTGCGCTGGCCCGGGTGACGCTCACGGGCCATCATCAAGGTATCGAGGATCGAGCAGTGCCGGGTGATATCCGCCCGATCAGCTGCGCCCATCAGCGCGAATTCGTTGTTGATGAAGCCAACGTCGAACGCCGCGTTATGGATGATCAGCTGTGCGCCGTTGATGAACTCGAAGAACTCATCGGCCACTTCCGCAAAGCGCGGCTTGCCCACCAGGAATTCGTTGGTGATGCCGTGGACACCGATGGCGCCTTCGTCACTTTCCCGATCCGGTTGCAGGTAGACGTGAAAGTGCCGGCCGGTGAGGCGGCGCCCCATCAGTTCGACACAGCCGATTTCAATGATCCGGTGGCCGTCGGTCACCGGCATACCGGTGGTTTCGGTATCGAGTACTACTGACCTGGTAACCATAAAAAGTAAATAACCTCGGCATAGAAGCCCTATGGTAGCAGCCCTGGCGAAAGGTATGCTTCCAGAAATCGGCTAAAAACCGTAAAAATAATTAATGAAAAATATAAAGTCTGACATTCACCCGAGCCAGTATCGAGGCCAATGTGCTCTTTGGCTCAGCTACCAGTTGCCGGCGCGGGCAGTCTTGATTTGACGGCATGCTGCCGGGCTGCTTCGCCGAGATCTTCCTGACGGCGCAATGGCGTGACGCCCCCTGCTCTCTCTAGCCACCTTTAAGTTGATATCCAGCCCGCACAAACATCGAGCACGCGCGCCCGAAGTCGGGCAGATAAGTAACAAGTAACACCGCCGGCCCCGCCCTCCACCGTCCCGCTGATTGCGCCAAGCCCTTATAAACCATGCTCCAGGCCGCCGGCCAAAAACTGGCACAGGCTTTGCTTTGCTCTGAAAATCATCTGATATATCAGATGATTTTCAGGAGTGAGCATGTCTGAACCGACCGATTTTACAAGCCGTCACCCACCCGCCACGGCTCACACAAAAAGCGCAGCGCAACTGCGCGAGCTGGCCTATGCACAAATCAAGCAGCGGATTATCAGCTGCGAGTTTCGCCCGGGCGATGCGATCAACGAGGCAAAGTTGACTGCTGCACTGGGCATCGGCCGAACCCCCATCCATCAAGCGCTGCACCGCCTGGAAGTGGAAGGCATGGTCACGATCATGCCGCGCAAGGGCGTGATGGTGACGGCCCTATCGCTTAACGATGTACTCGACATGATCGAAGTGCGCGTCAGCAACGAACAGCTGTGCGTCAAGCTCGCAGTTGAGCGCGCCAAAACCACTGACATCCAGGCCATGCGCGACATTCTGGAGCGCACCCCTGCCCTTTTAGCCAAGCACGACGTGGCCGGGCTGATGTCGCTTGACCTGGAGTTTCACATGTCGATTTCGGCCGCCGCCCACAACCGCGTGCTCGCCGAGTTGCTGCGCAATCTGCACGAAAAACAGGCTCGCTTCTGGTACCTGACCTTGTCGGAAAACCACCACAGCGAACGCATCTACCACGAACACCTGCAAATCCTTGAAGCGGTGGAACAGCGCGACGGCACCGCCGCCATCGCCGCGATCCATCACCACATTGATGATTTCCGCCGCGCAATCATGCGCACGCTTTGATCACTCACTACGAGAAGCTTTCATGACTCAAATGACTTTCCACGTCGTCGGCCAAGGCGAACACCAGGCCAGCATCAAACACCTGATCATCGCAGGCTGGGCGGGACGTAACAGCGAAGCGGTCGAACACCACATTGCCGAACTGGAAGCGCTGGGCGTACGCCGGCCTACTCAGGTACCGTGCTTCTATCGTGTGTCTGCCAGCCTGTTAAACAACGCCGAGACTATTCAGGTGCCGGGCAAGGACTCCTCCGGTGAGACCGAGTTTGTACTGATCCCGAGCGAGCAAGGCCTGTTGATCGGCCTGGGCTCGGACCACACCGACCGCAAGGTCGAAAGCTATGACGTGACTGTGTCCAAGCAGATGTGCGACAAGCCCATCGCCCAGCAGGTATGGCGCTACACCGAGGTACAGGAACACTGGGATCACCTGGTGATGCGCACCTGGCGAGTGCGTGATGGCGTGCGAGCGCTGTATCAAGAGGGGCCGGTGACCAACCTGCTCGCGCCGCCAAGCCTGCTCGCAAAACTCAATAACGACGCCGCGTTGCCCGCCGATACGGCTATGTTCTGCGGCACGCAATCGGTGATCGGCGAGCTGGGTTACGGCGAAGCCTTTGAAATGGAACTGTTCGACCCCATCCTCAACCGCAGCCTGCGCCACCAGTACGGTGTCGAGCCGCTGCCTGTCGCTGAGTAAACCCACGATGACCACGATTGCAGAATTCGCCCAGAAGCTTGCCGAGGGTCGCACCACCAGTGAGGCACTGGTGACCGAGGCATTGAACCGTATTGAAGCGCATCGCACAGCGGGCGGCACGGCCTATATCAGCGTCGACGCCGGCAGCGCCCTGAACGCTGCACGGGCCAGCGACCTGGCGCGTGCATCCGGCTATGTGCCGTCGGCGCTGGCCGGGCTGCCCGTGTCGATCAAAGACTTGTTCGACGTGGCCGGGCAAGTCACAGCAGCCGGCTCGCGGTTACTCGCCGATGCACGGCCCGCCCGCGACGATGCGGTGGTCGTCGAGCGCCTGAGGGCGTCCGGCGCGATCTTGCTCGGCCGCACCAACATGAGCGAGTTTGCCTTTTCCGGCCTGGGGTGGAACCCCCACTACGGCACGCCGCTCACGCCGTGTGCAGACGGGCGCATCGCCGGGGGTTCCAGCTCCGGCGCCGCCGTGAGCGTGGCACTGGGCATGGCGGTGGCTGGCTTGGGCACCGACACCGGTGGCTCGATTCGCATCCCCGCGGCCTTCTGCAACCTCACTGGTTTCAAACCCAGCGCCAGCCGTGTGTCGATGTCCGGTACCTTCCCTTTGGCCGCCAGCCTGGACTCGGTCGGCGCACTGTCAAACAGCGTCGACGACTGCATCCTGCTGGACCAGATACTCAGCGGCCAATCGCTGGATACCCCTGCCGCGCCGCTGGCCGGGTTGCGTCTGGCTGTGACCCGCGACGTGGTGCTCGACCAACTGGATGCCACCGTGGCGGCAGCGTTCGAGCGCAGCCTGGACCTGCTCGCCAAGGCAGGTGCACATATCCGCTGGTTCGACTTCCCGGAGCTGCATGAACTGCCACGCATCAATGCTGCAGGCGGGCTCACGGCCGCCGAAGCCTGGCAGGGCCATCGCCAGTGGCTCGAAGGCGACCGCAGCGAGGCTTACGACCCACGCGTTGCACAACGCATACGCCGTGGCGCGGCCATCAGTGCAGCCGATTACCTGGACATCCAGGACGAACGTCAACGCCTGATCAGCGTGGCGCGTGAACGCCTGGGCGACGCCGATGCGTGGTTGCTGCCGAGTGTCGCGGTGGTGCCGCCAAAACTTGCCGACCTGGCGGATGACGCGGCTTTTTTTGCCACCAACGGCCTGGTATTGCGCAATACCAGCGTGCTCAACTTTCTGGACGGCTGCGCCCTGAGCCTGCCTTGCCAGCGTGGCGACGAACTGCCCGTAGGCTTGTCGATTGCCGGCCTGCACGGCCAGGACGCACGGGTGCTGCAAGTGTCTCGTTCGATCGAGGCGCTGTTACGCCAGAGCACGTAACGCACTGCCGTTGAGCCAACGGCGGGCGCGACCAGCCCTTGGTTCACTTATTGACTCACAGCAAAAATTCCACGGCGGCCGCCCGTGCGCCCGCACTCGCCTGCCAATCGGCTTGCGTACTCCATGCGCAACGAATTGACGAGACAACTTATGAACCCAAGTAACGCAACTTCATCGCTGGAACTGGACCACTCGCCGATGTCCGACGAAGTGGCGGTTGTGTATCGCAAGATCGCCTGGCGGTTGCTCCCGTTCCTGGTATTCCTCTTCGTACTGGCCTGGATCGACCGGGTCAACGTCGGCTTCGCCAAACTGGCGATGTTGCAGGACCTGGGTTTCAGCGAGGCCGTCTACGGCCTGGGCGCCGGGATTTTCTTCATTGGTTACTTCTTCTTCGAAGTGCCCAGCAACCTGCTGCTGGAAAAAATCGGCGCGCGGCGCACACTGGCCCGCATCACGATTATGTGGGGCCTGACGTCCATCGCCATGGCCTATGTCGAAAGTGCCTGGTCGTTCTACGTGCTGCGGTTTCTGCTCGGTGCGTTTGAGGCGGGCTTCTTCCCGGGTGTGGTGCTGTACCTGACCTACTGGTTCCCGGCGGCGCAACGCGCAAAGATCAACGGCATGTTCATGACCTCTTTCGCCATCGCAGGCGTGGTCGGCGGCCCACTGGCCGGGTTCATCATGAGCCACATGGTGGGGGTCGGCAGCCTGGCCAACTGGCAATGGCTGTTTATCCTCGAAGGCATTCCCTCCGTGATCGCGGGTCTCCTGGTACTGCGCTACCTGCCGGAAAAACCGATCAATGCCAAGTGGCTGAGCCCGGCACAACGCAAGATGGTCAGCGACACGATCGCCCGCGAAGACCAGGCACCCGGCAAACACAGCGACCTGCGTTCGCTGATTCGTTACCCCAAACTGTGGTTGTGTGCCCTGGTGTATTTCTGCCTGGTCAGCGGCAACGCGACCATTGCATTCTGGACCCCGTCCGTCATCAAGGCGCTGGGGGTGGACGACACCATGCGTATCGGCCTGCTCTCCTCTATACCGTTCATATTGGGCACTGCGGCGATGCTGTGGAACGGCTTTCACTCCGACAAAACCTCTGAGCGCCGCGTGCATTGCGCCATGGCCGCGCTGCTCGCCGGGCTCGGGCTGATTGGGACCGGGTTGTTTATCGGCAACGCCGTTCTGGCCTTGATCGCCCTGACCATTGCGGCCATGGGCATCCTCGCAGCGTTCCCGGTGTTCTGGTCGATTCCAGGGGCCTTTTTGGCCGGTACTGCGGCCGCCGGAGGCATTGCCTTGATCAACTGTATCGGCAACCTGGCAGGGTTCGTGGCGCCCTACATGATTGGCTGGCTGAAAACCCTGACCGGTAGCTTGTCCGCAGGACTGTATTTGGTCGCAGGTTTTGAGTTGCTGGCAGGGGTGTTACTGCTGTTGTTATTCAAAGGGGTAAAAGTCAGCAAGTAGCACGTGCAAGGGGCGTCGTTTTTACTGCAGCAAACAAGGACATTTCATTGAAAAACCAACAATTCGTACCACTCCACACATTGTGGTTTTTTGAGGCGGTGGCGCACCAGAAAAGCTTCACCAAGGCGAGCCAGGTGTTGTCTGTTACGCAAAGTGCGGTGAGCAAGCAAGTAAGGAATCTGGAGAACAGCCTGGGGCTTGAACTCTTTGAACGAAGCTGCGCAGAAGTGAAACTCACCGAGGCGGGAGCAATGTTATTGGAGTGTGTCCAGCCCATGCTGAAGTCTCTCCTGCAAGTGGTGCAGACGATTCACTCAACCACGAGACCCCTTTCCTAAAACAATCCAGGGGACGCTGAATTCATCGCGCTGAGCGTCCCGGTTCGCCATCTATCGTACGCTGCGTATCGAGGCTGCGAAGTTCCTGGAGCGCATCGGCCAGTGTCCGCCCACCCAACAAACGCGACACCGACTCATCGACTTCGTCAGCCAAATTCCCAAAGAACCGTTCAACATTACAACTGACGAGACAGCGGTGAGGGATATCGCTGCGCCCGACCCACAGCTTCTTGCCCCCCATCGACACCTTGTAGATATCGCCGAGTGTGATCGCAGTGGCGTCAACACCAAGGCTCACCCCCCCATCTCGCCCCATAGTCGAGCGAACAAGCCCCGCCTGAATCAAGGGCACCAACAATCGTCTGACAAAGGTCGGATTGGAATCGACCCCCTCAGCCAATTGAGCAGAACTCAAGCGTTCGACGCCTTCGGCCTGAGCCAGCGCCAGGCTGAGCATTATCTGCAAGGCCGTAGGGAAACGGACATCGATCATTTACGACTCCCAATCATTTTAATATGAATCTAACATTGTTGCACTTTTGTCGCGACGGATGTATTTCTATAGGCGCACATTATCCCCAAGGAGAACTCCGATGTCCGAAGAACGTGAAATTCAGCAGGTGATGGCGCGCTATGTCCGGGCGGCCGACTACCGGGACGGCACGGCAATGAGCAGCCTCTTCCTGCCCGACGCCAAGGTCGAGGTTTTCTACAACAATGCCGGCACACCTGAGCTTTTTGGCGAGGTGGCCGGATCGCAGGCAATTGGCGCAGCCGTTACCACGATGATGAAACCGCATCCACCAAGGGGTTGGAGCCACCACACCACCCATGACCCGCTCATCGAGGTGAATGGCGACAGCGGGACACTGGATGTCCATTTTGTGGTGTTCAACGTTGTCGGTATGCAAAAGCCTGAAGGCGGTTGGCCGCAAGGAGCGTTTGGCGCGCAAGGCACTATCACCCCGATCGAGAGTGGCTACTACCGGCCTATCCTGGAGAAAGTCGATGGGCGTTGGATGATCGCGCACATGCGCATTTATCACGACATCCCATATGCCTTCTAGGAGACGTACTATGAAGGGTGTTTTTTATAGTGGCTTCGGAGGATCGGAAGTCCTCCAATACGGTGATTTGCCAGAACCGAAGCTGTCGCAGAACTCAGTGATCGTGCGAATGAAAGCCGCGACCATCAACCCGGCCGATATCGCACTACAGGCCGGTTTTGGCGAGAGTGTCATGGAGACCTGGTTTCCGGTCGTTCCTGGATGGGACCTTGCCGGCATCGTCGAACGTGTGGGGGCCGGGGTAGTCGAGTTCCAACCAGGTGACGAAGTCATCGCCTATACGCACCAAGACATCTTGCATAACGGCACCTATGCCGAGCGGGTGAGCGTACCCGTGCAACGCTTATGGCGAAAGCCGAAGAACGTGTCATGGGCCGAAGCGGCCGGACTGCCACTTGCCGGTCTGACGGCCTATCGTACGGTGATTGAAACGTTGCGCGTGTCCGAAGCAGATACCGTTCTGGTGCTCGGTGCATCAGGAGGCGTAGGCTCGCTGGCGACCCAGCTCGCAGTGCTAGCAGGGGCTACCGTCCTTGGCAGCGCTTCTGCCCAACACCACACCTATGTGAGGTCGCTCGGAGCAGAACCCATGTTGTCGAGCGATGTCGCCGAACTCGGAAGACACACCCCCACCGACGTGACGGCCATCGTCGATTGCGCCGGCCACGGCGGGTTGGCGAAGGCTATGGCTGCTGCCCCAAATGCAAGAGTCTGCTCAATAGCGGACAGCGGCCCCGGAATAAGTACAGTTTTCGCCCGACACGATACTGAGATTCTCGCACGGCTTGTCGACCTGGTTGAAGCCGGGGCTCTACGAGTGACGGTTGCAGCCTCGTTTGCCCTGGCAGATGCCGCACTCGCACAGGACGTGCTGAAGGCAAGGACCTGCGGACCAGGGAGAATAGCCCTCGTTCCAGATTTTACCTGACAGCATCGGGTGGAATCGTGGAGGGTCACTGCTCACACACCCCTCGGCCGGCAACGTTTTCAGATTAGAACCTGACCGGTTTTGATGTCGATGCAGTCATGCGGATATTTCTCCAGTGACTTTGTCCATCCATGCGAACAGTGTCACTGAGCATGAACAATGCCGGCAGTTGAAAGATTGCAGCGTTTGCCGCAGCGACCGACGAACGCGACCATCCACCGTCAGAGTCGATCCCGCGCGATGCCGCTACGAATCCGAAGAATATCGGCAAGCACCGCCAATGCGATTTCCGCCGGGGTCTTGCTGCCCAAATTCAAACCGATAGGCGCATGGATGCGCGCCAATTGCGCATCACTCAAGCCACCGATCCTGCGCAACCGCTCAAAGCGCTTTTGTGATGTCTGCATCGACCCCATCACACCGATGTAAAACGCTTCAGTGCGCACCGCCTCCATCATCGCCAGGTCGTCGATGCGCGGATCGTGGGTGAGCGCCACCACCGCCGTATCACGGTGACAGCCGCCAGCTTCGATGAATACAGACGGCAACTGACGACGAATCTCAACGTTGTTCAGCACCACGCCTTCCAGCACCTCATCGCGGGGGTCGCAAAGAATCACCTCAAAACCCAGGCCTACGGCAAACTCCGCACAAGCCTGAGCGACACTGGAGTACCCGGCCAACAACAGACGCTGCGCCGCTCCGACCCGCACGCGCACCCGATCGATCTCGCGCTCTATACGTCCACCCTGCTGCGCATCAGTGAACAGGCTGCGCGCACCACTGGCCAAATCAATCTCGCGAATCAACCGGCGCTGCCCCAGCAGCGCGGACTCAAGCTCCCGCAGGTGGGCCTGAACCGCGCAGTCAGCCTCCATCCGCTCCACGAGCACATCAAGTATGCCGCCACAGGGCAAACTCACCCGGGAACGCGGGTCATCGCCCTCGCCATAGCGAACCACGTTGACCGCCTCCAGAAACGCGCCCTGCGCGACCCGCTCCAGAAAGTCTTCCTCGACACAACCACCGGACAGCGAGCCAATCCACTGCCCTTCAGCGTTCACCGCCAACAGCGAACCCGGCGCGCGAGGCGCCGAGCCGTAGGTCGCAAGCACGGTACACAGCCAAACACAGTGCCCGGTCAGCGACCACTCCAGCGCCCGGCGCATCACTTGCAGATCGAGATGCTGCATATCAGTGTGCCTTGTGCTCGACCGGCGGCGTGTCAGCTTGCAGCTTTTGCACATCGCTGAGCGCCAGCTCGCCCGACTGCCCACCCCAACCTTGCCGCAGGTAGTTGAGCAGGTCTGCCAGTTGCTCGGGACTGAGCTTGTCCGCAAACCCCGGCATCGGCTGCATACGCTCGAACCCGACAAAGGCCTGTTCGCCTATCCCATCCTCAATCACCCGCAGCAGATTTCGCGGATCTTCCAGGCGCAATGTCGTGTTACCGCGCATGGCTACCGCGATGTGTGGCTTGCCCTCGCCGCCCGGCGCATGGCAACCGGCACAGACGTTCAGGTAATCCTGACGACCGCGCTGAGCGCTGGCGCCCATCTTGTCCAGCGGCACGTCGGCCAGCACCTTAGCTGCCGGTGGCTGATCACCGAGCAGGAACGTCGCCATGGCAGCCAGGTCCGGGTCATTGAGGCCTTGAGTACTGTTATGAAACACCGGGAACATCTCGTTGAACATCGTGCCCTGGGCACTCATGCCGTGCTTGAGGAACGAACTCAAGTCCTGATGATTCCAGCCGCGAGCGGCCAGGTCATTGGCCAACAGGCTGGGCGCCAGATAGCCGTTGAGCAACCCGCCGGTCAGGCGTTTATCCTGCTGCATCGCGCCGGTCAAACCCCGTGGCGTGTGGCATTCGCCGCAGTGGCCAAGCACTTCGACCATGTATTGGCCACGCTGGAACTCTTCGCTTTTGCCCTCAGTCGGCGCAAGTTTCACCTCCTTGCCATAGAGCATGTTCCAGCCCATCAGGCCCAGACGGACGTTGAACGGAAAGCTCAGGCTGGTAACGGGCGCCGCACGCTCGATGGGCTCGACGGTTTTCAGGTACGCATGGATCGCGTCCGAATCTTCACGGGGCATCCGGTGATAGGAGGTGTACGGCATCGCCGGATACAGATTCGCGCCATCCCGGCGTTTACCTTCGGTGAGCGCGGCAAAGAATTCGTCATCGTTGTACAAACCAATGCCGTGCTCTTTGCTCGGGGTGATGTTGGTGCCATAGATCGTGCCGAACGGCGAAACGATCGGCAGACCGCCCGAAAACGGCGCGCCACCCCGTGCGGTGTGGCAGGCCATGCAGTCAGCGGCGCGGGCGAGGTATTCGCCGCGTTTCACTTGATCGTCCGCTTGCGCCAACAACACCGGCGCGGCCAGGCCAACCGCCAACGCAAGGCGGGAAAGTAGTTGCTTCATGCTTAACCCTCCCTGACCAGGCCGAGATCGGTCAGCACGTTGCGGGTCGCGTTGTAGTAACGCACGTAGCCGGTGCAGCGGCAGATGTGGTGACCGAGGCTGTCCTCGATGACTTTTTCCAGCTGACTTTTGGCGATGGGCTGACGCTGCAGCTTCTCGACCAGCACGGTCGCGGCATTCACGAAACCCGGCGCGCAGTAGCTGCACTGGAAGGCGAACTCATCGACGAAACGCTGCTGGATCGGGTTCAACTCATTAACTTTGCCCTGCTCGTCGCGGGTCGCGTGGCCTTCGATAGTTCGTACTTTTTTGCCTTCGAAATAATGGGCACCGGTGATGCAGGTGCGCACTTCTTCGCTGGTGCCATCCGGGTTGTCGACAATCACCACGCAGGCGTGACAGATGCCCTGGCCGCAGCCGAGACGCGAGCCGGTGAGATTTTTGTATTCGTGCAGGTAGTCGATCATCGGCAGGTCATCAGGGATGTCCACCGGGCCGACGGATTGACCGTTTAGGGTCAGTTGAAACGGACGGTTAGCCATTGAGGGCCTCCTTGATGCGCGCAGAAGTGATAGGCAGGTCGCGTACACGTTTACCGATGGCGTGGGCCACGGCGTTACCGATGGCGCCGACGATCGGGATCATCACCACTTCGGCAATGCCCTTGGACGGATCGCTCGGCGATAACGGCGGCAGGATCTCGGCCGTCTGGTTCCACACAGCAACGTGTCGGGCCATCGGCAGCCGGTAACGGTTGAAATTCCAGTCACCCTCCCCCGGGCCGCCTTCGTACAAAGGCATCTCTTCCATCAACGCATGGCCAATGCCCATGGCGATCCCGCCTTCGAGCTGCCCCTTGACCAGCTCTTCCACCAGCAACCGACCGCACTCGACCCAGGAGTGATGGTTGAGCACCTGCACTTCGGCGGAGCCCTTGTTCACTTTCAACTCCACCAGCGTCGCGACCGGGCTGTAGTAAGTCACCGCCGCGTTGTTCAGCTGGGTGTCCGGGTAGTGGACGTTCTGGCGATCCAGCAGGTGGAAACCGTTACTGGTCATCTGTGCCAATTTCGTCTTCGGTGCGCCATCGCCGTACTTCACCGCGAGGCCATCGAGGGGCAGACGCTCGCGCACGCCGTCGATGCTGTACTCGGCCTCGGCCCAGCTCCAGCGGTTGAAGCCGTGCACGGTGGCGCCGGTCACCAGGCCTTTTTCGTGGGCGTGTTTGGCCAGTTGCTCAAAACTCAACGGCTGCATGCCGTCGGCAGTGAGTTTGCCGTCGACCCAATGCGCGTCTTCGCGGCGCACCACGTACGGGTTGGCCTGACCGCCGTAAGGGCCTTGGCCCCAGATCTGCAACGCCGCCGGCCACAAGCCGTGGTTGAACAGCACCCGCGCGGCTTCACGGGTGGCGTGACTGAAGTAGTACGCGGAGTTGGTTGCCGACGAGGCCGACGCAAGCTTGCCGACCCAACGCGGGTTGCGCAGAAAACCATCCTGTTCGACCTGGCTCATGACGTACGGGTTGCCGCCTGTGACCAGTTGCAACTCTTTCCACTCGGTTTCGCCAGTTTTCACTTCCGTGGCCGGGATGCCGATGAAATCCGCCACCACCAGGGCTTGCGAGGTGGACATGCCAGTGCCGATTTCAATGCCGATATGGCGCAAAGTCACGTGCCCTTCGGCGGTGAATTCGATGCTGGCCATCGGCGCTTCGGACCCGGTGCCGAAGTCTTTTTGGCAGATCGCAAAACCGACGCCATACCAGTTATCCGGGTCAGCGGCTTCGCGCTTCATCTTGATCAGGTCACGGTTTTTCCAGACTTCGTGGACAGCCGCTTTGTCGAGAATCTCGTGTAAGCGCAACGCACCGGCCGGCACCGCGCCCTGGGTGTTTTTCATGCCCGAAAGCATGGCGTTTTTCTTGCGCAGGTCGATGGCGTCGATGCCGAGACGATAGGCGATTTCATCGACCATCATCTCGGTCGAGGCCATGCTTTGCAGGGTGCCATAACCGCGCATCGAACCCGCTTCAACCCCACGCGAATGATAAGCCGTGACCTGTAAATCGTTCTGCGGCATGTAGTAGATCGACTGCGCTGCCGTGGCGCCAACCGCTGCCACCGAAGGGCTGTAGTTGATCCGCCCGCCGCCATCGACGTTCATCTCGGCGCGGAAAATCTGGAAACTGTGATCGTTTTTATCCACCGCCAATTGGTAGCGGATGTCGAACGGGTGACGCTTGATGCCACTCTGAAACTGCTCATAGCGGTCGTTGGCGAGGCGCACCGGGACACCGGCGCCGTACAACGCGGCGAGGGCTGCGTAGTAGACAAAAATGTTGTGGTCCTTGGAACCGTAACCGACGGTGTAGCCCGGGTGCATGTTCAGATTCGCCAGGCCGAAGCGCGATGGCGCGATCATCTTCGCGGTTTCGGTGGCGGCTTCCAGTGGGCACTGGGTCGCGACGACAAAGTGCAAGGTCTTAGTGGCCGGGTCGTACCAGCCGTTGCCGTTGTCCGGCTCCATCGCGGCCGGTTCAATCGAAGGGGTTTTGTAGCGTTCGTCGAACACCAGCCAGTTGTCTGGCGGCGAGTCGATTTGCTGCTTCATCCGGTCGGCGTAAAACAGCCCGCGCTCGGTCAGGTTGCCGTGCAGGTCCGGCTGGGAATTCCACACCGGGCGACGGTTTTTCAGCATCGGGAACAGGATCGAATCCTTGAGGCTGGCGAATTCATCTTCGTCCGCAGATGTCGCGCCGCCTACCCGCACGTAGCGAAAGCTCCCGTAGGGATCGCACTGGTAGAACGGCACCTTGGCGCCATAACGGATCGCTTTGTCATTGAATTTGAGTTTGGCCTTGGCCTGACGGAAACGCTCGAAGTCGTTCCAGATCAGGATCGCCACGGGGTGACCGATGAACATCGGAACCTTGCCTTCCGGCAGTAACGGATCGGGAGAGTGATCTTCGGGGAAGACGATCCCGTCTTTTTCCAGGTCGGCGGCGGTGACGATGCGGTCAGGTTGCAAGTCCGCGCCGAGCCACGACAAGTCGTAGCCTGCATAGATGCGATCGGCCTTGGTGATTTTCAGCAGCATGGCGTGGCCCTGCTGCTGGGGCCAGCCCGGCATGTCCTTGGCGCGGATGTCGCGGGCAAAGACTTTGCTGCCGCAGACCTTGGACAAGGCGTCGTTACGTGAGCGCGCCTTGCCGTTGTTGCCAAGCCATTGCTCAGACGGCACGGTCACGCTGTTTTCCATCAAGGCAGCCAGCGCCTGCGTGCTGAGCGGTGTAAGCGTCACGCTCACACCCGCCACCAGCCCGCCCTGAAGGAACGAACGCCGGGAGATATCACGGTTGGACATGGATCATCCTCTGGGCGGTTATGGGTCCACCCTTCTGGTTATGTTCTGGGGATCTCGAGTCTTGCAGAAGCGCTTTTGCCGGAAACAAAAGGCTGTATTTGACAGTGCAAAGCTGACCGAAAGGTTAACTTTATAGGTTTCTGCGCCTGCCGCAAACAACCTGTTACAAAAAACTGACCAAAGAATCAGAGTGTTGCCGCTTTGCCTGCAGTTGTTTCACTGCTCAGGTATTCCAAGAGGGGCCCCGCGTCAGAAGACGACTGGCCGCAACGGACCCGAAGAACGCTCCTATAGTGCTAATCCGGTCCACCGGGCGGGTCCAGAAGAAGAATCGTGCGCCGGCGCCCGATCAGTTTGAGGATTCGTCTAAGCACAGAACTTGATGGCAGTGTCTCAGCAAGGCCTCGCTGTCATTTGCGCTCAAATAAAAACTCATTCATTCCTCAAGCGCTTCCTGTATTCCGCCAAGTTCTTCATCTCGTGTGCGCACGACGAGTTGGAAAGCTCCTCCACCGCGGCACCCAAGGCGAGCTGGTTCTGATTGAGTCAATCAAAACGTCGATCTGAATAATGAGCCTACCAACGCTTCGGAGAATTGCTGGATGTTAGTCACTCTCATTTTTTCTGAGTATTTTCCCGTCCTCACGTGGAGGTCGTCCGAACAAACGATGGTATTCACGACTGAACTGAGAGGGACTATCGTAGCCGACCGCGAGACCTATATCTGCTACGCCCCTCAAGGAAGAGGCCAGCAGTGATCGAGCCGTTTGGAGCCGAACATGCTTTTGGAATTGGATAGGACTTAATGATGTTGCCGCTAGGAAATGCCGATAAAACGACGTAGTACTCATACCCGCTACGTCTGCCAACTTCTCGATTCGGATGGTCTCTGCGTAGTGATCTCTGATCCATTTAATCGCTCGTACGATCTGCATCGTTCGGCTGTCAGCATGGCCAAGCTGCCGGACCATTGCACCTTGTTCCCCGTTAATGAGGCGCCACAGAATTTCGCGTTCAATTGACTGCGCTAAAATTGGAATGTCATTTGGCTTGTCTAAAAGCCTTATGAGCCGGACAACGGAATCAAGTAAATCATCACTTAATTCACTTACAGCAATACTGGACTGCTCACCTTTCTTTTTCGGCGGCGCGCTGCTTTCCAACAACAACGAAGCTATTACTTCGGGCCTCAGGACTAATCCAAGGCCCAGCAGTGGCTCTTCTTCGCTTGCCTGTATCACATTGGAGCTGAGTGGCAAGTCGACCAGGTAAATCAGATATTGCCCTGCGGCATATCGAAATACCTGCTCGCCTAGGGCGACCTGTTTAGCGCCCTGCACCACGAGAGCCAGGGCAGGTTCGGCGATGTAGCGGACTGGCTGGGTCGGCACGGAATAGCTCGACAACACGACGTTTGGCAGCGCGGGTCGAGCGGCGTGCGATGCAGCATGGCGAAGGATGAGTTGCTTCAACTCGTCCAGCAAACTTGTGTCCTTTTTCATGACAAAACTGTACCTCACCGGCAAAGGATACATACCCTACGAAATCACATTTGGAAGGATTGTGCAGATGAATGGCAGCTTCAGGCTACCTCTGAAATTGCCTGGCATTGTTCAATTGCGTCAATGTCAGCCGCCAGGCTTTAGGCAGCACCTTCACCCCAGCAATTAAGCCGGTAAGGAATTTCAACATGAAGCAAAAAATTGTTACTTTCGAAAGTGCCGGGCTAAAAATCGCGGGCAATCTATACAGCCCAGATGGCTTGGCGAGCGGGCCACAAGCGGCAGTTGTAGTGGTTCATCCTGCCAGCGGCGTCAAAGAACAAACAGCTGACTTGTATGCCCGTCACCTCGCAGAGCAGGGTTTTATTACGCTAGCGTTCGATGCAGCTTACAGCGGTGAAAGTGAGGGTGAGCCACGTGGCTTGGAAGATCCGGCACATCGCATTGAGGATATTAAGTCTGCAGTTTCATTCATGAGCGTTCGTGATGACGTTGATTCAGAGCGAATTGGCTTGCTGGGTATTTGCGCCGCCGGCGGGTATGTGATTCCGGCCACCGCGACCGACCATAGAGTCAAGGCTGTCGCTATGGTCAGCGGCGTCAGTATTGGCGAATTCTTCAGGGTGGGTTATGACGGGAAACAGCCTCCTGAGGTTCTCAAGATGATGCTGGATACTGCTGCGAAGGCGCGTACTGCCCAAGAGCGCGGCGAAGGGACGCAAACCTTCCCGATTTTTCCGTCTGATGAAGCGGCGGCCCGCACGCTCGGTCAGTATGTATACGAAGGATGGGAGTACTACTGCACTGCTCGTGCTTATCATCCGCGATCTACTAAACAGATGCCTTGGATCAGCGTCGACAAGATGGCGTTATTTGAAGGTTTCCGCTTCATCGATAGGGTTGCACCACGTCCCTTGTTGGCCATTGTAGGAACGGAAGCCGCCACCAAGTGGATGACGGAAGAGGCTTTCCCTAGGGCAGGAGCGCGGAAGGAGTTGTTTTGGGTAGAAGGTGCGAGTCACGTCGATCTCTACGACAAAGAGCAGTACGTAACCCCAGCGATAGCGAAGCTCGCCGAGTTCTATCGAAAAAGTCTGCTGGTTTGATTTTTTCCGCCTGTGGTTAATGATCCTATTGGACTCCCCCGGCAAGGGGGTTTACGCATATTCAGGTGCGTGCGAAAACACGTCAAACGGTACTAGATACCAGCCTTTCATGGTGTTGTTGCCCGCTCAAGCCAGGCATGGGCGATTTCTTCGCGCGTAGCAAACCAGACACCGCCGTGCTGCCCGGCATACTCGATGAATTGCTTGATCGCCCTCACCCGCCCGGGGCGGCCCACCATGCGTGGATGCAGCCCGATCGACATCATGCGTGGCCCGGCAGCCGACTCCGCATACAGGACCTCAAAGCTTTCTTTCATGTACTCGAAGAAGTCCGACGCCTGCGAAAGCCCCGGAGAATTCCAGTATCGGAAATCGTTCACGTCAGCGGTATAAGGCACCACAAGGTGACGCTTTCCCTCAACCTCGACAAAGTAGGGAACATCGTCGTTATAGGCATCGGAATCGTAAAGAAAGCCACCCTCTTGCGCGACCAGGCGGCGCGTGTTGACGCTCGCACCGTACCGGCAATACCAGCCAACGGGCCGCTTGCCACAGGTGCGCTCAAATGATTCGATTGCCAGGCGCATATGTTCACGCTCCTGCTCTTCGGTCAGACGAAACACTTCCTCCCAGCGATAACCGTGGCTACAAATCTCATGGCCACCCGCGACGGCAGCGCGGGCAACATCCGGGTTCTGCTCAAAGGCCACTGCGCAAGCATGAAAAGTCGCACGAACCGATTGCTGCTCCAGAATGTCCAGAATTCGCCAAATCCCCACACGCGAGCCGTACTCGTACATGGACTCCATCGCCAGGTTCCGCGTGCCATCGGGTATGGCGTAGCTGCCCCATTCGGTCATGGATTCCTGGTCCGGATCGCCCATGGCGAGCGAGCGTTCGGAGCCTTCTTCGTAATTGATCACCAGGCTGATGGCCAAACGTGCGCCATTTGGCCAGGAGCCTTGCGGGCGCTGTCTACCGTAGCCCACTAAATCGCGTGCAGGTGAAACCATCGGGTTCTTCTCCTGAAGTGTCGAGTTAAATAAGTACGTCGCGAAAACAGCGACTTAGCAGTCGATATCTTTCAGCCTCTCATGGCTAAAGGTGCTGTCCGATTGCCATTCGCTGAAGGCCAGCCCCATGGCCAGGGTTTGCGCAATACAGAACGAAGCCGTGAGCGAGCGAAAACCCAGTAATTCGGCATCGTTGACCTCTATCACCGTATCGGCCATCTGCCCGATAGGACTCAGGACGCTGTCGGTGATCGCCACCAGCGTCACGCCGCCTTTGCGCGCCTGACGACAAGCCTCGACGGTGTCATTGGCGTACGGTGGAAAGCTGACGGCTATCAGCAAATCATCGTCGGCAATGGCGCTGACCTGCTCCGGCAACGTGCCACCGGCACCGCTGATATGCACGGTTCGCCGGCCCACCCGACTCAAGGCGTAGCTCAGATACGCCGCCACCGGAAAGGCACGACGCATGCCGATGACGAAGGTCGTGCGCGCGACTTGCAAATGGGCGATGGCCGCTTCGATATTGGCCTGTTCACCGCCTTCAGCCAGGTGCTCCAGGGAGACAATATTGGCCTGGCTGAACTCACGCAGAATTCCGCCGACGTCACTCGGGTCCTCCAGCAACGTCTCACCGCCGTAGTGCCGAATGCGCTCGCTGTGAGTGTCAGCAACCTGCTGCAGCGGTGCACGGAACAGCCGCTGCAAATCCTTGAAACCTGCAAAGCCCAGGGCCTGAGCCAGCCGAATAAAAGCGGACGGCGCGATGTTTGAGCGCTTACCCAGTTCGGCTACCGTGTTGAGTGCAATCTCATGCGGGTTGTCGATCAGGAATCGGGCAGCATCGCGCAGGCGGCCGGTCAGTTGTTCGTGCTGGGCCGCGATACAGTCACGCAGCTCTGCAAGGGTATTGGGTAAAGCCATAGTGAGGGCTCGTAAGATTAGAAGTAGATGTGCCTATCAACGCAACGCATTGATTGCTTGATCCAGCGCAGTAATGAGACGGTCGACTTCGTCCAGCGTGTTGTAGTGCGCCAACGAGACCCGCACCACCCCGCCAAACTGATCAAGCCCAAGAGCCTCGATCAGTCGCCGTGCGTAGAAGTCACCAAAGCGAATACCTATCCGGTGCCCATCAACCATGCGCACTATAGCCTCTGACTGAATGCCCTCGACCACAAAACTAATCGTCGGCACCCGGTTATGAGTATGTGCCTTGCCTATGATGCGAACGCCCTCGCGCTCACGCAGAAATGCCAGCAGGCGCTCGGCGAGCAAGTCTTCCTGCACTTCGAAGGCATCGAACGCTGCCTGCATGCACGTGCGTTCGCTGCCTTGCGCACCCAGCCTGGTACTGATATCGAGCAGATAATCGGAAATGCCGATGCAACCGAAGGACAATTCATAGTTGACGTTGCCCGGCTGCAATTTGTAAGGCACCACCTCCTGGCCGATAAAAAAGTGATTAAGACTCGGCAACTCCAGCAACAGATAGCGACGCCCCCAGAGCACGGCAAAGTGCGGGCCAAAGGTTTTATAGAAGCTGTAGACGTAGAAATCGGCTCCACTCGCCTGAACATCAACCAGACGGTGTGGCGCATAAGCGACGGCGTCCACGCACAGCTTGGCGCCCACCGCATGGACACACCGGGCAACCGCGGCCACTGGATTGACCGAGCCAAGAATGTTCGAGGTGTGGGTCATCGCCACATAGCGAGTTTTGTCAGTCAGCAAGGCCTGCAAATCATCCAGTTCGAGCTCACACGTGTCGAGGTTGACTTCCCATACACGCAAGGTCGCACCGCGGCTTTCGCACAGCTTGACCCATGGCCCGATGTTCGCCTCGTGATCACAATTGGTGACGATGATTTCATCGCCCGGGACGATTGACGGCGCGATGGCGCGACACAGTATCTGCAACAAGTGGGTGGTCGAGCCGCCCATGATCACTTCTTCGGGATGCTCGGCGTTGATCAACTGCATGACCGAGTGCCGTGCCTGCATCACTCGCTCACCCGCCTCGACGGAGGGTAAGTAGGAAGCGCCCAGCTGCACACTGCTGTTCAGCAGGTAATCACTGACCCGCTGCGCCACAATCCTTGGCACCATCGAACCGCCGGCGTTATCCATATACGCAAAACCACCGGCGAGACCTGGAAATTGCTTGCGAACGTATTCAATATCGAGAGGATTCACTCTACTTTCTCCGGCTGGATTCAATGGTGCAAGATGGCCTGCAGGAACGCTTTCGTGCGGGGTTCCTGAGGTGCGGTAAAAAACGGTTCAGGGATGTTCTGTTCAACAATGCGTCCGCTTTCCATGAAGATCACCCGGTCGGCGACACGACGGGCAAAGCCCATTTCATGCGTGACCACGACCATCGTGACCCCGGAGCGGGCGAGGTTTTGCATGACATCAAGGACCTCGCCAACCATTTCCGGGTCCAGCGCCGAAGTCGGCTCATCGAACAAAATCGCGCGAGGTTCCATGGCCATGGTGCGGGCAATCGCAACACGCTGCTGTTGACCACCAGACAACTGGCTCGGGTATTTGTGTGCGTGCTCGCCCATGCCGACCTTCACCAATAATTCCCGGGCCCGGGCATGCGCATCACGACGGCTCAGGCCGCGCACCCGGATCGGCGCCAGCGATACATTGTCGAGAACAGTGAGGTGCGGGTAGAGGTTGAAACTCTGAAACACCATGCCTACTTCACTGCGAATGGCGGCCAGTCGCGGGCCGCTTTCGACACGCTCACCCGCCACCCGGATATGCCCTTGCTGGTAGTCTTCAAGCAGATTGATGCAACGGATCAGAGTCGATTTTCCTGAGCCGGACGGGCCAAGAATGACCACCACTTCGCCCTCTTCAACCTGAAGGTTGATATCGCTCAATGCCTTGAAGCTACCGTAGTACTTGTCGAGCTTTTCGATGTCGATCAATGTGCTCATGCCGTCTTTCCTCCAGAGGCGTTACGACGCTCGACCCAACTGACCATCTGCACCAAAGGCAACAGCAGCAACAAATACAGCACGGCGGCCCCAACCAGCGGGGTCGGGTTCGCAGCCAGTGCCTGCGCCTGGGTCGCCTGCTTCAGCAAGTCCGGCATCGCGACCACCGAGGCGAGCGCCGTGTCTTTCATTACGTTGATACAATTGCTGGTCATGGGCGGCATTACGATGCGAATGGCCTGCGGCAAAATGACGTCGCGCATGGTGTTGAAAAAGCTCATGCCTTGCGACGCCGATGCTTCGAACTGGCCACGGGGAATCGCTTCGATGCCCGACCGGAATATTTCCGCACTGTAGGCGCAGGAGACCAGCGAGAGCGCACTGGCGGCGGCGGCAAAAGACGACAGTCGAATGCCGACAAAAGGCAGCGCGTAATAGATCAGCACCAACAGCACCAGCAAAGGGATGGACCGCATGATGTCGATGTAGACGCGTGCAAGCACGCGAACGGGTGTGTAGGCGTACAAACGCAGCAACGCCAGCAACAGCCCGCCCACCAGCCCCAGGGCGATGCTCACCACCCCAAGCAAAACGGTCACGCCCAGGCCACGCATCATCAGCGGAAGCGACTCGACGAGCACATTCCAGTTAAAAAATGTCTGCAACAGATCCATGGGATACCTCGGTCAATACAAGTGGCGAACGAACGTCACCACTTACCTGCGTCAGCAACGGGGCTTACTTGAGGACAGGGGTCACTTTCACGGTGCTCGAGTCTTTATCGGCTTCGACGCCGAACCACTCTTTGTGGATTTTTTCGAGTGTGCCGTCTTCTTTCATCTTGCTGATGATGTCGTTGACCTGATCGCTCATCGCCCAGCCTTTGGCATGCATCAACGAGTAGCGCTCACCGGTGGGAATTCGCGCAACGATGGAATACTGCGGCTTATCCTTGATGTAGTAGAGCACCGCGGGAATGTCGCTGAGGTAGCCGTCGATTCGACCCGAGCCCAGATCGAGCATGGCCGGGGAAAGCCCTTCGTACCGTGAAACATCGGCAAACTTATACTCATCCTTGTGCTGGCCTATCCACAGGTCCCCGGTGGAGCCGGTGTCGACGCCAACCACCTTGCCGTTCATATCGGCCAAGCTCTTGACCTTGGAGGTAGTCAGCGTGGTGAGGGACTGGTCGCTGTCGAAGTAAGCCTGCGCAAAGGCCACCGACTCGAGACGCTTGGGGGTGATGGTGATCGACGAAATAGCGATTTCAACACGTTTGGACTGCACGGCACTGAACAGGCCGTTGAAGGGAATATTGACGAAATCGACGCTTTTTCCGGCGCGCCTGGCCACCTCTTTTACAACGTCGACTTCAAAACCGACGAACTCACCCTTGGAGTCCTGAAACTCCCAGGGCACGTTCCCAACGTTGGCACCTACGGTCCAGTCAGCGGACCAGGCTGGCAGTGAGACTGCGGCGGCCATGAACAATCCCAACATCACTTTCGCTTTCATGTTTGCTCCTGATTGTTTGTTTTTTTAGGTGCTAACAGCGGCTGACCTCGTACAACGCAGGAGTGAGACTAAACCTGTGAATCATTTAATTCAACAGTATAAATATATGATTTTTTTAATCCAAAACAAAAAACATTAAGGGCGACTGTGTCCGCGTACTCAAGCGGACCCAATCACCCTTCACGCTTGCCCCGTCGAGGGTTATGCGCAACGCATCCCTCAACACACTGCGATATGCGAGTCCGTTCGCGGCTCAGTCCCGCCACATAACACGCCGGTTTCAGGATCGCGCAGGATGATCTGGCCACGCCCGTAACTGGTCAGGTCGCACACCACTTGCACCTGATGCCCGCGCCGCGCCAATGCTGCTGCCATATCCCGTGAAGCGTCCTGCTCGATGCCGACCTCCAGCCCTCCCAGCCACTGCCAGCGCGGCGCATCTAGCGCCGCTTGTGGGTTGAGGCCGAAGTCCACCAGGTTCATGACCATTTGCACATGCCCCTGGGGCTGCATGTAGCCCCCCATCACGCCGAATGGCCCCATCGCCACACCATCCTTGCTGAGAAAGCCCGGGATGATGGTGTGGAACGTCTTCTTGCCGGGGGCCAGGCAGTTGGCATGCGCAGGGTCGAGGCTGAACTCTTCACCACGGTTTTGCAGGGCGATGCCGCTGTCGGGCAGCACCACACCGGAGCCGAAACCGTGATAGTTGCTCTGGATAAATGAAACCATGTTGCCATCGGCATCCGCCGTGGCCAGGTAAACGGTGCCGCTGGCGTGAGGCTCGCCAGGTTGCGGCGCCACTGCCCGCTCGCCAATCTGCTCCCGACGGCGAGCGGCGTAAGACTCGCTCAACAAGTCCGCCACCGCGACCCGCATGTGTTCCGGGTCGGTGATGTAATGCAGGCCATCACTGTAGGCCAGCTTCATGGCTTCGAGCTGAAGGTGCCAGGTCTGCTGACTGTCACGGTGATCGAACTCAAAGCCTTCGAGAATCTTCAGTGCCATCAATGCGACCAGGCCTTGGCCGCTGGGCGGAATCTCCCAGACATCCACGCCACGATAATTGACCGTGATCGGGTCGACCCATTGTGCACGGTAATCCTGCAAATCACTGGCGCGCAGGTAGCCGCCTGTGGCGCGGGAATGGGCGTCCAGCCGCTGTGCCAATGCACCGCGATAAAAGCTCTCGCACTCGGTGTCCGCCAATTCCGTCAAGGTCCTTGCTTGCGCCGGGTTGCGAAACAACTCACCGGCGCGCGGCGCCCGACCGTCAATCAGGAACGTCTTGAACCAGGCATCGAGCACTGCATTGCGGCTCGGGGTGAAGTCTTCCAGTGCGGTTTGCCATTGCAGAGCAACCACGGGCGATACCGGGAAGCCATCCTGGGCCAAACTGATGGCCGGTTTCAGCAAATCTGCAAAGGGCAGCCGCCCGAACCGCCGGGACAGTTCCGCCCACGCCGAAGGGCAACCCGGCACCGTCACTGGCGTCCAGCCATGCAACGGCATCTGTTTATGACCAGCGGCTTTCACCGCCTCGATGCTCAGGGCCTGCGGCGCGCCGCCGTTGGCATTCAAACCGTGCAGCTTGTTTTGCGTCCAGACCAGCGCAAAAGCATCGCCGCCGATACCACAACCGGTGGGCTCAACGACCGTCAGCGCCGCCGCCGTGGCAATTGCGGCGTCAATGGCATTGCCACCACGACGCATGATTTCAATCCCCGCTTCGGCGGCCAGGGGCTGGGAGGCGGCGACCATGCCGCGTTTTGCGAAAACACTTTGGCGCTGTGAGGCGTAGGGGTACTCATGGGCAGAAAATTCGAACATGGCAGGACTCACACAAGGAAGGTTTGCGGGTTCACAGGACCCGGCTGAGAAAGGCGCGGGTGCGGGCATGACTGGGCTGGCTGAAGATTTGTTCGGGCGGTCCCTGTTCGATCAATTCGCCTTGATCAAGCACCACCACCCGGTCGGCCACTTCGCGGGCAAACCCCATCTCGTGGGTGACCACCACCATGGTCATGCCCTCCTCGGCCAACTCCTTCATCACCTGCAGCACTTCGCCCACGGTTTCCGGGTCCAGGGCACTGGTGGGTTCGTCGAACAGCATGGCCTGGGGCTTCATCGCCAGCGCCCGGGCGATCGCCACCCGCTGCTGCTGGCCACCGGACAACATCGATGGGTAGTGATCGGCCTTGTCGGCCAGCCCGACTCGCTTGAGCAGCGCCTGCGCCTGTTCCACGGCAGCCTTGCGCATCACGCCCAATACGTGAATCGGCGCTTCGATGATGTTCTCCAGCGCGGTCATGTGCGGGAAAAGATTGAAACGCTGAAACACCATGCCGATGTCCCGGCGCTGTCGCGCGATGTTGCGCTCCGAATCCTTCACCAGAGTGCCATCGGCCAGGGTGCGATAACCCATGGGTTGGCCGCTGACACGGATCTGCCCCGACTGAATATCTTCGAGCAAATTGATGCAGCGGATAAAGGTGGTCTTGCCGGAGCCGGACGCGCCGATCAGCACCACCACTTCGCCGCGGCGAACTTGCAGGGAGATCCCCTTGAGAATCTCCAGGTCGCCAAAGGATTTGTGAATATCCAGCGCTTCGATGACCAGTTCTTCACTCATGTGCGCCATGTTCAACGCCCTCTCAGCAGTTTCAGGGTGCGGCGACCGAACATTCGACCGGCCGCCGGTGCCGGCCGGTCGGACTGGCCGAACCGCGTTTCGAGCCAGCGCTGGAAAAAGCCCCACAGCGTGGTCAGGAGCAGGAAATAAATCGCGACCACCAGGTACAGCTCGAACACCCGGAAGGTCGCCGAGGTGACCATTTGGGTGCTGAGCAGCAGTTCCTGCACGCCGATGACACTGACCAGCGTGGTGTTTTTGAGCATCACGTTGAACTCGTTGCCCAGCGGCGGCACGATCACGCGAAAGGCCTGGGGCAAAACGATGCGCCGCATCAGTTTGCCAAAGGTCATGCCCAGGGAACGCCCGGCTTCGTACTGGCCCTTATCCACGGCACCGATGCCGGCGCGAATGATCTCGGCCATGTACGCGCCTTCGTTGAGGCCCAGGGCAAGGATCGCCGCCTGGATGTTGCCCGGCACGATGAACCAGCCCAGGTCCAGGTCTTCAAAACGGAAAATCCCCCCGGCCGCCAGCGCCGTGTAGAGGAAAACGATCTGTACCAACAACGGCGTTCCGCGCATCAGCCACACATAAAACCGCACCGGATATTGCAACAGTGGGTTGCTCGACAGTTTCATCAGCGCTGCCACCAGCCCCAGCGCACATCCCAGCAACATCGCCGAGATGCTGATAAGGCACGTCAGCCCGAGCCCCGTCAGGTAGATATCGCTGGGCTGCAACAGGTACTGCCAAAACACATTCCAATTGAAGTTCATCAGGGGCGCCCTCAGTCCAGTTTGTCACCGTCGACATGCCATTTACCGAGCAACGCGGCATAGCTGCCGTCGGCGCGCATGCCTTGCAGGACCTCGGTCAGCGCGGCGCTCAACTGTGGGTCGTTTTTGCGTACACCGAAACCGGTGAGGATCCGGTTAAACGCGGGCACGGCGGACTGGAACAGGTCCGGAGCGAGTTGCTGGTAGTGCCCGGCGGATTCGACAGTGGTGCCGAAGGCGTCCACCTGATTGATGCGCAACGCCTGGAAGGCGTCGGCGTCGACGTTGTAGATCACCAGTTTCATCGGTGCTTTGCCGGCGCCCACCAACTTGTCGTTCTCGGCCGCGAGCAGGACGCGGATCGTTGAACCGTTGCTGACCGCGACCTTGAGCCCGGACAAGTCCTCAAGGTTCTGTACCGATTTCGGGTTGCCCTTGGGCACCACGATCGACTGGCTGGAATACATGAAGTTGACGATGTCGATCACCTCACGGCGCTCGGGCTTGTCGAACAGTTGATCCACGATCATGTCGCACTGCTGCGCCAGCAGCGCCGGGATCAGGCCGGCAAACGGGGAAATCCGCCATTCGACTTTCTTGTCCCCCAGGCGCTGGGCAATGGCTTCGCCCATCTCCACCTGCAGGCCGACCGGTTTTTGCTTCAGATCAAAAGACACCAGCGGTGGCGAATCCATACCCGAGCAATAGACGATCTTTTCGCTCTTGCTTAATCGCTCTGACAGTACGGGGGCGGCCAACGCCCATTGGGAACACAGACTCAACGTGACAACGGCTACGAACGCGCAACGCTTGTGCATGGCAAGGCTCCAGAGCTCAGGGCTTTCTTATTATGAAAGGGGCTATTTTGCGTAGGCTTCGAGAAACTGGATCAGCCGCGGGACGGTCCCTTCGATGTGCTCGCACACCACCGCCGCCGCTTTGTCCGGATCGCCGGAGCGTAACGCGGCCACGATCGAGGCGTGCTCATCCCGCGCGCTACGGGGCTTGTCGGCGTGTTGCAGCCACAAGCGCATGTGCGGTTCGATCACTGAATACAACGCCGAAATCTGCCGCATCAGCCGTGGGCGCTCACTCAGACTGCACAGGTACTCGTGGAAGGCGCGATGGCGGCTGATCCACTCGGCGCCGTCTTCGCGGTAGTCGTCCATTTCATCGAGCAGGCGCTCCAGATGGATGAACTGACGCTCAGTGATTTTTGTCACGACCACCCGGATCGCCAGGCCTTCGAGGGCGCTGCGCATTTCGAAGACTTCACGCATTTCCTCGATATTCAAACCTCGGACGATGGCTCCACGGTTGGGCCGCAGAATCACCAGACCTTCGGCATCCAGACGCCGAAAGGCTTCGCGCACCGGCATCCGGCTCATACCGATTTCACCCGCAATGTCCTCGGCGATCAGTCTTTCCCCGGTCCGGTAACGCCCCTTGCAAATGGCTTCCAGGAGAAAGTTGTAAGCCTCCTCCTCGGCGGTAATCGGTTGACGCTCGGTATAGACAGGGATAAACGTCATGGGTATCACCTTTTGAATTTTTGTATCCAATTATCCATAAAGCCAGTAAAGCATGCTGCATGCCAACGTTTGCGTTCTGCTTCCAGGCGGCTGATTTAATTGGTTTATTACTGATAAGAGGGCTGAAAAAGAAAACTGCCAGCCTGGGAGGCGAGTAAAAATGACCCAGAATGTGGCACTACAAGATCAGAAAGGTGCTCGCGGTAACACGGGGTCGGCGCAGCGCCCAGGCGCGATGATGTTGGCCCGCAAGGCCCAGGACGGGTCTGCGAACGCCCGCATAAAGAAAATCCGCCAAGCGGGTTTTCTTTATGCGTTCAACGTACTTACAGGAAGTTATAGGTGTAATTGAAAATCAGACGGGTCTGGTCCTGGTTCGCGACCCCTGTACCGCCCGAGTGGTAGCTACCGGTACGCAGGGTCGTACCAAAGCCCTTCAAGTAACCGGTCTGGACCACGTAATCGACACCTGCGTCACGCTCCCACTCCGTGTGGTTCACACCGCTAAGTGTCTTGTCTTTAATATCATCACCCCGCAGATAGCTGACAAAGGCGCTCAAGCCAGGCATGCCGACGCGTGCGAAGTCGTACGTGTATTGACCGAACGAAGTGTTTTCACCTGCTCGAATGAAACTACCAACCACGGAGTTGGTGTACAAGTAGAAACTGGTACCGCCGTTGTCTTCGCTGTTGGAACCATCAGTCGCCAAAGGCTTGCCGTTCTTGGTGACATTACCCGGGTTCACCATCACGAAACCGCCGTCATCACTCACGCTCTGATAACCCAGCATGAATTTGCTACCGCCCAACTGGTAGGTAAACATGCTGCTCCAGGTGACGTTATCAACTTCATTGGCGTGCTTGGCATAACCACCGTTGTTATTGAACGCGTAACCCGCGGCGCCGCTGCTGTTTTTGCCGTCAGAACGGCTGTTGAAGTAGCGCAGGTCAGTCTTGAAGGACTGATCGTCACCCAGTGGCAATACATGGATCAAGCCAAGGAAGTTCTGGGTATAAAAGTTTTCAAGATTGGCGTAGTAATATTGAACGGTCAGGTCTTTAGTGATGTTGTAGTCGCCACCAGCATAACGGAACTGGTTACTGCCCTCGGTTGCGCCTGCAACCGACAGCGATGTGCTGTTGGTCGCTGCACGGCCAGTAGAGTGTTCCAGCTGGCCAGCGCTCAGTGTCAGGTTGTCGATTTCCTTGGAGGTAATCATACCGCCGTCAAAGTTTTGCGGCATTGCGCGGCTGTCGGTCGCCATCATAATTGGCAACTGAGGAAACAGCGCACCCCCCACGTGCAATTCGGTTTTGGACAGGCGCAATTTAACGTTCGCGTCCCCGCGAGCCAAGTCGTGCTCAGCCGAATTGTCGCTGTCGCTCGGCCAGAATGCGTTGCCGGTGCCTGGGTGGTGGCCTGCACCGCCATCGAGGTGCAGGCCGTAGATCATCTGAGCATCGACACCAACCCCAATCAGGCCTTGGGTAAAGCCGGACCTGTAGTCAAGTTTCAGAACTTCAGTGGTTTCGCGCTGGTCCATGCCACCCGTAGAGTGATCATCGTTCTCGTAATAATAGGTACGCGTACTAAGGGCGAGTTTGCTGTCCTCCAGGAACCCTGGTGGCTTGGCAGCATCATCTGCTTGAGCATGAAGAGACAGAGCGGCCAGCGCGATAGCGGTCGCGAAATGTTGTTTTTTCAATGGAGTGCTCCTCTGGTGATTTTTCTTATTAAATTTTTCTTTCCGAATCTGTGTGCGGATTGGCAGTGCATAAACGATTATTATCTTTTGACACGTGTTGTCGGCCGGCAACTAAACGCATTGCCGGCGCGGATAAAATTTGAATCAACTATTTATACGACGGAGCGGTGAGAAAGACGCTGAACCCCTAACGCTGATTCAAGTAGCTCATTCACGCCAACCGCACAGGAGAGCTTTGATTGAAGTCCGGCACATTAAGAAACCCGGGGCCAGACGTCGTCTCTCGGGCAACTACCCAAACGATGATCGCCGCGACGATGTCAAAGATCGCCAACACCACGAATAATGGGCTGTAGCCGATCTGTGTCACCAGAATGCCAAATACCAGCGTGAATGCTGCCGCCCCCAAATATCCAAACATGCCACCTATACCGGTAGCCGTCGCCACTTCATTTTTCCCGAATGAATCCGAAGTAATTGAGTACAGCGCGCCTGAAAGCGTCTGATGGGCAAAACCACCCACACACAATAGAGCGATCGCGGTATAGGGACTTTCTACTAAACCGATACAGGCCGGTCCGATCATGCAGGAACAGCCGAACAGCAAAACCATTTTTCGTGATGTAAACAACGATACTTTGCAATAACGATGAAACAGCGGGCTTAGATAACCACCCAGTACACAACCAATGTCCGCGGCCAGAAAGGGTAGCCAGGCAAACATGGCAATTTCCTTGATATTCATGTGCCGTTCGGTCATCAGGTACAGGGGAATCCAGGCGTTGAATGTCTGCCAGGCCGGCTCCGAAAGAATCCGTGCAGAGGCGATCGCGTAAAAGTTACGGCTGCGAATGATCTTCTTCCAACTGCCTTTTTCCGATTTGGCATCTTTAAAGTGAGACTCCTGCCCGGACAGGATATAGACACGCTCGGTATCGCTCAGGTGTTGTTGATCACGCGGGTGCTTGTACAACACGAGCCACATGACACTCCAGACCAGCCCCAGTCCGCCTACAACAAGAAACGCCAGTTGCCAGCCGCTTTGCACAATGGCCCAGACGACCAGGGGTGGCGCGAGCAGAGCACCAATCGATGCCCCAATATTAAACCAACCGATGGCGACCGAACGCTCCTTGGCCGGAAACCATTCGGTGGTGGCCTTGACCCCGGCCGGCAAGCCCGCGGCCTCGGTGAGCCCAAGCAAGGCGCGAACGAATGCCAGGCTTTGCCAGCCCGTCGCCAATGCGGCCGCTGCACAGGCGGCGGACCATGCCAGGGCAAACACGGCGAACCCCATCTTGGTACCGATGGCATCAATGACGTAGCCAGCCACTGGCTGCATAAAGGCGTAGGCCAGTTGCCAGGCAACAACGATGTGAGAGTACTGCTCAGTCGAGATATTCAGTTCGCCCATCAGCGTTGGAGCCGCGACCGAGAGGGTATTGCGGGCGAGATAATTAACAATCAAACCAGCCGTCACCAGGCCCACCATCCACCAGCGAATGCCTTTGATTTTCATCCCTTTACCTTAATTACTGGATTTGAAGTGTGCGACATCCCCCTAAGTATCCAGGATGTCGAGAGTATGACGAGCACGATCAGGTGCCCGCGCGAAACAGCTCAAGCGCAACAGGCGAGATTCTGCGGGTGCACGAACCGATCAGATCGAAACTGAGAAGAGCTATTGGGGAAACAGCGATACGGGACATTCATGATGAGGTAGCACTCGGTGTTTTATTTTTATAATGACGACCACGCCGTTGTCAGTCGTCGTATGTCTAAGCTTTTATATCCAAACTTGCACTCCCGCGTCAACTGCGACAAAAGCACATGACCAGGCATTCACGCCATAAATTGTGTTTTTTTTAAAGGAGTTAAGGCCGTAAATCAGCCAATAATCGCAGCGCGTCAAAAATCTGAACAGGCAGGTCGACAACCAACTCATCGTACGACAACATAGACAAAAATAATCCGAGCCCACCTGCCATGACGATTTCAACGCCCCGTGAACACCCCTCCTTCAATCGCCTTCTGCTGACAGGTGCCGCCGGCGAACTCGGCAAAGTGCTTCGCACGCGTCTTAAGCCCCTGACCAGCGTGCTGCGTCTCTCCGACATTGCCGACATTGCACCTGCACTGGATGAAAGCGAGGAAATCCACTACTGCGATCTCGCCGACAAAAAAGCCGTTGACGAACTGGTTCAGGGGGTTGATGCGATTTTGCATTTTGGCGGAGTCTCGACCGAACGGTCTTTCGAAGACATCCTGGGCGCCAATATTTGTGGGGTATTCCATATCTATGAAGCAGCCCGCCGACATGGGGTGAAACGAGTCATCTTTGCCAGTTCCAATCATGTCATCGGCTTCTACCCGCAGGGTCAGCGACTGGACGCCCATTCCCTGCGCCGTCCAGACAGCTATTACGGTTTGTCCAAGTCCTATGGCGAGGACATGGCCAGCTTTTACTTCGATCGCTACGGTATAGAGACCGTGAGTATCCGCATCGGCTCTTCGTTCACAGAACCACAAAACCGCAGGATGCTAAGCACGTGGTTGAGCTACAACGATCTGACTCTATTGCTGGAGCGTGCATTACACACACCGGATGTTGGGCACACGGTGGTATACGGCGTCTCCAACAATCAAAACACCTGGTGGGATAACCGTTACGCCGCGCACCTGGACTTTAACGCTCAAGAGAACTCCGAGGTTTTCCGTAGCCAGGTCGAATCTCAACCCCTTCCGGCAGCCAACGATCCCATACTGCTTTACCAAGGCGGCGCCTTCGTAGAAGCCGGCCCCTTTGATGATGATTAGCCTCCCCGCTGGATGCTCCGAGACGCGTCTGAATGCAGAGATCACGTAGCCTGATCAGCTACGCAATCTCCGGTAAAGCCCTGCACGGTTTACGCCGTCGAATATTGGCAGGAGCTGCCTTGCCTGCGAAGCTTATTTTCCAGGCACCAAACTCAGTGTGTGTCGAGTACTTCCCGCCACATCCGCTTCATCAAAATGCTCCGGCACGTAGCCACCTTCGACATAGGTCTTGGCCTGGTCCGCGTAATGCTCATCGAACACAACCCCGCTTTGCCCTACCGGGTTGATGCCCTGGGCGTGAGACGGGTCGGCGAAGTCGATCAAACGCCGTGTCGAGGGGCCGTAGGTGACTGCCCATGGCGCCTGGCTGATCGGGGCCGACAGATTGTTCGGCACTTCATGGGTGCCGGGCGCCGGGAATGGACCGACATTGAACAAGCGATCCAGTGGCTTCTGTGTGCCCAGCGGATGATTATGGGTCAAGGTGTGCGCGGTGCCCCACCGCCAGGCGTCCGCATTGCTGCCGTACACAGTTTTCAGGTGTGCGACGGTGGTGTGCCACGCCAACTTGACAATATCGGCGCGGGTTTCCTTGGCAGGCGTGTTGCGATTGTCCCACCAGGGCGAGTCGGCATCAGCGACCAATCGTGGCAGCGCGGCATCTACCGCCCGCGAAGCCAGCAGCGAGCTGAAAAGGTCGTCGCCCAGTTCGTCGTGCATCGTGCTGTCGATCAGATCAAACAGGAACTCGTTGAATAGCGTCGCACCCACCGAGTCCAGCGTGTATTCGCCGTTCCAGTTGGCCAGGCGTTCGACCAGCGCCCGCTCCTGCGGGTCAGTCACCGCACTGCGCAACACCGGAATCAGCGGCGTCAGCACCGAAGTCGCGTAGCCGGTCCTGTTCCCCAGTTGCAGGCTCTTGTTGCTTTCAAGGTCCCATTTCACCGTCGAATCGCTGAGCTGCTTGAACAACTGGCGGCCACGATCGGGAATGTTGTAGTAACCGGGAATCTGCATGCCGGTGGGCGACACCGGCTGGGCGTTGGCCGAGACGATATAACCTCGGGCCGGGTTTTCTTCCTGTGGGTTGGCGCTGAACGGGTAGAAACCGTTTTTGTCAGCCTGCGGCGTGCTGCCATCAAGGATAAACCCCGGATTGACCCCTTCCGGGCGAATCGGCAACTGCGCCGAGGCCCACCAGGCGATGTCGCCCTTGGCATTGGCCCAGACCACGTTCAAGCCGGGGGACTGAATTTTCTGCGCCGCCGCACGCATTTTATCCAGGGTGTCGGCACGGTTGGCTTCGTAGAACCCCTGCAGTACCGGGTTTTCCGACTGCAGAAAAGACCACCACATCGCGATGGGCGCAGCATTGGTAATGGGCCCCAGAGCATCGTTGATGATCGGGCCATGGGGCGATTGACGCAGGTCGAGCGTAACGGTGGGTTCTCCCTTGACCAGAATTTGCTGCGTGGTGCGGGTCATGTCAACCCAGGCGCCGTGGTACCAGACCTGATTGGGATTGGCGGGGTTGGTCTTTTCCGCGATCAGGTCGACGTCGTCGTTCTGAAACATGGTCAGGCTCCAACCGAAATCGCGGTTGTGCCCAAGCAACGCAAAGGGAATCAGTGCCTGATGATGGCCATACAGCTCGAAGCCTGGCGCCGAGACCTGGGCTTCATACCACACCGATGGCACCGAGAAGCGAATATGCGGGTCACCGGCCAGTATCGGCTTGCCGCTTTTGGTCCGGCTGCCGGAAATCACCCAGGCATTGCTGCCTTCGAACTGTGGCACACCGGCGTCTTCCAGCGCGTGCTGGGTCAGTCCGGCCAAGGCGTTCAAGCCCTTCCAGTCAGCACTGGCAAGTGCCGGGGGCGAACCGAAAGCGCCTTGTGGCTTCCAGTCCATATCGAAGACTTTCAGGTAGTCGGTGCCGAGCTGATCGCGGACATAGGTCAGCAGCGGCTCGGTACGAAAGGCCGCTGCGAAGCTGTAAGCCATGTAACCGGCGACGCTCATGGTGTCAGTGGCGGTGAAAGGACGTTTCTTGATCCCCAACAGGTCGAACTCGACGGGGCTGGCGTGGCTGTCCTGAAACTGGTTTATCCCGTCCAGATAGGCTTCCAGCGCCTTCCAGGCTGGCGTCTGTTTGTCCTGAGCGGCAACGAAGGCGTCGCTGCGTTCACGAATCCGCAGGCTGCGGAACAGCTTGTCGGTGCTTAGTGCCTTGGGGCCCAGCACTTCGGCCAATTCACCACGGGCCAGGCGCCTCAGGATCTCCATCTGAAACAATCGGTCCTGCGCCTCTACGTAGCCAAGAGCGCGGTACATATCAGCTTCGTCAGCGGCCTTGATATGCGGTACGCCTCGCTCGTCATAGCGCACGTTGACCGGCGCTTGCAGATGGTTCAGGGTCATTTCGCCCTGGCGCATCGGTTGTTTGCTGTGGACATACCAGAAGCCGCCCGCCGCGACGGCAGCGACGACGATGGCGAGTACTGTCAGACTGCGCTTCATGCAAGTATCCATAAGTCAGATTGGAAGAGGTTATTGCGCAGGGACGAGATCGACAGGTGCATGCCTCCCTTGGGCATGCACCTATTGCGAACCGCCACAGCATTTTCAGATGATGATCAGCGAACGCCCTCGGCCCTCAGCGCCGCCGGCGTGTAATCCGCCGCCTTCGGCGCAAAGCCGAACACAAAGCTGCTTCTTTCCTCGTTTTTCATCCCCAAGACGATGTAGCGCCCGGCGATGATGTCGTACAGGGTCTCAACGGTGTAGGCCGGCACCTGGTGGTTGTAATAGAACTGCGCGTGACCTTCGGCAACACGCCACAGTTGGCCACGACCGTCGTAGTGGTCCACCAAGGCGATTTGCCAACTGTCTTCGTCGATATACATGTGGCGCTTGGCGTAGATGTGCCGCTCACTCGGCTTGACCGTACCGACCACTTCCCACACCCGGTGCAGCTCGTAGCGGGTCAGGTCCTGGTTGATATGCCCGGCCCTGATGATGTCGTCGTACTTGAGGGTCGGCGAATCCAGCTTGTAACTGTTGTAGGGGATGTACATCTCTTTCTTGCCGATCAGTTTCCAGTCGTAGCGGTCCGGGGCGCCGGAGAACATGTCGTAGTTATCGGTGGTGCGCAGACCATCCGATGCGGTGCCCGGGCTGTCATAGGACACTTGCGGCGCACGGCGCACACGGCGCTGACCGGCATTGTAGATCCAGGCCTCGCTCGGCTCCTTCACCTGGTCGAGGGTCTGGTGCACCAATAGCACGTCACCCGCCAGCCGCGCCGGAGACGTTACCGATTGCTTGAAAAAGCTCAGCACGTTGGCCGCCTTGGCCGGGTCGATATCAGGAATGGCTTGTGGCGCCGCCGCTTCTTCTTCAAAGCGAATCGGTGTGTAGCTGCCGTTGGTCTGCGGGGTCGCCTGGGTGATGATGCGGCGCAGGCTGCCGCCGTAGTAACGGGTCATGTGGTTCCACAGCACCTCCACACCATTTTTCGGAATCGGGAACGCGTAATAGCGATTGCCGGTGAAATTTTCCAGGCCATTACCGTCGTTGATCGCATGCACGTTCAACGCGCTGCGCTTGATCGACTCGTAGATCTCTGGCGGCAGGTTGACCGTGCGGTGGGTTGGGTACACCGGGATTTTGTAGGTCTCGGGGTAGCGCTTGAACATCGCCACCTGGCCATCGGAAAGCTTGTCCTTGTAATTGTCCACCGTAGCGGCGGTGATCACGAACAGCGGCTTTTCATTGGCAAACGGGTCGGCGAGAAAGCCTTTGCTGTCCACCGCCCCGGCATTTTTCGGGATGCCACCGGTCCATGCCGGGATCGAACCATCGGCGTTGCCAGCCTTTTCAGCGCCTACAGGGGTCAGCGTGGTACCAAGCTTGGCCGCCTCTTCCGGCGACACCGCCGCCATCACGTGGGAGGCC
The DNA here is from genome assembly GCF_013386825.1 of Pseudomonas sp. IPO3778. GTDB lineage: Bacteria > Pseudomonadota > Gammaproteobacteria > Pseudomonadales > Pseudomonadaceae > Aquipseudomonas. The sequence continues at coordinate 147,793 of NZ_JACARC010000027.1, forward strand.
AGCAAACTCAGGGCCATCGCTGCAATCATCTTACGCATAGGTTCTTGTCCTTTCTTTAAATCAAATCAGAAGTTCACGCCGAAGCTGAGGGCGATAAAGTCGCGGTCGGTCAGGGTGTTGTAGTCACCGCCAAAAAAGTCGGTGTAGCTCAGGCTCGCGGTGTAGGTGTTGCGGTAGTCCGCATCCACCCCAACGCTGATGGCCTTGGCGCCTTCGTTGAACAGGCCGTTGGGGCCGTAGCCGCTGACGTCCTGGGACCACGACACGTTGGGCTTGAGGTTGACCCCGGCGAACACGTTGTTGTAATCGAGGATCGCCCGGGCGCGATAACCCCAGGAATTGGCGGTGACAAAACCGTCGGTATCGCCCTGGTACCCGTAGGCGCCGAACACCGAGTCGCGGCCATAACGCAGCTTGGATTTCGCCTCCAGCCCGCCGACGTGCACGAAAGCCGCCTCGCCCACCAGGGTCAGGCGTTCGGCGCCCAGTACCTGGTCGAAGAATTGGGTCATGGTGCTCTGGACCTGGGTGATTTCCTTGCGGCGATAGCCTGCGTTCTCCGAGCCAAACGAGCTGCTGATCGGCGAAGCGGTATTGCCGGCAATCGGATTGAGCAGGGCCAGCGTCAGGTCGGTGGAGTTGAGTTGTACCGGTGCATTCGGGCGGTAGCTGATTTCGCCGCTCCAGGCCGTACCGGTGGGCAACGTGGTGGAGAAACTGGCGCCGAACAGGCGGATGTTTTCTGGATAGTCGAGGTAATACTCGCCGCGGCCCAGCATCGTACTTTGCGCCAGCGCGGCGCCGGAGCCGGGTGCAATGGCGTTGGCCGTGTTGACGATGTTCCCGATGGTGGCGAGGCTGATGTTGGCGGTGATGGTACCGACGGTGGGCGTGCGACTGTGGTAGTTCATGAAGTACAGACCGTACTCCGTGTCATCGCCCAGCCAACGCAGGGCCACCCCGAACTGCCCGCCATCGCGCGCCTCGCGGTCTTTTGCACGCTGAACTACGACGCCTTCGTTCGTGACCTGGAAGCCCTGGCCAAGCGCCGCCGCCACCGGTTGCAGCGGCGCAATCGCCGGGCTGCCGACCGTGTAGTTGCCGTTACAGCCGTGGGCCACCACGTCGGTACCGAAGAAGGTGCCGCAGTTGTCCACCACGGTGTTTTCCCAGTTCAGTTGGTAGAACCCTTCCACGCTCAATTGGTTGGTGAGGCTTTGGGACGCGAACACCATGTTGACCGGAATCAAGCCTTCCTTGATCTCGGCACCGGGCCGGCGCAGCGCGGAAACGTCGATAGGGTTGATGCTGTTGATGGAGTTGCCGATGAAGGTACTTTCGCCCCAACTGACCACCTGCTTGCCGACGCGCACGTTGCCCGGCAAATCGCCGATGGAATAGTTGTGATAGACGAACGCATCGAGTAATTCGTAGCCGGAAGAACGCGCACCCTCGTCGCGGTGGTCGTTGCTGATCTGCTTGAACTCGCGGTCTTCATCCTGCAGTTCAAAGTCGTACCAATACTTGCCACGCACGAACACGCCGCTGTCGCCGTATTTGAGCTCCAGGTCGTGAGTACCCTTGAAGATCTTGGAGAAGGTGTCGCCCTTCTTAAAGTTCAGGCGGCCGTCATCGCCGGTTGAGGCCTGGCCCGTGCCGCCGTTGGGAACGCCCACCAGCTTTTTGTCGGCATCGCGCATGCCCCAGCTGGCACCGACCGACAGCGAAGAATCGAATTGCCCTTCGATCTCGCCGATGTTGAACGAAACAGCCCGCGCCTGGGCGCAGCAGCCCAAAGCAACCGCAGCGGCCAGCGCCTGCGGCGTGAAGATGGCGCGCATTATTATTCTTGCCATGCATCTTTTCCGGTAAGTAATAGAAGGCGCCACCCTACTGCCGCCTGCGAGGAGTGATAAGCACACCAAGGAGGTATTCGTGGCATCACTCCAAAGGATTACAGGCGCTCTGGCCTGCGTTTGAGCGGGCTATGAATTGAGTAGATAGGCAGCTATCAATCAGGTGAATTTCCAAATCAAAGTCGCGACGTTCTTGAGAAATATCAGCCTCGTTTTACTCCAGGGCCGTGCAGCAGGCACCCGCTCTCGCCAAGAGACCTTGGTGCCTTTTATTCGGATAGTTATGAGCCTGGATGAGGACGTACCTTTTGGCAGGCTCATCGCGTTAACGTACGTACCTGTACGCTGAGTAGCTGCATTTATTCATGAAGAAAAATACATGCTCTGCGCGCATGCACTGCCTCCCCCCAAGCTCAGTGACCGTCGTATTACGCAGGCACGGGTCGTGCACCGGACGTCCACTTCAACGTCCGGTCCAGCGCGGCGACGGGAAGGACCTAGCTGGCTACAACTTGCCCGTCCTTGCGCGAATCCGATCCTCCGATATAACCCACATCCGTCTTGATGATGATTTGCGCTCCGCCGAAAGCGAATACGCCGCTCGGTGCTTCGACATGGATGTCGTGACCACGCTCACGCAATTGCTGCAGAACCCCGGCGTCAAAGTTGGCTTCCACCGCAACGTGTTTGCCTGCTTCGAGTCTCCAGCGTGGGGCATCAATTGCCGCTTGTGGGTTTTGTCGGTATTTGAGGATGCGTAGCATCATCTGCACGTGCCCTTGAGACTGCATAGGGCCACCCATCACCCCGAACGACATCAGCGGAGTGCCGTCATCCGCCATCACAAAACCTGGAATGATGGTATGGAACGGACGCTTGCCTGGCGCAACCACGTTGACGTGATCAGGCTCGAGCGAAAATCCAGCCCCCCGATTTTGCAGGCTGATACCCGTGCCTGGCACCACCACGCCTGAACCAAAGCCCATGTAATTGGATTGGATGAACGACACCATCATGCCGCTCTCATCCGCGGCCGACAGGTAGACAGTCCCCCCCGGACGCGGGTCGCCATGCCCCGGGTCCGATGCCTCACCGGTGATCAGACCTGCTCGCTGGCGCAGGTAGTCAGGCGCCAACAGATCCTCGTTCCGCACACGCATATGGTCTTGATCGGCGACATGGTGCGCCAGGTCGGCAAGCGCCAGTTTCATCGCCTCCAGCGCCTGGTGCAGTGTGTCGACGTTGTCCACTGGCTGGTCGCCGAACGTCGTCATTTCAAGCATGCCGAGTGCGGCAAGCGTCGCGATACCCTGCCCGTTAGGCGGAAGTTCATGCACGTGTGCACCCGCAAACGGCACGCTGATGGTATCGACCCAATCGATGCTGTGGTTCGCCAGGTCCTCAAGGCTGAGGACGCTGCCATTGGCTTTGGCATGAGCGACGATGGCTTCGGCCAGGGCACCCCGATAAAAGGCTTCGCCCTTGCTTTCAGCGATGGCTTGCAACGTACGCGCATGGTCGGGCAGTTGAACGCGCTCGCCGGCTTTCGGGGCCCTGCCGTCAGGCATGAAGCATTCGGCGAAGCCCGGTTGATCCTTGAGCAAGGCAGCGCCGTTGCGCCACAGAGTGGCGATGATCGGTGTCAGCAGATACCCGTCACGGGCGTAGCGAATCGCCGGGCCCGCCAGGGTGGCGAACGGCAGCTTGCCGTAGCGATCAGACAAGGCCACCCAGGCCGAAACAGCCCCCGGCACGGTGACAGCACCCCAGCCGCGCTCCGGCATTTGTTGCTGCCCGGCAAAATGCTCCCGGGTCCAGCCCGCAGGGGCACGACCCGAGGCGTTCAGGCCTTGCAGCGTTTTGCCGTCCCAGACAATGGCAAAGGCATCGCTGCCGATGCCGCAGCCAGTCGGCTCCACCACGGTCAATACCATCGCTGCCGCAATGGCTGCATCCACGGCATTCCCGCCTTGTTGCAACATCTCCATGCCCGCTTGCGCAGCCAGAGGCTGCGAGCAAGACACCATATTTCGCCCCATGACCGGCGAACGGGCTGAAACGTAGGGTTGGCTGTAATCGAGATCGAGGTTCATAGATAAGGCATCCTAAACAGGGCAGTTACAGCGGCTGAGCGAAAGGCGCATGAAAAAAAGCAAGTGACCGTCAGGTTCTCGGGTCCTGCGCATCGCGCAAACCGTCACCGACGAGGTTGAAACTCAACACCGTGAGGTAGATCGCGACGCCCGGCGAAATCGACATCCAGGGCGCCTGCTCCATGAAGTTTTTCGCCGTGTTGAGCATCGAGCCCCAGGACGGCGAAGGCGGCTGTTGACCCAGCCCCAGAAACGACAGACTGGCTTCGGCCAATATCGCCGCCGCGACCGTCAACGTGGCCTGGACCACCAGCGGGGGCAGAACGTTGGGCAGTACGTAGCGCAGAATAATCCAGCGATCCGGCAGGCCGATGGCCCGAGCACCCTCCAGATAATCTTCATGCTTGATTGCCAGAACCTGGCCACGGGTGAGCCTGGCGAAAATCGGCATGGCCGACAAACCGATCGCGATCATGGCGTTCATCAGGCTAGGGCCAAGGAAGGCGCCCAGTGCGATGGCCAGCACCAGGAACGGGCAAGACAGCAACGCCTCCATGACGCGGGAAATCAACGCATCGATTTTTCCACCGAAATAGCCCGAAATCAGCCCCAGCGGAACGCCGACTACCATCGCGATGGCCACCGATACCGCGCCGGCCAGCAGCGAACTGCGCGCCCCCCATAGCAGCCGTGAAAACAAATCGCGGCCCAACTCGTCGGTACCTAGCCAATACACCATCGATGGCGCATGGCGGACGGCGAGAAAATTCGACTTGAGCGGGTCGAATGGAGCAATCCACGGCGCGAACAACGCCGACAAGATGAAGATCGACAGGATGACCGCGCCGACCAGGGCGCCACGGTTCTGCAGAAACTTTTCCAGTGCCCGGCTGCGGCGGCGAGGCTGAGCCGGGGTAACAACGGAAGTGGCAGTCAGGCTGGTCATGCGGCATTCCTCATCCGAGGGTTGATCAGGCGATAAAGCACATCGGCCAACAAATTGAGCAGGATGAAACCCACCGCGACACAGAGCACCACACCCTGTACCACCGAGTAGTCCCGATTGAACACGGCATCGACGATCATCTTGCCAAACCCCGGCAGGCTGAAAACTTGTTCGGTCAGCACGGCGCCGCCCAATAGTTCGCCGAACAGCAATGTGGTGAGGGTCACGATGGGCATCAACGCATTACGGAACGCATGTTTGGTAATCACGGTCCAGGGCAGCAAACCCTTGGCCCGCGCGGTGCGCACGTAATCGGAACGCAACACTTCAAGCATGGCGCTGCGGGTGTGGCGCATCAACGTGCCGGCCAGCCCGGCGCCGAGTACAAACGCGGGCATGATCAGCGTCTGCAGGTTACGCAATGGGTCTTCACTGAAAGGCACGTACCCGGACGCCGGTAGCCATTTGAGCTTTACGGCGAAGAACAGGATCAGCAACAACCCGAGCCAGAAATGCGGAATCGAGATGCCCGACAGGGCAAAGATATTCGCCCCGTAGTCTACAGCCGTGCCCTTGCGAACGGCGGCGATGATGCCGCTGGGGATGCCAATCAATAACGCGATCAACATGGCCCACATTGACAGCTCAAGGGTGACTGGCAGCTTGCTTTTCAACAGCGAGAGCACCGGTTGGTCGTTGCGCATCGATATACCCAGGTTGCCTTGCAGGACATCGCCAACCCAGTCCAGGTATTGCACGGGAACCGGGTCGTCGAGGTGGTATTTCCCCCGCAGGTACTCCAGCACCTGCGGGTCGCGCTCTTCACCGGCCATGGCCAGCACCGGGTCGCCCGGTAAGAGTTTCTGCAGGGTGAAAACGAACAGCGACACCAAAATCAACGTGGGTATGGCATTGAGCAGGCGGCGCAGAATGAACTTGATCATGACAAGCCTCAGCTGTGACGTGGGAGGGCTTTGCGCCGGCGGACCGCCTTGGTCGGCCGGCGCCCGGCAGACGTCAGTTTTTCAGCGACATGTTTTCCAGACGGATCAAGCCATCAGGTTGCGGCACAAAACCCTGAACATGGGTGCTGGCAACAAACAGGCGCGGGTCGAAAAACAGGTAGATGTAAGGGTCTTCATCGGCAAGGATGGTCTGGGCCTGATCGTAAAGTGCCTTGCGTGCCGCCAGGTCGTTAGTCACGCGAGCAGCGTTGAGCAACTCATCGACTTTCGGGTTGCAGTATTTGGCGTCATTGAGGGCTGCCTTGCAGGTGACGAACTGATGGATATTTCCATCCGGATCCGGCCGGCCAGACCAGCTGTACAGCGCGATCTGATAGTTGCCCAACTGCTGCTCGGACAGTTGCGTCGCATACTCCCCGGCAATCAAATTAACCTTGAAGCCCGCCTCCTCCGCCATGGCCTGAACGATCTGCCCGACTTGCTGGGAGATAGGGTTGTTGGGCACCTTCAGGTCGATGGCAAATGGCAGCTTGACCCCGGCAGCAACCAGTAGCGCCTTGGCTTTCTCTGCGTTGCGAGGCTGACTTTTCAGTGCGCTGTCGAAATACGGGCTGCTCGGCGGCAGGGCCTGGTTTGCGGGGGTATAGAGACTCTCGAATACCACCTGGTTGATCACATCGCGGTCCAAAGACAACTCCAGGGCCTGGCGCACGCGTTTGTCCTGGCCCAGCGGGGTTTGTGCTGCAGGGCCATTACCCACGTTGACCACCAGTTCCATGTAGCCCAGGCCCGCCGTGCTGTAGACCTTAAGATTACTGTCGCTCTTGGCCGCCGCAACATCAGTGGGGGCCACATGCTCGATCATGTCCAGGTCACCAGATCGAAGGTTCGCCAGGCGCACCGAGGTGTCCGGGATCGGCAGAAACACCACTTTGTCGAAGTGGTAAGCGTCCTTGTTCCAGTACTGGGCGAATTTCTTCAGCACGATGCGATCCTGTTGCACCCGTTCGACAAATTCATACGGGCCGGAACACACCGGCTTATTGCCGAAATCCCCGGCGGCAGCTTTGGGGGCGAGCATCATTCCCGCGCGATCGGATAATTGCGCGATCAAGGTGGCATCGGCCTGCTTGAGGTGGATGGTTACGGTCTTGCTGTCGGTGACATCGACGCTGTCGATGGAGGTCAGCTCACTTTTGCGCTGGGAGTCCGGCAACGTGCGTGCACGGTCCAGGTTGAACTTAACCGCAGCGGCATCGAACGGTTCACCGTCATGGAACGTCACCCCTTCGCGCAGCGTCATGGTCAGCGTCTTGCCTTCGTCGCTCCAGCGCCAGGCAATCGCCAGCCGGGGCACATATTGCAGATCGGCCGACGTGTCCACCAGCTTGTCGCACAAGGCGGCATAGACGAGGCGCCCGGTGTAGGTGTGCGAACGGTGAGGGTCAAGCATGTCCGGGTCATCCTGAATACCGATGCGCAAGGTGTCATTCATGCTGGCAGCAAAAGCTGAACTGCAGGCAAGCAGCATGACTGCCCCTGTGAAACCGAACAGGTGCTTCATGAGTGATGCTCCGTGAGGGTGGACTGACGCGCCTTGAACAGCGCGAGGCGCTGAGAGAGCGCAGTGCTTTGGGTCGAGATGATCAGGCTGCCGCTGCCTGCAGACGCAATTTCTCGCCAGTAGTGGCAGGCCACCTGGCGATCGCCAGGAATCGTCTCCAACAGCGGTTTGCTTTCCTTGCACAGCGCCCGGACATGCGGGCAGCGCGTGTGGAAACGGCACCCGGACGGCGGAGCGCTGGGGCTGGGCATATCGCCGCCCAGTACTTGCCGTGCACGACGGTCGCCTGGATGGCTTACCGGCACGGAATCGATCAGGGCCTGGGTGTAAGGGTGCAGAGGGCTTTCGAACAGCGCATCCACCGGGGCCAACTCGACGATCTCGCCCAGGTACATCACGGCGACCCGGTCACTCATGTGCCGGATCACGGCCAGGCCGTGGGCGACAATGATCAGGGTCAGGCCGAACTGTTCCTTCAGGTCTTCCAGCAGGTTAACCACTTGCGCCTGCACCGACACATCCAGTGCCGACACCGGCTCGTCGCCCAGCAGCAAGGTCGGCCTCGACGCCAGGGCTCGAGCGATGCCGATGCGTTGACGCTGCCCGCCGGAAAACTCATGGGGATAGCGAGTCGCGTGTTCCGGGGCCAGACCGACCGTGCGCAACAGTTCGGCAACACGCTGTTCGCGCTCACTGCGGTTTTCCTTCCCATGCAGCCAGATCGGTTCGCCGACAATAGTCTCGACACTCATTCTTGGGTTAAGGGAGGCAAACGGGTCCTGGAAGATGATTTGCAGGTCCTGGCGTACCCGGCGCAATTCGCTGGCCGACAGGTTGCCCAGGCTGCGCCCCTCGTAAATCGCTTCACCGCTGGTGGGCTTAAGCAGGTTGAGCAACAGACGGCCCAGGGTAGATTTTCCCGAGCCCGACTCCCCCACCAGCGCCAGGGTTTCACCGCGACGGACCGACAATGAGATGCCGTCGACCGCCCGCACTGGCGGCGGGGCTTTTTGCCACAAACCCGCCGAACCGGTGAAATGCCGGGTCAGATCAACAGCCTCAAGAATCGGTTTATCGAGAGCCTTCATGCGGTAACCCCGGCGTGGTTTTCCAGCGGCACTCGCAAACACGCAGCGAAATGCCCCGGAGAAACTTCATAAAGAGGAGGACGTTCGGCCCGACAAGCGTCCAGCACAAACGGGCAGCGCCCAGCGAACCGGCAGCCGGCGGGCATTTCGTTGGCCGTCGGCACACGTCCGGCGATGGTTGCCAGGCGCGCCTGACGAGGGCCGAGAGACGGCATCGAGCCCATCAGGCCGATGGTGTAAGGATGCTGCGGATCATCGAAAATGGCCTGCACCGAGCCACTCTCAACCACCCGCCCGGCGTACATCACCACGACGTCATCGGCCACTTCAGCTACCACGCCCAAGTCATGAGTAATGAGGATCATCGCGGTACCGGTATCGGCCTGGAGGCTGGCGATTAATCCGAGGATTTGTGCCTGTATGGTGACGTCCAGCGCCGTGGTCGGTTCGTCGGCGATGATCAGCGCCGGGTTGTTGGCCAGCGCGATAGCGATCATCACCCGTTGCCGCATGCCTCCCGAAAGCTCGTGAGGGTAAGCATCAAGGCGTTTACGAGCATCCGGCACACGTACCTTCTCGAGCATTTGCAGCGCCCGTTCACGCGCCTCGGCCCTGGAAAGGCCCTGATGGCGAATCATCCCCTCGGCAATCTGCTCGCCAACGGTAAACACCGGGTTGAGCGAGGTCATCGGCTCCTGAAAAATCATCGCCAGTTGGTTGCCGCGGATATCCAAACGCTCAGCCGCGGTCAGGCTCAGCAACGCCTGGCCGATAAAGTCGGCGCGGCCTGCCTGAATCCGGGTGCTTTCCGGCAGCAGGCCCATCAAGGCCAGCGAGGTCACGCTCTTGCCACAGCCAGACTCACCGACGATCGCCAGTGTTCGCCCGGCGACGATAGTGAATGACAAGCCATCGACCACATTCGCCGACGCGCCGGGAAAACGCACGGTCAGGTCCTGTACGTTCAGAACGGTTGAGGCACTCATAAGCTTTCGTCCATGGTTTGTTCGATCGTCTGGTTCAGGGCACTTTGCAAGGCACGCAGATGGCTGCGCATACGCGCGGCGGCTTCGGCCGGGGCGCGAGCCTCGATAGCATCCACCACGGCTTGATGGTCGTGATCGTAGCCCCGCAACTTCTCGGCGCTACGGGCACGGTCGCGCAGGTCACGCCACACAGGGTCAAGACGGATCGCATCAATCATCTCGAACAGATCCAGCAGCAGCCGATTGCCTGCGGCCTCGGCAATGCAACGATGCAAGGCGCTGTCCCACAACTCGATCTGATCGGCGTCCTGCTGGTGTTCGGTCATCTGTGTCAGCAAACGGCGCAGCATGGCGATCTGTTCACCACTGGCTCGCATGGCCGCCAACGACGCCAGCGCGGGCTCCAGGTACAGCCGGGCTTCCATGACTTCGCTGAAGTTGCTGCGACTCGAGAGGCGGGCAAAACTCACCGCACTGGGCGGCGTGGGGCCAATAAATGTACCTCGACCCTGGCGGCGCCAGATTTGCCCTTCCGCCTCCAGCACAGACAAGGCACGGCGTATCGCCCGCCGCCCCATGCCGAACTCCACCACTAATTCACGCTCGGTCGGCAGAGGCTTTTCCGGTGTCAGTGCATGCAACGCAATGAGCTTGCGCAGCGCTTCAATGGCCAGGCTGGAATTGCTTTCTGACATGGCGATGGTCTCGAACCTTTGCATATAGGTCTCAGGAAAAGTGACGCCGCCCCACGGATGTGTTCAGCATAAAAGCCTGGATGCTGGCGGGTGCTTAAACAGAACGAGAGCAAGAGAAGTGCCAAACAACAATTGGTTCGCTTAGCTCACAGGCAGAAAGCCGTAAAGATCACCAGAAACCCAACCATCGATAACGTTGAAGGAACTGAAAATTTATGTCTCATGAGATCAATAGGTAATTGGTTCGCACATAACACGAACCAATTCATTGATAAACACGGGCCGCTCACACCATTAGTTCCAGCGCGCACCAATGTGAAACATGCCCTGTTACCAAAAGTTGCACCTACGTGAGCGCCCGTTGCCCGGAGGGTCAGACAGGCTCGTTTCGAGCAGCCACCGAGACCCGGAACCGGTCAAGCTGCTGCAAAAATGCGGTAACCGCTGCATTTTTACAGCGACACTCACGCGCGAGCTCTTGAACAGCAATGATTACTGGCATTTTTCTTGGCATGCGATATGCGCGCAAGCCGAATAGCCTGAGTCTTTTCGACCAGTTACCCATAAGCCAATTCGAGCCGACCAATTGATGGATACCCTGAATTTACGGATCAATAAAGCCCGGCCCCTTTCAGGCACCGTGAGTGCGGGAGGGCAACTCGTCAGTCTGTCCGCAAGCCTGAGCGATCAATTGGGTTACGCACCAGAAGAGCTGCTGAACCAGCCTATTGAGCGCATCTACAGTGTCGAATCAGTACGCGCCTTGCAGGTGTTATTCGCCAATCCACCCGCCGACCAGATCATTCACAGCTTGGAGCTCACTCTGATTCGCCATAACGGCGGCCTGCTACAAGTGGTCGCCAGCGGGCTGCTGGAGTGGCGCTCGGTCCAACCCGCGCCTGCACCTGTTGAAAATTCCGCTCGGAGTACTCGGCCATCGGCTACAGGAACTGCACAACGCCAATGTCGCGCCGATCTGTACTACCGCCTGGCCGTCTTGCCGGTAGAAATTCCACCATTGCGCCAGCACCGGGATGACTTGCCTTTTTTAATCGACATTTTGTTGAGCCGCATCAATGGGGATCGAGAGCCTTCACTGAGCCTGTCTGCCGGTTGCCGGCAACGACTGATGGGTTATGACTTTCCGGGCAATTAACCAGCATCTGGCCCATGGTTTTGCACGCATGTTGTATGCGGAAATAATTAGCATAAACAACGTAAAAGACTCTAAGCGTATGAAAATTGGCGATCTGGATGGCGCCACTCACCTGATGCTGGGTGCTATTTCAACAGGACAACCCGAACTCGTAAAACCGTACCATCAGACGCTGTTCGCCGGCATCGAGGGCGGCGATGGCATCAGCGATCGCCATAATCTAGAGCTTGGCACGACGTTGCGCTACTCCGCCTTCGGCCTGACTATCATCGGCGATTGGTTGGGCCAACCCCTCGACCTGGAAAAACACGCTTTGCCACGTGACCCCGCATGGGGGCAGTTGGTTGCCAATTGGCGCAACCCCGATCCTGACGCACTGCTGCCGGCGCTGATGGTTGCTTGCGATACCCACGTTGAACGCATTGCTTTGACTGAGCGTGAGGATGACAGCGGGAAGTTTGAGTTCGGCTCAGTGTTCCTCGCCGTTCACCCCACCGAGATCCTCGCCATATTACGCCTGCGTGATCTACTTGGTCTGCCCAACCCGAGCAAAATTGATCACCCGCTGATGAAGACGCCTTACGCCGCCATCACCTGCCTGCCGGGTGCAATCACCCAGCGCGACGAGTTACTTGATCAGTTTCTCTCCATGGTACGCCAGCGGGATCCACACGTTTTTGCAGCAGGGTTATGAGCGATAAGCGATAACCACATTAGAAAAACAGCTCATATAGACTGGAAGGAAGTGATTATGTCTGGACGAGGCGCAATCCGCTTGGGCGATCAGCACTCCGGCGGTGGGTCCATGGTTGAAGCTAATGGTTTTCCGGTGAATGGCATTCTGCAATGCCTGCTGGGGGGCAAGGCGACTTGCCCTACGCACAAAGGCAATTTTCCACTGGTCTCCGGTGGCGACAGGACGGCGATTCATAATGGACGTCCGATGGTGTTGAACCCGCACAACTCGCGTGCGGATGCCGCGTCACTTCGTCATGCACAGCGAAATATGCCAAGGCGTGAACGCCCCCTTAACATGGACTGGACCACTTAATTACATTCAACTTCGCCAATGGTTGAGTGACTCGGTTACCGCTACGACGAACTGGGTAACCTCACCCAATTGGCGCTGCCTGACGGGCGCACGGTCAACTATCTTTGCTACGGCAGCGGCCACCTGCATCAAATCAACCTCGACGGCCACCTGATCAGCGACTTCGAGCGCGACGCCTTGCACCGCGAGACCTTGCGTGCCCAAGGCTCACTCACCAGCCGCTACGGCTACGACACCAAGGGTCGCAAGATATGGCAGGCGGCCATTCATCTGCCTCACGAGCAACTCAGCCAGCTTCAGGAAAAAGCCAACAGCCTGCTCGGCCACCCACAGCACCCGGCCACCGCCCTGCACCGCCGCTACCACTACAGCCCTGGCGGTGAAGTGCAGCGCATCAACGACAAACAGCGTGGGGTGACCAGCTTCACGTATGACGCCAGCGGCCAACTGCGCAGTCGTCAACCCGATCATCCGCAATTGCAGACCGAAGATTTTTCCTATGACCCGGCCGGCAACCTCAGTGGCAGTGGTCGCTGGCAGTTTGCAAGCTTGCCGGACAACCGCCTGGTGGCCTTCAAGGATTTGCGCTTCAGCTATGACACGTGAGGCAACCTGAGTGAGAAAAGCAGTGCGGCTGGGGGTATACAACGCTTTTACTACGACAGTGAAAATCGCCTGATCAGGGCCGAAACCTGGCAAGACACCACCCTGAGCAGCGAGGCCTGTTACGTCTACGATGCACTGGGCCGACGCATCGCCAAGCAGGTCACGCAGGACGGTCAGACTCAGGAGACTAAGTTCCCCTGGCAAGGCTTGCGGTTGCTTCAGGAACAGCAACCGCAATTGCATAGCCTGTACCTCTACGAACCGGGCAGCTACGCACCATTGGCCTGTGTCGACAACGATCCTGAACTGCCTGAACAGGAGGCAGAGCACTACTACTTTCACACCGACCAGATCGGCACGCCGCAGGAAATGACCAACGCGGAGGGGCAAATGGTGTGGCGCGCCTATTACAAGGCATGGGGTGGTCTGGAGGCATTGTCACCGAACCAGGTGGAGCAGAACCTGCGCTTTCAGGGGCAATACCACGACCGGGAAAGTGGGCTGTACTACAACACGTTCAGGTATTACGATCCGGCGGTGGGGAGGTTTACCACTCAGGACCCGATTGGGTTGATGGGTGGGGAGAATCTTTATCGGTATGCGCCGAATGCGCCAGGTTGGATTGATCCTATTGGCTGGTGCTCAGCCAAGCTTGGAAAGAACATGGGTGCCGCAAAAGGTGATGGTACGGGTAACCATCACCTGATTTCCGAAGAAGTAATGAAAAATTTCAATGGGCAGGTTATTAGCACCACAGCCTGCATCAGCTCTGCTTGTAGCCGCGCACGTCATCCACACCACGATTGGCCAGTTGGTCGGCCCGCTCGTTGCCCGGGTGGCCGATGTGCCCGCGCACCCACTTCCAGGTGATGTTGTGGCGGTTGCATTGCTCATCGAGCAACTGCCACAGGTCAGCGTTTTTCACCGGTTCCTTGGCGGCGGTTTTCCAGCCGCGCTTTTTCCAGTTGACCATCCACTCGTTGATGCCCTTCATCACGTACTGGGAGTCGGTCACCAGCAACACGTCGCAACGACGCTTGAGCTCTTCAAGGCCACGGATTGCGCCCATCAGCTCCATACGGTTGTTGGTGGTGTTGGCTTCACCGCCCCACAGTTCCTTCTCCACGCCTTTGCACACCAGCAAGGCGCCCCATCCGCCGGGGCCCGGGTTGCCCTTGCAGGCGCCATCGGTGAAGAGTTCTACGCTATCGGTCATTTCACTATCCATTAAAGCGGGATCCATCAAAGCGGGTTGCCGATAATCGACCGACAAAGGCCCGAGGTCGAGAGGCTCGACCTGAAATCAAAAAAGTGTTTTTTACTGTTCGCTCTGCTTGCGATTGACCTTGGCCATCGGCATCGGCACCAGCTTGCCCATGGGTTCGCGACGCACCTGGCGCACCGGGCGCAGGCCAACGACGATCTTGCGCGCGACCAACAAGTAGAAGCCACCGCCAGACAATTGCCAGGCACCGGCCCTGCGCTCCCAGCCGGCCAGCCGGCCCTGCCACTTGGCGGACGCAAGCGGCGGACGATAGCACCCGAAGCGGCGTTTCTCCAGCGCAAAGCCCAGCAGGTTCAACCAGTCGCCCACCCGCGAGGGCGAGATGCAGCGCGCCTGGCGCAACGCATCGTGGGCGAACACATGGCGTAAACCCCAGGTGCTCCAGGGGTTGATGCCGATGATCAGCAAATGGCCACCTGGGCGCACACTGCTCGCGGCTTCGCGCAGCAAACCGTGGGGCGACAGGCAGAAATCCAGGCCATGCTGCAACACCACCACGTCGGCGGCATGCTCGCTCAGCGGCCACGCCTGCTCCTCGCAGACAATCTCAACCCCCGGCAACGGCGCGCCCAGGCGCACATTGCGTTGCACCTGAGGCGCCGGCGGCGGGGTTTGTGCCGACGGGCCGTAATGCACCAGGTAACCACCAAAGAACCGGCCCAGCTCGTCTTCGAGCATGCGCCGCTCTTCATCCAGCAAAAATTGCCCGATAGGCCCGGACAGCCATTCACGGGCTGCGCTGATCAGGGCCAGCCACTCGGGATCGGCCTGGGCGAACGCTTTATCAGTCATTGCATTCTCCAACTCGCCAAGACGTTCTAAGATGCACCAATGTGTTCAGCTTGGCGAATCAAAGAATGATACAGATCAGTGCCCTGCCCGCCTTCACCGATAACTACATCTGGTTGTTACAGGATCAGCCCAACAAACGCTGCGCCGTGGTCGACCCCGGTGATGCCGCGCCCGTGCTGGCCTGGCTCCAGCAGCACCCCGACTGGACCCTCAGCGACATTCTGGTGACTCACCATCACCATGATCATGTCGGCGGCGTCGAGCAACTTAAAAGTGTTTCAGGCGCCACCGTCTACGGTCCGGCAAATGAAAAGATCCCGGCGCGGGATGTTGCCCTCCAGGACAACGACCGCGTCACCGTCCTCGGGTGGGACTTCGACGTGTTCGCCGTACCCGGTCACACCCTCGGCCATATCGCCTTTTACCACCCGGGCGTGCTGTTCTGCGGCGACACCCTGTTCGCCGCCGGTTGTGGCCGCCTGTTCGAAGGCACCCCGCAACAAATGCATACGTCCCTGCAGCGTCTCGCGGCACTGCCGGCCAACACCCTGGTGTACTGCACCCACGAATACACACAAAGCAACCTGAAATTCGCCCAGGCCGTGGAACCGCACAACGCGGATATCGCCAAACGGGTGGAGAACGTGCGGCAACTGCGGGCTAACGGCGAGATCACGCTGCCTTCGACATTGGCCCTGGAAATACTCACTAACCCTTTTTTACGGACATCTGAAACATCCGTTAAAGAAAAAGCGGACGAACGGAATGGCCGGGATAACCAGGCCGGGAGTGAGGTGTTTGCTAGCTTGAGGTCTTGGAAAGATACGTTCTAAGCGTGCGAAATTTGGTACGTAATTTCTGAATGGTTGACCGCAACCAAAGCGCTTTCTAGAATCGCCCGACATTTTTGCCCGGAACTTACTTCCAGCCAATGTCGTCATCTATTCGTAAATCCAACCATTCAGACGCATTGACCCGCCTGGCTCAAGCCGTGGCGGTGGCTGTGTCCGCTACTCTGGCGGGCTGCCAATCGACCCATTTTGCCGCACAATCCACCGTGCAACCCAAGCCAAACCTTACCGCCAAGATCAAGCAAAAACCCCTTTGGCTCTCAGAGAAGCCAAGCCCGGAAGTGCCCCAGGATGTCTGGGAACGCATGCGCCGGGGCTTTCAATTGCAGGACGGGCTGGGCGTCAACCCGCGCATTGAACAGCAACGACTGTGGTTTGCCAGTAACCCTTCTTTTCTTGAGAACGCCGGCGAACGCGGCAGCCTCTACATTCATTACATCGTCGAACGCCTTGAAGAACGCAACATGCCCCTGGAGCTGGCGCTGTTGCCAGTGATTGAAAGCGCCTACAACCCGATGGCCTATTCCCGCAGCGATGCGGTCGGCCTGTGGCAGTTCGTTCCCGCCACCGGGCGCTACTTCAACCTGCGCCAGACCCGCGCCTACGACGGCCGCCGCGACATCACCGCCTCCACCACCGCCGCCCTGGACTACCTGACACGCCTGCATGACATGTTCAACGGCGACTGGCTGCTGGCCCTGGCAGCTTACAACGCAGGTGAAGGCACGGTCAGCCGGGCCATCGAGCGTAACGAGAAGCTCGGCTTGCCCACAGACTACTGGAACCTGCCACTGCCCCAGGAAACCAAGGACTACGTGCCCAAGTTCCTGGCGCTGTCCCAGGTGGTGCTGACCCCCGAGGCCTACGGCGTCAACCTCAGCCCGATTGCCAACACGCCTTACTTTGAAGTGGTCGAAGTCAACACGAGCATGGACCTGTCACGGGTCGCCGCGCTGGCCGAGATCGACGAAGACGAACTGTTCCAGCTCAACCCGGCCCTGAAGCAGCGCACCACCCTGGACGGCCCGCAGCATTTGCTGGTGCCTACCTCCAAGGCGCAGTTGCTGGCCAGCAGCCTTTCGGCGATGAAGCCGGAAGAATTGCTGAGCATGCGCCCGAAAAAGCCGGTGTTCGACGACGTTGAGCACAAGGCCATTGCCGGTCGCACGCGCAACTACAAGGTGCGCAGCGGCGACAACCTGACGCTGATCGCCAAGGCCAACAAAGTCGACGTACATGACCTGCAGCGCTGGAACAAGCTCAATGGGCAGGGGCTGAAAGTCGGCCAGACCCTGGTGATGCAGGACACCCGCAAGCTGGTGGCCAAGGCTGACAGTAAGAAGCCAGTGCAGTACAAGGTCAAGAAAGGCGACTCGCTGTACATCGTCGCCAAGCGCTTCAACGTCGAGATGCAACATCTCAAGCGCTGGAACCCGCGCACTGGCCAGGCGCTGAAGCCCGGGCAGATGCTGGTGGTTTCCGGGCCTAGATAACACCGCAAACCCTGTAGGAGCGAGCTTGCTCGCGAAAAACGCAAGGGCACCGCGTTAATTCAGAATGCCAGCGTTATCGTTGGCGTCCTTCGCGAGCAAGCGCGCTCCTACAGGTTTAATCGATCCTCAGTCCCTCCCACGGCACCGGCCTTTTTCCAATCGGAACAAGCTGTTACTGTACGGCTCATAAAGCCCAAGCCGCCTGGATCGGATCTCTGACTTGAAGCGTCCCCTCCTTCTACTAATAAGTCTGGCCTTGAGCTTTTCCGCGAACGCGACCATCACCGAGAGCCACGGTTATGCGCAGTTCGGCACGCTCAAGTACCCGGCCAAATTCACCCACTTCGACTGGGTAAACCCCGCAGCGCCGAAAGGCGGTACCTTGCGGGTCATGGCGTTTGGCACGTTCGACACCCTGAACCCCTACACATTCAAGGGCTCCAGCCCGGTCTCCACCGCCAACTTCCTGCAATACGGGGTCAACGAGCTCAACGAGCCGTTGATGGTCGGCACCGGCCAGTACGCCCCGTCCGGCGATGAACCGACGTCCAGCTACGGCCTGATTGCCCAATCGGTGGAATACAGCGAAGACCGCAGTTGGGTGGTGTTCAACCTGCGCCCCGAGGCGCGCTTCCACGATGGCAAACCGATTACCGCCTACGACGTGGCGTTTTCCTATCGCACGCTGCTGACCGAAGGCCACCCGCAGTACCGCACCAACCTGCAGGAAGTGGCCCGGGTCGACATTCTCAACCGCCATCGCATTCGTTTCGTGTTCAAGCGCGCGGGTAACCCGTTGCTGATCCTGCGCCTGGGCGAACTGCCGGTGTTGCCCCAGCATTACTGGAAAAACCGTGACTTCAAGGCCACCACCTTCGAGCCGCCGCTGGGAAGCGGCCCTTACCGCATCACAAAGGTCTCGCCGGGACGCCAACTGGTGTTCGAACGGGTCAAGGATTACTGGGGCAAGGACCTGGCGGTCAACCGTGGTTTCTATAACTACGACAAGGTCGAGGTGGAGTTTTACCGCGACAGCGACGTGGCTTTCGAGGCATTCAAGGCCGGCGAGTTCGATATCTATATCGAGCATCAGGCCAAGAACTGGGCCAATGGCTACAACTTCCCGGCGGTCAACCGTGGCGATGTGATCAAGGCGCAGATCGCCCACCAGATCCCGACCCAGAGCCAGGGCCTGTTCATGAACAGCCGGCGCCCGACCTTCAGCCAGGCCAAGGTCCGCGAAGCGTTGGGCTTGATGTTCGATTTCGAGTGGACCAACCGCACGCTGTTCAGCGGCGCCTATAAACGCACCCTCAGCTATTACCCCAACAGCGAGTTCTCTGCCACCGGCGTGCCTACCGGCCATGAATGGCTGATGCTCTCGCCCTATCGCGACCAGTTGCCGGCCAACCTGTTTACCCAGCCCTTCAGCCTGCCCCAGACCGACGGACGCGGTATCCCCCGGGAAACCCTGCGCCGCGCCCTCGCGCTGCTGGCCGATGCCGGCTGGAAGCTGTCCGGTCAGCGCCTGCTCAACAGTGACGGGCAGCCCCTGCGGCTGGAGATCCTGCTGGTCAATCCAAACCTGGAGCGCATCCTGCAACCCTATGTCGAGAATCTGACAAGCATCGGCGTTGACGCCCGCTTGCGCACCGTAGACCGCGCACAGTACAAACAACGCCTCGATCAGTTCGACTTCGACATGATTCTGATGACCCTTAACCAGACCCTCAGCCCCGGCCTTGAACAGTGGCAGTACTTCCATTCCAGCCAGGCGGGGATCAAAGGCAGCAAGAATTACGCAGGCATCGCCAACCCGGTGGTCGACCATCTGCTGGAACAGCTGCTGGCGGCGCAAACCCGTGAAGAACAATTGGCCGCCGGCCGGGCGCTCGACCGCGTGCTGCTGTGGCAGCACTACAGTATTCCCAACTGGTACCTCAACTATCATCGCCTGGCGTACCGCAACCGGTTCGCCTTCGTTACCACGCCGCCCTACAGCCTGGGCCTGAGCGCATGGTGGCTGAAAGCTTCGGAGAAAGCCCAATGATACCTTTGCGTACTGCATTCCTTGGCGGCCTGCTGTTTTGCGCCACCGCCAGCGCGGCCCCGCAACATGCCCTGACCCTCTACAACGAACCGCCCAAGTACCCCGCCGACTTCAAGCATGTCGACTACGTCAACCCGGATGCACCCAAGGGCGGGACGTTCCGCGAGTCCAGCATGGGCGGCTTCGACAGCCTCAACCCGTTTATCAGCAAGGGCGTACCGGCCGACAACATCGGCCTGATCTACGACACCCTTGCCCAGCAAAGCCTGGACGAACCCATCACCGAATACGGCCTGGTGGCCGGCAAGATCGAAAAGGCCCCGGACAACAGCTGGGTACGCTTCTACATCCGTCCCGAAGCGCGCTTCCACGACGGCCACCCGATCCGCGCCGAAGACGTGGTGTTCAGCTTCCAGACGCTGATGAAAGACGGCTCCCCTATCTACAAAACCTACTACGCCGACGTCGATGAAGTGGTCGCCGAGGACCCGCTGCGGGTGCTGTTCAAGTTCAAGCGCACCAACAACCGCGAACTGCCGCTGATCCTCGGGCAACTGACGGTATTGCCCA
This sequence comes from Pseudomonas sp. IPO3778, assembly GCF_013386825.1. GTDB lineage: Bacteria > Pseudomonadota > Gammaproteobacteria > Pseudomonadales > Pseudomonadaceae > Aquipseudomonas. Next base: position 167,840 of record NZ_JACARC010000027.1, read on the forward strand.
AGCATTACTGGGAAACCCGCGATTTTTCCAAGGGCAACCTGGAGATTCCATTGGGCAGCGGCCCGTACAAGGTGGCCGAGGTCAAGGCCGGGCGTTCCATCCGCTATGAGCGGGTCAAGGATTACTGGGCCAAGGACCTGCCGATCAACAAGGGCTTCTACAACTTCGATTACCGCGTCACCGATTACTACCGCGACAACACGGTGGCCCTCGAAGCACTCAAGGCCGGGCAGTTCGATTACTGGCTGGAAATCAGCGCGAAAAACTGGGCCAACGCCTACAACACCCCCGCCGTTGCCGAAGGCCGCCTGATCAAGGAAGAAATCCCCAACGGCAACCCCACCGGGATGCAGGGTTTCGTGTTCAACCTCCGTAAACCGATGTTCCAGGACGTACGGGTACGCAAGGCCATCAGCCTGCTGCTGGACTTCGAATGGAGCAACAAGCAACTGTTCAACGGCGCCTACACCCGCAGCCGCAGCTATTTTGAAAACTCCGAGATGGCCGCCACCGGCCTGCCCGGCCCGGACGAGCTGGCGATTCTTGAACCGCTGCGAGACAAAGTCCCGCCCCAGGTCTTTACCGAAGCCTTCGAGCCCTCGAAGACCGACGCCAGCGGCATGATCCGCACCCAGCAGCGCGAGGCCTACCAACTGCTGAAAGAGGCCGGCTGGAAGATCGTCGACGACAAGATGGTGGACACCACCGGTAAACCGGTGACCATCGAGTTCCTGCTGGCCCAGACCGAGTTCGAACGCATCCTGCTGCCGTTCAAGCGCAACCTCGCAGACTTGGGGATTGACCTGGTGATTCGCCGGGTGGATATCTCGCAGTACATCAACCGCATCCGCTCCCGGGATTTCGACATGGTGGTGGGCAGCTTCCCGCAATCCTCCTCGCCAGGTAACGAGCAACGTGAGTACTGGAAATCGTCCAGCGCCGACAAGCCCGGCAGCCGCAACTACATCGGCCTGAAAGACCCGGCCATCGATCAACTGGTGGAAGAACTCATCGACTCCGACTCGCGCAAGAGCCTGGTGGCCCACGCCAAGGCCCTGGACCGCGTGCTGCAGTTCGGCTACTACGTGATCCCCAACTGGCACATCAAGACCTTCCGCGTGGCGTACTGGGACCACCTCGGCCATCCAAAAGTATCACCGCGGTATGACGTCGGCACCGCCACCTGGTGGAGCAAACCCGACGCCAAGCCTGCGGTAACCGTGGACACCAACCAGACCGCCGATCCGGCGAGCGGGGGCGACTGAGATGCTGGCCTATATTGTTCGCCGATTGCTGCTGATTATCCCGACCCTGTTCGGTATTTTGCTGATCAACTTTGTGATCATCCAGGCCGCCCCGGGTGGCCCGGTGGAGCAGATGATCGCCAAGCTCGAAGGCTTTGAAGGCGCCACCAGCCGTATCGCCGGCGGGGGTGCCGAAGTCTCGGTGGCCGGCTCCAGCTACCGCGGCGCCCAGGGCCTGGACCCGGCGCTGGTGAAGGAAATCGAAAAGATGTACGGCTTCGACAAATCGGCGCCGGAACGTTTGTGGATCATGGTCAAGAACTACGCCCGGCTGGACTTTGGCGACAGCTTCTTCCGTGACGCCAAGGTCATCGACCTGATCAAGGAAAAGATGCCGGTGTCCATCTCCCTCGGGCTGTGGAGCACGCTGATCATGTACCTGGTGTCGATCCCGCTGGGGATCGCCAAGGCCACGCGACACGGCAGCCATTTCGACGTATGGACCAGCTCGGCGATCATCGTCGGCTACGCGATCCCGGCGTTCCTGTTTGCGATCCTGCTGATCGTGGTGTTCGCCGGCGGCAGTTATTTCGACTGGTTTCCGCTGCGGGGGCTCACCTCCAACAACTTCGACGAGTTGAGCTGGGGCGGCAAGATCCTCGATTACTTCTGGCACCTGGCCCTGCCCGTCACCGCCCTGGTGATCGGCAACTTCGCCACCATGACCCTGCTCACCAAAAACAGCTTCCTCGACGAGATCAACAAGCAATACGTGGTCACCGCCAAGGCCAAGGGCCTGACCAACCACCGCGTGCTGTACGGCCATGTGTTTCGCAACGCGATGCTGCTGGTGATTGCCGGCTTTCCGTCGGCGTTTATCGGCATCTTCTTTACCGGCTCGTTGCTGGTGGAAGTGATCTTCTCCCTCGACGGCCTGGGCCTGATGAGCTTTGAAGCGGCGATCAACCGCGACTACCCGGTGGTGTTCGGCACGCTGTTTATCTTCACCCTGCTGGGGCTGGTGGTGAAGCTGATCGGCGACCTCACCTACACCCTGGTCGATCCGCGCATCGACTTCGCCAGCCGGGAGCATTGAGATGAATCTATCCCCCCTCAATCGTCGCCGGTTCGAGCGCTTCAAGGCCAACAAACGTGGCTGGTGGTCGCTGTGGCTGTTCCTGATCCTGTTCGGCCTGAGCCTGGGCGCCGAGTTGATTGCCAACGACAAACCGCTGGCGGTGCACTACGACGGCGACTGGTATTTCCCGGCTCTCAAGCGCTACCCCGAGACCACCTTCGGCGGCGAATTCCCGCTGGAAGCCAACTACAAAAGCCCCTACATCCAGGAGCTGCTCAAGGCCAAGGACGCCTGGACCTTGTGGGCACCGATCCCGTTCAGCTACCAGAGCATCAACTACGACCTGAAGGTTCCGGCGCCGGCACCGCCGTCACGGGACAACCTGCTGGGCACCGATGACCAGGGCCGCGATGTGCTGGCACGGGTGATCTACGGCTTCCGGATTTCCGTGCTGTTTGCCCTGACGCTGACGGTACTCAGCTCGATCATCGGCGTGATCGCCGGCGCCTTGCAGGGTTTCTACGGCGGCTGGGTCGACCTGGCCGGCCAGCGGTTCCTGGAAATCTGGTCCGGCTTGCCGGTGCTGTACCTGCTGATCATCCTCGCCAGTTTCGTGCAGCCCAATTTCTGGTGGCTGCTGGGGATCATGCTGCTGTTCTCCTGGATGAGCCTGGTGGACGTGGTGCGCGCCGAGTTCCTGCGCGGGCGTAACCTGGAATACGTGCGGGCGGCCCGGGCGCTGGGGATGCAGAACGGCGCGATCATGTTCCGCCATATCCTGCCCAACGCCATGGTCTCCACCATGACCTTCATGCCCTTCATCCTCACCGGTGCCATCGGCACCCTCACCGCCCTGGACTTCCTGGGCTTTGGCCTGCCCGCCGGTTCGCCATCCCTGGGTGAACTGGTGGCCCAGGGCAAATCCAACCTGCAAGCGCCGTGGCTGGGCATCAGTGCCTTTGCCGTGCTGGCGATCATGTTGAGTTTGCTGGTGTTTATCGGCGAGTCCGCTCGCGATGCCTTCGACCCGAGGAAATGAGATGAATCAGGACAATCTGATCGAAGTCCGCGACCTCTCTGTCGAGTTCGTCGTAGGCAACAGCCACCAGCGGGTGGTGAACAACGTCAGCTTCGATATCAAGCGCGGCGAAACCCTGGCGCTGGTGGGCGAAAGCGGCTCCGGCAAGTCGGTGACGGCGCACTCGATCCTGCGCCTGCTGCCCTACCCGCTGGCCCGTCACCCTTCCGGGACCATCCAGTACGCCAATAACGATTTGCTGACGATGAAAGAAAAAACCATCCGGCATATTCGCGGCAACCGGGTGGCGATGATTTTCCAGGAGCCGATGACCTCGCTGAACCCGCTGCACTCCATCGAGAAGCAGATCAACGAAGTGCTCGGCCTGCACAAGGGGCTGACCGGCAAAATCGCCACCCAGCGCACCCTGGAGTTGCTGGAACTGGTGGGCATCCCCGAGCCCCACAAGCGCCTCAAGGCCCTGCCTCACGAACTGTCCGGCGGCCAGCGCCAGCGGGTGATGATCGCCATGGCCCTGGCCAATGAGCCTGAACTGCTGATTGCAGACGAGCCGACCACGGCGCTCGATGTCACCGTACAGTTGAAAATTCTGGAGTTGCTCAAGGAATTGCAGGCGCGCCTGGGCATGGCCTTGCTGCTGATCAGCCACGACTTGAACCTGGTCAGGCGCATTGCCCACCGGGTCTGTGTGATGCAAAAAGGCTGCATCGTCGAGCAGGCCGAGTGCGAAACCCTGTTCCAGTCACCCCAACATCCGTACACCCAGGAACTGCTGGCGGCCGAGCCCAGCGGCGGGCCTGCCACCAATGCAATCGGTCCGCCGTTGCTGGAAGTCGAGGACCTGAAGGTCTGGTTCCCGATCAAGAAAGGCTTCTTGCGCAACACCATCGATTACGTCAAGGCCGTGGATGGCATCAACTTCAGCCTGCCCCAAGGCCAGACACTGGGCATTGTTGGTGAAAGCGGCTCGGGCAAATCCACCCTGGGCCTGGCGATTTTGCGGCTGATTGCCAGCAAGGGCGGCATCCGCTTTGAAGGCCATCAGATGGATAAGCTGAGCCAGCAACAGGTGCGCCCGCTGCGCCGGGAAATGCAGGTGGTGTTCCAGGACCCGTTCGGCAGCCTGAGCCCGCGCATGTGCGTGAGCGAGATCGTCGGCGAAGGCCTGCGCATCCACAAGATGGGCACTGCGGCCGAACAGGAAGCGGCGATTATTGCCGCGCTCAAGGAAGTGGGCCTGGACCCGGAGGCCCGCAATCGCTACCCCCACGAATTCTCCGGCGGCCAACGCCAGCGCATCGCCATCGCCCGGGCTTTGGTGCTCAAGCCCCGGCTGATATTGCTGGATGAACCGACCTCGGCCCTCGACCGCACCGTGCAGCGCCAGGTGGTGGAGCTGCTGCGCAACCTGCAGACCAAGTACAACCTGACCTACCTGTTCATCAGCCACGACCTGGCAGTGGTCAAGGCCTTGAGTCACCAGTTGATGGTGGTCAAGCATGGGCAAGCAGTGGAACAAGGGGATGCACCGGCGATCTTCGCCAACCCCCAGCATGCCTATACGCGGCAATTGCTGGAGGCAGCGTTTCTGGTGCCCAGCCCTGATCCGGCCTGACGGACGCTTAAAAATCGGTTGAGGCCGACAACTCACGCCAGGCGTCGGTCTCTTCCTTGACGTAAGCCAGCTTGCCCTCAATCGCCTGCAACGTATCAGTGCCCAGTGCCAGGCGCATGGGCGGGTGCGGCGCTTCTACCAATTTGATCATGGCCACTGCCAGTAGCTCCGGGTTACCCGGTTGCTGCTGGTTGTAGACCTTGGCCAGCTTGCGCACCTCCCCAGAGGTGGCGGCGTAGTCTTCAATGACCAGGGGCGACTCCACCAGGGAGTTACCGTCCAGGAAGTCGGTACGGAAGTATCCCGGCTCCACCACGGTGACCTTGACGCCCAAGGGGGCGAGTTCTGCGTGCAGCGCCTCACTCAAACCCTCGACGGCAAACTTGGTCGAGCAATAGGTGCCAAATCCAGCACCGGAGCGGAAGCCGCCCACCGACGAGATATTGATCACATGCCCACTGCGCGCCTGGCGCATGAACGGCAATACACCCCGCGTGACGTTAAGCAGGCCGAACACGTTGGTTTCATACAGCCGACGAATCTCATCGGCAGACGCCTCCTCCACCGCACCCAACAAGCCGAAACCGGCGTTATTGACCAGCACATCGATACGCCCGAAGTGCTCGACTGCGGCGCGGGCCACGTCAGCGGCCTGGGATTCATGGGTCACATCCAGTTGCACCGCCAGCAAGCCGGGCTGCTCGCCAAATCGTTCAATCACCGCTTGAGCATTGCGGGCCGTCGCCACTACCGCGTCGCCGTGGGCCAGCGCCGCCGCGACGATTTTTGCGCCGATGCCCCGGGAAGCCCCGGTCACCAGCCAAACACGCTTGAAGGAATGTGCCGTTGTCATGATCCGTACCTGATGGAGTGAAAGTGAGGTAAAGGTACGCCTCCGCATTAGCCTGAAAAACCCGCTCGTGCTACAAGCACTATGAATCTGAATTTCATAATGGAAATCCGATGAACCTTGATCCATTCAATGGCTTGACCGAATTTCTCGCCGTCGCCGAACTGAAGAGCTTCACCCAGGCCGCCGCACGCCTTGGGGTTACGCCGACGGCCGTCAGCCACGCAATAAAAACCCTGGAGACGCGCACGGGCGTGGTGTTGTTCCAGCGCACCACACGGCGGGTGGCGCTGACCGAAGCCGGGATGACGCTTTACGCCCGCTTGCGCCCCGCCGCCGGGGAAATCGACGACGCCCTGGCAGCCCTCAGCGGCTACCGTGACCGGCCCATGGGCACCCTGCGCCTCACAGTGCCGCGCCTGTCCGGCAAGCTGCTGATCGAGCCATTGATCCCACGCTTTCGCGAGGCATTTCCGGATGTAGTGCTGGATATTTCCCTGGATGATGCTGCCGTGGATCTGGTGACCCAGGGCTTCGATGCCGGGATTCGGCTGGGGGAATCCATCGACAAAGACATGGTCGCCGTGCGCCTCACGCCGGACTTGAACTGGTCGGTGGTGGGTGCTCCCGCCTACTTCGCCAAGGCTGGCACCCCGGCGACGCCCGAGGCGCTGACCGGCCATCAAACCATCGGCTATCGCTTCCTCACCGCCGGCACCGCGCACCGTTGGGAATTCGCGCGGGCGGGCCGAGTGTTCACGGTCGGCGTTCAGGGCGGGCTGATCGTCAATGATCGCAACCTGATGATCGCCGCCGCCCGGGCCGGCCAGGGCCTGGCCTATGTGAGTGACTTTGAGGTGGTGGATGACCTGGCATCGGGCGCCCTGGTGCAGGTCCTGCAATCTTTTGTGCCACCCAGCAGCGGGCTGTACCTGTATTTTCCCTCCCGTACCCAGAACCAGCCGAAACTGCGGGCCTTTATCGATTTGGCGACCGCCTGGGTCGCCTCGAGACCGCCCGGGATCCAGGCCGCCCGTTCCTGGTAGACACCGAACAGGGCCGCCTGCGGGCGCTGGGCACCCGGTTCAGCGTGTTGCAGGACGGCGACAGCACGCTGCTCAATGTGTTTGAAGGGTGAGTCGAAGTGCGCACCGCCGCGAGCCATCAGGTGCAAATCACCGAGGCCGGGCAACAAGTGTTTTTCACCCGTGACGGGTTCACTGCCCGCTTACCGGCGTCCGCCACCCGCGAAGCCTGGGGCCGTGGCGTGTTGCTGGCGGACAACCTCCCGCTATAAGACTAGCGAACGAAAAACCTTGGAAGAAACTTAGTATAGGCAGACCGAAATGGTACGAACTCGAAAAGTCGAACGCGATTTAAACACGGATGAAAACTTTGAATTTAACTACATCAAGGACAATAGCCCTGTAAGTGGGATTGTTCTTAAAGAAAACTCCTACATACACCTATAACTTTCAAAAACAAAACAACATCAAAAAAAGACTCGGTGCCATTGGGTAACTGTATAAAACGACTAGCCTATCAATCCACTCCTTATCTTATCTGCCGTATCTATTGATTTATCACTCCATTATTCCCCATACTCCGACGAGGTGATGATAAACACATTATCAGGGATAAAGGCTGAAACGCGTAAAGGGGCGATAGGCTCACAAGAAACACCTGCCCCAGCGCCGTCACCTCGCTCTGATACTCATTCTCCAAGGGGTCTTAAACCGAGGAGATCATACGAGAATCCTGGGAATCTGATTTCAACACAAACCAAGTCTGAGATGTCCGGGTCGCAGATTAATCGCCTCACGAAAGATATGGAAAAAAAATGGCTTCGATCCAAATCATCCCGTTGATGTCTGGAGGAATCCCGGCACGGAGCGACTGGAAACTCAGGACGGACACCATCGGGCGGCGGCAGCAAAAAAAGCGGGTATTGAAAAGATTCCGGTCGACATTTGGGAGTGATGTAATGACTAAAAAATATAAAGCTGCGTTTATAGTCCCTATCCGGGCCAGCAGGATGCTCGGAGAGGATGGTTGGGAGTTTGAAAGCTCTGTGCGTCTATCAAAAAATATTGGCGATGACTTAATAGAAACCCTGAGGCTTACGTTTCTAGAAGAGTATTCCGGGATAAGGAAATATGCAGGCGAAGGCATAGGGATGTCTATAGTGTTCGACGATAACCAAGAGGTGGAAATGATTTATTTTCAGTTGTCGGACGGGGCATTAGCATCGCTGTCCGAGATATGCCAACGCATTGATGTCTCGTCTGAGGCAGAGATTTTCGTGCCTTGAAAAAGCCAATATTTTTGGCTGACTCTAAAGGGTATAAGCTGCGCGGAATGAATTACCGGGTCGCTGACATTGGGTAGGTGTCGTTTGGACAAGGTATTTTCTAGATTCCTAAAAAGTTTGGTGGCCCAGTTGATCGTCAGGAAGTGCCAGCGTCGAGTATCGAGCGTTATAGGGGGAAACTGCCCAATCAGCTTCTGGAATATTGGGCTGAGCACGGCTGGTGCGGATACGGTGATGGAATTTTCTGGATAGTTAATCCTCAAGAGCACGAAGGAGTAGTTGCATCTTGGCTTGAAGGGACAATCCTTGAAGAACGTGACACGTACCACTTAATTGCTCCAGCCACACGAGCCAGAAAGGATTTACAAGATAAATTACAAGGACGGTTTAACGAAGAGTTTTTACAAACTCTGACCCCCAAAGATGCGAGAGTAGAGAGTCTAAAAAAAGCTAAAGAAACGATGTCAAACCTTGCTGGCCTGCATAACCCCGACTTGAGCGCTGGCGGCAAGGACATTATTGCAGACTTTGGTGACAGACAGGTGAATTCAAGCATTGGTCCACAGTGGAAAAATAAAATAGAAAACCTGAAAAGTGTAGCTGAAAACATATCAAAACCAATGAGAGAATCAACCTTCCTCAATGTAAGGCTCCATAAGTATTAAAGGTGATGAATAATGGATGAAGTATTTTCAATTTTTTTAGAAGAGTTCGGCAATATCATTGACCGACAGGAAGTGCCACCGTCAAGTATCGAGCGATATAAAGGCAAATTGCCCAATCAACTTTTTGAGTATTGGGCTGAACATGGCTGGTGCGGTTACGGCGATGGCATCTTCTGGTTAGTGAACCCGCAAGAGTACGAGGGGGTGATAGGGGCTTGGCTTGAAGGAACGAAATTTGAAGCCTTTGATACCTACCATCTGATTGCCCGTAGTGCCTTTGGCGATCTGTATCTTTGGGGTGAAAAAACGGGGGCGTCCCTTAAAATAACTAGTATCCTTTCTCGCTATACAACACATTCATCTATATATACAGGGGAGCAAATGGACAAAGGGCTCCGCTCTTTTCTACTATCCAGAAATTTTGACTCTAACGATTATGGCGATCTGTTCAAACCAGCGAAGAGAAAGCTGGGGGTTTTGCGTCATGACGAGATGTATGGCTTTGTTCCAGCGTTTATGTTGGGCGGGTCAGACACCCTTGGTCATCTTGAAAAAGTAAAAGCAGTGGAGCATTTGATACTGCTTTCACAGATTACAGAGCTTCAGCCTTACAGTTTTTCAGACCTTTAAGACAAGGGTATCAATACCAACTCGCAAGGGAGGTGGTGACTTATCTGGCATGATGGGTAAATTGACGAATGTACTTTGTTATGGTCATCACCCGCCAGCAAATGGACGACCAAGGTTCCAACAGCATCGCCGACACCCTGCGCCGCGCGCCCGGTGTGAGCGTGCAGAACTACGACAGCGAACGCTGGGAGTTTCCAGCCCCTGCAATTGGCGACCCGCTGGGACTTTTGAGTGAGCCACGGCAACGCCGTCGTGGCCCCCACCACGGCGGTTGATTGAAACTACACGGCATCAGGAAGGTACCTCTTTTGTCGCCCCCCAGGGGCGCGGGACGATGCAGGTTCTGGCCGCGCGAAGACTCTCGGGCGGCCTCACACCGAGCACGACTGCCATGGATGACCAGCCTTTCCTTTCCCATATGCTCAAAAGCATATCCCCTTCAGCCCTCAATCTGATCCGGCGCGAAGCCTTGCGCCTGAAAGACGACGAGGTATTGCTCGCCGAGTTGATCGCCGGGTTGTCGACACTTGTCGAACAACGCGCTGCGGCGTCCGCCGAAGCCCCCAGGATTCAGGTTCCGGATTACACGATGCTGGGACAATGGTCAGCGATTTACTGCAAGGCGCTCCATCGCCCCGCGTTCGTCAACTGGGCCGCCAGCGAACATCTGCAACTGAGCAGCCTGACGCTGCGCCACGGCACACTGCAAGCCAATGCAAACACCAACGGCGCCTCAACCTTGAAGACCTTCGTACTGAGCAACGACTCAGGTTGGTGGGAAGTCAGCGCGCCGCTCATTGATGCCGCCAGCGTGATCGACACCGGCAACGTCGGTTTACCCTATTTGCCGGAGCTCACCGACCATCATCACCGCGAACTGCCGCTGGCCCTGGTACTGCCTTTTTATGGCTACCCCGTGCCCGGCAATCACTTCCAGGCCCAGGTGATCCTGGACGAAATCATCGCCCTGGAGACGTTACCGAGCATTGATGACAGCGGCCGGATCAAGTCCACCCTGCGCGATAAACTGGCCGGGGAATACCAGGACCATCAAACATTGCTGACGACGCTGGAAAACTGGCTGGCCGAACCGGCTGAAGCGTTCGACTGGTTGCAGGTATACAGCCGACGCCTGGTGCTGGACACCGGTTCAATGCTCTCGATTACCCTCAAGAGCGCCGCACAACTGTTGACGGCGGTGACGCAAGAGGCCGAGTTTCTCAGCCTCAACCCTATCGACCCGACGTTTCCCCGGTCTTATGTCTATTCCCTGGCGGACCACGCCATCGTTTCAGGCGAGCTCGGCCACAAAGTGATGACGGTGCCCATCGACCGCTCCACGGATTCCGCGCTGAACCGGCAGTGGGACGAGCTGAATCGCCTTTCTACGTTGTTGCAGATGGACATCGTGCTGGATGCCTCCCTCAGCCTCGCGGCGCTGATGAGCGCCTACGGGTATCCACGCCCCATAACGCTCCTTGAAGTCAGGGCCCTGGTCGATCAATTGCGCCAGCGACCACACCCCTCCTTTCCCTATGTCAACGAAGTGGCGTACTCGGTCGTTGCCGCAGGCAAACATCAAAAATACGTAGCGGTACTTAACGACCGCTACACCCTGCAACAGGGCCTCCACTCTACGCTCCCCGGCCCGTTGAACGACAGGGCCTTTGATATACCCCTGAACCTGGACCCTGATTCCCCCTTCTGTGAACTGGTGAACAAAGGTACCCGGCAGTTGCTGGACATACTTCAAGACCCGGCGTTTCAGGAGGCACGAACCGAACACCGCGTCGACACCGGGCACCGCGTCGTGGTGACCGCCAGCGGGCGAATCATTGCGTATGGCGCCGAGGGCAAGCCCACGACCCTGGCAGTCCGGCTCAAGCAGATCACAACCGGCAGCCAGCGCGGTTTGCTGATTGGGTTGGCCAGACAGTCCGGCGGTGAGGTCAGCAGCGACGGACGAGTCAGCCTGCGACAGATGCTCAACCTGTACAAAGTCCTGATTCCGGACAGCATCGACAACGTGCGCGTTACCGCTCGCCTGCTGGCCATTCCCGCTCTCAAGGCCCCTACCCACGGCAACTACTGGACTGCCCTGCAAGTCATGCCGCTTCAGCCAAGCCAGCGACGACAAATCCTCCAGGCGCTCGCGACCTTCCTGCCGAACCCGTACGTCACGCTGTTTGATTACCTGGGCGAGGGCATCGTCGGCGAAAAAACCAAAGACACCGTGCGCGCCGAAGCCGACCTGTTGCTGGGCCAGTTGCTGGCATCGCCCCGCGCGCAGCTACTCGCGACCACCCTGTCACACAACGTGGCCTGGTACGGCGAGCACGCCAGCGCGGCCAACACCCGAGCCAGTCGCAGCGCGCTGGTACTTGCCGCATTGATCCTGAGTGTCGACCCGCAGGCCGGGATAAAGCGCGCCCACGTCCTGACCTACGACCTGACGGATCAATACAACTGGGGGTTGAGCTTCAGCGAGGTTCGACGCGTGGTGGAGGCGATGGTGCAGATAAAGGTCAACCGGTCGAATCTCGTGCCGCTGGCCACGCACCTGCTGCTGGCCGGGGTGGCACCAGAGTTCCTGGTGCGGGGCATTCCCGAGCAGATGCCTTACATGAGTTCGCACACCTGGGTGCATTTCAAACAATACGTCGACGTGCTGGAGCAGGACACACCAGGCGCTTCGCGGGCCATGACCTTCAATGATTTCATCAGCCTGATTTACCTCATTCCCCCGGCCAGGCGCGTGCGCCGGGGCAATGTCCCGATTGTCGACTGGGCGGTGGCCAACGGTGTTTTGCCCAAGAGCGAAAAGGCCCGCAGCTCCGGCGAGACAAACCGTGCAATTGCGGCACTAAATGAGCAAATCGGCCTGTTGCACAGCACAGCCGACATCATCAGCGCACCTGAAATCAGCCTGCGGGAGGCGGCTCTGCAGGACTTGCGCAAGGTGTACCCCAACAGCCAGCACCTCGAAGACCTCATCTGGATGTGGACACCCGATGACCGCACGCCACAACCGTCCTCGACGGACCGCATCGTGATCGGCAGAGCCTTTTCACTGGTCGAACTGCACATGGCCGGTCGGCTGGATAGGACCTCGGAAAATTGGCATTCAAGCAATCCAGCCATCACCTGGGCAGCACTGGCACAGGGTTTTTCCCAACTGGCCGACCTGCCGACGGTGTTTGGCACCATGTTCGACACCCGGGTCGCAGCCTTGCATGGCGCCCATGTCCTGGCGACCCGGTATTGGCTTTCGCAACTGACCCAACCCAGCCGAGAAGCACTGGAATATGGCCGCCTGGAATTCTTCCGGCTTTATCCGCCCCCCCTCCCGGCTGTGGTCGGCAGCGATACTCCGGAAACAGTCGGCCGGTTTGGCACTCTGGTGTGCTGTCACTACCTGGGAGATGTGCGCTTCTATGAGTTTTTCCCCAAGCCCATGCTGATCATTCCTCGCAACGATCTGACGCTGGAGGCGCTGCAGGCCGGCACCGGCCCGGGGTTCGATTGGGAGGCCTACAACATTGGACTGACACCGACTGTGGCCCGCCGAGCCGGACTGGTTGCCGAAAGTTTTGCACGCCTCCCCAGGGTGTATGGCGACAACCCGCAGGTGCCCTGCACCTTCACGTCGGCCAGAAGCCTGGAGATTGCATCGACCCTTGTTGCCAAGCAACTGATGCAGGGTAGCGCCGAGCTGAGCCTGTCGGCGAAGCGGGTGGCGTCCCTGGCCACGGCCATCAGTGGCCGTGACCCATGGTCGGAGTTTCTCTCCCGGTTGGTGCCGCAACACATCAAATGATCACGTGCGGGGGCAGCCCTGGCGCACATTCTGTGCAATCATCGTCCACGTCGTGCCCCGCGCATGCTTCTGTAAACGGTCGATCATGGCACTGAACCCGCAACGTACTGCCCCCGCTTTCTGGCGCGACGAACACCTGCCGTTTATCGAGGCGCGCACCATCGCCGACGGGCGCAAGGTCTGCTACACCCGCCACTCCCACGAGCATTTCTCCATCGGGGCGATCACGGCGGGGCGCAGTTTGTATATTCATGGCGCGTCCACCTTCCAGATCAGCGCCGGCACCGTGGTGCTGATGAACCCTGGCGATGTCCACGCCTGCAACCCCCTGTACGATCAGCCCTGGTCGTACCACATGCTGTACATCGACACGGCCTGGCTGACGGACCTGCAGCACCAGTTGGGCTTCAGTACCGAGCTGGGTTTTCGCCCGTTTACGGCCACGCATACCCGCGACGTCGTGCTGTATAGCAGCTTGATCGAGCTGTATGAGGTATTGGTGGACGCGCAGGCCGAGCACCTGCACAAGCAAAGCGCGGTGGTGAGTTTTTTCACCGAGGTGCAGCAACGGCTCAACCCGCCCACAACACGGGTGCGCGAGGTGAATCACAAGCTGGAACGGGCCGCCGAGTACATTCGTGAACACTGCACCGAGGCCTTGAAGCTGGAGGACATTTGCCTGGCCGCCGAACTGTCGCCGTCGTACCTGATCCGGGCATTCAAGCAGTATTACGGCATGACGCCCCATGCCTTCCTGGTCAACCGGCGCGTCCAGTTTGCCCGTACCCAGTTGCGCAATGGCGAGCTGATTGCCGACGTGGCACTGGCCGCCGGGTTTGCCGACCAGGCGCACTTCCAGCGCACGTTCAAACAGCACCTGGCCGCCACGCCCGGGCAATACCGCGGCTGACTCAGGCCAGCAGCAAATACCCCACGCTGGCCACCAGCAACGCAGCCATCGAGCGATTGAACAGGCGCACGCCCTGAGGGTTGCTCAGGTAGCGCCGCAGGAAGGTCCCGGCGTAAACCCAGCACGCCACCGACAGGTAGCAGATCACCAGGTAAATCGCCGCAAACAGCCAGACCTGCTGCGGATCGCCATCGGCCACGAACAACCCCATGCCCGCCACGCACGCCAGCCAGGCCTTGGGGTTAAGCCACTGCATGATCGCCCCATAGAGCATCGACGGCGCCGTGGCCGTGCCGTCAGCCTCCAGGCGCCCGTCGTCCACCGCCAGTTTCCAGGCCATATACAACAGAAACGCCACCCCGCCCCATTGAATCAACTGGGTCAGCAGCGGCCAGCGCACCAGCACCTCGTGCAGTCCCAACCCGATCAGCACCAGCAGCAAGGTGAACCCCAGTGCGGCCCCGGCCACATGCTTCTGGCTGGCGGCAAACCCGAAGCGCGCCCCGGAACTGATGGCCACCACATTCACCGGTCCCGGCGTGATGGACGTGGCCAGGGCGAAGGCAGCCATGGAAATGATCAAGCTCATTGCAGTTCCTTTTTGTTGTGCAGGTATGAGCTGAACCTTAAGGGGAAGAGTGACCCAGGTATTGAAGAAAATGCCCCTGGCCAGAACGTGTTTTGGGTCTGGCTACTCCCCTGTCATGCGCTCCAGGCTGTTGCTCAAGTGCAGCAGCATGGCCGCCCTCGCCGCATCCGGGTCCTGGCGGCGGATGGCTTTCAGGATCGCTTCGTGCTCGAGGTTCGCCACACGCCCCAACTCCATCAAGTCCACGTCCCCGCGCTCTTCGGCGTTGATCCGGGTGCGCGGAATCACCGAGTTGCCCAGGTGATAGATCACGTCGGTGAAATAGGTATTGCCGGTGGCCTGGGCGATCAGGCGATGGAAACGCACGTCGGGCTCCACCGCGCTGTCGTTGTTGGCCAAGGAATCCTGGTAGTCATCCAGCGCCTGTCGCATCTGCTGCAATTGTTCATCGGTACGGCGCAAGGCCGCCAGGGCGGCTGCCTGGGTTTCCAGGCCCAGGCGCAACTCCAGGATGCCGCGCACGCTGGCGGCGGTGTCGTGGGTCAGGTGCAGGCCCTGGCGTTCGTCGCGCTCCAGCACGAAGGTGCCGACACCGTGGCGGGTTTCCACCAACCCGGCCGCCTGCAATTTGGAGAGCGCTTCGCGTACCACGGTGCGACTGACGCCGTACTCGCCGACGATGGCGGACTCGGACGGCAGCTTCTCACCCGGCGCCATCTGCCCCAAAAGAATCTGCTGGGTCAGCGCGGTGACGATGTCGTGGGCAAGGCCTGGGGAGCGCTTGCGATGAGGTGCCGAGGTTGGGTTTTGCATCTGGAATTCCATTCAGGGGCGCCTGGCGATACTAGCATTTTTATGCACACCAACTTGTATGACAACAAGCGAATACCTGTAGGAGCGAGCTTGCTCGCGAAAAAACCGACTGCACCGTAATTCTTCAACATAACCGCGTAATCGTTGACGTTTTTCGCGAGCGAGCTCGCTCCTACAAAGTGTTGCTATCTGTGAAATTGCAGTTGTATGATGTCTATCAAGTTGTCAGACAACTCCGGCAACCCGAGCCTATCCCCCGCACAACAATAATCAGTGGGAGTTTTACCTCGTGACCCCTTCAAGCCCTGCGACAGCTGCGCCTGCCACCGACCCGGTCCTGGCCCGCGCGATCAAGAAAGTGAAGAGCCATGTGCTCCCGCTCTTCGTGATCATGTTCATCGTCAACTACATCGACCGCGTCAACATCGGCTTTGTGCGTACCCATATGGAGCACGACCTGGGCATTGGTGCGGCCGCGTACGGCTTCGGCGCCGGGTTGTTTTTCATCGGCTACGCGCTGTTCGAAGTGCCGTCCAACATGCTCCTGCAAAAAGTCGGCGCGCGTATCTGGCTGACCCGCATCATGTTCACCTGGGGCATCACCGCCACGCTGATGGCGTTTATCCAGAACGAAACCCACTTCTACATCCTGCGCTTCCTGCTGGGAGTGGCCGAAGCCGGGTTCTTCCCTGGGGTGATCTACTACTTCACCCGCTGGTTGCCCGGTGTCGAGCGCGGCAAGGCGATTGCGATTTTCCTCAGTGGCTCGGCCCTCGCCTCGCTGATCTCCGGCCCGTTGTCCGGCGTGCTGCTGCAAATCACCGGTTTTGGCCTGCATGGCTGGCAATGGATGTACATCATCGAAGGCATGGCCTCGGTGCTGCTGTGCTTTTTTGTGTGGTTCTGGCTGGACTCAAAACCCCATGACGCCAAGTGGCTGAGCCTTGAAGAGAAGGACGCCCTGGTGGGCGAGATCGACCGCGAACAGCGCGAGCGTGATGCCGCCACCACGGTCAAGCCGACCCTGGGCAAGTTGCTCAAGGACCGCCAGATCATGCTGTTCTGCGGCCTGTACTTTTGCATCCAGCTGACGATCTACGCCGCCACGTTCTGGCTGCCGAGCATCATCAAGAAGATGGGCGACCTGAGTGACATCCAGGTGGGTTTCTACAACTCGATCCCGTGGCTGATCTCGATCATTGCGATGTACGCCTTCGCCGCGCTGGCGGGCAAGTTCAAGTTCCAGCAGGCGTGGGTCGCCGCCGCGTTGTTGATTGCCGCAGTCGGCATGTTCCTTTCCACCACCGGCGGGCCGATCTTTGCCTTTATCGCCATCTGCTTTGCGGCGATTGGCTTCAAGTCGGCGTCCTCACTGTTCTGGCCAATCCCCCAGGGTTACCTGGATGCACGGATCGCCGCCGCCGTGATCGCGCTGATCAACTCCATCGGCAACCTCGGCGGGTTTGTCGCGCCTACCACCTTTGGTTTTCTGGAACAAACCACCGGTTCGATCCAGGGCGGTTTGTATGGCCTGGCAGGCACGTCGATCCTTGCCGCGATCCTGGTGTTTTTTGCCAGGACCCTGCCCGCGCCAAACACCAGCAGCGTGCTGCAACCCGCACCCGTCTTGAGCAAATAAGGAATACACCATGAACACAGAACACCAGCACCACGCCCAAGGCGCCCCGGTCGTCACCGGCCTGCAAGTCATCCCGGTGGCCGGCCACGACAGCATGCTGCTCAACCTCAGCGGCGCCCACGGGCCGTTTTTCACCCGCAATATCGTGATCCTCACCGACAGCGCCGGCCGTACCGGGGTCGGTGAAGTGCCCGGTGGCGAGTGCATTCGCGAGACTCTGGAAGACGCGCGCAGCCTGGTGATCGGCAAGCCTATCGGCCAGTACCAGAGCATCCTCAATGCCATGCGCCAGACCTTCGCCGCGCGGGATTCGGCCGGTCGGGGTTTGCAGACGTTTGACCTGCGCATCACCATCCACGCCGTCACCGCGATGGAAGCGGCCCTCCTGGATTTGCTCGGCCAGTTCCTTGAAGTCCCGGTAGCTGCCCTCCTCGGCGAAGGCCAGCAGCGCGATGCGGTGAAGATGCTCGGCTATCTGTTCTACATCGGTGATCGCCAGCAGACCGACCTGGCCTATCGCAGTGAAGCGCACGCCGAGGATTGGTTCCGCCTGCGGCATGAACAGGCCATGACGCCCGAAGCCATCGTGCGTCTTGCCGAGGCTGCCAAGGCGCAATACGGGTTCAATGACTTCAAGCTCAAGGGCGGTGTACTGCGCGGCGCTGAAGAAATCGAGGCGGTCACTGCGCTGGCCGAACGCTTCCCCGACGCACGCATCACCCTGGACCCCAACGGCGCCTGGTCTCTGAAAGAAGCCATCGCCCTGTGCCGCGACCAGCATCACGTACTGGCCTACGCCGAAGACCCCTGCGGTGCCGAAAACGGCTACTCCGGGCGCGAAGTCATGGCCGAATTCCGCCGTGCCACCGGGCTGCCCACCGCCACCAACATGATCGCCACCGACTGGCGAGAAATGGGCCACGCGATCCAGTTGCAGTCCGTGGATATCCCCCTCGCCGACCCGCACTTCTGGACCATGCAGGGTTCGGTGCGGGTGGCGCAGATGTGCCACGAATGGGGCCTGACCTGGGGCTCTCATTCCAACAATCACTTCGACATTTCCCTGGCGATGTTCACCCAGGTGGCCGCCGCCGCACCGGGTGAAATCACCGCCATCGATACCCACTGGATCTGGCAGGACGGCCAACGCCTGACCAAGGCGCCGCTGAAGATTGTCGACGGTCATATCAAGGTCCCGGGCAAACCAGGCCTGGGTGTGGACATCGACATGGACGCCGTGGCCCACGCCCATGAGCTGTACAAAGGCATGGGCCTGGGCGCGCGCAATGACAGCGTGGCGATGCAGTTCATGATTCCGGGCTGGACGTTCGATAACAAGCGGCCGTGCCTGGTGCGCTGATCTCAGCTGAAGATCATTGAGAAGTGCGCGCCCACCCCGGCGCGCACGCCCTCGCCTACCGCCAGCGCCACCGAGCCCCCGGCCAGGTTGGCATCACCGCAGGCGAACACGCCGGGCACGGTGGTCTGGCGAGTTTCGTTGGTGAGGAGATAAGGCCCGGTAGGTCCTTCGACAAACTCACACCCCAATTGCTCAGCCAACGGGCTGGCCATGCGCGTGCGGGACATCGTGAAAATGCCGTCCAGTGCGATCACCCGACCGTCTGCCAATTCCACGTCCGCGCACTCACCGACAATCCGCCGCACCGCGTGGTTTTCGACGCGAACGCCGCGCCGATCCAGTTGTGCCTGCTGCTCGGCATCCGGCATAAATACGCCGTTGGTGAACAGCGTGGTGGTGCCCCAGTCCGGCAGCAGCATGGCGTGATGCATCGCCAGCGGTGAAGTCGCCAACACGCCGATGCGACCTTGATCCAGCTCATAGCCGTGGCAATACGGGCAGTGGAATACGGACTTGCCCCAGCGCTCTTGCAGGCCTTCAACCTCGGGCAACTCATCCACCACTCCGGAGGCCAGAATCAGCCGCTGAGCGTTAAAGCTGCCATTGCACCGGGTTTGCACCACAAAACCCTGCAGGCCCTGAGTCGCCTCTACCGCCGTGTCCTGCACCCAGGTAACCGTCGGGTACTCCATCAACTGCCCTCGCCCTTCAGCCGCGATCATCTCCGGCGGCTGGCCGTCCTGGCTGAGGAAGCCGTGGGAGGTGGCCGCAAAACGGTTGCGCCGCTGCCCGGCGTCAATCACCAGCACCTGGCGCCGGGCCCGCGCCAGTTGCAGGCCAGCCGACATTCCCGCGTAGCTGCCGCCCACGATAATCACGTCGTAAACCATGAAGATGACCTCTCTGGTGGCCCTTGCATCGGTTGCCGGGCATTCACGACACACCATAAGTTACATAAAAATACTTCGTCAAGCATCTCGCAACTCCAATCGTTACGAACGATACTTTCGCGCAGGAATTCCTGAGGCTTGCATATGAGAAACGACACCCGGCTTTCGCGCATGCTCCATGTGCTGATCCACATGGGCCGCCACGAGGAACGCGCCACCTCGGAAACCATCGCGCAGATGCTCGGCACCAACGCGGTGGTGGTGCGCCGCACCCTGGGCCTGCTCAAGGAAAAGGGCTATGTGCGTTCCGAAAAAGGCCATCAGGGCGGCTGGATGCTCGGCAAACCCTTGGATGAAATCACCTTGCTGGACATCCACAACGCCCTTGGCACGTCGTCGATCTTTGCCGTCGGCCTGTCCACCGATCACCCGCAATGCCTGGTGGAACAAGCCGTCAACGCCGCGCTGAACCAGGCCTTTGATGACGCCCAGGCGTTGTTGCTGCAGCGCCTGGGCGAGGTGACGCTGGCGCAGTTGGCGGATGACTTCGACCTGCGCTATCAGGTGGCGATGACGCCGGCGCCCTGTGCGTGATACGTTCGGCTCCCCCCTTCTGATGGAGCCAGAACATGCCAGCGCAGCACTACGACGTAGCCGTGATCGGACTCGGCGCCATGGGCGCTGCCACGCTCTATCAACTGGCCCGGCGCGGTGTTCGCGCCATCGGCATCGACCGCTTTGCGCCACCCCATGACCAGGGTTCCAGCCACGGCGACACGCGCATCACCCGCCAGGCCGTCGGCGAAGGGGCGGCCTACGTCCCGCTGGTGATCCGCTCGCAACAGATCTGGCGCGAGCTGGAAGCCGAACTCGGCGTGAGCCTGTTCGAGCAATGCGGTGTGCTGGTCATGAGCAGTGGCGAGCCCGCTGCGCCGCAGCACGGCGTTGCCGACTTCACCCGCCAGACCCTCGCGCTGGGCAAGGCCTATGGCATCCCCCATGAGGTGCTGAACGCCGAACAGATCCGCGGGCGCTTCCCGCAATTTGCCGGTGTTGAAGATAACGCCGTGGGCTATTTCGAACCGGGCGGCGGCTACGTCAAGCCGGAACGCTGCATTGACGCCCAACTGACCCGCGCCCGCCAACTGGGGGCCGAGACGCTGACGGGCGCGGTGGTCAGCCAGCTGCAATCGGCCAACGGCGAAGTGACCATCAACACCAATGTGGCCAGCGTGCGTGCGCGCAAGGTGATCGTCTGCGCCGGTATGTGGAGTGCCCAGTTGCTCGGTGCACCCTTCGATACACTGCTGACGGTCTGCCGCCAGAACCTGTACTGGTTCAAGCTGGCGCAGCCGTCGGTTTTCCCCGCAGGCTCACCCACCTTCATCCTTGCCCATGGCTCGGGCGAGGACGACAACTGCTACGGCTTCCCGCCGATTGCCGGGGAACACAGCATGAAGGTCGCCTGCGAGCAACGCGCCGTCGCGACCACGCCCGACGCCGTGAATCGTCAAGTCAGCCCGGCCGAGTGTGAAGCCATGTTCAGCACCCATCTCGCGGGCAAGGTTGCCGGTGTGACCGCCCAAGTACTGAAAACCGCCGTGTGCACGTACACCCTGACGCCGGACCACGGCTTCATCATCGACCAGCATCCCCACCTGGAAAACGTGACGGTGGTCAGTGCCTGCTCCGGGCACGGTTTCAAGCACTCGGCCGCGATCGGCGAAGCGTTGGCGCAGCAGCACGTCGAGGGTAAAAGCGCCCTCGACTTGTCGGCGTTCTCGCTGCGCCGGTTTACCTAATGGCCGCCCACCGAACGCCAGGCTGCCTCGGCCAGGGCCTCGCGGTAAACCCTCGGGCTGCTGGTCACGCGCCCGGCCAACCAGGCACGGCAGTAGCTGTCGGCCTGGCCGATGATCAGTGACGTCAACAGTTCAGCGGGTACCTGACTGAGCTGGTCGCCACGCCCGGGCAGCGCCATCCAGTCCTTCAGCACGGCATTGCGCGACTGGTTGCGGCTGTCCAGTTCTGCGGCAAACGGCCCCTTGGTCACGGCAAAACGCGCGTGGTATTGAAAGCGTGCCCATTGCGGTTCGCTGTCTACCCAATCCACGTAGCTGTGGACCAGCGCGTACACGCCCTCCTTCGCGGTTTTCGCCGACTCAAGATAGCGCCCACGCAACTCGGCCTGATCCTCCAGTGCGGTAAAAAACAGCGCGGCGACCAAGCCTTCCTTGTTGCCGAAGTGGTGGTAGATGGCGCCAACGCTGGTGTCGCACTGTGCGCGAATCATCTCGATGGTGGTGGCTTCAAGGCCTTGCTCGTTGAACAGATCGAGCGCGGTCTTGAAGATATCGCGCTTCAATTCGGCCCTTCGACCGGGGAAGCAGCGCTGAAGCAGATCCGGGGTTTGCATACTGAACAGGCACTCAATCAGTGAGAGGGATGCGTCGGGGCAGCTTGACAGATTTCCCACGGACAGAATACTGTTCCGTTACAGAACATTATTCTGTAACGGAACAACATTCCGTAAATCCGAACCACCAGCGAGGCACTTTCATGAGTCAGTTCCTGAGTATGTTCAACAGCGCCGGCCCCGAAGCGTTCAGCAAACTGGCGTGCCAGATGGCGCCCTACTTCAGCACGATCAACCCGCTGATCACCCAACTGCGCCCGGGTTTGGCGTCGGTGGAGGTGCCCTTCAGCAAGAGCATCACCAACCATTTGGGGACCGTGCATGCCATCGCCATGTGCAACGCTGCGGAGTTGGCGGCGGGCACCATGACCGACGTGTCCATACCGCCGGGAGCGCGGTGGATTCCCAAGGGGATGACCGTGGAGTACCTGGCCAAGGCCAAAAGCAGTGTGACGGCCACCGCCAATGGCGAGGGGATTGACTGGCACACGCCGGGGGACAAGATCGTGCCGGTGGAAATGCTGGATGCCGAGGGGAAACGGGTGTTTACCGCGCGGATTACCATGGACGTCAAGCTGGGGTGATGGTGGTTGCACGGCCCTGATGTGGGAGCGGGCTTGCTCGCGAAGGGGGTTAACGATAACGCGGGCATCCTGAATAAACACGGCGCCCTCGGGTTATTCGCGAGCAAGCCCGCTCCCACATAAGGCGGCTCTGCTGTTGGTTTTGACCCAACCGCCTGCGACCCTCAGTCCCCACAATTCCCGGTAATCACCTCACCGGCAAACGCCTTGCGCACGAACGGCGTCGAGTCCGCCAGCGAGCCATTTACCGTGGCCGAATGATCAAGCTCGGGATAGAAATGCCATTCGATCCGGTCGCCTGCCTTGCACGCGTCCCTGACCAACGCCTTCTGCCCCGGCACAAACACATCCCGGTCCTGGCCGCCGGTGCCGACGAACACCGGAATATCGGTCTTCAGCGTTGGATACGCCGACTCGCGATAGACCCTGTCGAGGGCTGCTTTGGGCGAGCGCTTGAAGCTGTCGTTGAAGGTAAGTTTATCCGCCACCACCCGCTGCTCGATGGCATGCAAGCAATCGCGCTGACTGATCTCAAACGCTGGCATTGCGCGCTCGCTCAAGTAGTCGGCAGGGACAAACGACGGATCAAACAAGGTGGCCGTACTCAGCCGCAGCAGGTTATAGGCAAAGGTCGGCACCACCGAGCTGCGGGCCTTTTCCAGTTCGGCACTGTCACCCGTTTTATGGGTGGCGGCGTAAGGCGTACCGGTTGCCACTACGCCGACGATGTTCAATTCCGGCGCGTAGTCTTTGGCGTAGACCGCTGTGGCAAACGCGGCGCGCCCGCCCTGGGACTGGCCGAACACCACGATGTTTTTGGAGAGTTCAAACTCATCCGCCATCACCGCACGAATGCTGTCGAGCACACCGTAAGCCAGCGGGCTGGTCAGCCCGTAAGGGTGCGGGCCGGGCGTCCCGAGCCCTTGATAATCGGTGGCGACGATGGCGTACCCCTGCTCCAGCCAATAATTGAGATAGCGGGTGTCCCGCAGGCTGCGCGCGGTGAACGATGGCGCGCAGATGTCGGCACTGCCCACGGTGCCATGGGCCCACGCCATCAGCGGCCATCCACCCGGCGGCGGTGTGCCTTCGGGCAGGAACAACGCACCGGAGACCACCACCTGTTTGCGGGAGTCGAGACCGTCGGTGGACGTGTACAGGATCCGGACATTCTGCCCCGCCTCGGCCAGGCTTTGCGCGGCCGTCAACGGCTCGCTGCGCAGCATCTGCCCGGGTGACGCGGGCATCTTGTCGGCCCAGGTATAGAACGCGGGAACGCCACCGTCGCCGACCTGCGTTTGCGCAGCACTCGCACCACCGCATCCGGCCAAAAACACTGCCAGCACCACCGACAACCGACGCGACATCACCAGCCCTCTTTCAACATCCGCAATTCAAGATACTGCAACAGCATGATGGTCTTGCCGTCGACAATCTCGGCGCTTTGTACCATCGCCAAAGCGGCCTCAAACCCCAGCTCCAGCACCTCGATATCCTCGCCCTCCTCTTCCAGCCCGCCGCCCTCACTGACCCGGTCGGCCGGCTGATATTCGCCGATGAAAAAGTGGATGCGCTCGGTCACCGAGCCCGGGCTCATGAAGGCCGAGTAGATTTTTTCCACGTGGCCCACACGGTAGCCCGTCTCTTCTTCCGCTTCGAGACGAATGCGTTCCTCGGGGCTGGCATTGTCCAGCAGGCCGGCGGCGGATTCGATCAGGTAGCCGTGGTAGCCATTGACGAAGGTGGGCATGCGGAACTGGCGAATCAGCAACACCGTGCGCCGCTCGCGGTTGTACAGCAGGATGGTCGCACCATTGCCCCGGTCATAGATCTCGCGGGTCTGGGACTGCCAACTGCCGTCGCGGCGGCGCAGGTCGAAAGTGTACTTTTTCAGCACGTACCAGTTATCCGAGAGCAATTCTTCGGTGTGGATGCGAACCGGGCTGTTTTCCATGGCAGGGCCTCTTTTCGGAAGGGCGCCGAGCATGTCTCTACCCCGGCCTATCGTCAAGTTCAGGGCATTGATGCGGGTCGATACCTCACTGCTCCTTTATGGCGCCCCATGCAGCCGCTGCGTAATCGGCATGGGGCGTCTTGACCCGCCGTAACACTTTGCAAGCAATACCCGGTGACGACTGTCTAAATATTTCCTGCACGGCCAGGGCATCTGTTAAAACCCGTGCTTTGCCCCTGTCCTGGAACCTTCATGCTTTCACGTTTTATGTCCCGTCTCGGCCTGCGCTGGTTTCCCCTGCTGTGCATGGCTGCCGTGATCATCGGCCTGCCCGTGGGTTGCGCCGTGCTGCAGCACAAAGAGCGCGAGCTGCTGTTTCGTGTGGAACCGGGTACTGCCAGCTGGTACAGCGGATTGCCCCGGGACGTGCAGGAGTTCGACCTGAAACCCGCAAGTTTCAAGTCCGGGCAAAACATTCATGGCTGGTGGTGGCCGGCTGCGCAGAAGGACGCGCCAGCGATCCTCTATTTGCACGGCGTACGCTGGAACCTCACCGGCCAGCTGTTTCGCATTGAGCAACTGCGGGCCCTGGGGTTCTCGGTACTGGCCATCGACTATCGCGGCTTCGGCCAGAGCCAGGGCGACTTGCCTTCCGAAACCAGCGTGTACGAAGACGCGCGCATTGCCTGGGAACGCTTCCAGATGCTGCAACCCGACCCCGCCAAACGCCTGATCTACGGGCACTCACTGGGCGGCGCGGTGGCCATCGATCTTGCGGCAGAGCTGGGCAAGCAGGCCGCGGATAACCATATGCCGCCGCCGGTGCGCGGGTTGGTGATCGAGTCCACATTCACCTCATTGGCGGATGTGGCCACGGCGGTGGCCAACACTTCACTGCCGGTGCGTTGGCTGCTGTCGCAGAAGTTCGACTCCATCGACAAGATCGCCGATATCCATATGCCCCTGCTGGTGGTCCACGGCCTCGCCGATGCCTTTGTGCCACCCCGCTTTAGCCAGCAACTGTTTGATGCCGCACAAGAGCCCAAACACCTGTTGCTGGTGCCCGGAGCCAGTCATAACGACAGCATGCGACTGGGCGGCAGCCGCTATCGCCAGGCACTCGACAGCCTGATGCAAACGAAGCGGCCCGCACAGATCGCCGGGCCCTCTACCCTGCACCCAAACAACTCGTAGTTTTGTATTCCGGCACCGGTTTCGCCGGTGCCTGTCAAGGCGAAAAGCCTGCCCATACTGGCTATAAACAGCCACTGATCAAATATTAACCGCGGGTTAAATCGCCATACCCGCCGGGCTCAAGGGAAGTTATCCACAGAGATACCCACGGTTTTCGTGGACAACTCTTTTTACTTTTTTACGATTTTTTTGCTGAGGAACGTCCTGCCGTAACGGTCCCACACAGCAAAATCTCCCGCGTCACCCCGGCATCACGGAGCACCCTCAGCTCGTACAAACGCGGCACCCATTGCGTTTAATCCTGCGCCTGATTAATCTTGCACAAACACGCACTAACGAGCAAAAACATGCATAACACCCACGCCGCCATCGACCTGCCCTCTTTGCGCAAACAGAAAATCCTGTTGCTGCTGGAGCGCGATGGCAAAGTCACCGCCTCGGACCTGGTGGAGCATTTCGCCGTTTCCCAGGACACCATCCGCCGCGACCTTGGCGAGCTCGCCTCCGCCGGCCTTCTGCAACGGGTGCATGGCGGCGCGTTGCCGAGACCCAAGGACACCGGCAAAGACTTCTTCACCCGTTTTGGCGAAACCACGGCGACGAAACGCCACCTGGCGCAACTCGCTGCCGATCGCGTGGAAGACGGCCAGATCGTGCTGTTCGATTCCGGCACCACCACCCTGCAAATCGCCCAGTCCTTGCCGCACGGCATCAGGCTGACCGCGGTTACCCACTCACCGATGATCGCCATTGCACTGTCCGAACACCCCAATGTGACGGTGATCCTTGCCGGTGGCCAGCTCAACCCGGTCACCATGGCCGCCAGCGGGCACGAGGCGCTGCGGCTGGTTCAAGGCATCAAGGCAGACCTGCTGTTCACAGGCGTGTGCGCACTCCACCCACAGGTGGGCATCAGCTCGTTGCACTTCGAAGAAGTTGCGGTGAAACAGGCGATGCTCGACAGCGCTTCCCACGTGGTGGCTGTCACCCTGGCCGACAAGCTGGGTGCCGTAGAGCCATTCGTGGTAGCGCCGTGCAGCCGTATTCACACGCTGATTACCGAGTGGCACGTGCCGCCGGGCAGTGTCGAGGCTTATGAATGCCTGGGGCTGGAAGTGATGCAAGTGGATGCGTGAGACAGGCTCGGCCCGATAGCTTTGCAGAGGAATA
Organism: Pseudomonas sp. IPO3778; assembly: GCF_013386825.1. Classification (GTDB taxonomy): domain Bacteria; phylum Pseudomonadota; class Gammaproteobacteria; order Pseudomonadales; family Pseudomonadaceae; genus Aquipseudomonas. The sequence goes on from NZ_JACARC010000027.1 coordinate 194,608, forward strand.
GACCCATGGCGTTTCCCGTCCTGATTCTGGATGCACCCAACCCGCCCTTGCTGCATGACGAAATCGAGCGATGCCTGGCATACGGGCTGGAAATCACCCTCAACCTGCACTACTTCGCCGACCAGGACAGTATCCAAACGCACTACGCCGGGCGCATTCAGTTCGTGGATATCAATTGCCACGACACGTCTTCACTGATCGGTGCCGTGGTAGAGGCCGGCGGCTACAGCGTGCTCAAGACCCGTTTGAACATTCCGCTGGGGGCTGCGCTGATCAACGCCGCCGCGTCGCCGGATCTAGGCAGCCCGTTACAGGCGATCGCCCAGGCGGGTGCCGGGCTTAACCATATCGACTTGAAAGCCGCCGCCGAACGTGGCGTGGCCGTGCTCAATACCCCAGGCTCCAACGCGACCGCAGTGGCTGAATATGCATTGGCACAAACGCTGTTCCTGTCTCGTGACCTGAATCGCTACAACGCCAAGACCCATCAAGGCCAGTGGTCAAAAGGCCTGCTCGCACCCGCGCCACAAATTGCCGAGTTGACCCTGGGGCTGGTGGGCACCGGCAGAATCGCCCAGTCGCTTGCCCATAAGGCACGCGCCCTGGGCATGAACGTGATCGCCACCGGCTCCGAGCGATTCACCCAACAGGCCGCTGCGAACCTGGGCCTGCAATGGCGCGCCTCACTCGACGAGTTGCTGGAGGAGGCGGACGTGGTGTCCATTCACACGCCACTCACGGCGCAGACCAAAGGTTTGTTCGACACAGCCGCCTTCACGCGGATGAAACCCGGGTCGATCCTGATCAACACTGCCCGTGGCGGCATCGTCGACGAGGGCCAGTTGGCGACGTTCATGCAGCGCTTCCCCGGCCATATCAAGGGGGTCGCCATCGATACCTTCGCCCGGGAAAAGGACCCGTTCGAATCGCCTTTGACTGGCGTTGCCAACGCGATCCTGACCCCGCATATCGCCGGTAACACACGCACCGCAATCAGCGAGGCCTCAATGCAAATCGTTGACCACATTCATGCCTTTCGCCAGGCAATGCTTGAGGGTTAAGCGCATCGGCATCAGAAGAGCACCGACGCTGCATCCCTCATGAAAATCTCCACGGTCTTCGGCCCGATGCCCGCAAAACGCACTGGCGCTGATGGATCGGCCTATGACTGCCTCCGTCCCTCACTGGCCCAGTTTGCGCTCGGCTTTTGCGGCCTGTTCGTTGATCTGATCGGTTTGCCGCTGCGTGTCCTTGATAGACGTCGGCGTGATCACCTTATCGACGGTTTCAGTCTTGGGGTTGGGGCGCTGCAGGGGACTGTCCTGCTCATCCACCTGGCGACCTTTCTGGGCCTGTTCGGAGCTGATGGCATCGGGCGTTTTATCGGCGCTTTTTTCGGTACCCATGGGGTGTTCCTCCTGTTGAAAACATAACGCTCCACCACGGAGCCGTTATGCAGCAGAGCCCTTGGTTTTTCGATAGTTCAAGGAAATTGTCCCGGGCAGGGTCACAGAAAATAAGCGCAAATTAATTTAAACCTTTTGCCCAGGCATCCGCTCAACAGACCGGTAGCAGCACTCGCACACCCTACTCAGGAGATAGTCGACCATGAGTTCGCAACTGCACGGCAAGAAGATTCTGATCATCACCTCCAACACCGGCATCGAGCGCGACGAGCTGCTCAAGCCGCTGGAAGCCTTGCGTGGTTTCGGTGCAACGGTGACCCACGGCTCCAGCAAAGGTGGTAGCACCCAGACCTTTCTCAAGGACACGGAGAAAGACCGGACCGTGGAGTCCGATGCCAAGCTCTCAGAACTGAACGGCAGTGACTTCGATGCACTGGTCATCCCCGGCGGCACCGTCAACGCCGACACCCTGCGCCAGGACGCCGACGCCTTGCGGCTGATCAACGATTTCGTCAAGGCAGGGAAAACCGTCGCCGCCATCTGCCACGGCCCGTGGGCCCTGATCGATGCCGGGGTGATCGGCGGCAAAACCCTCACGTCCTATAAAAGCGTGCGCACCGACCTGGTCAATGCCGGGGCAGAAAACTGGGTGGACACTGAGGTGAAGGAATGCCCTGCCAACGGCTGGACACTCATCACTTCACGTACACCGGATGACTTGCCGGCGTTCAACCAGGCCATTGCCAAAGCACTGGCGGCTTAACGCCAGCCCATGCAAACAGGCGCCCTCGGGCGCCTGTTTTTTTCCAATTCTGTATCAGCCTTTGCCATGCCCGGTGGCATGGGTTGCACGGTTGACGCCCTTCGGTCCAAACAGCGCCCATAGTATCAGTCCCAACAGCGGCATGAAGATCAGCACCACCAGCCATAAACCCTTGGTTTCCCAGCCACTGCCACTGCGCAGCACGCTGTTGATCGCCCACAGCTCCAGCAGTACCAGAATCACTGCCAAGCCAATCCAGACATATTCGATTTGCATGATTCATCCTCCTGAGGTCGTATGGGTTAGGTCAATCAACACGCCTGAGGGTTCATTAAAATTGCAGCGGATGGCTCTCGCCCAACGGTTGCGGCAGGCCTGCCGTAACCTTCTAGAATCAAGGGAAAGTCACCTCTTGCCCCACGGAGGCCCAGGATGACCGAGCACATCATCCACTTTCACTGCCAGATCGATCAGGGCACCACCGAGCGCTTTCGTGACTGTTGCCTCGAAGCCATCGAGCAAGGCGCCACCTCGTTACTGTTGAATCTTTCCACCACCGGCGGCAGCACCAGTTTCGGCTTTACCCTCTACACCTTCCTCAAGTCGCTGCCGGTACCGCTATGTGCGATCAATGCGGGCAATATCGAGTCCATGGGCATCATCATGTTCCTGGCCGCCAATCGCCGGATCACGACGCCCCACTCACGCTTTTTGATCCATCCGATGAACTGGTACTTCAGCCAGAACTCCGTCGACCACCAGCGCCTGCGCGAATACCTGTCGAGCCTGGACAACGACCTGGCGCGCTACGTGAAAATCTACGAACTGGAAACCGCCACGGCAGAGACGCACCTGGATATTTTCAAGTGCCTGTCAGCCGAAGAAAAAGTGATTGCCGCCCACGAGTCACTGGCCTACGGGATTGCCCATGAGGTTGAGCAGATTGTGTTCGCGCAAGACGTCAAGCACTGGAAAGTCAGCGGTGGATAGGCATTGTTTAATGCATGCACGTCGCCCCTCGACCGTGCAAGCTGCACGACAAAATCTCGCTTTAACGATCAATAACTCATTGTTTTATATAAAAATAAACATTTAGTTCAATTTGGCACAACTCGTGCTGTAGAGCTCTGGACAGGCAGGCATTTCGACCCGCCCTTCCGCTACCCGTGAGGTGTCACCCATGAATGCCATTGATCTTCTCAAGGCCGACCACGAACGCGTCAAAGCTATCTTGAGCCAACTGAGTGAGTCGACTGAGCGCGGCGTCAAGAAGCGTACGGAGCTGCTGGCCAAACTGGAGATGGAAATCAGCCTTCACACCCGGCTTGAGGAAGAAATTCTCTACCCGGCGTTCCGCAAGGCTGGGGGCAAGGACCAGGAAATCATGTACCACGAAGCCAAGGAGGAACATCGTACTGTCGACTCGCTGGTATTGCCGGACTTGAAACAGACCTCCCCGTCCACCACCGAGTTTTCCGGGCGCGTCAAAGTGGTCAAGGAGCTGTTGGAGCACCATATCGAGGAAGAAGAAAGCGAGATGTTCCCGCAGGCGAAAAAGCTGCTGGGCAAGGCGTTGCTGGAGGAGCTTGGCGCAGAGATGGAAGCGATGAAAGCGGCGCACAAGAAGGCCCTCGGCGCCAAGCCAATGGCCGCTTGATGCCCATTCGTCGCTTGCAGGCAAATTTTTTCAAACTTTGATTTGGCTGGCGGATTCCCAATTAGGCAACACCATTGATTCGCTCATCACTGAGGGATTTAAAAATGGCTAATAGTGGAAAAACCACCCCAGGGGCTGGTCACAAGGACCAGCAAGATACTCCTCGTAAAAGCGGCGGCCAGGGTTCCGGCGGCAACGTCGCCAATGACCGCGCAAAGGCTTCTGAAGCCGGTAAAAAAGGCGGGGCCCAAAGCCACGCCCCTGGTTCCAGGAAGTCTTGATTGAGGCGTTGCCGAAGCCTGGAGATGTTCCGGGCGTCGGTCCATACCGCCAACAAGAGGGATTGAGTCATGAAGACCAGCATTTCCCAAAGGATCGTACTTGCCGCCAGCCTGACGTTCGTACTGTATGCCCCGGCGTACGCTGCCTTCGGCGCCAACACCGCCCCCGAGGCACCCGCCTTGAGCGGCAACAGCGCCCCGGGCTCGGCGCTACCTCCGGGCACCTATCCCAGCAGCCCGTCCGGGGCCGATAGCAGCGGCAGCAAAGGTGCTGAAACCAAGGCCCCGGCGCCGTCAAAAGACGCGAAGAGCCCGCGCCAGAAAAGCGCCTCGACCCGGCCCCCCACTAGCAAGACAGGCAAGAAAGCCGCTCCCAAATCGGGAAGCTGATAAGGCTATTGCTCACTTGGGCCGCCAATAAAGTCCAGGCGCAGGTTCAACCACTGCCGAACGATTTCCCGAGCCGCTTGCCGGGCGTCATCAGCCGAAAAGCCGCGCTCGCGCTGCAACCAGTCGCTCGTCGCTTGCCGCGCTGGCTCAATGGCCAACAGCGTCTGCTGGCGTTGCTTGGCAGGCCACTGCTTATCAGTGCCCCACTGACGCAGGGTTAGTTCAGGGTCCTGGGTCGGCCCGGCGGTGCCTGGCTGGAGAAACAGCCGAGGCGATGCGGTGCCCTTGAGCGAAAGTGCGCTCCAGTCCGCATAGCTGGCAAAACGGATGGTGCCCTCGTTCTGCCCTGCCGTGGACAATGGCTCGGACAAACTGTCGTCCAGTCGCTTCCACGCCGGTTGTGCAAACAGATCACCTTGCGGGGCACAAATCGGCGCGAAGCTGTCGCGGGTAGAGCCGTACAGCGAGCCGAACGACTCATACGCGACCTCGCCCTGACGACTGAAAACAAAGCAGTGCACATAGGGGCGCTGGTCGGCGAACAACTCATACTGTTGGCGCTCAATCATCATGCGCAGCAAGGTCAACGTCACCCGGTCCCGGCTGACCGCGGGATCGTTTTGCAGGTCCTGCCAAATTGACCAGGGAAAATTGTCTTCCTTGAGCGTCGTAAGGACCTGCTTGCGATTCTCCTCGGCCTCATTCGCCGTGACGCCACTGTCAGGTTCAAAACGCGCCAGGTAGACCAGCCAGGCGGCGGCCAGATCATTCATCGGGTAACGCCTGAGCCCTTGTGCGGCGTCTGCCGGGTGGTACGGAATACTGGCGATAACGGCGTCGAGGGCCGCAGTGTCTTTGTGGGTGATCGTGCCCACCTCAACCACTCTCTGGCTCAGCCGGGATTGCAGGCATCCGGGCAATTTTTCCGGCTCACCGGCACAGGCATTGCGCGTCTGCAGCCAGGTGCGCTGGCCACGGCGCAATTCGTCCCGCTGATCGGGTGCCAGCTTCGCCATTGCCTGGCTGTAGTAAACGCCCAACGTGCTGTCGAGTTCGCTCAATTCCGGACTGGCGCAAATGGCCTTTTCCACCGCCGTGGTAGCCTTTTTACACGCGAAGGAAGCGGCATGGGCGGGCATGCCTGCGCCCATCAGCACGCCAGCGAGCAACAACGTTGGGTAGACGGTATTCATACGGCGGGCCATGACTTTCCTTGGGATGAATTCCTTTCAAGGCGCCCATTGTGCCGAGGCGCTTGCCAATGTCCAGTCTGTCAGCAGCGTGACGAATCACTTGCCAGCTCACGCTCAATCTGTTCGATGCTGGGCAAGCTGGTTTGCAACTCTGCCGGCAGGGATTCCACCAGTTGATACTCGGCCACCCCAATGGGACGGGAGCTGTCACGCAAAGCGTATTCGGCCACCACTTCGTTCTTGCTCTTGCACAGCAGCAGGCCAATGGTGGGGCTGTCTTGTGGGTGCTTGAGCTGGGCGTCCACCGCCGCCAGGTAAAAGCCTAACTGCCCCAGATGGTCGGGTTTGAATTTGCCGGCCTTGAGTTCGATCACCACATAGCAGCGCAGCTTGAGGTGATAAAACAGCAGGTCGACGAAAAACTCCTCGCCGCCCACGTCCAGCAAGACTTGCCGCCCTACGAAGGCAAAACCTGCACCCAGCTCCAGCAAAAAATCGGTGACATGTTTGACCAGCGCGTTTTCGATTTCACGCTCCTGCGCATCGAGCGTCAGCCCGAGAAAGTCGAAACGGTAGGGATCCTTGAGCGATTCGCGCGCCAGGTCGGACTGGGCTCTGGGCAGCAGCTCCTCGAAGTTGCTGACCGCATTGCCGCTGCGCTCCAGCAGGCGACCTTCGATTTGCATTACCAGGACGTTGCGCGACCAGTTGTGCTCGATCGCCTGGGCGGCGTACCAACGGCGGGTTTCAGGCCCGGGCAGCTTATCCAGCAGCGCCAGTTGGTGATACCAGGGTAATTGTGCAAGCACCCCTTGCACAAATTCGGGATCCGGCCACGCCTCGGCAAACGCCCGCATGTACTTCAGATTGCGCGGCGAAAAACCCTTCATCTCCGGAAAGGCTGAACGCAGGTCCTGCGCCAGTCGCTCAATCACCTTGGTCCCCCAGCCCTGCCGCGCTTGCAGGGTCAAAATATCCTGGCCGATCTGCCAATACAGCAACACCAGCTCCCGGTTGACCGCCAATGTGGCGCGTTGCTGGGCCGAGTGGATTCGACCCTTGAGGTCGGTCAGCCAGTCGCTGTACCCCACGGGTGGCGTGGTCAGGCTTTGGCAGGTCTCACTCATTCCTTTTCCCTCATGGGTTTGGCAGGCGGCCGATGGTAGCGAGGGAAAAATGCGTAATGGGCCAGCAGAATGCTTTCGATACAAATCAGTTGGAACCCGCCATCAGCGCGCCTTAATGCAGATCAAGAGGTGCCCCGGCGTGCCTGCTGTGGTCAAATGGGCCGGTCACTTCCACGGTTATTCCCGATCTATGAACGTCACACCCACCGACGACAGCCAGGCATCCACCGGGGACCGCATCCTGTTCCTGCTCAAGACCCGTGGCCCACTGAAAACCACGGACCTGGCTGCGCTGTTGGACATCACCTCCGAAGCCGCCCGCCAGCAGATCCAGAAGTTACAGGTCGCGGAGCTGATCGTCGGTGTGGCGGCCCCTATTTCGGGTGCCGGCCGGCCATCGCTGAAGTGGACACTGACCGACACCGCCCAGAACAAATTTCCGGATTCCCACAGCGTGCTGACGTTGCACCTGATCGACTCCATCGAAGGGATTTTTGGCAGCGAAGGCGTGGAAAAAGTCATCGCCAGCATGGAGGCGACCGCCAAGCACGAATACGTCCAGGCCTGCGCCGCCGCCTCGACCTTGCAGGAGAAAGTCGAGATCCTGGTGCAGATTCGCGAACGCGCCGGGTACATGGCGCAGATGGAGCCGCTGGACGATGGCTGGCTATTGGTGGAAAACCACTGCCCCATCTGCGTGGCTGCGCGCAAGTGCCAGGGCTTCTGCCGCTCGGAGCTGCAGATTTTCCAGGCGGCGCTGGGGGATGAGAATGTGGTGGAGCGCCAGGAACATCTGATTTCCGGGGACCGGCGCTGCGCCTATAGCATCCGGCCCCGCAAGTAAAAAGAGGCTGCGGTGGGCTGCGCAGCAACCGTAATTCCATCACCGCAGTGTCCCGGATACACCAACGGTTCAGGCTTCACGAAAGCTGCGCAGTCCATCGCAGCCTCGGCCTCAAGCCAAGGTCAGGCCCCTTGCTGATTGAACAAGGCAAATGCCAACAGCGCCCAGACCAGCAGCACCAAATGCGTCAGCTGCAAGCCCTCCTGGCGAATCCAGTAGCCGAACCACAAGCCGCCCAGCAGCATCGTGAAAACGAACGCCGAGAAGCCGCTGAGGGCGAGATTGAGCCATGGCCGGGCCGCCGCCAGGCCGTCACCGAGGACTAATTGGTAGCTGCCGGCCCACGCCGCCACTGCCGCGACAACTTGCAGGGCCAGCACTATCAGCAGTGCCCACTGATGGAGGCGTGGCGAGCGCACCGCACGCCTCAACAAGGGCGTGTCGATAGCCGGAGCTTGGTGCAGCGGCGCCATGGCCATCGTGGCGCCCACGGCACCCACCGAGCTGCGAAAAGCCTGCCCGTTGTTAAGCACCGCGACGGTCAGCCAGACACTCAAGCCCAGGGCCTGCGTCCCCAGGAACAGACCGGTGGAACCACCCGGCAGCAATGCGTCCACGCTCATCCAAACCTCCATATTCGCTGAAAGGGCAAATCGGGCTTTAGCCATATACACAAGAACTTGCTTGGATAATACGGTGAGCGCTTTAACTTACACAAGACATTACTTTTTGCATGTGCCGCCAACGGCCTAAACCCGCACACCGAGCATGCCGCTGGTAATGATGATCGTGACCACACCCCCCAGCCCAATCACCCACCAGGTCGCCAGAGCACTGCGCAACTCGCTGACGTTGTGGTTGCGCAACACCCCCCGCAAACCGCACGCCAAATGCGCAATCAGCAGGAACACCGCCAGGGAGTAATGCGGCAGCAGCCGAATGCTCCACGGATCCGCCAGCAACCCCACCGGTTCGGCCACGGCCCAGGCGTAATCGGTGTCGGTGCCGAAGTAACGCGCCAGGGTAAACACCGAGTTGATATGGGACGCGATAAACAGCGACAGATAGGCACCGGACGCGGTCTGCAACGCGTCCAGCAGATCGGCGCGGGTGACGGTTTTCGGGCGAATCAACACCAGCCCGCTGAGAATCTGGAAGAAAAACGTGACGATGATCACCGGCTCCAGCACGCCATTGCGATACACCACCCGCAACGCCTCCATCACCGACTTATGCACATCGGTGCCCAACACACCCAGCAGGTGGTTGAACAGGTGCGGCGCCAGGAACACCAACAGGATCGCCACCGAGGCGATGCCGTGGGCGACACGCAGCTTGATATAGGTCTTGTCCGAGGTCACCAGGCTGATGCTCGGGCCCGTTGACGACACCATCGCAAAAAAGCCCGTCAGTGCCAGCCACAGCCCGCTCCATACCGCGATGTCGTGGCCGTAGATTTTCATCAGGTACAGCACGACGCCCATCAGCGTATACGCAGGAGGCGCCGCCACCGCCAGGCACGACAGGCGCCGCGCCAGGACCAGGCGTGCACTCATCACCGGCTGAACACCGGTGACATACACGCAGGCAAACGCCAGCAGCGGCACCGCGTACGCACTCAGGATCAGCGCCAGAACAAGCGGGGCGCCAGCGCCTGCAACATGGGCCTGGTTGCTCCACGCCAATGCCCACGGGTAGTACAGCGCCGCCGCAAAGGGCAGCAGCCACAGCCATTCCAGCCAGGGTTTGATTGATTTGCTTAACATATTGATTTCCCGCTGATAAATATCACGGGATAGTGCCCAGCCATCGCGCCCCTCGACAATTAGGCACCCTGGCAAAAGCCTTTACCCAATGGTCATGCCTGGAAGGCCTGCACCAGGTAGTCGACGAACAATTTGACCCGCAGCGGCGTCTTGTCCCGCTGGCGATAGCAGATGTAATGCCCCCTGCCCCGCGCCCGCGCCGCATAGCCCGGCAACACCACCACCAGGCGCTGTTGCGCGATCAAATGTTGCGCCTGATAGCCGGCAAGCTGCGCTATACCGCCACCGGCCACGGCCGCGAGCGCCACCAGTTCAGGGTCATTGAACAACTGGCTGTAGGGCAACGGCAGCCCCATGAACTGCCCATCGACTTCAAACTCCCACACATGGGGTTTGCCCGACTGGGCCAGGCGAAAGGCGATGGTCTTGTGCGCCGCCAGGTCGTCCAGGGTCTGCGGGTAACCGGCCCGTTGCAGATACTCGGGCGCCGCGCAGGTGACGAAACTCATCGGCGCCAACTGCCGGGCAATGACGTCGGCGTCTTCCAGCCGACCATTGCGGATCGCGACATCCACCCGGCCTTCGGCGAAATCCACATGACGATCGTTCAGGTCAAATTCGAGGGTGATGTCCGGATGGGCCTGGCAGAACCCAGGCAATAGCGGCGCAATGCACTTGCGTCCAAAGCCCACGGTGGAACTCACCCGCACGACACCGGACGGCGCCTGGGTGGATTGCTTGAGCGCTTCGGTGGCGCGCAAAAGATGCTCGACGCTGGGCAGACACTCTTCGAAAAAACGTTGCCCTTCCTGAGTGACGGCCACGCTGTGGGTCGTACGTTCCAGCAGCTTGATTGCCAGTTGGGTTTCCAGGCGCGTAATGCTGCGGCTGACCGAAGGCACTGAAATGCCCAAGTCGCGCGCCGCCTCGCTGAAGCTTTCGCTGGCCGCCACTTTCATGAAGGCAATAACGCCGGCGAAGTTTTTTCCGATGGACATCGGTGAGTTTCCTTGAATAGCGCACGTCAAAAGCCTCGACAGTACCCAACCGGAAAACCAAATGCCCTAGCCAATCCGACGGTTTTTCAATAGACCAACCCTTCCCTTTACAGCCCATTTTATCTGGCACAAAATTCCGTCTTATTCGTAAAACAGCGGAATCGCGCCATGCTTGAACATCCCTCGATTGAGTTTGGCGCAGCCCCCGTACAAGGTTTGGCCCGGGAGTATTTGCCCGGTTTGCGCGAGCCCCATGTGCACGAAGAACACGCGCAAATCATGTACGCCATCAAAGGCTCGATGACGGTGCTGACGGCCGAAGGCATTTGGGTTCTGCCACCGCAGCGGGCCCTTTGGATACCGCCGGGGGTTAGCCATACCTTCAAGCATTCGCGCCAGGTGTCGTTGCGTACGGTGTATGTGCGTCAGGGCGCGGCCAGCATTCCACCGTGGGCTCACTGTTCGGTGTTGAACGTCGGGACGCTGGTGCGCGAGCTGATCCTGGCCTGCGCGCAATTGCCCGGCGAGTACCCCGAGCACAGCCGTGAAAGCCGCCTGGGCACCGTGCTGCTGGACCATTTGGCGCTGCTTGAGCAAGACGCCTTTTACCTGCCGGAACCCACGGATAAACGGGCGGTGCGCGCCGCCAACCTGATCAAGCAAAACCCCAACGACACCCGGCCGCTCAAGGAGATCGCCTTCGAGGTGGGCGCCAGCGCACGCACCCTGGAGCGGCTGTTTGCCGCCCAGACCCGCATGGGTTTCGGTGCCTGGCGCCAACGCTTGCGGATGATGGTCGCCCTGGAAAACCTCGCGGCCGGGGAAAGCGTCAGCAGCACCGCCGCCGCCATTGGCTATGAAAGTTCCAGCAGCTTTATCGCCGTATTCCGCTCGGTATTCGGTTGCAGCCCGGCCAAATATTTCGCCCAGCGTTGAGCCGGCCTACAGCAAGGGAATGCTGTAGCTGACCATGAACCGGGCTTCGTCCTTGTCGGCGCTGTCATTGCCCCGAAGCACCGCACCGCGCCACATGAACCCCAACCCTTTGAAGGTGCCGGTGGGAATCACATAGTCAACCCGCAGGTCGCGCTCCCACTCGGTGTTGTCGCGACCCGCCGTGCGGATATGGGTGCCGTGGATGTAGGTGACGCTGGTCTTCAACCCCGCCAGGCCCAGATTGGCAAAGTCATAGGCATAACTGCCCACCGTGGCCTGTTCCCCGGCGTTGACGAACTTCAGCGATTGGGAGTTGGTGATCAAGTAGACAGACCGGCCCTGCCCCTGGTTGATGTGCGGAAAGTCACTTTCACCGGTGGTTTTCTGATACCCCAGGCTCACCGAATGGCCTTGCAACGCATAGGTAAACAAGGCACTCCACAGGTTGTTGTCAACCTTGCCGTTGTTGATGCCCGGCCCGTAATAGCCCGAGCTGACGTAGCCCTCGGCACGCCCCGCCGCGCTGGAATTCTTGCCGTCCGACGTGCTGTGGAAGTAGCGCAGGTCACTCTTGAACTGGCCCACCGGCAACTGCCAGTCGTGCACCAGGCCGATGAAGTGTTGCTGGTAGAAGTTCTCCAGGTCGGCGTAGTAGTACTGCAGCTGCAACTGCTTGTTCACGGCGTAATCCACACCGCCGTAGTAGAACTGGTTGCTGTCTTTGCCCTTGAGCGGATCATTCGCGCCGGCGATGGACAGGCCCTGGCCATTGCTGGAGTTACGGTCAAGCACCTGCTCGATTTTGCCGGCAACGAAGTTGAAGTCTTTCAGGTCTTTGGAGTCCACCTGGTAGCCACGAAAGGTCTGGGGCAGCAACCGGCCGTCCTCATACATCAGCACGGGCAGACGGGGCATCAGCGTGCCCACTTTCAGCTGGGTCTGGGAGATGCGCATTTTGCCGGTGACGCCAGTCTTGCTGAAGTCATTGGCGGCCTTGCCATCAGACAACGGGAAGACACTGCCGGGGGTGTTGTCCTCACCCGCTTTGCCGGCACGCCCCGACGCATCCAGGCGCACGCCATACAGCTCCTGCAGGTCCAGCCCCAGGCCAACCACGCCTTCGGTAAAGCCAGACTGATAATTGAACATGAAGGCCTGGCCCCACTCCCGGTCCGAGGCTCCCTTGGCGTTGCGCGTGTCCTGGTTGAGATAGAAATTACGCAGGTCCAGGGTCGCTTTGCTGTCGTCGATAAAACCCGACGCAGCCGCCTGCTGCACAGCGCCGAAGGAAACGGCCAGGGCGAGGTAAGTCTTGTGGTTCATGAAGGCTCCGAAAAGTGAACACGGCTGTCCCGTCGACCCTCTGATGCCAGCCGTTTTTTATTGTGTGCTGCGGTTTTTCGTTCGACGGGAGGGGCGCACGATATAGGCCTGGCCGCTGGGAAAACAGCCGCCAAAACGGGCATTCACTTTTTCGGTTTCAGTAACAATGCAGGTGTCTACGACGGGCTTTTGACGAGGGTCGGACGGCGATTGAACAAGGGCCTGGATTTAAGGTGCACCGCGCACTCGGCCAAGGTGTGGCCACACCGTTCGATCAAGGGGTGAAGCACCTTCGGTAACCGATGTTGTGGCGGCAAATGCCCGTCACTGGACTTGCGCGAGATCTGCGCCAGTGCGGCCAACAGATCGAGTTCATCGGGGCTGATATACGGCGACCCGGGCCCTAGCAGGTCGAACACTGGAGCTCGCGCCAGAAGCGCCGCCACCAGTGCCTCGAACACCACCAGGCGCGCCGGTTCAATGCCGATTCGCGTCAGCAGTTCCATCGCCTTTTCCGGCTCCGTCCAGCCAATCGCCCTGAGGCCCTTGAGCAAACATTGCTCCACCGGTGAACAATGATTGGCACACACAATCACCCGCTTCACAGGGCCGTACCCTCGCGTTCCGACAGCCAACTGAGGGTGGCCAGCATCGGGTCGAACATCGCGCGCACCGCCTCGACCGCCGCCTCCTCATCGCCAAAGATAATCGCCTGGACGACTCGGGTGTGGGCCTCAAGCCCCGGTTCATGCAACTCCTTGTCGGCAAAAATCGCCAGGTATTGGCTGTGAAACGACGCGCTGAACGAGCGGTACATCGACTGCAACACCACGTTGTGCGACGCCACGGCTACCGCACCGTGCAAGGCCTGGTCGCGGTCGACGAAATCGTCCAGCTCGTCACTGAGGCAGTACTCGCCACGCAGCGCCAGGGCGTGCCACAACCGGTGAATATCCTCCAGGGTGCGGCGGCGCGCAGCGAGTCGGGCGGTTTCGACTTCCAGCAGGTACTGGGCCTCCAAATGGTCGCGGATCGCGCTACGTTGTTCACGAATGCCATCGATGATCGAGGCGACCCAGGCGTGATTGCAAAGACCGACGTACATGGACAGCTCCTGAAAGATAATGCCCGGCCAGTATGAAGATTGATTCTCATCTGGACTCCTGCCAGCCCGCCAACTAATCGTTCGATTGCGCCACATCGCCTCCTGGCCGGCGGTAGCGGAGCAACGGCGATTGCGGGTCCAGCAGCGAGGTGCGGATAAAGTGCAGGTAGCTTTCCACTCGCCTCAGGGCCGAGGTTTCAAAGTGCCCGGCGAACGGCTCGTCGGTCTGTTGCACGCACTCGATGGCGTGCTCGACCGCCGCCAGCGCGCGCTGCAAATGAACGGGCCCAGGCTTCACGAACAACCGCACCAGTGCGCGCCCCATGGCGCGGATGGCGAGGCGCCAGGGCATGCTCTCGGCGTAACAGTCTTGCGCGGGCAACCGGGCTTGTTCACGGCGCAACTCGATGATGGCGTGCCCCACGTCCAGCACCACGAACGTCCAGCGCAGCAAGCGGTGCTGCACCGATGGCTGGCCTGCCGCAAAGTTGTAGGCCTGGTTGAGCAGGTCGCGGGTGCCGCTTTCAAAACCGGACCCCAGCGCCGGCAACGGCGCACTGATGGCGACCACCACCTGGCGGCGCAGATCCTGTTCCAGCCGGCGCCATAGCCAGGGGCTGTTGGGCGGCAGGATGATCGCCCCCGCCGCTGCGCACACCAACATGCCAAACACCATGGCGAGGTAGTCATTGATCAGCCCGTAGGGGTTGTACAGCGTCAGGTTGGCGGGCACTGAACTGGTGCCGAAAAACACCAGCATGCCCAAGCCGTAGCCGGCCCATTGCGGCCGCGCCAGCCAGAACGAACCGAGTACGATCACTGGCGCCATGACCACGCACAGCAACGGAAAACCGTCGATCATCGGGTACACGAAAAACACCTCGAAAATACCGATCACTGCGGCCAGCACGGTGCCGCAGGCGATCTGGAATGACATGCGCCTGGGGTTGGTGGAGAACGCCGACAGGCCTACGGTCAGCGCCGACACCAGTGTCATCGCTGCACCGCTGGGCCAGCTCGTGGCGATCCACAGTGTGCTGAGCACCAGCAACACCACGGCCGCGCGCAGGCCGGCTGCCGTGGCGGCCAGCCAGTTGGTCCGGGGTTGGAAGGGTTCGTTCCACTGCTCTCGCACATGGTGGTGATCGGCGAGGGACGCATGGGTCTGGGCATAGCTGTGCAGCTCGTCGACAAAGCGGTAGAGCAGTTCATAGGCGGTGTGGAAATCCAACAGGTCATCGGCGGCGGGGGCGGTGTTGTGCAACGCGCCGCGCAGGCGCCGAACCCGGGCTGGCAAGCCGGCTTTGTAGGCTTCCAGGTCGGCGGACAGCACGGCCGCGTCACGGTCCGTCAATGGGTGCCCGGCAAAGGGCTTGAGCAGCTCGACTAACGCGATCAACCCCGGATCGACCGCCTGAACCACCGCCACGCCACCGCGCAGGCGAACGCGGTCAAGCAGTTGATGCAGTGCGTTGAAACGCGTGGTGATCGCCATGAACTCGCTGTTGAGGCGGTTGATTCGTCCATTGCGCCGGCGCATGTAAGGGTCTTCGAACACGCTGACGCTGCGCATCACTTCCAGGCCAACGGCCTCGGCGATAAACCCCAGGTTGGCACGTTCGAAAGCCGCCTGGTCGCCAGTGTCCCGCAGGCGATGCTGCATAAACCCGGCGAAGCGGCCAAAGCGTTGGTACAGCGTGTTGCGCATCGCCACGCTGGAGGTTTTAGGCAATACCGTGGCGCTGATCAGCGTCGCGCAGACGATCCCCAAAGTGATCTCCAGCACCCGCCAGACGGCCGCCATGAACACCTGCTGCGGATGGCCCACCACCGGCAGCCCGACCATCACCGCCGTGTAGCCGGCCAGCACAAACCCATAGGCGCGAAAGTTACGATTGCGCGCGGCGCCGCCGGAACACACCCCCACCCACAGCGCCAGGCCACCGAGAAACAGCTCGGTGCTCTGGGCGAACAGGGCCATCAACAGCACCATGAACGAAGAGCCCACCAGGGTGCCGATGAAGCGGTAGATACTCTTGGCCAGGACGTGCCCGCTGTGGGGCTGCATCACGATAAACACCGTGGTGATCGCGGTGCTCGGTTGTGGCAGTTCCAGGCGCATCGCCAACCACAAGGTCAGGTACGAGGCGATCAAGACCTTGCCCAGGTAAATCCACATCACCCCGTCGCTGCGAGCCCATTCCATAAAGCCCCGGCGCCAGGGCAGCGACACCAGCCAGCGGCCCGCGCTACCGGCAAGATTGAAACGACGAACAGTGAGTCGAGGCACGGGAACTTCCGCCTGGAGGGAAATGGGGCGGCGACTCTAGGAGCTTCTACACGATGCGGTAAGTCATCAAAATCGTGAATGACTGTTACCTAATCCTCCACAATAAATAGCGTTTACAGCGAAGGATGAGTTCGTGCCACACTAAAAAAACGTTCCACCTGGAGAACATTGATGGACATCCTGCAGAACATGCGCATCTTCCGCTGCGTCGCCGAAGTGGGCAGTTTCACCGGCGCGGCGGCGCAGCTGAACAGCAACACCACCCATATTTCCCGTTCCATTTCCAACCTTGAAACCCACCTGCGAACCCGCCTGTTCAACCGCACCACTCGCCGCACCGCGCTGACCGAATCGGGCAAGCGCTACCTGCTGCGCTGCGAGCAGATTCTGCATTCTGTCGAGGAAGCGGAGCTGGAAGCCGGTGATGCCCACACTCGCCCGACCGGCCAGTTGAACGTGCACTCGATGACCGGCATCGGCCAGCATTACGTGGTGGACGCCATCGCCCGCTACCGCAAGCACTACCCGGACGTGACCTTCAACCTGAGCATGAGCAACCGCACGCCGAACCTGGTCAGCGAAGGGTTCGACGTGTCGATTGTGCTGGCCATCGACCTGCCCGACTCCAGCCACGTGTCGCAAAAGCTCGGCACCACCTACAGCATCGTCTGCGCCTCTCCGTCCTACATCAAAACCTACGGTGCCGCGCAAAAACCCCAGGACCTGCTCAACCACGCCTGCCTGCGGCTGATCAGCCCGGTGATCCCGCTGGACCACTGGACGTTCGACGGCCCTGACGGCCAGGAGACCGTGACCATCAGCAGCTCGCCGTTCCTGGTGGACTCTGTGGATGCCATGAAGACCGCCATCAGCAACGACATGGGTGTGGGTATCCTGCCGGTGCATGCCGCGATCAAAGGGCTGCGCAACGGCACCCTGGTGCGAGTCCTGCCCCGGTACCGCCTGGAAGAATTGAGCCTGTACGCCCTCTACCCTTCCCGGCACTACCTGGATGCAAAAATCAAAACCTGGGTGGAGTACCTGCGCAGCTCCCTGCCGGAAGTGCTGGCCGACCACAAAGCCGTGCTGAAAATTCGCGACCGGGTCAGCTACGGCTGATCATCGCTGATGGTTGCGATTGAGCCAGCCGAGCGCCCACCGGCGTGCACTGGCGTCAGCCTCCATGACGCCATACAAATCCGTCACCGCCACCACCGGTTCCTTGTCCAGCACATGCCGGATGCAATCGGCGATCTGCATAAAGCCGATGCGTCCGTCGAGAAAGGCCTGCACCGCAACCTCGTTGGCCGCATTGAGCAGCGCCGGTGCGGTGCCGCCCACGTCGGCCACCTCGCGGGCCAGGGCCAGGCAGGGAAACCGGGCATCATCCGGCACCTCAAAATCCAGGCGGGCCACCTTGAACAAATCCAGCGGTTCAACCCCTGAATCAATGCGCTGCGGCCATGCCAGCGCGTGGCTGATGGGCGTGCGCATGTCCGGGTTGCCCAACTGCGCCAGCATCGAGCCGTCGACATAGTCCACCAGCGAATGGACCACGCTTTGCGGGTGGATCACCACCTCGACCTGGGACGGCCTGGCGCCGAATAACCAGCAGGCCTCGATCAACTCCAGGCCCTTGTTCATCAGGGTGGCCGAGTCCACCGAAATCTTGCGGCCCATGGACCATTTCGGGTGCGCGCAGGCCTGGTCCGGGGTCACGTTGTGCAGGTGCGCCATCGGGGTTTGCCGGAACGGCCCACCGGAGCCGGTCAGCAGGATGCGCCGCACCCCCGCCTGGGCCAGGCCGTGCTGGGCGTGGGACGGCAGGCACTGAAAGATTGCGTTGTGCTCACTGTCCAGGGGCAACAGCACCGCGCCGCTGCTGCGTACGGCCTGCATGAACAACGCGCCCGACATCACCAGCGCCTCTTTATTGGCCAGCAGGATTTTCTTGCCGGCCTCGACAGCGGCCATCGTTGCGTTCAAGCCCGCCGCACCGACGATGGCGGCCACCACTGTGTCCACGTCACGGTGGCCGGCGATGAATTTCAAGCCGCTTTCACCGCCCACGACCTGGGTGTGCGAGCCCGCCGCCACCAGTTGCAGCTGCAGCATCGCCACGGCTTCAGGCGTGGGCACCACGGCGTAGTCCGGGCGGTGCAACAGGCATTGTTTTTTCAACAGCTCCAGTTGGGTGAACCCGCTGAGGGCGAAGACTTTATAGCGCTCGGGGTGACGGGCGATAACGTCCAATACGTTGACGCCCACCGAACCGGTAGCGCCCAGCACGCTGATGGTTTGCAGGCGTTGACGGGTGGCAATCACCTGGCGAATGACTTTTTTGCGCGGAATAAGCGACATGACGTAATGAGCCTGACGTAGAGAAAACAGCCGTCATTAACCAAGGAAAGCGCCAGCGTCGTCATCGCGATAACGCCAACAACTGTCGCGAACGAGCCAAGCCTTCAATCGGGCCCGCCGCGGCCTCGAGTCATAACGACTACAGCACGTCATAACGACTACAAAAATCCCGCGTCATATCGACTACAAAATCCATATCTGATTGATTTATATCAATTTATTTAATGGCACGAACTCTGATCTGTGCAGCGCGCCCCCTTTGGCAACCTATAAAGAGATCTCCATGAACAATGACTTCAACCACCGCCTTGCCGTAGTGACTGGCGCCCGTTCAGGTATCGGCCTGGCGGTCACCCAGAGGCTGCTTGAACAAGGTGCGCAGGTTATCGCCATGTCGCGACAGATTGGCGAATTGGGCGCGTTGGCAGAGCGCTTTGGCGAGCAGCTCTACTGGTTGCCCGGCGACGTGACCCAAGCTGCCGATCAGGCGCGCCTGGCGCAGTTGGCGGCGTCCATCGGCCCGGTGGATTACCTGGTGCCCAATGCCGGGATCGCACAGTTGGCCGACGGCCTGGACCTGGCCGCCTTTGATCGGCAATGGGCCGTCAATGGTGCTGCGGCCCTCAACACCTTGAGCAGCCTGCGCGGGCAGTTGGCCGCCCAGGCATCGGTGGTGTTTATCGGCACGTTCCTCGAGCTGGCGACCTTCCCCGGGCTGGCGGCGTACATCGCGTCAAAGGCCGCGTTGCGCGCCCAGGTGCGCACCCTGGCGGTGGAGCTGGCGCCCCACGGTATACGCCTGAACATGGTGTCGCCCGGCCCCACCGCCACGCCGATCTGGAGCACCCTGGGGCTCAGTGACGAGGCGCTGGGCGGCGTTGCCACCACGGTCAATCAACGCCTGCTCACGGGGCAGTTCCTTGAGCCGGGCGCGGTGGCCGATGTGATCCTGTTCCAGTTGAGCCAAGGCGCACGCAGTGTGTTTGGCCAGGACTGGGTGGTCGACGGCGGCTACACCCTGCGTTGAACGTGACCCCGCAGGCCTAGTGCATAGCGCACAGGTCTGCGGGCAATGCCTTGGCGCCTCCGAACGCCAGGGTGTACAGGCCGAACAGATCCGGAATGAGGTCGATCACCGGCCGACCTCGATCACGATCTTGCCGAAGGCGCCGCGCCCAAGATGGGCAAAAGCCTCGGGCACTTCATCGAAGCCGTAGGTGTGATCAATCACCGGCTGGATGCCATGGCGGTCGATCACGCGAATCAGGTCTTCCAGCGCACGACGCGGACCTACCGCAATGCCGGCGATGGACGCACGCTTGGCGAGCAGCGCCATCACTGGGGCGTTCAATTGATCACTCTCCAACAAGCCGATCACCGAGATACGCCCGCCATTGGCCACCGCGTGCAGGGAACGCATGAGGTTGTCGCCGCCGGCCATTTCCAGGATATGTTCGGCGCCGCGCCCACCGGTCAGCGCCAACACCGCCGTGTGCCACTCCGGCACCCGGCTGCGGTTGATGCCATGGGTGGCACCCAGTTCGATGGCGCGCGCGATCTTTTCATCGCTGCTGCTGGTGATGATCACGCGGGCACCATTGGCCGCCGCCAGTTGCACCGCAAACAGCGAGACGCCACCGGTGCCCTGCACTACCACGGTGTGGCCGGCGTGCAGGTGGCCCAGTTCGAACAGCGCCATCCACGCCGTCAAGGCGGCCACCGGCAAGGTGCTGGCCTGCCCTGCGGTGAGGCTCAGGGGCGCGTGCACACACCATTCGGCAGGCGTTGCCACGTACTCGGCGAGCATGCCGGGGAGCGGGCCACCCTGGGGCGGCGCCTCACTCCAGGACAGCGGGGCACCGTCGATCCAGCCGGCAAAGAACGTGGACAGCACCTTGTCGCCGGCCTTGAAGCGTGAGACGCCCTCGCCCACGGCGACCACCGTGCCCACCATGTCAGAGGCCGGTGTGAACGGGAATGTAAGGTCGGCGCCCATGCTGTTGTCCACCACTTCACCGTCGCGGTAATTAAGCGAAACGGCCTCGACGCGCACCAGCACTTCACCCGCCTTAGCTGCGGGGCGCGGCGCCTCCACCTGGCGCAATGTGTGTAATCCCAGTGCAGGTATTTCCCAGCGTTTCATGGTGTCGGTCATCTTGGTATTCCTCGTGAAGGGGCAATGCCACAAGGATAGGAGCCTGGCTCCACGGGATTAAGGGGGAGCCCGCTCCACTGTCTACGGAGCTTTTGTTCCGCAATCGGGATAAGGTAGCCAGGCACGCCCTCAGCCAAACCGGAGCCTCGATGGACAGCCTCAACACCCTGAATGTGTTTGTGCAGGTCGCCGAAACCCGCAGCTTTGTCGCTGCCGGGCGCGTGCTGGGGGTGACGGCCTCGGCGGTGGGCAAGAGCGTGGTGCGCCTGGAGGAACGCCTGGGCGTGCGCCTGTTTAACCGCAGCACCCGCAGCGTCACGCTGACCGCCGAGGGCGAGCTGTTCCTGGAACGCAGCCGGCGCATCCTGATGGAGATCGAGGAGGCTGAAGCCGAGCTTTCGCAAACCGTGTCGACCCCCCGTGGGCGGCTCAAAGTCAGCCTGCCGCTGGTAGGCCATCCGTTCTTGCCGGTGCTCGCGCAATTCAAGAAGACCTACCCCGAGGTCGAGCTGGACCTGAGCTTCACCGACCGTCGCGTGGATGTGGTGGAAGAAGGCTACGACGCGGTATTGCGCAGCGGCGAAGTGCCCGACTCGCGCCTCACCTCACGCCTGCTGGGCGGTTATCGGATGCTGTTGGTGGCGTCACCGGCTTACCTCGCCGAACGGGGCACACCGCACCGGCCAGAAGACCTGGCCCAGCATGCATGCATCAAATTCCGCTATCCCAACACCGGCAAGATGCAACGCTGGCCCCTGCGCCAGGACGGGGTGGAAGCCGATTTCCCGCTGCCGGCCGCGATGGTCTGCAACAACCTGGAAGCACGTATCTGCTTTGCGGTGCAAGGCATCGGTATCGCTTACCTGGCGGATTTCGCCATTCGCGAGTGGCTGGACAGCGGGCAGTTGGTGCCAGTATTGGAAGACTGCTCAGAGACAGAGAACTTCCGGATCATGTGGCCCTCGGGCCGGCATCCAACGCCCAAGCTGCGGGTGTTTATCGACTACCTGCATGCCCATCTGTTTCCCGAGGATGGATCCGGCAGCACACGGGCAGACTGCCGGCCCACGCCCTGATCATGGCGCCTGTTCAGCGTCAAACCGGTCCCGCGAGCGCCTGAATTCATCGGCGTTTTCCACCACCCAGGTCCACAACGGAATCATGTGCACCAGCAGCTGCTTGCCCAGCGCCGACAGCTGGTATTCCACCTTCGGCGGCACCTCGTGAAAGTCATGGCGCACCACCAGGCCGTCGCGCTCCAGTTGGCGCAATGTGCGCGTGAGCATGCGCTGGGTGACGCCTTCCATGCGCCGGCCAATCTCGGCGTGGCGCAGTCGCCCGTTCACCCCCAACAGGTGCACGATGCCCAGCGACCAGCGGTTTCCCGCGTGGGTCAGTACCTGGCGCTTGAGCCCGTCTTCATCGGCGCTGAGGGCGTCGCAGGCGGCTTGTGAGCGCCTGATGATCTCGTCGTTATCCACCTTCTACTCCCGGTATCACTGGTGTGCCTTCTTATGCGCGGTCGGCAATTCTGCAAGCATGGCACGACTTTCACCTGAACCGAGAACCCTATGACTGCTTCGATCCTTGTACTGGGCGCCGGCGAACTGGGCCTGGCGGTACTGCGCCAACTGTCCCGCCTGGCCACCCCGCAAAACGTGCCGGTCACCGTGTTGCTGCGCCCCGCCACGCTGAACTCGAGCGACCCCGCCAAACAACAGGAAATCACCGAGCTGCGTGCCCTGGGCATCGAGCTGCTGGCCGGGGACCTGGCCAATGACTCGGAGGCCGAACTGGCTTCGGTGTTCGCGCACTACCACACCGTGATCAGTTGCATCGGCTTTGCCGCAGGCAAAGGCACCCAGCGCAAATTGACCCGCGCCGCCATCGCCGGCGGCGTGAAGCGTTATGTACCCTGGCAATTCGGGGTGGATTACGACGTGATCGGCCGCGGCTCGGCCCAGGACGTATGGGATGAACAACTGGATGTGCGCGACTTGCTGCGCGCCCAGCAAGGCACGCACTGGGTGATCGTCTCCACGGGGATGTTCACCAGCTTTCTGTTTGAACCGTCCTTCGGTGTCGTCGACCTGGCGCAAAACACCGTGCACGCCCTGGGGGACTGGGACACCGCCGTCACCGTCACCACCCCTGAAGACATCGGCCGGCTGACCGCACGCATCCTGTTCAGCGAACCACCGATCACCAATCAGGTGGTGTACACGGCAGGCGACACCCTGACCTATGGCGAACTGGCAGACACGGTGGATGCCCAACTGGGTCGCACGCTGAAACGCGAACGCTGGTCGGTGCCCTACCTGGAGGCCGAACTGGCCGCCGTGCCCGAGGACAACCTGATGAAGTACCGGGTGGCCTTTGCCCACGGCAATGGCGTGTCCTGGGACCCCGCCATCACCTTCAACGTGCAGCAGCAGATCGCCGTGACCAGCGTTGCGCAATGGATCGGGCAGCACCTCAAGGCACCGGCAACCATCCGCTGAACCGTCCCTGGCTGTCCAGCGTGCACCAGGCGAAATCCCAGGGCAGTGGCGGCAACCCTTGCAGTGGCGCGCCACTGCCCTGCTTCCAGTCCACCACCGGAACGGGTGAGCCTTGCCAGGCCAGGACCACGCCCCGGGCCGGGCTGGCGTCATCGCTGACCCAACGGGCTGCCGCGGCCGTCATGAACGCTTCGATGGGTTCTTCATCGATCTGCGTGCGATACACCGAGCCCAGCAACCAACGGCACACGCTCACGTGATAGGTCCAGCCCAGGGACGGACGGTTGCGGTACGCCCAGGTCATGAAACTGCGAAACAGGTTCAAGCCTTCTGGGGGGTCGAGCTTGAGCAAACCGGGGCAGATGTCGAACAAGGTGTGCCAGTACGGCAGCAAACGTGCATCCAGGTGGACGAAACAACGGGCGTTACTCGGGTATTCGACCGACGGTAACCCCCCTTCCCCGCGGGGCGGACGGCGCGACGCCTTGCTGACAAGACGGCCTGCGCCGGAAGGCAAAACATGGCTCATGAAACGCACTCACACTCGTGACGATAGAACGCCTCCTGGTATCAGGAAGCCCAGAGCACACGTCAGAATGCAGGGGAAGCGCGAGGGTTGGCCGAGGGCCAGGAATACCGCGGAGGGGCCTTGTTGCGCCGCTCATGGGCCGGGCGCGGCTTTTGCCCAAGGCCCAACAGCCAGGCCAGGCAAAACAGAAAGACAATGCTCAGGGTCACCGCGGAACAGACCGGGCAAGCGAAGAAGTTCGACCAACTGCTGGCGGTCGGATTGCCAAGGCCTGCGTCCGAGGCCGGCGCCTGGGTGCCCTGGCTGGAACAGAACTGCCCGCCCAGGCCGTTGAGCTCCAGGCCCATCATCTGCCCATGGCCCAAACCGCAGACGAACACATTGAACAGGACGCAAAAATACAGGGTCCAGGCAACGAGTGAACGGTCCGGGCGGGTCAGTTTCATGGCGGCGACTTTACCACTCCCGCTGTAGGAGCT
Source organism: Pseudomonas sp. IPO3778 (assembly GCF_013386825.1). GTDB lineage: Bacteria > Pseudomonadota > Gammaproteobacteria > Pseudomonadales > Pseudomonadaceae > Aquipseudomonas. The sequence goes on from NZ_JACARC010000027.1 coordinate 218,712, forward strand.
GTCGAGCTTTAGCGAGGCTGCGATGCAGGCGCTGCGGTCTTGCAGGGGTACCGAGGCGATCCCTTCGCAGCCTCGC